>CAWCCU010000007.1:0-267682 GCA_963794195.1 uncultured Acidobacteriaceae bacterium
ATGCCTTGAAAAGTCCCTGCTCCACCCGGCCCATCGTCCATTGCGTTTTCCGAACTCAATCAGTAAATTGATCTTCCGGCGGTTCATTCGCGTCGCCGTGTGCTCTGCCGCTGCGAGGTCTGAGTTAAAATTCTCGCCGTAGCCACTGATCGGTTGCAGAGATTGTAAGGAGGCAACAATGGCGTCGGACAGGGATGGCCGAGCTCTTCGCAGCTGTCTTAGGATTGGTCTGTTTCTTTTGGCGGCAAGTTCGATCGCGACCACAACTGCTGCTCAGACTATCGTCGTCGATGCTGCGCCCTCGCACGTCGCCAACACCTTCAGTCCAGTCCGCTCGCTGGGCGCATCGATTGATCGGCTGCGAACCGGAACGCCCGAACATTTACTGACCGATCCGCTGCTCAAAGAGATTCTTGGAGCGGGATGGCAAACCGTGAGTTATCGTCAAAACACCGAGCTGATGGTCGAGGCCTGGCACTGGAACCCGGCTGGTACCTGGAGCGACGCGGATAAACAGCAAGGCTACTTTGTCGGCAGCGCAAACCCGACTTCGGAAATGATTCGCCACTCCTGGGCAGCGCCGCTTCCCCACCGCGGATTCAGCCGGGGCGACGGGAACGGCTGGTCCCGTCTCACCGACGGCGATCCGAAATCGTATTGGAAGAGTAACCCATACCTCACCAAAGCTTTCACCGGCGAGGACGACTCTCTGCATCCGCAATGGGTGATGATTGATCTGGGCAGCAAAATCCCGGTCAACGCCATAAAGATTGACTGGGCTGAACCCTACGCCAAACATTACTCTGTGCAGTTCTGGACCGGCGAATTGGAACCTTTCTATGACGGGACCACCAAGGGCACGTGGCAAACTTTTCCTACCGGAGCCATCACTGAAGGCAAAGGTGGCACGGTCACGCTCAAGCTGGTTTCATGGACGATCCCCGTGCGATATATCCGTATCTGGATGACCGAATCTTCCAACACATGTGACACTCACGGCTCAACCGACAAGCGAAACTGCGTGGGCTACGCCGTCAACGAACTTTATGCCGGGGCTCTCGCAGCAGACGGTCAATTCAACGATTACGTCACCCATTTTCCCAGCCGCAACCAGACCGTGACTTGGCCTTCCTCGGTTGACCCGTGGCATGCGGCTCCCGATATGGACCAATCGAGGGGAGACCAGGTGGGATTCGATTTCTTCTTCACCAGCGGTGTAACTCGCGGACTTCCGACGATGGTCCCGATTGCAATGCTGTATTCCACACCCGAGGACGCCGCGAACGAGATTGCTTACCTGTATAAACGTCACTATCCGATCTCCTGGATTGAGATGGGAGAAGAGGCCGACGGGCAGCACATGCTACCTGAGGATTATGGCGCGCTGTACCTGCAGTTCGCGACGGCGATTCACCGGCTCGTTCCTGAAGCAAAGTTGGGAGGACCGCCATTCGAGGGGACATTCGATGACGTTGAAGTGTGGCCGGATGCGGCAGGAAAAGTTTCCTGGCTCGGACGATTCGTCGACTACCTGAAAGCACACGGCAGAATCAATGACTTCACCTTCTTCTCTTTTGAACACTATCCCTACCAGGACAAGCCCACCTACTCATGGGCCGACCTATATCCAGAGCCGGGATACGTCAGCCACATCGTGCAAGTCTGGAAGGACAATGGCTTGCCGCCGAATATTCCTTTTTTTATGACCGAGGGCAACATCGGCGGCGGGGCCGGACCTTCCACTGTAAAGAGCGCATTGTGGCTCGCGGACTACGTTGGCTCCATGATGACCGCCGGCGCCGGGGCCACTTACTTTTTCCACTACATGCCTTATCCGGATCATCTCGGCGGCTTTCTTATGCTGGACAGGGATTACAAGGTACTCGGCTATCCGCCTCAATACCTGGCCACGCAGGTCATCACCAAGGAGTGGGTCCAACCTATCGATGCGCCGCACAAACTGTTCAAAGTGTCGAGCGACGTGACCGACGCTGCTGGAACCTTGCTGGTCACGGCCTATGCCGTACAGCGTCCCGACGGACAGTGGTCCGTGATGCTGGTCAATCGAGACCAATACAACGATCACGCAGTGAAGATTGTTTTCAATGATGCGGGTGCCGGGCGCGACCGTCACTTTTCAGGCCCGGTTGATCACATCACTTTCGGGTCCGCCGAATACCAGTGGCATCCGGAAGGAGAACGCGGTCGCGCGGATCCCGACGGTCCTCCCTCCAAGTCGAACGTGAGCGGCGGTGCAGAAACGCTCTACCAGCTTCCGATGGCGTCCATCACCGTCTTGCGTGGCTCTCTCGGCGAACAATAACCAGGCCTGGTCTTTTGTCCAGGCCTGGCAGCCCGAAGCTTTTCTAAATGCCCTTATAGGTCATCGTAAAAATCTTGGATTTGCCGGCTGGCAGTACGCCGGTGTAGACCATGATTAGCGAACCATTGATATTGGCCGCCAAACCGCCGGTCCAATACCGGGCATAGTCGCAAGGTACGGGCGGGTTGGCGGTATTCTGTGCAAACCCGTTGTAGGCTGGGAATTTCGAAGTGCCTACATTCTGTAGCATCAAGCCAAATGGGTGCGTTCCCGAACCAATCGAATTCCAGGAAAACGCAGAGTTCTGGGTCCCATCGAAGTTGTTGAACAACACTCCGTCCGGAGCCGTGTAGATATAACGTGTGAGATAGGCTGTCCTTGCGATGGTGCTGTTGTTCTTGAGTGTCATGGAAACTTTGATCGACGAAGTTGACGCAACTTGAATAATGTTTTGCGTCAGGGTCCAAATACCGTCGGACGTGGTTCGCGTGATTTTGACCGCAGTCGCGGTTTTACTGTTCTGCACAGGAGCATTCCAGTTTCCGGAGGCGCCGAACCGGTCGCCGAAATCGAAATAGGTATTAGGCGCTGTGGCATCACAGAGGCCGTAACCTTCGTCAATATTATTCATGATATGGCCAGCCGGGGTTGAGATGTAGATGATGTTCCCGTCCGGCTGCACACAGTACGCCAGGTAAGTATTGTCCGATCCTGATGTAAAAGTATTTGAGCACGCGCCCAAGGTGTCTGGTTGAAAATCCGTCATGGTTTGTTGGGCGGGCGGGGTGGTTTTGTATTTCTGTGGAATAGCGTCCTCGGTACCGGGTTGTTGAGCGGCGGCGAAAGAGCAAATCAAAAGAACAATCATGATCGAGAAAACGCGTAGTCGCATATAGATCCTCCTTAGATTTTTACCGTTTCCTGCCATTAAATCCCCTCGACGATTGAAGAACGACACCCGGATTGGTTCGGGATGCAAACTCGCCAGAGATCGTTTGGCTGTGTCATGTGCCGCATACTGCGGCAGATCCTGTCCATTGACAATGGCGAACGTCTAAAGACTTCATGAATTCACCTGAATTCGTAACTTGCTGCAAATATTGGGCTTGGCGTGGATAACGGTGACAACGCCATCGTCGCGGCGTTTGAGAAAGACCTCGGAAAGGTGAGAAGCGCGGTGCGGAGTGCTTATCCTCCTTCCTTATATAGCGGGAAAGAATGCGGGATCGGCGGCGACCAGATTTTCGAGCGAGTTAAGGCCCGGAGGCCTCGTCGACGCCGAGAGCAGATTGATGCCGGCATTCGTCAGATCCGTCGGGGACGGAATGGAGCTTTCGGGACTGAAACGATGAGCTGCGCTCTTAGAGCGCTCCAGCTTTCTGAAGCGCTTCTTTCATTCCGGCCCAACTCTGAATGGAAGAAGCTTCGGGCGTCCCGGCCCCGCGCCAATGAGTTTCCAGGCTTACAACGTGATGATAGCCATCACGCTTTAACGCAGCAAACTGGCCCGCCCAGTCAATGATGCCTTTGCCCATCGCAGCCCATTCGAATTTGTCGTTGGTCTTGACGATATCTTTGCAATGGCAATGACCAATCCGGTCTTTGGGCAAAAGGTTGTAGCCATCCGGATATGGATTCTCGCCTAGCATCGCAGCATTCCCTGGGTCCCAGTTGAGCATAAAGGATCGTGACGGCACGGCGCTCAGAGTCTTGGTGGCCTCTGCGCCGGTAGCGGTATTACATTCGAATTCGTTCTCCAGGATAAGAATTTTCCCGTTCTTCCCCACTTTTTCGGCGGCGTTTTGCAAGACTTCGTTCATGGCATGACGATATGGAGCCTGATCGTCGAGTCGCCAGAAGTCGAAGCAGCGTATCCGATCGGTCGAGAATTCCTTGGCCAGCGCGATGCTCCGGTCGAGGACTTCGCCCTGCTCTTCGTAGGTGAAGTCTGCATTGAATTGATCGTGTGCAGGGCTGAACTTCGATTTTGGGGCGCCCGGCCAGTCGACTTTGAACAGAGGGCTGGCAATATCGGTGACCCGCAGGTTGTTTTTCTTGATCAGTCTTTTCGCCTCGGCAACCTGACTAGCGTCAAGTTTCAGGATATTTTTGTCCCACAAAGTTCGTATCTCGATCCACCCCATGCCGAATTGCTGGGAAGCCACTTCACAGGCGTGGCCGAAATCCTGCGAGATTTCATCGGTGATCACGGCAATTTTGAACGGGGATTTTGCCAGCCCCGCAGACCCTGACTTCGACGACGTTTGAAGAGCTACGGCTGCCACTGGAATATTCGCGGCCAATACTCCCAGGCCGACAATGAATTCTCTACGCGAAAAATCTGGACACATTGTATTCTCTCCTCGCAAGTAAATTGGATTCCGCATTCTACAATTTGCGATCGGGCGGACACACTGTTTTGCACATGGCGATGCCGCAATTTTCTCACGGCGCGTTATCGCCCGACCCGTTGCCCCGCGACGGCCGGCTGGTTGCGGACTTTACTGGTGACCGCCGCATGAACACGGTAAGATGCTGGAAGAGATGCACATTGATCCGAAATCTTCAGGGCTCGAAACCAGCCGGAAAAACTAACGAGCAAGAACTTCATGGATCCTAGCGCTACATTCGGCAGGCAGGCGTCCTCGTCCGATTTCGCGTCGGGAGACCTGCCTCCATCGACTTCATCGCGGATTGGTCATTTTCGTTGGATTATCTGTGCTCTCCTCCTTTTCGGGACCACCAAAAACTACATGGATCGCCAGGTCCTGGGAGTGCTCAAAACCACGCTGCAACACGATTTCGGTTGGAACGAAATTGACTACGGCAACCTGGTATTCGCTTTCCAGGCGGCCTACGCAGTCGGTATGGTAGTCGTCGGTCGATTGATCGATCGTGTGGGCACGCGACTCGGTTATGCAGTGGTCATGGTGTTCTGGAGCCTGGCTTCGATGGGACACGCCATCGGAAGTTCCTTTACAAGTTTCGTGGTTGCCCGCTCTGCCTTGGGATTCGGCGAGGCTGGAGTCTTTCCTGCCAGTATAAAAACCGTAGCCGAATGGTTCCCCAAAAAAGAACGGGCATTGACGACCGGAATATTTAATGCCGGTACAAATATTGGCGCCATTATCACGCCACTGGTCGTACCCTGGATCACCATCCATTGGGGATGGCGGTCGGCATTTTTGTTGACCGGCGCGCTGGGGTTCCTATGGCTCATTTTTTGGCTGCTGCTATATCGGAAACCTGAGGAACACCCGCGCCTTTCCAAGAACGAATTAGATTACATCCGGAGCGATCCATCCTTTCCGGCGGCCAAAACAACCTGGCTAAGCTTGATCGGGTACCGGCAAACCTGGGCTTTCGTGGCCGCCAAGTTCATGACCGACCCGATCTGGTGGTTTTATCTTTTTTGGGTTCCCGACTTCTTGCAGCGTAAGCATGGCGTGGCGTTCTTGAAGATCGGCGTGCCAATCCTGGTGATCTATTTGATGGCGGATGTCGGTAGTGTAGCTGGGGGATGGCTGTCATCATGGCTGATTCATCACGGCAGAAGTGTAAACATGGCCCGCAAAATTGCGATGCTGGTTTGCGCCATCAGCATCATTCCGATCGTGTTTGCCTATCGCGTCGAAAGTATGTGGGGCGCGGTCCTTCTCATTGGTCTCGCGGCCGCCGGTCACCAGGGATTTTCCGCCAATTTATTTACTCTGACGTCAGACATTTTTCCGGCACAGGCGGTCGGCTCGGTAGTCGGTATGGGAGGAATGGCAGGAGCTATCGGAGGAATGCTGATCGCGAAGATCGTCGGGCACACCTTGCAGTGGACTGGCAGCTACATGGTCCCCTTCTTGATCGCGGGCTTCGCATATTTGCTCGCGCTCGCGACCATTCAGATTCTTTCCCCGAAACTCGAGCCAGTGATTGGAATATTATTAACCCATAATGAAACGACATGAATACTCCGAAGGCTTTTGAGGGAATGGGAAAACGCGCCGCTCACCGGATCCGCCTGAGGTTGGGGCGCTGCGAATGTCGAGACTCTGGTCTTGTCGCGAATTAAAGATGTAGGATGCTGGCAACAGCAATATTCGGTGGATTTGGGTTCTCACTTTACGGAGGAGGGATCGCCATGAAATACAAGCTGCCGTTTTTCACCATCAGTTTCCTCGTATTCTCAACGCTTTGTTGCGCCCAGGACGCGGTATCGCCAAAGGCTGAAGCGCGCATTCAAAAAGAAGTGCGCCACGAACTGGTAATGCTCCCGTACTTCGGCGTGTTCGACAATATCGCCTTCAAAGTGGATGGCTACAACGTCACCTTACTTGGGCAAGTCGTGCGGCCGTCGTTGAAGTCCGATGCTGAAAATGTAGTGAAGCGCATCGAAGGCGTTGAACACGTGGAGAATCAAATCGAAGTGATGCCGCCGTCCCCCATGGACGACCGTCTGCGCTTGCAACTGTTCCGCGCAATTTACGGATATCCCGCGCTCGAGAAATATCAATTGGGTGTCCAGAAACCAATCCGCATCATCGTCAAGAATGGCCACGTCGCGCTCGAAGGCGTGGTCGACAGCGAAGGCGATAAAAACATTGCCGGGATGCGCGCTAACGGTGTCCCGGGCACGTTCTCGGTAACCAATAATCTTCAGGTAATAAAGTAGCGTTTCATGCAGCCGACACAGGTCGAGTCCAGAATGCTCGTCTGTCATGATCGACTGTTCTTTCAGCTCCCGATGACGCCGCTCTCCGCCCAACGTTCATTTGTGGGCCGACTGGCATATTCTCCTGGTACTCAAACTCATAGCGGCTCCTTGGCCCGCAACCGACTTGCTTGAGAAGCGATTCTTGGAACGCGTTCTGTTGCATCGTTTCTCGATGGCCTCACACCAGCCTGGAAACAAAGACTGGGCTACTATAGCTGCAAATGAAATTCGCCGACGATCGGGTGATCCGTCTCATTGCGTTATTCAAGCTCTGCAAGGCAGTCCTTCTGATCGCGGTGGGAATGAGTGCTCTACACCTGCTTCACAGAGATATTGCGAGCTTAATAGAACACTGGGTGAAAGTGCTTGGTTTGGATCCCGGCAATCGGTATATCGATAAAGCACTTCAGAAAGCTGCCAATTTAACTCCAGACAAAATAGAAAGCTTTGGCGTCGTCAGCTTCGTCTACGCGGCGCTCTTCCTAACTGAAGGGACTGGCCTCTGGCTGGTGAAACGTTGGGCTGAATGGTTCAGCGTGATTATCACGAGTTCGCTGGTTCCACTTGAGGTTTACGAGATCTATCGCCATCCAAGTTCGGTCAAAACCCTGATACTCATTTTCAACATCGCCGTGGTGGGATATCTTGTTCATCGAATTCGTAGCGAACGCCCGCCCACCATATATCCCGTCGCCAAGACTTAAATTTCCGGCCCTATGAACTGCCCGCATGCGCTCGCCGGGGCAGACGATGGCTCCGCCCCTCGGTGAACTGTGGCTGCTCTTTTACTTTGTCGGCCTTGATCGTCGTTCTATTGCAATCATTCATCGACAATTTTCTTCATCGACATCGCGGCTCTGAGCTGCCCTATTTCTTTTCGAAAATCGAGGTCTTGTTCTGCGAGATGCGAGTTTCCAGCAATTCTTACAAATATTTTATGTTCTTTTTACAACATTTTTATGGCCGTTCCGGTGGAATGGAATGGCTCGGAAAAGCGCCGGAATCAGTTCGCAGGAAAGAAATCGCAATGATTCGACAGATGAAAATTATGACAACTCGACTGCGTAAGATCGTCCCCGTTGCAGCGATGTTCGTACTGCTTCTCGTAAGTTTTGTTCTTTCTCAGGCTCTGCTCGCCTCGGCTCAAGCTCAGACCGAGGCAGGTGGTCAGACGGCAAAGCTTGGCGAGGTTGCGCGGCCAGCCCCAGATAAAACCGACGTTAGCGCAGCCAACAGCAAGCCGGCGGAGTCGGGCGCGCACATCATAGACCCCGTGGAAATGACCAAAGAACTTGAGCTTCTGAAAGCCCGCATTGAACAGTTAGAAACCGAACTAAAGAAACACTCGACGACGGAACAGCCATCCAGCGTCGCAGAAGCTCCCCCGGTAAAAGCAACCGAAGGAGGGTTCAATACAGCATCGGCTGGCCCGCTGCAATCGCAAAGCGAGACTGTCTCCACGCCACCTGCCACCGCGCCTCAGCTGGGCGACACGGTCACCCCATTTGCATATGCGGATTGGACGTGGCTCAACGGCAACCCTCGCACTAAAGACGCAGTCTGGGACTCGAAATTCTTCACGCCGGAAATTCGTTTCGACACCAACTTCATAAGCAGCCTCAACCATCCCAAGGACGACACCATCGGTGGGTCAACCGAGATATTTCGATCGAACGAAATCCAAATCGAGCAGATCAGCTTTGGCGGCGATTTCCACTGGCAAAATGTTCGTGGCCGAGTCTTAACTCTGGGCGGGATGTTTGGAGTCACGACCCCACGAAACGACGCCAGCTCTGGACGCGGCCAGTGGGATTTACGCGGGGCATACAAATATTTTTCTGAAGCCTACGGCGGATACCACTTCGATGTAAACCACGGGCTCAATGTGGACGCAGGAATCTTCGTTTCTTATATCGGTTTATTTAGTTACTACAACTTCGATAACTGGGCGTATCAGCCTTCCTATGTATCCTCGAACACTCCCTGGTTTTTTAATGGTCTACGGGTTCAGTGGTTTCCTACGAACAAACTAAAGATCGAACCCTGGGTCATCAACGGATGGCAATCCTACGGCAGAATGGGTAGTAGACCTGGGCTCGGCGGGCAGATTTTATACCGTCCGATGAGCTGGATGTCGATGGTCTTCAATAACTACGGCATGGGAGAAGACACCCTGGGCAATGGAGACGGCCAATTCGGCCGCTCGCGCATTCATACCGACGACAGCATCGAGATCAAATATTACGACCATCCGGAAAGAACCCTGGACAAGATGGCATTCACGCTCACCGGAGACCTGGGCTGCGAATACGGCGGCCACGGAAACTTTGTCAGCGCACAAGGAAGGACAATCAACAACAACGTAAATTGCCACCATAACACTGCGACCAGCAGCAAACAGACCTTTGCGGGCTGGATGCTCTACAACCGCATGTGGTTTAAGAAAGACGTCTATGCACTCACTCTAGGCGGCGGAGCCATCGACAATCCTGGCCGCTACCTGGCGTTGCTTCCACCAATCAATGGCGCCGATGCCATCAGCGGCTCGCCTTACTTCACGCAGAATCCTGGCGACCCTTACAAAGCCTGGGATAGCTCCATCACTTTTGACTGGATGCCCAAACAGTACATCACCTTCCTCTGGGAGTACGGCTATCGCCATGCAAATGTGCCGTATTTTTCAGGTCGTGGTGGAATCACTCCGGGCGACAACCTTAACCCCAGCACGATTCCAAACCCAGCAGCCGGCTCGGTGGTACCTGGCACAACTTTCGTTCCCGGACCGTTCTTGTCCGCGACACCGGGCTTTGCATGCATCGCCGGAGCAGGCTTTTGCCCCGACCTGCGGAAGGATGAAGGCAGTATAAGGATGGCAATCATGGTCAAGTTCTAGGCGATTCAGGATAGCGGTAAGCCAGATTTGTCAGCGATACGTCGCGCTTCGGGAAGACCAGCACTTGACCTGGCTCGAATTGGATTCCCCGCACGCAGAAGAGAAGGCGAACGAAAGCTATTTCGCCAGCCCCGAAAAGCAGAATGGGGCTGCTAGCAGGCAATCCACGCGAGTTTCTTGCTCGGACCGATGGGTCTTTATGACTTTTTTATGTCCTTCTTACGCAAACCTTATGTTCAACGCTGTCAAATAGTCAAGTAACGCAGAAAGAATCGGGCGATGCGTTGAGGTCACCATGCCACTTTTCCTCTCGTTAATTAGCGTTTCAGGGAAAGCGACGATGTGGCTCCTTTGTGTCTTGGGCACGGGATTCATGATTTGGTTCCTCGTTGGACTGATTGCCGACCTATCCGGAGTATCCGCTGGATATATCGTTCGCATGAGACCTGGTAAAGGCCAGCTAGCGGACGCATTCGCGGATCAGGTGGGTCCTGGGCCCATTCTTTACCAAGTGCAAATAGAAGAACCGCGAATAGATCGAACAAGCCGTTTTCCGGTCTATGCGTTTCGGAACCGGCGGCACTTCTAACTTTCAGGAGGAATCACTATGCGAGACATTATTTTTCTGGTGGCAACCATTGCATTCTTTCTGCTTGCCATTGCATACGTGAGGTTTTGCGATCGGATTCGTTGAGGTGATTGTCATGGGAATTGAATCGGTCATCATGCTGGTAATCACCGTGTTGATGATGGTCTACCTGCTGTACGCACTACTGCGTCCGGAAAGGTTTTGAGAAATGACGGTGAATGGCTGGTTTCAGATCATTCTATTTTTGCTTGTCATATTCGCGGTCACTAAGCCGCTGGGCGTCTTCATGGCGAGGGTGTTCAACCGGGAACGCACTTTTCTTGATCCCGTTATGCGCCCCGCGGAACGATTGCTGTATCGCATCACTACGGTCGACGAGAACCACGAAATGCGCTGGACCGAGTACGCATTTTCCATGTTGCTCTTCAGCGGCGTCACCATGCTGCTGCTTTATGCCATTCAGCGGCTGCAACAATTCTTGCCTTGGAATCCGCAGAAGTTGGGTGCGGTGGCGCCAGATTTGGCTTTCAACACTGCCGCTTCCTTCACTACCAATACTAACTGGCAAAACTATGTGGGCGAGACCACCATGAGCTATCTGACCCAGATGGCTGGTCTTGCTTATCACAACTTTACTTCCGCTGCCGTGGGCATTGCCCTGGCCATCGCCTTCATTCGTGGCATTGCCCGTCGGGAAAAAGAAACGATCGGCAATTTCTGGGTGGACATGACGCGGTCTACTCTTTGGCTTCTGGTGCCGATGTGCCTCGTTTATGCCCTGCTGCTCGTTTCCCAGGGCGTGGTTCAAAACCTCAGGCCTTACGACGCGGTGAAATTAGTCGAGTCCCAGCACGTACAGAGAGTGGGGACGGACGGCAAACCAATGATTGGTCAGGACGGCAAGCTGCTGTCGGACACGGTGACCGATCAGAACATCGCGCAGGGCCCGGTCGCCTCCCAGGAAGCCATCAAAATGTTGGGTACCAACGGTGGTGGCTTCTACAACGCCAACAGTGCTCATCCTTTCGAAAATCCCACGCCCCTTAGTAACTATCTGGAAATGCTCTCGATCTTCGCGATTCCCGCAGGACTCACCTACACCCTGGGCCGCATGACCGGATCTCAGCGCCATGGTTGGGCCGTCTGGTCTGCGATGGCGGTCTTGTTCCTCGCGGGAGTTACAACCGCCTATTGGGCGGAAGCGCGCGGTAATCCATTGCTGCACGGAATCGATCAGCGTGCGAACCTGACTCAATCAGGCGGCAATATGGAAGGCAAAGAAGTGCGTTTCGGGATCGCCGATTCCGCTCTCTTTGCAACAGTCACCACCGATGCAAGTTGCGGCGCGATCAACAGTTGGCACGATTCTTACACGCCTCTGGGTGGAATGGTTCCCCTGGTCAACATCATGCTCAGTGAAACTGTGTTCGGCGGAGTAGGTGCGGGATTGTACGGCGTTCTAATTTATGTCGTGCTCGCAGTTTTCATTGCCGGCCTGATGGTGGGACGCACGCCGGAGTATCTGGGAAAAAAGATCGAAGCTTACGACGTAAAAATGGCAATGCTGGTTACGCTGGTGTTTCCGTTCGTGATCCTGGTGCTTACCGGAATTTCAGCGGTGGCCGGGTTTGGCACTTCCAGTATCAGTAACGCGGGTCCACACGGGCTCACACAAATTCTCTACGCCTTCACTTCCATGGCGGGTAATAATGGGTCGGCTTTTGCGGGTCTGAACGGAAATACTCTTTGGTACAACACCGCGGGCGCCGCTACCATGCTGATCGGGCGCTTCTGCATGATTCTGCCTATGTTGGCCATCGCGGGAAATTTGGCGAAAAAGAAGTATGTCCCGGCATCGCTGGGTACATTTCCCGTTACTACACCTCTATTCAGCGTGCTCCTAATCGGCGTAATCGTCATCGTTGGGGCTTTGACGTTTTTCCCAGCTCTTAGTTTGGGACCGATTCTTGAACACCTGCTCATGCAATCGGGCACTACGTTCTGAGGGGCCATGACACAGAAAACTAAATCGAAAGCCATTTGGGACACCAAGATCGTGCGTCGCGCGATCGTCGATTCCTTAGTCAAACTGAATCCGAAAAATATGATGGGAAATCCCGTCATGTTCGTGGTCGAAGTCGGAAGCGTTCTGACCAGCGTGCTCTTAATCCGCGATGTTTTGCATCATCAGGGATCGTTCGGCTTCAACCTTCAGATCACGCTCTGGCTGTGGTTTACAGTATTGTTCGCGAATTTTGCCGAAGCCATGGCTGAGGGCCGAGGCAAAGCCCAGGCCGAATCGCTCCGCAAAGCCAGAGCGGAAACCGTTGCGAATCGACTCATTGCGGGTGGGAAAATAGAACAGATTTCCAGCTGCAAATTGCGCTCTGGAGACTTCGTCAAAGTGATTGCCGGGGAATTCATCCCCGGCGACGGAGAGATCACCGAGGGGATCGCGTCGGTGGACGAGTCGGCCATCACCGGTGAATCGGCTCCAGTAATCCGGGAAGCCGGAGGCGACCGCTCGGCGGTGACTGGTGGCACGCGCGTTTTATCGGATTGGCTGACAATCAAAATCACATCGAACCCCGGTGAAACTTTTCTCGATCGGATGATCGCGCTGGTCGAAGGCGCCGAACGCCAAAAGACACCCAATGAAATCGCGCTGAATATTCTGCTGGCTGGCCTCACGATCATTTTCTTGTTAGCAGTGGTGACACTCCAACCATTCGCTATTTACTCGGGAGCTCGGCAAACAGTATTTGTATTAGTGTCCCTGCTAGTCTGCCTGATCCCGACGACCATCGGTGGCCTGCTCTCGGCCATCGGCATCGCTGGCATGGATCGACTGGTGCAGCACAACGTACTCGCCATGTCTGGACGCGCCGTCGAAGCTGCTGGCGATGTAAACACATTGTTGCTCGACAAGACCGGCACCATCACTTTGGGTAATCGCCAGGCCGCCGATTTCATTCCCGCGGCCGGGATTAGCGAGGCGCAACTGGCCGATGCTGCCCAGCTATCATCGTTGCCGGATGAGACTCCCGAGGGCCGCTCCATCGTTGTTCTGGCAAAAGAAAAGTATGGACTGCGCGGACGCGACCTGGCGACTCATGAGGCACAGTTTGTGCCGTTCACCGCCCAAACCCGCATGTCCGGCGTCGATCTTGACGGTCGCGAGATCCGCAAAGGCGCCGCTGAGGCGATCGCCAAATATATTTCGGTGGTCAGTGGAAACGGGCTTCCGAAGGATGTGCAAGCCAATGTCGAAATGATCGCGCGTGCAGGTGGCACGCCTCTGGTCGTCTCCGAGAATCGCCGCGCCCTCGGCGTCATTTATTTGAAAGACATCGTAAAAGGCGGCATCAGTGAGCGTTTTGCCCAGCTCCGCGCCATGGGCATTCGCACCATCATGATCACCGGCGACAATCCGCTGACGGCCGCAGCCATTGCTCGCGAGGCCGGAGTCGACGACTTTCTCGCACAAGCCACACCCAAAGACAAAATGGATCTTATTCGCCGTGAGCAGGCCGACGGAAAACTCGTGGCCATGACTGGCGACGGAACCAACGACGCCCCTGCCCTGGCGCAAGCCGACGTAGGCGTCGCCATGAATACCGGCACCCAAGCTGCCAAAGAGGCGGGAAACATGGTGGACCTCGATTCCAATCCAACCAAATTGATTGAGATCGTGGAGATCGGCAAGCAGTTACTTATGACGCGCGGTGCACTCACCACCTTCTCCATCTCAAATGACGTCGCCAAATATTTCGCCATCATTCCAGCCATGTTTGCAGGAACTTTTCCCGTGCTCAATGCACTCAATATTATGCATTTGAAAACGCCGGGATCGGCGATCCTGTCGGCAGTCATTTTCAACGCGCTAATTATCGTTGCCCTGATCCCTTTGGCGCTGCGCGGTGTGAAATACCGGGCCATGGGTGCAGCCGCGCTGCTGCGCCAGAATCTATGGATCTACGGCGTTGGCGGCATTATCGTACCGTTCGTCGGAATCAAACTGATCGACGTGATCATTACCAGTATTGGGATGGCCTAATGGCAATTTTATGAAAAAGAATCTCGTAATCTCGGTACTCATGACAATCGCCACCGCGGTTTTATTGGGCGTGATTTATCCACTGGTTGTCACTGGCATTGCGCAAGCACTGTTCCATGACAAAGCCAACGGACAATTGATCACGCGAAACGGCACCGTGGTCGGATCTCGCAACATCGGACAATCGTTTGTGGGTGCAGGTTACTTTCATTCGCGTCCATCGGCGGCTGGAAATGGTTACGACGCCGCGAATTCCGGCGGCTCCAACCTCGGACCTACCAATCAAAAACTGATCGATCGCATTAACAATGACGTCGCTGGCGACCAGACTGAAAATCCCGGCGTGCCGATCCCCGCGGACCTTGTCACCACCTCTGCCTCCGGCCTTGATCCACACCTCTCTCCCGCGGCGGCTGAGTATCAAGTAAAGCGCATAGCCAGAACCAGGGGGCTCGGGGAAGATCAAATCAGAACGTTGATTGCCCAGCACACCGAAGCCAGACAATGGGGATTTATGGGCGAGCCGCGAGTCAATATATTGGAATTGAATCTTGCGTTGGATCAAGCCGCAGCCCGCAACTAGCCTGTTTACCGTCCGAGTCCAATATAATTTCCGTAGCCCACAATGATTGTGGATCCGACCAACAAGAGAAGAGCGAGGGCCAGCAGCCTGCCCGCCTGCACTCCCGCTCCCTTCCATTCCTTCAAACCAATCCCCCAAAGGCTGCTGAAGATAATGATGCTGGCCATGTGGAGCGTCCAGCTCGAAAATTTATATTTACCCATCTGCGTTTCACCCATCGAGTAAAAGAAGAACTGAAAATACCAGGTGGTGCCGGCCAGGGCGCAGAGTAAATAGTTGGTCAGCATCGGGACCCGAGTTGATGTAGCGTTCCCTACTCGTTTCATCTGTTGAACGACTTCCCTGCCAGGCGCATCCACAGCCGTCTCAATAATGGTTTCCTGAGTACCGCGGCCATCCGGTTCGCGCGAGATCGAAGTGAAGTATTGGTAGCCAGTCTGGTTTCGGAAATTCAGAATTATGCACCAGATAAAGTTAGTGGTGAATCCTCCAAGCAAAACCACAACCAGCACCGGCAACCCCTGCCATAAGTCTGGCGTACCGTGCTTTATGGTGAGAGCTTTAATCGGATCGCCCGCAGCTAACCCATAGGCAAAGCAGGCGCTCATAACTCCCGAAAGCGTGGCTACGCCCACCCCTTTCCTGAGATCGAATTCTTTGATCGTGACTTTCTGCTGTTCCGGCGACATGTTTCGTTCTTTGTAGATACCAGCCAATCCCGCAGCAGCAATTCCCAGCAGACAAACGACAATTCCAAGCAGAATGATCTGCCCCGACCTTGTGCCCACCACCTGGCTCATGAATTCCCCACGAAAAATTGGCGGGATCAAAGTTCCAAACGCAGCACACAGGCCAAGCACCACCGCCATTCCCAGCGATAATCCGAGGTAGCGCATAGTCAAACCAAACGTGAGGCCCCCAATGCCCCAGAGAAGTCCAAAAAGAAACGTCCAGAAAAGAACTGTTCCCGGCGTTTCACGAAGGACCGGCAGCAGATCTTTCGTCATGAGCAGTGCGAAGAACCAGGGAGCAATAATCCAACTGAACAAGCCTCCGGCTAGCCAAAAGGTTTCCCATGCCCATCGCTTCACTCCTCGATAAGGGACATAGAAGCTGCCGGAAGCCAGGCCGCCAAGCCAGTGGTACATCACGCCTATGATGGGATTAGGATTCATTCGCTTCTTGAAATTGAGAAAACTTTAGACAGATCAACAGACCTGGAAGCAGTCCATATTTAGCAATGCCGCAAGCTTTTTTAATTTTCCGGCGATGTGCCCAACTCCCACCGCGCAATGATGTGCCGGGCCGTGGGCATTCCAATTGTTCATAAAGTTTCTCGCTCCCGGCGAAAAACGATAGCGGCTGTTAGTGTTGCCGATTTCCAGCACCGGCCCAGGCACAGACTCGCCTTGCGCGGTGAGGAGTTGCAGCTTGCCATCGACAGTCTGCACCACGGAGAGCAGAGTCACCGGCCCATGCTTGACCGACATCTCCACGGAAAGTCCCCGACCCACTTTACCGTGATAAACATGCAGCGGACGAACTTTGGTTTTACCTTCCGCAATGGCAATGTGCCCGGGCCCATCGTGTCCCATCAGGATCAAGTCGTCGTCGAAGTCAACCGCATAACATTCCGTGAAAGATCCGCCGGCGCCGAAGGCGTCCGTGATTTTCATGGCTTGCGCATTCTTGATTTCATATTCTCCGGCCACCGGGATTCCGCGACCGGTCAGCATGCTGGCGCCGAGGATAATCGAGCTGATGGCATCTTCATTCTCGCTATTGCCGATGCCCTGATAGTAATAGGCCAGAGATCCCAGCTTATGGATTTCGACCATCTTATCCAGAGCGACCGAGGTACGGGCGGCGCGCTCCAAATCTTCCTGCCTGCAATCCGGCTGCACCTCAAATCGCTCTCGAAATTCGGGAATCCTGTTCTCGATTTCACTCCCCGACACATCGCGACACAACGCGGACAATTCGTCGACTTCAATCATTTCGACGTGCCCACCAAAATAGGCGCATTGCTGGGTAAGATCGGAATAGATATCGAGCATCCCCCCGTAGTAATGACCCATGAGCCCGAGCCGGTTGTGCTCCATGATGTTAGCTACACGGGCGGCGTCAATCCAGTCATGAATTTCGTCCCAGGCAACTGAATCATTTTCCAGCATGCCGGTGACTTGAAAGAATTGGATTCTGCACCGCTTTAAGACACTCGCAATTTCCGGCACTGCACAAGCTGAACAGTATGCCAGCCATTCTCCAGTCATTTTCGTGCGGTCGCCCAACTTATTGAAGGCCGGGTAGTCGATCGCCGCGGTGGGTGCGAGATTCAATATAATGACCGGGACTTTTGCGCGACGAACAACCGGCAGCACGCTTGATGAGAGGGCGTAGGTGCTTACGTATAAGAACACCAGATCCACATCGCCGCGACGGAATTCATGGCCGGCACCGGACGCTTTTTCGGGAGTATCAATCATCCCTAAGTTAACAACGCGAACGCCCGGACGGTTCAATTTCTCGGCAACCAGCTGAGTGTATCCCTTCAACCGCTCCTCAAGGCCGGCAAACTGCGGCCAGTAGGTATCAAGTCCAATTGCAAAGAGGCCGATTTTCAAATTTGGGATGGGAGGCGATTGATTCATCATTGCGTACGGGCTGCGACTTCTAAGCGGCTGGACTTTATCCTTCTCTGCCCGCCATTGTCAATAGTGGGCTTATTTTCCTATTGAAGCATGGTGCAATTGCATGCACAATGCTTCGGGCACCATGGAGACATTCAATGTTGAAGGTAGCTTTTCCCTTACAAACATGCTTGTTGCTGACTGTGAGTCTGTTTTCAACCACTCGCAGCCTGGGTCAAGCCCAAGCCATCGTACTGAAAGCGAATTGGGACAAGATCGTCAGTGTTTCGCGGACCACAGCCACTTTGCAAGTTGTCGTCAACCCGCCTATGCGGCGCGGGATGCCAATCCACGATAATGTTTTCAAGACTCTCCATGATCTTAAAGCAGATTATGTTCGCTATGTACCGTGGTTGCCCTATCCCCGGCTGGGCGTTGCCGAACTCCAACCGCCGGAAGCCGGCAAGACTTTTTGGGATTTTTCCTTGATTGATCCCATGACGATTGATTTTCTAGAGGCGACCAAAGGACATTCTGTAATTTTGAACTTCAGCACCATTCCCGCATGGATGTTTAAGACCAACAAACCGGTCACCTACCCAAACGACCCAAATCAGGCGGTATGGGACTATACGCAGGGTACGGAATTCCGCGATCCCACGATGAAAGAGGTGGGTGACTATTACGGTCGCCTCTTTTCATGGTATACGCAAGGCGGATTGACCGATGAAGCCGGCAACCGTCACGAGTCCGGTTACCACTACGACATCCCTTATTGGGAAGTGCTGAACGAAATTGAATACGAGCATGAAATGTCACCGGAACTCTACACCCGCGTATATGATTCGGTGGTCACGGCGATCCGGCGCGTGGCGCCTCAAACCAAATTCGTCGGTTTGGCCTTGGCCACACCTTCGCAGAGTCCGGAGCAGTTCGAATATTTTCTGAACCCCAAGAATCACGAGCCCGGCATTCCGCTGGATTTCATTTCCTACCATTTTTATGCGGTCCCCACTCCCGATCAAAGCCCAGACATCCAGCAATACACCTTCTTCGCCCAGGCAGACGGCTTCCTGAATACGGTGCGTTATGTGGAATCGATACGAAAAAGACTTTCGCCAACGACAAAAACCACCATCGACGAACTTGGCGCCATCTCTGCCGAGGATTTGGCGCAGGGTAACGCTGGCCACGTTACGCAGCCGATTCAAAATTCATACTGGAACCTGACTTGTTCAATGTACGCTTACCTCTTTGGCGAACTGACCCGCATGGGAATCGACGTCGTGGGCGAATCGCAACTGGTCGGCTATCCTACACAATTTCCCAGCGTTTCCATGGTGGATTGGAATACCGGCAAACCGAATGCACGCCTATGGGTCCTGAAACTCCTACGCGAGAATTTCGGACCAGGTGACAATATCGTCGAAACTGAACCACTCGACTCCTCCGTTTCTCCTTATCTCTATTCGTTGGTAGTAGTGAAGCCGGATGGCAAGCGGCGCGCATTGCTAGTCAATAAACGCGACCGCCCTTTCGATATCTCTGTGCCCGGTGCAACCGGAGGTCAGGAAGAATACGTGGATCAGACGACGGCGTTCGATCCGCCGGCCTCGATCAAGCTGGCAACTGACACGATCACACTCAAGGGATTGTCGGTGGCAGTCGTCACTCTGCCGTAATCTTCGCCACGGATTTCGCGGATGTTCTTCAGAACAGATCTGATCCGCGATGATTTGAACCATTCGTGGCGCTTTAGCCTCAGGAGGTTTGTCTTTATGCCGCGTGTGGCGTTTCGTCTGCGAATCAAATCCGATGCCGTCGAAGGTTATGAACGAGATCACGCCAACGTGTGGCCTGGGTTACTGGCGAAGCTGAAGGAAGTTGGTATTTCGGACTATTCGATTTTTCGCCGGGGCCAGGATCTATTTCTAGTCATGCAGGTCAAGGATTTCGATTCAGCTTGGAACATCCTCGCCGACGACCCCATTAATCTTCGCTGGCAGGCTGAGATGGCGAAGTATTTTGAGCCCGTCCCCGGACTGGAGCCAGGTGAACGCTTCGCGATGATGAAAGAAGTTTTCCATATGGAATAAGGTTCTTTGGACAAAACGCTCGACGATTGCTTCGGCAAGGACTTCAACTTCTAAGCGTACGTCGACACCGCGGAAGCGTTGCGCTCTCGCCGGTCGGCCGTGATCCGCTCCACATATCCGCTGTTTCGCAAAGCCTCCAATGGATCAACTGGCAGGCCGTGACTGGCGCGCCATTCCCGTAATATGGGCCTCACGTCGTACCAGAATGAGCCTCGCAGGCATTCTTCGGCCTCAACCAGGGAGCAACTTTGCTGCAACTCCGCGAGTCGGCCATGGTCCACAATCGCCGCTTTCGCATACAACTCCTGGGCTGTACATACGGTTTGAACCATGGCTTCCATCTTGCCTTTTAGATTATGGCTTTGATCGATCATGTAGGCGATGTCGGCGCGCGTGCCAGTCTCCCATTCATGTGTATGGATCTCGTGAAAGATTCGAAAAACCTGATAGGGGTCAATGGAACCTAAAGTCAAATCATCGTCAGCGAAGCGGCGGTCATTGAAATGAAATCCGCCAATCATTTTGTGATGCAACAGCCAGGCTACGATCTGCTCGATATTCTGCGCCTGATAATGATGGCCGGTATCGACCAGAACCAGCGCTTGCGGCCCGGCGCTCTTCGCCAATAGTAAAGCCATTCCCCAGTCGGCAATATCCGTGTGATAGAACGCGGGCTCAAAGGGCTTGTATTCGATTAACAGACGTTGTTTGGCGCTAAGATGCGAATGAACTTCTTTGAATGACTCCTCAAACCACCCGATCCGTTTGCGCATGTTTTGAGTGCCTGGATAATTTGAGCCATCGGCGAACCAGGGGGCAATGTCACGGCACTTCAGCGCATCAGCGATTGCCACGCTATTTAAAATATGGTCAAGCGCACGCTTGCGGATCGCCGGATCGGGATTGCCAAACGACCCGTACTTATATTCTTGGTCCTGAAAAATATTCGGATTGATCGAGCCCGCCCGAACCCCAAATTTTCGCGCCAACGTTTCAATGTCTGGAACCTGTTTTAGCCCACCGGGCAGGTCCCATTGGACGTGCAGCGCGATGCTAGGACACGATCCGGTCAGGGCATGCACTTGTCCAGCATCGCTAAATTTGTCTTCAATGGTGACAGCTGCTGCGGGTTGAATGAATTTTCCGAAACGCGTACCGGTATTTGCAAATCCCCAACTGGGCAATTCGATGTGAAAATCATCCAAGGCCGCGTGAATGGTTGCTTCTAAATTCCCCGTCATCCTTGATAACCTTTCGGAGCCCCTGCTCATCGTGCCCTTCAAAGCCCTCTCACCGCATAAAGGCTTCGGTAAGTCCCCCGTCGACCGGAATCAAATGTCCAGTTGTGCATCGGGATTTTGGTCCCGCCAGAAATAGAATTGCTTCCGCGCAATCTTTCGGATCAATCGCATGATGGGTCAATGTACGCTTGGCGTAGAAATCCGCAAGTAACCCACGCAGTTGATCGTCGGTAAAGCCTTCCTCGAATGAAATTTTGTATTTCTTGAGAGAAGCCATCACTCGATCGCGTGGGAACATCGTGGATCCCTTGATCACGGTTGCGGGACTAATCCCGTTGACCCGCACCCGCGGTGCCAATGAAATCGCCAGTTCCCTGATCAGATGATTGACCGCGGCCTTACTGACGTCGTAAGCCTCGCTGCCTCTTTTGGCAACAATGGCATTGGCGGAGCTCGTCAACACGATCGACGCCTCCAGATCTTGTTCTCGTAGTATCTGTGCGGCTTCATCCGCCAGAAGATAGTTCGCAGTGACATTCAGTTCCAATGTCGTTGCCCATTGTTTATCGCTGATTTGACCATCGGAAGATGTCGGAAACAGAGCTGCCGTATTAATGACGATATCGATTCCACCGTAAACGCCGATCACTTCTCTGAGCGCGGCATGAATTGGTTCGCGGCGGCTGATGTCGACTGCCACTGCATGAACGGATTCCTTTCCGGCAATGGCTTTCGCCTCATCCGCGACGCTTTGCGCTGCGCCGGCATCCCGGTCAGCAATCATAATGTGCGCGCCACGTTCGGCTGCGAGCAAAGCGGTCTCTCGCCCAATCCCACTGCCGCCGCCTACAATCAGAACAATCTGACGGCTCAACTCTTTTTCTGGAGGCTGCCGGCGGATCTTGGCCTCTTCCAAAGCCCAATATTCAATGCGAAACGCCTCCGACAGCGGCAAGGCCACATAATTGGAATGGACCTTAAACATTTCCGTGGGCGTCCTCCCCGCTTGCGGTAAGGATTTCGGGACGCTCCCGTCGTTGAGAGACGTGGCCCCTTCCATCACATGGATTGCATTTACGTAGAATTCACCCGTCAGTCGTGCCTCTGTTTTGTTCTTGCCAAAGCTGAACATGCCGATCCCAGGAATCAGTACGACCGTGGGACTCGCATCTCTCATCGCGGGGGAATCAGGCTGGGCGCATTGCTGGTAGTAGTCAGCGTATTCTTTTTGATACAGGGCGAGTGTCAATTCGATCTGTTTCTTCAGGCTGTCCGCGCCGCTTTCAGGCTGCCAGGAGACAAATAACGGCCGCACCTTGGTGCGAATAAAATGATCGGGACAACTGGTACCCAAGTGGGCAAGGTCCTTCGCCTCGCCAGCATTCACAAAACGCTGCACTTCAGGAATATCGCTGAAGTTACCAATCATGCGCCGTCCCGCAGACACTCTTCCCCTCAACCATGGGAAAATATCTAGAGCGAGTTCGCGATGGTTTGGCAACGTTGCATGCTTTTGGCCGCCGAACAAATTGCCGCCTTTTTTCTCCACGTGGTCTTCAACGAATTGGCCCAGCTGATCGATGATCGAAATAGTGTTTTCGTAGCATTCCCGCTGCGTATCGCCCCAGGTAAACAATCCATGTCCCCCCAGGATGACGCCGTCGCAATTCGGATTTTTCTGGATTGCCTCGCGCATCATCATGCCTAACTCAAAACCAGGGCGCTGCCACGGCACCCAAATTAGCTGGTGATCAAACTGGCGATTGAATTCACGCATCTTTTCGATGCCATTGCCGGCAGCAGCCAGAGCAATTCCCCAATCCGGATGCAGATGGTCTACATGCCGAAAAGGCAGGAACCCATGCAGCGGCGTATCAATTGAGGCCGCCACTGTGTTCTTGCCGAAGCTACAAAGCGGATACATTTCCACCATCTCATCTTCAAATTGGGCACCCCGATAGCGGGCTTCGAGAGCCAATAATTTATCGAGATAAAGAGCTGCCAGACCAGACAGCTTGATACTTCCTAAATCGCCGCCGCTTCCCTTGATCCAAAGCACTTCTTCGTTCTTGCCGCTTAGCGGATCAACCTGCGTGATCTTGGAGCTGGTGTTGCCTCCGCCAAAATTGGTGATGCGCAAGTCCGAGCCTAAAAGATTGGAGCGATAGCGCAGAAGTTCAGGCTCGTCCAATTTCGCGGCCTCCAGATTATCCCAGCGATCTTCGAGGAATCGCATGCTGGCCTTAACTTTCATAGATCCTCAATTATGAAGGACTGCGGCAGTTGAATGAGATCCGTCCGATCGGACCTTTTTAGCGCAAGTAGCTGCCCATGATACTCCATAAATGCAATAGGGCACTAATTTCCATGGGCAACTTTAGATGTCAGCTTCGATCCTGGAAAAGCGGCTGAGACGAAGCAGCTGGATTTCGCGGGTACTCCGCTAAATATGACTCGCCGGTTCACTGAGAACGTTCGCCCACTTTATAACCTCCTGCGCAGACACGCCCTTGCGAAATGAAGAGTTCTCGGCCAAAACCGCCAACTGGACCGCAAAGTTGCCAATCGTCGCGCTCTCGGTTGAGCCGGTGACTATCTCAAGGCCGGTGGCTTTAGAAGTAAGTCCATTCAGAAATGAATTTCTACTTCCGCCTCCAACAACATAAATTCGCTTGAATCGTATCCCCGTAATCTTTGATAAATCGCGGATCACGTCAGCATAGCGGGATGCCAGGCTATGAAAGATCACATTCGTCATGGCCGCCGCTTTGAGCGGGGCATCTGATACCGCTTTTCCCTCTCGCCGGAGACGATCATTGATCCGGGAAGGCATGTCGCCGGGAAGAAGAAATTCGGGATCGTCAACATCGATCAGACTTTCGGGAACCGCCAGCGCAGCGCAAGCTTCTATTAACTGGGGCACCGTCCACGATTCACCTTCCTTCCGCCATTGCTCGATGCACTGTCGCAGTAGCCACATGCCGTTCACATTTTTCAGAAAATAGGTCTTGCCTCCGATTCCCCCTTCATTGCTGAAATTCAGTCGTCGCGCCAAATCAGAAACACAAGCCTCATTAAGGACGGTGCCAATCAGAGACCATGTTCCAGAACTAAGGAATGCCCAATCGTCTCCTTGCGCTGGGATTCCTGCAATGGCGGATGCAGTGTCATGGCAGGCAGGAGCGATCAGTTTGGTCTTGCCAAATGCCGGCAAGGAAGCGAGATTTCCCGACAGATTGCCTACATCGCTGCCAGGAGGGACGATCGGAGGGGCGGCTCGCAGTTGTAATTGGCTTGCCGCAAAGATTTCATTGCACCAGGTCCGATCACTCAAAGCCACAAGCTGGGTGTGCGTTGCATTGGTATATTCCGCGACACGACGGGCTCCCAGAAAAGACAAAATGAATTCCGGTAAGTTCGTCCAGGCAATACTTTGGTCCATTCCGCTTAGACCATCGGCATAAAGCTGATACAAAGTATTGATGCGCAAATGCTGAATGCCGGTCAGTTCGTAGAGCCGATCTACTGAAATGCGAGCGTTCACCTCTTGTTCGGCTCTTACGGTCCGTTCATCTCGGTAGCAGAACGGGTTTCCTCTCGGCTCGCCCTGGTCGTTCAAACGGACATAATCAACCGCCCAGCCATCGACGCCCACCGCCGCAATTCCTGAGGGGACAAGCGCCGCGCATGCCCTGAGTCCTTGTTCCACGCCAGTACAAATATTCCTGATGTCCCAGCAAAGCCCGTTTCCCTGATCGACAAGGTTGCTCGAAAATCGGTGAACGATTTCAATAACAGGTTTTCCCTGGCTCCATCGCAGCAGCGACACGCGGCAGCTCTCGGCGCCCAAATCCACCGCCGCTAGAACAGGTTCATGGTGATTTTTCCTTGCCGGTGTGCTCTTCGTGTTGCGGTCAATTTCGCGTTCTGGCCTTCTCTTCGGACTCACAATCCACCACGCCCCTGCGAAGACTCGATCGATCACGACTATAGTACGCTCCGAATGCAATAGGGTAACTGTTTCCGTAGGGATACAAAAAGTCGGTCCAGTGGCTGATCTTCATTTCACTTTGCGGATTGACGACGCCCGAACCAGCTTATGTTCCACGTAGTTGTACGGCGCAATGCGCTGGCCACTGAGGATCGCCAGGCCCAAATGAATTAACCTGGGCCCATAGCTCTGGGCCTCATGAGACACGGAAGCGATGAGAGGACTGTCCCCTGCTGACATTTCATCGAGTGCTTCCGGAATGCAATCCTGTCCAACGATCGCCGCATATTTTTCCCACTTCAATTCTCTCACTGCCTGCACCGCCCCAAGGGCGCTCGTGTCTGTGGCTGCCGCGATCAGTACTCCGCGGTCCTTGGGATGGCGGCGAAGAAACTCAAGGACAAGGCGATAGCTTTTTTCGCGCATCCCCCGCCCATCCATTCTTACCAGCGAGGAATCCGGAATGTCCGGCAATTTGGAACGAATGCCTTCAAAAGCCCCCGTGATGCGGCTATGCACCAATGCTCCGGCTTCCTCGACATCGAGTCCCAGGGCCCATTTCACTTTGCCATCCCAATTTGTTTTCCCATGCCCGGCCAGGCATTCACCTGCTTCAAATCCCACACGATAATTGTTTACTCCGAAAAACGTCGCGTGCGGATGGGGGATATCGACGGCAATCAGCGGAATTCCTGCCCCATCGATTTTATCCGCGACCACGGGTGCGATTCGCTGGTCGATTTGAAATTCAATCACCAGATCAGGATTGTTCTGCACGAACTCGTCCGCGTTGCGCAATGCTGTCGGCCCGTCATATCGATTGTCGAGAACCATCAGGTCTACACCGGCGGCCGATGCGGCCGCTCGCAAACTGTCGGTAACGGCCTCCGAAAATGGCATGTCCGCGGACTGACTTCCAAAACCGAAACGTGCCTTCTTGGGCCGCGCAACCAATCGATACACACCATCCTGGGATTGCGCCAAATATCCACGATGGGTAAGCGTCTTCAGAATCCGATAGACCGTGGTTTTGGAAATGTTGGTCCGCTGAAAAATGGCTTCCGGGGTCAGCGCCCCTCGCTCATTCTGCAGTAGCTCGAGAACGTCCAATGCCTTGGACAGCACTGGAATTAGGTACATGCGCTTGGGAGACAACTTATTTGGGTTACGTCTCATTAGCCAGGATTCTGACGGCTACGACTATAGCGTACATTGCAGTTGCCGATCCATCTGCTCATCGTCCAATTGATTCGCCGTAGCACTTCGACTCGTAATCGCTTCATCACAGGCGATTCGGTCGGCAGAGCGGCATCCCAAATGCCTGTCCGGAGGAGAATGACGAACATGATTATCTCTTCGTGGTCATTCCCCGGCCGGGCAAATCTTTGATCCCGAGACTGGAGAACTTTGATTTGATACCCTTGCGTTAGGCACAATGACGTCTAAAGGAAATCGAAAATGAAGAAAGATCACCGCGGAATCAACCCCGCTTCGAAACCAAGTGGCGACGGATGTGTGGAATGCCTGGCTTCACCAAATGGCTGGTGGCTTCATCTTCGCCGGTGCGCGGAGTGTGGGCACATCGGTTGCTGCGACAGTTCTCCCAGCCAGCATGCATCCAAGCATGCGGCGGCAACCGGGCATCCGGTCATTGCCAGCTTCGAGCCGGGCGAGGATTGGTTCTACGATTACGAGAAGCAAGGGATGATTAAGGGTGTGGAATTGCTTCCGCCCCATTCGCATCCAAAAAATCAGCCCGCTCCCGGACCGGCGGGGAGGGTCCCAGCCAACTGGGAATCACTCCTGAACTAGCTGACCGCTATCGGGGCAACCCGCGCAAATGAGCTTGCCAGTACGTGGATGCTTCTCAATCCCAGTGGTGGCCCACTCCCAACTATTTGGTCCCACCCATACCATCGTCCAATTGTTCAAAGCCCATCTCTCTGCTTTGATAGTGTCATGCTATAGGTCCGATCATAATCTGCATTTCGGAAGCAATCGAAAGAGGTACCGAATGGACCCCACAAACGGATTGAAAGAGACCTCCCGCGTCACCGCGCCGGTCGCGTCGAACTCACTGAACGTGAACGTTTTTACGGCTCCGGGAAAGACCATGGTCGGCGAGCGGCCAGAGCCCTTCGGCGAAGCATTCGGCTTTGACCCGATCACGTCGACCCTAATCCTTGGTGATTACGACGCGGTACTAGTAGATGCAATGGGAACGGTGGCTGAGGCCAACGCTCTCGCGGATTGGATCGCTCTGCACAACCGCAACCTGGAGACCATCTATATAACGCACGCCCACTTCGACCACTTCTACGGTCTGAGCGTTTTGCTCGACCGTTTCCCGGGCGCTCGTGCGATCGCAACCCCCGAGGCGGTGGCCGCCATGCAGATGTCTTTCACCCCCATAGTGGAGCGGCTGGCCCGCAATCTCTTTCCGGGGCAAGTCGCCACCAGGTTGGTTCCACCTGAACCATATGAGCAGGACACGTTCACTCTTGAAGGCCACGAATTGCGCATCATCAAGCAAGGCCGCACCGATAGTCCCGATTCGACGTCTCTCTACGTTCCATCGATCGGCTTGGTCGTTGCCGGCGACGTTGTATACAACCAATGCCGCATGTACGTCGGCGACACCACTCCCGAGAGCCGAAAGAATTGGATCGCCGCGCTGGATCGTTTAGCGGCGCTCAATCCGACGACGGTTGTCGCCGGTCACAAAAAGACTGGCGCGCCCGATTCCCCGTCGACCATCCAGGACACTAAGCGATACCTTCAAGACTTCGATCGCCTGCAGAAAACCGCGAAGTCCGACCGGGAACTCTTCGATCAGATGACGGAGTTGTACCCGCATTGGGTCGCCAATCAGTCCTGGCTGATGTTCGGATTCCCCGGGGCATAACCTACATTTCAAACTTCGATTTCAAAAAGGAGAACAAGATGACAACAAAAGGAAAAGTCCTGGTGCTGGTATCGAGTGGTCGCGGCTTGCCATTGAAAGATGGCGGATGTTACAAGGGCGCTGGCTACTATCTCAACGAGCTGACGGTTCCGACTCGCGCCCTGATGAAGGAAGGCTACGAGATTACGTTCGCCAACCCAAAGGGGAACACGCCGCAACTGGATGTCAATTCAGCGATAGCGCAGTTCTTCGGTGGGGACGAGGCGAAGCTTCAGGACTATCTGAAATTCAAGGACAGCCTGACTGGGCTCAGAGATCCAAGTCGTATCTCGGATGTCATCGCATCGGGCCTGGATCAATATGACGCTGTGTTCGTCCCCGGCGGCCATGGCCCGATGATGGACCTGCTCGATGATCCCGACGCCGGCATCGTGTTCAGGCACTTTCATCAAACATCCAAACCTACGGCGGTACTCTGCCATGGCCCTATTTCACTTCTCTCGGCCCTTCCGAATTCGAAGGAAGTGGTCGCAGCGCTGGCGGCGGGCGATCCTGCCGGAGCACACGCAAAGGCGCAAGGTTGGATCTATGCTGGATATAAGATGACTATCTTTTCGACAGCGGAAGAGCTGCAGCGAGAGCCGCTTGAGATTGGTGGCAAGGTCCTCTTCTACCCAGACTTCGCCTTGAGTACGGCGGGCGGTGACGTAAGCGTGCTCGCGCCATGGACGAGCTATGTCCTTCAGGATCGTGAACTAATCTCAGGTCAGAACCCGTTCTCCGATGAGGCGCTTCTGAAACTTCTTCTACCGGCACTCGAAGCCAAGAAGAAGAGGGTCGCTTAGAGGAATCAAGTGAATTGGTCCAAGTGTTCCCTGGGGAACATAACGTCATGACGGTAGTGGGCGTACGATATTGTCATGACACTTAAGAGCAAGAAAACAAAGCGGCGAAAGGCCCGATCCGGGCGGGCGACCATGGCATGGCTGCATGCGTCGGTTGAAGACGACCTTTTGTCGTTGGCGGAAGATGAGACGGATGCGGAACCGCGCTGGAACCGTCCCCGCAAGAGCAGGATCTCTTTACGCGTGGATGTGGAAGTGGTGGACTGGCTCAAGACCTACGGACCGGGCTACCAGACGCGGATCAATCGGATCTTGAGAAGAGTGATGATGGAGGGGAAGAAGCGGCCGGGGGAGAAATAAAAGACTGCCTCCAGATAGTCGGAGCGTCTCGATTACTGCCTTCAGCGGTCAGAATGAAAGTTGGGTCAGTTCCGTCTGTCCCCGAATTTCCCAGTCACGTTCGAAAGGGGGGCGCAATCCCAAGTGCAAGTCTATAAACATTCGAGCTTGAGCTCAGCCAATCGAGGTCCAGTCCTCAATCGCTAACTTGTGGACCCGTCGAAACTCCTGCGTGTTGTGGGTGACGAGCGTCAAGCCCAGGCTGCGAGCGTGAGCGGCGATGAACAGATCGTTGGCTCCGATCATCTTTCCCGATTTCTTCAACTGTGCCCGAATTTGCGCATAGTGCGACGACGCGTTGTCGGGGAAATCCAGAAGTTCCACGTAATTCAGAAAGGCGTTCAGCGCCGCCTCGTCCTGCTGACGCCGGGGAGACACTTCAACGCCGTACAGCAACTCACACTTGGTGACCACAGAGACACAAACGTCGCTGACCGGGACCTTTTGCAGATGCCGCAAGAGTGCGTCATGGGAACGCTTCATCACATAGGAACAAATGTCCGTGTCCAGCATGTAGCGGAGCATTACCGCTCACGCTCCTGCACGGGCAGATCTTCCACCCCGTCCATGAAGCTTGCCGAAGCCGCAGGCGCATCCGCCAGATAAGAACTCCAATCAAAAGGTCGAGGCGACAACACGACCTCGCTCCCTTCCTTGCGAATGAACACCTCTTGCGTGCGGAACTGAAACTCCTTAGGCAGGCGGACCGCCTGGCTGCGGTTGTTCATGAACACCTTCGCCTTGCGCCCTGCGGATTGGTCTTTAGGGATTGGCATATACGTGAGTATATGCCAAGTTGGGAAGGAAAGGCAAGAAGCGTTTGTTTCGCAGCAGGTAAAACCTAGGGCGGCACGAATTCCAGTAGTTGGTGGCTGGCGCACTCTTTCTGGGAAGCATAAACCGAAAAAAATGTGGCTGCCCCACCCTTGTTTATACTGCGGGTTGAAAGGGTGTGCCAGCCCTCAGTTTGGAATCTGCTGTGCCGCGGTTGAGAAAAAGCAGATTCCTCGGCCGATAAACCTGGCCTCGGAATGACAAGTTTTGAGGTTTTTGTTCGAACTGCAGCACTACCAACAGACGGTTTTCCCCGGCAGACAAGCAGATTCCTCCCTTCGCTGCGCTATGGTTCGGAATGACAAGACGCAGGCGGTGATGTTACCTCCCCTGGGTTCGATGAACTGTCCGGCCGGGAGATTCCTCTTGGGCTGAAGCCCATTCGGAATGACAAATCTTAGAGTGTGGTGGCGATCAATGACTCCGTTAAACACACACTCTTTAGTTCAAAACACCTCCCCTAGATTCTATGGACTGTCCGGCGGGGAGATTCCTCTTGGGCGGAAGCCCATTCGGAATGACAAATCTTAGGGTGTGGTGGCGATCAATGACTCCGTTAAACACATACTCTTTAATTCAAAATACCTCCTCTCCCTTGTCATTCCGCAGCGACATCGGAGCGGAGGAATCTGGGTTTCATCACTGCGGGCTTGCCCCAATCGGCGGCGAGGTCTTCCCTCGCGGGATTGTCTTTCTCGATCAGGTTTGGAATCTGCTATGCCGCGGTTGGGAAAAAGCAGATTGCTCGGCCGATAAACCTGGCCTCGGAATGACAAGTTTTGAGGTTTTTGTTCGAACTGCAGCACTACCGACAGACTCGCCTTTATTCCGCCGCTTCGAGTTCGCGGAGATCGCGGCCGCGCGTTTCCAAACCGAAGACAGCCACCAACAGCAGAGACCCAATGGTAGGGACTGCAATGGCTCCGGCGGTCACGGCAAAGGCGGGCACGAGCGCCATCATGGCCAAACTTTGCGCCATCACTCCTCCGATTTTGCTGCAACCTGCAATCCAACCGGTGGCGCGGCCGCGCAGGCGGATGGGGAAACTTTCCGACGTATAAGGCAGCAGAATGGAAATGACCGCGCTGGTGCCGACGACCAACAGGGAAACGGAAACCAGCGGGTTCGAGAACCATGACAGAAAACGCTCATTGCGCAACAGCGTCGCCAGCAATCCCAGAGTGGTGACACCGATGGCAAGGACCAGCACTCTTTTTGTGCTCCACAGCGTATAGAGATAGGTTGTCACGCCAATGGTTGGGACCGCGATCAGTGCGGAACGCGCGATGAGCGCGCTGGCCAGACCCACGCTGCGGCCGGAAGCGATCAAACTTCCGGGCAGCCAGAGCATCACGCCAAAATTCACAAAACCCCAGGCGAGCGCGGCAAGGGTGAGAGCGGCGCTTAATCCCAGTAGCGGCCGCAAGTTCGACCACGCGCCTGATTCACCGCCGGTATTCACGTTTACGAAAGTTTTTTGTGGAGTTACATTTCCGGCCGTGGCAACCACGGAGCCATAGCGAGCGAGCGCTTCCCGCGCTTCTTTCATGCGTCCCATCTTAAGCAGAAAACGTGGGGACTCGGGAATGAGGGGGCTGAGTGCGACCAGAACGATTCCAGTGGGAAATCCTAAAAACCACATGATTCGCCAACCAAAAAACGGTTGCAGCAAGGCGGAAAGTTCGCTGGTGGCAAAATAACCGCCGACCGTACCGATGCCGCCGAGCAGTACCAGGCACCAACCCCGATGTTTGGTGGGAACAATTTCGGCGAGCAGCGCGTTGGCAACGGGCAGCATGCCCCCGGCCGCAAGTCCCATGATGAAACACATGAGGATATTCCATGAAAATGAAGGCATCGCGCCACAGATGGAGGTGCCTACGAATAAAACGGCGGCCAGCAGAATTGCAGCGCGGCGACCGTAGATATCGGCCAAGGCCCCCCAGATGAAAGACCCCACGGTGGTCCCTAAAAGTGCGACAAACGGCAACACAGCGACCGCGGAAAAACTGAGCCCGTACTCAACTCGCATGCCAGGGACTACGAAACCAAGGGACGCAGCCTTCATCACATCGATGACCAGCGCAACCGCAAGCAGACAGATCTGGATCCAGTGCGCTTTCGTCAGCGGACTGTCTTCGGGAGGAATGATTGAGACGGAGCCGATTTCCTGTTGCCCTGCGGAAGGAAGGAGGCCGTATGCGGCGGCGGCGACGCCAAGAATAATCAGCGCCATTCCGATATACATGCCCGCACCCATCGGCATTCCGGCAAGCCGGAAGTGGTTGAACCGCCCCATCCAGAACATCGGGAGATGCAGAATTACACCGGCTGCCACCATCGCCGAACCCACCCAAAAAGCGAGCTCCTTGTACCATGTGGCAAATAAAGATGCTTTCCGATCCATCGGGGGTTTATCCTTCCGGTTCGATATTACCGGAAGAAAGCGCGCAAATGAGACGGACGTGCTCCGGGAATAAAGCGGGGACAGACGGGACTGACCATTTTAGTTTACAAATCGGGACTTGTCTGGGGCGTGTGAACATCCCCACTCAAGCCAAAACCGGGCTTGAGGGGGCCATATGCGGCAATTATCCTATGCACAGGGGGCTATTATGCCAACCGAACTTGTCTTCCTTATCCATCTCGTTGTGGGTTACGTGGCTTGGTTGCTTTGCTTCAGTGTCTACTTGCTGCCGAGGCTGAAATCCGTAGGCCACTTTGAAGCGCAACGGCTCATTGCGACCATCCATTGCTTTCGCTTCTTCGGGCTGGTTTTTATTGTGCCAGGTATTGTTGGCCCCAACTTGCCCGCGAGCTTCGCCGTTCTTGCCGCTTACGGAGACTTTGCGGCCGGAATACTAGCCCTGTGCGCGCTGATCAGCGCAAAGATAAAGATAAGGCCACTTTTTTGGTTTTTTGTCGTCGCCTTCAATCTCATCGGCGCGGCCGACATCCTGATCGACTATTACCACGCCATCCACGCCAACCTTCCCGCCGTCGCAGGACAGCTGGGCGCTGCCTATGCCATTGTTATCCTTTACGTGCCCCTGCTTATGATCACGCACATGGTGGCGTTGTATTGGCTGGTGCGTCAGCCTTGGCAAGCGACAGCCTAGAATCTTGGTGTCGGTCGATACGTTCGTCCAATAGACTTGCCGACCCGCTTCTGGCTTAATTGATGTGACGCTGATAAGAGCAACTGTGGGCACTGCAATTACCGCACCTCACATTCGGCGGACACCGAATCGAAGTTGGAGTCGCTCATGACCGAGACATCTATGAACGCCGTACAAATCGATCAGAAGAGTTTTGAGATGCCCCCGAAAGAGGGGATCAGCATCGCGCATTTTCTCACCGTCGCCGACGTCGAGCGATCGGCTCGCTACTACGAAAAAGTCTTCGGCGCTCGCATTCTGACCATGGGTGACGGCAACGCGCCTCCGTACCTTCAGTTGGCGAATATCTGGATGATTCTGAACGTTGGGGGCGGGCCGACCCCGGATAAGCCGACGGTATCGCTCAGCGTCCCCGACCCGAATCACATCAACAGTTTTATGAATTTCCGCGTTAAGGATATTCAAGCGTGCTACGAATTATGGAAAAGTCGAGGAGCAGAGTTCCTCACGCCGCCGATACCGAAGTACGGCGAGATACGTTGCTACATCCGCGATCCTGACGGATACATTATCGAAGTTGGACAGAGCACCGACCTGACTTACGGATAACGCTCGGAACGGACGAGATGCGGATTTAATCCTTTGAAGATAACTGTCTGACCTTTGGGAGGAAAATTATGTCCAGCAACACAGCAGAAATCGGCCATGAAGCACCGTCGAATCCTCTCGACGTGATTCCAGCCGAAATCCCATTCGATGTGCCTTATGGGCGCCCGATATCGCTATACCAAGCCCAAGCGGTTATTCACGCCGCGGTGGAGGAGGCTAGGAAGCGGAACTGGAAAATGAACGTAGCAGTAGCCGATTCGGGTGGGAATTTAGTTGCCTTCCAACGAATGGACGGCGCGATGCTCGCCTCAATTCAGATTGCAGAGCACAAGGCGCGAGCAGCGGTGACCTTCCGGCGGCCAACGAAAGTCTTCGAGGATGGTATTAATCTAATGCATCTCAACTATCTGCTCGCGTTCGATGGCGTGATTGCGTCTCGAGGCGGTATTCCACTCATTGACCAGGGCGTGATTATTGGCGCAATCGGTTGTTCGGGAGGCACGGACTCGCAGGACGAAGTTGTGAGCAAGGCCGGCGCATTCGTCATTAACGGTCCGCGCGGAACAGATGATCGAGATTCGGATAAAGGGTAAGTGGACTCATGGAAAACCTCGAGTGAACCGCGTTTTCTCGATCCGAATCGAAACTTGTATGGTTCACGCCTATGAGAACCCCTGGACCAGAAAGAAGTGGATTGCCAATGGATTCGACGGGGCGGCTGCTGGATTAAGTGGAGAAATCCAGTCAGCCCAAAGAGGTTAAAGATCAAGCCCAGCAGGTCAGCGCGCAAAAATCGAAGCAATTTTCATACGCTAACTTTTTGGGAGTTTTGCGCGCGAGTCTGCACGGCCTGAAGATGAGGCGCAATAAAGGCACTTCGGTCCTGCCCCTGGTTCAGCACAGCGGTTCCGCCCGCGGTGAGGAAGGTTGCGTCGGTCACGCCAAGAAAACCAAATACGGACCGCAGATAGGGCTCCACGAAATTAAATGAGGCCATCTGTGTCTGGGCGTCGTAGATTCCTCCGGTTGCAATGATGAAGGTCGCCTTCTTGCCGACGAGCAGGCCCTTCGGCCCTTTCTCCCCATAGGCGAAGGTCCTGCCGACACGAGCAATCTGGTCGATCCATAGCTTGAGCACGGAAGGCACACCAAAGTTATGCATTGGCACTCCGATGACGTACTCGTCGGCCTGCTCCAATTCGGCGAGCAGGGAGTCGGAGAGCACAAGCAATTCCTTCTGCTCCGGAGTGCGTGACGGTTCTGGCGTGTAAACGGCGCCGACCCATGCCGCAGTGATTGGCGGCAGTGCGGTTGCGTTGAGGTCGCGGTCTATCACCTTTCGATCCGGGTGCGAAGCCTTCCATTGGTTGACGAACGCAGCGGTCAGCTCACGGGAGACCGAGCGACCATAGAGTGGGCTGGAATCGATATGAAGCAGGGTTGACATTTGAGAATTCCTCCTACACGACAATTGATGATTAATGAACAAATGTCGATTCACAAAATAAACAGATGTCGCTTTAGTCTAAGAGGAGGTATCCTTTTAATAGGAATGGCCCAGCTTCTCCAGCCCGAGACCGGAACGACGGATCCGCGCATTGTGCGAAGCCGCCGCATGCTGATGGATGCACTGGCCAAGTTGTTGATGAAAAAAGACTTCGAAGTAATTTCGGTGCAGGAGATCGCTGACGAGGCCACCCTGAACCGGGCCACCTTTTACCTGCACTATGCGGACAAGAATGCGCTGTTGCAGGCCATGACAGAGTCCCGTTTCCGCGATCTGATAGAACGCCGCAGCATCACCTTTACCGAGTGCCGGGGAGCACTGCGTGCCATTGCACTGGGCGTCTGCGACTATCTTGCTGAGAGCACAGGCTGTCCCACTCAGTTGGCTCGGATATCGCTAGAAGGATCCATCGTTGCCGTCGTCGAGGGAATGTTCAAGGAAGGCCTCGCGATTCATGGGACCGCACCCGGAGTCGATGCCGGATTGCGGGCTGCCACCGCCGCCTGGGCAGTTTTTGGGGCCGCGCGCCACTGGTTTCAGACCCCCGATCGTGTCCCCGCCGAGGAGATGGCAGCCAGGATTGAAGCCATGGTGAATCCTGTCCTTTTCGGCGCCTCTCAATAGCTGAAGGGTGACAACAACCGCCAGCCAAAGAAAGTCATCACTCTAAAATAGAGCTTAAGCCAAGAATCGCTGTCGACAATTCAGCAGATATGGCTCGTCCGGCGGAAGAAAAGCCATGAGCAAAGGCTGGAACGAATCAAGGTCTGAGTTTTGCGGCCATCCTTACCAGGTCAGCGAGCGAGTTCGCCTTCATCTTCTGCATGACTTGTCCGCGATGAGCTTTAACCGTAATCTCGCTAATGCCGAGTTCACCGCCCACTTGCTTGTTCAACAAGCCGGACACGACTAACGCCATCACCTGTTGCTCCCGAGAAGTAAGCGAGGCGTAACAGGCGCGGAGTTTCTGCATGTACGCGTTTTGAGCGAGCGCGAGACGGCTCTGTTCGAGGGCTTTTCCGATCGCACTCACCAATGTGTCGCTATCGATCGGCTTGGTCAAGAATTCGAGAGCGCCAGCCTTCATAGCTTGCACCGTCTTCGGAATATCACCATAACCGGTGATAAAGATAATCGGTACGTCGGTGCGTTCAGTCGCAAGGCGCTTCTGCAAGTCAAGACCGTTCAGACCTGGAAGAGAAAGGTCGAGGACAAGGCAGCTCGGGACGGTTGTTTTCGGATGATCGAGGAATTCTTGTGCGGACGCGAAAGTCTTGGATTTCCAGCCTTCATTCTCGGTCAAGAGTTCCAGCGACTCGCGCACGGAGACGTCATCGTCAACAATGAACACGATGGGTGGGATGCTCGCCATTGGCGATGCCCCCACTGCATGACCGGATGTACGCAATGAACTCATGATAATCCCCCTAGCGATCGCCTGACAGAACCTCTCAAGTGTTTTGCATCGCCGTCTTGATGGCGGCAAGCAGATCTGCGTCACTGAATGGTTTCAGCAGAAATCCCGCAGCGCCTTGCTTAAGGACTCGAGCACGAACAGTGTCATCCCTTCGACCGGTGATAAATATGATCGGGATCTCCTGTCCGCGACGCTTTAGCTCCTGTTGAAGTTCCGGTCCACTCATGACTGGCATGGCGACGTCGAGGATCAGGCAGCGAGTCTCGTCGAGACAGCCGGAGGAGAGAAACTCTTCCGCCGACGAAAAAGCTCGCGCCGCAAACCCGAATTCCCTAAGCAGGTCGGGTAAGGACTCCCGCACCGACTCATCATCATCAACAACTACTGACAGAAGCAGAAGTCCGTTCCCGCTTCTGCCTTCAGGGAACTCCATAACAAAACAATGCGACATTCGATGAGCGACGTCCATAGTACTTTGGTATTGGTTTAGCCTGAATGTCGACCAGTACCGTTGTCGATGACAGCAGCTCGGCCGTCAACGAAACCCTCGGGTGCACAAGGGATAGCAAACGAAAATGTAGAACCCGGCCCCTCATTCGCTGATGCCCAGAGCCGCCCCTGATGAGCTTCAATGATGGAGCGGCTGATGGAAAGTCCGATCCCCATCCCGTCGGTCTTGGTGGTGTAGAACGCTTCGAAGATTTTCTCCGCGGCTTGAGGCGTTAAACCCATTCCCGAGTCTTTAACGCTCAGCCGGACCTGATTTTCCAAATCCCGTTCAGTTCTGATGAGCAAGTCTCTCGGACGATCGTCTATGGTGCTCATGGCGTCCAGGGCGTTTCGAAGCAGATTTAGAATGACCTGCTGAAGCTGGATACGGTCGGCGACCAACGGCGGGAGATCATCCGCGAGTTCGTACCGCAGCGTCACACCGGTTCTCTGAATCTCACTCAACGATAAAGCCGTCACTTCTCGAGTTGCTTCGTTCAGGTCCATCGATTCGGGGGACGGTTCTTTCTTGTTATAAAGCGTCCGCAATCGCGTGATCACGTCCGAGGCCCGGTTTCCATCCCGAATCGTGCGCCGGACAGTTTCCAGGGCGCCGTCGATCTTTGGAGGATCAGCGGAAAGCATTCGCAAACAGGTGCTGGCATTGGTGATGATTCCCGAGAGCGGCTGGTTGACTTCGTGGGCGATAGCGGCCGTCAGCACTCCAATGCTCGTGATTCTTGCCATACTTGCGAGTTCCGATCTGGCTTTGGACAGAGCCGCCTCGGACACTTTCCGTTGGGTAATGTCTTCGGAGAGAGCCATTAAAAATCGGGGAGTTTGTTCCGTGCCCGGCAGAATTGAAACGTTGTTCCTTACCCAAACTGGCGTACCATCTTTGCATTGATACTGCTTCTCGATCTGAAATTGTTGGCGTTCTCCCGCGACCAACTCCGCAACCAACGTCTCGTTAGAGTCGAGGTCCTGCTCATGCGTGATGTCGAGAAAAGTAAGCGCCTGTAACTCCACTTCGGTGTATCCCAGCATTTTCTGGTAGACGGGATTTGTGGCAATAAAGCGTCCATTCAAATCCGCGAGCGCTACTCCCACGGCGGAGTTCTCAAAAACCGATCGCCACCGTTCCTCGCTGCGCAGCACTTGTGCATGCGCCACACGTAACGCATCTTCACTTTTCTTGCGCGCAGTGATATCGCGAAGGTGGCCGGTGAAAGCCGCGGGGCCGTCTTGCGGGATGCGAGTGATCGTAAGCTCAACCGGGATTTCTCTCCCGTCGGAGCAGAGTGCGGTCATCTCCAGCCGCCGGCCCAGTACGCTCGAGTTGCCGGTGGCCAGGTAACGCGAAAAGCCCGTGTGATGTTTCTCGCGAAGCGAAGGCGGGATGATGACATCAGCGAGAGGAAGGCCCAGCACATTACTTCGACGATGACCGAAGGTCCGCTCCGCTGAGGGATTAAATTCGGTAATCCGCCCTTCGTGGTCAATGGCCACGACGCAATCGGGCGACGAGTCCAGGATCGCCGCTTTATGGACTTCACTACGCTTCAATTCCTTCTCTTCGTGACGGAGCCGTTCTTCGGTTACCTTCCGTTCAACAATTTCTTTCCTGAGGGATTCGTTGGCTTTAGCGAGTTCTGCTGTTCGGTCTGCTACCCGTAGATCGAGTTCAGAGGCGATCCGTTTTTGTTCGGCGATGAGTCTTGCTTCCTGGAGCCCGAGTGACGCCAGGTTCGCCGCAACGCTTAAAAGAAGGCCCTCACTTTGGCCAGGAAAACCGGGCCGGGCAGAGCCGACGACGATCATGCCGATCTCAGCCTGGATTCCCAGCGGTATGGGGAAGATTGAGATGTCCTCGTCACCGAATCGACTCCGAATCGGTAGCGGCGATTTCTGGCTATGCTCATCGATCCAATTTTTGAGCGTCCCGCCGATCTCTTCCGCTGACATTTTCAATCCGCATGTTTCCGAGACTCGAAGGATCTCCACGGATTCTGCATTAACCGGATTTTTCAGGCGTGCGTAGACGAACTCCAGGCTGAGCATGCGAAGGAGGGCATCGAGGAGAATCTGAACAATCTGCGATGGATCACTGCCGCTCCAGATAGCAGGTAGAGCAAGCAAGCTCACCAGATCGTTGATACAGCGCTGCAGGCGTTGGATCTCGTCGGCCGGTTCGTCGCCTTGCACGGTCATTTCAAGCCGCCGTGGGTTGGCTGTTCCGATAAGCTCGACGGCGGCGAATTTCGGGAAGGAATTCTTCGGGCGGCACAAAGAACGGGTTCCGCTGAAGGATACCGCCAACGATCACCATGGGATGGGTCCGCATGATATCGATCACAGTGTCGCCACGAAATTTGCCGAGACGGTAGGTGCAGATGACCGCGTCATCGTGGCGGCGCCAAACGTCGTTCACGCGCGATTCGAACTCAATGACATCGTCAATGTGCGACCCATCGTCAACGGCCCAATCCATGCGACAACAAATCCGGCTTAGCGGAAACGCTCCTTTGGCATTGTTGCTGGCCAATTGCTCGAAGGCCGCTATCATGCGATCCCCATCAAAACGGCCGTCTGGGAGATAAGTTTCGATATCGGTGCGAAGCTCAAGCTGCCCCGTGGTTTGTGCAGCGGTTGGATCCATGCCTGCTTCGGTCAAACGTTGCAGGTGATCGTGATGCCGGCCCGAATTCAAGACATGAATTGCCTTGTGGCCGCACTGGAACCCATCTTTTATAAAGGGAAGCAAAACCCGATATTCTTCCTCGTCGCTATTAAAAAAGGCGCAGACGTGACGCGTTTCATCGAGCAAGGAACCAGCAATAGAAATTGGAACAGCGGACCTCGGCATTGCGTGTCCCCCAGTTGGATATCGAGCGGCCTCGTAGGGATACAAGGATGCACCATCCTGACCCGCAATGTCCAACCGATATTTCGATGTCCCTTCCTAGTTTTTCCGATCCTCTAAAGCTCCACGAGCGCTCGATACACCATGCTTACGGAAGTAGCTCCTTCACTCCCCCCCGCCGCCACCCGCTTGACGCTTCCTGCGCGGCCGTCGCCCACAGCGAATATTCCCGGGAGACTGCTTTCGAGCATTAGGGGCGGATGCGAAAGAGGGCAGAAAGAATTCCGACCTGCTTCGCCAGCCAATCGCAGATCGCGTTTGGTGAGGATGAAACCCTTATCGTCAAGAGCGAGACGGCCTTGCAGCCAATCGGTATTTGGCGAGGCGCCGCTGATTTATGAGGCATGGGCGATACCTTCGTCCAATTGCGCGGGTAATTTTGTTCTGGCTCAATGGATGCGAGTTGAACGGATGAACTGAAGGTGGCCGACCGCTATTGTTGGCTTCACTCAAACAATTCCAGCACCAACTACCCCAGAGGAGAGTCAAATGACAACTTCATACTTACCTACAAAACCTTCTATAAACGAAAATCCGGCGACAACCGTGAACGCATCCACGAAACAGATTCGCGTGACCCGTCGGTCGCCCGGCTATTGGCGCGTTACGATCGACAATCCGCCGATCAATGTAATGGGTCCTCAAATGGTCCGGGAGTTCCAGGAACTCATCGACGCTCTTGAAGCCGACGAGCATGTTCGAGTGGTGGTCTTCGACAGCGCGGTCGATGACTACTTTCTGAATCACTCCGATTTCACAGCCAAGCTTGAGGACCTGACCTCAATGCCCGCGGGTCCCACAGGCCTGCCGCCCTGGCCCGATTTTCTTGTACGACTCACCCGCTTGCCAGCCGCCTCCATCGCCCTCATCCGCGGACGCGCGACGGGGAATGGCAGCGAGATCACACTAGCCTGCGACATGAGTTTCGCCAGCCGCGAAAAGGCAATCATCTCGCAATGGGAAGTCGGCGTAGGGATGGTCGCCGGCGGCGGCCCCATGGCACGGCTGCCTCAACTCATCGGACGAAACCGCGCTCTTGAGGTGCTGCTGAGTTCGGAAGATATCCGGGGCGAGCAGGCCGAGGCCTATGGCTACGTGAATCGTGCCCTGCCCGACGCCGAACTCAACGCATTCGTCGACGCTCTTGCAACCCGGATCTCCAAATTCGACAAATGGGCGATCGCCAACACCAAGCGCCTAGTCAACACCAGCCTGCCGCCGGACGTCGAGCTTGGTGCCGGATGGGATGCGTGCATTGCGTCGCTCGGACGACCTGCCGCGCAGGAAGGCATCAAAGCGCTGATGGCGAAAGGATTCCACAAGCCGGGAGACGCCGAAAATCGGCTCGGATACTATCTCGGTCAGATCTCGCGCTAGGTGGGCACCCGTTGCGATTCTCAATTCCCGGCACTGGGGGGATGGGAGGCATCGGAAGTCTGTGGTGATGACGTGTTACGTTTACTGCACGAAGGAGATTTGCATGTCTCAGAAAGCCAACGCCGTAAAGGGTGCACAGCAAACTGAAGTCCGGTCTCACCAACCCGGACAGGAGGTTTTCAAAACCATCCTTTCCGAGGATGTCGATTGGAAACCCTTCGCGTCATTCCCGCCTTCCGTTCGGCTGGCGGTCGTCGTGGGACAGCCCTCGGAGCCCGGCCCTTATACAATCAGGGTCAAAGTGCCCCGCGGCGAGAGGCTGATGCCGCACAAGCACCCGGAGGACCGAGTCTACACTGTGATTTCCGGCGTGTTTTATATCGGACTAGGTGATGAATTCGATGCGAGTAAGTTGAAAGCCTATCCGCCCGGCGCCGTCATCATTCTGCCTGGCAACACGCCCCATTTCCACTGGGCGAAATCCAGCGAGTATGTCACCCAAGTAAGCGCGATCGGGCCGCTTGGACTGGAATACCTCGACGCGAAAGACGATCCGCGAACCAACAACTTATAATCCAAGACCTGTGAGGCGCAAATGACGAGCTTTCAAACGGACATCCGCCCGCTTTTCACGGAGCGGGACATTCAAGGTATGAGCAAAGCGTTCAATCTTGCAAGTTACGATGACGTCAAAAAGCACGCTGACGCCATCTACGATCGCATTCGTGGAATCGGTGGCGGCGTAATGCCGCCCCCACCACCCAGAGCAGAGGGTCCTTGGCCGCAATCTCGGATCGAACTATTTGCCAAGTGGATGGCGGACGGGTTCCAACCTTAGGCGGCGCATAAGCACTTCTTTTCAGGTCGAGGACTCAAGATGAACGATCAGCAAAAGAATGCTGGAGTGCGAGATCGAGAGATCCGTGCCGCACTGGATCAGCATTGGGCTGCGTCCAATGCCAGCGATTTTGAAACGGAGCACCTCATCTATCACGAGGACGCGGTGCTGGAATATCCGCAGTCCGGCGAGCGGACCCGAGGGCGAAGCAACATACAGAACCAACGCGCCAGTCAGCCGAACAAAAAGCGGTTCAGCATCCGGCGAATTATTGGAGGCGGTGATCTCTGGGTAACCGAATTCATTCTGACCTATGACGGCAAGCCATCCTACACTGTGAGCATCATGGAGTTCACCGGCGACAAGGTGGCGCGGGAAACCCAGTACTTTGCGGATCCGTTCGTGGCTCCCGCATCGCGGGCTGAATGGGTCGAACGGATGTCCACATAATATCGAGACGCGAGAATGGAGGGACAAGAAATGGATTGGAAACGGCTAGTCCAATTTGCGCTGTTGGGTAGTAGTGTTTCGGAACAGTATGCCATCCTGGTGGTACGCGTTTCGATAGGGCTGTTCTTCGCCATCTCCGGGGCCAACAAATTGTTTACTGCCGGCGGCACGAAGCCTGTATACGAGACGCTGGTTCAGGGCAAAGTTCCGTTTCCCCGCCTGACAACTTATTTCGTGTGTGGTGTCGAGTTCATTGGCGGATCCCTGGTGACCGTGGGCTTTCTTTCGGGCCCGGCCTGCTCGGTTTTGTTGATCGATATGGTGGTCGCCACCCTCATGACTAAAGTTTCCGCGGTACCTAAAGGACTTTCGCCTCTGAACTGGGTCGACGATTTCCTCTACTTTCCGGAAGTTCTCTACGTGCTCTTCTTTATCTGGCTGATCTGCTCTGGTCCGGGAAGGTTCAGTGTTGATTACTGGCTCGCCGGCAAGTTAGCAGCTTTCTTCTAAACAAGAGCATGATAGTTATCCCCGCCCGTCTGAAATAATAATTAAGAGTTGCTAACCACACGCTGGACTTCGACGAGGTACGAATGCCCCGATTGCTTTCAGTAAATGTCGGCCTTCCGCGCGATGTGACATGGAACGGCAAAACTGTCCGCACCGCGATCTGGAAATCTCCGGTGGACGGGCCGGCGAATGGTGCGCAAGCTCAATATCGATGGCGATGCGCAAGGCGATCTCGCGGGTCACGGCGGGGAGCACCGCGCCGTATTTGTCTACCAGATGGATTCTTACCATTACTGGGAGCGCTTTCTGGGCCGCAACGATTTTACTTTCGGCCAGTTCGGAGAAAACTTCACCGTCGAGGGACTTCCTGATAACGAGGTCTGCATCGGCGATCGATACCGCATCGGTGATGCCGATATTTGAAGTGACGCAGCCACGCGTGACGTGCTACCGCGTCGGCATTCGCATGAATGAACCTCGGATGCCAGCGCTGCTCGTAGCACATCACAGACCAGGATTCTACTTTCGCGTGTTGCAGGAGGGAGAAGTTGGTGCGGGCGATGACATTGTAAAAATTGCTGACGGTCCGGAGCGAATCAGCGTGGCCGACGTTGACGCCCTCCTGTATTTGCCGGGACATTCCAGCGAGCAACTGCAACGAGCGCTGCGGATTCCTGCACTTAGCAAGGGTTGGCAGAGTTCGTTCCAGGCAATGCTCCAACAAGACTTGAGTTCCAAAACTACGGCGGGGAATCCGGGACTCGCCAATGAGGAACAAGCGCCAGCATGGCCCGGATTTCGACAGATGCGAGTCGCGAATATTCATAAGGAAAGCGATAGCGTAACTTCCTTCATTCTGGCGCCGATCGATGGGCAACCTCTTCCTCTCTTCCAGGCGGGTCAATTTGTGGTTTTGCGGTTGCTCGTCGATCCGGGCAAACCGCCGGTTCTTCGCAGCTATTCGCTGTCTGATCTGCCGGCAGCCGACCATTTCCGCATCAGCGTCAAGAGCGAATTGAATGGGATTGGAAGTTCATTTCTGTGCAACCGTGCGCGAGAAGGCGATGTATTGGATGTTAGTGCGCCGCGAGGAAGCTTTACTCTGCGTCCCAGCCAGAGTCCTGTGGTTCTGCTGAGCGCTGGAGTGGGCGCAACGCCCGTGATGTCGATGCTGCACGCACTCGCCGCTGAAAAATCGCAACGAGAGATCTGGTGGATCTATGGAGCGCGCAATCGCGTCGACCATCCATTTGCGGAAGAATCGCGTTCATTACTGAAACAGCTCTCTCGCGGACGAGGATACATCGTGTACAGCAGGCCCGCTGCAATCGACCAAGTCGGGGCAGACTTCGATGCTCCCGGGCACATTGACACAGCTTTGCTGGAGAGAATTGGCGTGTCACAGGGTAGTGACTTCTATCTGTGTGGCCCCTCTTCATTCTTGCAGAACATGCGCGATGGGCTGCGAAACTGGGGTGTGCTCGCCGGGAATGTGCACACGGAAATCTTCGGTTCTCTCGAGGCTATTACCCCTGGTATGGCGCAGGTTGATCACACTCCTCACCTGCCACAAGGGCCGCCCGGATCTGGCCCCCCAGTCTCATTCGCGCGTAGCGGGATTACCGCCGCTTGGGATCCGAAATTCGCGAGCTTGCTTGAACTGGCGGAAGCGTGCGACGTTCCGGTCAGATGGTCGTGCCGGAGCTGGAGTCTGTCATACCTGCATGACTGGTCTGATTGGCGGATCGATTACTTATAACCCTGAGCCGCTGGAGAGGCCCGCTCCCGGGAACGTGCTCGTATGCTGTTCCCAGCCAAACGCGGGTGTCACTCTGGATCTTTGAGAGAAACGAGAGGAGTCGAATCATGCGTTCTGATATTGTGCCCGGAGGCATTTTCCCCGACTACGAACTGCCCGATCACACGGGCAAACTGCGCAAGCTCAGCGAGCTACAGGGCGACGATCCGCTAATCCTCACGCTCGCGCGCGGCCACTATTGCCCGAAGGAGCACCAGCAGCATCTGGAACTCGCCGCGTTCTACCCGAAGATCGCGGTGGCCTACACTCAGATCGCCACGATCGCTACCGACGATCACCATACTCTGCAGGAATTCCGTGCGTCAGTCGGGGCCCAGTGGCCCTTTCTTTCGGACCCGGACCGAACGGTTCAGAAGGACCTCGACATCCAGGAGTACACCGACCCCGAGAACAATCCGATGATCCCGCATACGCTCGTGCTCAAGCCGGGCCTCGTGATTCACAGCATCTATAACGGCTACTGGTTCTGGGGGCGTCCATCGGTGGTCGATCTTTGGCGCGATCTGCGCGCCGTGACGAGCGAAATCCGGCCAGACTGGGATCTGAGTACTCCTGGACTCCGCGAGGCTTGGAATGCGGGTGACTTCTCGCGTTTCCACGGGTGGAACAAGTAGAACCTTCAATGATCACCAGCACGGAGCAAGATACGGGCCCTCAACTGGGAACAGATAGGACGTTTTCCAGTTTTTCCGTACTCGACGGCACAGCGGCCGTGCGGGATTACACGAGTTTCGATTCAGATGGAGAAAACGGGTCGGTTAAGGTTCGCCGCGTCAGCACATATATCGCAACCAGGGCAGCGGCAAAGCCCGATGAAGCCCCTACGCCCAACGCCCATCGGGGACCGAAACGGTTTGCCACCCAACCCACGATCGGAGCTCCGATGGGCGTACCTCCAAGCGCGACCGCGAGACGAAAGGCCATGACTCGGCCTCGCATGGCTGGCTCCGTCGAGAGCTGCATCATACTGTTGGTCGCGTTGGTAAATGTCAGGGCCGCAACCCCAATGACCACGAGAGCCGCGGCGAACCACCAATAATCGGGAGCCAGCGCAGCGAAAGTGCATCCGATTCCGAAGGCCGCTGAGCCAGCGAGCAACGAGCCGAACTTAGGCTTGTCGCGCCCTGCGGCGATAAGTGCTCCGGAGACGGTGCCAATCGCCATGATGGAGGACAGCAGTCCGAAGCCGCGGGCATCGGTGTGGAAGACTTTGACAGCCATCGTCGAAGTAAAGATCGGGAAGTTGAGTCCGAAGGTCCCGATCAGAAACAGCATGACCAGGATTGCTCGGAGATCCCGGCGACTCCAGACGTAGCGAAATCCCTCGAGAAATCCTGCAGCGGTGCCTTGAGCTCTCGTGTTTGGATACAGTTCGGAGACGCGGAACAGTGACATCGAAATCAAAACCGCAGCGAATGAAAGGCCATTAATCGCAAACGCCCAGCCACTTCCCACCTTCGCAATGACGAGACCGGCAACTGCGGGACCGATCATGCGGCCAGCATTGAACGATGTCGAATTGAGCGCGACTGCATTATGCAAGTGCTCGTCACCGACCAACTCGGCCACGAAAGTCTGGCGCACAGGAGCATCCAGTGCGGCTGCCGATCCAAACAAAAACGCAAATGCATAAACTTGCCAAAGACGGATGTTGCCGGTGATCGTCAGGATTCCCAAAGCCAGCGCCAACACCCCCATCGTCGCTTGGGTGACGATCAGGAGCTTCCGTTGGTTGAGATGATCTGCGGCAAATCCCGTCCAAGGCAACAAAAGGAGCTGCGGAGCAAACTGCATCGCCATGACGATTCCCACAGCGGAAGCATCATGATGTGTGAGTTGAGTCAGGACGAGCCAGTCCTGAGCCACACGCTGCATCCATGTACCGATGTTGGAAACCAGAGCGCCCGCTGACCACACCCGAAAATTGAAGATGCTCAAAGCGCGGAAAGCGCCCGCCGCTCGACTCTTCATGAACGCTCCGGCGTGTTGCCTCCGTGGAATTGGCCGAAGTGCCGCGCGGAGTGAAGACCGATCAGCAGCGCGCCGAGCGCAACAGCGAGAATGTCGCTTGTGGACCGCAAGTCAAAATTGCCCACGCGCACGACGAGAAAATAACCGGCGACAGCATTGAACGAAGCCCATAGAACGTTAACGGTAGACGAGGAAAGACCTTCTCCTGAAGGCTTTGCAAAGGGAGTTTGGAAGGGCCGTCCCATCATGCCGCTGACAAGATGCGGAATGGCGTTGGCCAGAAATGCTCCTCCAAAGAAGTACGCCACAAGATGAGACCAGATCATAGTCAAACGCTCCTTGTCGCCAACAGTTCAAGAATGTCCCGTGTTGAACCCGTCTCTCCAAGACGGGGAAATACGCTTGCAAGGCTGTACGCGTGCGCTTCGCGGCGCACATCGGTCATTGCATCAAGTGCCAGGGTGACGTTGAATCCCTGTTCATACGCCTGTCGCGCAGTAGCTTCGACGCCGGTTCCGGTTGCCACGCCTGTGATAACAACCTGCGTTACCCCGTTGGCCTTCAGTTGCCACTCTAGATCCGTCCTCGTAAACGCGCCCCATGTCTGCTTCGTCACTGTGATGTCGCTGGGCTGGCGATCCAGCTCAGTAATCAAATCACTAAAGCCTGCCGGTACGGTTGTGAAACGGCGTGGCTGCTCCGTCCGTCCCGGTGCACCACCATTGACGTTCACCAGGACGACAGGAAGAGCACGCTGACGGAAAGCAGCCAGTAAAGCACGAGTTCGGTCAATTAGATCAGCGATGGGGTGAATGAAGGGTGAGTTGATAATGCCCTGCTGAAGATCAACAACTATGAGGGCGGTCTTTGGATCAAGTGTCGTGAGAGGCATTCGATTCTTTCCTCGGAAGCGACCTACAAAGAGTTGAATATCTGCAAAGGAGACCATCAGTCCTCGACCAGGCGCGTGAGCAAGTCCACAGACGCTGCAAGCTTTTTTTGCTCGTGAGCGGAAAGTTTTTTCTGGATTGTGGTCGTTAGCCAATCCTGCCTTGCGGCACGACCTTCCTTGAGTAACTTCTGGCATTTCCGGCTGATTGACATCAGAGTCTGTCGTCCATCCTTCGGGTCCGTAGCGCCGCATACCAATCCTGCTTCCAGCAATGATGTGACGATGGCGCTCATGGACTGCGGACGCATGCCCTCAACTCGAGCCAGGCTTGACACCGCCGCAGAGCCGCCTTTTTCGAGACGAAGCAGAACCGACACTTGTGAAGGCGTCAAATCGCTCCCTCCACTCTGTTCGCGGAGCTTCCGTTTGAGTTTGCCGAGGATCGCCCGGAGTTCCGCGGCAAGGGCAGAGGCCTTTCCGCCTGGAGAAAGAAGTGTCCGATCGTCCATAAAATGCATTATGACACATATACAGTTTAACTGTACAGCTAAACTGTATATTTTAGCGGGTTTCGCAGGGCGAATTTGACCGCCGCGTCGATTTCGATCGGAAGTTCCGGCTCTTGCGTTCCGGTCCAAGCGCAAAAATCACAATCAGCAAAGTGATCACAATGCCTTCGAATAACATCAGGGCCCACGGATAGCCGAAGCGGTTGCGCAAGGCATATTGAATGGAAACCGCGGGAGACGCGATCAATCCGCATTGACGGGAACGGACAGGATGGAACGCCATCGAGGAAGGCTCATCGCAAAAAAGTGCTTGCGATGCTTCAACTACTTTGATTCGACGCTTTCTGGAACGCCACTCCGGCTTTCACTCAGAAAAGCTTCAACTTCCGCTGGCGTTGGCATCGACGGCTGAGCGCCATGTCGAGTCACCGAGACTGCGGCCACCGCGGACGCCCAGGAGGCACTGCGGATCGGATCCTTTCCTGCCACCAGCGCCACTGCGAGAGCTCCATTGAATGCATCGCCGGCCGCCGTCGTGTCCCGCGCACGAACCTGGTAGGCGGGCAGGAGCCGGCGTGTCCCATCAGCCAGGGCAAGGTAGCAACCCCGTGACCCGAGCTTCAGAATCACGTTTTTGCAGCCAGACTGCAACAGGGTGCCGGCTACATCCTCTAAGCCATCTTCGGAGAGTTCTTGCGCGGGCCTGCCGACCAGGGTGCAGGTTTCGGTCTCGTTCGGCGTCAGCCAATCCACACACTTGAGCATGGACGGTGGAAGTTTGCGCGCGGGTGCAGGATCAAGGATGAGCGGGATTTTCTCTCGCACCGCAATCGAGATCAGATATTCGACAGTTTCCATCGGAATTTCCAACTGCGATAGCAGGATGCCGGCGCTGCGAATCAGATCGAGGTTGGCGTCCAGATCTTCGCGGCCCAGCTGCGCATTCGCGCCAGCCACAATGGTGATTGAATTGTCTCCGGTTGCATCGGTGGTAATCAGGGCAACGCCCGTCGACCCTGGAACAATTCCTATCGCATCCGTATCCACGCCGGATTCCGCCAGGCTGTCACGCAGCTGCGTGCCGAAGGAATCCTGTCCTACCTTTCCGATCAGCGTGACCGGACTTCCGAGTCGCGCGGCAGCAACCGCCTGATTGGCGCCTTTCCCTCCGGAGAAAGTCCGGAAGCTGGAGCCCGCCACGGTTTCTCCGCGCAGCGGAATTCGCTGCGTGGCCGCCACCAAATCGAGGTTGATACTCCCTACAACTACGATTCGCTTTCGCATGCGAGTTTCCAACTCAACGAAACGAGAATACTGGAGCGACTGCTACCGCTCCCAGTCCGATCAGAAAACATACAAACATGAGCGGGATGAGCCGTCGGGCCGCCGGAGGAGCGCTGGCAAATTCTTTCCAGATAAATACGCCCCAGATGGCGGAAACCATGGTCGCGCCTTGTCCGATTGCATAGGAGATCGCCGGCCCGATGATCTGCGCATGCGATGCGACGAAATTAAGAACGCCGCCCGTGCACCAAATCATTCCGCCTACAATTCCCCACCAGTGCCACGCGGGCCGGCCCTTGAAATAATCGCCCATGGTGACTGAACGGCCCCCGGTCAGGGGCTTGCGCATAAAAAAATAGTTGACCGGGATGGCACAGATTGCGGTGCCGAGAGCAAAGAAGAACGCCACCGAATAAGGACCAAGGGAGTGGGTTCCAGCAGTCGCTTTCGTCACCAGCGGATAAAAGCTGCCCATCAAAATGCCGCAAGCCAAACTCAACTGGATGCCTCGCGCACTCAGAGCTTTTTGTGTCGTCTCGCGCCTACGGTAGGCCATCGCATCCAGCACGATTGCGATCACCACAAAGACGACCCCACCAAATAGTAGTAACGGACTTCCCCGCGGGGCAATGAAATAGTTCAGCAATACTCCCACGACAAGGGCCAGCCCAATGCCAACGGGAAACGCCACCGCCAGACCCGCGATCTCAATAGCCGCTACCAGCAGCAGATTCGCAACGTTGAAGACCGCTCCTCCGAGCAAGGCGTAGATGATATGTCCCGAATCCGCATCGTGAATATTGTTAAGGAACGAGAGCGGTCCGCCACCGACGCTGCCGAGAGTCAAGCCCCACACGAGGCTGGCCACAATAATGCCGATGACATAATCCCAATAGAAAAGTTGGAAAGGCCAGCCCGGAGTGAGCTTCATGGTGTTGGCCCAGGAGCCCCAACACAACATGCTTCCGATCATGAATAGCAATGCTATTCCGTACGCTTCAGGCTGGTACATAGTTAGTTCCGGATTCTTTCCTGCTCGACTGCGCTTGCCACTTTACAGCATGGCGCCCCTCAAACTTGCTCAGAATACAAACTTCATTGCGATCTGCATGTGCCGGCCGGGGTGAGATGCAGTGTATTGTCCAAAAGTGCTTCCCGGGTTTACTGCTCGATCGTCGAGAACGTAGGTATCGCCCGCAGTGTCGATCGATGACCACTGCGAGTGGTTGAACGTGTTGAACGACTCTGCCCGGAACTGCAGTTCGTGGCCTTCTCCCCACAGGTGGAACGCCTTACCCAGCGACATATCCCAGTTGTTGATCCCGGGTTGACGAAGGTTGTTGCGGCGCTCGTCGCCACGGTGAGTTGCCAATTGTGTGACCGGGTCGGCCAACGGCTCGGTGTAGCAACCGGTATTGAAGGCACGATTGAAAGTGCGGTCGCCACGTGGAAGATTGCCATCGCAAGTCTGATCGGCGACGTCGCCCATATAGTCATCCGAGGAGGTATCGCCATTAAATACCGTGGTTGGCGCGCCGGACTCGAAGGTAGTGATTGTACTGAGCTGCCATCCACCAAGGCCTTCCCGCAGCAGACGGTTCCCGAGATTTTTTCCCGGCAGTTGATAAATCAATGCCGCAACAAACCGGTTGGTGTGGTTGCCATCCGATGGGCCATACGACCATTCCGGATGCCATTGTCCTCCGATCGCCTGCACTCCCGCCTCGCCACTTTCGCCGAAAAATGTGTCCATCTGCTTCGACCAGGTGTAGCCGGTCTGGCTGGAGAGGCCATGCCAGTTCTGGGTCTTCAACTGGACGGTCATGGCGTTGTAGTTATTGCTACGGTTGTGGTGAACCGCCCAGATCGAATCCCAGCGATCGGGCGCCACGGCGGTCAGCGGTCGTGCGTCGTAATACGCGTCGCTGTCGAGGTAGACGCCCTGGGGAGGCAGATTAAGGTCATATTGCGTCGGTAATTTAGTTCCTTCGGAACCGACGTATCCGATGCTTGCGACCACGGCCTTTCCGAGTTCGCGCTGAACATCAAGACTCCAACGCTGAAGGTATGGCGTGACCGCGCTGTCGCTATCGATGGTCTGGGGCGACTGCCGCTCATTCAGTTCGCCGCCATCAGTACCGAGCGGAATCGGCCAGGTTCCTTTGGCGATAGTTACCGGTGCCGGGAAGACATCCTCTAACTTGTAAAAGGGTTCGTTCGGATCGGCGGCGTGAGTTGCCGAGTCAAACGTGATGCCACCGTACCCTGGTGAGTTCCAGAACATCTGATCGAGGAACTTGAAACGCCCGGTTTCATAGAAGATTCCGTATCCGCCCCGAATCACGGTTTTATCCGTAAGCCGATAGGCCATCCCGATACGTGGTGCAAAGTTGTTTTTGTCAGCCGGAAACGGCGGGTTGTGGGAACCAGGCGTAAGTCCTGGCATGTCCAGCCGATCTCCCGGATAGCTGGTATCGAGCACGCCCCAGTAATTGTCCACGCTGTACGCCGGAACACCGACGTCGTAACGAAGGCCGAGATTCAATGTCAGGTTACGGGTCACGTTCCAGGAATCGTTGAAATAACCGGAATACTCTGGCATGCGGAACCACAGACTGCCGTCTCCTCCAGTTAGTGGGGTTCGTTGACCCATCGTGGCGACATCGCCGGTTTCAAATTCAGCCAGGCTGTCCCATCCGGAGCCGTCGTTGCCCACTGAGCTACGGCTCGTATAGTTGTATCCGTTGATATTCAGGGAACGGATGACATCGTTGTCGCGCTCGTCACGCCGCTGCCAGTACACTCCCGCTTTCAGGGTGTGCTTCCTGATCACCTTCGTGAAGCTATCGGAAAGTTGATAGATCGGAACCGCTTGATACCAATATTCGGTTGTGCCCAGACTTAGCTTCGAGAAGCTCGCGCCTCCGTTGTCGTTAAGGTTCACCGAAAACGTCCCGTCGTTCTTAATTCCCAACTGCGACAAATCGTAGGAAGTGAATCCTGCGCCCCCCGTCGAGGTGTTCTGAAACAGATTGGGCAGCCAGGTGGTTTGCATGAAGCGATTGATTTGCGCCGCCTGGTTGCTGGCATTGTGGGCGTTGGTAATGCTGAAGTTCAACTCGTTGCTCATGGTCGCGCCAAAAGTATGCACGTAGTGGACCTGATAGCTATCCGTAGTGTGGACGGGGCCATCGCCAAGAGCCAGTGCGGGAACCAGGCCGCCTTCGTTCAGCAAGGTGCCATAATCGTGAGAAAAGCGGAAGTAAAGATTGTCGCGGCCGCTCAATGCGTAATCGATCCGGGCGGTGTAGTTGTTGTTGTTGATCCCACCCGTTGTATTTCCAATCCAGTTATCGTAATCGCCCACCTTCGGCGAAGTGAAGTTCGGCAAGGGAAAGTGGGAAAGATAAGCCAGTGCGATCGGATCTGGATTGGAAATGATGTTGTTTGCAAAGGGCTGGCGAGAGAGAGTGGCTGGGTTGTAAGTACTAGGATCGTAGATTACGAACCGGCAATTGTCCGGCGCACTATTCGATCCGTCGCATTGCGCGGGATTTACGGGAAAACGTGTCAGCCATTCACTGAAATCTCCGGTGCGTTCTGCCGCGGTCGGGACATAGGCCTGCAGTTGGCTCTGGCTACGAGTTCGTAACTGTTCCACCGAAGTAAAGAAAAACATCTTGTTTTTCCCATTGAATACTTTGGGAATGAAAACCGGGCCGCCGACCGTGAAGCCATATTGGTTCTGGTGAAAAGCGCTTCGAGCATTACCGGACAAGATGTCATAGGGATCATTCGCATTCAGGCCGGCATTCTGGAAAAAATCGTAAACCGTCCCATGCAGGTTATTGGTCCCGGACTTGGTGGTCAAGCTGATCTGACCCACGTCGCGGCCGTATTCCGACGAGTAATTGATGACTTCAGCTTTGACTTCCTGGACGGCGTCCATATTAACGTTGGTCATTGGACCTTCGACCCAGTTGTCGTTGTTATTCAAACCGTCGATGTAGTACCCAACGCCATATTCGGTACCACCGACATTCAGTTGCTTGGCGCCGGTACTGGTCGCCGAGGCCAAGCCCCAGGCGATACGTGAGTTGTCGCTGGTGCCGCTGTTGAACATGGGCACGATCTGCGCGTAATTCAGGAAGCTGCGGCCTTCGATCGGCAAATCCCGCACAAATTTGTTGTCAATCACTTCGGAGACGTTGGCGTCTTCCGTCTTCACCAGGGAGGCTGCGCTGTTGACGTCCACAATCTCAGTAATCTTTCCCAGGTTGAGGGTCACATTCACCCGTCGGCTCTCGCCGTTCTCCAGAGCTAGTGAGGTGGAGACGGCATCCGCAAAACCCTGGCGGACGACTTGCACGTGATAGTGACCGGCGATCAGGTTGGAAAATTGATAGTTGCCCGATTCGTCCGTGATGGCTTTTTTCACGACCCCGGTGTCGTCGTTGGTCAGGGCCACTCTTGCCCCTTCGACGACCGCCTTCTGAGGGTCAGCCACGGTGCCCACAATCGTGCTGGTAATGACAACCTGGCCGGCTAAAGCGGTCGCGAGGAATAAGCAAAACCCCAGGATAAACAGAGCGCGATGATTACGACTCATAGGATTCCCTCCGGGACGACGAGGCCTGTGGCAGCGGCATGGAGGCGGCGGTTGCAGGTTCCCGAGGTCAAAATGTTCTCTTTTTGAAACGTTTCAAAATAACTGCCGGATTCGGACTTTATTCCTGTTCTTTGAATGTTGTCAAGCAAAATAAGTAATACGTTTGTCTGACTGGCGGTCGCATGGGACGAGGGATTGGCCGAGAAATTCCGGGCCAAGTCAGCGAAGATCTTCCGTCCCGGCCTGCCGAAGTCTTCGCTTGGCCGTTGTCAGGCCGAGAGGCGGACCAGCCACTGAATTGCGTATTTTCAACTCGGTCTGCAGTACCACTTTCTTGGGCGGCTGCTTGAGTCCGTCAATCCGTTCCAATAGCAGACGGGCTGCGCTGGTCCCTAATTGATAGCCCGGTTGGTGGACCGAGGTGAGTGCCGGATCGGTAAACTCACTGAAATCCAAATTGTCGAAACCAACGATGGACACTTGCTGGGGACACCGCAGATTCAACTCGCGCACCGCCAGCAAAACCCCCAGAGCCATCATGTCATTGCAGGCAAAGATCGCGGTCGGTCGCGGCAACATGCGCAGCAGCCGCATGGCTGCCTCGTATCCACTGTGCCGGTCGAAGCGCGCTTCCTGAATATACTCAGGCTCAATCACAATCTTGGCTTCTTCCAGGGCGTTGGTGAATCCTTTCAAACGTTCGGCTGCGTTGGTCAGATGCAGCGGGCCGGTGATCACCGCGAGTTGCCGGTGTCCCATTCTCAAGAGATGCTTGGTGGCAACGTAGGAGCCAGTTTCATTCGCGACCAGCACCACATCGCCTTTCCACCCACTGGGTCGGCGATCAAGGCAAACCACTGGCGGCCCTGAAGCCGCGAACGAGCGCAGCTGGGCAGCAATGTCGCTGGCTGCGGCTGGAATCACCAGTAATCCGGCCGGCCGGTACGAGCGTAATTCGTTTAGATACGAAATCTCTTTGCTGGGATCGTTATCGGTGTTGCAGAGCACCACGCGATAGGAACGCTTGTACGCCACGTCCTCCACGCCTCGAACCACTGCCGGAAAAAATGGATTTGTGATGTCAGGAATAATCATTCCCAGCATGCTGGTCTGGTTGCGGCGAAGTCCACGCGCCAACTGGCTGGGCTGATAACCCAGGCTGCGAATGGCCTCCAGTACCCGTTGGCGCGGCTTTTCGCGCACCTTGGCGGTGCCGTTGATCACATGCGAAACAGTGCCAATGGAAACATCGGCACGCTCCGCGATCTGCCGCATTGTAACGGGGGCACTCACTCAGAACTTAACCGCCACAGGGTAGCAGGTTTGCGCCGGGAACGCCGGTTGAGCATTCTGATGCCGTGCGGAGCGTCATCTTACTGTCAGGTTGCGCCAGTAGGCGGTGCCGGCTTCATGCTGAGGAATCAGCACTCGCTGATAAAGCCGCAACACAACGTCCTGATTCTTATACGCCGAAAGATCCAGACGGATGTCCTGCCAATACCTGTCATCTGATGCGCCCTCGATCAGTTTGTCCAGCGCCTTTTCGTCATTCACATATATCTGCAACTGCCAGACCCGGCCCGCATCAACACCGGCCTGAAATTGCAGAAAAGGCTTGTCACCAAGTTTCAAAGCCCGTCTCAAAACAGTTCCGCGAATTTCATCCCGGGGATAGGTCGCTAACACATCTCCGTCGAGATAGGTGATCCCGCGAATGCCGGTCATGCCGCCGCCGGCGCCGCCGAATCCAGCGCGCTCCAGAGTCCAGTCAGGATTCCAGTATTGCATCAGGTCCGCCAAGTTAAACAGTTCCGCGGGCTGGGTCACTGGATCCTGTATTGGAATTCGAACATTTTCTCGATCATCCGTCGCGCCTCTTGAGACAAGGATTGCAGTTCCAATTTTCACGGTGCGTCGCGCTAGATCGGAAATTTTTTCGTCTACTGGAGGAGTAAGTTCGAGCGGACCCATCTTCGCACCGAAAATCCGGTCGTGCAGTTCCGCAACCGGTTCCGGCGGAAGAGCTTTCATCCCGTACATGGCGGCGACCACGGATTCGGAATTCGCGGCATTACAATCGGTGTCTGCGAAATCAGCAGCGTGCACAGCCAGTTGCAGAGTCTTCTGGAAATCGCCTTCTCCAAACCAAACGGCGGTAGCGACTATGCCTCCGTTCACCACGGCATTGTTGGTCGCCGGATATTCGATTCCCCACCGCTCATCGACCGCCCGGAAAATCTGCGCTGCCGTGTTGCCGCTGTCGGCCATCGCTATCACCATATCCAGACACTTTCGATAAGGCGAATCGCGATCTATCAGGCTGGCCGCTTCACGCACAATGGACTGGGTATCTTTTTCCACAAACGCCAGGCTTACCATGCCGGAGACAAACACCGCGCCGTCGGTCCCTTCGGCGTAACCGTTGATGTGTCCCAGGTTGCGCGCCATTTCGGCGGCCGCATTAGGCATTCCCGGCGCAAGCGCTCCATAAACATCGCTGCTGAATTGCGGTCCGATCGTCCACCATAATTTGTTGTATCTCGGATGGCCCGTGTCCGGCGGCTTGATCCCTCTTTTCAAAAGCAGCAGCGCTTGTTCGCTGGATCCCCACGAGCCAGCGTTATTCTCAAGCCATTGCTGTCCGAGTTGCTGAACACTTAATCGAATCCCATATTTCTCGAAGGCCCGAATCGCGACCATTTCATAGTAATAATCGTCGTCTACGGCGGCATAGCCCTTGAAGTGACTCATCGGTGTTACGCGCAAAGTCGAGGCCGTCTTATGTTCAAAGCGGCCGCCGGTCGCTTGCGCGATCATTTGCGCGGTCCAAATCGCTTGCACGCGGTCGACATATTCGTCATGCGAAAGCACCAACGTATCTTGAGAGTGAGCGCTTGCACCAACCCAGAAGCATAGGAGGCAAATGACCAACGAAACGCGTAGGTGAAAGAACCTTCGGTGGACCATGATTGGAGAAATAACTATGGGACGACACACTCGTGACGTCCCGTCGGACTAATTATTCAGCATCCTGCACGCATCGGAAACCCAAGCCGCCGGAGCGGTCTTTGCTTGGCGCCATCATCAACAGCTTGCCATGTTCGTTCAACTTGTAAGCCTCCGGAAAGTACCAGATGGATCCCTGCGGCTGATAATAATTTCCGCCGCGAAGAATGCCTCCTCGCGTGTGCTCGTCCTGGAATTCTTCCGTCCATTGCCAGACATTTCCCACCAAATCCATGACGCCGAACGGGCTCGCACCTTGGGGATGAGCATCGACCGCATCCGGTCCGCGCATGGTGCGGCCTTTATCGGGAACGGGAACTGCATCCGCGTTCCACGAACTACCCCACGGATAGGTTCGACCGTCAGTACCTTGTGCCGCATACTGCCACTCCCATTCATGCGGCAGCCGCTTCCCCGCCCATGCTGCATAGGCGCGAGCGTCTTCCAACGCAACCCAGGTCACTGGCTTATTTTCCCAGCCGGAGCGGAAGTTTCCATTCTGCCAATCTCGCAGGAAATTCAAATCATCCTGAGGATGGTAGTGGGTGGCGTCCACAAATTTCTTGAATTGCGCATTCGTGACCGGATACTTATCGATCCAGAAAGATTTCACCTGCATGGGATGTTCGTGAAAACGTCGCGGCGTGTCTTCCCACGGATATTGCACGTCGACGCCGATATCGTTGAAGCCTTCGATCTCGATTCCCTGCACCTGGAAAAGAAAATCTCCAGCCGGAATTTTCACCATCTCCGCTGGCAATCCTGATGGCGCTTTGGTGGCCACGATCGGCACAATCTGCTGTGGCACAACTTTCCATTCATGCGAATAGTCGGCCAGTGGTTTTGCGGTAATTCCCTGCATTTTCGTCATCAGGGCCTGCGTGCTTGCGTCCGGTGCGGTGGGCGTCGCCAGTACTGCCCCATACCCATGGGCTTCGATTTTGAAACTCAGTACGGTGGCACCCGTTTTGCTGTGTCCGGAAGTCAGTTCCTTGCCATGGTACAGATCGAAATAGCGCATCCCATTCGCGGCCGGCAATTCCATCTGCGGACCCTCGACGTCATAGTCATTACGGTTCACGATTGTCCAAACTGTCTGCGTACCCGATGGCCAGCGGCTGGCGTAAATGCCATAGCGCACCGTAGGAGCAAGCGGCTCCCAGTCTGGACTCAGCAGAAACGGAGAGACCGCACGTTCAATCGTTGCCACGCGACGGGTAGCTTCGCCATCACGCGGCGTGATCCCGTTCCAAATGCCCCAGACGTTTTCCCAACTCTCCCAACCCACTCCGTTGAAGAACGCATATTGGAGGTTGTCGGTCTTATCGTGTTTCCAGCGATCGGAAATGTTCACCATATGGCGTGGTTCGAGCCATTTGTATTTGTCCACCATGGGAACGAATTTGTAGTCATACTGGCCCCAGGTCATGACGTTCCAGGCGAGAGCTTCATCGGACGGGCCGCCTTCGGGTTCGAAAACCAGCGGATGTCCAACCTTGTCCGAGGCCGTCGAGAACGCGAGCGGTACACCATCTTGCGTATCTCCGTTAATGCCGTCTGCGCCAATTTCAGCCATCAACTCCGCAATGGCCTGAGGCCAGGAAATGCCGTTGTCACGAGTGCCCTGGTCCCACATCATCATCGGGAACAGGACACGAACTCCGCGCTTATGAAAATCGGCGACCATTTGCTTCACGCCAGCCACGCCCCCGGGCATGCTGCGCACCATGTCATGCTGGTTGCGATCGTCGATGCCCATATTCGGATAGGTCGGCCAGATGAGCACTGCATCAATCCCGCCGTATCGCTTTTCCAGATCATCGAGATAGCGATCTACCGTGTACTTGTGTGCGACCGGATCATAAAAATACCGGTCTTCCACCATCATTTGCGGCTGCATGAAACTATTTTGTGTCCACTTCAGCGCCGGCATGTCGTAACGCGAGCCGTCATAACCGATGCGAATACGCCGTTCCATCCTCCAGTGCTTGATGTCTGTCAACCATGATTCGTGATCTTCCTGAGTGCAAAACTTGGAACCGCCCTCCCACGCGCCTCGCATGGCAAAGCAGCCCGGAACGGGAATCTGCTGACGCTCGGGACGATAATGTGAATCTTGGGCGGAAAGCAGGCTGGCAAGGCCAAGCACCAGGACGGTGCTCAATTGCACTTTTCGTAATTTCATAAGGACGCTCCCTCGCAAACGGTTGCAAATATAAAACGTTTCAAAATTTCTGTCTACGTTCATATTCCGAAAATCAGTCCAGACGGAAGCTATTCACTTCTCACGTACCGTTAAAACTTGGTTTGCGTCAATGTCATGAAGCTTTTGGTTGATGCCACTTGGCCAACGAATCTCGATTTGCTTGACCCGCTTGTTCGCTACCAGGCCGAAGTGAACCTGGCTGTCGCTGGCGGACGCATATCCGACCCCAGTGGTCACTTCGTTCCATTGGGATAGGCCACCGGAGGTGGTGATCCGCACTTGCGCTCCGATCCCCATACGGTTGCTTTTTGCGCCCACTAGATTCAAGAGTATCCACGAATTATGATCGGTTGAAATGTTGTGAAACAGCTTGACCTGGCCACCCAGGACGGAAACCACCGCGTCCACGTGCCCATCGTTGTCCAGGTCGCCAAATGCGGCGCCTCGATGCGCCGCCTCGATCTGAAAATCCGGGCCAGCGGCTGCACTGACATTTTCGAATATTCCATTTCCCAAATTCCGGAAAACCGAATTCGGCTCCGGAAATCGCCATTTGGAAGCCAAGCCGCTAATATTGTCCAGAACATTTGGATCGCGCCGCGAAAAGATCCTTCCAGCCATCATTATCAAAGTCAACGATCCCATTTCCCCAGCCCGACATTTGCGACGTCGACCGTCCAAGCCCGCTTGCCACGGTCCGATCGGCAAAATTGTCGCGACTCCTTCGGCGGTCTCGTGAAGCCTGCCGACACACGATACGCCGGCAGGACGAGTACGGCGATCGCGCCTTGAAAGCCAAGCTTGCCAAAGAAACCAAATAATAGTCGCTAGCCATCCACGCTCTCTCTGCGCTTTGGCATTGATATCGGCGCCACCGCCTTAAACGCGGTGCTCATAGGCTCTTTAGCTCCTGTGGAGCTAAAACTGGAGTCACCATTTCCGGCGCCGATTATCTTTCGTCCCCGTTGACCTCCTGGCCAACAAAATGTTCGGCGGGCAGCAGTGACGGGAAGGCGTTGCGAGTCGCATCGAAATTTCACATCCTGAGGAACAACTAATTTTGCTTGCAGAAGTGGATTAGTTGTGGCATGGTACTGGCACTTTTCCTCCGGGGTGAACAGTGAATAGAAAGCTGGCGAAGTTCTCTTTTCTTTATTCAATCGTTTTAATGTTGCTCGTAATGGTGTCAGTTCCTGCACACGCGGATGTGACAGGTGCGATTAGCGGCGTGGTTCGTGATAGTGGGCAGGCGGTCCTTGTGGGCGCGAACGTCACGATCTCGAACACTCAAACCAACGTGAGCCAGTCAACGATTACAGCGGCCGACGGCACTTACCGCTTTCTGGCTTTGGCGGCAGGAACCTACAAGATCACCGTAACCTCTACCGGCTTCCGGCCTTATGCGACCAATGAAATTACCATCCAGGTAAACGATCAATTAAAGCTCGACGTCACGCTCGAAGTCGGCACGGTCGTGGAAGTGGTCGACGTGAGCGGCAGTATCGTACACGTGGAAACGGAAAACACGCAGCTTGGGGACGTGATCGATTCTAAGAAAATGCTTGCCCTGCCACTGAATGGCCGCAGCTATCTGGATTTGTTGGGTCTTCAGGCTGGCGTAGCCCCGGGGTCGGCGGGGACCATTGGTGGCGATCGTCCGGTCTCGGGCTACATCTCGAACGCCGGCAATATCTCTGTAAACGGCCAGCGTGAAACCGCCAACGCGTTTCTGGTAAATGGCGGCGACGTCAGCGAAGGACGAAATCTGGGGGCGGGGCTGGTTCCGAATCTCGATTCGGTGGAAGAGTTCCGCCTGATCACCAACAGCTTCGACGCAGAATACGGAAAATTCAGCGGCGCGGTCATGAACGCGATCACGAAGTCGGGCACGAACCGCATCCACGGCGATGTGTTCGAATTCCTGCGCAACGACGCGATGGATGCCAAGAACTACTTCTTCACCGACCAGCCTAAAACCGAACTGCGACGGGATCAGTTCGGCTTTACTGCCGGAGGCCCATTCTGGAAAAACAAGCTGTTTTGGTTCACGGATTATCAAGGAACCAGACAGGTGCAAGGCGCGGAAGTCAGCGACGTTCCCGTTCCAAGCATTGCCGAACGGGGTGGCCAGTTTGATCCTTCACTTTTGACTGGCGCAGTCGATGGCGTTGCCGGCGGCTGGCCAACCGAGCTCTCAAACCGCTTGGGGGGGCAAACAATAACGATCGGTGAGCCTTATAGTTTCGCTGGCTGCGCTTCTACTGCGGACTGCGTCTTTCCAGGCGGCTTAATTCCCCAGGCCGCGTGGGCGGCACCGGCGATTGGAATTCTCCCGTACATCCCCTCTCCCACTGATACCGTGAACAATACATATTCGAACAATAGTCAAAGGAATACGGTTACTGATAATAAGATCGGAGAGCGTGTCGACTTTAATAATCAGAAGACGGGCAACTGGTCCTTCTACTATCACTTTGACGACTCGACAGTTTTGAGCGCCCTGCCCAGCGGCGGCGCAAACGTGACCGGCTTCCCCGCGGTAACACCCACACGCGCACAGGAATTCGTCATCAGTGATACCAAGACCCTCGGAACCAGCGCTGTGAACGAGGCGAGGCTGACCTTCTTTCGTACCTCCACCCATCTGGATAACCCGACCGGCGGCAAGGCGACGCTGGCTTCACTGGGTTTCGTGACCGGTCTCGGTACCCTTGGCATCATTCCTGATGCTACTCCTGGATTTCCGGAGTACGTACCCCAAATCTATTTCAATCAACTTAGCCTAGGCGCTCCTTCTCTGATTACGTTCCAGCCCAATAATACCTACACGGTGTCGGATGGATTCTCCAAAGCAATGGGTAAACACACGCTTAAGTTGGGTGGAGAATTCCGCTATCTGCAAGTGAACGAACGCAACTTAGCCAGCCAGGACGGAGCTTTTGTTTTCGATGGCTCGGCGACCGGCGTCGATTTCGCTGACTACCTGCTGGGAGAGCCTACCGGAGCTGGGGGCGGCTACACCCAGGCAGCGTTACAACTCCTGGATTCACGCACGCGCTATGGCGGGGCATATGTGCAGGACGCATGGAAAGTGACTCCCAACCTAACCGTGAATATGGGTCTTCGCTGGGAAGTGAGCATGCCTTGGTACGACACCCAGGGAAAAATTCAGACTTGGGTCAAGGGCGAACAATCGACGGTCTTTCCGAATTCTCCCCTGGGCCTTGTATATCCCGGCGATCCAGGCATTCCCAAGACGCTGGCCCCGACCCGATACGACAACTTTGGGCCGCGGCTGGGTATCGCTTACTCTCCGAGCTTTAGCGACGGAGTGTTAGGCAAGATCTTTGGCGGACCGGGAAAAAGCAGCATCCGTGCCTCATACGGCTTGTACTACACCTCGGTTGAGGATTTGAATCTCTTCTATGAAGTGGGAGACGCTCCCTTCGGTTTGTACTGGACCAGTCCGGGTGCGGTTGATTTTGCCGAACCATTCCGAAATCGGCTGGATGGAGGCACCGACGGCGAGGGACAGCGCTTCCCCTTCACCGTCCCGACTCCGGGCAGCCCGGCGAATAAGACGCTCGATTTTTCGGTTTACGAGCCGTTGTCTTATTTCCCGGGATACGACATTCACAATAAGCTCCCGTACGCTGAACACTTCAATTTCTCGATCCAGCGTGAGTTGAGCAAATCCACCGTCTTGACTGTGTCTTACGTGGGTACCGAGGGGCATCGGCTCATCGCGCAGACCGAAGCGAATCCGGGGAATGTCGCATTCTGCAGACAACTCAACGCGCAGGGATATACCGATCCATCGAATATTGACTCCCAGTGCGGGCCGGACGTTGAAAATGACACCTTCACTCTTGGTGCAAATACCGTTTACGGCACCAGGAATACGCTTTTAAATCCAAACTACTGTCCCGGAGCCCAATCCCTTTGTCTTGGTTTTGGCAACACCTTCACCAAGCTGGTGGCGAATTCCATTTATAACTCTGGACAGGTGACGGTCGAGCATAAAGCTGGGGATATGAACTTCTCAGCTTCGTATACGCTTGCGAAAGCCCTGGACGATTCCTCTGCCTTCGGCGAGCTGATTAACTTCTCAAATGCCAAACTTAGCCGCGGTTTGTCGTCGACGGACGTGCACCAGAACTTTGTGGTCAGCTATGTCTGGGAGCTGCCATTCCATCGGTATTTTCACCGCATGCCAAAGCTCACTGAAGGATGGCAATTGGAGGGCATTACCCGATTCGCGACAGGATTTCCGGTCCAAATGGGTGAAGGGAATCCCATCCAAGAGGGGAGCCCCTATTGTCCGTCGAACGAGTGCCCGGGAGATGCTTCACTTACCGGGAGTCCCTCCACCGATATGCCGAATGTCGTGGGACCGGTCCACATCCACAACCCTCGCAACACTGCTACCAGGACATATTTTGATCAGAGCGCATTTACCGGAACTGTGTGCGCTTTAGTGTCGCCGACGCCGGGTACGCCGGGCGTTTTAACCGGTCCCGACTGCGGAAGTTTCGGAACCGCGAATCGTCGATTCTTCCACGGTCCGGGATTCAACAATACCGATTTCGGCCTATCGAAGATGATTCCCATCCGGGAAACAATGCATTTCGAGATTCGGGGCGAATTCTTCAACATCTTCAATCACGCGCAATTTGATAATCCCAGCGGGGACATTACCAGCCAAAATTTTGGCGAGGTCACGGGTGCCCGCGACCCGCGCATTGGTCAGGTCAGCGGGAAATTCGTCTGGTAATCTCGGAACGGCATAACGACTTCGGGCGGGGCTTGAACGAGCCTCGCCCTTAGTTTTTGCCGGCGACCACATAACCAGATGTCGGACGTCAGACTCAGCATGCTAGGCTTGTACTCCTGATGGTACGGCGTCTTCTCCCGCTCGTCTTCGTGATTGCCATTGCAGCGCCATGTTTCGCGCAAACGGGTGCGGATTACCGCCGTGATGCAACAGAGCTCGCCCGGCAACAATCCTGGGACCAGGCCATCGAGAAGTATCGCAAGGCATTGGAACTTGAACCCAACGATGCTCTCACCCATTACAACTTGGCGCTCGCCCTCAAATACAAAGGCGATAGCAGGCAGGCCGTCGAGCAATTCGAGGCCGCGCTTCGCCTCAAGCCGAAGTGGGGCGATGCGCACTATGGTTTGGGCGCCACCTTGCAGGACCTGCACGAACCGGATGCAGCCGTGAAAGAATTACGCCTCGCCACAGCGCTCGAACCAGCCAAGGAAGCACCGCATCGGCTGCTGGCGCGCATTTATCTGGAGCGAAATGCTCCTTCCGATGCCAAGCTTGACTTAGAGCGCGCAATCGCCGTGAAGCCTTCTGCCGATCTTTACTCCGATCTGGGCGTCACCGAAGGACAACTGGGGAAGCTTACCGCTGCGGCTAGCGATTTTCGCCGTGCCATCCAGCTGAATCCGAAACTTGCGGCTCCGCACCTGCTTCTCGGCGAGACCTTGCGCCGCCAAGAGGACCACGCAGGGGCGCTCGCGGAATTCCGCAAAGCGATAGCAATCGATCCCAACGATCCGCAAGCGCAATTCAATCTTGGAAAAGAACTGAAAGAGGCTGGCGACCTGGCGGGTGCGATTGCGGCATTCCAGCGCGCCATCGAGCTGAAACCAGATTTCGAAGAAGCGCATTACAGCCTCGGAATGGCGTTGCGCGCTCAGGGCCAAACCGATGCAGCAAAAAAGGAACTGAATGAGATCAGCGGATTGCGGCAGTTTCGTACTCGTTTGGCACAGGCGAAGTTGCTGATTCAGCAAGGCGTTGACGCGTTAAAGCAGCAAAAGCTGGACGATGCTTTAAGCCTTTTTCAAAAAGCCATCGACGAGAGCCCAGAGTTGCCGACCGGCTATTACTATTTGGGGCTGACCTGGCAGCGCAAGAACGATCCCGAGCGTGCCCTTGCCGATTATCAGAAAGCGCTCGAACTGAAACCGGACTACGCCCAGGCACATACCAGCATGGGATTGCTTTACTGGCTTAAAGATGATCATTCGCGGGCGCTCGATGAGTTTCGGGAAGCGGTAATGTGCGATCCCGACTTAGCGGAGGCCCACTACAATCTCGGATTCGCCCTGTCACAATCAGGAAATCTCGATGAAGCTGTCCACCAACTGAACGAGGCGGTCAGCGTCAACCCCAGGTACACCGATGCGCGAGTTCAACTCGGGTTAGTGCTCAATCAGAAGAACGACACAGCGGGCGCGATCAATGTTTTCCGCGAGTTGGTCCATGGTGAGCCAAATTTCGCCGAAGGCCACAACAATCTCGGATTGATGCTCTTGCAGGCCGGCAAACTCGCCGAAGCGCAACAGGAATTTGTGTCCGCCGTGCGTCTGAAACCTCAATACGCAGAAGCGCATTTCAATTTAGGTTTGACGTTACACCAGGAAGGCCGCGAGACTGAATCGAATCAAGAATTCGAGAGAGCGTATGCGATTCAACCTGCCTTGAAAAACGAGCCACGCCCCTGAAGCTCACCAAGTCACCTTAACTCATGTTTCCTCCGGTCGCTTTCGAATGCGGCGAGCTTACGTCCAAGGAAGATTTGGCAAGTCCAAGTCGAGAAAGAATCCGTTGTGGGCTTGAGCAAGCCGCGGAATTCCGAACAAGTGATTGAAAATGTGGTGGCCAGGGACGGAGTTGAACCGCCGACGCCAGCCTTTTCAGGGCTGCGCTCTACCACCTGAGCTACCTGGCCACGTTTTGGATTCACAGCTTGATTGCCGACGCAGTGCGCGTCATGTGAAGGCCGCAAATACTTTCGCGGAACTCCGGCAAAGACAAGCGGTCAAACGCTGGGAGCGTGTGGAACAGTCAGGATTATAGCAACCATCCGCAATTCACTCAACGCGGGCCCAGTCGTGGGTCGCTCGTCGTTGGTCGTTGGCAAACGCGTTCGGGAGATTCAGGCTGCGGCTTGGCAACAATTCAGAAATTCGAAATTACTCTGGCGGCGGATGCGATGATTCCGTTTAGAACTGTGAATACGCATCGGTTGGTGGCGAACCAGTAGGGGATCTCTCGATAGTCTGCCGCTTCAAACAGCGCCAGGTCCGCATCTTTCCCGGGCTCAATCGATCCCTTCGATTCCTGCAATCGCAGCGCCCATGCTCCATTGATGGTCGCGGCCGCAATCGCCTCCGCGGGGGACATTTTCATGTGCGTGCATGCCAGCGACATGGCAAAGGCCATGCTTGGAGTCGGAGACGATCCGGGATTGTAGTCGGTGGCTAAGGCCACAGCCACGCCAGAGTCAATGAGTCTTCGCGCAGGCGGATATTTTTCCAATCCCAGAAAATAATTCGCTCCCGGCACTAGAGTGGCGACGGTATTTTGTTTTGCCAGCAGCCGAAGATCGTCTTCCGATACATAATCCATATGGTCGAATGAAGCGGGATCGAAACGTAACAGCGATCGCAAAGCAGTCCTGCTCAACTGGCACACATGGGCCCGTACTCCCAAGTCATGGCTTTGAGCCGCTGCAAATATCTTTTCCGCTTCTTGCGAAGTAAACGCTCCCCGCTCGGTGAAAACATCCACAAATTTCGCCAGCTTTCGCTTAGCCACCCGCGGAATCATTTCGTTGCAAACGAGTTCAACGTATTTTCCCGCATGGTTACGGAATTCTTTGGGCACCACATGCGCTCCGAGCAAAGTGGCCACCACGGTACCCGGCCAATGATTCGCGGCTTCGCGAATTGCTTCCAGTGATTTCAGTTCTGATTCGAGAGTTAAACCATAACCAGATTTCGCTTCTACCGTCGTAGTTCCATGACCCGCCATTTCGTTGAGAGCGCGCAGCACGTTCTCCGCGAGCAGCTTCTTGTTTGCTTTGCGCACGCCCTCCACGCTTGCACGGATGCCACCACCGGCTTCGGCGATCTCCTCATAGGTCGCGCCGGCGGTGCGTTTTTCGAAATCCACCAGGCGTGGCGCTACGAATGCAGGGTGGGTGTGCGAGTCGACAAATCCGGGCAGGACGACCTGACCAGCGCAATCGATTTCGATGATTTTCTTGCGGTTCTTCTTGAACCAGGAATCGCGGAGAGCGTCTTTAGTTTTACCGACGGCAATAATCTTTCCTGCGAGACAGAGCACGGCCGCATTTTCGATAATGCCGAGTTCGCTAAGTTCCGGACCTCGGCGCGGGCCGGATTTGCCCGGCGAAGATTGCAGCGTGAGAAGCTGGCCAATGTCGACCAGGAGAAGGCCACTATTACTTCGAAATGCTGTTGCTTTGGGTGAATTCACGGAACCGATAGTTTAGCAGTGCTCGCGTGGAACTGGTGACCTCACCTGCCCAGCAGACGGTAAAGCGAGGCTCCAGATAAAGCCCTTAACGCAGCGCTGAAGCGACTGCTCCACCCAAAATCAGAGTTTTTTCGTAGCCGCTTTTCAGTATGTAAGCAAGTGTTCGAATGGACCACGCGCTTCACCGCCTGGAGTCTGCTAAATTCCCATCGGCACCTTCACACCCTTTTCTCTTGCAAATTTCTTCGCCTCATCATATCCCGCATCCACATGGCGAATGATGCCCATGCCCGGATCAGTGGTCAGCACGCGCTCGATGCGTTTTGCCATTTCGTCCGTGCCATCGGCGACCGTTACCTGACCCGCATGCAACGAATAACCGATCCCGACGCCTCCACCATTGTGGATCGACACCCAGGACGCGCCCGCCGCGGTATTCAGCAACGCATTTAACAGTGGCCAGTCAGCTACGGCATCACTGCCGTCTTTCATGCTTTCGGTTTCACGGAAGGGCGACGCTACGGAACCGCAGTCGAGATGATCTCGGCCAATGACAATGGGCGCTTTGATTTTTCCACTTTTCACCAGATCGTTCATGGCCAGTGCAAATTGGGCGCGCTCCCCGTATCCCAGCCAGCAAATTCTGGCGGGTAGTCCTTGGAACTTGATGCGTTTTTTGGCGAGGTCAATCCATCGCCGCAGAATTTTATTCTCCGGAAACATTTCCAATATCAAATCGTCGGTGACGTGAATGTCGGAAGGCTCGCCTGATAACGCAACCCAACGAAACGGGCCGCGGCCTTCGCAGAACAGCGGGCGAATGTATTCGGGCACGAATCCCGGAAAATCGTAGGCGTTCTTGACACCATGCTGAAATGCAAATGTACGAATATTGTTTCCGTAGTCGAACGTGACCGCGCCCATCTTTTGCAGGCGCAGCATGCCTTCTACGTGACGGGACATGGCATCGAGAGATTTTTCCTGATAGGTCTTCGGATCCCGCTGGCGCAACTGAATTGCCTCTTCCAGCGTCATGCCGTTCGGGACGTAGCCATTCAGAGGATCGTGTGCCGAGGTTTGATCGGTGAGAATATCCGGGACCACGCCGCGTTCTGCTAGTTCAGGAATGATGTCGGCGCAATTCCCTACCAGCCCGACGGAAATATTTTCCTTCTTGCGAACGGCGTTCTTCAGAATGCGCAATGCTTCATCAAGCGTGGTAACCATGAAGTCGCAATAGCCGGTCCTGAGGCGCTTCTTAATGCGTTCGGCGTCGACATCGATCCCGAGGAATGCCGCACCTGTCATGGTCGCAGCCAGTGGTTGAGCGCCACCCATCCCGCCCATGCCACCGCTGACGATAAGTTTGCCGGACAGGTCGCCGCCGAAATCTTTCTCAGCGGCCGCCGCGAAGGTCTCGAAGGTTCCCTGCACAATTCCTTGCGAGCCAATGTAAATCCATGAGCCAGCCGTCATCTGACCGTACATCATTAATCCGGCGCGTTCGAGTTCGTTGAATTTTTCCCAGTTAGACCAATGTCCGACCAGGTTCGAATTCGCGATCAGAACGCGCGGCGCGTATTCATGGGTCTTGAAGACTCCCACCGGCTTGCCGGATTGCACTAACAAAGTTTCGTCGTTCTCGAGATCTCTTAGAGAAGCAACGATGGCGTGGTAAGCCTCCCAACTGCGCGCTGCCCGGCCCGTCCCGCCATAGACGACCAGATCCCGGGGCCGCTCCGCAACCTCTTCGTCGAGATTGTTCATGAGCATGCGCATAGCGGCTTCCTGCTGCCAGCCTTTGCAAGTGATCTGATTGCCGCGAGGCGCGCGAATGGGTTTGTAAGTGGAGGGAGTGAATTCCGTTTCAACCGGCATGGCTAGATGTTAGTGCTTCTATTCGCAGGGTGCAATTCGCGACCAGGCTGGCTAGATGGAGGTTGTAATGGAGTGGCTGATAGCTCCCTACCAGGTGCTATAGGCCGTGCCATCAGTCGAAATCCCCTCCGACGCGCTGTGCACATCGTCGATCCCGGAATCCTGCTGATCGACAGACATGATCGTCGAGTCTTCCTGTTCGACTGTCCAATCGGCTTTTGAGGTCATGGGATCGTTGGGAATAAATTTAAGGTAATGCGCTTGAATCAGATCATCCAGCGATTGCGGGGCTTTCTGCTTATCGAGCGTGTATTGCGAGATCAGCGAACGCAGAGTGAAAAGGTTCTGCCGCAACACGGATTCTCTGGCGCGCAACACCGACTGGCTATAAATCGGGACGGAAACCGAGACCAGAATCAGGATCAGGCTGATGACGATCATCAACTCGATCAAGGTGAAACCCCGGCTTTTCTGGTTGCGGAATTTCGCCATCTACCAATCCTTGTATTTGCTGCCGTCGAGCGCCGTGTCCTGCGATTTGGTATACACGTCGAAGACGTTGTCGCCATCCCAGGAATCGGAATCGGGATCGTCCTGCATGGAGCGCATGCCCCACTCATTCTTTCCGGTCATCGGATCCACTGGGATCCTGCGCAAAAACTTGAGCTTCTTGCCGTTCACGTCGATGCCCTTCACCAGCGTGTCCAGGTCCGGCGGATAACCTTGCGAGCCCACTTTGATTTGAAATGCTCCTCGATCGGCGGCATCTTTGTAGCGATCGATGGCGTCGCGCATTTCCCACAGATCGGCGCGCAAGTCGTGTTCCTTCTGCCGCTTGATGCTGACTCGCGCCATGGGAACAGCCAGGCCGGTCAGAATGACCAGAATCGCGGTGGCCACGATCAACTCAATGAGCGTGAACCCCTGCAACTTTCGCGTGGAACGGCTGTCTAGAACCACCGGATGCATAAAAGTCTCTCGAATTATAGATTGAAGATTTTAGATTGCAGATTGGAACTCAAATCTACGATCTGCAATCACAAATCTAAATCCGCCTTCCTCGTAATCGGCAAGCGCGGCAAAATCCTTACTGGATTTGAACCGTTGCTGCCGCTCCCGCGACGGGCAGGGCCTGCATATTCGGGTCGCGAGCGCCACCTCTCAAAATTGTCAACAACGACTGTCCGGGCGCTTTCGCCATAAAGGTCAGCGTAACCACCGCACCTTGTCCAGATACACCCGGCGCGCCGGGCGGACGAGTTGCCGTAATCTGCAAAGTTCCGGTGCTGTCGTCATCGCGATGCACCAAAGCTACCGCCTGGCCATCCTGCGAGAGAAACGATCCATTGGATACGTTCACCACCTGTAAAACTTTGGGATCGTAGCTGACCTGCAAGGGCACCGAATAGGCGTTCTGTGCACCGCTAAGCATTACATTCACGGTGAATGTGGCGCCAGCCTTTTGCGTAATACTCGGCGGATCAAAGGCAAAACTTGCTGGCGCGGCGGGCGAACCTGTTTGCGGACCGCTTGGCGCCGCCGCATTCTCAGATGGGGCTGGAGTCATGCCTGGCGTCGCGGCGGGAGTCGCACTCTCAACCACGGGCTGCGGGCTACGGTGACGCAAACTGATGGTGCTTGCCGTGCCTACATCGATTGCCCGATCGTTGCTATCGGTAACATCGCGGGCGCGCACAATATGTGGAATCATTGCAAAAACCGTCTCGGTTTCCGAATGGTCCGTGTTGGTCTGCCCAAACAAATATTTCAGGATGGGGATTTGCGCCAGCCCCGGAATGCCGGTGAGGGATTTCGTTTCCTGGTTCTCCATCATCCCGCCCAGCATATTCACTTCGCCTTCTTTCAGACGGACTTCGTTGGTAATCTTTCTCTGTCCGATGATGGGCTGGGTGATGCCGCCGATACTGGTTTGGCCAGTCACCGACGAAATATCCATTTCAATCTTCAGCGTGACTTCACCGCCGGAATGGACTTTTGGCGTGATGTCGATATTGACGCCGACATCGAGATACTGGAATTGCGTATTCACCAGCGGATTAATTCCCACACCACCGATGCCTGGTTGAAACGACCCGGTCGCGATAGGGACTTTTTCTCCAATTTTGAGCGATGCCTTTTGTCCGTCGACCGAACGAATCTGCGGATTCTGAATCAGCTTGGTGTTGCTGTCGCTGAATAGCGCCGTCGCCGTCGCCTGCGAAATCGTGACCTGAAAATCGGTCGCATTCAGGTTTCCCAGAGCATTCAGACTAATGCCGTTAGTGGTGGTTGAGGTCGCTGTCGTCGTCGTGCTGGTGGTATTGGTATTGATATTCGGTTGCAGCGTAACCGACGCGCTGGTCGGCGGATTGATTCCCAGGGTGTGGGCTTTATCGCGGCTGACCTGCATGATCGCGACGTCCACAATGACTTCGGGCTTCGACTTATCGAGATCGTCCACCAGTTTTTCGGCAAGCGCAATTTGGTCCGGGGTCCCGCGCACCACGATCGCACCTTGCGAAGGCAAAGGCTGAATGCGGGAAACTTCGAGAATTTGCCGTAACGCGTTCACCACGTCCTGCAATTCAGTGGGCTGGGATAGGTTCGCCATATAGAACGTCTTAATGACGCTCTGTTCCAGGTCTTTGCGCTTGGCGGGATTGTCGGCTGCGACAAAAATCGTATTCGGCGTTACCGGCCGCCAGAACGTCTTCGATTCCAACGCAACGATCTCCAGCGCCTCTTCCAGCGTGACTCCGTTTAACTCAATCTTGATGCGACGCGAGGTATAGTCAGGATCGAACAGAACGTTGACGCCGGACAATTTGCCGACGATCTCGTAGATGACTTTGCTGTCTTCAGTCGATTTGATGGTGATGGGAGTGTTCGAGATGGTGGCTAATTCAACCGGTCCTTGCGCCTCTTCCATGCGCTTGCGGAGCCCCGAAGAAGGTAATTTCGAGGCCTTAGGGACCGGGTTCTTTCCGGCCTCGATCATCTCCTTGGTGTGCTTGGCTTCCTGCTGGGCGATAAAACTGGAAGGGTCGATTTCCGCGGCCTTCTGGAATTCGGCCAGCGCCTGTTCCAACTGACCAGACTCTCTGAGCAATTGCCCGCGATGCACGTGCGAGGCCCCCGCCAGAAAACGCAATCGCTCATACGCTGCCCGGAATTCCAGGTTTTGCGGCTTCAGCCCATAGGCTTGCTTGTAGAAGTCGTAGGCTTGCTCGTAATTCTGCCGGGCCTCGGCGTCTTTTCCCTTTTGAAACAGGGACTTGGCTCCATCGGCGGCGAACGCTAAAGTTACTGCCACGGCAAGCAGTAGCACCATCGCCGGGCGAAACAAACGTCTCATCACTGGTTCCTCGCAAGCAGTCTTCCCCGTGAGGCCAGACGTGACCCAGGGTAAGGGTTTTTAGATTTCATCCCAGAAGACGTAAACTGCAAAATTATACCATCGGCGCCAAACCCGCCGAAGTGATTGCCGAGATAGTAGTTACAGTCGTAAGGACTAGTCCCATTAGCAAACGGGTGTGCAACCATTTGGTCCGTGGAACGGCAAGGCGCAGGCGTCAGGGTCGCGAAGGAGGATCGGAAACGCGACTCCTGACACCCGGCACCTATCACCAAACACATCCATGAGATAACTTAATTAGACCCATGGCACGCCAAACCTCACACCCGACGAAGTCGAACCCGGAGAAAAACCCCAAGCGCGAGCCCACGGCAGCCGGCCAACGAGACGCCGCTGTAAATAGGATCGCTTCACACAACTATTTCTTGCTGGAAAAATTTGAGACCGGTGTTTCTTTGACCGGGACCGAGGTCAAATCCGTACGAAACGGCCTCGCCAACCTCAAAGACGCCTATGGATTGATCAAAGACGACGAAATCTGGCTCCTTAACTGTCATATTGGCCCCTATGAGCATGGCAACATCGCCAATCACGCCCCGCTGCGGACTCGCAAACTATTGATGCATAAGGAGGAAATTCGCAAGTTGATGGGTAAAACCCACCAGAAAGGCCAGACGCTCATCCCCACGCGGATGTATTTCAAGAACGGTAAAGTAAAGATTGAGATCGCCCTGGCCAAAGGCAAGCAGCTTTGGGATAAACGGGAAACCGAACGTCGCCGGACCGCCGACAACGAAGCCCGAGACGCGATTAACCGGTCGCGTAAGGGGCGCTAAGGTTTTACGCTTCAGGGTTGAGAGACGAGTTGCGCCGCGAGCAACAATGCAAAGGTCCTTCGGTCGCAAAGAACGCTCTCTCAGGATGACAATCAGTGAGAATAGTATTTCCGCATGACAGCGGTTTGAGAATGCTCATTCAGCATGGCATTGTGATGGGATTCCAGCCACGAAACTGTCACTCTGAGCGACCGCGAAGAACCCATGCGATCGGGCGCACCGATTTCTGAGCTCGCGGGATTTTTGGGTTTACAATGACCGCGCTGAAAACATCGTTCCCGGGAGCTTCCCTTCTTGAAAAATATCTTCGCTGGCCTGGTCATTTTCCTGTGGATTTCGTCGTTTTGCGTCGTCGCCCAAACCGTCCAGGTTGATATTGATCCACAGCATTCGACCAATCACTTCATCCCCAATCAAACTCTGGGGGCCGGGGTCGATCGCATTGCCGCCGCGGCCATCGACAAAGATTTAGTTCAGCCCAATCTCGATAGCGCGCTGGCTTCCGGATGGCAGCCGGTCACGTATCGTCAGAACACCGAACTCGCCGTCGAAGCCTGGCATTGGAATCCGCAAGGAGCTTGGAGCGATCCGGCCGGCAAAGGTTATTTTGTCGGTTCGGCAACTCCGACAGAATCGATCCGGTATTCCTACGGCTATCCGTTGCCGCATCGTGGATTCACTCGCAACGACGGCACCGGAAACTCGGGCTTCTCTCGCATGACCGATGGAGACGTGAATACTTATTGGAAGAGCAATCCATATCTCACGCGGCGGTTCACCGGCGAGAGCGATTCGTTGCATCCGCAGTGGGTTGTTCTCGATATAGCGCAGGTGCAACTGGTGGACACTATACAAATAAATTGGGCCTCGCCTTATGCGACCAGGTATGTGATTCAGTATTGGGTGGGCGGCGAAGATCCGATTCACGCTCCGACGCGCGGAATTTGGCAGACTTATTTGCAAGGAACGGTAACAAGCGGCAAAGGCGGAACGGAAACAGTTCGGCTAAATGCCTCGCCGGTGCCGGCGCGATTTCTGCGCATCCTGATGACCGAATCTTCGAACACCTGCGATTCGCACGGCAGCGCTGACCCGAGAAACTGCGTCGGTTATGCGATTAGTGAGATTTATCTGGGCACGACTTCTGCCGACGGCGAGTTCCACGACATTCTCCGCCACACTCCCGACCAGGAACAAACTGCCACGTTCTGTTCGTCGGTCGATTCGTGGCACGAGCCTTCCGATCTCGGCACCACCAAACAAGCGCAAGTCGGCTTCGATATTTTCTTTACCAGCGGGGTCACGCGTGGATTGCCGGCCATGATTCCGGTGGCTTTGATTTATGAAACTCCGGAAAATGCCGCGAACGAGATTGCATATCTGGAAAACCGCAAGTATCCGATTTCTTATGTCGAAGTCGGCGAAGAAGCAGACGGACAATACATGCTTCCCGAAGATTACGCGGCACTGTACATCCAGTGGGCTACAGCCATTCACAAGGTCGATCCGAATTTAAAACTGGGTGGACCGTCGTTTCAGGGAGTCAATCAGGACATCGAAGTTTGGCCGGACGCGAATGGAAAAGTTTCCTGGACGGGGCGTTTTCTCGATTATCTAAAAAAACACGATCGCATGCAGGACCTCGCGTATTTTTCTTTTGAGCACTATCCGCTCGACCCTTGCCGCATTCCGTGGGGCAGCCTGTATGACGAACCCGAATTGGTCAGCCATATCATGCAGATCTGGCACAACGACGGCGTCCCTCCGAATATGCCGATGTTTATCACCGAAGGAAATCTTTCGTCGGCGGCCAGCGAAACTTACATGGACATTTTTTCCGGCCTTTGGCTCGCCGATTACGTCGGGGCTTTTCTCAACAGTGGAGGGAACGGACTTTATTTCTTTCACTATCTTCCCTTAGAAATGGAACACGGCTGCAACGACTCGCCGGGAACATTCGGGATGCAGACGGTCGATCGCGATTACAAGATCCAGCAACCGTTGGCCCAGTTCTTCGTCGCGCAACTCATCAATCTGGAGTGGATCCAACCCGGCTCAGCCGAGAATCGTTCTTTCCCGGCACGAAGCGATATCGACGACGGTGCAGGACATGCTCTCGTGACGGCTTATGCTGTGAAGCGTCCCGATGGCGAGTGGTCGTTATTGCTGGTGAATCGAGATCAACAGAATGCTCATAGCGTGAAAATTGCGTTTCAGGATGGCGATAAAAGCGCGCTAGGATTTTCCGGCCCAGTAGAACTTTCAACCTTCGGGAAAGATCAATATCACTGGCACCCCGGACACACTCGTCCGGCGGGCCATGCCGAGCAGCCTGGTCAACCGTTCGTTGTTGAAGACACAAGAGGCACGGCTGATCCCGATGGGCCCACCCTTCATTCTCAGCAGACTGCCAATAAAGACACGAACTTCGAGTTGCCTGCGGCTTCGGTGGTCGTGATACGAGGAAAGATTGGAACCCACTAGACGGAAGGCGGCGCTACGAAAACAGTAAATCTTAAAGCCGATATGCCGTCTGTCGCTGAGGCTTTACAACGTCTTGATCGAGAGATTGCCAGCGCCCGTCAGCAAAATTCAAGTTTTTTGAAAATCATTCACGGCTACGGCTCTTCGGGTGAAGGCGGCGAGATCCGCATTGCTGTGCAAAAACGTCTGGCCGAAATGAGCGGTCGCGCAGAAATCCGCATCTGCATCTTCGGAGAGCAATGGTCGAAATCGGATGAGCGAACTTGGGCACTCATCAAGACAAATCCGGAATTAAAACAAGATAGCGATCTGGGAAAGAAGAACCTTGGGATCACTATTGTTGTTTTGTGAGAATGCAACTCCATATCTCTTGTCATGCTGAGCGAGTGCCGTTCACGGAGTGAACGGCGAGGGCGTCGAAGCACCCCCACTAGCTTCCAATACTTTGGTGATCGTAGAGGTCCTTCGACTCCGTAGTTGCTTCGCTTCGCGAACCAGATACTACGCTCAGGATGACAGAACTTTAGGGGGTATCGTTCGGGCGCCTCTTGCCTAAGTTCTTCACGCCGACGATACTGGAAGTACAACCTATGAAAACGAATCTTTCTCTTTCCCATCCTGCAGAAGTGGACGCTGAGTGCCTGGTCGCCGTGGTCCTGGATCGAAGTGAAGGCAAAAAAGACAAGCCGCAGATTTCCGTGGAAACCAGCGATGCTGCCCTCAAAGACGCTTGCGCGGACGTGATCGCCAGCGGAGAAGTGAGCGGTAAGCTGCTGGAAACGACTTTGATTCACAAGCCTGCGAAGCTGAAAGCCAAGCGTGTGCTTCTGATCGGCGGCGGCAAAGCGAAAACTTTCTCAACTTCCGAGTTGCGAAAAATTGCCGGCGTCGCTGTACGGACCCTGAAAGCAAAGGGTCTGCGCAGTTTTGCGTTCGCGGCACCCGAAGGAAATCTCAAGATTCAGGATTCGGTTGGCGCGATTGTCGAGGGAGCGTTCGTCGGCAACTTCGATTCCAATACCTATCAGAGCGACCGTAAAGATCAGACCATCGATTCGCTGACCGTGGTTGCCAGCGGCGATCAAAAGCTCCTGCAAAAGACGCTGGACGAAGCCCACATCATTGGCGAATCACAAAATTTCGCTCGCGATCTGGCGAACGAGCCGAGCAATCACATGACGCCGACCATCATGGCTGAGCGCGCGAAAAAAATGGCGCAGGAAGTCGGCTTGAAGTTCGAAGTATTCGACGGCGACAAAATCCAAGAACTCAAGATGGGCGCATTCTGGGGCGTAGCGCAAGGTTCGGACGAGCCGCCTGCGTTGATGATTCTTCGCTACGAACCGGCGGGCGCTCCGGAAAAACCGGTGCTTGGACTGGTGGGCAAAGCGGTCACCTTCGATACCGGCGGCATTTCCATCAAGCCTGCCGACGGCATGGAGAAAATGAAGTACGACATGGCCGGCGGCGCTGCGATGCTTGGAGTGATGCGGGCGATTGCATTGCTGAAACCGAAGATCAAAGTCACGGCGCTGATTTGCGCGACGGAAAATATGCCGTCCGGCAAGGCGCAAAAACCGGGAGACATCCAGACGGCCATGTCGGGCAAGACGATTGAAATTATCAACACCGACGCCGAGGGCCGTTTGGTAATGGCCGATGGACTTTGCTATGCGCGCCAGCTCGGTTGCACCCATTTGATCGATGCCGCCACGCTGACCGGGGCGGTAGTCGTCGCGCTCGGCTATTTCAATGCGGGCGTCTTCGCGAATGACGAAAAGATGTATGAGCGTTTCAGCAAAGCAACCGCCCAGGCCGGAGAAAAATTCTGGCGGCTGCCGCTCGATGACGAATATCGGGAAAGCATTCGATCGAATATCGCCGACATCATCAACTCCGGCGGACGCTGGGGTGGCGCGATCACCGCAGCCATGTTCCTAAAAGAATTCGCCGAAGACACGCCATGGATGCATCTCGATATCGCCGGGACGGCGTGGATGGATGACGCGAAACCTTGGATTGCGAAGGGACCGACCGGAATTCCGGTGCGCAGCTTGATCGAGTTCACCAGAAATTTCACAGGATAAGCAAGAACGAGCGAGGCGAGTGAGGATTCAGGGAAACGAGCACGGAAACCCATGGCGAACCCCTCCGGGGCTGGATGAACGCGGCGGTGTTTGCGTCTCCCGCGAGGTCCCCACAACCCTACTGTTAATCCCTGCATCTCAAGGCCGCTGACCAACTCCCCTGGCTCGGGTCAGCGGCAATCCAAATCGCTTAACCGGAGGCTTTCATGAAGGGACTATTTGGGATCGGGCTGGTGGTAATTGTCCTGGGAATTCTTTCGTTTTTCGTTCCGGTTCCGCACGCGGAACATCATGGCGCGAACATTGGCGACGTGCATGTGGGGGTCACTACTCACCATGAAAATATGCTGCCGCCGGCTGTAGGCATTGTGATGTTGGTTGCAGGAGCAGGCATGATGATTGCGGGCCGCGGCAAGAGCTAACCTCGATCACATCACTGCGGGAATGGTGATTCCCATCACGGCAAGGATGCGGATCAGTTCCCGGCGAGCGACGGCGGTGGTCGCCAGCAGGAACCGCTTTCGACCTTCGTCAGACTCATTCAAAATGTTGTGGCGATGGTAGAAAGTGTTGAAGAGCTGTCCGAGTTGGAATGCATGCTTGGCCAGATAGGCGGGCTCGGTGGTGGCGATGCATTGATCGATCAGAGCCGAAGTCTTGGATGCGGCCAGCCACAATTCCCAAATCTCGGTACCGGCATCGCCATTGAGATACTTCGCGAAATCCAAGTTGTCCGTTGAGAAATGATCGGGACTAAAGCCGCCCTTGCGGAAAATATTTGTCGCCCGAACCACGGCGTATTGCGCGTAGGGCCCGGTTTCCCCTTCGAAACTCAAGGCCTCTTTAAAATCGAAAGCTATTACCGATGGCTTGGTAAACTTCAGCATGAAATAACGAAGCGCACCGACGGCAATCTGCGTGGCGATCGTCTGGCGTTCGGCTTCCGGCAATTCCGGATGGCGGTTGTCGACTTCTTTTTTGGCTGAAGCAATCAACGTGTCGATCAGGTCGTCGGCTTTGACGCCAAATCCTTTGCGTCCCGAAACCTCAATGTAGGCGCGGCCTTTGTCTTCATCCGAGAGCTGATAGCCCAACTCGGCTGCACAGCCCGGTGTGAGTGCAACCATCTCGTAAGAAAAATGGGTGTAGTGGTCGGCTTGCTGGTTATAGCCCAGTCCGCGCAGGGCATCGATTACGGCGGTTTGCGCCTCGGCCTGGCGGGCGTCAATCACGTTATAAATTTCGGCGACGTCGCCAAAATGAGGATGGTCAAGCGCGCCGACCGTGGTGGAAATCCAGCACTCGCGATTATTGGGATAGCGATAAAACTTGCGATAGCCGAAATCCTTGCCCAGCACTCCAAACTTCCACATGTGATAAGCAATATCTTTGCCGACGTATCCCACAGTCCCGTTGGAGCGAACGATCACTTTCTGATCGTCCTGATTTTCGTCTTCGCTGTTCTCGGCGGCGTCTGCGATCTCGGCGGAAGATTGATTTCCCCGCCGCATCACCCAGCAGCCTTTGTTCTTGCCGGAATCCTCGAAGAAAAGCACGCCGGCGTCTTTGAGTTTGGCGAAAGCGGAATCCCAGAAATGCAAATGCAGGATTTCGCTCTCACGCGGTAGAAAATCGTATTCGATGTCCAGCCGGGCCATGGTTTCGAGATGACGGCGAAGCACGGCGGTAGAAATTAATTCCGCAATTGCGGCGGTTTCGTTGCCGCCCTGCTCGATCTCATGAAGAGTCTTGAGCCGGCTTTGCAGGTTCTGTTTGTCTTCGGCATACCATTGGGAAACGCGAGCGTAGAGGTCCCAACAATAAAAGTCAAAATGCGGCCGACGGATGAGTTCCTCAATTTCGCCGCGCGATTTTTTCTCGATGATTAAAAATCCGACGACGACATCGGCAACCTGCGCTCCAGTATTGTCGATGTAGTTCTGAACATCGACTTCCCTGCCGGCAAAAAGCAGCAGGCGGACGAACGTGTCACCGAGAATGGCGTTACGCAGATGTCCAATATGCGCTGCCTTATTAGGATTGATGCTCGAGTGCTCGACTAGAATCTTGCCCTTGGGAACATCGGCCATGGGATTTTCATCGGCGGCCAGCGCCCGCGCCATCTCGGCGCGATTGAGGCGAGCATTGATGTAACCGGCCCCGGCGAGTTCGAGTTTTTCAAAGCCTGCGATCGGACCGATTCCGTTTACGATCTCTTCGGCGATTTTGCGTGGGGCCTTGCGTAGTCTCTTCGCCAGCTCGAAAGCCAGGGGCAGCGCGTACTCGCCGAACTCGACCTTGGGCGGTTGTTCGATGACGATTTTGGGCAGGTCCACTTCGTACGTACGCTTGAGAAAATCGCGGACATGCTGGGCTAACCGGCGTTCCAGGTGGCGATACAAGAGTCCCTCTAAGTGATTGAAGAAGAAAGTGATTGTACCAGACGGGAGCACACGGAATGAAGGTTTGACGTCGTTTGTAGGCTTCCCTATGATGAAAGTTCAGGGTTGGCCGTTCGCCGATGGTTCTGTCCGGCGTGGGCTTCTGGAACCAATCTCAACCATCGATCAAACGAAAAGTATGCGCATCGCGTATCTCGATTGCTTTTCAGGCATTAGCGGCGATATGTTCCTGGCCGCGTTAATCGACGCCGGGGTTCCTGCGCGTCTGCTGGAAGATACGGTTGCAGCATTGAACACCGGGGCACGGCTGGAGATTTCGAAAGTCACTCGTAGTGGGATCGGGGCGACCAAAGTGGATGTTTTGACGTCTGATGCGTTGGCCGAAGCGGCGACACACGAGCATTCGCATCATACCCATGATCATGAGCACAGTCACTCGCACGAACATACTCGGGGACTCAAGGAAATCCGCGAGATTATTTGTGGGTCTGCCATCGGCGAGAGCGCCAAGGTGACAGCGATTGCAATCTTTGAAGCCTTGGGCGCGGCCGAAGCGAAAATTCATGACATGGAGATCGATAAAGTTCACTTCCATGAAGTTGGGGCCATCGATGCTTTGGTGGACATTGTCTGCGCGGCAGTGGGGGCTGAGGCGCTCGGGGTGGATGAATTTGTCTGCTCGCCTTTAAATGTTGGCGGAGGCACGGCGAAATGCGCGCATGGAACATTGCCGGTTCCAGCGCCGGCTACGGTTGAACTGCTGCACGGCGCATCGGTTTATTCATCAGGAGTGCAAGCGGAATTGGTAACGCCCACGGGCGCGGCCATCATAAAGACGCTGGTAAGACGCTTCGGGACATTTCCTGAGATGAAGATTGAGAAGTCCGGTTACGGAGCGGGCACACGCGATTTTCCGGGGCATGCGAATGTTTTGCGATTGACGATCGGCGAGACACAAACGCAGATCGCCGGAAAGACTCTGCAGGAGACAATTTCGGTGCTCGAAGCAAATCTCGATGATATGAATCCGCAGGTTTTTGGATATGTCCTTGATCGGTTGCTGGAAGAGGGCGCATTGGATGTTTTTGGTTTGCCGGTGCAGATGAAAAAAAATCGTCCCGGCATGTTGCTGACTGTGCTTTGCCAGCGAGAAGATGTATCGAAATTGACGGATTTGATCTTCAAGGAGACTACGACTCTGGGCGTCCGCGAGCGTGAAGAGAAACGCCGAATTCTGGCGCGCAAGTGGATCACGGTGGGTACGCGGTGGGGAAATATCCGGCTGAAAGTCGCCAGCATGAACGGGACGGTCACTAACTACGCGCCCGAATATGAAGATTGCAGAAAGATTGCCGCTGCGCATCACGTGCCGTTGAAAAGCGTGATGCAGGAGGCTATGCAAGGATATTTGAGCTCCGAAGAGCGAAAGTAATAACCACCAAGGGCACTCAGTTCCACGAAGGACTTCCTAAAGGTTAGCGATTTGAGAATCTAAAACTCATGGCCAAGAAGTTTTACATCACTACTCCGATTTATTACGTGAATGCGCGGCCGCATATTGGGCATGCCTACACCACGATTGCGTGCGACACCATTGCGCGAAGACAGCGCATGCTCGGCTTCGATACTTATTTTCTGACCGGCACCGATGAACACGGGCAGAAGATCGAGCGCGCGGCGCAGGCCGCCGGCAAAACTCCGCAACAACTTACTGATGAAGTGTCCGCGGAGTTCAAGGCGCTGTGGGACCGAATGGGCATCACCTACGACGATTACATTCGGACAACCTCCGAGCGGCATAAAAAAGGCGTGCAGGAATTGTTCCGGCTGCTTCGGGACAAAGGCCATATTTATAAGGGAACTTATAGCGGCCAATACTGCATTTTCGACGAACTCTACGTGGATGTTGTGGGGGCGGGAGCGCCTTGCCCGGTGTGTGGCAGGCCGACGGAAACGGTCAAGGAAGAAAATTACTTCTTCAAGTTATCGACTTTTGCCGACAAGCTTTTGAGGCATTACGAAGAGCATCCGGAATTTATTTATCCCGAAGCGCGGCGCAATGAAGTGATTGCATTTGTGAAGTCGGGATTGCGCGATCTGTCGATCAGCCGGAGCACGTTTTCCTGGGGCATCCCGGTGCCGGACGATCCCAAGCACGTGATTTACGTGTGGCTGGATGCTTTGGCAAATTACATCACAGCGTTGGGGTATGGATCGGATGATCCCAAGCTGTACGAGAAGTTCTGGCCTGCCGATGTGCAGATGATTGGCAAAGAGATTGTTCGTTTTCACTGCGTCTACTGGCCCGCATTTTTAATGGCGGCTGGACTTCCGTTGCCCAAGAGCATCGTGGCGCATGGCTGGTTGCTGTTTGAAGAAAGCAAAATGTCGAAGTCGCGCGGCAACATTGTGCGCACGGAAACGATTCTGGATGTGCTGGGTGCGGATGCGTTGCGCTACTTCCTGTTGCGCGAAGTTGTGTTCGGACAAGATGGGTCGTTTTCGTTTGATGCACTGGTGCAACGCTATAACGCCGATCTTGCGAATGGCCTTGGAAATCTAGCCAGCCGTACTCTGACCATGATCGCCCGGTATTTCAAGGGCGAAGTGCCCTATCCATCACAAGCAGCGAGGACCGGAGGGGATGATGCGATCCGTGAAGCAGCGGAAAAGGCTATCACCGAGTCGGGTCAATTTTTCACGGAATATAAATTCTCCGCTGCGTTGGAGTCCATTTGGATCGGGTTGATTGCGAAAGTCGATAAGTACATTGTCGAGAATGAACCTTGGGCACTTGGCGAAAAGCTGGACGAAGAGAACCGCGCGCGCCTGGCTACAGTTCTCTACACCAGCGCGGAGGCATTGCGGATCGCGACTGCACTGGCGCATCCCGTCATGCCGGAAGCGACAGCGAAAATCTGGGCGCAGCTCGGTTTGGGGGAGATCAAAGATTTTGCGCTATCGAATGTGAAGTGGGGTCAGCTCAAACTGGGAACCAAGCTTGGTGAAGTGCATCCCGTGTTTCCGCGCGCCGACAAAAGTGCCATTGAAAGGATGCAGAGGATGGAATCGGAACAACGCATCACTCCGGCGGAGGATATCAAGACAGTGGTGACGGAAGTTCCGTTGACGGCCGCAAAACCTGCGCCGGCAGTTTCTGACGGGAAAATTACGATCGACGACTTTGCCAAAGTCGAGTTGCGGGTGGGCCAGGTAAAAGTTGCCGAGCGTGTGCCCAAAGCGGACAAGCTGTTGCGGCTGGAAGTGGATATGGGAACGGAAGTCCGGCAAGTCCTCGCGGGGATCGCGGAATCGTATACGCCGGAATCTTTGATTGGCAGGAAGGTTGTGATCGTGGTGAATCTTGCCCCCCGAAAATTGCGGGGACTGGAATCAAATGGAATGATTGTGGCCGCGTCCCCCGAGGGCGGAAAGGCTGTGCTGGCAAGCTTTTTGGAGGATGTTCCGGTGGGGACGAGGCTGAAGTAAAACAGTTTCGAGTTTCAGGTTTCGAGTTTCTAGAATTTAAGATTGCGGATTTAACCCCAGAGCCGACAGCCTAAAGCCCGGAACCTGATTTTATGTTCGTTGATTCTCACGCACATCTCGAAGGCGAACGGTTCGATACTGACCGCGAGCAAGTCCTCGCGCGTGCGAAAGAAGCCGGCGTCGAGACTATCGTCGCTATTGGCAGCGGAACTGGGCCCGGATCGCTGGATTGCGCCATTCAGCTTGCGGACAAGTATGAATACATGTATGCCACGATTGGGATTCATCCCCACGAAGCGAAGCTGGCGCAGGAGTCTGATTTTCTGGAGTTGGAACAACTGGCGAAGCGACCCAAGGTCATAGCCGTGGGGGAAATTGGGTTGGATTACTATTACGACCACTCGCCGCGCGATGTGCAAAAACACGTATTCCTCACACAAATGGAATTGGCGAAAGCGGCGAAACTGCCGATTGTGATTCATTGCCGTCCATCCGAGGGCAGCGAGAATGCCTGGGACGATTGTCTAGGGATGATCGAGAAAGAATGGTCTCCGAGCGGGCTGGGCGGGATTTTACATTGCTTTACAGGTACATTGGCACATGCCCGGAAGGCGCTGGATCTCGGATTTATGGTTTCATTTGCTGGGAATGTGACGTTTCCCAAAGCGCAGGCCATTCGCGAGGCAGCCAAAGAAGTGCCGCTGGATCGTATGTTCATCGAAACGGATTCGCCGTTTCTGGCGCCGGTGCCGAATCGTGGCAAACGAAACGAACCGGCATTTGTAAAGGAAACAGCTCGTCAAATTGGCGAGTTACGGGGCATTTCGACCAAAGAAGTCGGAGAGCAAACCGCGCGAAATTTCTATAAATTCTTTTCGCTTCCCGAAACTGCCAATTCCATTTAGTTTGTTAGAGTGCATCTTCCGCAAGACTGCGGAAGAATCATATAGGATAGAAGCTTAGACCATGCCATGAAAATACATTTGATGATGCGTCAGCAAGACTCGATCTGCAGGAGGTCTCCAACGCCATTCAGCATGCGTTGAAGGAAATCCATACGCGCTTTGACTTGAAGGATTCGAAGTCAAACATCGAGTTCAATGGACAAAGACGAAATCATGCTGCATTCGCTCGACGAGTTCAGGCTGAAAGCGGTGAACGACATTCTGCAGCAAAGCTGGTAAAGCGCGGCGTTCCCTGAAAGGCCTGACCTACGGGCCTGTCGAACCGGCGGCCGGGCGGCACGGCAAAGCAGAAGATCACCATGCAGCAGGGCATTCCGATCGAGAAAGCCAAGGAGATCGTGAAGCTGATCAAGGAATCGAAGAAAAAAGTGAAGGCTCGATTCAGGGGGATCTGGTGCGGGTCAGCGGCAAGGATCGCGATTCGCTGCAGGACACATCGCTTTGCTGCGACAGCAAGATTTGGGTATCGACATGCAGTTCACGAATTACCGGACGAATTGAAAATGCACGCGCGAATCGCGCGAGAACAACTATGGAACACAAATTGAGTCTCTCCGCCGCCATGAACGGAAAAGAGTTCTTCGAGATGCTGCGCGAAGACCTGGCCGCGATTGAGCGCGAGTTCGGGCGGGACACCGTTTCCGGCGTCGAAGCCATCACCGAGATCGGCGAGTATCTGCGCCAAGGCGGCGGCAAGCGCATTCGTCCGGCCTTGCTGCTGCTTTCCGCCAAACTTCTTGAATTATCAGGGACGCGGCGCCATCCGACTGGGCGCGGTGGTCGAAATTATTCACACGGCAACCCTGGTGCACGACGACATCATCGACGAAGCGCAGACCCGGCGCGGGCGGCCGGCGGCGAACACCCAATGGGGCAATTCCAAGTGCGTGCTGGCCGGCGACTGGCTCTACATGCAGGCCTTCAAGATTGCGGTGCAGGAGCGCAACTTCCGCATACTGGACACCCTGATCGAGCTGACGCAGCAGATGGTGGAAGGCGAATTGCTGCAGATCGAAAAGCTGGGCAAGCTGATTTCGCTGGATGAGCATTTCAATCTGATTTTCCGCAAGACTGCGTGTCTGTTTTCGGTTTGCATGCGGATGGGGGCGATCCTCGGCGGGGCGACGCCGGAGCAGGAAGAAAATCTGGCCCAATATGGGCGCGACCTGGGCATGGCCTTCCAGATCGTCGACGACGTGCTGGATCTGACCGCGTCCGAGCGAGTGCTGGGAAAGCCGGTGGCCAGCGATCTGCGCGAAGGCAAAGTGACGATGGCGGTGATCCACGCGCTGGAACGCTGCACCCCGCAGGAACGCAAGCTGATCGAGACGGTCGTGCAGGGAGCGAGCATTCGACGGCGTCACCCACAAGCAGATTCTGGAAATTCTGAACCGCTATGGTTCGCTGGAAGCGGCCACGCCTGTGCTATGCAGTATGCCGCGCTGGCGCGAAACGCGATTTGCAGCTTCCCCGATACCGAGATCAAGCGGGCGCTGTTGTGGGCGCCGGAATTCGTGGTGGCGAGGGAGAAGTAAATCGGCTTCTAGCTGCTAGCTCCTGGCTAAAACCAAAAGCTAGAGGCTTTCAGTGCCATTCTCATTCTTTATCTTCTTCCTATTAGCAACCTCTCTGAAATTTTCCACATCCGAACATCCGCTTTACCGCTTGCCTCGTACAGTCAGTGGGAGTGTAATCTAGACGGAGTTCAAAACTCAAAGGAGATGGTTTATGAAGAAGTTGATAGTTCTTGCAATGGCGTTATCCATGGTACTCGGCGTCTCGGCCTTCGCCCAGGACACGATGAAAGCTGACGATTCGAAAATGGCGCCTGCTGCCCCGTTGAAGAGCATCAAGGGCACGGTGAAACAAGATGGCGATAAGATCACTTTCGTAACCGACAAGGACATGAAGTCATGGGACGTAAAGAACCCCGAGACCCTCAAGGACCATGTTGGACACCACGTTCTGTTGAGCGCTCACATCTATGCGGACACGAGCTCCATCCACGTGATGAGCGTGAAGATGCTCAAAGCCGACAAGATGTAATCAGATAAAGTTTGGAGTTCAGGGCGGCGGAAAACGCCGCCCTTTTTTCCGTCTGTAACTGGAGCCAGGAGCGGGGACGAACTCTCTGACAAAGAATTTTGCTGAGCCGCGATTTGCCGTTCTTATCGAAAAAATATTTGATCTTGTCATTCCGAGCGCAGGAGATCCGCTCGCTTTTGAGCGGATTTCCGGAGTCGAAGGACCCCTATCTCAAGCAGACTAACCCCGCTCGGATGACAGGGAATTTAGATTCCAATCGGCTTGCCATACAGCTAAACTGCGGAAGGCTTCTGTTCGGAATCGTACCGTCATCGAGCTCGCAAGCTGTTATCGTCGGTGCTATAACTCAGCCGTTAACCCTTTCCGCTCTAGGGATGCGATATGAATAGCCAGCACGAATCTCTTGTTTGTTCCATCTGCAACCAACCCATCCACCTGGAAGTAGACCGCTGCACCGACGAAGCCGGAAAGTCCGTGCACGAGATCTGTTATTTGCGCAAAGTCGTGCCCATCACGCAAGACACCGCGAGCAGACTTTCGAAACTCCTGCGCCGGAAAAACAAAATGGTTTCCTAGGGCATGCGGGCGCGTCACGTCCTTTATACTGCGGGTGATGGCTGCGCATAAGGAAATCGAAATCAAGTTCTGCGTCCCCAACATTCGCGGCCTCACTGGCCGCTTGCGGATAGCCGGATTCCGGTTGGTTACGCGGCGGACCCACGAGATGAACACGCTTTACGATCTTCCCGGGCTGCCGCTGCGCAAGCGGGGCGAATTATTGCGGCTTCGAAAATACGGGCCGGAGTGGGTGCTGACCCACAAAGCGAAAGGCACAACCGGACGGCACAAGTCGCGGGTGGAAACTGAGACAAGGATTGCGGACGGCGCGAAATTGGATGTTATTTTGCGCGCCCTCGGTTTTGGGCCCACCTTCCGCTACGAGAAATTCCGGGCAGAATGGAGTGACGGCAAAGGCCACGTGGTCGTCGACGAGACGCCGATCGGGAATTTTGGCGAGATCGAGGGCGCGTCACGCTGGATCGATGAAACGGCGCGGACACTCAAAATTGGACCCTCTGACTACCTCACCCGGAGCTATACGGAGCTATTTTTCGAGTGGAAAAAAGAGAACCGCAGTCCCGTCAAAGAAATGACGTTTCGGGCCATCTCGTCCAAAAGAATTAGGCGCTAGAACCTCTTCCGACAGCACCAAACTAACCAACAAGTCGCCTAGATACAGTAACTTCGCAGCATGGTACTCTCATTTTGCTCTGGGTTTCTGCTTCCGCCCACCAGTGGCAGTGCAGAAAGACAATTTTCGGCGGCTTCTGCGAACTGTTGAAGCTCTCTCTGACCTCGGCCCCGCCATCACGGCCGAGAGGGAGTTTCCGCAGACGGCGCGCGCCATCCTGACTGCCTTGCTGCAAGCAGGCGGTGCGCGTGAGGCTGTGCTCTTCACCTTCAGTGACAAACCTTCCCTGCTGAGCTCCATTGCGTCCGATGGGTTCGCGCTCATGCCGGATCCGGCGATTATTCCGCTGCTGCCGAAGCACGTTTACGCACTGACCGCCGCCCGCGGACCGATCATTGTTGGCCCCGGATCGTCGGACACCTATCTAAGTTCGAACGGGAATGTGGCTCCGGAACTATTCAAGTGCATTGCTCCTTTGAAAGTCGGGGCCAAGCTGGTTGGAGTGGCGGCACTCGGCCGTCGCGAGGGGGAAGCTGTTTACGAGGGCGATGAACTCGAAGCTCTTCGATCTGCTTTGCCATTATGTCGCGTTGGCCATTCACAATCATTCGCTTACGCAGACGCTGGCACAAAGGTCTCCGACAATCTGCGGCTGATGGGCTCGCTGCATGGCTTCTACGACAACGCCATGGAAGCCTTTGCCAATGCCATCGACGTGAAGCACATCAATATTCATGGACACTCGTTGCGCGTGGGACGTTACGCGGCGGCGATCGGCGAGGCCATGAGCCTGGACACGAACGAAGTGGCTGCGCTACGCTCCGCGGGTTATTTGCACGACATCGGGAAAGTCGCGGTGGATAAGCGGCTCTTTGGAAAAACAACTTCACTGGATGCCGAAGAATTTCGCGAGATGGCCGATCATACTTTGGTCGGGCATCAGATTGTGACTGGAGTGCAGTTTCCCTGGCCGAGCATTCCGGAGAGCGTGCGCTCGCATCACGAACGCGGCGATGGTTCCGGTTATCCCGACGGACTTCGCATGGAAGAAGTCCCCATGGCGGTGCGGATTATTGGCCTGGCGGATACTTTCGATGCCATGAACAGCGAGCGTCCATATCGCGAACGGCTTTCGTTTGGCGGGGTGCTGGCCGAGATTGTTCGCATGACCCCACTCAAGTTCGATCCCAATGCGGTGCAGGCGTTGCTTCTGCAAGTCCGGCGCGATACCGTGGGTAGCAACCGAACTCCATTCCTGGAGGGTCGCCTTGCCGGAACCATTGCCGCCGCCGACATCGATCATATGGCCGCCAGCCTACAGCATCGAATGAACAATGGGCGGCTGTATCTGGCTCTCGGCGATTCGTCTGAGTAGCTTTGTTTTGTTTGACTTCCGCCGCTAAGTTACTTTCTGCGATTTTCCCTGGTGAACTTCTGGGCAGCAACTTTCTCCGAGCCCGGGGTTCATAATTCATAGGGTGTTCTTTGCCTGTATCTAACATGCGGCTGAAGCGTCGAAAACTCGCGCTGCTGGCAGTTCCAATGTTGCTTGGTCTGACTGTGTTTGTGCAGGTCTCAATCGGCGGAAAGAAAGACAAACAGTATTCTCCCGCGACCTCTCTGGACGAGCACAAACGCGCCGTGCACGCACTGAACCGCCTCACCTTCGGACCGAGACCGGGTGACGTTGAGCATGTGATGACGATGGGCGTGGACCAGTGGATCGAGGAGCAACTGCGTCCCGAGAAGATTGATGACGCGGCACTAGATGCACGCCTGGCGCCCTTTCGCACGCTGCGTATGCACACTGATGAGATCGTAGAGAATTTCCCTCCGCGGCAGTTGATCAAAGCCATTGAAGACGGCAAAGACTCATGCCGTCCGGTCAGGTGAAACGGGCGGTGTACGAAGCGCAGTTAATGCGCTATCAGGAAAAGCAGGAGAAGAAAGAAGAGAAGAAACAAGTGGCCATGAATGCTGCGCCCGCCAGCAATTCAGGCGAACAAGCGAGTGACGCCGGTGCGAAGACCAGCATGGCCGCCGATGATGAACAAACCCGCGCAAAGGAAGATCGACTCAATAAGAACGCGCTGATCGATGAACTAATGCACCTGCTGCCCGACCAGCGGATGAAAGAAATCTTCCAGATGTCGACGGCAAACCAGTTGGCGTTCAGCGCCTCTCTCAAAGGCGACCGGCGGGACAAGTTTATGGATGCCATGAATCCGGAGCAGCGCGAAATTATTACGGCGTTGAATAATCCGGAGCAAGTCGTAAGTGAAGAACTTGTTCAGGGCAAATTGCTGCGTGCGACCTACAGCGAACGCCAGTTGCAGGAAGTGATGACCGATTTCTGGTTCAATCACTTCAACGTGTTTATCGGCAAGGATGCGGACCGCTTTCTGATCACCAGCTACGAGCGCGATGTCATTCGTCCCCATGCCATGGGCAAATTCGAAGATCTGCTGACGGCTACCGCGCAAAGTCCCGCCATGATGTATTACCTGGACAACTGGCTGAGCGTGGGACCGAATTCGGATGTCGCAAACGGAATTGGCAAGCGGGGAAATAAAGGCGCCACGAGAAAGCGAGCGCGGCAGAACGGGCCGGTAAAGCAATCAAAAGGAAAGCGGAATGGGCTGAACGAGAACTACGGCCGCGAGTTAATGGAATTGCATACTCTCGGGGTCAACGGCGGATACACGCAAAATGACGTAACCGAAGTTGCTCGCGTTCTCACAGGCTGGACCATCAAGCAACCGAAAGATGGCGCTGCTTTCAAATTCGATGAACGGATGCACGAGCCGGGAGAGAAAATCGTTCTTGGGCATCGCATCAAGGCGAACGGACAAAAAGAAGGCTTTGAGGTGCTGCACATTTTGGCGCATCATCCCGCTACCGCGAAGTTTGTTTGCACGAAATTGGCGATGCGTTTCGTTTCCGACACTCCGCCGCAGCCATTAGTCGATCGCATGACACAAACCTTCTTGAAGAAAGACGGCGACATTCGGGAAGTCTTACGAACCATGTTGCGCTCGCCGGAGTTTTGGTCGACCGACGCTTATCGCGCTAAAGTGAAAACCCCGTTGGAATTTGTGGTTTCTGCTCTGCGAGCGAGTGGAGCGGAAGTGAGTGACGCCATGAATCTGTCCCGGCAACTGCAAAATTTGGGCATGCCGCTCTATGGCATGCAGCCGCCAACGGGATATTCCATGAAGGCGGACGCCTGGGTGAATTCCTCGGCGCTTCTGGGACGAATGAATTTCGCTCTTGACCCTGACCGCAGGGAAGGCTAAAAGGTGTGCAGGTCGAGCCCGGAGCGCGCGTTCAGTGCGGCGACGGCTCCGTCTGACCCGTTGCAAACTTTGGCAGTGCTCGAAACCAGCCTGCTGGATGGGGATGTATCGAAACAGACGCACGACACCATCGCCGCACGGTTGGAAGATCCTACGATCGCGCAGCGCAAGTTAGACGATCCAGCGCATCCGCCCAATGTTGGCGGCGATCGCAGGACTGATTTTGGGGTCGCCGGAGTTTCAGAAGAGATAGTGAATCGGCACTCAGCAATCAGCAATCAGCACTCAGCCCCTTGGCGGTTCGTTGAGTTGCAAGAAAGTCTCAGGGCTAAATGCTGAATGCTAAATGCTAGCACTTAGGAGCTTATCCAATGCCCATCACTCGCCGTGTTTTTCTTCGTAATAGCGCTCTGACCGTTGTCGGCACCGCCGCCGTTCCGGCATTCTTGACTCGGGCGGCTTATGCTGCGGAGTCGGTGGGCGGAAGAACAAGCGACTGGTGGTGATTTTCCAGCGTGGCGCGGCAGATGGTCTCAACATTGTCGTGCCTCATGGCGAGAACGTCCTATTACGCGATGCGTCCGTCGATTAACATTCCGCGCAAAGACGTTTTAGATCTTGACGGCTTTTTCGGACTTCATCCTTCGATGTCGTCCGTTGCAGCCGCTGTGGAACCAGCGTCAACTGGCGATTGTCCATGCCGCCGGTTCACCCGATCCCTCGCGCTCTCATTTCGATGCACAGGATTTTATGGAATCCGGGACGCCCGGCGTAAAAGCCACCGATGATGGCTGGTTGAATCGAACTTTGCGTTCATTGCCTGAAGACAAGTCTGCGTTTCGCGCGATCGCCATGGGGCCTGCCATGCCGCGCATTCTTTCCGGCATCGAGCCTGCCGTAGCCATCAACAACATTAGCGATTTTGGTGTAGGCGGAAGCAATCCGAAGAACCAGCCGATATCCAATACTTTCGAAGCTATGTACGAGCATTCGGTGGACACTGTGCTTGCATGGCACCGGGCAGGAAACTTTTGATGCCGTAAAAATGCTCAAGGCTTCCGATCCGTCGAAGTACACACCGGCGGCCGGAGCCGATTATCCTAAAGGGCGCTTTGGGGACAGTCTCAAACAACTCGCTCAGCTCATCAAGGCAAACTTCGGCGTGCAGGTCGCATTCGCGGACATCGGCGGCTGGGACCATCACGTGAACGAAGGCAGCACGCAGGGACAGATCGCGAATGTTCTGCATGATTTCTCAGGATCGCTCGCGGCGTTCTGGACGGACCTCGGCGATCTCGGCGAAGATACCGTTGTCGTCACCATGTCGGAGTTCGGCCGCACCGTCCGCGAAAACGGCAATCGCGGCACCGACCACGGCCATGCCAACGTGATGTTCGTCATGGGCGGTCCGGTGAAGGGCGGGAAAGTTTATGGACGCTGGCCGGGACTCGATCAATCGCAACTCTACGAAGGCCGCGACCTGGCCATCACAACGGATTTTCGCCGCGTGATCGGCGAGGCGGTTTACCAGCATCTAGGAAATAGGAATCTCGAGCAAGTTTTTCCGGGGTTCGAGGAAAAGCCGGGCCAGTTCTTGAAGTATCTTGCATAGACGTAGCTTGCTACGTCTTGCCTGCGCCATATCAACGTTCGGGGTGGGAGAGGTAGCAAGCTACGTCTCTACCGAAGACAGCGCAACCATCACGTCGCCGTTATCAACCTTTAACCGATAGACCGCCACCTTGGCATTCGGATTGTGGGCCGCCTCGCCGGTCTTGGGGTCCCATTGCCATCCGTGCCAGGGGCAGACCACTTTGCTCCCTTCGATCACGCCCTGGCCAAGCGGGCCGCCGCGGTGCAGGCAGACATTGTCCATAGCGGTGATCGAGCCGTTCACATTGGCGACGCAGATGATTTTGTCGCCGTAGGGAAATTCTTTAGCTTCTCCCTCGGCGGGAAGTTCGGATTGCGTGGTGAGTTTTACGAATTCTGACATAATTTTCTCGAGAACTGGTTCAGTGTAGGTGCGGAAGGCTCGTGACGCAAGACGATCAAAAGCATGAACCACCAAGGACACGAAGGATCACCAGGGAAATCCAGTCAGGCTGATGGTTTCCTTTGTGGTACTTTGTGTCCTTGGTGGTTCGTGCTTTGGACGGACAGTCTCACAGTCGTTTCTTGCTGAACCCCTTGAGATCAGCTACAAATGAAGTCTCCGCATGGCTGATCTCAAAACAACACCTCCGTCAAAAGAAATCAGCAGGGTTGGCCAATTCCGCCGATGGTGGACAGGTGCGCGTACATCTTTTTTCTGGATGGTAGTCATCGCATTTGTCCTGCGCCTGGCGTTGATCGTGATTGGACACAGGTACAAGTTTAAGACCATCGACGATAACTTCAGTTTCGGCTGGGAGATGGGACGGATCGGCAGGTCCATCGCGTCGAGTCATGGATTTGCCAATCCGTTCAACGAGACAACTGGGCCAACGGCATGGGAGCCTCCGCTTTATCCGTTTCTGATTGGCGGTGTGTTCAGACTGTTTGGTATTTACAGCCATGCCTCGGCGTTCGTTCTTCTTAGCATCAATAGCGTCTTTTCCGCGTTGACTTGCATTCCTGTTTTTCTTATCGCCCGGCGCTGCTTCAGCGAGAGAGTCGCCATCTGGAGTGCATGGCTTTGGGCGGTCCTCCCGCCGGTCATGTATTGGTGTACTCGCTGGGTTTGGGAAACTAGTCTCGCGGCTTTGTTGCTGGCGGTGATTTTTTGGTTTGCTCTGACTCTGGAAGAAAAGGACGGGTGGAAGCCCTGGCTCTGGTTCGGTTTGCTATGGGGCATTAGCGCGCTCACCAATACTTCCCTGTTGGCATTTCTGCCCGCCTCCGGATTGTGGCCGTGGTACCAGCGCTCGAAACGAGGAAAACCATCGTTGGGAGGAGTTGTTTTGGCATCGCTTGTATTTGCCGCGTGCATCACGCCGTGGCTTGTTCGCAACCATCAGACCTTCCGGCAATTTGTGTTTATCCGTTCAAACTTTGGGGCAGAGTTGCGTCTGGGCAATGGCCCGGGCGCCAATGGTACATGGATGGAATATTTGCATCCCAGCCAGAACGTTTTTGAAATGCGGCGGTTTCGCCAATTGGGAGAACTGGCCTACGTGAAGGAGCGTAAGCAGGAGGCGTTTGCATTCATCCGCGAAGACTATGCGCGTTTTGCGGGTATCAGTGTTAGACGGTTTATCTACTACTGGGGAGGGTTGCCGCGTTTGTCGGAAATTCCGGCGCTGGCGCCATTCAAGGATTCAATCTTCCTGGCCTCGTCGGTGCTCGGCTTCTGGGGCTTGGGACGCGCGTTGCGGCAACACCGGCCCGGAGCGTGGCTGCTTTTGTGGCTGATTCTGTCTTACCCCACCATTTACTACTTCGTCTTCCCTCACCCAAGATATCGTCATCCGATTGAGCCGGAGCTGGGGATTTTGATGGTCTATGTGGTTTCAGAAGCCGGATCCAAGACAGCCGCTCGAAACCAAGGTAATTCGAAATTTCGACCCTAGGAACTGAACTTTTTATGGGAGTCGACGTACTTACCAATGGGGATCTCGCCCGTCTAAGCCCCATCACTCAAGTTCCAGACGTAAGGAGAAAAATATGCAGCGCCAACGAAATCTCGCCACCTGGCTGGGCACCGCTCTGGGCACCCTATGCGCTCTTATGCTCATTGCCGCTCAAGGACACGCCTCTGACCATCCAGGAAAGCTGACCGAAGAATTCCATCAGACATATAGCCTGGCGCCCGAAGGACGGATCGAACTGGAGAACATAAACGGCGCGGTGCACATCACCGCGTGGGACAAAGATGAGGTCAAGGTGGACGCCGTGAAATATGCGGACAGCAAAGAACGGCTGGACGAGGCCAAGATTAAAATCGACGCCGGCAAGGATTCTATTTCCATCCACACCGAATATCCGAATCACGACAATACCTGGAACCTCTTTGGCAGAGATAATCCCGCGAGCGTTGAGTACACGCTAACCGTCCCCCGCCGTGCCCGCTTGGACGAGATCAAGCTCATCAACGGCTCGTTGGATATCCAGGGCGTGGCGGGTGAAGTGCGCGCCTCCTGCATTAACGGACGGTTGTCCGCACACGGATTGCATGGGCCGGCCGAGCTGTCGAACATTAACGGGCACACGGACGCAGAGTTCGATCGTCTTAAGGATTCGATTGAGCTTTCCTCGGTCAATGGCGGGATGGAACTGACTTTACCTTCAGATTCTCAAGCGAAACTTGAGGCCTCAACCGTGCATGGTGGAATTCAAAACGATTTCGGACTTCACGTGAGCAATGAGAACTGGGTCGGCCATAACCTAAATGGAGAACTCGGGCATGGCGGCGCGGAGATCAAACTGAGCAATGTGAACGGCGGAATTGAAATCCATCGAGCCAGTGATGGGCGTCAGCTCAGCACTCCGAAAGACAGCGATCAAGATAAAGACGAGCTTTAATTTTCCTCGGGCTACACCGTTACCGGCTGAGCAACTTCGTGCAGCGCATTGGCGAAAGCCTCGATGGCACGATCAATTTGGGGCTTGGTGATGATCAGCGGGGGCTGGAAGCGGATCACGTTTCCATACACCCCGCCCAGGCCCACCAGCACGCTTTGGCGTAATAACGATTCGCGAATCGCTTCGGCCTCCGTGGCTGCCGGAGTAAGCTTTTCGTCCTTGACCAGCTCCACCCCAACCATCAAGCCGGCGCCGCGCACCTCGCCGATAAGCGGATTCTGCTTCTGCAATTCTCGCAGCTTGGACATTGCGTAGTTTCCAGTTTCGGTCGCGCGGGCCGCGAGATTTTCCTTTTCAATGAATTCAATATTGGCCAGCGAAGCCGCGCAGCACACGGGATTTCCGCCGAAGGTCGATAGATGGTCGCCAGGCTTGTAGGCATCCGCAATTTCAGGACGCGTGGTAAAGGCGCTCAACGGGAAGCCATCGGCGATGCCTTTTGCAGTAACGAGAATGTCCGGCACCACTCCGTAATGTTCAATGGCAAACATCTTGCCGGTGCGGGCGAAGCCAGATTGGACTTCGTCCGCGATGAACAAAATGCCGTGTTGATCGAGGACTTTTTTTACCTCTTTGAAATAATTCAGAGGAGGAACGATAATGCCGCCTTCGCCCATTACCGGTTCAGCGATAAACGCGGCTACGTCACCAGCGGAAGCGAATCGGATCACATCCTCAATCGCTTTGGCGCACTGCCGTCCGCACTCTTCCGGATCATTGCGCCACAGCGAACGATAGGCATAGGGCGCCGGCGCGAAGTGAACGCCGGAAGCATAAGGTCCGCCACGTTTTTTGCGTCCAACGTTGCCGGTAATGCTGAGCGTGCCCCAACTGCGTCCATGAAAGCTGGCGTGGAGAGAGATGAACTCATGCTTGCCGCTGTAAAGACGAGCCAGTTTCATCGCCCCTTCGATGGCTTCGGCGCCGCCATTACCGAAGAACGTCTTGGTCAATCCGCGAGGAGTGATGTGCGCAATCTTCTCGGCTAAATCGGCGACCGGCTGCGCATGATAGATGTAAGACGCGCAGTGTACGAGCTTGTCCATCTGCGCCTTGGCCGCAGCGATCACCTGAGGATTATTGTGCCCCGCATTGACCACGGAAATCCCTGCAAAGCAGTCGAGATACTCGCGTCCGTTCACATCGGTGACCGTGACTCCGCTGGCTTTGTCGATGACAATCGGCACCACCGACTTCATGAATCCGGTCATCACATAATCTTTATATTTCTGAATCGTATCCGACATAAGTCCCCAGTTCTTCCTCTGTGGACCTCTGTGGTCAGGCTCTCAACCATAGAGGGGACAATAATCAGAATTTTCGCGAATGTTCTTTGGCCCAGCGCTCGACTACAACTTTCTTGTCGGTGTAGAACTCGACGCCGTCACGACCCTGGGCATGAAGATCGCCAAAAAAGCTGCCTTTCCATCCGCTGAACGGGAAATAGGCCATAGGCGCGGCAACGCCGATGTTGATACCGATGTTGCCTGCTGGCGCTTCATAACGAAATCGGCGAGCCGCCGAACCGCTCGACGTGAACAAAGACGCCTGATTCCCGTATGTGCTGCTTTCGAGAAACGCCAAGGCCTCGTCCATATCTTCGGCGTGGACGAGACTCAAGACTGGGCCAAAGATTTCCGTATCCGTCAGTTCGCTGGTCGCCGGAACATCGTCGAGGATGGTCGGCATCACAAAGTTGCCAGTGGCATGTTTCGGAGTCTTCGTCTTCCGGCCATCGAGCAGAACTTTCGCGCCTTGCTTTTCTCCGGTGGCGATCAGCGATTCGATTCTCGATTTGCTCTGCGGCGTAATCACGGGACCCATCTGGATGCCTTCGTCCAGACCGTTGCCCACTCGAAGAGAGGCAGCCGCATCGGTAATCGAATCGCGAAACGTTTTCTGCGCCTCCCCAATCGTCACAGCTACCGAAACTGCGAGACAACGTTGCCCGGCACAGCCAAAAGCGCTGTCGCTGATGATCTGCGTGGCCATCTTCATATCCGCGTCAGGAAGAACGACAACGTGGTTCTTGGCCCCACCCTGGCACTGCGCCCGTTTTCCATTCGCAGCCGCGCGGGAATAAACATATTTGGCGATTGGGGTGGAACCCACGAAACTGATCGCCCGGACTTTGGGATGGTCAAGAAGCGCATCCACAGCGGACTTCCCGCCATTCACCAGGTTCACAACGCCCTTGGGCAATCCGGTCTGAGCCAGCAGTTCGAACGCCCGTCGCATGGTCAGAGGCACGCGTTCTGAAGGCTTCAGAATAAGAGTATTTCCAGTAGCGATGGCATAAGGCAGAAACCAGAACGGAATCATGCCGGGAAAATTGAACGGCGTAATGGCCGCCACTACCCCCAGTGGCTGCCGGATCATAAATTCGTCGATGCCGCGAGCAACGTCCTCAAGGTTGTAGCCCTGCATCATCATCGGAATGCCGCAAGCAACTTCCACATTCTCGATGGCACGGCGCAATTCAGCTTTGCCCTCGGCAAAAGTTTTTCCATTTTCCTGCGTGATGATGCGGCCTAACTCATCAAGGTGTTCTTCGAGCAGCATCTTCAATTTGAACAGCGGCTGAATGCGATCCTCCGGAGGCGTGCGGCGCCACTCGGGGAATGCGGCGGCAGCGGCTTCCACAGCGGAATTGACCTCGGCGGTATCTGACAATGGCGTTTGGCAAATCACTTCGCCCGTCGCTGGATTGACGACATCCATCCACTCGCGGGCGGTCGAATCTCTCCACTCACCATTAATGTAGTTAGGGACTTTATTCTGAGTTGCAATCGCAGTGATCATAGGTTTCGCTTCTAGCTGGATACCGGATGGGCAACGGCACCACGTTTCTCGTGAACCTTTTGCAGCGCGGACTCGAGGACATCCAGGCCTTCATCCATTTGCGCATCGGTGGCAACCAGCGGAACAAGGACACGAATTACATTTCCGTACGATCCGGCGGTGATTGTAATCAGCCCATGCTCGTAGCAATATTGAGTGATTTGCTTGGTCTCTTCCGGCGCGGCCTCGCGAGTCTCAGGCGACTTTACCAGCTCAATGGCCTGCATCCCTCCCAGACCGCGAACGTCTCCGATAATCGACCAGCGTTTCTGCCACTCACGCGCCCGCTTCTGAAAACGATTCCCAAGTTCATTGGCGCGAGTGAGCAGATCACCGTGCTCAAACAGATCCAGCACTGCGAGCGCTGCTGCACACGAAAGAGGATTGCCCGCAAAAGTTCCGCCGAGGCCGCCGGGGCCGGGGGCATCCATGATTTCAGCACGCCCGGTGATTCCTGCCAGCGGCAACCCACCGCCCAGCGATTTGGCAGTGATCATGATGTCCGGCTCGATTCCGTAATGCTCGCAGGCAAACAGTTTGCCGGTACGACCGAAGCCACTCTGGACTTCATCCGCAATGAACAACACGCCGTGCTTGTGACAAATGTCCATTAAGATGCGAAAGAATTCCGGCGGAGGAGCAACGAAACCACCCTCGCCCAGCACCGGTTCCGCGATCACAGCAGCCACATCTTCGGACGCGACCACGCGTTTAAAAGTATCTTCGAGATGCCGCGCGCAGAACAGATCACACGAAGGATATTTCAACGAATACGAACAACGATAACAATATGCATACGGGATCCGGTAAACCTCGCCAGGCAGGGGCCCGAAGCCGGCTTTGTAGGGATGCGTCTTACTGGTGAGCGCCAGCGACATCATGGTGCGCCCATGAAATGCGTCCTCGAATGCGATAATTCCCGACCGTCCTGTATGGGCACGCGCAATCTTGACCGCGTTTTCGACGGCCTCTGCGCCGCTGTTCACGAAAAACGTTTTCTTCGGAGATTTCCCCGGAGCAACCTGATTCATGCGCTCGGCGAGACGGACGTAATTCTCGTATGCCGTAACCTGCACGCAAGTGTGCAGAAATTTATCGAGCTGATCGCGCACGGCGGAAAGCACGGGCTCCTGCCGATGTCCTACATTCAGGCAGCCAATACCGCCGGCAAAATCGATGTAGCGATTGCCATCGACATCCTCCAGCCACGCATCTTGAGCCTTCGCCACATAAACGGGAGTCGCGTGCGAAAGTCCACGCGGCACCGCGCCAGCACGACGCTCCGCCAGCGCTTTGGATTGGGGTCCAGGAATCGCGGTCTGTAATCGAATAGTTCCCATTAAATTCTCAATTCTCCGCGAAGTCATAAGTCGAGGGCGTTAAACCAACGACCAACGGCGAACGGCCAACGACGCCCCTAGTACCACCCAATCGGCTGTTCGCTCAAATTTATATGCACTTGCTTGGTCTCCAGATATTCCTCAATCCCCCAAGGGCCTAGCTCGCGTCCAAATCCCGATTGCTTGTATCCGCCCCAAGGAGCCTCGACGTAAGTCGGCTGCATGTGATTCACCCACACAATACCGGCGCGAATCGCCTTGACCGCACGAAATGCTTTGAAAATGTCGCGGGTCCAGACCGCCGCTGCCAATCCATAAGGCGAATCATTCGCAATCTTAACCGCATCTTTCTCATCTTCAAATGGAATCACCGTTGCGACGGGTCCAAAAATTTCTTCGCGGGCGATGCGGGCAGTGTTATCCACATCGTAAAAAATCGTCGGCTCGATGTAATAGCCTTTGGCGAATTCCTTGGCGCGACCGCCGCCTGACGCTAGCTTGGCCTCTTTCTTACCGATCTCCTGATACGAACGCACCCGATCGTATTGATCTTTGCTAATCACCGGGCCCATTTTTGTATCGCGATCGAGGGGCGCGCCGAGCTTGATTAGTTTCGCTTTTTCGGTCATGGCGTCGACGAACTTCTTATAGATGGACTTCTGCACCAGAATGCGGCTTCCCGCGGAACAAACTTCCCCTTGATTGATAAAGACACCGAACAACGCGCCATCAATCGCAGCTTCGAAATCAGCGTCGGCAAAAAATATGTTGGGTGACTTCCCTCCCAGTTCGAGGGTGACTCGCTTTACGGTATCGGCTGCCTGTTTCACAATCATTTTGCCGACGCTTCCACTGCCAGTGAACGCGATCTTGTTTACGTCCGGATGCTGCACCAGAGGAGCGCCACAGGTCTCTCCGAATCCGGTCACAATATTCACTACACCAGGAGGCAAGCCTACATCTGCGAACCAATTTGCCATTTCCAAAGCGGTCAGCGGAGTTTGCTCGGCTGGCTTTAGAACGCAGGTGCAACCGGCAGCGAGCGCCGGCGCAAGTTTCCATGCGGCCATCAGCAACGGATAATTCCACGGAATAATCTGTCCAGCCACGCCGATGGGCTCTTTCAGCGTGAGGCTCAAGGCATTGTCCGGCACGGGATTCACATAGCCGAGGACTTTCGTAGCCAAGCCGCCGTAATACTCGAAGCAGGTTGCCGTGTCGGCAATATCGTACTCCGCTTCGACGATCGGTTTGCCGCAGTTGCGAGCTTCGAGTTCCGCGAGCATTGTGGAGTTCTGGCGGATTTTTTCGGCGAGACGAAACAGAACTCGGCCGCGTTCCATGGGCGTGGTCGTGCTCCATGGGCCATCATCAAACGCAGCGCGGGCGGCAGCCACTGCACGGTCTACATCGTCAGCATTCGCATCCGGGACCTGAGCAAAAATTTCTTCCGTGGACGGTTCATAGACCGGAAAAGTTTTATTCGATTTGCTCGAAACCCATTCGCCATTGATGTAAAGCTGATAAGTCTTGACGTCCGCCTTCACGCCACCCGCCATACGATCCCCCTAACTTCTTATGCGCCCGTCGCTACTGCCGTCGGCTCGGCCACTTTGTGACGTCCATAGACAAAGAAGAAGAACGCCGCCAATGCTATAAAGGCAAAAGTGATTCCGAACATTTTGGCTTCGTACCACCATATCGAGCTGATTTGTTTCGCCGGAAAAAATGCCAGCACAATTCCCAGAATCGTTGTGACCAATCCGCTCGCGCCGGCAAAAAACAAAAGCCCTTTGCCGTATCGTCCCTTGCGCGCCGTGTCGTTGAAAGCGAACTTCAGCAGGGCCGCGAACACGTAAAGAAACGGTACCAACTGCAACACGACTGCCAACGAAAGCATAGTCTGAAACGCTTCCTGCACTCCGCCGGACGCGACAAAGTTAATCACCACCAGAACCAGCGAAACGATTGCCTGCACGATCAAGGCTGCATAGGGCGTGCGGTATCGAGGATGCACTTTACCCAACCAGCTTGGCATGTACGAATCTAGTCCCGCAACGAACGGGATTCGCGCCGATCCGCCCATCCATGCCGACCCGATGCCCGCGATCGATAAGCTCAACATGACAGCGAACGGAATGACGATCCAAAACATCCCCACGCTTCCAGCCATGTGACTCACTGCTTGCACGATGCCCTGCAATACGCTGATGTCGTTTTTTCCAACAGCGATTAGCAAGGTCAACGTGGCGCCAATGTAAAACAGACCCGAGATCAGACCGCCCCAGGCCACCGCGCCAGGAAGAGTGCGCGCCGGGTCGCGAATTTCGTCTCCCATCACCGAAGCCAATTCCAGTCCCACCAGGCCGAAACAGATCACGCCGAAAGAATTGAGCACAAACCTTGGATTAGGAGGGATGCGGAAATCCGCTGCTGTGATAGTAGTTCCGTACCGAAAGAAAATCAGCAGCCCCAATCCGATCAGGACAGCCGCGGCGATTCCAGTTCCGATGGCGCCTAGATTATTGATCCACTTGCCGACGCCGAGTCCAACAATATTGAGGATGGTAAGCAGCGCCAACAAAATCGTGGACGTCGTAAGCGCGAATGTTTTATTGTCCGCCAATCCCTGGTGCCCAGGGCCGAGCACGAATACCGAAACGCCAACGAAATAAAGCATCACGGTTGGCACATACAGCATGTTGTTGGTCCAGTAGCACCAGCCGGACAGAAAGCCGTGGAAGTCACCGAAAACTTCCTTGGCCCAAAGATAGACGCCGCCCTCTCCAGGATAACGGTGCGCCAGTTCAATTACCGCAATGCCCTGCGGCCAGAAAAAAAGCACGAGAGAAACCAGCCACAACCAGACAGTCACGCCGCCGTTCGCTGCGATCGACGGCACCACGTTCAGATTGAAAACCGCGACCACAAACAGCAAGACGAGGTCCCGGCGGCCCAAAACCCGCTTCAGATGGGGCTGACTGGACTCCGTCTTGGTGGCTGGCAAAATTGCTCTCCCTGTTTTCGGCTTAATGCGCGACCGCAACCGGCTCCGGACTTTCCTGCTGGACCTTCGCCAATGCCGGCGCCACATCTTCAAAAGCCGCAAGATGCTGATCGATATCGGCCTCGGTGTGTTGCACGGAAATCGTCCACTGCTCGTCCCACCAATACGGCTGGGCCATCACTCCGCGGTTCACCATACCGAACCAATAGAGCCGCCACAGATCGATATCGATCTTCTCCCAATCGCGGTAGCTTTGAATTTCTTTGGGATAAAGCATCAGCGCACCGTTTGCTCCGGCACTCATGATGTAAGCCTTCAGGCCAACTTTTGCGACCGTCTTTCGATATCCCTCGGTAAGTTTGGTGCTGAGTTTATCGACGTGCGCATAATTCTCCCGAGTAAGCACTTCGCGGAAGGTCGCCAGGCCTGCCGCCATCGATACCGGATTGGTGTTGTAGGTCCCCCCATGAAAGACCTTGTGATCGGAAATCAGGCCCATCACGGCTTTGCTCGTACCGAACGCGGCCAGCGGCAATCCGCCGCCAATCGATTTGGCGAGGCAAATCATGTCCGGCTTCACATTGAAGTATTCCGACGCTCCGCCCCATCCGAGTTTGGCGCCGGTTTTCACTTCATCGAAAATTAGCAGAGCGCCGTTTTTGGTGGCGATCTCACGCAGTCCTTCGAGGAACCCAGCCTTCGGCATGCACAGGCCAACGTTCATCAGGATGGGTTCGAGAATGATCGCAGCAATCTGCCCGGGAAACTGCTTGAAGCGATTTTCCACGCTGGCCAGATCATTGAAGGTGGCGATGGTCACGTTATCGATACTGGCTTTCGGAACGCCAAGCCCACCGGGGACGGACGTCGGGGCGTTGATGTCCCCGTAATCCGGAGCATGTGGCTTCACACTGACCAGCGCGGCATCGTGAAGCCCGTGATAAGCGCCTTCAAATTTCAGGATTTTGTCGCGTCCCGTGGCGGCACGAGCGAGTCGCACTGAATGCATGGTGGCTTCGGTACCGCTGTTTCCGAAACGAACCATTTCGATTGGAAACCGGTCGCAAATCTCTTCCGCAAGTTCCCATTCCATGTCATGCGGCATGCCAAACATAGTGCCGGTGGACAGTCGGCCTTGCACAGCTTTCATCACCGCGGGATGGCAATGCCCCGCCATCAGCGCTCCGAAAGTGAGGTTGTGGTCGAGGTAATCGTTGCCGTCGAGGTCGCGGAAGTGCGAACCGCTGGCTTCCTTCACAAAAATCGGCCAGGGATCATACGCCCGATAATTGCTGGCCACTCCCAGGGGAATGCGTTTGAGGTTTTTCTTATGCGCCTCGGCGGATTTCGGCGTACGTCGCTCGAAAGTATCGAGCTCTTTTTGCAGTTCGGGGTACATCGTGTTTCTCCGGGAATTCTCAGGCCGGTTGACGGCCATTAGAGTAGGCAAGGGCGGCCGAAGCCGCCCAGGCTTTGAGCTAGAAAAGAAATTTTAACGCAAATTGCACCAGCCGTGGGTCGCGCGCGGAAGTGACCTGGCCAAATTGAGTACCGTCGCTGCTGTCTCCGTCGGGATTCACGAACTGGGTGTGATTGAAAACATTGAAGAGTTCAGCTCGGAATTCGAAATGCTTCGTTTCCGACACCGGTATATTTTTCAAGATCGCAATATCGGTGCTGCTGACGTGCGGTCCGCAACAAATGGTGCGCGGCGCATTTCCGATACGACCCAGAAGGCTTGGGTCGACGCTCGTATCTTCGGTAAAAGTCGCCGGATTAAAGAAGTACCCGCCATTGCTCTGCGGGCGCTGGGTCTTGAATGGAGCCAACTGATCGGGCTCCCCGGGAAGTTCGAAGTCAAAACTATCCATGAGTTCATTGTCCGCTTCAGATGTAATGCGGATCGGGAACCCAGTCTGGAATGTCGTGATTCCGGAGAGTGCCCAGTCGTTGAGCGCTTTTCCTTTGAACCCGCTATATTTCTTGCCCGGCAACTGCCAATAGTAACTGGCGACAATACGGTGGGTTGCATCGAATGTCGACAACGAACGGTTGTGCGCGCCAGGAAGTGGGTCGAGAATCCCTTCAAAACTCGACGCTTCGTCGATGGATTTGCTGAGTGTATACGCGAGCGTGAACTGTAGTCCTTTGGCGAACCGTTTATCGAGCGAAGCTTGCAGCGAGTTGTATGCGGAGTTCGAGATGGTGTCCTGGGCGAAAATGCTGGAGAACACCGGAACGCCGGTAGTCGGACAGCCGGTTCCGCTCAACGGATCACATTGCGGTGAAGAATACGGCCGCAGACCGACCAGGGTAATACCGTTTGGTCCGACGGTACTGCCGGCTGGAAGTACGGAATGGTTCTGCACATAAGGAAGATGAAGAGCGGATGGAAGGACGGTGCCGCCGGGAATAAAGTAAGAACTGTCGGCAAAAAATGGGCCGCAGGTGCCGTCACCCAGAATCGCGTTCAGATCGAGACAAGTCTGAGCATTCCCGTAATTAATATCATGGGTGGCCAGCAAGCGATGCCCTTGCGATCCAACATAGCCAACTTCCAACTTCATTTGCTTGGGCAATTCGCGCTGGACCGTAAAATTGTATTGATCAGAATATTGCGAACGCATGTGGGGTTGAAAATCACCAAACAGCTCAATCGGTTGGAATTTCGCCCAACTCTGCGCATTTCCCGGTGCGGGAGTAATGATGCCGTTGAACGGATTCTGAAAAGTTGTCAATCCATCCTGGGTCACAAATGGTGTGTTGAACTGTGTCTCTGAAAGAACGACGCTGCCACCAAATGGGGGCTCGGCGCCAAACTGTTCCAGCACTAACTGTTCCACCGGGTTGTAAAACAGCCCAAATCCTGCACGAATGCTGGTCTTACCCGATTTGCCAGGACTCCAGGCAATCCCTATGCGCGGGGCGAAGGCCTTGTAGTAGGTTTGCGTTAAAGCTGCAGGCACTCCGGTATCTCCAGGGAACACGAGACCGATTGGCGTCTGCGAAGTACAATCTGTAACCAACGGATCGTCCACGCATGGATAGACCGTGCTCGATTGCCCAGGCCGAAAAGTCTGGACGTGATGAGCAGTATCTGTGATAGGCGTGTTGAGCTCCCAACGCAAACCATAATTGAGTGTTACGTTCGGCTTAACCTTCCAGCTGTCCTGGGCAAATAGGTACAAACCAGTATTACGGACATGCTCCACTTGAGCAGAGCCCTCTCCGAATTGATCTGGAATTCCCAGAAGGTAGTTCGGGTAGAGATTGGCCGCTTGCGTATCGTTCTGGCCACCTCCGAAAAACTCTTGTTCACCGTTTACGTTGAAATATAAAGTCTGGTCGAAACGTTGCCTACGGACGTCAACACCGAACTTCATAGTGTGATTGCCAGAAACTTTGGTGAGGTTGTCCGACCATTGAAAAGCATTGCCAACCTGGGGAAGTTCACCCTCGGCATTGTTCCCCAGATTGAAGCCACCAGCAATCGAAATGAACGGCAGACCCTCGCGCGTGGCGCCGAGACCGGGATGGATACCCGTTGGATTACCGGGCTGGTTGTCGTTAAAACATGAAACCGTTCCCAGCCAGGCAGGAGCTGGCGGACAAGAGTCTTGTAATAACTCGGTGTTCGACGGGTGCTGGAAAGTCAGCTGCCCTTCGCGGTTGTAATTGAAGCGGAATTCATTGATGGTGTTATTGGTAATCGTCCAGGTATGGGAAACGTTCCATTGTTGAAAGCGCTCAGCCACGAGACTGCCAAACCCTGGGACATTGGCGCCGGCTTCTTCAAAAAACGAAAAGGGCTGGTTTGTAGTGTCGTCGTTAAAATAGTAGTAGACGCTGAGATTCTGCTTATCGTTGATTCTGTGATCGAAGCGGGCCGTGAATTGGTCTCCGCGGATCGCTTCAGTAGGGACGGTTTCGATTTGATTTCCGGTGCCTGTTGGAGTTGGAACTAGCTGCAACAAATCCACCGCAGTCGGGTCCATGCAGGCGAGCGGAATTTGATTATTCGGGAAAATGCTGTGGTGAACATCCAATGGATTGTTGTAATACACTCCATCGCTAAGCGTCGCGCCTCCCCCGTCGGTAATTGCTAGCTGACAACCGACTCGGGCGCTCAAGAGACCTGAGTTGTTTAGTTGGGCGGTGGGACCAAATCCGCCGATATCGCTGAAGTCACCAAAGGGTTGCGTAGCGCTCGGTCGTTCGGCGATTGTCGGCACCGTCACTACAGGCGAGGGCACGCCCTGGCGAATTCGACGTCCTTCATACGAAACAAAGTAGAAGGTCCGGTCTTTCTTTATATGTCCCCCCAGCGTACCGCCGAACTGGTTCTGATTGAATTGCGCTTTCGGCTCCTCCAATCCGAACTGGTAACTGCTGGCGTTCAGTACCTTGTTGCGGAAGAATTCATAAACATCGCCGTGCAGATCGTTGGTCCCCGACTTGGTCACCACGTTCACCACTGAGCCGGAGTTCCTGCCATACTCGGCATCGAATGTGTTGGTGATGACACGGAATTCTTCGATACTGTCGGGAGACGGCTGGACCGTTGGCAGGTTCACGAACTGGTCGTTGGCATCGCCACCGTTCACGCTGAAGTTGTTGGATCGCCCTCTGCCTCCGTTCACCGAGACCGCGCCGGACGAGTCGCTTCCGTAGACGATACTGTTGCTCGATCCAGACGTCGACATGACCCCAGGTTGCAATTGCAGAAATTGATAAGTGTCGCGAGCGTTCAACGGTAGCTCGACGACCGTGCGATCATCCACTACAGCTCCGAGCTGAGTGCTGGTGGTATCGACCAAGGGAGCCTCGGAAGTGACTTCGACGGTTTCTTGCTGAGCGCCGATCGTCAACGTCGAATTGAGCGTGATTACCTGATTGACGTCAAGAATGACATCCTTTTGTACGTTCTTTTTGAAGCCAGTCAGCTCAAATTCCAACCGATACATGCCTGGCACAACTTCCACAAAATTGTAATCTCCGCTGTCGTTGGTCATGGCACTACGGGTCACTGACGTCGCCTGATTGATCAAGGTGACCTTCACGCCAGCCAAAACAGCGCCAGTGGGATCGGCGACCCTGCCTACAAATCGTCCGCCGGTGCTTTGCCCAAGCAAGGTGGTTGCTAGAACTGCCAGGAGACTAAGCACGGCCAGATAAAAGGCCAAAGGACGACGCCGCATCGACAAAGACATCGACTACCTCCGGGGAGTGGAAGTTTAAAACGACAGCTTATTGCGTGTCAGGAAAACCTTGCTATAATCCCGCAAGGTTATTGACAGGTCACCACACTGTCAAGGAAAAAATCCTTTATCCATTCCATAAGAAAAACGCATGGGGCACTTTTCTAAAATGGAAGCAGAGAATACCAAACCCTATCTCAAGATTGGCGATGTAGCGCGACTGGTCGGCGTGTCATCTTCGGTCATTCGCTCGTGGGAAAGCCTCGGCGTCATTCGTCCAAAACGCACTGTCAGCAAATACCGCTTGTATACGAATGAAGATGTGAAGACGCTAAAACGCGCCCGCTTTCTGCGAAAAGTACGCGGCCTGAATGCGGCCGCTATCGTGCAATTGCTCAAGCGCGAAGGCAAGTTTGAAACGTCATCGAATGGAAATGCCAAGGCAATTGGCATTCGCCTTCGTCAATTGCGAGTGCGTGGTGGATTGTCTCTGGCCCACGTGGCCAAAGCTGTGGGCATCTCTCTCGGATTTCTGAGCGCTCTGGAACGATCACACATGAGCGCCTCTGTCGGCACGCTGCGCAAGCTGGCGCGATTTTACAAAACCAACATTATCGATTTTTACGATACGGCTGAACCGAACAATCACTTGGTGCGTCCCGATCGGCGCAAAGTCCTGGAAGCAGGCCCCGGCGTTCGCATGGAACTGCTGGCCTGGGGAAACGCGGTCATGGAGCCCCATCTATTCCGTATAGCTCCGCAGGCGGGCAGCGGCGAATTCTACGCTCACGTGGGCGAGGAGTTCCTTTACATCCTTCGCGGCCAATTACAAATCTCGCTGGAGAAAGAAGAATACCGCCTCAAACCCGGCGACAGTTTCTACTTCGAAAGTGCGCTGCCTCACAGTTGGAAAAATCCCGGCCGCACCGAAACCGTGATCCTGTGGGTGAACACTCCGCCCACGTTCTAGATTCTTTGCCTCCCGCGTTCATTCCCGAACTAACCGGCGCACCCAAAAAATCAATTTTGTCATCCTGAGCGAAGATGAAGCTTCGCGCAGCGAAGGTTCATCGCAGTCGAAGGACCCCTACCGCAAGCAGACTTGAGAGGCATGGGGGTCCTTCGACTCACTACGCTCAGGACGACAAACTTCTTGGCTGAAAATCTGGTTCCCTACTCAGCTGGCGCGGAAATGTGCTCGTGCACGATCAACCATTTCCCGTCTTGTTTTTGAAATACGACAGTCCAGCGCAGGGTCGCCATGTCCCGCTTCCCATCTTTCATTACCAGATCCTCCTTCACGGTCGCGGTACCCCAAACGTAATCGCCTGCAGGATGGAGTTGCAGGTCGTCGTTTACCGTGAAAGTTCCGCTCTTGATGGTGTCTAGAATCGCAACCACGCCAGATTGGAATTCCGCCCAACTGTTGTACTTGAGCGGCGACTCGTCATAAAACGTGTTCGGCCCTTGGGCATGAAACTGCGCTTCCTGTGCGGGATCAAGCGTCGCCCAGCCATCCCATATTTTTTGCACATAAGCTTTGTCTGGGATCGAGCCCGTCTTTGACAAGGATTTCTTGCTCTGCGCCTCGCTAGAGAGAGTGAGCATGGCTCCAATCAAACAAATTGAAATAATGCTGAAATGCTTGTGCATGTAAAGTCTCCTAAATGTCTATGTGTTCCAGCGCTTGCGAACCCGCTAGTTCCTGCCGAACTCGTCTCTGCGTTTAGCTCCGGAGGAGCGATCAAGCTTAGCCCAGGACAAATAGTCCTGGGTGAGCAATAAGGACGATCACGCGCCCAAGGCGCAACCGTGGGCCGTCCCCCCCAGGACTCAACCGTTCCGCATCCGTACCCCAGCGCTGCCGCGCTGGGCTAAACTGGGTCGTCCCTCCGGCACGCAGCCAATGGTGTGTGATCCAAAACGCACGATCATCACGAAATCAAGATTTCTTGATATGCACCAAATGCGCATCCCCAGCCGGTGCGGTCCCATGTTCATAAGGTTTAGCGGTCGTCATATAAAGAAATCCGCTGACCAGAACAATGATCGTAGTCAAAATCATTCCATAATTCACGTACCAGGGATCCAGCGGACTACGCGGCCACACCATATTGACGATGGCTGCCAACCCGTAAACGAGCGCCGCGATGTTGACCGGCCAAGCCCAAGCGCCGAGTCGAAATTCCCCGCTAGGAATCCATCCTCTATATCGAGCAAACAACGCACCCAGCACAATCATTTGGAAGGCGACGTAAATCCCAGCCGAACCGAATACGATGATCGTCCGCACCGCATCTTCCAGGAATAATCCTGCAATGGCAATCAATGCCGGAGCAAATCCAGCCACCAGCAGTGCCAATATTGGCATGTGCGTGCGCGGAGAAAGTCGGCTCAGTTGTTTGCTTCCGAAAATCATTCCATCGCGAGCATAAGCGAATAAGAGACGGCTGGTCGCAGCTTGCAAACTAAGCAGGCAGGAAAAGAACGAAACCAGTACCACTGCGATGACCGACCGCAATCCAACCTCGCCCAAAGCGCCCCGCAGTGCCGTAACGACCGGATCGGGATCCTTGCCGGAAATCGCCGCACCCATGTCAGGAACGGCAAGAACCAGAGCAAGACACACCAGGATCGCTGCGGCGCCTCCGATATAAATCGTCATGCGCATGGCTTTGGGAATCGCAGTCCCCGGATTCGGCGTCTCCTCCGCCACATCTCCGCAAGCTTCGAAACCGTAATAAGCAAACATGGCCGCGACACTCGAGGCGAGGAACGCGGGAAGATAGTGTCCATTCGATCCCAGACCAAAACTCTGAAACAGAACTCCAAAACTCTGGTGCCGCGCGAATATAAGAAGATAAGAGCCCACTAGGACTGCCCCGACCAATTCGCACACGAATCCAAACATCGCAACCCGTCCCAGCAACTTCGTGCCACTCACATTGAGCAGCGTGGTTGCAACAATCATTCCGACGGCGGTCCAAATTTCGCCGGCGTGGGACATCTTCACGCCAAACACTTGCGTTAGATATGGGGCTCCTCCAACGGCGACAGCGGCGATCGTCGTGCACAACGCCCACAGATAAACCCAACCCGCCATCCATGCCCAGCGCTTCCCTACCAACCGGCGCGCCCAGGGATAAAGTCCACCCGAAATTGGAAACTGCGAAACGATCTCGCCGAAAACCAAACACACCAGCAACTGCCCAAGTCCCACCCCAATGTAACTCCAAAACATGGGAGGCCCGCCGGCAGTGATCGCAAGCGCAAAAACGGTATAGACTCCGACCACCGGCGAGAGATAAGTAAAGCCCAGGGAAAAGTTCTGCCACAAGCTCATGGTGCGATCAAACTTCGAGCTGTAGCCCAACGCTTGCAGTTGCGCGGAATCGGCGCTTGATTGTTGGTCTGTCAACGGAGATCACCCAAATAGCCTGAGTTTTGCGGCGATGTCCCTCAAAGCTTCGCGGATTATAGCAAGGTTGTCCGGGAAAGCAATTCGCGGTCTCAGGTCTTCTCGGCGGTCTCGGCGACCTCAGCGGTTGATCGCATTCTTCCTTTGCGCCATCCAAACTCACTGAAAACGCGCCCCTCATAGTAAAGTAATAGAAGACCCCAGACTGACCACCCGCCCTCGGGCCGGCCTCTAGTCAAGGCACCGCAATTTCAGGAAGGAAGTTGATTTGAGTTCAGGGATTCGCAACATCGCTATTATTGCGCACGTCGATCATGGCAAAACCACGCTGGTGGATGCCATGCTGCAACAGAGTGGCACGTTTCGTGCCAACGAGGCCCACGTGGAACGGGTCATGGACTCCAACGACCTCGAGCGCGAACGCGGCATCACCATTCTCGCCAAGAACACGGCGGTCCATTATCACGACATCAAGATCAACATTGTCGATACGCCCGGCCACAGCGATTTCGGCGGCGAAGTCGAACGCGCACTCAAGATGGTCGATGGAGTCATGCTGCTGGTCGATGCCAGCGAAGGCCCGCTGCCGCAGACGCGTTACGTGCTCAGCAAGGCCCTCGAAGCGCACCTCAAACCGATTCTCGTCATCAATAAGATTGACCGCCCCGACGCGCGTCCGCAGGAAGTATTGAATGAAGTTTACGATCTCTTTATTGACCTTGACGCCAAGGAAGAACAACTCGATTTCCCCGTTCTCTATACCAATGCAAAAATCGGCACCGCCTCACGAGATATTAAAGGCGGCGGCGAAAACCTTCAGCTCTTGTTCGAAACCATCGTCAAGACCATCCCAGCTCCAGGCGGCGACGCTGCCGGTCCGCTGCAAATTCTGGTCGCGAATCTCGACTACAGCGATTATCTGGGACGCCTCGCCATCGCTCGCGTCTTCAACGGCACCATGAAGACTGGCGAAGACGTAGCTATCGCTAAACTCGACGGATCGCTGCAAAAAACAAAGATCACAAAGTTATTCTCTTTTTCGGGATTGAAACGCACCGACATCACCGAGACAACATCTGGGCGATATTATCGCAGTCGCCGGCGTCGAAGACATCACAATCGGCGAAACCATCACCACTGTCGAAAATCCGGCTCCTCTGCCTCCGATCACCATCGACGAGCCCACCATCGCCATGCAGTTTACGGTCAACACTTCCCCGTTCGCGGGACGTGAAGGCACGTACGTGACCTCCCGAAATTTACGTGAGCGCTTGCAAAAAGAACTCCTGACCAACGTTTCCCTGCGCGTCGAAGACACCGGCAGCACCGACGTTTTCACCGTCATGGGCCGAGGCGAACTGCAACTTTCCATTCTCATTGAGATGATGCGGCGCGAAGGCTTCGAACTCATGGTTGGCAAGCCGGAAATCGTCACCAAACGAGTTGACGGCAAATTGATGGAGCCGGTTGAGAAGCTAACCGTGGATGTCCCCGAAGAATTTGTCGGCGTGGTCATGGAACAACTTGGCACTCGCAAAGCCGAAGTCGTCAACATGCACAATCACGGTTACGGCCGCGTACGCATCGAATTCCGCGTCGGAAGCCGTGGATTGATTGGCCTGCGCAGCCAGCTCCTCACCGACACCCGCGGCACCATCGTGATGAATTCCTTGTTCGATGGATACACGGAATGGCAGGGCGAAATCCCACATCGCCTGACCGGCGCGTTAGTCTCCGATCGCAACGGCGTCACCACGCCATACGCGCTTTATAATTTGCAGGAACGCGGAGAACTGTTTGTTGGTTCAACAATCGATGTTTACGAAGGCATGATCGTCGGCGAAAATGCCAAAGATAACGATCTCGACGTAAACGTCGTCCGCGAAAAGAAACTCACCAACATGCGTTCGTCGACTTCCGACATGGCAATCCGCCTGGTTCCTTATCGCAACCTGAATCTCGAACAAGCCATCGAATTCATCGCCGACGACGAGTACGTCGAAGTCACGCCAAAGAATCTGCGCCTACGCAAGAAAGTTTTGCAAGCCAACATGCGCAAAAAGAAGACAGCAGAATAATCAAAGAGGGTGCCCCGTCCTTGTCGCGCAGCTTGCGACAGGGCGGGGCTTTTCAAATGGTGAAATCGAAACTTAAGCCTGAACCAGAACTAAAGATGTTCCTGGTCCCTTGCAGTTGCGGCACAACGTTCTCCGTCGCCGAAAATTACGACCGTCAAGGCACAGCCTGGGGCAGATACTTAAAATGTCCCACCTGCGACAAGCGTCACGACCCCAAAAACCGTCTGCTGCGAATCGGCTATCAGCGTGGAAAATACTGGTCAGTAGACGAGTGCTAAAGACCAGTGCTGACCGTCGAAATCCCCGCCCAATCCGGCCTTCGCAGATTAACTTCCCTTAAATTCCAGACCTGCTATACTTCGTCCGCATTTGACTGTTCGCCATCTCCGGCTTCTCAGCACGCCCAACCAGCCTCTGCTCTTCCGCCGAAGTAGACGCTCTCAAATAGCTCAATTTGAGGCTATTCGCGTGAAAAATATCTTCGTGGGCAATCTGGATTTCAACACCGGTGAAGACGAACTGCGGCAACTGTTCGCAACGCATGGACAAGTGGATCGCGTCAGCATCATGACCGACCGGGACACCGGCCGCTCACGTGGTTTCGGATTTGTAGAAATGACCAACCCGGAAGAGGGAGACAAAGCCATCGCAGCCCTCAACGGCAGCCAGGTTGGCGGACGCACCCTGAACGTAAACGAAGCCCGTCCTAAAGTTGAACGCGGCGGCGGTGGCGGCAGAGACGGTGGCGGTGGCCGCGACCGCGGCGGGCACGGAGGCGGCGGCGGTCGAGATCGTGGTGGCCGCGGCGGCGGTGGTGGCGGACGCTACTAAAAGGATTCCGGGAAGCCAATCCTCAAGATCGGCCGGATGGAATGCTCGTTCACCCTTTATGCCGACAACGGCAGTGTCGAATTTATTTTCTATCAAAGACCTATCGGAGCCGGGCTGGAATCACCCAAGCCGAAATCAATCGGATCGTCCAATCTCTGCGTAAGAGCGGGAAACGTGATCGCAACCGCCCATTCCTCGCCAAATTCGTATCCACAGCTCTAAAAGGAAGCTCGTTGTTATCGCAACTGGGCATCCGTCGAACCAATCTCATGCGGATATCTACGATCACGGCTTCGAACGTCCTCGTGGGCCGGTTTGGAACTAACCCATTTGTAGCAGGGCATTCGACTAGGCCACGCGGGTAATTGTAAAGACCTCTCTAACAAGGGATTATCCATGTGCGCGTACTTGCGCGGCAGGCCCTCCCCCGGCCAAGTGTCGCTCAATCCTAGGAGGACCACTCAATGAAGAAGGTTGTTTTTAGCTTGCTCGCCCTATTTGCTATTGCCCTGGTGCTCGGAACATCCGCCATGGCTCAAAATGCTCCTGATGACGTGTACGCGCTCGGTTATTACTCGGGGGCCAATGTCACCGCTAATCCGGACACCACTTTACGCGTAATCAACGACGGCAGCGCTGGCGAAGCAGATCTTTGCGCAGCGTTTTACGTTTTTGATAACAGCCAGGAACTTCAGTCCTGCTGCTCCTGCCCGGTCACTGCCGATGGAATCATTTCTGAATCCGTCAACCGTAACCTGCTGGGCAACGTTCTGACCGCAGCCATCAACCACGCCGGTGTGATCAAGGTCCTGTCGACCGCGACCGCCAAGGGTGGACCCAGCGAATGCAGCGCACAGGCTCAGTACTCTGGCGCCGTGACTCCTGGAATCCGTGGTTGGATCACCCACATCCAGGTTGGCAAGACTGCCGCAACCCCTGCGATCACCGAAGACTCGTTGAAGGATTCCAACTACACCACTCTGGAAACCAGCGATCTCGAGACCGAATGCCAGTTCCTGGTTCGGCTCGGCAGCGGTCACGGCGTTTGCTCCTGCACCGCGGAAGACACTGCCTGGTAAATTTTCTTTAACTGCTTTGGGCGATGCCCGAAGTTAGTTACTGAAACTGCGAACGCTCCGGCGGGAACTTTTGGGAAGTTTTCCTCAAGAGTTCCCGTCTTTTTTCTTGATAAGCAGTGTCTTCCACGCCTCGCGATTGATGACGCAATGGTCTCGTTGTACACTGACGTTACGCGCCCGTAGCTCAGCTGGATAGAGCGCTTCCCTCCGGAGGAAGAGGCCGGGAGTTCGAATCTCTCCGGGCGCACCATCTGCTGTAAGTTTGTTTCCAGCCGGCTTCGTTCCCTAGTCTCTTTGGTCCTCAACGCCAACGTACTTTGCCTCCGCATCCCTTTCCCCACAGCGTCATCTAATTCAAGATGAGCAACAGCCTGTCAATTTCTGTATTGGATCTTGTCGGCATGCGGACCGGCGAGTCCGCGGGCAGCGCCATCGCCCGGTCCGTTGATCTCGCACGGCATGTTGAGGAGTGGGGATACACGCGCTATTGGTTGGCGGAACACCACGCAATTTCTGGTTTGGCTTGTTCGGCGACGTCGGTGCTTATCGGACATGTAGCTGGAGCGACAAAAACAATCCGCGTTGGCAGCGGTGGAGTGATGCTGCCGAACCACGCTCCGCTGGTCGTCGCCGAACAGTTTGGAACACTGGAAGCGCTATATCCCGGACGCATCGATCTTGGCCTCGGTCGCGCCCCCGGCGGCGACGCTCTTACCATGCGAGCCCTTAGACGGGATTTGCACCAGACGGGCGACGATTTCCCCTTGCTGCTGCAAGAATTGCAAACCTATCTGGGCCCCGAGCAGCCGGGACAATCCGTGAAAGCAATCCCCGGACAAAACAGTAATGTACCGATCACCCTGCTGGGATCAAGCGGCTTCAGCGCGCAACTGGCAGGACAACAAGGATTATCCTTCGCCTTTGCCGCGCACTTTGCGCCGGAATATCTATACACAGCCGCGCAACTTTATCGCCATCACTTTCGTCCAAGCCAGGCATTGCAGAAGCCCTATCTCATGATCGGCGTCCAGGTGATTGCCGCCGAAACCGACGCGGCAGCGCGCCGTCTATTCACCACTCCACAACAACGCTTTCTACGATTGATCCGCAATCAGCCGGTGGAGTTGCTGCCTCCGATCGATTCCATGAAACCGTTGTGGAATGAATTAGAGCAAGCGGCTGTAGAGAGCCGGCTAGGCGCGGCCATCATAGGATCGAACGCCACCGTGAAAGCTGGATTAGAAAAGTTAGTGGATGACACCGGCGCCAACGAGATCATCGTCGTCACGGATACCTACGAACACATAGATCGGCTGGAGTCATATCAGAGAGTTGCGAGTATTGCCGCCACCCTCGACCTGAAACCAAGGGAAGCTGTGGAAGCCTAAATCGACGGGTGGCCCATTCTAAATTTCGCGTTCTTTGCGAAATTTAGGTAGTGGCGCAGTTTGAAATGAGACTCGTGTCAGGGCACGGCTTCAGCCGTGCCGAAACAAAATCAATAGGGACGGGCTTTGGCCCCTGCGCGCGGTGTATCAAAAGCTGCACTACGCGGTTGATCGAATCTCCGAGTTTGCCGGCCCCCCTGAAGGCGATGCCCTGACACGGATCTTTTCAAACTGCACTACTACCGAAATTTAGAGTCGGAATATCGGAGGCTGAGCGGACACTCTGATGAGGCTCGAACAGGCCAGTCAAGCCAAAACCGGGCTTGAATGGGCTCTTATGGATTTCCCCAAACCCTACTTCTCCTGCAACAAAACCACATCCGAAGTCCTCTGGACTCGGGCCACCGCCAGTGTCTTCCCATCCGGCGACCAGCGAAATTCCGCGATTTGTTCCGTGGTGAAATTCGTGATCGGGTGTCCCGGGGAACCATCGAGTGGTTGCACAAAAATATTATCCACGCCCTGATTGCTTACGATGTAAGCCACAAATTTTCCATCGGGCGTGAATGTCAGTACGTTTGCGAAGCCATTCCCACCTCCCAAAGCTATGCGTGGATCGGGTTGAAACAAGACCGTCGCGGACTGTGAGCCTGCATCCAAGGTCACCAATGCCAACTTACTTTCTGCCTCGTTCTTCGGCGTGTTGATATCTCCATTGAAAATCAGCTGCTTCCCGTCCGGCGAAACCGCTTCCCCCGCGCCCATGCCGAACATGCCTTGCACATCGGACTTCGGCACCGGCTCTGACTGTCCGCCGTCTATAGGCACTCTCGCAGAAAAGTGCGGGCCGACCCCGTCGTTGTAGTAGACCCACTTCCCTTCCGGAGAACACACCGGATCACGGTCAAAAAGTCCATTGGTGAGTTGTATCGGGTTTGAGCCATCGGTATTGGTTCGCCAGATATGAACCTGGTTCGTGCCTCCGTGAAACGCCCACGAGAGGAGGAGGTAGCGATCGCCACAGCGCGCCATATCCGTGATCCAGGAGTTCGGATCATTGAGGATGGTCGATTGCAGCTCACCCCCGAGGGTCATCGGCCGCACGCTTTGTCCGTCGGAAACCAGGAGCCTGCCATCGGCGCTCCATGTGATGGACTGCACATCCTGGCTTTGCGTCAGCGGTTGCACGGGAGCATTTCCCTGGGTTCCAATGCCCGGAAGCAAACTTAGACTGGCCGTGGTCCTTTGCTGTACCGTCGCGGCAGTTTTTCCATCGGCTGACACGGTCAGCGTCTCATATGCATTCGTATCCCGGGTGATGGGTTGCATTTGTCCACCCGCGCGAGAAACCAGGCCAATCTGCGCTCGCACATAGTTCGGGCCCTTCCGGTCATACCGGCCAAGAATCCACTGTCCACCCGGCAGCCACGAAATATCGAATACGAGCTCGTTCTTGAATGCGGCTAAAGTCTCAATATGCTTGTCGCCAATATCAACCGTCTTGATTGTGCCAAGAGCGTCGCCAAGAGTGAAAACGGTGTAAGTAATCTTTTTTCCGTCCGGCGACCAGGTCACACCGCGCGGCAGATTGGCCGCCGTGCCGGTTGCGATCAGCAAAATGGTTTCTTCGCTGCCATCGAGGTTGGCCGTCAAGAAACGAAATTTGCCCACTTCCGGATCGTTGGCGCGAGCGTAAGCGATGTGATGTCCGTCGGGCGAGAATGTAATCCCGGTATCGATGTCGCGAACGATAAGCTGTGGCGTACCACCAAGCACTGGAGAGCGATAAAGGTCCCACTCGCTTCCGGTCGAGATGCCGGCTTTTCGAAAATAAACGTAGTTGCCGTCTGGCGAAAAAATCAAAGTTCGGTAAACCGCCGATGCTGGAGCAAGAATCTGTGTGTCGCTGCCCGTCGGCACGTTGCGGAGCCACAAACTCTGCTTGCCATTGTCGTTCTGCACGTTCAATACATATTTGCCGTCCGGTGAAATCGCCGCCAGTTCGGCTTTGCCGGTGTTTGTGATCTGCGTGATGCCGAAATTCTGGAATGGCGTCGGTTCCTTTCGAGACAGTAGCGAATAGAGTCCAAAACCGCCTGCGCCAAGCAGTAAAGCCACGACCACCATCGCGCCAAGACCGAATTTATGTTCCCGCGCGGCCGCGCTCAAGTTTGAAGTACTGGCTGCACTTTGAGGTGACGATGTTCTTATCGAAGATTGGCTGCTTTCTGCCGCTTTCGTTGTCCAAGATGAACCGCCCGGGGGTGCCTGATTTTCTGATATTTCAGAACTCTGGCTCGCCGTACGTTGTCCGGAACCGCTGTCCCGTTGCAGGCGTTTCAAATCACCGCGAATTTCCGAAGCATGTTGGTAGCGGAGGTCACGATCTTTTTCGAGTGACTTGTTGATAATCTCTTCAAGGCGCGGCGGCACATCGGGATTGAGCCGCAGTGGCTGTACCGGCGCGCGATTCAGGATGGCGTCAAAAATAACCGCCGATGTATCGCCCCGGAACGGCACCGTGCCAGTGATCATTTCGTACAACACCGCGCCGAAAGAAAACAGATCGGTGCGTATATCGAGTTCTTTGCCCTTCGCCTGCTCCGGCGACATGTACGCGACAGTACCGATCGCGGTGCCCGGACTGGTGAGGTATTCGAGATCAACACCTGCGGTGACATCGACCGCCGCTGCGTCTGCTTTCCCAGTACTGGTCGCCGGCGTCAGTTTCGCGAGTCCAAAATCGAGCACTTTGGCGTGTCCGCGCTTGGTGACGAAAATATTGGCCGGCTTAATGTCGCGATGAATGATGCCTTCGCTGTGCGCGGCATCCAGCGCATCGGCGACTTCAATTGCCAACAAGAGAAAAGTTTCGAGCTCAATCGGCCGTCCGGCGATCCGATGTTTCAGCGTCATCCCATCCAGAAATTCCATGGCGATGAATGACTGGCCGGCCTCTTCACCAATCTCATAAATCGTACAAATATTAGGGTGGTTCAACGCAGAAGCAGCCTGCGCTTCACGCTGGAAACGCGCCAATGCCTGGGGATCTTGCGCAACTTCGGCCGGCAGGAATTTCAAAGCCACAAAACGATGAAGTTTGACGTCTTCCGCTTTGTAGACCACACCCATCCCGCCCCCGCCGAGTTTCTCGACGATGCGGTAATGCGAAATGTTCTGGCCGATCAATGATGAGGGCTCGTGGCGTGCGATTCATGGTATCCGCCCGTTAAGAGGCCGTCAATGCGGCGGGGTTGCCCTTCGCAAAAACCGGGCTACGGATTTCGCGGATTAACTGAAGAGAAGGAAAACCCTAAAACAAATCCGCGAAAATCAGTGGAAATCGGCGGCCAGGTTCCTACACACAAAACAAAGGCCCCGGGTTTCGCCGGGGCCCAAAAAACGCTCATCGTCGGACTCAATCCGCAGCCGCACCATTCCCCGGAGGCGCCGACACAGCTTCCGGCTCAGCCTTCCGTCGAGAAGATCGGTTGGCGGGAAGACCCGCATCGCGGATCTTGTACAGCAAAGCGCGATAGCTGATGCTCAAAGTCCGTGCAGCTTGTTTGCGGTTCCAGTGATGCGCTTGCAGAACTTTCAGAATAATCTTGCGTTCGAGTTCGCGCGTCGCTGCTCGTGTAACTTTCTTCAACGAGATCGGTCCGTCCAGATTAATTTCAGGACTGTAATATTCAGGTTCGCGAGCTACTAAATCACTGGCAATAACGTCTTCGGTCCCGAGAATGACATAGCGCTTGACCAGGTTTTCCAGTTCGCGAATGTTGCCGGGCCAGTGGTATTTCTGCAGCACCGCCATGAGATCCGCAGAGATCGCACGCGCGCGGCAGTTGTATTTCCGGTTGTAGTATTCGAGAAAATAATTGACCAGGTCTTCGATATCGGCGCGACGTTCCCGTAGCGGAGGCATGCGCAGGTTCACGACATTAATTCGATAATAAAGATCCTGTCGGAACGCCCCGTTCTGGACTTCCGTTTCTAAAACCCGATTGGTCGCGCATACGACGCGAACTTCCACTTTCTTGTCTTCCTGCGCGCCGATGCGGCAAAACTGTCCGTCTTGAAGTAATTGTAGAAGTTTGGACTGTAACCCCATATCCAATTCGGAAATCTCGTCGAGGAAAAGGGTCCCACGATGGGCCATCTCGACTCGCCCTGGCTTGGTTCCGTAAGCGCCGGTGAAGGCACCCTTTTCATATCCGAAGAGTTCGCTTTCGAGCAAAGTGCCGGGGATCGCCGGACAATTCACCTTCACATAAGGGCCGGTCCGCCAGGGCGAATGGCTGTGGATCATGCGGGCAATGATGTCTTTGCCGGTGCCGCTCTCGCCTTCAATGAGGACGGGGACGTTGGCGCTGGCGACTTTGTCCATGCGCTCCCGCAGCGCCTGCATGACCTCGGATTTCCCGAAAACGACTGCCTCTGGCGGCATCTCGCCCAACGATTGAACCAGGGAACTGACCGGATTTGTGCTTGAAATAGCCATGCGTATCGCCTGTGACTCCTTACACATCCTGTCATGTGCACCCTGAGAGCCAAACTTTTGCAGTCTGGGTGAAAGGAGTATGAATTGTCAATAAAGATCACAATATCAGCAACTTACGATAGTTCTACCGAAGGTAATGGTAACTTGTGGTGGGATTGACGACTGGCAGCGAAAGGGTTAAGCGTGTAGGAAAAACTTTTCACTGCGAAGAAGCAACTTTCCTCCCCCGCCGACTGCGGGTAGGAGTGCGATTCAGGAGAGGATGAGTGAATTTCAGGCCGACCAATTGATAGCCCTCTGCATGGGTGACCCACCTCGTCTTGGCCTGGACCCGGCTAGATGCCTTGGAACGCGCTGGCGAGGCAGCCGCGGGAGCGCTCGGAATCTCGAGCAAGACCTGCGAGGAGAGCCGCAAGGAGCGACGTACGGCGATCAGAGCCCCCCCGGCCGAGACATTCCAGGCGGTCGCGAACTCGAGAAACTCGTTGCCTTCCTTATCGCGGCTGCGGACAAAAACCGGGATCGCTAACGGCAGTCGAGTCCATCTACGGCGTTCGGCATCGGTCTTTGGGGGAGTCAAATCGGCCTCTTGAACATTTCTAACCTTTTAACCACAGCATCTTAGGGGCCAAACGATCCAGGAAAACCGGGCGATTCGCGGTGAAAAACCCGCAAAAAACCATTTCCTCAGAAAATAGAACCGCAACTCACGCCACCACAACTCTTTGAACGGTTCAAGGTCCCTTCTTGGAATTGAAATCGCATTGCCACCCTGACCGACGGTAATTTGACGCTGCGCGAAGAATCGATCACACTCAGAAATCGCCTTTCAACATGATGACAACTACATGTTTCTATTAGATTTAAGGGTCTCGCAAGACTACAAATATTTGCTGTCCGAACAGAAAGGATTTTCCCTTTTGTGACTGGTTTGTTGCCTTTTTCGTTGACACTCCGGGGGGCGTGTCATAGCATCTCGATACGGCATCATCAGCGTCCTAGTCGGTGTTCCCTCCCCGCGGTACTAATAAAGCCACGAAGTCTCTAATATGGGCTTATCACCAGAAAACGCTTTGGCTTCCCCAGCGCCCGAAACACGCAAGGTCGCTGTTCAGCCTGCCAAACAGCCGGTAGTGGAAACCTGTGTGAATCCTACCTGCGTTCAGCAATCGAAGGATTACACGCAATTGCGTGAACGATTTTTGCGCACTACAAATGCGCTGGCTTCCGCCACGCACGATCTGAAAACTCCGCTCGCCATTTTGAATGGATATGTCGAGGTCTTGCAGAGCGAAAAGCTTGGCACAGTGAACGAACGCCAACGCGAAATGCTGCGCGATATGCATGCGAGCGGTCAACGTTTGCAGCACTTCATTCAGGATTTCCTTAGTTACAGCACGCTCGAAACCGGCGAAATGAGAATGCGGTACGAAGCCGGCAACATGAATACCTGCCTTTCGGAAGTGTGCAGGCTGTGGTCACCGCGATTTCAGGAAAGAGGCCTGGCGCTTTACTTCCTGGTGAATGACAAGCTTCCAGAATTTTCTTTTGATGCTCCCAAGATTGAGCGTGTGATTTCCAATCTTCTGGAAAACGCTTCGAAATTCACCTCGTCCGGCGGAACCGTCTGGCTCCATGCGGAACCCTACATGTGGGAACGCCGGACGGTCAGCGAACCTGCCGGTACGGATCGCCGCCGCAGAGATCTGGGTCAGCCAAACTCCGTGAAGGTAAGTGTTTCAGATACCGGACCCGGCATTTCCCCCGAATATCACATGGAAGTTTTCGACGATTTCTTTCGCGTCCCCCAAACCGAAAAACAGGCCGACGGAATGGGATTGGGTTTGCCCATCGCGCGCCGTTTGATCAACAACATGGGCGGCAAGATTTGGGTGGAGAGCGAAGCGGGAGCGGGCTGCAAGTTTTCATTCATCATCCCACTCACACCCGCAGCCAACGCTGCCAAAGGGAAAAGCAAATGAGCGAGACGGCCAAAATTTTACTGGTCGATGATGAACCAGGAATGTTGCGCTACATCCGAACCCTGCTGGAAGTGGACGGCCACAGGGTCGACACCGCCAGCACCGGCGAGGAGGCAGTCGAGCGTATTCAAAAAGGGCTGCATCCCGACCTCGTGCTTCTCGATCTGCTCATGCCGGGTATTGACGGCTTACAAACGCTCGAGCAGATTCGGCAAATTCAGTCCGGAATCAAAGTGGTGATGCTTTCCTGTGTGAGTGATACCCGCAAAGTGGTACAGGCAATTCGGCTGGGCGCACAGGACTATCTGACCAAGCCTTTTCAGAAAGCCGAGCTGGATAAAGTCATCGATCAGTGCCTGGGAACCAATCAGCAAAACTACGGCGGTGAAGTCGAAGAATTGGCGGACGATGTATTTTTCGTCGCTGCCAGCGCCAACATGCGCAAGCTTCGGTCGCAAGCTGCGCTGGTTGCTAATGTTGATATTCCGGTTCTGATGCTCGGCGAAAGTGGAACCGGCAAGGAAGTCATGGCGCGACTGATTCACAAGCTTTCACCGCGCGCTCATCGCACATTCCTCAAAGTTAATTGCGCAGCTGTACCCGCCGAATTGCTGGAAAGCGAATTGTTCGGATACGAACAAGGTGCATTTACCGGCGCCAATCACGCTAAGCCAGGCAAGTTTGAAATCTGCAACAAAGGCACCATCCTGCTGGACGAAATCGGCGAAATGCCACCCAGCTTGCAAGCCAAGCTTCTTCACGTGTTGCAGGACCAAACTTTTTCCCGTCTGGGCAGCCGCAGCGTGATTAAAGTAGATGTTCGCATTCTGGCAGCGACCAATATCAATATTCCTGAGGCGCTGGCCAATAAGCGGTTGCGCGAAGATCTCTATTATCGCTTGAACGCTTTCACTTTGCAGATTCCTCCGCTGCGCGAACGCAAAGAAGAAATTCCTATTCTACTTAAACATTTCATGTCGCGCATGTCCGAGCAGTATGCACGTGCTCCGTTGCCATTTTCGCCGGAACTGATGCAGGCTTGCCTGGATTATCCCTGGCCCGGCAACTTACGCGAGCTGAACAATTTCATCAAGCGCTACCTGGTTTTGGGCGACGAAAAGCTCGCTATCAACGAACTGCGTCCCAAGGGAGACACAGCCGGAGCGCATTTTGATCCCGCAACCCGCAGCGCTGCCGACGCCTCAGGAGGTTTGAAGTCCGTAGCCCGTGGCGCCAAAGACGAGGCCGAAGCCGAAGCCATTACCCACGCGCTCGAGGCCACGAACTGGAACCGCAAACAGGCTGCCGCATTGCTGCAAATCAGTTATAAAGCCTTGCTTTACAAGATCCGCCAATACGGTATCGCCCAGGCCAAGAGCCATAAGCTTTCCGCCGGCGCCAGCTAACACCTGCTGCCACGATTACGGGGATTTTGCCCCGGATAAAAACATCCGGGGAAAGAACACAAAATAAGAACGTTCCGGGAGAGTCCAGGAAACAACCTGCAAGAATCGGCCGAAATCCGTGGCGCTCTTCCTCACTAAATTGTCTTGCCTGACTGCCGGGAAATCTGCATAATAGGGCGCTCTGCCTCTCCCCCCGGATTGAGGTTTTCATGGCATCTCTTTTTCGTGTGTTCCATCGCCAGCTGCTGTTGTCACTGTTTGTGACATTCCTAGCTACCTTCGCCACCTCCGCCGATTGGCCTCCGATCACGCCTGAAGAACAGAAGATGACCGGCATCGCCGAACAGCCGGGCGCGCCGGCGGTCATCCTCAATCGCGAAGAGAACGACAACGATCTGCAACATTTTCATGCCACCTACATGCGCATCAAGATCCTCACCGAGGCAGGCCGGGAATACGCGAACATCGAAGTGCCTTATGACCGGCACGGCAGTGGGGTCAGCGAAATCGCTGGACGTACCGTGCATGCCGACGGCTCGGTGGTCAACTTCGAAGGCAAGGCGCTCGATAAAACTATTGTGCACCAGCATGGTCTGCGCTATCAGGTAAAGACTTTCACTCTTCCCGATGTGCAAGTCGGCAGCATCATCGAATACCGCTACAACATGCGCTATTCAGACAATCTCTTCGACCAGCCACGCTGGGTGATGCAGCGAGACCTGTTCCAGAAGAGGGCCTTCTTTAAGAACACGCCTTACGATTTCAAGCGCTCAAATTTGTCATTGATTCTGGGAGACGGCCAGACTGCCAACGGCGCCAACTGGACGTCGTACATGCCGAAGGACCATCAACCGCAATGGCGCACCACTCCAATGGCAGCCTGGGTAGAGCTGCAAATGAATGATATCCCCGCATTCGTCAATGAACCCTATCAGCCTCCGGTCGACTCGTTGAAGTGGCGGGTGAACTTCTACTACAGCTCCAGAAACAAAGTTGCGGACTTCTGGAAAGATGCCGGCAAGAGTTGGAACAAGCGCGTCGATAGTTTTATGGGCCGCAAGAACGGCGTGGCTGACGCAGTATCCCAAACCGTGGCGGCTTCCGACATTCCGGAGCAGAAAGTACGCAAGATTTACGCCTTCGTTTCGAAGCTGGAAAACCAAAGCTACATTCCGTTTCGCGCCCAGCAGGAGGAACACACTCTGGGGCTGAAGCCCGACCACGGGGCAGAGGACGTGCTGCGGCAACGCACCGGCGATCACGATGACCTGACGCGCCTGTTCGTGGCCATGGTGCACGCCGCGAATGTTCCCGCATCGCTGATGTGGGTGCCCAACCGCGCCGAGAATTTTTTCGATGAACAGTATATGAATACTGAGCAGTTAGCGGCCGAGATTGCCATCGTGCAACTCAATGGCAAAGACGTGTTTCTCGATCCCGGCAGCAAGTATTGCCCCTTCGGAATTCTGAATTGGCGTTATTCCGACGCCCGAGGTCTGCGTCAGAGTCCGGAGAAGGGCACGGAATTTGCACAGAGCCCGCCTTCCAATTATGCCCAGGCGGTGACGGTCCGGGTCGCCCACGTAACCCTGAGCGATCACGGTACCGTCGATGGAACCGTTGCCGCCGGCTTCTATGGGATTGAGGCCATGAACTGGCGCCGCGAGGGCGGCAGGACCGACGAAGAAGGCCGCAAGAAATTGCTGGAAGATGAAATCAAGCGTTGGCTCCCGGGAAACAGCGAAATCACCTTGACCAAAAGCCCGGTCTGGGACAGCACCGAGGAACCCTTGGTCGCCGACTTCAAAATCAGCAGCCCGGTCGCCGTCAGCGCCGGCAAACGCTGGCTGGTGACGCCTCATATTTTCGAGATCAACAATAAGGCCGCGTTTCCTGCCACACAACGCACCAATCCCATCTACTTCGACTACGCGTCGCGGGAGATTGATGAAGTCCACATGGTGATGCCGCCGAACACGGAGATCGAAAGCCTGCCGCCCGATGACACGGTAAAACTCGATTATGCGGTTTATCAAACAGTGCAGAAGCAGGAAACTCCCACTACCGTTTTCTCGCGTCGCGATCTTGTGAATAGCGGCGTGCTCTTCCCCATCACCGAATACAAGACACTCAAGGATTTCTACGACAAGGTCAAGGCGGGAGACGATCAACAAATCGTCCTGAAGGCGGGAGCACATGTTGCATCGAATTAACAAAACGATCGGGCTTGCGATCGTCTCCCTCGTGCTCTGCTCCCAGCATTCCTGGGCCGGCGTCAACATTCCAGACTGGGTGCGCCAAGCCGCGAGTCAGACCGTGCCGAAATACGAGCCGGACACCAATGCGGTCGTACTTCTGGATCAGACAGATTTCACGGTCACGGCACCGGGCGAATATTTGGAACATAGCCGCCGGGTCGTCAAAATTCTTCGCCACGAAGGCCGCGACGAAGGCGATCTGGTGGTTCATCTCGAGCAAAAAGAGAAACTGCTTTCGATTCACGCCTGGACGATTGACGCCACCGGCCACGAATATGAATTGAAAGACAACGATAAGGACTTCAGCGAATCCAGTGCCTACTTTGGCTTCGATTTGTACAACGACATTCGGGTCCGACGCGCTCAGGCTCCAGCCTCTGATCCAGGATCGGTGGTCGCGTTCGACTATGAAGTAAGACGACACGCGTGGATCAACCAGCTGGATTGGTTTTATCAGGATCACATTCCGGTACGGGAAGCCGGCATGACCTTGCAACTACCTGCGGGCTGGGAGTACAAGACTTCCTCGACCACTACCGATCTAGCGCAGCCAGTGAAAAACGGAGACAACCGCTGGTCGTGGACGGTGCGTGATGTTCCCGCCATCGAGCATGAAGCCATGATGCCGGCTTTTCTTTCTCTCTCCAGACGCATGGAAATTTCCTACTTCGGCAACAGCGATGGGGCTGCGACCTCCGGCTCCTGGGCCGCGCTGGGCAATTGGTATTCAGGGCTGACTGCCGGACGCAGGAATCCGACCGCGGAACTTTCGGATCGGGCGCACCAATTAACGGCGGGAAAGACCAGTTTTGATGAGAAGCTAAAGGCGCTAACGGCGTTCCTTCAATCTGACGTGCGGTATGTTGAAATTCAAATAGGCATTGGTGGCTATCAGCCCCATCCCGCCGGCGATATTTTTCATGCGCGCTATGGCGACTGCAAGGACAAAGCCACGCTGCTGAGCAGCATGCTGCAGGAGGTGGGGATTAAGTCCGATTACGTACTGATCCATACCGAACGCGGCGTCGTTCATCCCAATCTACCTTCGACTTTTTTCAACCACGCCATCCTTGCGATTGAATTGCCGGCTGAGATCAAGACCGACGCCTACCAGAGCGTGGTTACAGCCAAGACAGGCAAGCGCTACATCATTTTCGATCCCACTGATGAGGAGACTCCGGCCGGTGAATTGCGCGCGCAACTACAAAATACTTACGCATTGCTGGTGACCGATTCCGGCGGAGAATTGATCCACACGCCTCTGTTGTCACCGGACACAAATCTGCTGACCCGTACCGGGCATTTCACGCTGAGTTCCGATGGAACACTTGGAGGCGAAGTGACCGAAGACAGCAGCGGCGATCAGGCCTCAGCCGAACGATGGCACCTGGTTTCCGATACCCAGCAAGAACGTTCCTTGGCCCTGGAACATCGCCTGGGACGATCGCTTCAAGCTTTCACGGTACAGAGCAGCGACATTCAGCATTTGGATCAAATCCAACAGGACTTGATTTACAAATTCAAGTTTACGACGCCGCAGTACGCTCAAATTCGCGGACCATTAATGCTGGTCAGACCGCGCGTCATGGGTGAGAAGAGTTATCACGTGGAACAGGAACGGAAGCCACGACAATATCCGCTGGAGTTGAGGCGGACTTCGCACGAAACCGACACCTACGAAATCGAAATTCCTCAGGACTACAAAGTGGATGACATCCCTGACCCTGTGAAAATCGATGTAGGTTTCGCCAGCTACCAGAGCAAGGTGGAAGTTGAGGGATCAAAGATTCGCTATTGGCGGGAATACATCGTGCGCGATCTAAGCGTGAATCCGGATCACATCGCGGACTGGCGCAAGTTGCAGGGCGTGATCGGGTCGGACGAAGCCGCCGCCGTGGTGCTCAAGCACAACCCCTAGGTCCCTGAGACCGCCGCCTATTGCACAACTATCTGGATCGGCATGGTGCGAGTGATCGTGCCTGACTTCGCGTTTACCGAGAAATTGTAAGTTCCTGCAGGAGTGCCTGTTGTGGTGGTGACACTGCTGGAGCTCCCGCAACCTGCCTGGAAGAGAACCAGAGCAAAGAATCCAGCTAGAACGATACCCATCAGCCATCGCTGGCGGCGAGACATTTTGCCTCCCACGCCTACGCCGATCAACGCTAACCCGCTTACCGGGAACCACATCGCGTAGAAGGGTCCCCCGATGCGAGGAATGCCGGTTGTCGTGGTCACCCGCGACACTGTTGTGATTTCGAGCGCGCGTTGTTGCGGTCCAGTGTTGAGGTTGTTGATGGTAGCGCCATCGGTGAAGGTACACGTCGCCCCGGAGGGCAGACTTCCACCGCAACTCAAGATTACGCTGTTGGGAATGGCTCCGGTCGGAATTACTTCAACTTCGTAAAGTGCGGGAACGCCGGCCAGAACGGTCGCGGAAGTGAGGCTCCCAGGAGCAGGTCCCACGGTAAAGTCATTCACGGTGACGCTGGTTTGGCTCGATACGCCGGCGACAGGCGCTGTTACATGCCCGCTGTTGGGGAGGTTGCCAGACGCGGTCGGCGTGAGCGTGATGGTCACGGTAGCAGCAGTGCCTGTATTCAAAAGTCCGATGGTGCAGCTGACACTCAGACTCGCCACCGAACCGCAACTTCCCGGACTGGCCGTGGCAGAGACAAAGGTTGCAACCCCGCCCGCAAGGCTGTCGTTAAAAACCACGCCACTGGTCGGATCGTCCGATTTATTGGTAATCGTGTATTTGAAAGTAACCGGATTACCCACACCGACCGGAGTGGGAGACCCGATTACAGTTACGGGCAGATCGACGGTTGGGCCAAGTGCCGTTAAGAAGGCATCACTAGGCCCATCGAGGGCCGCTTGAAACGGAGTCAGGGTGGGAAAATTCGCCGAGGACGTTTCGCCCGTCACGTAACTATTGCTTTGAAAATCCAATGCCACGCCCGTCCCGATGTCGGTGCCAGAGCCACCCAGATAGCTGCTGAAGGTGGTCGGCGTTGTGGTTGTAGTGATCGTGGTCGTGGTGTCGACTCGAGCGTAGAAAGCGTCGGTGCCGCCACCGAATCCCGCTTGCAGCGGGCTGGGGGATACTGGAAAGTCGCCTGATTTCGTCAAACCGGTAATGCGCGCGCCTCCGGTCGTGTCCACCACGATCGCCAATCCAATATCTTGCCCCGAACCGCCCAGATATGAGAAATAACTCAGAGTGACGTCGCCTGGGGTGGTCCCGGTAGTCACCGGCTGGGTGAATTTCGCTACAAAGGCGTCCGATACTGCCACAGCCGAGCAGGTAGTGGGCAGAACCGCTGGCGGCACTGGGTTCGGCACTCCCGGACAGATTTGAAACGGCGGAATGGTATCGGTAGTCGGCGGGGGCAGAGCGATATCGTTTGAAGTGGTGGAACCGGTGATATAGGCAGTGCGGCCAATGTCTACTGCGACACCATACGCCACATCCGAGCCGGTGCCTCCGAAATAGGTTGCGTAGTTCAGGATGAAATCGGAACCGCAATTGGAGTTAGTCGGGACCGCCAACTCAGCCAGGTACGCGTTGGTTCCAGTGGGACTGATCAGCGTTCCCTGAAAGGCATTTGCCAACGGCATATCGGTGTAATTCGTTCCACCGGAGATGTATGCGTTGCAATTAGTGTCTACGGCAACGCCGCCACCCACCACGGCCGGGGTCACTCCAGCATTGACCGAAGTGCCCCCAAGGTAAGTGGAATACACCAGGCTGGACGAACCCACCTGGGCGGGATCCACCTTGGAGAAAAAAAGCTCTATGGTTCCCGGCGGCACAAATCCCTTACCTTCCGAAAAGGAATTCGGGGTGGTCGGGAAATCGGTCGAAGTGGTGGTTCCGGTCACATAAATCTTGCTTAATGAATCGATCGCCATGCCCGACGCAGCATCAACTCCGTTGCCCGCAAGAAAAGTGGAATACAGGAGATTCGCGCCCGAACTTAGCTTGGTGACAAAAACGTGGTTACCCGCCGTCAGAGTCGGCGTCAATCCGCCTAGAGTTGGAAAATTGAGAGAATCCGTCGTTCCGGCCACAAAAACGTTGAATCCAGCATCTACCGCAACGCCCGCAGGATAATCGGTGCCAGTGCCACCGATGATGGTCGAAAAGGCGAGCGCCGAGCCTTGGGAATTGAACTTGGCAATATAAACGTTGGCCACTCCAGACAAGGAACCGATTCGGCCCGGCACGGGCGGGAAGTCAGTGGACTTGGTCGAACCTGCGATATAAGCGTTGAGTGCTGAATCGACGGCAATTGCAGGGCAGGATGGGACGAAAGCAAGACCGGTAATGGCTGAACAGCTTTCGGCGTTCGAGCCTCCCAGATAGGTCGAGTAAGCGAGCTGAGGATCGATGATCAATGCGCGGCTGCGATCATAGCTCGCCAGATCGAAGCCGACCTGATCCTTGCCCCGCAGAACAAATTTCCCCGCAACCGGCCGTTTTTCATGGCCCACGGTTTGATAAACGCGCGGCGCCAGCAATTTCATGCGCTCCGCGCCAGCTGCCAGCACCAAATTTCCACCCTGGTCGATCCGAACACTATCGGAACCGCGAAATCGCAGGCCCACTTGTTTCGGGTCTGCGCCTGGTGCTACTTCGAAGTCATATTCCAGCCGCCCTTGATCGCCGTAGTACACCAGATCGATTCCGGGATAGACGTTTTGATAGTGGACCCGCGCAAATTGAGGTATGTCACGGTGCCACTTTTGGGGATCGTCTCCGATAAAATAATTGCTTTTCCCCGGCAATTGGTCGGTTCCGACGACGGCCGGATTCGAATTACCTCCGTCCAAAGCCATGCTTACCGCGAAAGCATCCTTGGAGGACGATTGAACCCGCAGCACGGCTTGATCGGCGGTCAGAAACAACCCGTAGCCTAAGCCGCGGGCTAGAAACTTCACCTTGGGATCGGTTTGTCCCTGGTTGGGTTCGAACATCAAAGGCAAATCGTTGTAAGCTGCCCGGATTTGCTGTCGCTTGGCGGACGAAACGGGAGATGGCACGGAGGACTTCGAGGCAATACTGGCTGTCTGGCCACTTGGCGACGCAGTGCGGGCGTCCATGCTGAGAAGGACAGCTCCGGCACCTGCCAACAGCACCAGCCCCAACCAGCCGCGGCCCGGCAAAAACTCCCTACCCAACCCAAGGCGATTCAATCTCACTAGCTCCTCCGGATGTCCGATTTCGTGGAGAAAAAAGAAAAACGGCGCACGAACGGCATTCCCACTCGCGGCGCGGCGGCATGCGTAACGGTCACCAAAAAAAGGGCGAAAAAGTAAGTAACTACTTAAACATCTGACGGATAGCCTGTCAAGGTGCGGGCCCGTCCCCGTCGGCCTGCTTTGGTGAGATGCAGGTCATGACGGCCCAGATGCCGCCTACCAGGGCAAAGTTTTGATAAAGATTCGAAGTCGTCGATCCGAGAAGGTTGAGTCGCAAATTGACTCTCGGAATTCGATTCCTCACCAACCGTTCCGCCGGCTGCCTTGATCCTCCCGCTAAGCATTCACTGTCACAGTTCCCTGGGATTTTTGCGCTTGCAAATGACTGATAATTAAGTTAATCCTTGCAGACTGGCCGATAGTCGAATGCACTCACTCATTTTTCCGAACGAATCGCGGGAATTGTTGCGACGTTGAACTGACAGAGATGCTTCCAGAACAAGCGGGTCCAGTGTCTTCGCAGGAGCGACGCGCCATGCGGCGCTTCGACATGCGTCTGCCGGCGATGGTGGAGTTCGCCGAGACAGGGTCCCCCGAGGTACTCGAGCCGGAAATTCTCACTGAAACCCAGAACGTTAGCGCCCGAGGCATTTTCTTTTACGTGGATCGCCCCATAAACCAAGGAACTCGCATCGCCGTGACCATGACGTTCCCACCCCACATTACATTGACCGACCCGGTGCGGGTCCGGTTCACGGCTCGCGTGGTCAGGGTTGAAGCGCCTTTACCGGTCTCCCGCATCGGGGTGGCTGCGTTCATCGAAGAACATGAATTCCTGCGTTCGGGCGTCGGCATGGGGTTTCTGGTGAGTAGTTAATTGTTCTGGGCTCTGGCTCTGGGCTCTGGGCTTTAGGCTTTCGGCTTCAGCTCTTTAATTTCGCGTCGCAAGCGTGCATATCGACGGGCCACGATCCCAAGATAAGTGATGTGGATGGTCCAGGTGGCGATGTAGGCTGCGGCAAGATAAGGATTCATGGTTAACCTCGGTGCTCCAGCAAAGCTTCAAGGGCCTGGGTTTCGTGCAATTGTCTCTGCAAAATTTCCAGGCGATAGCGCGACCAGCAAACCAATCCAGCAAAAGACAGAAAAGCCAGCAGATTGATCAGCAGCACATGCAGCATGCGCGGATCAATCGACCCCCCGGCGGGACCGCCGATGATGGGTTGCGGATGTTGGGTGCGATAGAACCAGATGGAAAAGTACACCAGCGGAATATCGAGCGCGCCAAAAATGGCTAGAGCCGCAGCGAGTCGAGCCGTTTGGCTGCTGGAGGAGAAGCGGCGCAAAACCAGATAGCTCACATAAATAAGCCACATCACCAAAGTTGAAGTCAGGCGAATGTCGCCTGGAGCCCACCAGATTCCCCACACCGGCCGAGCCCAGATGGGCCCGGTGACCAACACTACCGTGCAAAATACCACCCCAACTTCGGCGGCAACCAATGCCAGGGCGTCGGTCTCCTGTCCGGAAAAATAATGTCGAATGACGAAATAAATCCCGGTAATCAAAAATCCCGTGGTCGCCACCGCCGAGGGTTGCAGGTCATAAGGAAGGGGCCGAAAATAGATGATGGCGGCGCCCACGCAGGCCACGAGCGAAACCGTGATGGCACCCCACTTCGCTATACGATCAGCACTTCTACTGGGACGCACCAAGTACTGGATCGAGGCCACAAAATTGATGAAAAACAACAAGAATGCTGTCCACGCGGAAGGCACATGATAATAAATAATGCGATACACCTCTCCTTGTGCCTGGTCCGTCGGGGCGGTAATCAGGGCCCCCCGCAATGCATAGCTCAACAGAAGCGCAGTAAGTATCGCGAGAATGGGAAAAGCCCGTTTCATTATAAAAATTCGAAATACGCCGCGGATTTACACGGATCCTCGCGGATCAAAAATCTTTTTACCTCTCCTATTAGTTCACGTCGGATTTCCATTTTTTAGCAGCAGTTAAGAACTTAGATCCGTGAAGATCCGTAAAATCCGTGACCGAACATATTTTATTCTGCATCAATCACAAGGCCGAACAAGAGCAGGCCGACGCAAGTAAATACTACATCGTAAGTGGCGAGGAAAACGATCCAGAACTTCGCGGAATCTTCACCGGTGAGAATGTTCGTCGTGGCACTAACCATCGCCAACAGCGCCGGGATGGAAATCGGGAACAGCAGCAGCGGTAACATGATCTCGCGGCTGCGAGTGCGTAATGACATCGCGGCGAAGAATGTGCCATTGACCACCAACGCCCAGGTCCCCAGCACAGCTACTGGAATCAACTGCCAGGCGGGGCCCAGAGCGCGCAGATTGTAGAAGATGATGAATAGCGGCGTCATCAGTGCTTCCAGAATGCCCACGAAGATAAAATTTCCTAATGCCTTCGCGATGAACAGCGAATTGGCCGGAGCCGGGGAGACCCGGTAGGCGTCGAGCACTTGATTGCGGAGTTCGCGCGCCCAGGTCTGATTCAGAGCGGTGACGGCAGCGAACAAGAAGGCCACCCAGATCAGGCCGCCCGCAATCCGTCGCGATTCTTCCGCCACGGGATCAAAAGAGAAACTGAAAATCACGACGACGAGCAGCGCGAAGAAAAGCATCGAATTGATTGCGTCTTTGGAGCGCCATTCCAAGCGAAGATCTTTGGCCAGCGTCGCGCGCAGAATTCCGGAAAGCTGGTTCATCGAGATGCCTCCGGGTGCAGCGCGGGCGTGCGGCTGATGATTTTGCCAGCTTCCATCCTTATGAATTCGCTAGCCGCATGCTCCAGCATGGCCGTCTGGTGGGTCACCACAAAAATAGTCTTCCCTGTGTCTCGCATATGGGCCAACAGGCTGACCATCTCGCGCGCCGAACGCATGTCGACGTTCGAGAAAGGCTCGTCGAGAAGGAGAATTTTCGGATCGTTTAATAAAGCGCGGGCCAGCGACATTCTCTGCCGCATGCCTTGCGAATACTGTCCCACGGGCCGCGCCAGAGCGGGATCAAGCTTGACTGCGGAGATCACTGCGGCACAGCGTTGGTCATCTTCGATTCCGTATAGCCGCGCGAAGTAGCGCAGGTTCTCCATGCCGGTCATTTCGTCGTACAGCAGCGACGGATGCGCCATGTATCCGATCTGCCCGCACACGCTGCGAACGTTAGTAGCGCCCAGGATCGAGATTTTGCCCTGCGTCGGCTGCGTAAGACCTGCGAGCATCCGCAACAGAGTGGTCTTCCCTGCTCCATTGTCGCCGAGAATCGCATAGAGTTTGCCCGGAGCAAAATCTGCGCTCACGCCACGCAGGGCGGCGAAGCGTCCGAATTGCTTGATGAGATTGCTGACGCTGACGATGGGATCCGGCGGGCTCGCGAGATTGGTATCGGTCAGGGACAATGGGGAAATTTTTCTGGTTCGAGTTTACACTTTGCTATTTCAGATAGGAGATTTTAGATCGCAGATTGAAGGTCAAAAGCGCCTGAGCCTGGACGCGGTTTTCAATCTGCATTCTAAAATCAACAATCTAAAATCCTCATGACCCCCGGCCATTTCAGATTGGAGATTTCAGATCGCAGATTGAAGATCTAAGGCGCGCGAGCCCGGACGCGGTTTTCAATCTGCATTCTAAAATCAAACAATCTAAAATCCTCATACCTGGCACCCGACTTTCATCTATGGGAAACTTGGAGGATGAAGAAACCTTCTCTCCGCGTTACCAAATGGCTTAAAGATATTCCGGTGGAGGGTGCGTGCACATCCTGCGCGGATTCAGGATTCAAAGTTACTTCGAGCAGTCATCGTCCCAACCGTGAAGAATATCAAAGGCTGTTGCAGCGGGAGTTTGACCATCACGTAGCCGCTGTTCATACCGCCGGCAACGCGCAGGAGTGGAAAGCCGATCGCTACGCCGAGCACGCGCATTTTGTTCCAACCCTCGGGCAGGCCGTGCTCGATCTGCTCAATCCTCGAGCGGGCGAGCGCATTTTGGATCTCGGGTGTGGAGATGGTGTGCTATCCGAAAAAATCCAAGCGGCGGGAGCGACCGTGGCCGGCGTCGATGCTTCCGCAGATATGGTCGCGGCGGCGAAGAGTCGTGGCATCGATGCCCAGGTCATGGACGGTTTCAGTCTCACCTTCACCAGCGAATTTGACGCGGTATTTTCCAACGCTGCATTGCATTGGATGAAGCGCGATCCCAACGCTGTCATTTCCGGGGCTCGCCGTGCGCTCAAACCGCGAGGCCGCTTTGCCGGAGAGATGGGCGGACATGGAAACGTCGCTGCCATTACGGTCGCGTTGCTTGCGGTTCTCGAACGTCGAGGTGTCACCAATGCTGCGGCGAACATTCCGTGGTATTTCCCTACTGTTGACGACTATCGCGCGCGGCTTGAGCATGCTGGATTTACCGTGGAATACATCGAGCTAATCCCGCGCCCCACTCCGCTTCCCACTGACATGACCGGATGGCTCAAGACTTTCGCCATGCCGATGATCAAAGTATTGCCGCAAGAGGATCAGGCTGCAGCTTTGGATGAAGTCGTCGAACTTCTCCGTCCGGCACTGTGCGATGAAAAAGGGCGTTGGACAGCGGATTACATTCGGCTAAGGTTTTTGGGTCGCGCGGGAAAGTAAGTTGTTCAAAGACGGATTGAAAGAGAATGAGTTTCAGAGCAGAGACACGCCGAACCTGTCATTCCGAACCTCAGCGCAGCGTAGGGAGGAATCTGCTTCTCCTCGGGGTCGGCAAACAGCAGATTCCTCGCTCCGCCTCGGAATGACAATAACTTGAGAGAGGATAGCCGGTTTCGGTGCTGCGATAGCAACTATAGCTGGCTAACGTTCTTTGCGGGTTCTGCCGCGGGCATTCCATTCGCAGGCGTTCCGGGAGCCGGGGCGTACTTGGAAGCACATTTCGCTTGCAGTGCTTTGGCATGGAAGACGCCATCGCGTCCATAGCTGCCGTCGGCTAGCGCCTGGGCATTGTCTTTGAAGGTGTCTGGCGGGGGTTCGCTGCCGCTATACGCAACGGACAGAACCTTGTCGCCTTCCACCAACATGAAATCGATCTTCGGGCCGTTGCGTTTAATCGAACCTGGCTGGACGTTTCCCGCCACCCGAAGACGCTTGGTGTAGGCGCTGTCGCCCATCCCTTGCAATTCTTTGATGGTGACGTAGTAGCTTTTGCTCTCCTGAACACCGGTGTAAGCAAGGTAAGCCAGGGCAACGATGATGAGAGCGGTCGCGCCGCCGAACTTCAGGAATTTGCTGGTCTCGTTAGACATAACTCTTCACAAAACTCTACGCGCCGCTATTCAACGGGTCAAGTAACAGGCTCTTCGCGGATGTCAGGTTACCTGCGGTTAAGGCCACTTGGTCGATCATCCGATAGAATGGAAGTTACTTTCATAGACTTGAGGGCTTTCAAAGCAATGATTCATCCCTGGCATGACGTTACTCCCGGCGATAAACTGCCGCACGAGTTCCAAAGCGTAATCGAGATTCCTTTTGGTTCAAGCGTCAAATATGAACTTGATAAGACCAGCGGACTCATTAAGCTTGATCGCATCCTGTATTCGGCCGTTTATTATCCCGCTAATTATGGCTTCATTCCGCAAACCTTGGCTGAAGATGACGATCCGCTCGACGTGCTGGTACTGTGCCAGGAAACCGTGGTGCCGTTAACTATTATTCACTCGCGGACGATTGGGGTAATGACCATGATCGACAGTGGCAAGAAAGACCACAAAATTATTGCCATCGCGACTGAAGATCCGGAATTTAATTCCTATCGCGAGGCCGCGGAGATGCCACCTCATCGCATGATGATGTTGCGGCGTTTTTTTCAGGACTACAAACAACTGGAAGGCAAAGCTGTGGAAGTGGACGAGATTCGGCCGGCATCGGAAGCCTATCCCATCATCAAGGATGCGCTGGCCCGCTACAGCGAGCAGCGGCGAAAAGGTTTCGTCACGAAATCCGCGGAATAGAAAATCCGGCTAGAAGTGGTCGTCGATTTCCGGAATGAGTTTGATCTTTTGCCCAAGGATAGCAAGGCCGCGTGCTTGAATGATGCGGTCCCACGGGCCCGCTTGCCAGTTGTCTTTCTTCTTTTCGTCGTGGATCCAGGGCGGAAGCGTGATCAATAAGTTTCGCGCAATCGACTGGGCATATGGTTCGTAGAGCGAGCGCAGATACGACAACTTCTGCTCGAACTGCGCGCCGTCACCGAGTTTCACGCCGCGATCCAGCAAGCTTTTTCTGAGCTGAGCCATTTGCTCATCGGGCAAGCGATCGGGAAAACTGGCATCGTAGCGCGCATTCACCACTTGCGAGAGATCCACAACCGCGTGACGCGCAATGGCGTAAGTCAGCTTGGCCTGATCGCTGCGGAGGCCGTCGACTCCAGCTATGACGAGCGAAGTGGCGTCGAGGACCGTCGTCAGCGCGCCCAGCCAGGATTGATTGTTATGCTGCGAGCGAAAAAAACTCAGCGCGGGATACGACAGATGACTCTCCAACACTTCTGCGGCCCAGCGCTCCCAGTCACGAAAAACGCCGTCCAGCACATCCTGCTGGGTGGATTTCCCCATGCGTGACAAAAGTTCCGATGCCGTGGACGGCGAGCCGGCGCGTTCATCGAGCATGGAGATTTCAATTTCGCGCCTGGAAAAGGAAGAATAGATGGTCGGAATATAGCCGATGACCGTCCCGAGAAAACCGAATCCCATGCCGGCTTCGAGCACGGCGAGAAATCTGGCGAGCGCAGAAGTGGGAACGATGTCCCCGTAGCCGAGGGTGAAGAAAGTTTCGCCGCTATGGTAAATCAGCGCGTAGAAAGTGACTGGCTGGCCATTCAACTGTACGTGATCACCGGCCCCGTATTGAAGCAAAGTGAAGCCGAAGATTAGGCCGCAGGCCCACAAAGCAAGCAGAAATATTAGAGAAAGGGGCCCGAAGTATCCCAGAAAATTTTCGCGGCGGCCCGGCGCGGCGATGTGACCGGCAATCCTTCGCCAGGGGAGCCAGGTGCGCCGGTAGAACACCCGGCTTAACCGAAACTCCTTGCGGATGCGGCGCGGCAGGACGATTGTTTCAAAGGCGTCCAGCAGCACGAGGACGACGGTGAAAATGCCGATGGTGGCGGATGCGATATGCATTGATAAAGGCGCGAATGAAAAAGGATGTTAGCAGATTTAGCCGGCGGATTCGTATCCCGAGATCGCTTTCGCAGTTTGCAGGAAAGCTCTAAGCTTGAGTGGCGCAGTCGTTTCAGCGAACGTCGCTTATCGAAACGGTTTTTCCGGACACCGCGGAGCGACGAGCAGCATCCAGAATCTCGCTGACGATGACGTTGGTTTCCAAAGAAGAGGGCGAGTCAGGAGTCGCTCCGTCCAAAACAACTGCCCTGAGCATCGACAACGAGTCATTGAACGGCGCAGGGATCGGCTTGCCAGTCATCGGCTCTTCTTCTTTTCCCTTCAATCGAACCCGCAGATCGTCATTGCGCACTGTGATTGCGTAACCCGTCCGACCGTAAATTTCCATGTCTTTGCGTCCGAACGGCCAATTCCATGAAGCCTGAATGATCGCCTGTGCTTTTGGATAAGTCAGAATAATCGTGGCCTCGTCGTCCACTCGAGAATAAATTTCCGGTTTAATTTGCTGGGTGACGGTCGTCACCGTCGTTGGGCGTTGACCATCCATGAGCCAGGTCATCAGATCGGCGCCGTAGCAACCGAAATCATAGAGGGCTCCGCCGCCATCGAGTTTGGGATCGGTCAGCCAGGCGAAAAACTCCGGCTGAACGTTAATTTCTTTCGGGCCTTCGTGGCCGTCATGAATGACTACCTTGCGTACATCGCCGAGCGCGCCTTCATGCACCAAGTCGTAAGCCGTATGGTTGCTGCGATACCAGGTCGTTTCGTAATTGACCAGCACTTGGATCTTCGCTTTATGGGCAGCGGAAGCGATGGCGCGCGCGTCTTCGGCGCTCACCGCAAGAGGTTTTTCCATCATGATTGGAACCCCATGCCGGGCACAGATCTCGACGACTCGGCGATGGTCATAGGTGCTGGTGTACGCGACGACGGCCTGCGGATGCGTCTTTTGCAGCATGTCATCCAGGTCGGTGAACAGCAGGGTGTGATCGATATTGAATTGAGCGGCGTATCGTGCCGCGAGTTGCTGGTCAGGCTCGGCAATCCCCACGAGTTGAATGTCAGACCGATGCAGCGAGCTCTGGAAAAATCCGCCGACATGGCCATGGACCAGGCCCGCGACCGCAACCCGCAGCGGGGGAGATCCAACCGGGGTTTGTGAATAGGAAGCAGTCAACATAGCAAACAAGAAAATGGCGGAGAAAACATATTTCATTTCGATCCTCACAGCTGCCGCGGGGATGGTATCAGATTTTGGGGACGGACAATCGCCCGATTATTTGCCAGCAGTGTGACGGCCGTCACAGCCAAACTCGCGCACGCGAGTGTAGGTTCGCATCAACAAGTGATTTCGGTATGTACGAACCGTCATTCGTAATCCGAAATCGAGTCCCGGAGGGACGAGCCAGCTTAGCCCAGCGCGACAGCGCTGGGTGAGAGACGAAAACGAGAAGAGTCCCGGAGGGACGACCCATGTCGCATTCGTATTCCAGCAATCGGATTCATTTGGTATTCAGTACCAAAGACCGAAAGATATGCATCTCCCCGGAACTCCAAACTAAGCTCTGGCCTTACATGGCGGGGATTGCCCGAAATCACGGATTCGAGGCAATCAAAGTTGGTGGCGTTGAAGATCATGCGCATGCATTATTGCTGGTCCCTCCGACAATGCCGTTAGCGAAAGCAGTTCAGATTTTGAAATCGTGTTCATCGAAATGGATTAACGATACAAGAGCAATCGAAGATTTCGCATGGCAAGAGGGATACGGTGCTTTTAGCGTGAGCGCATCGCACACGGAAGAAGTTGTCGCATACATTGCCAACCAGCCCCGCCCATCATGCGAAGCGCAATTATGAAGAAGAATTCCTGAAATTACTCAATAGGCACGGGATTTCCTACGATCCAAAATATGTATTCGGATAAGCGGGCCGTCCCTACGGGACTTGATCCATTCGCACGGCTACCTAGCGCTGCCGCGCTGGGCTAAGCTGAAGCGTCCCTTCGGGACTTTGCGTGCCGTAAGGGCCGAGCTTGGGAATTACGGCGTCGCTCGTGCGATCACCAATGCCTGCTGCACGGCCTGCAATTCCTTCAACAAACCCCGCAGCTTCGTGGAATCGAGCGCGTTTGCGCCATCGGATTTAGCTTCTTTGGGATTGTCGTGTACTTCCATAAAAATGCCGTCAACACCTGCTGCGACGGCCGCCCTCGACAACACTGGAATGAATTCCGGCTGTCCGCCGCTGACGGCATGATCTCCGTCGGCTTGAGAAGAGGGGAGTTGGACGGAATGTGTCGCATCGAAAACTACCGGCGCGAATTTGCGCATGATGGCTAACGAGCGCATATCGACAACCAGATTGTTGTATCCAAAACTTGCGCCACGTTCGGTGACGAAAACTTTATCGTTGCCGGCGGTGCGGCATTTTTCTACGACGTGCTTCATGTCCCACGGCGAAACGAATTGACCTTTTTTTATGTTCACTACGCGATCGGTCATTGCTGCAGCAACTACTAAATCAGTCTGACGACAAAGAAACGCTGGGATTTGCAGGATGTCGGCCACTTCGGCGACTTTAGCCACGTCATGCACGTCGTGCACATCGGTCAGCACCGGCACATGAATTTCGTCTTTCACTTTTTTCAGGATTCGTAGACCTTCGACCAATCCAGGGCCGCGGAAGCTGCGAATCGAGGTGCGATTGGCTTTGTCATAAGAGGCTTTGAAGATGAACGGAACATTCAGCGCGCGAGTAATGCCCTTGATGACTTCCGCCATGAACAGCGCATGTTTTTCGCTTTCGATCACGCAGGGTCCGGCGATCAGGAACAGATCCCCGGAACCGATGCGGACATTATCGAGTTGGAAAGATGTCGTCATTTTTGTTTACCGCCGAGAACGCAGAGATCGCCGAGAAATCTATTAATTGTTTTCTCGGCGGCCTCTGCGCTCTCGGCGGTGAATAGCATTTTTATCTTTGTCGGACGTTCTCAGGGCGGTGGAACATTTCCACTTCGGCGCTGCCTTTTTCTGCCCGTCGCTTCTCTCCCTGCTCGAAAGCCGCGCCCACAAAGGCCTTGAACAGCGGATGCGGTTCGAGCGGCTTCGACTTGAACTCAGGATGAAACTGGCATCCGATGAAATGCGGATGATCGGGCAATTCGATCATCTCAACGTAGGTCCCGTCCGGCGTTGACCCGGAAATGCGCAGGCCAGCGGCGGTCAGCGTCCCTTCATACTCGCGGTTGAATTCGTAGCGATGACGATGCCGTTCGCTGATTTCCGTCTGCCCATAAATTTTGTACGCCAGCGTATCCGGCTCGATTTTGCAAGGCCACGCACCCAGGCGCATGGTTCCACCGAGTTCTTCAACGCCGCGCAGTTCACGCAGTTTATAGATCACGCGATGAGGCGTTGCAGGATCGAATTCGCTGGAGTTGGCGTCCACCAAGCCGCATACGTTGCGTGCGTATTCAATGCAAGCCGTCTGCATTCCCAAACAAATTCCGAAATACGGCACTTTATTTTCACGAGCAAAACGAATAGCTCGCAACATGCCTTCAATCCCGCGCTTGCCGAAACCTCCGGGGACTAATAGGCCATCGTAATTCTGCAACTGTTCTTCGCAGGCGCGTTCGCCGGACTCCAAGCCTTCTGCTTCAATCCAATTCACCTGCATTTTCAGATTGTGCGCTAGCGCTCCGTGGACAAGCGCTTCTTTCAACGATTTATACGAATCTTCGTACTCGACGTATTTCCCCACGATACCGATTGTGACTTCGGCCTTCGGGTTATAGGTCTTGTGAACGATCTCTTCCCAACTTTTCAGATCACGCTCTTTGGCATCAAGATGTAAATATTTGAGGACCAGCGTATCCACACCTTCTCGTGCGAACACCACCGGCACTTCGTAGATCGAAGCTACGTCTTTGGCAGTGATGACGGCTTCTTCTTCGACATTGCAGAAAAGCGCAATCTTCCCCTTGATGTCTTTCGAAAGAAATCGATCGGTGCGGCAAAGCAGAATATCCGGCTGAATTCCGATGCTTAGCAGTTCTTTTACCGAATGTTGCGTCGGCTTGGTCTTGAGTTCCTGGGCAGCGGCAATGAAAGGCACCAGCGTGACGTGCACGAACATCGTGTGTTCGCGGCCCAGTTGCTGGCGCATTTGGCGAATGGCTTCCATAAACGGCAGCGATTCGATGTCGCCGACCGTGCCGCCGATTTCGACGATGGCCACATCGACATCCTGCGCCACTTTTTTCATCGCCGCTTTGATTTCGTTGGTAACGTGTGGAATGACCTGCACAGTTTTTCCGAGATAATCCCCACGGCGTTCTTTGGCAATAATTTGTTCGTAGATGCGGCCCGTCGTCCAGTTGTTATCGCGGGAAAGTTTGGCGTGGGTGAAGCGTTCGTAGTGGCCAAGATCGAGATCGGTTTCCGCGCCGTCGTCGGTGACGAAAACTTCGCCGTGCTGGAAGGGCGACATAGTGCCCGGATCGACGTTGAGATACGGGTCGAACTTCATCAGGTTCACTTTGAGGCCGTGGCTTTCCAGCAGGCAGCCAATCGAGGCCGCCGCCAGTCCCTTGCCCAATGAAGACACAACCCCGCCAGTCACAAAGATGTACTTTGCCGACATCGATTCCTCACCTTAAATTGTCTTTGGAATTTAGTGCAGGATGGGTGCACGACCAATTATGCCAGAAAAGCGCGGCGAAGCAAACTTGAAAAAATATCCGATGTTCAGCGGTCGGCGATCAGTTTTGCACATGAGTATCCAATCACGCGATGCCTGGCATCCAACTTTCAATAACGACCACATAGCGCGATAATGATGGCGCCCATGTTTCAAACTAAATTCAGGATGCGACCCACTTTGCTGGCTATCGCGGCAGCACTATTTTTCATCCTGCCTGCCTCCGCTCAGCAAACCGCAAAGCGTCTCATTCTCAAGGACGGCTCGTATCAGCTCGTGGCCAAGTATGAAGTGGAGGGCGACCGAGTTCGCTATCTTAGCGCCGAACGCAACGAATGGGAGGAAATTCCCAACTCTCTGGTGGACTGGGCGGCCACGGAAAAATTCGCCAAAGATCGTTCCACCGGCGCTGCCGTTCCCGAAGCCGTTGAGATCGAGAAAGAATCGGCCGCCGACCGCGCCGCCGAAGACGCTAAATTGCCTCAAGTTGCGCCGGGATTGCGCGTGCCCTCGGATGGCAGCATCATGCTGCTTGACACTTTTCAAGGTCAACCCCAACTGGTGGAATTACCCCAAAGTGGAGGAGAACTCAGTGAAAATGCAAAGCGAGGAGTTTTTCGCACCGCCATCGGCGGCGCGAAACAGAACATTGAAATAAAAGGGCTACACGCGAAAATCCGAGCCCACAGCGCGTTACCGGCGATTTATGTGAATCCTGACCAGGGCCAGGACCAGTCCCCGACACCCGCAACCCCGCAGCCGGAACTGGCATGGGACCGCTTTCACATCGTGCGTCTCCAACCCAAACAGGACAAACGCATCGTCGGCGACATCAAAACTGCAATGTCAGGAAAGCTCAGCCAGGAACAAAACTTTGTTCCGACGACTGCGGAAAAACTCATGGGCGGGTGGGTGAAAGTAACTCCGAAAAATGAGCTAACCCCTGGCGAATATGCCGTGGTTGAAGTCCTGGGCAAAGAAGGCATGAACACTTACGTGTGGGATTTCGGCGTGGATCCGGCGGCCCCGGAGAATGCGGGAGCGATCAAGGCTGATGTTCCTGCAAAACCATAACCCTTTTGTCATTATCTTTTAGAGTTTTTGCGCTTCTTCCTGGATTCGCTTCCAAGCCTTTTCTACGTGGCGCGCCTGCGTATCTTCTTGTCCGATACACAGGCGAAGCGTGATCTTGTCCTGCAATTTGGTGTGCGTGAGATAGAGGTCCCCGCTGCGATTCAGACGATCCATGATTTGTTGATTCGCTTCATCGCCACTTTTGTGGCGGAAGCAAATCAGATTTAGCGGCACCGGCGCTGCCAACTCGAAGCGATCGTCATCTCTTACCCACTGCGCGAATTGCCGGGTCAGGTTTACATGCTCGCGAATGTGGTATTGGAGACCCTCGATTCCATATTGACGAATCACGAACCACAGCTTGAGCGAACGGAAGCGGCGGCCCAGCGGAATCTGCCAGTCACGATAGTCAATTACCGTGCCGGCGTCAGAGGCCTTATTGCGCAGGTATTCCGGGACCACGCTCAAGCTCTGGGTCAATGCTTTCCGATCGGCTACGTAGAAACAACTACAGTCGGTATTTGTAAACATCCATTTGTGCGGATTGAAACAGTAGCTGTCGGCAAGGTCGAGTCCCGCATGCGTGTTTCGAAACTCTGGACAAATTGCGGCGGTGCCGGACATGGCTGCGTCCACATGCAACCATACATTCTGTTCGCGGCAGATGCGGCCAATTTCCGAAATCGGATCCATGGCGTTTGAGGAAGTCGTGCCAATCGTCGCGCAAACAAAACATGGGATGAGTCCGTTGCGCTGATCGGCTTTAATTTGCTTAGCCAACTCGTCGGCGCGCATGGCGAAGTTCTCGTCGACGCCGATCAACCGCAGATTCTTCACGCCGATGCCCGCAATCTGCACCGCTTTTTCAATCGATGAATGCGCTTGCGAGGACGTGTAAGCGACCAGTTTGCCGTCGCATCCCTGCTGATTGCTGGCGAAATTCGTAGCCCGTTCGCGCGCAGCTAGCAACGCACAAAGCGAGGCGCTCGAGGCCGTGTCCTGGATCACGCCACCGCCCGTGCTGGTGGACAAAAACTTCTGCGGCAGATCCAACATCTTCGCCAACCAGTCGAGGACATGTGTCTCCAGCTCCGTGCAGGCAGGACTGGTGGCCCAAAGCATGCCCTGGATGCCGAGTCCGGAGGAAAGCAAATCTCCCAGGACGGACGGAGCCGAAGCCCCCGTACAAAAATACGCAAAGAAATTCGGTGACTGCCAATGAGTGATGCCGGGGAGGATAAGTTTTTCGAGATCGCCGAAGATTGCCGAAAAGTCTTCACCTTTTTCCGGCGGATTCGCCGGGAGTGAAGCCCGCAACTGCCCTGGCTCCGCGCGCGAAAGCACCGGAAAAGACTCGATCCGCTTGTGGTAATCGGCGATCCAGTCCACCATCGCGTGGCCATGCCGGCGGAATTCTTCGGCCGTCATGTGGAAACTTTTTTCTTCTGGCATGAGGGTCATTTAAGCAGGTTTCAAGCGCCGGCGAAATGCTTAACCCAATGGTCCAAAAAACACGCGCGTAGCGTAGTCAAAGGCCACCCGACCTTCGGCCTGCCGCGCGTCAAAGATTCTCCGCAACTCTTCCAACATAGGCTCGTAATTCGGATGGCCCGCCAGCGGCGCATAGGAAGAAGAGAGCAGGCGGCCTTCAAGCGCGGGATAATCAAACTCCTGCTGCGTTTCAAACTCTCTCACTTGATAAGAAGCCGACGCAAAGAGTTCTTTCACACTGCGTTGAGCACCTTGGTGCCGTACCTCCTCGTAATCGGTACCGAACTGAATCACCAACGCCTCGTAGTCTCGAGCAAACGCATCTGCATCAAGACGACGTTCATTCCAAATAAGCACCAACCATCCGCCGGGCTTGAGGATGCGTCGAAATTCAATTCGAGCTCTCTCGCAGTCGAACCAATGAGCCGCCTGCGCCACGGTGATGATATCGACGCTGTCATCGGAAAGAGTTGTCGCTTCGGCGGCCCCGGCTACGCTGGCAAAGTTTGGATATGCCTTCAGAAATTCCTCACCCGCTTGTCGCATGGCTTGGTTCGGTTCGACTCCAATAACGAGGTTTCCGTCCTCAAGCAGCAGGCGGGTGAAAATGCCTGTACCAAATGCGATGTCGGCGACAACCGATTCGCGGGTAAGGCCACATTCCTTTTTCAGAAGCCCAAGAATTTCCGACGGATAACCGGGGCGATAGCGGACATAGTTCTCAACCCGTGGGGAAAATCGTTGAGTAGAATCCTTTATGGACATGGCTTAATTCTAGCGCGGCGATACCGCCCACTGCCAAAACCTCGCAGGAGTTGTTAAATTAAAAGTATCCATGCGTCTCGTCATCAAAGTCGGAACCAGCCTCATCGCCCCTGGCGGGAGAATCGATACCACCAGCATGAGGGCCCTGGTCGATCAGTTCGATCTTTCGCGGCATGAGTATCTGATCGTCACTTCCGGCGCGATCGCTTCCGGCATGGCGAATCTGGGCCTCACCGCAAAACCAACCAGTGTCCCGTTAATGCAGGCTTGCGCGGCGGTGGGACAAAGCGCGCTGATGCATACTTATCAGCAACTTTTCTATGGCAAGAAAGTTGTATCGCAGTTACTGCTGTCGAGCGACGATTTCACCTCGCCAGTGCGTTACCAAAATCTACAAAACGCGTTGCATGAGTTGTTGAAGTTGGGCGTGGTGCCGGTCGTGAATGAAAATGACACGGTGTCGGTCCGCGAACTCGCCGGCGCTTTCGGCGATAACGACGAACTGAGCGCCCTGCTGGCGACCGCGGTGAAAGCCGATTGGCTGTTGCTTCTCACCGATGTTGAAGGTTTTTATGTTCCCAATGGGAAACGCCCGCGTTTGCTGCGCACCATACGCAAGCTGACTCCGGAAATGGAAGCCGTATGCAACGGGAAAAGCAAGCTGGGCACGGGCGGCATGCGCTCCAAACTGCGCGCTGCCAAAACCGCCAGCCAGGCGGGAGTGAATGTGGCCATCGTGAACGGACACCACGCGCACGCGATTTCCTGGGCCATCGAGCGCAAAATCGGCACTTATTTTCCTCCGCAGCGTGGACCTTCATGATGGCGACCATTTTGACTACGGCCTACTCAACACGCGAGAAACTTTTGCGCGCGCGGGCAGCTTCTGCGCGATTGGCCCAGCTTTCCACAGCGCAAAAGAATGCCATTTTGATCGTTATGGCCAGCGCAATTGAAGCGAACTCCGAAAGTATTATCGAAGCCAATCGGAGAGACCTGGACTCTTCGGGATTGGTTGGCGCCATACGCGATCGTCTTTTGCTCGACCCCGATCGCATTCGGTTGATGGCCGCGGGCGTGCGTGATGTTGCCAAACTTCCCGATCCGACTTTCGAAACCCTGGCAGAATGGCTGCGTCCGAACGGATTGCGTATCCGCAAAGTTCGTGTGCCACTGGGAGTCGTGGGCATCATTTATGAATCACGTCCCAACGTCACCGTCGACACAGTCGCGCTGACCTTCAAGACGGGGAACGCGGTCGTGCTGCGTGGAGGCAAGGAAGCTGCGCATAGCAACCAGCGACTGGTGGAGATCCTCACCCAGGTAGTGGGCGTGCCAAGTGGCGCGATCGAACTCCTGGATTCGAGTACGCGCAATTCGGTCCATGAACTCATCACGGCGCGCGGCCTGATCGATGTGGTGATTCCCCGCGGCGGCCCGGAACTGATTTCTTTTGTTACCGAAAACGCGAAGGTTCCGGTGATTGAAACCGGAGCCGGCAACTGTCACATTTTCGTAGACGATTCGGCCGATTTCGATATGGCCGACGGCATTGTGATCAACGCCAAGACGCAACGTCCGTCGGTGTGTAACTCAGCGGAGAAGCTGCTGGTACATGAGGGGATCGCGGCAAGATATGTTCCACGAATCGTGAAAAAACTCATCGACAACGGCGTGGAAGTTCGTGGCGATGAAGCCACTGTGCGGCTGGCATCAGGACTGAATGTGGTATCCGCGACTGCTTCCGATTGGGGAGAAGAATTTTTGCGGCTGTGCATGGCTATCCGGATCGTCTCCGGGGTGGACGAAGCCATCGCGCACATCAACTGCTATTCGACCAAGCATTCGGAAGCGATCATCACCTACGACGAAGAGCACGCCCGGCGCTTTCTCCGTCAAATTGATTCCGCCGCGGTCTACTGGAACGCTTCCACCCGTTTTTCCGACGGCGGCGAATTCGGCTTCGGCGCCGAGATGGGCGTAAGCACCCAGAAACTGCATTGCCGCGGGCCGTTCGCATTGGCCGAACTGACTTCGACCAAATATGAAGTCATTGGGGATGGGCAGACTCGGTAGAAGAAACACATTTAACTCATGATCCGAATCGCGCAACGTGAGCCATGCTGAAAGCTAAACTCTCGTTCCACTTGCTGTCTGAGCTATAATCCTGCCGACTCATGAACCTGACTTCCGGCACCAAACTCGGGCCGTACGAAATTGTCTCTCTGCTCGGAGCGGGCGGCATGGGCGAGGTGTATCGCGCCCGTGACTCGCGTCTCAAACGCGAAGTGGCGATTAAAGTTTTGCCGCAAGCCATTTCTCTCGACGCCGACCGGCTGCGTCGATTCGAGCAGGAAGCACTGGCCACGGCTGCTTTGAACCATCCCAACATTCTGGCGGTGTTCGATATTGGCTCGAGCGATGGATCGCCTTATGTCGTGTCGGAACTGCTTGAGGGAGAAACCTTACGCGAACGACTGCGTAGCGGACCAATCGTAGTGCGCAAAGCTTTGGACTACGCGCTGCAAATCGCGCATGGTCTGGCTGCGGCCCATGAAAAAGGTATCGTTCACCGAGACCTCAAGCCAGACAATCTTTTCATCACCAAAGATGGGCGGGTCAAGATTCTGGACTTCGGTCTGGCAAAATTGACTCAAGCCGAATCCAGTTCTCACACTTCCCTGCCTACAGCGACCCACGGCACAGAGGCGGGAGTGGTCCTCGGTACGGCTGGCTACATGTCGCCCGAGCAAGTGCGCGGAATGGCGGTCGATGCGCGTTCCGACATTTTCAGCTTCGGCGCAATTCTCTACGAAATGCTCTCCGGCAAGCGCGCATTTCATGGCGATACTGCCGCGGACACGATGAGTTCAATCCTGAAAGAAGATCCTCCAGAGTTAAATGAGACGAATCGCAATGTTTCGCCGGCGCTGGAGCGCATTGTGCATCACTGCCTGGAGAAGAGTCCTGAATCTCGTTTCCACTCCGCCAGTGACATCGCGTTTGATCTTGAACATCTATCCGGCATTTCGGGCACATCGGCAAGGATAAGTACGGTTGCAGTTAAACAACCCCGCAGCAAGTTGCTGGTCGCACTCGCAAGCGGTCTTGGTCTCGCTCTGGTAATGCTCGTTCTCGGTTGGTGGCTTGGTCAGGCTAGCGGTCACGCGCCTTTGGCGGAGTATCACCAAATCACTTTTCGCACGGGTGCCATAGGGAATGCGCGATTCACCCCCGACGGCAGCGTCGTGTACAGCGCGTCGTGGGATGGCGAAAGCAACGAACTTTATATGTCGCGCACCGACGATCCGGGCGCACGCGCGTTGGGGATCAAGGATGCAGAACTGCTTTCAATCTCCAAAGGTGGAGAACTGGCAGTGCGGTTGAAGAGCGTGTATTTCGGAGGCTATGCGCGCAGCGGCACTCTGGCGCGGGTTCCCTTGAGCGGGGGCACGCCGCGCGAAGTACTCGACAATGTACAAGACGCGGATTGGGCAGCGGACGGCGAGCACATGGCGATTGTCCGCTATGTTCCCGAGAACAACCACTGGCGTTTGGAATATCCCATTGGCAAAGTGTTGTTCGATACCATCAACTGGATCAGCCATCCGAAAATTTCGCCGGATGGCAAATGGGTGGCGTTTGCCGACCATGAGAATCCAGGGGGCGATGATGAGGGTTCAGTCGCCGTAATTGCCTCGGATGGCAATGGCAAAGAGAAGAAGCTTTCGTCCGGCTGGGAGACGATTGAGGGTGTTCTCTGGTCCCCGGTGGGAGATGAGGTCTGGTTTACCTCCGCCATCGGCAGCAGCGCTACCAACCCGAGCGCGGTAACGCTGTCGGGCAAGATGCGTACCATCACCAACGTGCCCGGAGGCATGTGGCTGGAAGACCTCCACAACGGGACGGCGCTGATGGTCACGCATCAGGAACGAATTGGCATTCGTGGCCTGGCACCCGGCGCAAAAGAGGAACGAGAACTAGGGTGGTTTGGTTGGTCGCTTATCCGTGATATCAGCCCCGACGGTCACAAGATCGTATTCGAAGAAGAGGGCAACGGCGGTGGTCCGAACTACACCGTGTTCGTGCGCGATACGGACGGCTCACCCCCGGCCCGCATTGGCGAGGGGCTGGCCATGGCCGTCTCCCCCGATGCCAAGTGGGTAGTCACAAAACCGGCAAAGGGCGGTCAACTCAATCTGGTGCCCACTGGCGCAGGAGAGGCCAGACAGCTTACGCACGATACCATCAGCTACGGTGGCGCACGCTGGTTGCCCGACGGCAAGCGGTTGCTGGCCGCCGGGATTGAAACTGGCCACGGCGCGCGTGATTATCTGATTGATGTGAGCAGTGGCGATTCCAAGCCGATAACTCCAGAAGGCATCGCCGGGACGCAGCTCTCTCCAGACGGCAGGAGCACAGCCGTGCTGAACGCTGACCGGCAAGCCGGGATTTGGCCGTTGGACGGAGGTGGCCTCCGCCTGATCCCGGGGTTCGATCCGAATGACTATGTGACGGGCTGGTCGCCGGATGGGAGTTCCCTGTACGTAACCTCCAATCGGGCAAGTGATCGAGTGGCCAAGGTCTACAAGCTCAACATAACGACTGGGAAGAAAGAATTCTGGAAGACCTTCGGCGCGGACGCAGCCAGCGGATTCGGTGGAGTTGGCGGGCCTCATCTGTCCAAGGATGGGACAGCCTACGCCTACGTTTATGATCGGGTGTTGTCAGAAGCGTACGTGGTCACGGGATTGAAGTAGGTCTCTCTTCGAGATTTTCGATCACAGCAAAATCCCATCCAGTCACTCAATCTAACTGATCACCAAACTGGGATCTGCATCCGATCAAAACCATTGATTTGTGCCCTGTGCTAACTTTATTGGTTCTTATCGAGGGCCGAATGAGATTTTTGTACGCCGCAATGTTCCTGTCCGTGGTCTTGCTGGCAACTGTTTCCGCGAACCTCCGGGGAATGGGATCCGAGACCTCGGGCGCTAACGCTTCAATCTTTGGCTTTGGCGATTCGGCGGAAGAATCGAAAATCGAGTCCCGGTTTCTCGCCGTCCCTGACCCCAAGCTGGCCCGCGAACATCTGCGCATTTTGACGCAGGCACCACACATCGCCGGATCGCCCGAAGACAAGGCCACCGCTGACTACGTCGCCAAGAAATTCCGCGAAGCCGGCCTGGAAACCGAAATTGTCGAGTATCGCGTGTGGATGAACTATCCGCAGGAAATTAGCATCGATGTCACCGCTCCGCCCGAAGTTCACATGCACGGCCCCACCCGCGAGCATGTGGAAGGCGACGCATTCCAGGACGATCCCCGTGTGGTGATGCCGTTCAACGGAATGTCGCCGTCAGGGGATGCCGAAGCCGACGTCGTCTACGCGAACTACGGATCGCCGGAAGACTTCAAGAAGCTCGACGAATTAAAGATCGATGTACGCGGCAAGATTGTACTGGTCCGCTATGGGCAAAACTTCCGTGGCGTGAAGGCACTGGTCGCCCAGGAACATGGGGCCGCTGGACTGATCATCTATTCCGACCCAGCCGACGATGGCTGGAAGCGCGGCGACAAATATCCCAAAGGTCCGTGGCATCCGGACACTGGGGTGCAGCGTGGATCCATTGGATTTATGTTCGAATTCGCCGGTGATCCCACCACGCCGGGCATCGCCTCGGTCCCGTCGCTTCCGGATTCCAAACGCACGCCTCCCGAACAATCGACGGCATTGGCGAAAATCCCGACTACTCCGATTTCCTACGCCGATGCCTGGCCCATCCTTGAGCATCTCGGTGGTCCGGACACTCCGCGCGAATGGCAAGGCGCTTTGCCGTTTACTTATCACGTCGGGCCGGGGCCGGTGAAGGTGAAGATGCACCTTAAACAGGATTACCAGTTGCGCACGATCTGGAACGTCATCGGCAGCATTCGGGGCAGCGAGGCGCCCAAGGATTGGGTGGTTGCAGGAAATCATCGTGATGCCTGGGTTTACGGTGCGGTCGATCCCAATAGCGGCACGGCGGCTATGCTCGAATCGGTGCACGGCATCGGCGAGTTGTTGAAGTCGGGATGGAAGCCAAAGCGCACCATGGTTTTCGGCAGTTGGGACGCGGAGGAAGAAGGCCTCATCGGTTCCACAGAATGGGGCGAGCAGCATGAAGCTGACCTGGCCCACGCCGCAGCCTATTTCAATGTGGATGTTGCTGTCTCCGGTCCGAAATTTGGGGCATCGTCAATCCCCAGCCTGAAGCAGTTTCTCCGCGATATCACCAAAGTTGTGCCCAGCCCGAAAGGCGGCACGGTTTATGACGCCTGGCTCGCCGCCGACAAGCCGGGCAGCGTGCCAGTGAATACGCAGGAAACCAGCACCAGCACGTTCCAGCCGCCGGCTGCGCAAGCCAAACAGGACGCTCCAGTGGGTGACCTGGGAAGTGGCTCGGATTACACCGTTTTCCAGCAGCACCTCGGCGTTCCCTCCAGCGATATCGGTTCCACCGGCGATTACGGCGTCTACCACTCCGTTTTCGACAATTTCAGTTGGTTCACGAAATTCGGCGATCCCGATTTCGTTTACGAACAACAGATGGCGCGCGTTTTTGGACTACAGGCCATCCGGATGGCTGACGCCGACGTGCTTCCCTACGATTACGAGGAATACGGCAAAGAGATTGCCGTCTATATTGGAGCCGCGCACAAAAAGTCGGATGCGGCATTCGGCGCCCAATCTCCTGGATTTGTTGAAGTCACGGCTTCGGCCCACCGCTTTGAGGAAGCGGGAGCCAAGATCCTCGGCCACCAGCGAAAACCCGCTGCTGACTCGGAACGGCTGAACCAGTCGCTACTGGCGACCGAGCGGGCCTTGCTGATTCCCGAAGGACTGCCCCGCCGCGCCTGGTACCGCCATGCTATTTACGCCCCAGGCGAGTACACCGGCTACGCGGCAGTAGTGATTCCGGGAGTCAATGAGGCCATCGACCGGCACGATCTTGCAGCGGAAAAACAGCAAATCACAGCCCTGAGAGCGGCTTTGGATCGAGCTGCCAAGGTGCTGGAGAGTTACCGGTAAGCCCTTATCCAGCCCAGCCGTCTTTCTCTCCGTACCCTAGTTACGGGAACAAAAACTGCAACTCTTTTCACTATTCCGGGGCGAAAACTGCCCAGACTCCAGTTTCTACACCTTAATAAGCTTGCGATCCGGCAAAGTCGAGGTAGAATTGCGGCAGTCGAAAAGCAACTCACGGCTGTCCCCCGGCCGCACGATTGGCCCACGGGGCGCGCCGTTTCAGGGATTCCCCCATGCCACTCGCTCGCATCATCAGCTCCAGCGCAAAATATTCTAATGGCCTCGCGGACGATCTTCGTTCGCGTGGTTTCCAGGTTCTAACCTCCGCTCCCGGTGACAATGTTTCCGGATCCGCCGATTTGGAAATCACTTTCAACGAATGTTTGGCCGAAGAGGCCCGCGCCGCCGCCGATTCCGTCGAAACGAAAGACATGCGCGTCTTCCTTACACCACAAGCCTTCGCCGGAAACATACGATCAATCGAAATGTTTGTGCTCACTCCGAAGCGAGTGGTGGTTCCGAAGATAGAGATTCCCAGGGTAGAAGTTGACACACCGGTCGAACCCGCGGCCGTGCCTGCCTCCGCCGGTAATATTTTGGAATTCGCTGCGCCTGCGGAGTCTGTGGTCAACGAAGTCAGCGCCAACCAGCACAACGCAGACGATGTCAGTAATAACGAAAATGTTGAGGTGAATATTTCCGCTGACGCGACCGAAGAACTTGTCACGACGCCGGAGGTGGAAGTTTTATTGGACAACCTTGAGGAGTCAGACGAGCCTGGATTTGCATCATCCGAGGAATCCGCTCCTGTAGTCGAAATGGCGCCTTCCGATCCGCCAAGCACGATCGGCCGCGCCATTCTGGCCTCGAAGCAATCGGCATGGCCGGACATGGCCGAAATGAAATTGGTTCCAGCAGAACTCGCCCCAGTGACTGTCAAAGTAGCGGGCCTGCCTCCAAGAATTGCGCCTCTTCCCGAAAGAAATTCCAGTGCTAATCCCGGTTCCGCTCACGTACTTCGCGATGGCCGATTCTGGAAGGTCCCCATCGTTGCCGGAATCGTGGCCGTTCTCGCGCTATCGACGTTGTGGCTGGCGGGCCGTCTTTCGGCGTCGCATGCCCAAACGGGAGGCACATCGCAGCAGATCAATCCGTCACCCCTCGAAGCCGCAGTGCCCGTCCCTGCGACACCAATGACCCAGCCGCGAGAAGCGACAGAATCTCCGACCCTTGTTACACGCGTGACACCAGCAAGAAAGGTGGTTTTTACTCCGGACAGAACCAAAGCCCATCCGCAGCACGCGAGGCCGAAACGACGTTCCAGTGCTGAGTCCGATTACGTTGCAAAGGATACAACCGTATATTTTTCCAAGCCGGCCACCGGCCAGCAGGGTAGCCAGAAAATTCAGTCTCGGCCTTAAGAAAAATCTCAGGCGAATAAAAAATTCCGCGTCTGGTAAATTTCCTCAACTCGACGAGGGGAAATGAGCTGGCTTAATGATCGACCATCCGACGCCTCGAATCGGCAGTCCGCCCACCGAACCGAAAGATTCCGATCTTCCCCTCCCAGTCACCTTTGAGGACGTCCGTAAAAAAGAGCAGAAGCAAATCGCCAATTCCCGTATCAAGCGCCGGGTTCTGACTCCACCGACCTCAGACAATCTGATTGGCCTCGCATTTTCCGGCGGCGGCATTCGCAGCGCCACGTTCAATCTCGGCATCCTGCAAGCTCTCGCGGAAAACGAGTTGCTGCATAAGTTCGATTATCTTTCCACCGTTTCCGGCGGCGGATACATCGGTTCCTGGCTGGCCGCTACTACCCGCCGGCATTTAGAGAGCGTGCCGGGCTCCACATTTCAAGATGTCGAAAAAGCACTCGTGCCCGGAAAGCGAGAACCCGGCGCTCGCGAAGAGAGTACCTTCCTGCATTGGCTTCGTTTATATAGCAACTACCTAACGCCCCACACCGGCATGTTATCCGGCGATACCTGGGCGATGGTCGGCACCTGGACGCGCAATGTTTTTCTGAATCAAACTGTGCTGGGGCTATTCTTCCTCGGCATTTTTGTATTTTGCTATGGCGTGTTGCTTGGACTCTTGAAGTCCTCCCGGCTCCACGCGCCGTATCTTCTTGGCTTCGGCGGCTTTTTCTGTTTTATCGCGGCGATTGCAATGGCGGTGAATGTTGCGGAACAGATTCCCACAAGCAAAACCCTCAAGTGGTTTGATCGGGTCAAAATATCGCTGACCGTCATGCTGCCATTCTTGCTGGCTTGCCTGCTGTTGAATTCTGCCTTTTGGCGATACGAAGACATTCCGAACTACTCTCTCTTGACTTGGATCATGGCGGGAGGCGGTTTTTATTTTCTGGCGTGGACGATCGGGACCGTGCCGGTGCGGCTGTATCGAGAGCTATGGCTGAAAAAAAGCAAGGAAGACCGGATGCTTTCCCTGAACGCCTTCCTGTTTTCCGCGGTGCTTGCGGGCGGTGCAGGCGGAGGGCTGTGCTGGGAATATCTGAAATTGCTTCGAGGTCTCAAAGGCCCTCATAGCATTGATTGGATGGTGGCCGTCCTCGGCACCGGGGTTGTGATGCTGATCATGTTGATCTCCGGCGCTCTGCATCTTGGGCTTGCCGGCAGGGGCTGTCGAGATTTGGTCCGCGAATGGTGGGCCCGGCTGGGCGGATACCTGATTCTGCTGACTCTCGCCTGGTTATTTCTGGCCGGATCTTCGGCGTTCGGGCCCTTATTGGTGCGTTGGATTTTATTCAAGTTGAAGTGGGCCAGCATCGTGCCCGCGGCATTGTGGGGCATCCACAACTATCTGGGTGTTAGGGCCGCTAACAGTCCCAAGACCAGTGGCAAGGTTGAGAAAGTCCAATCGTCGGACACCGCGGGCTGGTTGTGGATCTCAAAGCTGTTTAAGGCCCAACCGCTCTTGGACATCATCGCCCGGTGTGCCCCCTACGTTTTCGCAATCGGTCTGATTCTGCTATTGAGCACGGCTGTCCAAATCGGCGCCGGTCTTTTTTCAGATCACGATGACACCATCGCTTTATGGAAATTGGGCCAGCCGTCGGTTACGCATACCGTTGTTCTCAATTGGAAATTCCAACTTGTTTCCGCCGTGGACAGCACTCCGCTTTCATCGCCGGCGAACGGCCGCACCGAATGGCAGGCCATCATTGGTCTCTACTGGAGAGTTCAGTGGGCGGGATCGTTTCTGTGCCTGCTGGGAACCGGCGTGGGCCTGATGATTGCATCGTTCCTGCTGTCCAGCCGCGTGGATGTCAACGATTTCTCGCTCCACCACTTTTATCGCAACCGCCTCGTCCGTTGTTATCTGGGGGCGTCCAACCCGGAGCGGAGAGCGCAACCTTTTACCGGGTTTGATCCTAAAGACGATCTTCCACTAAAGAATTTTGCCGATGACTATTCGGGCCCCTACCCGATTCTGAATGCAGCGCTGAACATCACCAGCGGGTCCGAGCTCGGCTATGCCACCCGCCGGGCGAAATCGTTTGTGTTTACCCCGCTGTACTGTGGATACGACTTGATTTTCCCCGGTGAAGGGGCAAATCGCTTTCTCCTCGACAACGCCTACGAGCCGAGTTTTTCTGAAACCGCACTGGGGCGAACCCAGGATTCGCTCACCACGATTGGCGGCGAGGACGGAATCGCGCTAGGAACGGCGATGGCAATCTCAGGCGCAGCAGCCAGCCCCAACATGGGCTACTTCACTTCTCCCGCAACCGGCTTGTTCATGACCCTATTCGATGTCCGCCTGGGCTGGTGGATGGGGAACTCACGCTCTACGCCCAAGTGGAAAAGTCCGGGGCCGAAGTTGGGACTCGGTTATCTGTTTTCTGAATTGTTCGCGCAGAGTGATCAGGAAAAAAGCTACTTCTATCTTTCTGACGGCGGACACTTCGAGAACCTGGCCGTTTATGAATTAATCAAGCGGCACTGCAAGGTGGTCGTCGCCTGCGATGCGGACTGCGACGGTTCCTATGAATTCGAAAACCTGTTGAGCCTGATTGAAAAAGTCCGCACCGATTTTGGCGCGCGCATCGAAATCGATTTCTCCAGGATCCGGCCCAGAGACGGGCGTGAAAGCGAACAAAATTTCGTGGTTGGCGATATCTTCTACGATCCGCGGAACCCAGCCGATTGCGGCAAACTGATTTTCATCAAGACCAGTCTGCCCCCAAAGGTCGACAAGATCGCTTTGAAGAAAGATTCCCTTCCCGACGATGTGTGGCGTTACGCCGAAAAGCACCTGACGTTTCCGCATCAGAGCACTGCAGACCAGTGGTTCGACGAGCTTCAGTTCGAGAGTTATCGGGCTCTGGGAGAGTACATCGGAACAATCGCAGCGGCGGAGATTCGCCAAAACATCGCCCAAGTGCTCTAGAAACTAGCTTTCGCGTCTGTCATGCTGAACGGAGGGTGAGCGGACCGATCACACGGAGTCGAAGCACCACTACCCTCTGCGCACACTTTCGGGGATGGGAACGTCAAAGCAAAAGCCCCACCCTCCCGCAAAGGACGCGGAAGGATGGGGAACCCGGCACACATGAATTATTTCAGCGTAATCAGCCGATCCACCAACTCCGAATAATCTTTCTTTTCCAGCCCGTGGACTTCCTTGTTGTAGTCATCCACTTTCGATGAGTAGTTCATCGAGCAGAATTTCGGGCCGCACATGGAGCAGAACTTCGCCTCTTTGTAGGATTCATCCGGCAGGGTTTCGTCGTGCATCGAGCGTGCGGTCTCGGGATCGAGTGAGAGTTCAAACTGCTTTTCCCAATCGAATTTGTAACGCGCATAACTGAGAGCATCGTCGCGGTCTTGAGCGCCGGGACGATGACGTGCGATGTCAGCGGCATGCGCCGCGATCTTGTAGGCAATGATGCCGTCTTTAACGTCTTTTTCGTTGGGTAATCCCAAATGCTCCTTAGGCGTCACATAGCAAAGCATGGCCGCGCCGTGCCATCCAATCATGGCCGCGCCAATCGCCGAGGTGATGTGGTCATATCCAGGCGCGATATCGGTCACCAGGGGCCCGAGGGTATAAAACGGCGCTTCGTAGCAAAGTTCTTTTTCTTTATCGACTTGCTCTTTGATCTTGTCGAGCGGAACGTGTCCCGGCCCTTCGATCATCACCTGGACGTCGTACTCCCAGGCTTTCTTTGTAAGCTCACCGAGCGTCTTTAGCTCGGCGAATTGAGCTTCGTCGCTGGCATCGGCAATGCAGCCCGGACGCAAGCCGTCACCGAGGGAAAAGCTCACATCATGCTTGGCGAAAATTTTGCAGATGTCGTCAAAGCATTCATACAGGAAATTCTGCTGACGATTATGCGCCATCCACTGCGCCAGAATCGCGCCCCCACGGCTCACGATACCTGTGATGCGTTTCGAAACCATCGGCAGATACTGAATCAGCACGCCGGCATGGATGGTCATGTAATCCACGCCTTGCTCGGCCTGTTCTTCGATGACGTCGAGCATCACCTTGGCGTTAAGGTCTTCCACGCGTTTCACCCGGGCAATAGCCTCATAAATTGGCACGGTGCCGATCGGTACCGGCGAGTGCCGCAAAATGGCTTCCCGAATCTCGTGAATATTCCCCCCGGTGGAGAGATCCATGACCGTGTCAGCGCCATAATGCACCGAGGTATGCAGCTTCTTTAATTCTTCTTCAATGTTCGAGGTAACCGCCGAGTTGCCGATATTCGAATTGATCTTGCACAGCGAAGCTACGCCGATGCACATCGGCTCCAGTTCAGGATGATTGATGTTCGCAGGAATAATCATGCGGCCGCGCGCCACTTCGTCACGCACCAGTTCCGGTGTGAATTTCTCGCGGCGAGCGATGCATTCCATCTCCTCCGTGATCACGCCCTTGCGGGCAAAGTGCATCTGCGAAAAATTGCCATCGCTGTTCGCGGACCGGCGGCGCGCAATCCATTCGGCGCGCGGCTGCGGGACTTGGTGGCCGTTGTTATTGTGACCGTTACTACCGTTACCGGACGTGCCGTTCGTGGGGGTCATTGACTTTGCATCCTCGCTGAGATTCGGTAAGCGTCGATTATACGCCGCGCGATATCGTAAAAGTCTCGAACCAAAACGCCCACATCTCGATTTGAAAGGAACGAGCTTTCGGGAAGGGCACGAGCGCAACCGTGCCCTTCCCATAATATCGTTACGGACACCCTTGCTCGGTGCAACCAGATGGCGGCTGCAACTGCATGGTATGCGCGGCGAGCTTGAAATCGATGACCGCAGCCGCTACCGGATAGGCCCACCAAAGTTTCCGAATCACTCCGTCGCCCGGCAGCCAGTCATGCTTTTTCTTGATCTCGTAAGCCACCAGCATTTCCGCGGCGAAAATGGGCGCATTCCTGAGAACCAAATGTGAATGCGACGGGATTGTGGCAGCCCAGGGAGCGCCCTGCGCTTGTTCGTGTACCAAAACCAGATGTCGTGAAGTAAGCCGCATGGTCTCGGCCACGCCCAAGGTACCGAACAGAATCATGAACTTCTTGTCGACAGCCCTTTGCGGTTGGGGTGCGGCGGGGAGGGCGGCTGATTGAGTGAAGTTTGCTGTGTACTCGACCGCTGAAGCGTTTTCGTCGTTCGGCCCCATTTGTCCACTAGCGTAATTGCCGGCCAGGAACAGGAAAACAATAAAGTAAATTGCGCGCATCTGGAATATCCTCCGTTGGCTTGAAGTTTCGTGCCCCGTTTTCCTGAAAGGAAACGCATCGCGACTACTCGCGGGCGGGCACTCATTTCGTATCAACGGAGAAGCAAATCCTCACCCAATGGTGGGCAATGTAGTTTTCAACAAGATAGGAACCGGTTTCCCGATGCGGGACAAATCGGGTCCTCTCGCGCGCAAAAGTTTGGTGCACCGACCGGCATTTTTCCAGTTTGCTGACAAGCGTCTCAACAAACTCACGTAGGGACGGCCGCCCCACGGACTCCCGTGATCATCCTGGCAGAGTCAACAGCGGACAGCCGAGGCGGCTGTCTAATTTGAGTGTGCTGTACCCTCTATCGTTTTCCGCGCTTGCCCGTCTAAGCCATCAGGCTTAAAATCACCCATTCCTTCAAATGAGGTTTCCCGTGCGCCTTTGCCGATTTCTGCCAGTAATACTCCTGTTGTCGGTGGTTCCAGCTTTCTCACAGAATGCTGCCAGTAAGGCGGCTCCTGGCTTCAGCATCGACAATATTGATAAATCCATCGATCCCTGTGTGGACTTCTACCAGTACGCCTGTGGTAACTGGATGAAAACGGCTGAAATCCCGCCCGACCAAAGCTCCTGGGGCAGCTTCGTGGAGTTGGACGAGCGCAATATCGCGACTCTCCGCGATATTCTGGAGAAGGCTTCGGCAAATGACCCGGGCCGCAATGCCATCGATCAGAAGATTGGCGATTTCTACAGTTCGTGCATGGACGAAAAAACCGTCAACGCCATTGGACTCAATCCGCTCGAACCTGAGCTTAAGCGCATTGCCGGAGCCACGGACCGGTCCGCGCTCGCCGCCGAGATCGCGCAGGTGCAACTGATCGGGCCCGCCAACCCTTTGTTCAACTTCGGCTCGTCTTCCGACCTGCACAATGCCGGCCAGACCATCGCTTACATCGATCAAGGCGGGCTTTCGCTTCCCGATCGCGACAACTACCTCAAAGACGATCCCCATACGGTGGATTTGAGAAAACACCTGGTCGATTACGTCACCACGGTGTTCACCCTGGCGGGTCAATCCCCGGAAAAAGCAGCGGAGGCCGCGCAGACGGTGCTTCGTATCGAGACCGCGCTGGCTAAAGTTTCCATGGACCGGACTGAGCGGCGCGATCCCAGAAAACGCGATCACAAAATGCCTCTTAGCGAGGCCATCGCTCTCGCTCCCGATTTTCACCTCGACGCATTCTTTACCGCCTCCGGCACGCCAAGCTTTACCGAACTGAACGTTGGCAATCCTGAATTCTTCAAACAAGCTAACGCCATAGCCAAGGCCGAATCACTGGATTCCTTGAAGACTTACGTGAGCTGGCAATTACTGCGCGGCGCCGCGCCCTGGTTATCCCAGCCATTTGTGGACGCTAATTTCAAAATGCGGCAAGCCTTGACCGGACAAACTGAGAATCAAGCGAGATGGAAACGATGTGTCGATCTCACCGATCGAGAATTGGGCGAAGCTTTGGGACAACGCTACGTCGACGAGACCTTCGGGGCTGATGGTAAACAGCGTATGTTGAAAATGGTGGACGCCCTAGAGAAATCGCTGGATCAGGACATCAATGGTCTGCCCTGGATGACCGACGAGACGAAAAAGCAAGCCAAGATCAAGCTCGAGGCCATCCGAAACAAAATCGGATATCCCGACCAGTGGCGCGATTACAGTAGCGTCAAAATCGTGCGCAGCGACCTGGTGGGAAATTACCAGCGCGCCACCGAATTTGAATCGAAGCGCGACATCGCCAAAATCGGCAAGCCTGTCGACCGCAATGAATGGGGTATGACTCCGCCCACGGTGAATGCGTACTACAACGGGTCCTACAACGAAATTGTATTTCCCGCCGGGATTCTCCAGCCTCCTTTCTTCGACAAGAATATCGACGATGCCGTGAACTTCGGCGGCATCGGACTTGTAATTGGACACGAACTCACGCACGGCTTCGACGATCAGGGACGTAAATTCGACGCCGAGGGCAACTTGCGCGATTGGTGGACCGCGGAAGACGGCAAGGAATTCGAAAAGCGCGTCAGTTGCGTGGCCGACGAATACAGCGGTTTTACCGCAGTTGACGACTTAAAACTCAATGGCAGGCTGACGCTCGGCGAAAATACCGCTGACAATGGCGGGGCTCGCATCGCGCTCATGGCCCTTGAGCACATGATCGCTGACGACCAGAGCGGGAAAAAAGCTGAAAAGATCGATGGCTATACTCCCGAGCAGCGTTACTTCCTGGGATTCGGACGGGTGTGGTGCGAGAAGAGACGTCCTGAGATGGAACGTAGCATGGTGACCACCAATCCGCACTCGCCGGGGCGGTGGCGGGTAAATGGGGTCGTGCAGAACATGCCGGAATTCCAAAAGGCCTGGGGATGTAAAGCCGGCCAGCCCATGGTCAGTGAGAACGCCTGCCACGTCTGGTAGTTCAAATTGTCGCTTTACCGCCGAGAACGGCGAGACCGCAGAGAAATATTTTAGGTTTACTCTGCGGTCTTGGCGAACTCGGCGGTGAACAGTTTTCTGCATCGAACTAACATCTCTTCCCCACATTTGCTAACATCCATTCTTCCTGCTTCGCATGACTTCGCTCGCATGAAAATGAAAAGCGTTGGTGAAAACGTCGTCCGCATCGAGGCAGACGCATTGCGCGCGCTTGCCGATCGCATAGCCGGATCTATGGCCGAATCTTTCGATCGCGCAGTCGATCTGCTTTATTCCTGCAAAGGTCGCGCGGTGGTGACCGGCATGGGAAAGAGCGGCATCATCGCCCGGAAAATAGCAGCCACGCTAAGTTCAACCGGAACCCCGGCGTTGTTCATGCATCCTGTCGAGGCGGTACATGGAGATCTCGGCATGGTGGTGCGCGGTGATGTGGTGCTGGCGTTATCATCCAGCGGGGAGACTGAGGAGATTTTGCGACTACTGGCGACCATAAAGCGGTTGCAGGTGCCTTTGATCAGTTTTAGCGGCGATTCCATTTCCGGCGGTGTCACGGGCGAGGGCGTCGGCGCCACAACAGTTTCTGGGTTATCTACTTTAGCGGCGGCGGCGGATGTCGCACTCGACTGCTCTGTGGATCAGGAAGCTTGCACGCTTGGGCTCGCCCCTACGGCTTCCACAACCTGCATGCTTGCTCTTGGAGACGCGCTGGCGATGGCCCTCTCGGAAAAACGCGGATTCAAAGCCGAAGACTTCGCCAATCTGCATCCTGGAGGCAAGTTGGGCAAGCGCCTGGCGCGAGTTGAATCCCTCATGCACACGGGCGACGCCGTGCCACGAGTGACGTCCAAAACCAGCATGCCCGATGTGATTTACGAAATGTCTCGCAAAAAACTCGGTGTAACTGCCGTCGTCGAGGGCGAACAATTACTTGGAGTCATCAGCGACGGCGATCTCCGCCGCCTGTTAGAGAAGCGCGGCAAAGATGTGCTCGATCTGACTGCCGGCGATTGCATGACGAAAAATCCACGGACGATTTCAGGCTCTGAATTCGCCGCCTCGGCAATCGCTCTCATGGAAGAAAAAAAGATCACATCGTTGGTAGTCGTGGATAGCAATGGAAAACTCGAAGGCATCGTCCATCTGCACGACCTCTGGGGCACAGAAATGATTTAGTCGTCCGAACTTGTCAGTCCGAATCGGCAAAGCCGCAGAGGAATCTTCTTTTTCCTGAAGCGAGGAAATTCTCATGTACCATTACGATCCCACCACAGCCCTCGAAGAATTGACTGAAGAAGCCATCCTTCCCCATCCCGTCCACATGCGCGACATGCTGCTGCGCAAGCATCTCACAACAGAAAAATCACTGGCGTTGAACCGGCTGTTCGTCGAATATCAAAAGTTTTTCGGAGAGGCGCAGATGCTGGGGAAGGAAATCCTGAAGCAGTTGGTGGGATAAGCCCGGAACCCGTCAAGATCCACTTCCGATTCCGTCCGCGCAGGCCGGTTCAGTCAAGCCCTCCAGGATTTCCGCCGATGTAGTGAGCGAGGAATCCATGAGCACTCGATCAACAATTTGGTTAGGCGAAAGCGTAAGGAAAGTCGGTCCACCTCTACTGGGAACTCGGCGACCGGGAACCGGAAAGCGGCAGGATGATCGGAACACCGATTTACATCGGTGTAGACGCCGGAAATGTTGATGAGGAAGTTGCGATCCGATTGCCAAGAGAAATTGCCGCACGACTTCTGACAATCCTCAGCCCCAATTGGGCCGATCAGGTTGGACGGGTCATTTAGCGCCTCGTCGGTCTCCTCTTAAATCCGGGCACGAGTGCCGTAATCCCCCCTCCGGTTCGGGCCATAGCATGATGTTGTAGTGGTATCGAGCCTTGGCCATGGAAGCGATACTATCGCGCCGCCAAGGCGTGATCAAAACACACGTACGGACAGCCCGAGTATTACCAACGTGAGGCATGGTGCAAGTCATCGTTTACAATCAAAGATTCTCTCTCGATTGGAAACTAGAACTTATGCATCGCTGGTCAAAGCTCTTTATCCCCACCCTGCGCGAAGCTCCGGCGGACGCCGAAGTCGCCAGCCACAAATTCCTCGTCCGCGCCGGTTATATTCGGCAGCTTGCCGCCGGGATTTACTCCTATCTGTTCATGGGACAGCGTTCGTTCAACAAGATCATCGCTATCGTCCGTGAAGAAATGGACACCGTCGGCCAGGAATTCTATCTGCCGGCGTTGAATCCGCGCGAGATTTGGGAGGCCAGTGGCCGCTGGTCGGTGATGGGCGACAACATGTTTCGCCTGAAAGACCGCAAAGGCGCGGAGTTGGCCTTGGGCATGACTCACGAAGAAGTGATGACTGAGATCGCACGAAAAGAGCTGCGGAGCTACAAGCAGTTGCCACAAATCTGGTATCAAATTCAGACCAAGTTTCGTGACGAGCCGCGTCCCAAAGCCGGATTGCTGCGGGTTCGCCAGTTCATCATGAAGGACGCGTATTCCTTCGACATCGATGCTGCCGGCCTCGACGCTTCCTACCAGAAACTGCGGGAAGTCTATCAACGTGTTTTCGATCGTTGCGGTTTGAAATACATGATTATTGAAGCGGATTCGGGTGCGATGGGTGGTTCCGGGTCGGAAGAATTCATGGTGCGCACCCCCGCCGGCGAAGACCAGATTGCAAGCTGTGACAATTGCGACTACGCCGCAAATGTGGAGAAAGCGACCTCCAAACTCGCGGCGGTCGACGATCTTGCTTCGGAGGGCGACGGTCATCCGCTCGAGGTTCATACCCCGGGGCAGAAGACAATTGAAGATGTCGCACGCTTTTTGGGAGTTTCGCCGAAGAACAAAATTAAGACTCTGGCTTTGATGACCCAGGAAGCCGAGGCTAAAACTGGCAAAGTCAAACTCCGGGCAATCGTTCTCCTCTTGCGCGGCGATCATCAGATGAATGAGGCGAAATTAGCTGCCGCAGTCGGAGGCAAAGAGGTTCGGCCAATGGAAGAAGAGGAGATCAAGACCCTCTTCCGTTCGCCTGCGGGATTTCTAGGCCCACTCGGAATCGACTGGGCGAAAGACGCGAAAGACAAGAAAGACGATCGTCCCATCCTTCTCGTCGATAGAGCTCTCGAAGGCCGCAAGAACCTCATCTCAGGAGCAAACAAAGAGGACTATCACGTCAAAAACATTACCCCCGGCGGCAACTTCCAGCCGACCGCCTACGCTGACTTGCGCACGGTCACGGCCGGCGAGCCCTGCCCTAGATGCGGCTCGGCTTTGCGCATCGATACCGCCGTTGAAATCGGACACATTTTCAAACTCGGTTACAAGTATTCCGACTCCATGGGTGCCCGAGTCCTCGACAAGAATGGGAAAGAAGTCATCCCAATCATGGGAAGTTATGGGATTGGGATCGAACGAATCCTGACCGCTGCTATTGAGCAGAGCAACGACCAGAATGGCTTCTGGTTGGCCGCCTCTATCGCCCCGTTCGAAATTGTGGTCAGTCCTACAAACGTGAAAGACGAGTCGGTGCTGAGCGCTGCCGTCGAAATCGCAACTCGTCTGGAATCAGCAGGTTTTGACGTATTGCTGGATGATCGAAATGAACGGCCGGGCGTGAAATTCAAGGACGCCGACTTGGTCGGAATTCCCTTCCGAGTGACCGTCGGAAACAAGGTTACTGAAGGCACTGTCGAAGTCGCTAAACGCTCGACTGGCGAAATTCGGGATGCTAGCATCGCCACTATTACCGAATACTTTCAGAAGGTATTGCGGCTGGCGCGCTGATCGGAAATGCGTGTTGCGCAGCCGCAGGTGGAGCTGGCTATGAAAATGGTTTTTGGCATTATCGTCATCGTGTTCGCCGTTTATCTGGGCGCCGAATTAGTTCCTGCTTACTACGGAAACTACGAGTTCACCGACTTCGTGAAGACCACGGCCACCATGGAAACCTATACCACCAAGCCCGAAGGCGATATTCGCGCGCTGATCCTGCGAAAAGCCCACGAACTGGATATTCCCATCGCCGAGAATGCCATCAAGGTACAGCGTTCTGGCCTCCAGAATGTCGGTGGACTCTCCATCAGCGCTCCTTACACCGTACATGTGGATTTGCCGCTTTATCCTCTAGACCTGCATTTCCAAGCTTCCAGCGACAACAAGAGTCCTTTCTAGTCAACGGCGCAAACCCGGTCATGATTTAGAATGCTCTCTGGAGATTCGCTGTCCCAGCGGTTACCAGGGCGTATCCGGCTTATTTGAAAGCCAGAGAATTCAGCATTCCGCCTCGCAATTCCGTTTTGGGATAACGCGATCCCCTCATCGGCATCATAACCACCAATCAACGTGGCCATTAAGCTCAAGATTCCGAAAAGCAAGAGCTCCGCGAACGGTGGCAAGAGCTTTCTCTCTCGCGATCCCCTCATCCGCGCAGCCTTCATCGTTTTCATTACGTTTGCCTTTGTCGTTGGCGGTGTCTTTTCCTACTACTACGTGAAGTACGACCGGATTATCGAGGCCCGCTTCAAGGGACAAGTTTTCAGCAATTCAGCGAAGATCTACGCCATCCCTCAAAGTGTTCGAGTGGGCGAGAAAATATCGTCCAAAGAGATTGCCAGCGAGCTGCAGCAGGCAGGTTATTCCGACAAAGACAGCGAATCCGTAATGGGCAGTTACCGCTTGGTCAAGGGCGGGATCGAGATTGATCCGGGGTCCCAGTCCTATCACAGCCCGGAACCGGCAACCATCCATATCACCGATGGACTGGTTGACAACATCAAAGCCAAATCAGGCGACCTTGATGCCTACGAACTCGAACCCCAATTAGTGACTTCGTTGTTCGATGCTGAGCAACGCTCCAAGCGCAAGGTCGTTACGTACAGCGAAATGCCGAAAGTGCTGGTGGATGCGGTGGTCTCTATCGAAGACCGGCGTTTCTTCACTCACAACGGCGTGAATTTTCTGCGCATGGCAGAAGCCACCTGGATTGACGTCACTCGCCAGCGCCATGAACAAGGCGGTTCCACCCTTACCATGCAGCTGTCCCGCGGCTTTTTCCTGACTCCGGAAAAAACCATCAAACGTAAATTGATCGAGATGATGATTGCGCTGCAGCTTGAGCAAAAGTTCAGCAAGCAACAGATCTTCGAGTTCTACGGCAACTGGGTCGATTTAGGACAGCGTGGTTCATTTTCCATCAGCGGCTTCGGCGAAGCTTCTCGCGATTATTTCAACAAAGATCTAAAAGACATCACCCTTCCCGAAGCCGCCTTGCTCGCAGGAATTATTCAGCGCCCAAGTTATTTGTCGCCGTACCGGCATCCCGAGCGCGCGCTGGAACGCCGCAACCTGGTGCTCGACAGCATGGTTGAGACTCACGCCATTTCTCCCACCGAAGCTGAAAAAGCAAAAGCTGCGCCGCTGAAGCTCGCGCCGCCCAACGTTGAAGCCAGCGATGCTCCATATTTTGTCGACCTCGTCCGCGATTCGCTCATCAGCAAATTGGACGAGCGCCAAATGAACGACCAAGCCTATCGCATCTACACCACGCTCGACCCCGACTTGCAAAAAGCCGCGGCCCAGGCGGTCGAAATCGGAATGAAGCTGGTGGACGATCAAGTCACCAAACAGCGCAGCAAGCGAGTAAAGGTCGGAACGAAATACGAAACGAAAGTTCAGCCCGGCCCGCAGGCGCAGGTTGCCATGGTGGTCCTCGATCCTCACACTGGCGAGGTGCTCGCCTTGGTAGGAGGCAGAAATTACGCCGTCAGCCAACTTGATCATGCCATGGCGAAGCGTCCCACAGGGTCGATTTTCAAACCTTTCGTCTATGCCGCGGCGGTCAATACTGCGCTCGACGGAAGCAATCCAGTTTTTACTCCGGCGTCGATCGTTCCTGACCAGCCGGGCAGTTTTGCCTACGGCGATCAGATCTACGAGCCGCGCAATTACAAAGAGGAATATCACGGAGATGTGACCGCGCGATACGCGCTGGCCATGTCCCTGAACAATGCCACGGTGAAATTGGCCGAAGAAGTCGGTTATGACAAAGTGGCGGAATTGGCCAAATCGGCCGGGATCACTTCTGTCAAAGCCACACCCGCCATGGCCCTGGGTGCCTATGACGCCACGCCTCTGGATATGGCTGCCGCCTACACCGTCTTCGCCAATGCGGGCACTCGGATTTCACCGACCATGATCAATTCCGTGCGCACCGCGAATGGCGATGTGGTCATGGATTTCAAGCCGGAAAAACATCAAGTGCTCGACCCGCGCATCGCCTTCGTCATGACCGACATGATGGAAGGTGTGATGAATTCCGGGACGGCCACCGTCGTCCGCCAACGCGGCTTCACTTCGCCCGCGGCCGGTAAGACCGGCACCTCGCATGACGGGTGGTTTGCCGGCTACACCAGCAATTTGCTCTGCATTGTCTGGGTGGGTTACGACGATTATAGCGACATCCGGTTGAGTGGCGCTCAAACCGCCGCGCCCATCTGGGCCGAGTTCATGAAGAAAGCCGTCGCCCTTCCGCAATACTCTAATGTGAAGGCGTTCACTCAGCCCCCGGGAGTGGTCGACGTCCAACTGGACAAGACTACCAACCTTCTGGCGACTCCGGCGTGCCCGCAGACCTACAACGCGGCCTTCGTCGTTGGTACCGAGCCCTCCACCACCTGCGAGCAGGGCAACGGCCCCAAAGGCTTCTTTTCCAGAATTTTCGGCTTAGGCAGCGACAAGCCCTTGCCACCCCCCGCGGCCGGCCAGCCGGGCGCGGTCGCCTCCGGACAGTCTGCCGAAACCGATCCTAAAAAGAAAAAAGGTTTTTTAGGCAAAATTGCGGGTATCTTTAAAGACGACAAAACAGCGGACCCTCCGCCTAAGCCGCCGGACACTAACGGAAGCCCCCCGCAGTGATCTGCCGATAGTGGTTCCAAAGCGGCCTTGAGCTGAGAGTTTCGCCCGCTTGAGGTGAGTCTATGCGACGGCAATCTCTCCTTTGCTTGTTGGCTTGTAGTTTCACGTGCGCTCCTTCCTTCGCTCGTCCCATTCCTACTGCAGTCCAGATGCAGGCCCCTCCCGCCGAACAGGTGCAGATCGCTCCGCCCGCACAACGTGTGGAACCGCCTTCGCCCACCGCTTCGTCGGAAGAGTTGGAAAACCGCGGGGACGAGTTGCGCGCCGAGAAAAACTATCTCGACGCACTCGATTATTACCGGGCAGCCTTAGCCAAGAAACCCAACAATCCCCAGATCTACAACAAAGCCGGGATTGCTGAACTGATGGACCTGCATTATCGGGAAGCGGGTAGACTTTTTGAACGCGCCCTCCGCGGTGACCATTCGTATGCCGACGCCTATAACAATCTGGGGGTCATTCAGTACGAGGCAAAAAAATATAGCCAGGCGATCAAGCGTTATAAGCAGGCCATCCAGCTCCAGGCAGATTCGGCTTCGTTCTTCAGCAACCTGGGCGCAGCCTACTTTGCCCGAAAAGACTTTGCGGAGGCCGTCACGGCATATGCCCAAGCCTTGCAACTGGACCCCGGCGTGTTCGACCGCACCTCTCACAGTGGAGTTTCGGCCCAGTTGGCTTCGCCTGAGGACCGGGCCCACTATGACTACGTGCTGGCCAAGCTTTACGCCAAGATTGGAAGTGCGGAGCGTTCCCTGGAATACCTGAAAAAAGCCATGGAAGAGGGTTATAAGAACGTAAACGACGTCTTTAAAGACCCGGAATTCGCCGTTTTGCGCAAGGATTCACGCTTTACGGAGCTCATGGCGGCGAAGCCTCAGGCAATCTCGGAATAGGAGTCTCTTTGAAGGGGGCAATATAACGAAATTACAAAACTTTACAATTGAACACGCAACTTTCCCAGGGCAGTTGTGTTCAAATCATCCAAATACTCCTGAAAACACAGGGTGAGTAGGGAGAAACGGTAGCCCATCGGATGTCGACCCGAGCACGCCCCAAGCAGACATCCGGTGGGTTTTTGTATTAGCGCCGTGCGATCCAGAGTTTGGAGTAGCGCCGTCCAAGTTTTTCGAAATCTCGATCCGAAGTTACCAACGTGGCATTGTTCAATATTGCCAACGCGGCCCCTGCACAATCCACATAAGGAATCTTGTGGACGGCCTTGATCTCGCCCGCTTGAATGGCTTGAGCAGTATCGACGGAGACGAGGTCGATGGAAAGACGCGCAGGCCGGCCAAGGTCTTCTTTGCTGACTCTTCGCCACGTAGTTGCCATGAGTAATAGAACACCTCTCCCCAATTCAGAACCGACATCAACAATGGCGTGCCATTGCGCCGCGCCTCCGTGAACAATCTCTCGACCCGTTCGGCGCCCTGGCCGTCTTCCACGAAATGCAACACAGCGCTGGCGTCCACTACGTAACGTTGGCTCACCTCTGGGTCCGGTCCTTTTCAATTCGATGGTCTCGCTCGCGCGCTTCGACCAGCGAATCCTCACCCTTGCAGGAGCGGCGCATACTACGAATAAATTCATCGGTGACCGGTGGCGGCGCGTCCGCAGGACTCGTCACGAACTGACTTGCCTTCATCGTCAATCAATGCGACCTCCTGGCAGGTAAAAGGCTTTGACCCTAGATCTTTCTCAGCAACGTCTTCGCCTTCTTTGCAGGTGTCCTTAGCGATTTAGATGCTAAGGGCGAAGCTTTTGCGAAACTCCAACTTTCCGTTTAGAATACCTTCGATGCCCCTCCCGGCCTCACCCCTCGCCGTTTCCGCACTCGACTGGGCGCATCCGCTCGTCCGCGAATGGTTCGTGACGCGCTTCGGAACCCCTACCGAGCCCCAGGAACAAGGCTGGCCCCACATCCTGGCCGGGCACACCACGCTGATCTCCGCGCCCACGGGATCAGGTAAAACTCTCGCGGCGTTTCTGGCATGCATTGATCGCCTGGTGCGAAAAGCTTTGGACGGCGATCTGCAAGACCGCACCGAAGTTCTCTACGTTTCACCGCTGAAGGCTCTCGGCAACGATATCCAGAAGAACCTAGAAGTTCCGCTTGGCGAAATTTTGCAGATGGCCGGCGAACGCGGCCTGCTGATGCCGCAAATACGCACCGCGGTCCGCACCGGCGACACGCTGATGTCCGAGCGTCGAGCCATGCTAAAACGACCGCCCCACATTCTGGTCACCACTCCCGAGTCGCTTTACATTCTGCTGACTGCGGAAAAGAGCCGGGCGATTCTTCGGGACATCGAAACCGTGATCGTGGACGAAATTCATGCTGTTGCAGACGACAAGCGCGGCGCACATCTGACCCTCTCGCTCGAACGGCTCGAAGCGCTCACACACCGTAAGCCGGTACGCATTGGACTGTCTGCTACACAGAAACCGATTGAAGAAGTCGCGCATTTTCTCACCGGCAACGGTCGCCCTGATCCGGTGATCGTCAACATCGGCCACAAGCGCACACTTGATCTCGCCGTCGAAGTTCCTCCCAGCCCGCTCGGCCCTGTTGCCAGCAATGAAATGTGGGACGAGATTTACAACCGTCTGGTCGAGCTGGTCGAGACCCATCGTTCGACGCTGATTTTTGTGAATACGCGGCGCTTGTCAGAGCGTCTCTCGCACCATCTCGCGGAACGGATTGGCGAAGACAACGTCGCTGCTCATCATGGCAGCCTGTCCCGCAAGTTGCGGCTGGCCGCGGAAAATAAATTAAAAGAAGGCAAAGTAAAAGTCCTGGTCGCTACCGCGTCTCTCGAACTGGGAATCGATATCGGCACCGTCGATCTCGTCGTGCAGATTAATTCACCGCGAGCCATCGCCGTCGCGTTGCAGAGAGTAGGGCGTTCAGGTCACTGGCGGGGCGCGATTCCCAAAGGCAGATTTTTCGCCACTACTCGCGACGATCTTTTCGAATGCGCCGCGTTAGTGCAGTCCATCAAGCACGGCGAACTCGATCGTTTGATTATTCCTGTGTGCCCGCTCGACATTCTAGCGCAACAGATCGTGGCGTCCTGTGCGGTCGAAGAGTGGGACGAAGATGACATGTTTGCGATGGTGCGCCGCGCGGGCCCGTATCGAGACCTTTCGCGCGAGATGTACGAATCAATTCTCGTGATGCTGGCGGAAGGCATTGCTTCCAAGCGCGGCCGCTATGGCGCTTATCTCCATCGCGACCAGGTGAATCGTAAACTGCGGGCGCGGCGAGGAAGCCGTCTCGCTGCCATTACCAGCGGCGGCGCGATTCCGGAGACTGCTCTCTTCACCGTCGTTGCCGAGCCCGAAGGAATTGTGGTGGGCACTCTCGATGAAGATTTCGCGGTCGAAAGCAATGCCGGCGACATCATGCTGCTCGGGAACACTTCCTGGCGCATCCGCCGCGTGGAGGGAAAAACCGGACGCGTTCTGGTCGAAGACGCCCACGGCGTGCCGCCTACAGTCCCCTTCTGGCGCGGTGAAGCGCCTGCGCGTACGCAGGAGCTTTCCGCCAAAGTCGCCGAACTGCGTCAGGAAATCAGCGATCGCCTGGGGAAAACTTCGCCGATTGGCGTCTCGCAGAGCATTCCCGAAGTTGCGGCAACAGTCGCATGGCTCAAAGAAGAATGCGGGCTCGACGACTCCGCCGCGGAACAGGCAGTCGAATATATTCTGCAGGGACGCGCCGTACTGGGCGCGGTGCCCACCCAGAAAGTCATCATCGCCGAACGTTTCTTCGACGAAGGCGGCGGCATGCAGCTCATCATCCATGCCCCTTTCGGCGGACGTATCAACAAAGCCTGGGGCTTGTCGCTGCGCAAACGTTTCTGTCGCGGGTTCAATTTCGAGCTGCAGGCAGCCGCCACCGACAATGGCTTGAACATCGCGCTCGCCGAGCAGCACAGCTTCCCGCTTGCCGATGTCTTTCATTTCCTGAACGCTGAGACTGTGCAGTCCGTGCTCGAACAGGCCGCGCTCGACTCGCCGATCTTTGGCACACGCTGGCGATGGGACGCGAACCGGTCGTTAGCGTTGCTACGTTTCCAGGGCGGAAAGAAAGTTCCTCCGCAGATTCAGCGCATTCGCTCCGACGATTTGCTGGCGTCAGTTTTCCCGGATGTCGCCGCTTGCCAGGAAAATATCGAAGGCGACATCAAGATTCCCGACCATCCGTTGATCGCCGAGGTGATGAAAGATGTCCTTACCGAGGCCATGGACCTCGAAGGCCTTAAAGATCTTCTGCGTGCAATGGCCGACGGCAGCATTCAATGCATTGCCGTGGACACGCCAGTGCCCTCGCAGTTCTCGCATGAAATTCTGAATGCGAATCCATATGCATTTCTCGATGACGCTCCGCTCGAAGAGCGCCGCGCACGGGCTGTCGAGATGCGGCGAATTTTGCCCGAGTCGGTGCTCGAAGAAGTAGGAAAACTGGATCCGGCAGCCATCGCCCAAGTCAGAGAAGAAGCCTGGCCGGATGTGCGCGATGCAGATGAACTGCATGATGTCCTGCACACGCTAATTGCGTTACCCGAAATCACGTGGGGGCGGACGCCCACGTCTGCCCCGCTCAGCGAAGCTGAACAGTCCTGGCGCACTGACACCACAACCCAATGGCAAAACTTTTTCGACCACCTGCTGGGTCAAGGCCGCGCTGCCCGTGCTGAACACAACGGCAAACAATATTGGGTGGCGGCCGAGCGGGTAAAAGTTTTCTCGCTGCTATTTCCGGGCGCAAAATTTGATCGCCACATCCCCGAAATCCTGACCGCTCTGACAACTCACGAGGAAGCTACTCTGGCCGTGGTCACTGGATGGATGACTCACGCAGGCCCCGCCACCGCGCGCTCGCTCGGAGAATTGTTATCTCTGCCCGCGCCAGAAATCTTTCAGGCCCTGCTCCGCATGGAAGCCACCGGCTCCATCCTGCGCGGCAAGTTCGATGGTGCACTGCAGAATCCCTCGTCCTCAGCCTTTGACGCAGATCTTGATCTGGAATGGTGCGAACGCCGCCTGTTAGCCAGAATTCACCGCCTGACGGTCGCCACTCTACGCAAGCAAATCCAGCCAGTCACCGCTGCCCAGTTCATGCGCTGGCTATTACGTTGGCAGCACCTCGCCCCGGAAACCCGCGTCCAGGGCGAACGCGCAACGTTAGAAGTTTTGCGTCAGCTACAAGGCTTTGAAGTTCCCGCCAACGCCTGGGAGCGTCACATTCTTGCGGGAAGAATCACCGACTACGATCCCAAATGGCTCGACCAACTTTGCCTAACCGGCGCAGTAGGCTGGGGACGACTCTCGCCTCATCCCGCCACGCTGGAAGATTCAGCCGCCGGCAAACGCCGTGTAATCCCTACGAGCGTCGCGCCGATTACGTTCTTCATTCGCGAGGAAGCCGACTGGATGACGCCGCACAATCCCGTATCTGATAAACCGGAAGCCCGCGGCCTAAGCGAAGGGGCGCGGCAAGTATTGGAATTTCTCAAACAGCGTGGCGCTTCGTTCTTTGCCGACATCGTTCGCGGCACCGACAAACTAAAAGCCGAAATAGAAACCGCTCTGTGGGAATTAGTCGCGGCAGGGGTAGTGACGGCCGACGGTTTCGACAACCTGCGTTCGCTCATTGATCCCAAACGCCGCGCCGGACAAGGCAGCGGCCGCACTTCGCGTCCTCGTCATAGCTCAGGACGCTGGGCCTTGCTCTTCACCGATCAGGCTGTCGAAAGAAATCGCGCCGTTGAAGCCACTTGCTGGATGCTGCTGAAACGTTACGGCATCGTTTTCCGGGATCTGCTTAACCGCGAAACTAATCTTCCGAAATGGCGCGAATTGCAAATGGCTTATCGGCGTCTTGAAGATCGCGGCGAAATTCGTGGCGGCCGTTTTATCGACGGCTTCCTCGGCGAACAATTTGCGCTGCCCGTTGCAGTCGAGTCGCTTCGCGCTACCCGCAAACTTCCGCCGAACGGCGAGACGGTCACACTGTCGGCGGCGGACCCTTTGAATCTGGTTGGAATTGTCGTACCTGGCGACCGCATCCCAGCCATCTCAGGAAGAACCGTCACATTCCGTGATGGCGTCGCAGTTCCGCCAACTAATCTTCACGAGATACCGCATCAAGCCGCTGGATAGCTGCTCGGGGCAATTGGCATTTAGCAATTGGCATTTGGCCGTTTGGGTCCTGATTCACTGAATGGAAATCTGTTCGAATGGGAAAAGGGCCAAATGCTAAGTGCCAAATGCCAATCGCCTGTTGAGCTCTTTCCTCAAATAAAAATCGGGAGCCTGATGAGGGGGTCTCAAGGCTCCCGATAGATCCTGCCCGGCAAAACTGCTGAAAGCGCTTCCCCCGCCGCTTCTACCAAGTCAGAATCCGTCTCTCCTTATGCATCTTTGAGGCCATCGCGAATTGGTCTCGGCTGAGTCCTAACCCATTGATTTTATTCCGATTTGCGTTCCCCACAAAACAATCAGCCTCACCAAACAACTATCCGAACGGATAGCGCTTCTATCTATTTAGATAGAAACCCATCACGCAAAGTCTTTGCATAACGCACGAAGTATGCTAAACAATGCTGACCACGAGGGGTGCATTGAATCCCAGAATCCAGGTTGTAGCCGGGCCTTTGAAAGATTCAGTTTTGGTTCTTGCCCATGCGGACCTTTCCATTGGCCGCGACCCTTCCAATCTACTTTCCATCAGCGATCTTTCCCTGTCGCGCCGCCACTGCGTGCTCACCGGCAATGGCGACGGCTACAAAATCCGCGATCTGGACAGCCGCAATGGAACTTTCGTGAATGGAGTCGCGGTTAAGGAAAGTCCTCTCCATCATGGCGACCAGATCTCCATTGGCGATTCGGTTTTCGTCCTGCTCTTGAAGGAGGAGACCGATCAGCCGGATGCCGGCCAGGTTAAGTTCGAGGACCATCGAGCCCAAATCACAGCGCAATTGAATCCCCGGGACGCCCTCTACCTTCAACCCGAGCGTGTTCTACACGAACTCCCGGCAGCTTCCCGCCTCGCCCGAAACCTGAATACACTGCTGAAGATTAGCCGGTTGGTGCATAACATTCGCGACCTGGAGGCACTGCAATCGCAAATTTTGAATCTGATTTTTGAAATTGTCCCTGCAGAACGCGGCGCAATCCTGCTTGATGGAAATGGCAGCGGACGATTTGAATCTGAATTCGCACGTCATCGTCTTGCGGCGATTGCACAACCAGTCCAAGTCAGCCGCACCATCACGCGCCAGGTCATCGAGAATGGAATTGCTGTCCTGGGCTCCGATGTTTTGCGAAGCGAAAATTTGAGTGAGGTGGAAAGCCTGGTCAGCTCCAGCGTTCACTCGCTCTTATGTGTACCCCTCACAGTTTTCGACAAAGTGACGGGATGCATTTATCTGGACACCACTCAGGCCGTCGGCCGTTTCGATGATGAGCACCTGCAATTGATCACTGCCGTTGCCAACATTTCCGCCGTGGCCCTCGAAAACGCCCGCCGCCTGCGATGGCTGGAACATGAAAACCTCCGCCTGACCACGGAAATCAATCTTGATCACAACATGATTGGTGACAGCGCTCGCATGAAAGCGGTTTATCAACTCCTGTCACGAGTAGCGCCGACCGAATCCACGGTACTCATTCAGGGCGCCAGTGGGACCGGCAAGGAACTGGCGGCACGCGCCATTCATCGCAACAGTCCACGCTCGAACAAACCCTTTGTCGCCATCAACTGCGCCGCGATCCCGGAAGGCCTGTTAGAGAGCGAACTCTTTGGCCATGAGCGCGGTGCATTCACCAATGCGATCACGCAAAAGAAGGGCCGCTTTGAAATGGCCCAGGGCGGCGTGGTCTTTCTCGATGAGATCGGCGAAATGAGTCCGGTCCTCCAAGTCAAACTGTTGCGAGTTCTTCAGGAACGTGAGTTCGATCGCGTGGGTGGCACTCGTCCCATTAAAGCGGACATTCGCCTGATCGCAGCCACCAACAAGAATCTTGAGGAAGCCGTCAAGGCCGGGACGTTCCGCAAAGACCTCTACTACCGTTTGAATGTTGTGCCGCTTTTGATGCCGGCCTTGCAGGACCGTCTCGATGATATCGCAGCACTGGCTGAACATTTCGTGGCCAAGCTCAGCAAACGCCACAACACGAAACCGAAAGCAATTTCTCTCGTCGCAATGGGATGTCTGGTGAACTACGATTGGCCGGGCAACGTGCGCGAACTGGAAAATGCCATCGAGCGCGCTCTGGTGATGAGTCCCTCGGACGTCATCCAGCCGGAAGATCTCCCGGAATCAATTCTGGAAAAAGAACCTCCGTCCGGCGCCGGAGGAGGCAGGTATCATGCTGCCATCCAGGAAGCGAAAAAACATTTGATCCTCAACGCGATGCATGAAGCTCGCGGCAATTACACAGAGGCTGCTCATCTCCTCGGCGTCCATCCAAATTACCTGCATCGCCTGATCCGCAACTTGGACTTGAAGAAAGCCCTGCAACCCAGCCCAAATCCAAAAAATAATCAGGGAACAACATCAGACGTAGTCATGTAGTCAGGTTCGTGAGTTATGGAAGATCCAGCTTCAACAGCGTTGCCGGATCGAGATAGACTCCCTGCCATCGCACCGCGACATGCAGATGCGGGCCCGTCGCCCGGCCCGTGCCGCCGCTCAACCCGATGACTTGTCCGCCCTCTACCCGGTCCCCTTCCTTGACCTTGAATTCTGAGAGATGCAGGTAGAGCGTGAGCAATCCCTGCCCATGATCGAGCACGACGCAGTTCCCCTCGAAATATAAGGGTCTCGCCAGAATCACCGTACCCGCGTTGAGCGCGGAGATTGGAGTGCCGGTAGGCACGGCGAAGTCCAAACCTTGATGCGTACTCAACACCTTGCCATTAAATTTTCGTTGCGTGCCAAACACATCTGAGATGCGCGCCTCAACCGGCGCATGGAAGTCTCCCGACCATTCACGTTCAGCCGTGACTTTGGAGAAAGCTGCCTCCTTGATCGCCTTGCCTTGATCGATCTCCTTCACCTGCTGCGTATCAGGCTCGGTAAATTTCTTGGCTACCACGACTGCAATGCTGGGATAGACCGCGTGATGTACTGTGATTTGTTTCTCGAATGAAATCTCTTTTCCAGCGAGCGTCGTCCCCTTCAATTGCAACGTGTAGACTCCGGCCGGAGTTTCCAGACTGACGCCACCGAGTCCGACCCAAGCTTTGCTTTTTGCATCGGCGGAAAAGAAGACGTCGTGCTTCAGCCAGTTTCCAGTAAGCGATTGCAGCTGTATGGGAGGAGTGATCCGCAAAAATACCGGCGACCCATTCACCAGCCGGACAGGTTGGCTCTGCACCGACCAGGCTGCCGCCGCGCTCCGTGCAGGCGCGCCAAATACGAACATCAACAGTATCGTGAAGAGGACTTGTCCGCTAGCTCTTGTCGGTGCTCTCATAGCCTCCAGCCTAGCAGCAGGCCGGTAGCGGGTGGCTGGAATCGATGGCGCGGGCATCCGATTTGTACTGGTCAGAGGGATGACAAAATGGAGAAGTGTTCCACGGGGAACATTCCGTACTTACTGGAATGTATGTACAAAATGCCGGATGTGACTTGCCTGGTTATAGTTAGCGAATATTCCCGTTTTGGGACAACGCACTTTTCTTATGGCAAGGAAAACGACACGTACACGCTCCCCGACGATCCCTTGGGATCTTTTCCGCCTCCGGCTGCGACGACCACATACTGCTTGCCATCGATCATGTAGGTGGCGGGCGTGGCGACGGCGGCGTTGGGTAGGACGGTTTCCCAGAGAAGTTGTCCGGTAAGACTGTCGAAGGCACGGAACTTCTTGTCATAGACAGTGGCACCAATAAACAGGACGTCGCCGGCGGTGACGATCGGTCCTCCATAGTTTTCGGTGCCGGTGTTTGTGGTCCCTTTGGCGACCAGAGCTGGGTATTCGCCCAGAGGAATTTTCCAAACATATTTGCCGGTATTCAGATCGATGGCGTTCAGCGTACCCCAGGGTGGTTTGATTGCCGGGTAGCCGTCGGGATCGAGAAAGTCTTTCGATCCCGTAATCCGATACTTCATGGGCGCGCCCTCGGCAGTGGCTGAATAAATCGCGTCATGGTCGGGGTCAGGATCGATGGGACCTTGTGCCGTCGCCAGATAGTTGAGGAGACCTTCCAGTTCTTTTCCTGCCAGCGCCGGGAACGCCGGCATTAAACCTTTGCCCTGATGAATGCGATCCTGAATTTGTTGCTCCGAGAGGCGATTCGCCACGCCTACCAAGGCTGGGAACGTGGGCGGTTTCCCTTCACGATGGCCGCCGTGGCAAGTTGAACATTTATCGACATAAAGATCGGCTCCGGCAATGACCGTCGATTTGTCCGCAGACGCTTTTGTTTTATCGACGTCACTTTCTGGGGGGTTGCCGCTTGTCTTCAAATATTGGATCAGCGATTGAAGATAGTCGCCTTGCAAACTTGGGAAACCAGGCATGCGGCCCTTACCTTGAAGGATGGTGGCTTCGATCTGAGGCGACGAAAGCCGTTGTGCGACATCGACCAGCGAAGGATAGGTGGGAGGCGAGCCCTTCCGGTCGTCGTTATGACAGACGCTGCATTGATTGTGGTACGTCCGCTCGCCGGTACTTCGGCCCGGCTTGTTTTCGGTCAAGGCCACGACGCAGGCCCACTCATTGGAGTTGATGAAGATCACGCCACGTTTGGTGTCTACAGCGGGACCGCCCCATTCGGCGCCGCCAAGAAAACAGGGAAAGTTCACCGTCTCCTTGTCGAGTCCGGTGGGAACAAATTGTCCGGCACTCAGGTAGGTACTGAATTCCTGGACGGCCCAGGCGTGGGCTTCCGAAGTTCGGTCTGTCAGCAGGTCGGCGGTAAGGAGTTGCCGGGCGAAAGGTTCCGGCGCGAGGGGGACCGGTTGAGTACGCGCGGTCACCTCGCCGGGAATATTGCTGGCGGGAAAACCGCGTTCTTCGATGGGAAATAATGGCTTGCCATTGGTGCGGTCGAATAGAAAGAGGAAACCCTGCTTGGTGGTTTGAGCAATGGCGTCGACGGATTTGCCATCACGTCTTACCGTAACCAGCGCCGGCGGAGACGGAAAATCGCGGTCCCAGATATCGTGATGCACGCCCTGAAAGTGCCAGATGCGTTTGCCGGTTTGCGCATCGAGGGCAAGCAGCGTGTCAGCAAACAGATCGTCGCCGACACGGTCGGCGCCGTAAAAATCGAATACCGGCGATCCGGTTGGCACATAGACGATGCCGCGCTCGGCGTCGAGCGACATGCCTGCCCAATTATTCGCCGCACCCGCTACCAGCCACGCATCTTTGGGCCAGGTGTCGTATCCAAACTCATCGGGATGGGGGATGGTATGGAATCTCCAGCGCAATACTCCGGTGCGGACATCAAATGCGCGAATGTCCCCTGGCGGCGAAGGATGGGTTTCCGGATTGCGGCCGCCGACGATGATCAGATCTTTGTAAATAATACCGGGACTGGTCATGGCGATGGATTGCAACCGGTAATCGCCGCGCAGATCTTTTCGCAAATCGATGCGGCCGTTCTCGCCAAAACTCGGAATCGGATTGCCGGTGTGAGCGTCGAGCGCATACAGAAAATTCGTGACCGAAGCGAAAATCCGGCCTTCCTTCCCGTCCGTCCAATAAGAAAGACCGCGTATGGGATTCTTGCCCTTGATGCCGGAATCAAATTTCCAGATTAATTTTCCGGAAGCGCCATCGACGGCGATGACTTTTTGGGTCGCGGTATATGCGTAGAGAACGCGTCCGATGACGATGGGACTGGTCTCGAGTCCGCCTTCTTCTCCGGCGTCAAATTTCCAGGCGACTTGCAGTTGCTGCACATTTTTGCGGTTGATTTGGGAAAGAGCCGAATAGTGGTCGCCCGCGGCTTGGCCGCCATAGACTGGCCAATCGGTTGTCTGAGAATAGGCGCTGCTGCAAATTCCGAGAATGATGGCGAATTTTAGAAACCTCATTGACTTGTTCCCCTCTGAAAACAGCGTGAGCCACTCGACACTTCCGGTGCCAGTGCGTGCTTCCAATAAAAATCTTTGGTGGGTTGCTGCTTTGTAGAGACTTGGCGGACATTAGAAATTAGATTTCGGGGAGTGTCCACTGGAAATCTCGCGGCGTGGACCGAAACCCTGGACCGCTGGAGTTGAGGCGCTGTAGGGGTCCTTCGACTCCGCAGACGGCCAGGATGACAGAGACAAAAAAGTATCGCAAGGATATGGCAGCCTGAATTTATACGGACATCTGTTCGAGGACTTCGCGGAAATAGTCTTTCCAGCTATCGGGGAGAGATGGAACTTTCAAAGCGCGGCGCATGGAGGCCAGATCGTTGCTTCCATATCTCTTGGCGTGATACAGGCGCGTGATTTCCGTGACGGGCACGGCGTTGGGATCGCGCGAGATTATTTTGATTTCGTCACCGGCGCCCACTTCTCCTTCTTGAGTAACAGCAATGTAGTAGCCCATGCGTCCGCTCGCCAGGAACCGCTTGACCATGTTGTCGATTTGAAAGCGGACACCCAGTTTGTAGCAGGGCATGCGAGGTTGGGTGACGACCACTTCCCCGGTGCCGACCGAGAAGCGATCGCCGAGGTGGACCGATTCTTCCAGCAAACCTTCCGTTGTGAAGTTTTCTCCAAAGCTGCCCATGGGCAGGTCCACGCCCGGCAATTCTTTCTTCCAGTATTCATAGTGCTCGAAGGGATAGCAGTACACCGCTTTGTATTCTCCGCCGTGGACGGTGAGGTCGGCCTGACCATCGCCGTCCAAATTTAATTTTCGGAGAGCGATACGGCCTTTCACCGGATGTTTGAAGAATCCGGTGGATACGTTCATGCCGTGCCAGATTATTTCTCGCGGGAGTCCGACGTTGAGGGAGAGAAGATGGGCGGAAGGGGCCATGGGATAACCGAGCGTGACCGATTGATGAGTTTTTTGCAAGGTGGAACGTCAAAAGCCCGTCCCTCTTTCGCAAAGAGCGCGAAGGAGGGACGGGCACCCTTAGCGTTATTACACATCCAGGCCGATTGATCTCATTAGGGCCAGGCCGTTTGTTTTGGTGACCAGGCCTTCTTGCAACTTGTAGTCGAAGAGCATTTTCCCGTCGATAAATTCTTCCTGAAAATGGACATTATGCAGATGCAGGGCTCCCTCGATGTCGGCCAGCGCCAGGTCGTGAGTGCTTATCAGGCCGATGGCTCGGCGGGCAAGAAGCGCGCGAATTATGCCTTCGGCCCCGATGCGGCGATCGTTGGAATTGGTGCCCTGCAAGAGTTCGTCCAGCAGGAATAAGAGAGGCGGGTCGCCGTTCGCCAGATCGTAAAGCTTGCGAAGGCGCGTGATTTCCGCATAAAAACGCGAACTGCCTTCCTGCAACGAATCGTTCACCCGAATGCTGGCGCCGACATGCAGCGGTGTCAGCCGGAGACGCTGAGCGCGGACCGGCGCGCCGGCCATGGCCAGCACGGCATTGATTCCCACCGAACGCATCAAAGTGCTCTTGCCTGACATGTTCGAACCACTTACCAGAAACACCTGCCGGTGATGGGATAGATGAACCGAATTCCGAATGCAGATGGCGGATGGGATGAGGGGATGTCCAATTTCCATGCCTTCAAAAGATGGCTCGCCCTCGACAAACTCGGGGAAGGGATCGTCGGGGTGCTCGTAGCTATAGGCCGCTAAAGACAAGAGCGCTTCGATTTCGCCAATTACGTTTAACCACGATTGCACCGCGTGACCGTGAGCGATTCTCCAACGCTCGGCCGCGAAACCTACCTGCACGGAATACATGAGCGGGATGTCCAGCGGTTTGGTGAGCGCATTGCCGCGAGCGCGGATGAAATCGACGATCGTGCTGAGATGCGCGATGGCGCGAGAGCTTGTAGCTTGATGCGAAGTGAGCTCGCGCTGCAGTGCCTGGAGGCGGGGTGCGGTGAAGCTGTGCTTTTCGACGCGGGTGAGGACGCCGGCGAGTAAATCCAAATTGCGGAAGGCTTGATCGGAACCTTGCAGGACTGCGGCCAGCGGCTTGCGCAGCCGGTATCTTAGGAGTCCCTCGAGCAGAAGAATCAATAGGAAAAATGTAGCGAGGCCGTATACCCACCAGATTGCGGCGGCTGCAATCACCGAAATAACCAGCGCTACAGCCAGCCAGCGAAGCCGTTCCGGCTTCATCTCATTTGGCGCTTCCGCCCAGCGTAACAATGCTTCGGGATGCACTCCTACGCGAGCATCTTCCCCGAGGATTGCGAAATCTTCCCGCAGATCGAGTTGATCGCGCAGTTCGACAATCGCCGCATGGCGCTCTGCGATCTGGTCAATTGGGGATGGCGAGAGCAACCATTCTGCCAGCGTGTCCTCGCCCATGCGAGTTCGTGAAGTGGAAAGAAGTTCGAACAGGCTGCCGCGTCCGAACAGATCGAGGTCGGATGAATAGACGTGGTGGGGGTCGCTAAAGCGATCACCGGTTTCGCCGAGGCCGGTCCAGCGATCTTCGATGCGAGCAAGGCCGTTTTTGTAGAAGGCAACGCCGCGTTGCGCCAGATCGCGGGCGCTTAACACGCGGGAATGATAAGCCGCGACGACCACGAAGGCGACCAGAGGCAGGAGCATCCACCACGAAGAGAGCGCGTGTTCGCGCAGGGATTCCCAGGCGATTCCCGCGGCGGCGAGGCCCAACAGCAGGCGAACCGTCCCAATGCGAAGTTGAGTTTGCTCGTGGCGAGCGACGCCGCGTTCGCGGTCTTTGAGACGCTGGGCGTATTCCTGGAGTGGCGGCACAAATTGAGAATACATCAGGGGTTTCCGGACGAAATGCTTTCCACCGCATAGTGCAGTTGTGACGGCAGGGGTACTTCGACTCTGTGTTTGCTTCGCTACGCGAAACAAACACTTCGCTCAGTATGACTATTGATTTCTTATGGGCGGATGGCAGGCATCGAGATAGCTCATAAAACAGATTTATTTCGGAGCGCTAACCCTGCCGTTCCCAACTACTTGCGCTATGCTAGTATGGACCGTTTCGCGGGCTTGCTGCCGAGGCAGTCCATTACTATTCGACTCGGAACATCCCTAGAGCTCGTTATTGTCATCCAAAGCGGGGACAAGAATGAAAGATACTTTGGGAGTGTTGTTGGCGGGCGGGGCAGGCGAGCGGCTATATCCGCTGACGCGGGACCGGGCCAAGCCCGCGGTCACCTTCGGCGGGCAGTATCGCATCATCGATATCACGCTCTCCAATTGCGTGAACTCCGATTTGCGCCGGGTTTACATTCTCACTCAATACAAAGCGCTGTCGCTGAACCGGCACATCCGCGAAGGCTGGGGTATTTTGGGCGCGGAAATGGGTGAATTTATTGAAGTGCTGCCGCCCATGAAGCGGGTGAGCGACCAGTGGTATCAAGGGACGGCGGACGCGGTTTATCAGAATATTTATTCCATCGGGTCGGAACAGCCCAAGTATGTGATCATTCTTTCCGGCGATCATATTTACAAAATGAATTATGAGCGCATGCTGAGTCAGCACATCGATTCCGGGGCGGATGTGACGCTGGCCACCATTCAGATTCATCCTCACGAGGTAAGCCGTTTTGGAGTGGTCGATATCGACCGCGACAACCGAGTGGTGGGATTTCTCGAAAAGCCAGAGAAGACTGATCTGCGGTCGCCCTACAATCCCATTAAAGTTTCGGCGTCGATGGGAATATATCTGTTCAATACGGATGTCCTGATACCGGCGTTGTTGAGAGATGCGGAAGATCCGAACTCGAGCCACGATTTTGGCAAGGATATTCTGCCGAAGATGGTGGATGATTATCGCGTCTATTCGTTCGATTTCGTTGACGAAAATAAAAAAGAGGCGCTTTACTGGCGCGACGTGGGAACGCTGGAGGCGTATTACGAAGCCAATATGGATATTGTGTCGGTCTCGCCGGTGTTCAATTTATACGATGCGGATTGGCCGATTCGGACGCACCAGCGGCAGTATCCACCGGCAAAGTTTGTGTTTGCCGAGAGTGGGCGCACCGGACAAGCCCACGACTCGATTGTATCTTCGGGATGCATTGTTTCGGGCAGCAGTTTGAGAAGCTGCGTGCTGTCGCCCGATGTCCGGGTCAATTCTTATAGCGATGTGGATTCCAGCATTCTGTTTTCACACGTAAACGTAGGCCGCCATTGCCGCATCCGGCGGGCGATCCTTGATCGCGATGTGCATGTGCCCGAAGGCACGACCATCGGCTATGATCCCGAGGCAGACCGGCAGCGGTATTTTGTCACCGAAAGCGGTATCACCGTGGTGACGCGAGATTATTCCCTGTTTGAGAATCCGGTCAGCGTCGATTACTTCACCAGCGAATGATCTGGGAATAGCTGGGTCCGTACAGACTTTTTGCACCAATTCCGGGGCAATTTACGGTTCCCATAAGCACATTGAATATTGGTCATCAGCTTTTTTGATTTGGCAGGTAAATCCCCGGCGCGGTAACCTACTCGGTTGCCAGGCAGTCCCTGGATCCCGCCGTCGGGCAAATTTCAATCAATTACCTATTACTTAAAGGAGCACCATGTCGAACGAACTGCGCAATTTCCTGGCTCTCTCGTATGACGAATTGGAAGATCTAAACCTGCAGGCCAAAGAAGAGAGGCTGAAGCGCGTGGCTGCACACAAGATCCAGGACGAACGTCTCAAATATCTGACCGACGAAAAGCGGATCAAGGCTGTGACCGTGCTCTTCAGTGATTTGGAAGGGCGTTTGCACATGCTGGATTACGACAAAAAGTTCCTTGTCAAGAGTTGGGACAACCTCACTTTTGACGGATCGTCCATTCGCGGTTTCACTGCGCAGCGGGAGAGCGATTTGCGGCTGGGAATCGATTGGGGCGCATTCTACTGGGCGCCGGCCGATTTCTTCGGCTCAGGCAAGGTCCTGGTATTTGGCGAAGTCATCGACAAGGGCGGCGAGCCCTATAGCGCGGACATCCGCGGGGTGTTGAAAACTTTTGCTGGCAAGTTGAATAAGGACGAAGGCTACACGCTCAACGCCGCGAACGAAATTGAAGGTTTTTTATTTCAGGGAGTGGATGCGGAACAGACTTATCACGAGACTGGGAAGTTTGAATACGTCAATACCGGCGGCTATTATCACTCATTGCCGGGGGATCCGTTGCGGTCGTTCATTGATACCACCGCTGAAGTGCAGCGTGCGATGGGCTTTCAGAACGAGAAAGACCATCCGGAAGTTGCGCCTTCACAGTTTGAGATCAACTATGGATATGGTGAAGTCGTCGCGGCGGCGGACCAGATTCAACTTTATAAGTTGATCTGCCGACAGGTCGCCACCAAGATGGGGATGACCGCATCGTTCCTGCCCAAGCCGGTGGTGGGCGTCAACGGCAATGGGATGCACACCAACGTTTCGATCAGCAAGGGTGGCAAGAATCTGTTCTGGGACCCTAAGGGGCAGGAAAAACTCAGCAAACTGGGATGGTCGTTCATCGATCGCATTCTGACTCACGGCAACGATATTTGCCTGTTGCTGAATGCCAGCACCAATGCGTATCGCCGGCTCGATCCTCACTTTGAAGCGCCCAACCAGATCAAGGCGTCGGCCACTGATCGCGGATCGATGGTGAGAATTCCAATCGGCAATGACAAGAGCATGCGTGTGGAAGTTCGCTCAGTCGGGCCGGATGCAAATCCCTATCTGGTGCTTTATTCGATCTTCAAGACTGGCATTGATGGCGATACTTCGAAGATCAAGAATTTGCGTCAGGCGGAACGCTACCTTCCCGATAACGTCTACACAGCCCTCGAGCATTTCGAGAAGGCCGACTGGACAACGGAACTTCTCGGCGCGGATGTGAAAGGACGCTATGCGGACTTGAAGCGAGCTGCAGCCGATCGGTGTCCGCGGGCGTTAGGGACGTTTGTGAAAGCGCCTGAAGTGCAGTATCACCACGAGGTCTACAACCAGTTCATTTGGAATTTGTTTTAAGTACAAGAGCTTTTAACCGCAAAGAACGCTAAGAAAATCCGCAAAGGACGCAAAGAAAACTCTTGCGGTTGCTCTTCTTAGCGTTCTTTGCGGATTTTTCTTTGCGTTCTTTGCGGTTAAAGGCTTTATCGGACTTTTTTCTCTTCGAAGCCTGGGCGGTTTTCGCGAATGCGATCGGAAAAATCTGCTGCCTGATCCGCCGCGCGGGCCGCGGGATTGATGAGAACTCGACTCTTCAAGTCGTTAAACGGCAAGTCTCCGGCAAGGTCGCCATGCTCGTAAAGCATTTCGTCGGCGCGGCCGTTTAACACGATACGCCAATCCCAGCGGGAGAAATTGCGGTGACCCGAGTCCGCCAGATGATGGGAGATATTGGTAGTGCAGTTGTTGGTCAGAGCATTGAACCACTCCGGGCGCTCCCGCAGTCGATTTGCCCGCTGCAAATAATCCAGGAAAATGACGCGCCCTTGCTGGGGCGTGGCGCGGGTACGATAGAGATAAACATCTTCGTGCTGCCGGTAATTTGAGCGCAGACGCACCACATCTCGTTCGTCGCTGATGACGTAAATCAATTCGTAATAGCGAAAAAATCCGCGCACTGATGAATAAGTCTTTCCCACCTCTTTCCGGGTCTCGACGGAAATCGCTACATGACCCTGGTCGCCGAAATCGAAACTCACGATGGGATGTGCGATCCAGGGCGATCCCCAATGGATCAGAAAAAAATCGACGGCGCGGAGCCTGGCAAGATCGTAAGTTCGGGTTTCCCAATGCGGGGTGTAATCGCTTTCGGTGCGATAGTCGCAGTTGCGGAAATTGTGGATGGTGACTTGATCGCCGTGAATTTCCGACCACGCCATTTCCGCCACATCGGGCTGCCAGGCCCGGTCGTTTGACGGCCGCAGGGAAAACCACCAGATCAGAACGAAGGCAAAGGCGCATAAACAAATGAGCGCACCACGCCAATGGCCTTTGGAGGTAATCAGGAAAGCAGCGATCGAACCTGAATAAACGATAGCTGCCGGCGCTCGCAACCACGAGAATTGCAAATCGAAGTAGAGGGCGGCGGCCGCCCAAAGATTGAGGAAGACAACGATCGCGATAAGGAGCCAGCGACCTGCTGTCATGGTTCTCTTCAAGCAGCCTGCCCCATACGGAAAAGTTTACCAGCGGACTTCAATCGAGAGCCAGACAGAATGCGATGATGGTTTCACCCCGCAATCCTGAGCTCTTCTCCAGATTCTCCAGCAACTCGGATTCCCGATCATCAGGATCAGGCTTCATCTCGCAAGCTGCAATTTCTTCTTCGGTTGCGCCGTGAAAACAAAGTTCACAGACACCCAGACCGTCTTCGGACCGAACCGGCGGGCCAAATACGCGGCAGGTCATGGGACGCGATTCATAAAGCTCGCAGGTCCCGGTCTGCGGATCGAGCACGGGGCAGGGTTCGTCGTTGGCAAAGACAGCGAACTTCGCCTTGGCTTCTTCGTCTTCATGCAGAAGTCCGGACACTGGATCTCCGGGAAAATCTTGCGTCAACCGTCGAACAGCATCCCGCGCACGTTCACGCACCAGGGCTGCCCGCTCCGGCCCACGTTTTTCAAGATCAGCGAGGCCGTGTCGTAAACGGGCTGCATCGAGATGGTTGATAGGAAAAGCGCCGACGCAACACTGGCTACATCCTGGACGGCAAACCAGCCACGCGCCACTGCGACGGGATGCGTCGGCAAAGGCCGCGTCGACGATCTGGACCAGTTCCCAATCTCCCAGCATTTCGAAAGCATAAACCTTGGCCACGGCTTACGCCGATTTTCACGGAATCTTTTTTAAGAGGAAACCGTTCAAGAAAATCCGCGAAGATCTGTAAAAATCTGTGGCGGCTTCAAGAAATCCAGCAAATCTCTATATACTGAAAACAGTTAAATTCCGCGGAGGAGATGTTCTGTCAGTTTCCCCAAAATCCAAGTCGATACGAGAACGGTTCCATTCCCTACTACTTCGATTCATCCCTACTGAACGTCAGCGGCTGTTGATGCTCACAATTGTGAGTGGAGGCTTGTGCGGATTAGCCGCGGTATCGTTTCACGTAGGCATCGGCAAAGCTGAAACGCAGATGATTGGCCGCGCCATGAACGCTCCCTATCACAGTTGGATTTACTGGACGATTCTCACACCGGCAATCGGTGGACTTGTGGTCGGGCTCGCCCTGCAATATTGGGTGCCAGGAGCGGTGGGCAGCGGCGTTCCGCAAGTCAAAGTGGCGTATGCATTGGCTTCGGGGTACGTGCCGTTTCGCGATGCGATCGGCAAATTTGTTCTGGGCATCATCCAGATTGGCAGTGGCGGTTCTTTGGGGCGCGAAGGGCCGACCGTGCAGATTTGCGCCGGGATTTCCAGCGCGCTGGCCCGGCTTTTATCGCTTTCGAAACAGAGTCAACGACGGATGGCTGCGGTCGGAGTGGCGGCGGGCATTGCTGCGGCATTCAACGCACCAATTTCAGCCGTGACGTTCACGTTGGAAGAGGTTGTGGGAGATCTGGACCAGACCATGCTTTCGGGCGTGATCGTAGCGGCCGCGATCGCAGCGGTGGTCGAGCGTAGTGTATTGGGCCAACATCCGGTATTTGAGATGCAGCGGGCATACAGCATGGGGCCGGCCTCTTCACTGGTGTCCTATGCAATTCTGGGATTATTTTCGGCAATCGCTTCCGTGGCGTTTACTGATTCCCTTCTCGGCCTGCGATCTCGATTCAAGCAATTCACGGCCGTACCCAAGTGGGTGCATCCCGCGATCGGCGGAGCGTTGACGGGAACCCTCGCCGTGGTCGCAATGTTGTGGCTCAAACGTACCGGCATTACCGGCGGCGGATACGGCATGCTTTCGCTGGCATTGACCGGATCGCTGCCGGTAAAAGTTCTGATGGGGCTGTGCGTACTAAAACTGGCGGCGACGGTTTGTTCCTACGGCAGTGGCGGCGCTGGCGGAATTTTTGCGCCTGCTCTATTCATCGGCGGAATGCTGGGCGGCGCAGTTGGATATATGGACGTGGCGATTTTCCATCATTCCACGGATTCCATCGGAGCATTTGCACTGGTTGGAATGGGCGCGGTCTTTGCCGGGATCATCCGCGCACCAATGACTTCCATCCTCATCATTTTCGAAATGACCGGAGGCTACGGACTCATTCTTCCGCTGATGATCGCCAACATGAGCGCTTACGGACTGGCGCGACGTTGGCGACATGTTCCGATCTATGAGGCGCTATTGGCACAAGACGGCGTCGAACTGCCGCACGGCAAGCCGGTCACGATGGAAGAAGCTACGCCGGAGTTGCCCGGCGAGGTCCCGCCTTAGATCCGAGGGTTCATTTCCGACTAGCCCACTCACTCTCAATTTTGGGCGGCCGCATTAAAGTCTGCATCACTACACAGTATTGTTCGGTTTTTTCGTGTAATGCCTGAAGCTGCTCGGGCGTTGCCTTGGGAGCTACAACATCAAAATGAACACGAATGCTCTCAAAACCCACCGGCACTTCTTTCGAGATGCCAAGCGTGCCACTGAGATCCATGTCTCCATCGACGGTGACTGCAATGCGCTCGGTTGGAATTCCCATCGCCGCCGCCACCATCTGACAGGTAATCTGGGCGCAAGCTGCCAGGGCCCCCAGCAACAGATCGCCGGAACAAGCGCCGGCGCCCGCGCCTCCCACTCCCTGGTGGGCTTCGGCGTTGTAGATCGCGCGTCCCAGATCGACTGAGCAGGAAACCGGAGCGTCGGTTTGCGAGCCTTTCGCACGCAAAGTAATTCGCGAGCTGGCTGGATCGTTGCGGTACTTCTCTTTCAGTGGCTTTTGAAGCGATCGAATATCCATCCCAACCTCGTTCTTGTATTTACAACCATTTCTGATTTCATGGCGCGGACCTTGTCCAGCCGGTTTTGAAGGCGCCCCATTTGCATGCTAGCATCTCAAGACACCGAGGGATGCCCATGCCGGAGTTTGTCATCGAACGCGAAGTCCCGGGAGCCGGAAAGTTAACCGACGCCGAATTGCGCGAAGTATCGCAAAAGTCAGTCAATGTCCTGAAGGGAATGGGGCCCGAGATCCAGTGGCTACATAGTTATGTGACCGGCGACAAGATTTACTGCGTCTACCTGGCCCCGGACGAGGCGACTATCCAGGAACACGCCCGACGCGTCGGACTCCCGGCCAATCGAGTCTCCGCCGTGCGACGGCTTCTGGATCCAACCAGCGCGGAGTAGGCGGCTGAGAATTCTAATCACGCAACCTCGGGCGTCAGGACGTCTTCGATCGCCTTCTCCAGCGGCATCGCCCACCCTTCCAGCCAAGCCGTCGTGCCGGCCGTATTGCTCAGCGCCTGTCGCGGCGGATCCAGAGCCGCTTCCATTTTGACCTGTTCGGCGGGCGTGAGTGGGGTTCCGATGTTTTGGCGCAGGGCAGCCGCCGAGCCTGCCAGCCGCAGAGAGCGCTCGGACTGGGATTGCGCTGCCGCGGAACACGCGAAACATTCCAGCAGACGGGCAATCCCTCGCTTGTGTTCCAGATCCTTAAAAATTCTGAGACTTTCCCCATAGAGCGAGTGCGCCGCCGAATAACTCTGCTGTTCCCGAGCCAGGCTTCCTAAATCGGCGAGCGTGCCGGCAATGCCCCAACGATCGTCAAGCTCCCGGAAAATTGTCAGGGCCCGTTCGTACAATATTCGTGCCGCGGCGGAATCTCCCTGATCGCGCGCCACGTCACCTTGATAATTTATCGACCAGGCAACGCCGGTGCCGTCTCCCAATTCCTGAAAGATGGAAAGACACTCCGCATACAACGAGAGGGCACGGGCATTATCGCCTTGTAATTTGACGACATTCGCCAGATTGCTGAGAGCCCGCGCAATCGCTTTCTGGTCGCCCAATTCGCGCCACAGCTGCAGAGCGTCTTCGAATTGGAAACGAGCAACTTCGACGGCGCCGCGATCGCGGCCCAGGACGGCGAGCGCATTTAGCGAAACCGCGACGCCTTGTTTGTCACCCAACTGGCGCGTGATGTCCAGACTCTCCCCGACCATGGCATCCGCGGAAGCATAATCTCCCTGCTCGCCGGCGAGCACGCCGGCGGCAAAAAGCGCTCGCGCCCGCGCTTTGGTGGGAGCGGCCGCGCCTGCCAGCTTGAGCACTTTGCCCAACTGGTCGCGGCCCTCCACAAAATACTCGCGCATCTCCCAGTAGCGAAACAGGGCCGCGCCGAGACGCAGGCCCCATGCCGCGTCTCCGGTTTCGGTCAGCCACTCCAAAGCGGCTCGAAAATTGTCATGTTCGAGAGTCATGTGCTCCAGCCAATTCGCCACTTCCGCGGCGTTCTGTTCCGTAGCTTCTTCTTCCGCCAGGATCAGGCAGTAGGCGGCGTGGGCACGCTTGGTCAGAGCTTTCTCACCGCTGGCTTCCAGCTTCTCGAACGCGTATTCGTGGATGGTCTGCAACATAACGAAACGTGATTCACCGATTGTCTGTTCAGCTTGTTGCACCAGGCTTTTGTCAACCAGGGATGCCATTCCATCGAGCAGATCCAACTCAAGATCAGCTTTGGCGTCGCACACTGCCTCCACGCCTTCCAGATTGGATCCGCCCACGAACACTGACAGTCGTTCGAACAGCTTTTGCTCGGCTGCACTCAGCAGGTCGTAGCTCCAATCCATGGCGGCGCGAAGAGTCTGCTGGCGCTGCGGCAAGTCGCGTGAGCCGCCGGTCAATAATTGCAATCGGCTTTGGAGGCGCGTCAGCATCGAAGAAGGCGAAAGAACTTTAACCCGGGCAGCGGCGAGTTCGATGGCGAGTGGCAGGCCATCCAACCGGGCGCAAATTTCGGCCACGGCGAGCGCATTTTGTCCATTCAGCTCAAAATCCGGCTTGGCAGCGATGGCGCGTTGCACGAACAGCACAACCGCAGGACACTCTGACAAAACCTGAACCGAGGGCTTGGATCGCGTATCCGGGAGCGCCAGTGGAGGCACGGGAAACTCATGCTCTCCGTAAACATGCAATGCTGCCCGGCTGGTGACTAGAATTTTGAGATTAGGGCCCATGGCCAGGAGTGCAGCCACCATGGGGGCTGCTTCCATCACATGCTCGAAATTGTCGAGCAGAAGCAGAATGGGTGCGCGCTGTGGATCCTGCAAATTCTCGTTGAGTATTTGCAGAGGGGATTGCCCTCCTGCCGCCCGAATCCCCATCGCCTGAACCATCACCGAAGGGATCAAAGCCGGATCGCTGAGCGGGGCCAGCGGAACAAAATGAATGTTACCCGGAAAATTCTCGGTTAGGGCATTCGCCACTTGCACGCCGAGGCGCGTCTTCCCGATTCCGCCGGGGCCCGTGATGGTGACCAGGCGGACATCTGGACGCAGCAGGAGTTCCTTGGCTAGCGTAACTTCCCGCTCGCGCCCCACAAATCCGGTGCGCTGTGCGGGAAGATTCGCCGGACGCGCTTCCACTTGCTTCATTGGTTTTTCCGCGAAGCGGTCACGGATGGCTGCAAGTTCCCGCGCAAGGTCGCGCGTGGTGGCGTAGCGCTTCTCGGGTTCTTTCGCCAGGCACCTTTCGATTGCCCAACAGAGCGGCGCCGGCGCGTCGGGATTTTGTCCCACAATCGGATCGGGCTGTTCACGGAGAATCGCGACCATGGTCTCCACCATGGTGCTTCTGTGGAACGCTCGCTTCCCCGTCACCATTTCGTAGAGCACCAGCCCGAATGAAAACTGGTCTGAGCGGAAATCTACCGGCCGCCCTTCGGCTTGCTCCGGAGACATGTATTCCGCGGTTCCCATGACTTCACCCGCTTGCGTCATCGCCCCGAACGTCACAGCCATATTCAGATGGTCTCCGCTCGGCGATGCCAGCTTGGCCAGGCCGAAGTCGAGGATTTTTACAAATCCATCATGCGAAACCATCAGATTTTCGGGTTTGATGTCCCGATGCGTGATGCCAGCCTCATGGGCCTTGGTCAGACCGTCGGCGACCTGGGCGGCAATCTCGATTGCCTTTCGCATGGGCAACGAGCCGGATGTAATGAGCTCGCGCAGGGTTTTGCCTTCCACCAGTTCCATCGCGATGTAGTGTGTGGGGCCATCGCATCCGAGTTCGTAAATGGTGACGATGTTGGGGTGGTTGAGCGCGGACGCCGACCGGGCTTCCTGCTCGAAACGCTGCAGCCGGTCTCCGTCTACGGAAAACTTGGCAGGTAGCAGCTTGATCGCAACGCTGCGATTAAGGCGCGTGTCCGTGGCGCGGTACACCTCGCCCATCCCGCCCGCACCGACTGATGCGACGATCTCGTAAAGCCCGAGTTTGGTGCCGGCAGCCAGCGTCATTGGTGCCCCCGATTATAAGCTGGCGTAGGGGGTTCGTACTCTCGAGGGCGCCCCCTCGGGGTTCCACAAATATGGGCGGCATGAATTCCCGTCGTCTGGCGATCTCGTGTATCTTGGGCAGCGAGAGATTTCCCATGAAAACAATTCTTGTAGGACTAGCCTTGACTTTCTGCATCTCACGGTTTTCCCTCGCCCAGGTTGATCCCCGGTGGAAACCGAATGATCCGGACCGTCCGGTCCCGCCGGTCATTGAATCCGCAACCGCAAGCACGCAGGACGCCCCGGGCCATGCACCATCCGATGCGGTGGTGCTCTTCGACGGCAAAGACTTATCCCAGTGGGCCGGCGAAGATGGCCAACCGGCAAAATGGAAAGTGGCGGACGGCCACCTCGAAGTCGTTCCGCAGACGGGCATGATTCATACACGCCAGTCTTTCGGCGACTGCCAGTTGCACGTGGAGTTCTCTGAGCCGACACCAGCGGACGGCGACGGCCAGGATCGCGGCAACAGTGGCGTCTTCCTGCACGGACTTTACGAAATCCAAGTGTTGGATTCGTATCGGAACAAAACCTACGCCGACGGCCAGGCTTCCGCCGTGTATGCCCAGTTCCCGCCGCAGGTAAATGCCTCACGCCCGCCCGGACAGTGGCAAACCTACGACATCATTTTCCATGGCCCGCGTTTTGATAAAGGTGGCAAGGTACTGCACCCCGCGCGAGTAACGGTGCTTCACAACGGGGTGCTGGTGCAGGACAACGTTGAACTCTCAGGCCCGACCGGCCATCACATGCGGCCTCCTTACAAAGCCGGCCCGGACAAATTGCCGCTGGCGCTTCAGGACCATGGGGATCCAGTCCGCTTTAGAAATATCTGGATTCGTGAACTGGGTGAAGGCCAGTAATCTGGGGAAAATTATTCTTAAGTTTTGATCGGCCACGCAGTCTGGCCGCCGTGCCGGAAGGCATGATTGCCAATATGCCCTGCCCGCGCCGCAGCAACGCCCGCTTCCACCGGCGCATTCGGTTCTTTGCGTGTCTTGATGCAGTCGAAGAAGTTCTCCATGTGCGTAATCGTACCGTCGCGGAAGCTGCGCTCAGTGAGGACAGGATTTTGTTCGCTCTGCACGCCTTCACGATGGACCGTAAATCCGCCGCGATCGATTTTTAGCGTTCCTTCCGTCCCGCGAAACTCGATACCGCCATCATCGATCGACGAGCTCATCATGCCTTCATACACCACATCGAATCCGGGATAACGGAATGCCGCCTGAATCGTGTCGGGACAATCCCACTGGTCGAAAACATATTTGTCCGCCAGCATCTGCGCCTCGCGCGGCTGATCGGACTTCATCGCCCAATGCACTACATCGATCCAGTGAGTAAATAAATCGGTCATCGCTCCGCCACCAAAATTCCAGAACCAGCGCCAGTTATTGAATTTCTCTTCGCTGAATTCCTGATCTGGCGCTCCTCCCAGCCAACGTTTCCAGTCGAGTGCCTGCACGTCGGTCGGTTTCACTTTCCAGGCTCGTGAATAGTTCTGCCACCAGAAAGTACGCACCTGCGGGATCCGTCCCAGGCTGCCAGCTTGAATCAGATCGACCGCGTCACGGTAGTGGGTCCAACTGCGCTGCTGCATGCCACACTGCAAAATCTGTTTGGCGGAACGGACGGCACGCGTGAGCACGGCGCCTTCTTCAATCGTGTGCGTGACCGGCTTTTCCAGATAAACATCCTTGCCGGCAGCCAGCGCATCGACGGCCATGCGAACGTGCCAGTGATCGGGAGACGCAATAAATACAGCATCCAAATTCTGCTGCAGCACCTCGCGATAGTCGAGATGCGTGGTCGCAAGCCCATTCGAGCGCTCCTTAACGGCATCGCAATTCGGCGAGTAGACATCGCTTACCGCCGCGATCTGATAAACCCCAGCTTTGTCGGCAGCGTCGAGCAGCCCGTTGCGCATCCGTCGGCCCGCCCCAATGACGCCCACACGAAGCGTGTCGTTTGCGCCAAGCACTCGCGTGGACGCAAGCGCAGTCAAGCCCGTAGCAATCATGAAACTGCGACGATTCAGCATGTGGTGAAGTCCTCCTTCGAATGATGGCGTCGATAATACCAAGATAAGCGTTGGTTTACTCGCGAGGACGTCTCTCAGAATTGATAGAATGGTTTGCATGGAAATCCGCCTCAAGCCCGAACTGGAAGAATTGATCAAACAAGACATCCAGCGCGGTTCCTATCAAAATGTGGACGAGTTCGTGGAACACGCAGTTTCGATGCTGCGCGAACACGAAGTTTGGTTGGCCCAGAATCGTGTAGAGATTGCAGCCAAAATTGATGAAGGCTACACGGCCGCTCAGCATGGAGAATTGGTCGATGCAGATACCGCGCGTTCCAGGCTCTCAGAGATGAAGCGCACGTCACTCGACAATCCACGTCGAAGATGAACGGCTGCGAGTTCACGCCGCAAGCTGTGGCCGATCTTTTCGGTATTTGGAGCTTCATCGCAAAAGACAATCCATCGGCGGCCGATAGAGTTGAAAACGCAATCTTTCGTGCTTGTGATTTTCTCGCCGATTCGCCGCTAGCGGGAAGAATCAGGAAAGACTTAACGCCCCATCCTGTTCGCTTCTGGGTCTTACAGCCATATTCAAACTACTTAGTCGTCTACGATCCAGGAAAGAACCCGCTGCAAATCGTTCGCATGCTTCACGGTGCTCGTGACACTCATGCGCTTCTTCCTTAAAGCCGTCAGATCGCCCCGTCTCCCTAAGTGAAGTCAAAAGCCCGCCCAAGCATAGCTTGAACGGGCATCTGCGAGAGTTACGTCCTTCCCCGCTGTTACAATCCCTAGTTTCATACCATTACAGAACTTTTGCGGCCGTGGAAGCGTATCAATGTGTGACGGCGAGGAGTTGGTCTCTCTTCACAGCAAAAGATTTCTAGCCGGTCAATTTGTAAGTTCCGGGGAGTGCGCGTTGGAAGACGCTCAAGTTGCTGCCATGCTCGTCCGTCGCTGTGTTGCAGGCGATGCTGGGGCGTGGGAGGAAATCGTCCAGCGTTATTATCGGCGGATTTACAACATTTGCTATCGTTTCGCCGGATCGTCCGACGATGCGCAGGACCTGACCCAGGAAGTTTTTATCAAAATGTACAAGACGCTCAAGACTTACGATCTGGATAAAGGCGCGCTGATGACCTGGGTGACGACCATCACGCGGAATCTGCTGGTCGACCATTTCCGTAAGACCAAACAGGACCGCATAACCGACTCGATGGACACCGCGCCCTCCGAACACGAAGACGCCATGCCGTTGAGCGAACAGATCCCAGACAAGGCTGCGCCGCCGGACGCCAGCGTCCAGGGGCGGGAAACCCGGGAAATGGTGCATTCGGCGTTACAAAAGTTATCTCCGGAGCTTAGGGAGGCAGTCATCCTCAGGGACCTGCAAGATATGGATTACAAAGAGATTGCAGCAGTTTTGAAGGTCCCCGAGGGGACCGTGAAGTCCAGAATAAACCGCGGGCGAGCGGAACTTGCGCGTCTGCTACAACGTACATATAGGCAGGTAATGTAATGGAAGACAAAACCAAAAACGGTTTGCAGTGCGCCGAGTTTGACGCTCTTCTCAGCGACGCTCTGGACGAGAAATTGTCCGGGTCGAAGCTGGAGGGTTTTCAGGCGCACGCTAAAGTGTGCACGGTCTGCGGACCGCTGCATGGCCGACGTCGATGCCGGCAAGAACTGGCTGAAGTCGCTCGAAGAAGTCGAGCCGCCGGATCACATGATCGAAAACATTCTGGTTGCGACTACCGGTATCGATTCCTACCGGTTGCGATCAAGAGCGACTGGCCGGCCGCAATCGTCCTGGCTGGGACGCATCCGCAATTGGGGCGACGTGATGATGAGCCCCATCGTCGCCATGGCACGGCAGCCCAGATTTGCGATGTCCTTTGGCATGGCGTTCTTCTCGCTCTCGATTTCGCTGAGTCTGGCGGGAGTGAAGTTGAGCGACATTCGCCATGTCGATCTGCGGCCCACGGCCATCAAACGCAACTACTACGAGACCTCCGGCAAGGTGGTCAAGTATTACGAGAACATTCGCTTCGTGTATGAAATAGAATCTCGCGTGCGTGAATTCAAGCGGGCTACAGCGCCAGCCGAAACCACGCCGGCGAAGAAAGACAAACAACGCAAGGACAACAGCAAGCAGGAACCAGAACAGAAGCAGGAACGCAACTACAGCCAGGGCGAAAACCAGCCGGTCCTAGCATGGGCTCCGAATAACCAACCTGTAGTGACACTGAACGCTGACAGGAGGTTGTCATGAACTGCGCTAACCATCCCGCGGTTTCGAATGTTGCATTCTGCCGCACCTGCGGTAAGGCGCTGTGTGCGAGCTGCACTCGCGATGTCCAGGGCGTGATTTATTGCGAGACTTGCCTGGCCGAACGTTTGCACGGAGTGCAACCACCTCAGACTGTCTACCAGCAAGTCATGGAACAAGGCGCGGGACTGAGAGTGCCGCCCGTGGCCTTTCCCGGCCCGGGCCCAAACGCGGCTCTGGCTGGCCTTCTTTCCATATTTCCCGGCGTAGGGACGGTATATTGCGGGCAATATGTTAAAGGCTTCGCTTACATGGGCATCTTCGTTTTTCTGATTCTGGGGACGATCCATGTCAGCGGATTGATATTCGGTCTAGCGCTTGGTTTCTTTTGCGTCTATCAGATGATCGATGCAGTGCGCACCGCACACGCGATCCAGGCCGGCCTTCCTGTTCCCGATCCTTTGCAGATCAACCAAATATTTGGCACGGGAGAACCTACGTATCCCACGGCGAATACGGGAGTCGCCGTCACCCCGGAACCGGCCAAGGTTCCAACTGGCGCCGTAGTCCTGATTGCTCTCGGCGTTCTGTTCCTGCTGGAAACTGCGGGATGGCTGGGCGATTTTGGCGTTGACAAATTGTGGCCTTTGATCCTGATCGGTCTGGGAGTTTGGTTATTTGCCAAACGTCAGGGCCTGGTCGGCTCCCGCTACCGTCGCGATGGCTCGCTCTGCCGAAAAGCCAATCTCATGGGCCCGGTGTTTTTGGTTACGCTTGGAGCCCTGTTTCTTATCGAGAGCGTGGGTGGCCCGGTTTTTCTCCGGACCTGGCCAGTGCTTTTACTAGCGATCGGATTGGTCAAGTTGCTGGAAGATAAAACTCCGCCGACAACCATGCCACCTGTACCGCCTGCACCGGGAACTTACAACGATTCGTCTGCCGGACAAGTTTCGCCACCTTCGAGTGAGGTCCACAATGGCTAGCCAGGTTTCGATGCCACAGCCGCCGCCGCTTCCGCCCCGACACCGGTCGTTCGCCGGTCCCATCATTCTCATCGTCATCGGAGTTGTGTTCCTGCTCAGGACGATGGGTGTGGTGCATCTGGAGAACCTTCATCACTGGTTCGCTCACTACTGGCCAGCGCTGCTCATTTTGTGGGGAGTCATTAAACTGGTCGAATACCAGCAGGCCCAACGGACTGGCGTTCGCACCTCCGGGATTGGGGCAGGCGGGATTTTTCTGCTGATCCTACTCATTTGCCTGGGCCTCATCGCTACCCAGCTCGACCGTGTCGATTGGGGACAGCTCGATGATCATTTCAATATTGGCGACGACAACGGTTTCCCTTTCTTCGGTCACAACTACAGCTTCGACGACCAGTTGCAGCAGGCTTTTCCGGCGGCCGCCAGTCTGCATGTCATCAGCGATCGCGGCGCGGTCAACGTGAACACATCGGACGACGCCCAGATTCATATTTTGGTGCATAAACGCATCCACACCGAATCGCAGTCTGATGCCGATAAATACAATTCCAGCTCCAAGCCGCAAATCAATGTGAGCGGTAACGTGGTATCGGTCAACGCCAACACGCAGGGCGGGGGCGAGAATAGAGTCACCAGCGATCTGGACATCTCAATTCCTCGCAAGGCGTTCGTAGTTGTGACCGCCCGCCGTGGCGACGTGAACGTCATGGGCCGCGACGGGGACATCGACATCACTAGCCGAGGCGGCGATGTTGTCGTGACTGACGTCAATGGCAAAGTCACTCTGGACCTGAACGATAGTTCGGCTCGCCTTTCGCAAATCAGCTCTGATGTTGCGATCCAGGGCAAGGCCAAGGACGTTTCGCTTGAAGACATAAAAGGCTCGGTGACCTTGAACGGCGAATTCATGGATAACGTGAAACTGGCGAAAATCGCCAAGCCTGTGACCTTCAAGTCTTCGCGCAGCGATATTGAGTTCTCCAAGCTGGATGGTGATCTCGAGCTCGATTCTGACGATCTACGGGCCAACGATCTGGCTGGCCCTCTGCACATTTCCACGCGCGACAAAGACATTCGCCTAAGCGAAATTAACGGCGATGTGCGGTTAAAAAATGAAGACGGCGCGGTCGAAATCCGCATGAACAAAATGGGCAGCATGCAGGTAGAGAATCGTTCGGCGGACATTCAGATCTATCTGCCGGATAAAGCCAATTTCCAGGTGGACGCCCGCACCCATGATGGCGAGGTGCAAACAGATTTCAGCGAGTTGAAGACATCCAACTCCGATGAACAAGGAACCGCCACCGGCAGCATTGGAACCGGGGGCCCGAAACTGGTCCTTACAACGAACACGGCGGCATTGAGATTCGCAAGGGCTCGAGCGCGCCATCACCCGTACCAGAGCCTCCGCATGTGGCGAAACCAGCGAAGCCCGCGAAACCTGCCGCGGTGCCGGAAGCGACGGAGAACTAGGGGCGGGCTTAGGCTTCGAGTCTACGGGGGTTTAGGGTGGAGCGGTGCTTCCTGCGCTTCGTTAAGCCATTCGCGAATGATTGACGCCGGGCGCGAGGCCCTGCTCCACCCTCCGACTCCGCCGGCTAAACCTTTCCGACCACCAAGGACAATAAGTTACACGAAGGAGTTCCTGCGTTGGTCTTCCTTCGTGCGACTTCGTGTGACTTCGTGTCCTTGGTGGTTCATGCTTTCGGATTTTGTTTCAACTCCACCGCGCATGGTATGTTCAATTTCTCTCAAATAATGATCCGCTCCTATAAAGGCATCACTCCGATCATCCCGGCCTCGTGTTATGTCGACGAATCCGCTCAGATTATCGGCGACGTTGTTCTCGGCGAACAGTCTAGCGTTTGGATGAATGCGGTCGTCCGCGGCGATGTGCATTCCATTAGAATTGGGGCTTATTCAAACGTTCAGGATTGCAGCGTGCTGCATGGAATGAAAGAACAATACGGCGTTTACCTTGGCGAATATGTCACCGTCGGCCACACAGTGACGCTGCACGGATGCATCATCGAAGACCGTTGCCTAATAGGCATGGGATCGATCATCCTGAATGGCGCAAAAATCGGTGCAGGCTCCATCATCGCCGCAGGAACTTTGATTCCAGAAAAGACAATCGTCGAACCGGGTTCGCTCTGGATGGGCTCTCCCGGTAAATTCCGCCGCAAGCTCGATGAGAAAGATCAGGAAAGCATTATGCGGTATGCGAATAATTATTTGGGATATAAGGAATCGTACAAAAAGGAAGCTGCTAGCTCCTAGCTTCTGGCTAACCAGGTTGTGCTGGAAGCTGAAGCCTTCGCAAACGAAGATTTAGCTAGAAGCTAACAGCTAGAAGCTGACTTACCATGATTAAAGCTGTCCGAGGCACCCGCGATTTGCTCCCGCCGGAAACGGCGTTGTGGAATTTTGTCGAAGAAAAAGTGCGTGAAGTTTTCCGCGCTTACAACTTTCACGAAATCCGCACGCCGATTTTCGAGAGCACTGAGTTATTCTCGCGCGGCGTGGGTGAAGAGACTGACATTGTTTCGAAAGAGATGTACACCTGGGAAGATAAGGGCCGCGCGGCCAGCGAAAAAGGGCAGATGATCACGCTGCGTCCGGAAAACACCGCCGGTGTGGTTCGTGCGTACATAGAACACAAAATGTGGGACCGCGGGCTCAACAAACTCTTTTACATCGGTCCGCAGTTCCGCCGGGAGCGTCCACAGAAAGGACGCTATCGGCAGTTCTATCAAATCGGCGCGGAAGTGATTGGGCCCTTGACCGCAGGCAGCGAATCTCCGGCGCGCGATGCTGAACTTCTTGAATTGCTGGCGACATTGCTTGATCGGCTGGGGATCAGAGATTGGACACTCGAACTGAATTCGGTTGGATGTCCCAAAGACCGGGCTGCATATAACGAGGCGCTGCGCAAAGCGCTTGAGCCGGTGGCGGCGTTGATGTGCGTTGACTGCCAGCGGCGCGCCGTCACCAATCCTCTGCGCGTGTTTGATTGCAAAGTGCCGGAAGATCAGCCGATCATTGCGACGCTTCCGCTCATCAGTCAATATCTCGATGAACCTTGCCGCAAGCATTTCGATCAGGTGATGGAAATTCTGAAATTTGTTGGTGTGCCGTTTACGCGGAATGAGAGATTAGTTCGCGGTCTCGACTACTACACGCGGACTGCATTCGAATTCACACACGGTGCACTGGGCGCGCAGAACTCCATTCTCGGCGGCGGACGCTATGACGGCCTGGCCGAACAACTCGGCAGCCCGCAACCCGCTCCAGGTATCGGTTTTGCTATCGGGGAGGATCGCGTCATTCTCGCCCTGCAGGAATCCATGGGAGACATTCAATCCAAGCCCGACGTTTATATTGCGCCCCTGGGAGCCGGCATGGACCGAGAGGCGGCTCGGCTGGCTCGCGAACTGCGTCGCCAGGATGTGATTGTGGAGTTGGGCGACGAAACTTTTCGTCTGAAGAAATCATTTGAATCGGCGACCAAAATCGAAGCAAAATTTATTCTGATTGTCGGTGGGAATGAAGTTCAGTCGGGGACTTTCGCTTTGAAGAATCTTTCGAGCGGAGAACAAGTCGACATTCCTCGTGCAGAGTTGGCAAAGAAAATCCAGTCTTAAGATGAGGGTGGGCCCATGAACAGACTCGCAATATTGATTGTTCTTTTTTCGTGTGTGCTTTCAGCCCAAGCCGCCAAGCCGCTTTCCCCCTTGGAACAAACTCTCCTCGATAACACCAAGGCCATCCCCGAAGCGCAGAAAACGAAGAACACCGACCTCCTGAAGCGCACTCTGACTGACGATTTCCGTGTGGTCGGCAGCGAAGGCCGCCTGCATGGCCGCGATGAATTCATCGGCGATGCCGCCGATGGCACGCTCAAGGAATACAACGTCTATAACGTTCACGTCCTGCCGGTCAGCGACACGTCCGCCATTGTGACCTATGACGCAGTCATCCAGGAGCCTGAAGGTGATTTCGATGTGGCCCCGCGTTATCAATATTTTTCAGATTTGTGGGTCAAACAAGGCGACCAGTGGAAGCTCAGGTTTCAGCAGGCGACACCAAGGCGTCCGATCGACTGATGTGGGATATGAGCTGCAAGCGGACTGAAGTCCCGGAGGCAGGTGGCGCACGTCCCCACGCGAGCATTGACTTGCAATTGCCGGCCACCTAAGATCACTCACTATTCAGGAGAACACACTCATGAAGCGCGCATCCACCATCAGCATATTTTTAATCCTGCTTCTCGCAATCTCCCTACAGGCACAAATGCCAAAGCCGGGGCCGGAACTCAAGAAGCTCGATTTTTTGACCGGCACCTGGACCATGAACGCCGACGTGAAGGGCAGCCCGGATAGTCCCGGCGGCAAATTAACCGGCACCGACCAGATTGAATGGATGGAGGGCGGATATTTTCTGGTCTGGCATTCCAAAGTCATGATCGGAGACAAGCCTTACTTCTCCGGGACCTCCTACATGGGTTACGACACCAACGACAAGATCTATACCTACGACAATTTCAATACTGTGGGAGAAGCCGAACACTCGAAGGGCAGCGTCGATGGCGACACCTGGACTTGGTCCGCCGACGCCAAGATGGGCGGCACGACCTTCAAGGGACGCTACATCATGAAAATTCTCTCTCCCACGGCCTACTCGTTTAAATACGACATGTCAAAAGATGGCACGACCTGGATGACCATCATGGAAGGAAAGAGCACTAAGAATTAATTAAGACGCAATTGGCAATTGGCACTTCGCATTTGGCCATCACAGTGCGGAACGGCTAAATGCGAAGTGCCAATTGCTAAATGCTTTTCCCGCCTACCGTTTATAATCTCTGATTCGGTCTGCACAGCCCATTCTCCGTGAAGGGAACACCTTTTGCTCGACTTTTTAGGCGATTTACAACGTACTCACATGTGCGGCGCACTGCGCGCCTCCGATGCCGGCAAAAAAGCCGTGCTCATGGGATGGGTCAACCGACGCCGCGATCTCGGCAACCTGCATGTTCATCGATCTGCGCGACCGCAGCGGCATGACGCAGGTGGTCTTCAACACCGAACGCAATCCGGCCATTCATGAAAAAGCCGAAGGCACTGCGCAACGAGTACGTGATCGCCGTCATCGGCACGGTCAAGCAGCGCGATCCCGAACACGATCAATAAAAATATTCCCACCGGCGAAGTCGAACTGATGGTCGACGAACTGCGCATTGCTGAACGAATCCAAGCAGCCGCCATTTTTGCCCGGCGAAACCGTTCTGCCCAACGAAGAGATGCGCCTGAAGTATCGCTACATCGATCTGCGCCGCGACGCCATGCAGCGCAACATCGAGATTGCGGCACAAAGTTGCGAAGGCGATTCGCGAGCTATCTTTCCGAGCAGGGATTCTTCGAGATTGAAACTCCGTTCATGACGCGCTCCACGCCCGAAGGGGCGCGCGATTATCTCGTCCCCAGCCGGGTGCAGCCGGGAAGCTTTTATGCATTGCCGCAGTCGCCGCAAATGTTCAAACAGATTCTGATGATCTCCGGCTTCGACCGCTATTTCCAGATCGTGCGCTGCTTCCGCGATGAAGATTTGCGCGCCGACCGCCAGCCGGAATTCACCCAGATCGATCTGGAGATGTCGTATCCGCAGCCGGAGCAGCGTGTGGAAAGTTGTCGAAGGATTTCTGACTGGCGTCGTTCAAGGCCGCGGGCAGTCGAGATCAAGCCGCCGTTTCCGCGCATGAGTTATGACCAAGCCATGCGGCTGTACGGCAATCGACAAGCCGGACATGCGTCTGCCCGCGATGACGGACATTCGCGAGGCCTTACCCCCGAAGAACTCGAAGAATTCACCGTCGAAGTTCCGCATTCGAAAAGATTTGCCTGTGCAATTGATTCGCATTCCCGAAAGTCGGCGATATTTCCGGCACCGAGCGGCGCACGATCGGCACCTATGGCGCGTATCAGCACACGCAGGGCGGTCGTTCGTGCAGTTGATGACCGATCCCAAGCGCTTCGCCAAAGATTATCCGGCGATTGTCAGAAAAAGTGATCTCAATTCGCGAAAGTCGAAGCCGACGATCTTTGGATTCTGGCCGGAGCGCTCAACAAGCCGGAAATTGCCGCCGTTGCCGAACAGAGCTTGCAGCATTTTTGCGAGAAGTGCGGATTCCTGCGTCTCGATCTCGCGCAGAAATATGCGGCCAAGCATGGTGCATTCGAAAAGTCCGGCGATCCGGAAAAAGATTTCAAATTTCTTTGGGTCACCGACTTCCCCATGTTCGAATGGGACCGCGAAAGCAAGCGCTGGAATGCCGGCGCACCATCCCTTCACGTCGCCGCACGAAAACGACATGGCGAAGCTCGAAGCCAACGTCGATTCCGTCAGCGATCCGAAATCGCCGCTGGGAGAAATTCGCGCGCTGGCCTATGACGTGGTTCTGAACGGCACAGAACTCGGATCGGGATCGATCCGTATTCATCGTCAGGACATCCAGCGCAAGATATTCCAGGCTCTCGGCATGTCGGACGAAGAAGCTCGCTCCCGCTTCGGATTCTTCCTCGAAGCCCTGGAATATGGCACGCCTCCCCACGGCGGCATTGCACTGGGACTCGATCGCATCGTGATGATTCTCGCCGGCGCCGACAGTCTGCGCGAAGTGATTCCCTTCCCCAAGACCGCACGGGCCGTCGACTTAATGGTGGATGCGCCGACGCCAGTAAGCGATGCGCAGTTAAGAGATTTAGGGATCCAGGTGAAGAAGAGCTAACCAAAACAAAAGGGTGCCCCGTCCTCCTTTCGCGGTTTGTGCGAAAGAGGGCGGGGATTTTGACTCAAGGGGTGAATCTCGAACCTCCACGCCCTCCGCAAGATCTGTTTTTCTAATGCATCAGAGTCCAGGGATGCGGAAGGACGGGGCACCCCCATCCTCCTTTCGAACAGCTGGAACTTTGCCTTCCCCACCTTCATCTGCGAAACTAACCATCACCCCATGGGCCGCATTCACGTTCTTTCCGAGACCGTTGCCAATAAAATCGCCGCTGGCGAAGTCGTGGAACGGCCTGCGTCCGTAGTCAAAGAGCTGTTGGAAAATTCTCTCGACGCCGGCTCTACTCGAATCAAAATTCAGATTGAAGCCGGCGGCAAGAAGCTCATCCAGATCACCGACAACGGATGTGGCATGGTCCGTGACGACGCCCTGCTGGCCTTCGAGCGACATGCGACTTCGAAACTCAAGAATGCCGAAGACCTGTTGAGTGTTTCGACGTTAGGCTTTCGCGGAGAGGCCTTGCCCTCGATTGCTTCGGTAAGCCGCTTGCATCTTGAAACCCGCGCGGCTGACGAAGATTCAGGCACAGTCGTCGAAATCAACGGCGGCAAGATTTTCAAAGTCGAAGAAGCAGGACTTCCGGCGGGAACGTCGATCACCATCCGCGATTTATTTTTCAATACGCCGGCGCGCAAGAAATTTCTTAAAGCAGAGTCTACCGAGCTGTCGCATATCGCGTCGCTGGTCACACACTATGCGCTCGCGCATCCGGACAAGCATTTCGAACTGCACTCCATGACCAATGCGATGCTGGTTGCCCCGCCGGTCGCGGGATACAGCGAACGCGTTTATCAAGTCTTTGGCAAGGAAGTTTTGGACCAACTGATTCCAGTTGCCGCAGTGCAACCGCTGGCGCACATGGGCTTGCCGCAACCTCCGCCTTGGCGCGAGAAGACCGAGGAAGAAGAAGCTCGCCCCGTGACACCTGGCGAGATGCGCGTGCATGGCTTCGTCTCGAAGCCCGAGATCCAAAAGCTGAACCGCAACTCGATTTATGTTTTTGTGAATGGCCGCCTCATTCGCGACCGCCTGGTTCAACATGCAATTACCGAGGCTTATCGCAACATCATTCCGCCGTCGGTGTTTCCCGTCGTCTTACTATTTCTTGAAATGCCGAACGAGGAAGTCGATGTCAATGTGCACCCGTCGAAGACTGAGGTTCGGTTCCGCCAACAATCGGTGATGCATGATTTTGTTCGTGATTCTATTCGCGCGGCTCTGATGAAGGCGCGTCCAGTGCCGCAGTTTGCCACCGAAATCCATGCTCATCCCACGGCCGGTGCTTCCCTGACTCCGGGGGCCCAGATCTCGTCGATCCAGGCGTCGCCAGGCTGGCGCGTCCCCGAGGCCCCTGTGGGCGTGCACAACTTTGCGCTGCAAGCACAGGCCTCGCCGCAAGTGAATGACCGTTTTCAATTCGGCGCGGATGGAATTGCCATCGAAGGCAACGCCGCGTTGTCCCTGGTGCGGGCACCTGAACCGATACTTGGTGACACCTGCGCGCCACCCATCCCGGATGAAGTCGAAGTGATCAATCATTTCGATGGCGACATCACGCCGGCGTTGGCGACGCTGAAACCTCTTGGACAGATTCGCGAGTCGTTCATTCTCGCGGTGAATCATGAAGGCCTCTGGATCATCGATCAGCACGTCGCGCATGAACGCGTGCTGTTTGAAAAAGTCCTCAAGCAGCGGGCCGCGCAGAAATCGGAGAGTCAGCGCTTGCTCATGCCTCTGGTGCTCGAACTCACGCCTGCCCAGCAAGCGGTATTCTCGGAAATTTCCGACGAGTTGAACGAAAACGGATTCGAAGCCGAACCGTTTGGCGCACGCAGCATCGCTATCAAAGTCGCGCCTGCGGGCATCGAAGCGTTTCAAGTCGAGCACATGCTCCACGAATTGCTTGATCAGCTGTCGCGCGAGGAACAAGTCCTGAACTTAGACAAGATCGGCTATCGCATCGCCGCTTCCATCGCCTGTCATGCCGCGATCAAAATAAATATGCCGCTCGAACAAAACAAAATGGAATGGCTGCTCGCCGAGTTGGCCAAAACCGAATGCCCGATGTCGTGTCCGCACGGACGGCCCATAGTTCTGCGATACTCAATGAAGGACATTCAGAAGGCGTTTAAGAGAATCTAGCTACTAGCTTCTAGCCGCTAGCTCCTAGCAAAGCGCCGGAGCGAATGTTCCAAGCTAGGAGCTAGTAGCTAGTAGCTGCATTTATGCCCGACATCGATCTCAACCAGCTTCGCAGCGACAAATGGCGCCTTAACGGAATTCCTGCGCGCACTATTGAAGACGCTCGTTCGTTTCTTGAATCCGTCGGATTCTGCATGATGTATCCCCAGCGCAACACGGTGCTGGCGCCCACATTCATCGGCGCCTGGGTTGGGGCAGACGAGAACTTGCCTACCTGGCAGCATGCTTTCGCGGATCCCCGAGCGCAGGAAGCAACAGCATTAATGGTCCGGATGTTGCGCGAACATGATGCCTACGAAGCCAATCTGTTTAACGAAAACGCGCTGCTGATTTCCAGTTCGATCTTCCCTTATTTCTATGCGTTGTCCGGCGACCGCAATCCCAAGCAGCCCCCTAAACCGGGCCCGCGATCGGAATACTCCCAGCTCGCTGTGGATACATTTGCTTTGATTCAACGCAAGGGGCCGATTTCGAAACAACAAATGCGTGAAGATTTGGGCGGAAGCGTTTCGCTGGTTGCTCTTGATCGGGCGCTGGGCGAATTGTGGTCGCGTCTTCGTATCACGCGAGTGGACTATGACAACACCGGCGGATCGTCTTGGGATGTTCTATATCGCTGGTCGCCTGAGGCCGTCCGCGAAGGAATGGAAATCTCGGTCGGCGAAGCGTTGTCGTTTTTGATTTCAAAATATTTGGATTGCGTCATCGCCGCCGACCAGCAGGAAATTGAATCGTTCTTTGGAAATTTTGTGCCGCGTTCACGCGTAAAAGATTCGGTAAATCTTTTGTTGAACGCTCGCGAATTAAGTCACGTTCGCGTCGGGAACCGGTTGCTGGTGCAGATCACTCCCGCCAAGTCCGCCATCGTGCACGCTCCGATTCCGCGTCCCAAGCCGGTCGCGCGGCGGCCGTCGGAACAACGGCCAAAATTTTCCTCGGCAAGACTGTCAAGCCCGCGGCCGCCGGGAACTGGAGCGAAGCCTTCGGGCCCCAGACCGAGTGGACCCAGACCGGCTGGACCGAGATCGGCTGGACCCAGACCTCCGAGCTCCAGATCTTCCGGACCAAGGTTCTCTGACTCAAAACCTTCGGGTCCGAGGCCACCTGGTTCACGGCCTTCCGGGCCAAGGCCGACGGGATCAAAATTCTCCGGTCCGAGATCTCCAGGCTCCCGACCTTCGGGGCCGAGGCCGCCGAGATCAAGGCCTTCAGGTCCAAGAGCTCCCGGATCGAAACCTCGAGGGCCGAGACCCCCGCAACGCCGTCCTTAATGTCGTTCGACAACCATCCCTTCAGAGTTGAATCAACGGCGGAAATGTAGGGGTCCTTCGACTCCGTGTATGCTTCGCTGCGCGAAATATACACTGCGCTCAAGATGACAAAATTTGGAGAGTTTTGTTCATCGACACGAAAAGACCTATCCATGCGAGACTTTCCACGGCACTTCCTAAGGGTTGTAAAGATTCTGCACATTTCGTTAGCATGAGTCTGCTTCGATGACCTTTTCCCGATAACATAGTCCAAGACAAATATGACCATCGCCAAAATTCATTGTGCAATTCTGCTTGCGCTATTCCTACCTTTGCTGATCGTAGCTCAAGACAAAGCTTCTGAACCCGCCTTCCCTTACTCGCCGAGTCTCGACGTTACGGCAATGGACAAATCCATCGACCCTTGTGTCGATCTATATCACTACTCGTGCGGCGGCTGGCAGAAAAAGAACCCCATACCTGCGGACCAAACTTCATGGAGCGTTTACGGCAAGTTGTATGAAGACAACTTGAATTTCCTGCGCGGAATTCTGGATCAGGCTGCTGCCAGTGAAGGCGCAAGCGATCAAGCTACCAAAGAAATCGGGAATTTCTATGCTGCCTGCACGGACGAGGCGACCATCGAGAAGCGCGGCGCCGCTGCAATTCAGCCTGATCTCGAAGCCGTCGCACAGCTCAAGTCCACAGATGACATAGCTTCCCTCATCGCGCATACCACGCTTCCGTATGGCGGTTCCATGCTTTTTGGTCCCGGCACCGGACAGGACCCTGACGAGTCCGAGCGGCAGATTGCCGATCTCGATCAGGGCGGGCTCCGTTTGCCCGACCGCGATTACTACACCAAGACGGACGCCAAGTCGAAAGAGATTCGCGCTCGCTACCTGCAACATGTGCAGAAAGTATTGGAGCTGCTTGGGGATAATCCGAAGACCGCGAAAAAGAATGCTGCCACAATCATGCGGATGGAAACCGATCTGGCGAAGGCTTCGCTGACCAATGTGGAGCGGCGTGATCCCTACAAGATGAAGAACAAAATGAAACTTGCGGATCTTCAGCAATTGACTCCGAAGTTTGACTGGCAAACTTATTACCGGGTGATGCGCTATCCGGCCATCGAAATTCTAAACGTGGACGCTCCAGGGTTTTATAAACAGCTCAACACTGAACTGTCGACCGAGCCGCTGGCGAACTGGAAAACGTATTTCCGATTCCATGTGGCCGATTCATATTCCGCTTATCTTTCGTCGGCCTTCGCACAAGAAAATTTTGAGTTTTACCGCAAGTATCTTCGCGGTGCGAAAGAAGAACAGCCGCGCTGGAAGCGCTGCGTGCAATATACCGACTTCAATCTCGGCGATGCCCTGGGACAGGCGTACGTGGCCAAAGTTTTTTCGCCGGAATTAAAACAGAGCACACTTGACATGGTGAAGCACATCGAAACCGCCATGGGACAACGGATCCAGCAACTCGATTGGATGAGTCCGGAAACCAAACGGCAGGCGTTGGTCAAACTGGCGTCGATCCGGAATAAAATCGGGTATCCCGACAAATGGCGGGACTACAGTTCCATCAGCCTCACCCGCGACGATTTTGCCGGAGACATGCGGCATGCCGGCGAGTTCGAGCAGCGCCGTGAAATCAACAAAATTGGACAGCCCGTCGATCACGGCGAATGGGAGATGTCTCCACCTACGGTCGACGCTTATTTCAATCCGCAAATGAACGACATTAATTTCCCGGCCGGCGTGCTCCAGCCACCGCTCTACGACCCCAAGATGGACGACGCTCCCAACTATGGCAACACTGGCGGCACGATTGGTCACGAACTCACGCATGGTTTTGACGACGAAGGCAGCCAGTTCGATGCCAAGGGAAATCTGAAGGACTGGTGGACCAAAGACGACCGCGAAAAGTTCAATGCCCGTACCCAGTGTGTGGACGATCAATATTCCAAATATGTCGTCGTGGATGACATGCACATCAATGGAAAATTGACGTTAGGTGAAAACGTAGCCGATCTCGGGGGCGAAATTCTCGCTTATATCGCATGGAAAGATGCGACGAAAGACAAGGACCTCCAGCCGATGGACGGCTTCACTCCCGACCAGCGCTTCTTTATCGGCTATGCCCAGTGGGCTTGCTCCAACGATCGTCCTGAGCAGTTGCGAGTGCTGACCAACACTGATCCGCATTCGCCAGCGGAATTCCGGATCAATGGGGTTGTGGTCAATATGGCGGAGTTTGCCCATGCCTTTTCGTGCAAGGCGGGACAGCCAATGGTCAATGACCTCGCCAAAATTTGCCGGGTTTGGTAGAGCCACGGCTCGAATTCTTCCGAAGGTGAAGCAGATCCCTCCCTGCGCTGCCGCCTTCGCGGCAGTTATGGTTCGGAATAACAGAATTTTGAGCTCGGCCAGGGTGGTCGTCTTCGTACAATACGAAGGAGCTAGAAGCCAAGAACTCGGAAGCAGCATTTACCTGGCTTTCCAACTCGCGTGTAAAATCATCTCTCGATTGATGACTTCCCTGGAGCCCCGCAAACTGATTATCGCCATCGATGGTCCCGCTGGAGCGGGCAAGAGCACCATCGCCTCCCGGCTGGCCCGCAAGCTTGGCTACGTAAATCTGGAAAGCGGTGCAATGTACCGTGCCCTGGCTCTCAAAGCCATTGAATGGGACGCTTCGTTCGACGACGAACCCGCGCTGCTGAAGCTGGCCCAGAGTTCACGCATCCACATTGAACCCAGCCTGGGTGGAAACCGCGTTCTGCTCGACGGACGCGAGGTCACTTCACGAGTCCGCGAAACCGACGTCACGGAAGGCGCGTCGCGGGTCTCTGTACATCCGAAGGTTCGCGAATGGATGGTTGCCCGTCAGCGCGAGTTGGGAGTGAACGGCGGCGTAGTCATGGAAGGCCGCGATATCGGGACGAAAGTTTTCCCCGACGCCGATGTAAAAATATTTCTCGACGCGGATCCCATGGTGCGGGAGCAGCGCCGCCTGCAACAGCAAAATCTACGCGGATCGGCGGCCGAGGCCACCGCTTCCGAACTGCGGGAACGCGACCGCAGAGATCGCACACGGGCTGCCTCTCCGCTACAACCGGCTGCCGATGCCGTCATTCTCGACTCAACCGGACTATCGGAAGATCAAGTGCTGGGCAAAGTGGAAGAAGTGGTTCGCCGCAAGCTAACCTAGCTAGGGTTCGACCTTGTAGAGAGTAACCATCCCCGCGTCCATATGTTCGTCGATGTGGCAATGGTAGAGCCAGGTGCCGGGATCGTCGGGCACCATGTCCACGGTCTCCATTTGCGCCGGCAACAGTGTCACCACGTCAGTACGTTTTCCACTCTGCAGCACCACATTCCCATGCCAGTGCGGGGTGTGTATGCTCGGAAATTCGCCGATCGTAAGAAGGTACCAACGCACGCGTTCGCCTTTTTTCATGGTTAGCAGGGGCATGTTTCCGTAGATGTATCCATTCATCGTGTACTTGATATTTGCCGCCGCAAATCCGGTGCCTGCGCCTGATAAAAGGCCCGAATTGTCGGCGGGAATAAATTCCAAACGGTTCACGCCTTTAGGATCGCTGGTGTAAGTCTGGATATTGTGTTCCAGGTACCAACTGATGTTCTCGTCGAATAACATGAAGAGCGTCACAAATTCCCGATCCACATCTTTCGGCTTGCCATCAGGGCCTGCCATCCCTTGCCTCGTAATAATGATCGCGCCGATTAATCCGCTTTCGACATCCCGGCTACCGTGGGAATGGTATAGCCACACCACCGAGCTGCCATCATTCGGTCCCGGACCGGCCCGTTCGGGCACCTGCCAGGTATAGAGATGGGTGTGGCCGGGCGGCACTGAATCGTCTTCCTTATCGGCGCCGGAAGTGCCGTCGTCATACATGGAGCCTTCGGAATCCTTGTTGTAAAAAACTCCGTGGGGATGAACGCTGTAGGGCTTTGTAGCATTGTTCTTGAAAAACACATGAATGGTGTCGCCGACTTCAGCGCGGATAATTGGACCGAGGATCCCCGCGTGCTCCCACTCCGGCGCGCGCGGCTTGAGATGGCTGAAGCTCTCGTCGGTGTATTCGCGATAAATTGCTTTTCGGTAAACCTTGCCGATGCGATGCGGTCCCTGTTCCAACAAAAATCAGAGGATTGCCCTCGAATTTCATGCCCATCACTTTGTTGATGCCGCCAGGAGCATAGTCCCATTCCACCTCGTCGGCGGCAATGTAGTAGGTATGGATTTTAGGAACTTTGTCCATAGCGGCTTGAGCCGCGGCCGCCGCAACGGCAGCAAGAACGATCGTTAATCCGCATACCAGACCGAGACTGCGCGTCCATCGATAAACCATCGTAGATCTCCTCTGGTCACGAGTGCGATTCGGACCGATTTACAGCGGCAAAGTTAGCACAGAACGGTGAAATGCAGCAGTTCTTTCCCGCATCGGGAAAAACTTGAAAGAAATTCCTGATGTCACAGACTTCCTTCGGCTCGCGAGTGATATACCAGACGAGTCTCCCGTCAAGGCTGGACTCACCAACAGGTGGCGTCCGATGCGTCTGTTTGTCTGTTTAGTCTTGCTTTCGACCCTGATTCATTGCCAGGATGCTTCCACCGGGGCCATTCGGGGCACTGTGGTTGACGCTTCCGGGGACCGTGTTCCCGGCGCTTCCATCGCTCTGATTAATAACACGACCGGCTCGCATTACTCCGCCATCAGCGACGACCTCGGTCAGTTTAGCTTTCAATTGCTTCTTCCCGGAGACTACTTCGCCCGAGCCACTGCGGAAAAAATGTCGCCGCAGCTCACCCCAAGGCTGCATGTCGACGTGGGTGGTACTACTGAGATCGGGTTCAAACTTGCAGTCGCCGGCGCAAAAGAGACCATCACGGTTTCAGGCGCGCCGTCCGTTGTGGAGACGCAACCGAGCGCGGTCTCCTCGCTAATCGACGAACGGGCCATTACTGGGTTGCCATTAAATGGACGACGGTTTACCGATCTGGTGCTGCTGACGCCGGGTGTTACGCAAGACCCGCGCGGCCTGACTTCGGGCTCGAATGGCGACCTGGCATTTGGAGGGATTCGCGGCTTTCAGTCCAGTTATCTGGTGGACGGCGGCGACAACAACAACGCCTTCTTCGCCCAAGCCACTGGCCGCTATCGTGCACCGTATCAATTTTCCAATGAAGTTGTGCAGGAATTTCGCGTGTCGTCGAACACTTACGGCGTGGAGTTGGGACGCTCGGGAGGGGCGGTGATTAACGTAGTCACCAAATCCGGCTCCAACCAGATTCATGGCACGGCTTTCTACTATCTGCGCAATAGCGCCTTTGACTCGGGTTTTGCGAACATGGATTTCAAGCCGCATGGCGAACAGCAACAGTTCGGATTCACTCTGGGTGGCCCGATTAAACGCAACAAAGCTTTCTTCTTCGTAGGATTCGATCAACACATTTTCCACCTGCCGACCGTCGTGCAATTCGACAATGGCAGTTCGACGATTGTGCCCCAACCAGGTACGGGCCCGGAAACTCCCGGAGACTATGAAGGCAGCGATCAGGCTTTGGTGTTCGCTACCGCTGCCCGGCTCTCCGAACGAGGCCGGGCAATATCCTTCGCAACTACTGGGAAACGCCGGTTTTGTAAAATTGGATTTCAATCTCACGCCGAAGAATTATCTTTCTTTACGGTTGAACACTTCACGCTACTGGGGCACGAATAATGTGTTTATCGACCCCGCCAGCCCGGTCACCACCTACGGCATCGCCGACAACGGCGAGGAAAATGTCGACACTGAGACTGCGTCGTTAGCCTTGACCAGCAGTCTCTCGTCGAGAGTGGTGAGTCATCTAAGAGCACAATTTTCCCGCGATCTACAGTGGTCTGACTCGAACTCCGACGCACCGTTGTCCGACCTTCCCGGAATTCTCAATGGTTTCGGGCGCTCGTCGTTACTTCCCCGCGAAACCCGGCAACACCGTGCGCATTTCGCCGAGACTCTGAGTCTTGAAGGCAAACGCAACTCCTGGAAAATTGGCGGAGACGCACTGCTGAGCTGGATCTATGATTTTTTCCCTTCCAACTTCGGCGGCGAATATCTTTTCTATCCCATCAAGGTGAATCCGTTCACCTTCGCACCGATGGAAGGCGGGCTGGAGCTGACGCCGTTGCGCGCATATGCTCACGAAGTCCCCCACTACTACATACAAAATTTCGGCTCGGCCGTCACCCATCCCGATACCAATGAATACGCAGCATTCGTCCAGGACACGGTTCGGGTGACTCATCACTTGGGCCTCAGCCTGGGCGTGCGCTACGACCTCCAGACCTTCACTACCCAAGGCCTGGTATCGAATCCGCTATGGCCGGATTCCGGAAAAGTGCCGTTCAATCCCTACAACTTTGCGCCTAGGATCGGTTTGGCATACGCTTTTGGCGATCACCGTCCGCTGGTGCTGCGCGCGGGTTATGGCCTGTTCTACACGCGAATTCCACAAATCTACAATTCGACAATCGCGACGGAAAACGGCCTGACTCCGAATTCGTTATTTCTGAACAACACGAATTATTACGACAATCAGGTTTTTCCGCAGTATCCCAATCCGTTGGTGAATTGCGCCCCACTCGCGATTGCTTGCGCCATCCCAGCCAACCTGATGCAATTTGCCGAGAGCGACATTTCGTCCTTCGCCCATAACTTCCGCACTCCTGAAGTGCAGCAGACGAGCATGAGTATGGAACGCGAAGTGGGGAATCGTATCGCGGTGGGAATTTCTTACATGTTCGTGCACGGGCAAAACCTGGTTCGAGCCCGGGATGTAAACCTCCCGCCGCCGACCAACCAAACCTATCCGGTGTATGACGCATCCGGCTTGAACCTGCTGGGCTACTACAATGTCGCTTCGTTTTCTACCTGGCAATTCTCGCCGACACTTACCTGTCCTTATCCGCCCTGCATCAATCCGCTGGCGCGGCCGATCCCGCAACTGGGATCGATTGACGTTTTCGAGAGCGAAGCGTCGAGCGTTTATCACGGCGCGACGCTTTCGATCCATCGTCAGATGACGAGCGGCATATATTTCCGGCTCGCTTATACGTTCGCCCACGCCATAGATGACGGACAGGACGCCCTAGTGGCAGGCCGCCCCGCGCTGGTGCAGAACTCGTATTCGACAAGTTCAGAAAAAGGCAACAGTGTCACCGATCAGCGACAGCGTTTCGTTTTTTCCTGGATTGCGGATCCCAGGCCTTTCGGACGTGGACAACGAGTGTTGAGCAATTTGTTTGACCATTGGAAGGCTTCCGGCGTGACCACCATCGGCAGCGGCCGGCCGGTGAATGCGACTGTCAGCGGCGATCCCAACCAGGATGGCAACGACGAAAACGATCGTCTCCCCGGCCTGCAACGCGACTCGATCGCAGGGCCCGATTATGCCACCACTGACATTCGCCTCACTCGTCGCCTGATTGCCCGGGACCGCTGGAAATTGGAACTGATCGCTGAATCTTTCAATCTTTTGAATCGGGATAATCAGCGGTTTCAGCTCACCTCCGACGGCACAGTCAGCAACTCAGCTCAATTTGTCGAGGACCTAAGCTCATTGGAAACAGTTACTTCCCCGCTTATTATCAGATTCCGACAAATTTTATGAAAGTCAAATGGTGCTTACGCGCCCCGCCAATTCAGCTGGCCTTGCGCTGATGTATTAAGTCGACAGTTTCTTACTCAAATGAAGTAGCCGCATCCCAGATTGGCCTGGGGTCACAATACCGCTTGACTTGAGCGCGAAACCTTGCAATAAATATTTGTCCCATTAGGACGAGTTTGGGGGTGTAGTTCAGTTGGCAGAAGTCAGACTGCAAGAGGGAGAGTCCCTCGAAAATGCCCTGCGCCGCTTTAAGCGGAAGGTGCAACAGGAAGACATCATCAAGGAAGTCAAGAGACATTCCTTTTACCTGAAACCAGGCGAGAAGAAGCGCGTGAAAGAAGCTTTAGCGCGTAAACGGAGCCGTAAAAAGGCTCGTAAAGAAGCAGACTAGTTCATATGGGCCATCCCCTCCCGGGGGTGGCCCTGTTCTGTTTTCGTAACAAGCATTTATTTTTTTCTAAATCTCGCAGATTTTCGTGCATAGCTATTAGTCCACATCGCTTGGGATGTGGCGGGCCGAACCCAGGGAATACCGTTTCGTAATCAATTTTAGAGGGGGATGTGTACCAAACCGCGCGCATGTGCGCGTCAGCGTGTGCGTTTCCCTGTCTGCTGGCGAGCAAATGAACGGGGGATGAGTCGAAGGGAGCATCACCTCAATGGAATTCCAGGACAAGATGTTGAAGTGCATCGACTGTAGCGCGGACTTCGTTTTTACAGCCGGCGAGCAACTGTTCTTTCACGATAAACAGTTCAAGAACGAACCCAAGCGCTGCAAGGCCTGCAAGATGAAACGGGTGTCCGTACTCGGAGCGGCGCCGGCATCCGGACAGGGCCCGCCAAGGTCGAAACTCGAACCACTTGTTCGCAATGCGGCAAAGACACCACTGTCCCCTTCCGGCCAACCCAGGGACGTCCAGTATTTTGCCGCGAATGTTTCCAGGGCAAGCGGCAAGTGGCCGCGGCCTAATCGCACCATACAGCTTGTCCTCCCCATCGCCGCCAGATGTTCACGTAGTGAACGTCTGGCGTAATCGAAGAATCCCAATTCCCTGCGCGCCGAAAGGGATCGTGGGCTCGGCCTCGCGCCATGCCGTATTTGCGCTAACATAAATCGGTGCCCAGCTTCTACGTACAAAATTTCGGATGCCGTGCCACCCAAGCCGACGGCGCCGCGATCGAGCGCCAATTCCGCGAACGCGGATTGGCCCGCGCAGATGCAACCGGGGGATGCCGAGATTGTCGTACTCAATACATGCACCGTCACAGCCTCGGCTGATCAGGATGCCCGCGCAGCCATTCGCCGCATCCATCGCGAAAACCCAACTTGCCAGATCATCGTGACGGGATGCTATGCACAGCGGGCCCCGGAAGAAGTCGCGGCCTTGCCCGGTGTGAGCCGTGTGATCGGAAATTCCCACAAACATGATCTCGCCGAAATCGTAATCGGAAAATCAAGTTTTGTTCCGATGTCGCGGCTCGTAGCCAACGACCAACGGCTAACGGCCAACGACGCCATTTTCGTTTCCGACATCTTCGCTCACACCGAATTGCTTTCCGCCCCTGTCTTCGACGCCGGAAACGAGCGCACGCGCCCGAATCTCAAAGTGCAGGACGGCTGCAATAACCGCTGCTCCTTCTGCGTAATTCCTTCGGTGCGCGGACAAAGCCGGTCGCTACCATTGTCCAAAATCCTGAGCGAAGTTCGCGCTCTGGTGGCTGCCGGCTATCGTGAGATCGTGATTTCGGGAATCAATCTTGGCCGGTGGGGAAGAGATCTGGCTGTCAGCTCTCAGCTATCAGCTCTCAGCCAACCCGAAATAGCTGCGGGCTCTGGCGAACTACTAACGACGAACGGCCAAGGGCTACGTTTCGAAGATCTCGTCCGCGCCATTCTTTCCGAAACTTCTCTTGAAAAACTTCGCATCAGTTCCGTCGAGCCCATGGATTGGAGTGATGAGTTGATTCGCATGATGGCCGATTCCCCGCTCATCGCCAAACACGCGCATGTTCCCATGCAGTCGGGCAGCGATCGGGTATTGCGCCTCATGCATCGCAAATATCGTCCCTGGCACTATCGCGAAAAAATTGAAAAGATTCGCGCCGCCATGCCCATGGCAGCGATCGGCGCGGATGTCATGGTCGGCTTTCCCGGCGAGACCGATGCCGACTTCGGAGAAACGCGTCGTCTAATCGACGATCTGCCATTTACTTATCTGCACGTCTTCACTTATTCCGCGCGTCCCGGAACCCCGGCGGCTGCGATGCCCAATCACGTTCCAGTGAACATAGCGCGCGATCGCAATCGAATTCTGCGCGACCTTGCCGAAGAGAAGAAGCTGGCATTCATGCGGGCACTTGTAGGAAAGCCCGTGCAAGCCATCACTCTGAATAGCTCACAACGCCGGCCAACCGGCGAGTTCACCGAAGCCCTCACCGACAATTTTCTCAAACTATTGGTGCCCGGACGCTATGCCGCGAATCATTGGGTGCACGCCCATCCAGAACAAATTGTGGATGGAGTTTTAGTCAGTCAGTCCTGCTGGTGATCTGGCCCTTATAAAAGCTGGAAGTCCGGCTGGTTACCAGAGTTCCGCGGAATTTCCCGGAAAGAAGGCTACAATAGGGACCGTGAGACATTACACCAACACGCGCATCGAGAACGGCAGCATTTTCCAGTGCATCCACTGCGATCATCGGGTGAGCACGTTGCAGTTCCAAAGGGAAAATGGGAATTGCCGCACCCAGGCAGCGACGGCAATCAATCTGCATGCCGCAACCGTTCACCATAAGCCGATGTTGATTAGCGCAAGTGCCCAGCAGCGCGTCTGGCGCGGCTAGTTTCAACCCCGAAGCTGTTCTGCGGTGCTCTGTTCGGTCTCACTTTCTACTTCAAGAATCCAGCCTCTCCCAGCCATCCATAAAAAAGATCCAACCAACCGGCCACCGGGCCGTGATTACCTTCACGAACCCCGAAACCGTGTTTGACTCCCGCAAACACGTGCAGGTCGGCGGACACCCCAGCCCGCTTCATTGCGAGATAGAGTTCCGGAACCCCTTCGGAAATTCCCGGTCTGTCATCGCCTCCGCAAAGTAAGAAAGCTGGAGGAGTGTCTTTCGTGAGCTTCATGTCTTGCGGAATCCCTGGGTAAATCAGTCCCTGGAAAGCCGGCCTCGAACTTTCGCGATCGATCGGATCTGCCGCGCCTGGGTTTCCGCCGTCATAGCGCGTGCCGGCAAGCGCAGCCAGTTCTCCACCGGCGGAGAAACCCATCACCCCGACGCGCTTCGGATCGACGCCCCATTCCGAAGCGCGACTTCGTACCAACCGAATCGCACGCTGCACATCAGGCAAAGAGTTTCCTTCAACCGTGTAGGTCGAACCCGGGGCCTTCGCTAAGCGGTACTTGAGCACAAAGCCGGACACGCCGTGATCGCTCAGCCACTGCCCAACACGATAGCCTTCATGGTCCATCCATAGCTCGACGTGTCCACCGCCGGGAATGATAACGACCGCCGCTCCCGTCGCCTTGCCTTTCGCCGGAAGATACACGGTGATGGACGGCTGGTGAACATTGGACACGACATGGTCTTTTTCCGCCGTCACTCGCACAGTTTCTTTTCCGGTCTTGCCTTCCGAACCGGGTGCGCCTTTCGGCCACAGCAGGACGACCTGCGGATCGGCAGCAGACGCTGCGGAAGGCAGTAAAATGGCCAGGATCAGCCAAACTCCCATGCAAATAAGCCTTTGCCGAGACATTTTCATTGATCTCCCCTTCGCCTCGTGGAGGACCCACGCGGCGCCCATGCTATAATTTTTATCTTGAGTTGGCCCTTGTTCGCTGACGGAGGATTGTATCGATAAACGTTTTATCCGCACAAATGACCGCATCCGGGCGCGAGAAATTCGCGTTATCGGGGACGAAGGTGAGCAAATTGGTATTTTAACCCCCTTCGACGCGCTCAAATTGGCTCGTGAGAAGAACCTGGATCTGGTGGAAATTTCGCCGACCGCGGTCCCTCCCGTTTGCCGCATCATGGATTATGGCAAGTTCCTCTACCAGCAGGAAAAAAAGGAACGCGAAGCCAAAAAGCACCAGACCAAAATTGTGGTCAAGGAAGTAAAGTTCCGCATTAATGTGGACGACCACGATTACGAAACCAAAAAGAACCACGTTCTGCGCTTTCTGGACGACGGCGACAAAGTCAAAGCAACGATCTTTTTCCGCGGCCGCGAAATGACGCGAACAGGTTTGGGCCGGCAGATTCTGGAACGTCTGATCAAGGACGTGGAACAGAACGCCATCGTAGAATTCCGGCCAAGGCAGGAAGGCAACACGCTGCATGCGATCCTGGCGCCGAAGAAAGACGCCGGAGGGCACGCACCGAAGAAGGATGCGGCGCCAAAGCAGCAAGCTGCGTCCGCCCCACCACCAGTACAGAGCAGGGCGAATCAAGCATAGTGGGGCCGTTAAGATCCCATCTACAAACTGAGAACGAAAAGCTGAGAGCTAACAGCTGAAAACGGGTTTAGAGGATTTATGCCGAAACTGAAAACACACAAAGGCGCGGCGAAGCGCTTCAAGAAAACCGGAACTGGAAAAGTAAAGCGCCACCATTCGCATTTGCGCCACATGCTCACTTCCAAGAGCAAAAAGCGCAAGGGAAAGCTGAAACAGGCGAGTCCTGGTGAGCGATGCGGACACGCCGAAAATCAAGCGGATGATTCCGTACTAGATTTTTCTTCGTGATTTTATACGAAGAACCGCGCGGGCTTCATTGCCTGTGCCGGCGAGTGAAGAGGCGATTAGAAACATCCTGCCTCCAGCCGTCGTTAAAACGAAAGCCAAAAGGAGAACACCATGCCTCGTGTAAAACGCGGGACTAAACGCCGCGCGAAACGCAAAAAGATTCTTGACCGCGCCAGCGGCTATTTCCTCACAAAATCAAAACTGCACCGTGCGGCAAAAGAAGCCGTCGACCGCGCCCTCAAGTTCGCCTATTCGGGACGCAAACAGAAGAAGCGTCAGTATCGCTCCCTGTGGATCGTGCGCATCGGCGCCGCTGCGAAGCTGAGCGGATTGAGCTACAGCCAGTTCGTCCATGGATTGAAGCTGGCCAACGTCGAACTGGATCGCAAGATCCTTGCCGACCTTGCTGTCAACGATGCCCCAGCTTTTGCCAGCCTCGCGGAACAGGCGAAGACGGCGATTGCGGCAGCGTAGGAAGCATTCAGCATTCGGCATTCAGCCCTTACAGCTGTGTGCTGAGGTTCTGCATTCGGCGGTTTGCAATTGGCATTTACCAATTGGCAGTTTGCATTTGGCAATTGGCATTTGGCCGATTGGTAGTTGATCATCGGGATTTAGATCTGGGGCGGGCGATTTTAGGGCCCGTTCCAGATTTTTCAGTTTCCTGTCATCCTGAGCGGAGTGAGTGTTTCGCGGAGCGAAGCACTCACGGAGTCGAAGGACCCCTACGAACCATCACATGCCCTACACCGTCCCCAAGCTAAAAGACTTCTCGGCGAGGGCGCTGGATAAAGCGTCCGAGAAGTTGCTAGCAGCTTTGGCCACGGAATCCAAAGCAGTCAAAAACGCCGACGATCTGAAAACTTTCCGCGATCGCTGGATGGCGCGCAAAGACGGCGTACTCACCGAGATCAACGATCTCTGGCTGAAAACCGCGCCCAAAGAAGCCAAGCGCGAAGTCGGACAGCGGGTCAACGAGCTGAAATCCAAAGTGACGCAGGCGGTTGAGGAGTGTCAGCCAGGAACGGCCAAAGCTGCAGCGAGCGTCGATGCGACTGTCGGAGTCTCGCCCTCGACATCACCCTCCCCGGCATTCAGCCGCCCTATCGGCGCAGAACATCCCGTCATCAAGACGATGAACGAAATCGTCGTCGGTCTTCCGCAATCTCGGCTACTCCGTAGAAGAAGGCCCGGAGATTGAAACCGACTACTACAATTTCGAAGCTCTGAATTTCCCGCCCAACCATCCCGCGCGCGACACTCAGGACACGCTGATGATCGCGGGGCAGGAATCAAAGCCCGCTGCGCGATCGACTGCTGCTGCGCACCCACACTTCGCCGGTGCAGATTCGCACCATGCAGAAGCTGAAACCGCCGGTGCGCGTGGTGTGTCCCGGCAAAGTTCATCGCAACGACGCTCCTGACGCCACGCACTCGCCGATCTTTCATCAGGTCGAAGGGCTCGCGGTCGATACGAATATTACGTTCTGCGATTTGAAGGGAACGCTCGATCACGCCATGAAAGCGCTGTTCGGATCGAGCGTGAAGACGCGCTTCTATCCGTCGTTCTTCCCTTTCACCGAGCCCAGCGCCGATGTCCAGATCAGTTGCATCTTCTGCGATGGCAAAGGCACGCGCGACGGCGCGCCCTGCCGCAACTGCAAAGCCAGCGGGTGGATTGAACTGCTGGGCTGCGGCATGGTCGATCCCGAATGTGCTTGGATTCGTGGATTACGATCCGAAAAAAGTCAGCGGTTTCGCTTTCGGCATGGGCGTGGAGCGCATCGCGATTTTGAAGTATGGCGTGGATGACATCCAGTTGTTTTTCAACGGGGATGTGAGATTTTTGGAGCAGTTTGGATAGAAGCAGTTGAGCTTCTAGCTCCTTAGCTACTAGCTACTAGCTAAGAGCCGCTAGGAGCTGAAGAGCTAGCAGCTAGAAGCTGATTTATGAAACTTTCTCCACAGTGGCTTCGCGATTTCGTTGACCTGCCGGTGAACAATCAGCGGCTGGCGGACGAACTCACGCTTGCTGGCATCGCGGTTGAAGGCGTCTCGGGAACGGGCGATGCGACCGTTTTCGAGATGGAGATTACGACCAACCGTCCCGACGCGATGAATCATTACGGCGTGGCGCGGGAGTGCTCGGCGCTTTACGATCTGCCGTTGAAGCGGATTGAGCCGAAGCTGCCTGCGATCCGCAAGGCAAACCTGCCATTTCGCCGTCCAGATCGACGATGCTGAGAGGATGTCCTCGATACACAGCGCGAATGATCCGCGGCGTCACGATCAAGGCTTCGCCCGATGCGATCGTGAAACGATTGCAGAGCGTCGACCAGCGCCCCATCAACAATGCTGCCGACGCTTCCAACTACACGCTGTGGGAAATGGGACATCCCACGCACGCATTCGATCTCGATCTGCTCGAAGGCGGGAAAATTATCGTTCGGCGGGCCTTCACCGGCGAAACTTTGAAGACGCTCGATGGCGTGGACCGCAGACTGTCGCCGGAAGACCTGGTCATCGCGGACGCTCAGCAAACCGGTCGCCCTGGCCGGAGTGATGGGCGGCTTCGACACCATGATCACGGCCAAGACGAAAAACATCCTGATCGAGTCGGCATGGTTTGATCCCGCCGCGGTCCGCAAGAGTTCGCAGCGGCACGGCCTGCACACCGATGCCTCGCATCGCTTCGAGCGTGGCGCGGACTTCGGGGCGACGTCTCTGGCCTGCGCGCGCGTCGCCCAACTGATTTTGGATTCGGCCGGTGGCGAGTTGCAAGGAAACGAAATCGATGTGATTGCGCGCACCATCGATCAGGCGCCGGTTGAACTGCGCGCTTCTCAAGTGCATCGCATTCTCGGCGAGAAACTGGCTACCGAAGAAATTTTGCGGATCCTCCGGAAACTGGGCTTCGAACTGATGCCGGAACCAGGCGATGAAGGCGAATTCACCGCGCAGATCCCAAGCTGGCGGCTGGATGTGGAACGCGAAATCGACTTGATCGAAGAGATCGCGCGGCTGCATGGCTACGACAAATTCGCCAACACTCTGCCGTCGTCATCGAGTGTGGTGATCGAGTTGCCGGACGCGGAAAAAGATAAAAAGCTGCGATCGTCTCTGTTGGCGCTGGGATACAACGAGGCAATCTCGTTGACATTCATTTCGCACGAAGAAGCCGAACAGTTTTCAACTTTGCCGGTGCTGGAGTTGGCCAATCCGCTGAGCGAAGAAGCTTCGGTCATGCGGACGTCGATGGTCCCGGGCATGTTGAACATGCTGGCGTACAACCTGAATCGCGGCAACGATCAGGTTCGTTTATTCGAGGCGGGAAATATCTTCGAGGCGTCTGGCGACAGAGCAATTGAGCACAAGCGGATTTGTCTGGGCGCGACGTCGTCGAGCTTGAAACACGATCTCCCACAGGGAGGAAAGCTCGACATGAGTAAAGGCGAGAACGCGATCGCACTGGAAGCGTTCCGCAGTTTCAAAGGCGATGTGGAAACCTTGCTGGCGGCCTTTCAGCATAAATCTTTGGAATACAAAGTAGACACGGCAGATTATTTCCATCAAGGACGTTCCGCGCGCGTTTCGATGGATGGCGCGATGGTGGCCCAGTTTGGCCAGATTCATCCGGCAACTGCGGCAGCCCGCAAACTGCGCCAGGATGTGTTCGTGGCTGAGTTGTCTTTGGATTTGCTCTACCCACTTGGTCTGCGAACTGTGCGATACGAGGCTTTGCCGAGATATCCGGCGGTCGAGCGCGATTTTTCTTTTATCTTCGCGGACTCAGTACGGTTCGATGCGATTCACAAAGTCGTTGCTGCAATAGGATTGAAAGAACTGACGAATTTTGTCCCTGCGGAAATTTTCCGCGGCGGAGCCATTCCTGCGGGCAAGTATTCTTTTCTACTGCGAGCGACGTTCCAATCCAATGAGCGCACGCTGCGTGACGACGAAGTGACCCAATGGTGGGCACAAATCATCAAGGCGCTCGAAGGTTTGGGCGGGACGCAGAGAGCGTAGTTACTTTAAAAGTTCTGTCATGCTGAGCGAGTGAGTCGTTCACGGGAGTGAACGGCGAGGGAATCGAAGCACCCCTACTCGCTTCCGGCGGCAGGAATACACTAGGTCCTTCGAATCCGTGAGCGCTTCGCTCTGCGAAACGCTCACTGCGCTCAGGATGACAGAAGGTAGAATTTTCCTGTGCTACCCTGACCAAATCATGGTCGATATCGCTTCCCCACCAAAACAATTCCTCAGCGACAAAGTTACCTTCTTCACCGAGTCCGTGATCCGCGAGATGACGCAGCAGGCCATGCTGCATGGCGCAGTGAATCTGGCGCAGGGCTTTCCGGACTTTCCCGCTCCGAAAGAAATAAAGCAGGCTGCTCAGGATGCCATCGCTGCGGATGTGAACCAATACGCCATTACGTGGGGTGCTAAATCTCTGCGCAATGCCATTGCTCTGAAGATAAAAGCATGGCAGGAATTTCCGTCGATCCTGAAACACAGATTACCGTTTGCTGCGGATCGACCGAAGCCATGATTTCCACGCTGCTCGCAGTGTGTAATGCCGGAGACGAAGTGGTGATCTTCGAACCGTACTACGAAAATTACGGGCCAGATTCGATTCTAAGCGGAGCGAAGCCGCGATTTGTGAAACTGCGCCCGCCGCTACAGACAAGGCGAGTGGACATTCGATGAGCGGGAACTTCGGGCGGCGTTTCATAAACATACAAAAGCCATCATTCTGAACACGCCGAACAACCCGACTGGCAAGGTGTTTACTCGGACTGAACTGGAGTTGATTCGCGATCTGTGCGTCGAATTCAACGTCCTCGCCATCACGGACGAAATCTACGAACACATTTTGTACGACGGCACCAAACATATCTCCGTTGCGACTTTAGATGGGATGTCCGAAAGAACAGTCACCATCAACGGCATGTCGAAAACTTACAGCGTCACCGGGTGGCGCGTGGGATGGACCGTAGCGCCTCCGGCGATCACCGATGCGATTCGCAAAGTACATGACTTTCTCACCGTCGGCGCACCGGCCCCACTCCAGGAAGCCGGTGCGGTCGCGTTAGGTTTGCCGGCGGCCTACTACGAAAATCTAGCGAATGGATATCGTGCGCGACGCGATCGGTTGATGCCTGCTTTAACCGAAGCGGGGTTCAAGTGCTTCCGTCCGCACGGCGCGTATTACGTGATGACCGGCATCTCAGCATTCGGATTCGCAAACGATCTCGAGTTCACGAGATATCTGGTGAAAGAAATCGGCGTGGCGGCAGTGCCGGGATCGAGTTTCTATCGCGATCCGAAAGACGGAGCCCAGCAGGTGCGGTTTGCGTTCTGCAAGAAGGACGCGACTTTGGATGAAGCGGCAAATCGCCTGCTGAAATTGAAGAAGTAGCCTTCCTGCGCTCGGCGGACAGACGAGTCGTCTATCGCAGCGTAATTTTCTTAGCGTTCTTTGCGGCAGTCCTTTGCGGTTAAACGCTTTCCGACGACTGCCCGCCACAAAACCAAACCTCTTAAGCGCAAAGAGCGCAAAGAACTGCCGCAAAGAACGCTAAGAAAAACAAGAACCCTTACCGGGCCTCAGAGACATCTATTTGTCCACAGCAATCTGCGGTATACTGCGCTGAAGTTTCCATTCCTCTCAGGGAAAGAAGAATCGCTATGGCTTTGAAGTTGACTGAAGAGGTGCACACGCAGGTTCCTGCCGACGATTTTCAGGCGCTGGAAGACAAGGTTTATCGCACTATTGAGATGTACAAGTCCGCACGGGAAGCACGTGCCGTAGCCGAACGCGATGTAAAGCGCTTGCGCGAGCAAATGGAAGAGCGCGAAGAGCAGGTGGAAACTTTGCGGCGCGAGATGGTGCAGTTACGGCGCGAGCGCGAAGAGATTCGTGGCCGGGTTGAGAAAATGCTGCATCAGATCGAGAGCATTTCCCAGGAACAAGCTGCAAGCTGAATTCTGGCGGCTTTTATCCGAGAGGAGTAAAACAAGTTTATGGCAACTGCCACCAAACAACCTCCCGTCAAAGATGCCAACAATAACAGCGTGCGTGTGGAAATTTTCGATCAGCCCTATAACCTGCGCGGGTCGGACCCAGAATATATTTTGAAATTGGCCGAGTACGTGGATTCCAAGATGCGTGCGGTCTCGGAACAGACCCATACGGTTGATACATCCAGACTGGCCGTGCTTGCAGCTCTCAATATCGCCGACGAATTTCACTTGATCAAGCGAAAAATTGATGGCGGAACAGTCGACTATCGGCAGCGCGCCCAACATTTGGCGGATGCCCTCGATGAAGTGTTGGAAGATAAACGTAAGGCTGGGTAGTTTGCTCAAGCTCGGCTGTCCCCTCCTGCTGTTCTCTCTTTTTGTTGGTAATGCCCTTGCCCAAGACCCGACTTTTCGCAGCCAGTCCAACGTCGTCATCGTGCCTACGCTGGTAAAAGACAATCAGGGCAAAGCGTTTTACGGACTCGCTGCCAAAGACTTCATCATCGAGGACGAAGGCGTCGAACAGAGTGTTCGATTAGACGAAACCATCGACGCTGAGCCGGTGTCGGTGATTGTCGCCATCCAGACCGGAGGCCGCGCCGACTACGAGTTTCAGCGGATTCGCGGACTCAGTTCGATGCTGGAACCAATTCTCAGCGCGGGAGAAACTCAGGTTGCGCTCGTCGAATTCGACAGCAAAGTCCAGTTGGCGCAGGATTTTACGGAATCGCCGCAACGAATTGCGGAAGACTTGAATGATCTCAAGCCGGGTGACGGCGGTGCGGCAATTCTGGATGCGGTGAAATATTCGGTCGACCTTCTGAATCAAGTTCCGCAAGGACGCCAACGGGTGCTGCTGCTGGTAAGCGAAACTCGCGATCACGGTAGTTCGGTCAGAGTCGATGAAGTTGTAAAGGTGATAGGAGACAGCAATACCGTAGTCTACGCGCTGCCGTTCTCTCCGGGGATGTCGAATATCCTCGATACCGGACGCGGCACTAACAAAGGCGAGATGAATACCGGTCCGAATCTGCTTGCGCCTTTCATGTTGGCGATCGCAGGGATGAAGAAAAACATCCCGAAGACCATCGCGGAGATGACGGGCGGAGAATATGAGCTATTCAAAACACGCAAGAGCTTTGAAACCAGCATGCTCGGATTCGACAATCACTTGCATAGCCGGTATCTTTTGAGCTTTGTTCCGAAAGACCCGCATGCGGGGCTCCATAAAATTCGGGTGCGGGTGCGCGACGCCGACGGTGCGACGGTGCTGGCGAGAGACAGTTACTGGGCAGCAGGAAAAACCGAGTAATTTCGATTGCATCAATCGTTCGAACGGGAATGACAGGGCACCTTTCGAGGACTGCTTTCCAAATTTCTCTCTGCGCTCGCGGGACAGACGAATCGTCTATCCCACTTGATTTGTGCATCATCTCCTCGTTAGTTTCCCCTTACCAAAGTTGCTGGCAAGCGGAGTGCCAACTTTTTGCGTCTCCCCTCTTGCGAATTTCGCAAATTTTGCCTAGCATCCGAATTGCAAGCCGGCCTACAAAGTTGGTGATGGTGGTCACCGATTTTTGAACCAATGCTGAATGAACGGGGGCCTGACTCGTAGATACGATCCGGTGTGCAACGCTCCGCCATGCGGAGATGCCTAATGGATCGCGGCGGGTTCCCAACGTCTACCGACGGGTTCATTCTCGGCCCACCACACGGCAGTGTGGGTCGGCTTACATCTTCATCCCCCAGCGCCATCCCTGCTAAACTGATTTCAACCAAATGAAAGCGCGCGGCATCTAACGACTTATCCGTGTTCCCCAGACTTTTTCATATCGGCAACTTCAACATGCCCACTTACGGGCTGTTGGTGTCTTTGGGCGTGTTGATCGGGTTATGGATCAGTGTGCGGAACTCGCAGAAGCAAGGTATCAATCCCGACAATGCCTGGAATTTGGGAATCATTGTCGTCATGTGCGGGATTATCGGGGCGAAAGTTCTTTACATCATTGTCGACTGGGGGGAATACGCGGCGCATCCCGGCGAAATTTTCAGTCTAAACACGCTACAGGCAGGCGGAGTTTTTTCCGGCGGATTGATTGGAGCTTTCGCAGCGGCCGCCTGGTACATACATCGGCATCGCATGCCTGCTCTTGCCACTTGTGACGCATTCGCGCCCGGTCTGGCTCTTGGTCATGCTATCGGCCGTGTTGGATGCTTCGCCGCCGGCTGTTGCTTTGGCAAACCCACCGATCATTTTTGGGGCGTGACTTTCACCAGTCCGATCGCTCACGAACTGGTGGGCACGCCGATTGGAGAAGCGTTGCAACCGACGCAGCTTTTCGAATCGGCCGTGGAATTAGCGAACTTCTTTCTGCTCGCGTGGTTGCTGAAGCGCAAGAAATTTGATGGAGAAGTTATCGGAACATATTTTTTTCTCTATGGGATCGCGCGCTTCTTCCTCGAATATCTGCGCGGCGATCCCGGCCGTGGCGACGTGTTTGGGATCATCACCGGTACCCAACTGGTGGCTCTTTGCCTGATCGCCGTCGGCGGGTTTATTTGGTGGCTGCGTCCGGAGATGAAGCGAATGCCTGCTCATGCCACCTCATAAGGTCTCTTCACCAAGGAGGCACAGAGATACAAAGAAAACCTCTGTAATTTTGTCATCCTGAGCAAGCGATTTTTGCGTCGCGAAGGACCTCTGCATTTCGGGCGCCATCACAAACCCTGTATTCTTACCCTCATCCGTGGACACCTTCCCCCAACACTTCACCACAACTGCCGGTGACGCCGGCAAACGCCTCGACCAATTCCTTGCAGCAAAGATCACCGAGACCAGCCGCGCCCGAGTGCAGCAACTTATTTCCGAAGGCAAGGTGCTGGTAGATGATGCGAACGCCAAAGCTTCACTCCGTCTGCGGGGAAATGAACGCATCTCGATATTGGGTGCAGTCGTGCTCCCACCCATGCGGGCCATGGCGGAAGAGATCCCCTTGGATATTGTTTTCGAAGATGACGACCTGGCGGTAGTCAATAAACCCGCCGGCATGATGGTGCACGCGGGAGCGGGTTCTACCGACGATCAGCGAAATCGCGGCACGCTGGTCAATGCCCTGCTGCATCGTTTTGGCAAACTCTCGGACGTGGGCGGCGATTTGCGGCCGGGGATTGTGCATCGTCTCGACAAAGCTACCAGCGGTCTGATTATCGTGGCGAAAAATGACGAAGCCCATCGTCGTCTCGGCGGGCAATTCGCCAACCGGGAAGTGAAAAAAACTTACATCGCCCTCGTGCACGGTTGGCCAAAGCGGGAACAAGGCACCATCAATTCGAGCATCAGCCGCGATCGCGTGCGCAGAACGCGAATGACCACGAAAGCATCCGGCGGACGCGAGGCCATTACACATTACAAAACTAAACAGCACATCGATTCGCGGCTGGGAAAATTTACCTTGCTCGAATTACAGATCGATACCGGGCGTACCCACCAAATCCGCGTACATCTCTCGGCCTTGGGGCATCCCGTGGTGGGAGACAATCTCTACGGAGCGCCGCGGGAATTGCATGGCAAGAATGAAACCCGGACCACTCTATCGCGCAATTTTCTGCATGCGGCAGACTTAAGACTGAACCATCCCCGAAGTGGAGAGGCCCTGTCATTTTCCCGGCCGCTACCACAGGAACTGACTGAGTTTCTGAAAATGGTTACCGGCGTCTGACTTGCAAGACAGGTACCCGTTATAATGAAAAACTCAATGAATCCCCGTGGTGTGATTTTGTCGGTCATCGGCAGCTCTCTGTTTCTGACTGCGCTTGTCGCCCAAAATGCGGGGCAGCCCGAGTTGCCAAACGCGCCTTCGCACGTGGCGCAACCGCCAAAATCCCAGCCGGCAGCGCCTCCTGCCGACAAGGCACAGGCGCCAGCGGAGCCGGCTAAACCTGCAATTACATCACCCCCCGCCCAGGCGCCCGGAAACAGCACCCAAACGACACCCGCTCCCCCGCCCTCGGACGCACCGCCACCGCAGGATGACACCACGACGACCATTCACCGCACCGTGAACGAAGTGAACGTTGTGTTTACTGTCATCGACCGCCACGGCCATTATGTGAAAGACCTTAAAAAGGACGATTTTCAGGTTATCGATGACAACCGTCCAGCGGTCGAAATCCGGAGTTTTACCCGGCAAACTGATTTGCCATTGCAAGTCGGATTGCTGGTGGATGCCAGCAATTCGGTAAGAGACCGGTTCAAGTTCGAGCAGGAATCCGCCATCGAATTTCTCAACCAGACCATCCGTCCCAAGTACGACAAAGCTTTCGTGGTCGGCTTCGATGTCACTCCGGAAGTCACCCAGGAATTCACCGACAATACCGAAGCACTCTCCATCGGCGTCCGCGCCTTGCGGCCGGGCGGCGGCACTGCCATGTACGACGCACTGTATTTTGCCTGCCGCGACCGGCTGATGAAGGCAGAGCAAACCGGGCCGGTCCGGCGCGCGATTATTCTCTTGAGCGATGGCGACGATAATCAGAGCCACGTCACGCGCGAGGAAGCCATTGAAATGGCCCAACGCGCCGAGGTCATTGTCTATACCATCAGTACCAACATTAGTGGCAGCATTCAGCGTGGGGACAAAGTTCTTGAACGCATCGCCGAAGCAACTGGCGGCCGCTCTTTCGAACCTTTTCAATTGCACGATGTCGCCAACGCGTTTTCCGAGATTCAGGACGAATTGCGCAGTCAATATGCGCTCTCTTATAAGCCGGCGGACTTCCGAACAGATGGCCGCTATCACACCATCGAAATCCTGGCCCAGACCCACAAGAATCTCAAGGTGCGCAGCCGCCACGGCTACTATGCACCTTCCAACTAGGTGACCGCGTGGCCGGCTATTCCGGAACTCCTTTAGCCAAAAAGCTTGGCATCAAGGAAGGACTTCGCGTTGCTTTGCATAATGTCCCGTCAGAGGTAAAGGCGGAACTGAAACAAGCTCTAGCAGGTTGCCGAGTTGTGAAAACCGGCCCTCTCGACCTTATTCTTTTCTGCGTCAAGAGTCAGGCTGAACTTCAGAAAGAATTTTTCCGATTTTCCAGACAACTGGCACCAACGGGAATGATCTGGGTCAGTTGGCCGAAAAAAAGTTCCGGAGTCGTCACGGATCTTGGCGAGGACGCAGTCCGCACCATTGGATTGGACGCCGGATTGGTGGATGTAAAAGTATGCGCCGTAAATGATGTCTGGTCAGGACTGAAATTCGTGATCCGCCTCAAAGATCGTGTCCACGGATTACCGTGATGTTTCACGAATAAAGCTAAATTATCCGCCTGACCCATGGCCCATTACTCTTTGTGCTCTACCGCGTAATAGCCGCTGCGGGCCTGCACTTTGTAATCGCTGCCTTTGGGGCGGATTTCTACTTTCCGGAAAGTACCGTCTTTTGCGGAATTCGTGGGGACATAGCCGATGTTGTACTGGCTGCGCAGTTCATGAGCGATCTGATCGAAGGCGTCTCGCAGTTTGTCCATCTTGTTGCCGACCTCGATGACACGGCCGCCGGTTTCCGAAGTCAGCTTCTTCATTTCGCCTTCGCCCGAGTAGCCGCCGAATCCGTAGAAGCCGCGATCGGCGCACAGCAACACATAAACAATGCTGTCGGATTTCTGGGCGGCTTCCACTGCGTCTTTGATCTTAAGCTGGCTGCCTTGATCTTCTCCGTCAGTCAACAAAATCATCGCCTTGCGCCCAACTTGCTGGCCGAGTTCGTCATGTGAGGCAAGATAGACAGCATCGTAGAGCAACGTCCCGCGCATGTTCGCGGTCGGCACTGGACCTCCGCCCATTCCGGGAATGACGCCGCCTCCGCCGCCAGTATTGATTTTCGCGCTATTTAGGGCTGACTTCAGACGAGATACCGAACTGGTGAAATCCTGGAGCAGATCTACATTCACATCAAAGCTGAGGACGAAAGCCATGTCTTTCTCAGTCAGAATCTGTCCGAGAAACGATGCGCCAACTTCTTTTTCCATGTCGAGGACCCGCGCCTGGCTGCCGCTGGCATCGATCAGGATGCCCAAGGTAAGGGGTAGATTCGACTCTGCGGCGAAATACTTGATGGTCTGCGGTTTGCCGTCTTCGTAGATCTCGAAACCGTCTTTGGTCAGGTTGGGGATCAGGCCTCCTCCCTTTTTGTCTTTGACATTGAAAAAGAGCTGCACTACGCCTACGTTGACCTTTAGGGTGGTCATGGGCTGGTCGTCAGCCTGATCCACTTGCCCGGTACGCTGCTGGAGCCTTGGACCCGCATCCGAAGTGGAATCGTTGGAAGTCGGGGCATTGCTGGCCGGCGGCGGTGGCGGCGTCTGGGCTGCCGAAATACCGGCTAACACTGCCAGGCAAACGGCGGCAGTCAGCACTCGGGAAAGATGGACTTTGGGCATGAAGGTGTTCTCTCGGTCTTTTTGATAGTCTATATCCTCTCGCTTTAGATGCACAAAGTTGGCGCTTCCAGCATCTGAATAGGGGAAACTGCGTCTGCAGGCCGGGAAGCCTGAAAGTTCATATGGCGAATAAAGGGAAGATAACTGGTTGGTTGATCGCAGTGGGGCTCTTTGCAGCAGGATTTGGATCCGCCCAAACGCAACCGGCCCAGTCCTCGCCGCCAGCCACCAATCAGGCCCAGGACATTCCCGATGCACCTTCGCCGCAACCTGGTGCTGGCAAGGAACCCGCGCATTCACCGATTCCCGACGCCACGCCGCCATCGTCTGCCATTCCGGCAAATGAGCTTCCGCCCCGCGAAAACCTACCCCATGAAGTGCGTCCGGCGGCTTCGGACAAGGACGAAGACTCGATTCCCGCACCACCTCTCAACATCAAAACCGTTCCTCAGGGCGGGGCGACCCGCGCTCCGAACGAAACCCAGGACCAGCTTTTTACCGTAGTCCGTAATGTAAACCAGGTAATGATTCCCGTTAGAGTCACCACCAGCTCGGGCCACCTGGTCGACGGTCTGCTGTCCAAAGACATCTCCGTCTATGAAGACGGCAAGAAACAAACCCTCAACTTCTTCACCAGTGATCCATTCGCATTGTCGGCAGCCGTCGTTCTCGACATCGGCATGCCCGATGTCGCAGTGCAGAAGGTCAACCAGACGTTTTCAGCTCTGGAGGGGGCCTTCAGCCCTTATGACGAGGTATCCCTGTTCACCTACAGCACAGCAGTTTCGAAGCAAACTGATTTCAGCGCCGCAAATCGACAATTGACCGCAACCCTGAATGATTTGAAGACCGTGCGAGGACGAAATAACGGCCCTCCTGTGATGAGCGGGCCATTGGGTCCGCAAGGTCCCACCATCAATGGCCAGAATGTCGATTCGAGCGCACCCGTGGTTTCGACCCCACCCAGGGAATCGCATGTTCTCAACGATGCCATTCTGGCGGCGGCGATGGATTTGAGCAAACGCGATAAAACCCGCCGCAAAGTCATTTTTGTCATCAGCGATGGTCGCGAATCGCGCAGCTCCGCCAGCTATCGAGACGTGCTACGGGTCTTGCTCTCGAACGGGATTGCCGTTTATGGCGTGGGTGTTGAGGGAGCAGCGCTTCCCGGCTTCAAGCAGCTCGGCAAACTGCATGTTCCCTTCATGGGTTATACCGATTTGCTGCCCAAATACGCTTCCGCCACTGCCGGCGAGATCTTTACTGATTTCTCCAGTTCCAGCATGGAAGACGCTTATGCTCGCGCCATGGGTGAAGCTCGTAACCAGTACACGATAGGGTATGCCACACGTCTGACCCCGAGCACGGCTTACCGGCAGATCGAGATCAGAGTGGCTCGTCCGGACGTAAAGGTATTCGCCAAGGATGGTTATTATCCGCTCCCTGCAGCCCGCTAACGGACCGGGGATAGCTATGTAAGCCCTTAGTGTTCTAGCTAGTAACCGGAGTAACCTGCCAGTAACGCTGGGGCCTGTGATATAAAACCAGCAGCACCAAGCAAAATTTCCAAGCAGTGCCGTTTGCTGATTATGCGGACTCCTGCGTTGGGGTATTGAGGAAAGCCTTGAGTTTCATCAACTTTGCAGCCCGCGAGATCAATTGCAAGATTGTTTATTACGGCGCCGGGCTGGGCGGCAAGACCACCAATCTTCAGTATATTTTTCAGAAGACAGCCGAACAGCAAAAGGGCAAGATGATCTCTCTGGCGACGGAGACGGAACGTACCCTGTTCTTCGACTTTCTGCCCCTGGATTTGGGCTCGGTCCGTGGTTTCAAGACCCGCATTCACCTCTATACCGTTCCGGGACAGGTATTCTACGACGCCAGCCGCAAGCTGATCCTGCGCGGGGTGGATGGCATCGTTTTCGTGGCCGACTCGCAGCAGGAGCGCAGGACGCCAACGTTGAGGCATTGGACAACCTGATGGCCAACCTCAAAGAACATGGCTATGACTTCAACAAGATTCCCTACGTTCTGCAGCTCAATAAACGTGATTTGCCTAATATTCTTTCGGTCGAAGAGCTGAGCAAAGAGCTTCGCCGGAAGAATGAACCCGTACTCGAAGCCGTCGCTTTTCAGGGCCCTGGAGTTTTCGAGACATTGAAAGAAATCGCCCGGCAAGTGTTAGTGGAGTTGAAGCAAGGCGGCTAGTTTCGGTCTTAAGTTCTGTCTCCACAGCTTCAAATCGCCCTTTCCCTACCCTCCATTTCGACAGGTCAAAGATCTTGTCATTCCGAGCGCGGCACTATGGCGCGAGGAATCTCCTGTGCCGCGGTCGGGGAAAAGCAGATTCCTCCGCCGATAAAGCTGGCGTCGAAATGACAAGCCTGAAGTTTCCTTCACCCTACCGACTTCCACTTCGATTCACCAATACTCTTATAGCTCGTCTACAATGGCAGCCGTCAATTCGAGCCCTACTGAATCCGAGGACTGATCTTCATGCGACTGTTGAACTCCTGTTTGCTTCTGGTTGCCATTGCTTGTGCGCCACTTCTTTTTTCACAAAACTCTCTTCATGGAATTGATGTTACCGACCTCGACCCCAAGGCCGATCCCTGCAATGACTTTTTTCAGTTTTCCAACGGCACCTGGCGGGCAAACAATCCCATTCCAGCTTCCATGACACGGTGGAGTAAGCGTTGGGCTGCGGGGGAAACCAACAAAGATTCGCTCAAAGAAATTGCCGATCAGGCAGCTAAGGAAAAAAACCTTGCCCCCGGCAGCACTAACCAAATCGTCGGCGACTACTACGGCGCGTGTATGGATGAAACACGAGTGAATGCACGTGGAATCGCCCCAGTCAAGCCATTGCTCGCGGAGATCGATACCTCCAAGAACATGTCTGAACTGCAGCGGGCGATGGCGGATCTGCACGATATTGGGGTCACCGTTCCGTTCAACCTCGCCAGCTCACAGGATCCGCATCGCCCCACCCTGGTGCTGGCCGACATCGCGGCCAGTGGCTATGCCCTGCCCGACCGCGACTACTATCTCAAGGCCGATGCGCGCTTCAAAGAAGCTCGAGAAAAATATCTGCAGCACATGATTAATATGTTCAAGCTGACCGGCTCTAATTCGAAACAGGCTGCGGACGCAGCCGCGACTGTAATGACGATGGAAACCAAGTTGGCCGAAGCCGCACTCGATAATGTTACATTGCGTGACCCGAGTGCTACCGATCACAACACCAGTTTTGCCCAGTTGCAGACCATGGTCCCGCATTTCGATTGGGCCATGTATTTCGAGCATAAACATTTAGCCAAAGACGTCGATCTGAACGTCGACCAACCGAAGTATATGCAGGCAATCGAACTACTGTTGCAGCAAACTCCTCTCGTGGATTGGAAGATATACCTTAAATGGCAACTGCTGAATTCCGTTGCATCTTCGTTGTCCGAGCCCTTGGTGGAGGAAGACTTTGCCTTTAACGGCAAATACCTAACAGGCTCGGAGAGAGATGAAACCACGATGGAAGCGTTGCGTGGAGTCGACCGACCAGTATTTGGGCGAAGCGCTGGGACAGGAATATGTGAAAAAGTATTTCCCACCCGAGGCCAAAGCACGCATGCAGGAAATGGTGCGAAATCTGTTGATCGCCATGCGCGACGACATCCTGTCCCGAGGTTGGATGAGCGACGATACTAAGGAACGTGCTCTGGCCAAGATCGCGACCTTCAAGCCAAAGATCGGCTATCCCGACAAATGGAAGGACTACAGCAAAGTTTCGATCACACGAGACGCATTTTTCGAGGACAACCTGGCGGCCAGACGCTTTGTAGTCGAAGACGATCGGCAAACCATTGGCAGGGACGTCGATCGCGGCCGCTGGGGAATGACACCGCCGACTTCAAACGCGTACTACAACCCGCAACTGAATGAAATCGTCTTTCCTGCCGGCATTCTCGAACCGCCTGCATTCGATATGAAGGCGGTCGACGCGGTGAACTACGGGGCCATCGGAGTGGTGATCGGCCACGAAATTTCACACGGCTTCGACGATCAAGGGGCCCAGTTCGATTACCTCGGCAGACTGAAAAACTGGTGGAAGGACACCGACCTCAAACAGTTCCAGGAACGCGGCGCATGCGTTGCCGACCAGTTCGACCACTACTACATCGAGGAAGGCGTGCACCACAACGGCAAGATGGTCTTGGGCGAAAGTATTGGCGATTTGGGAGGGGCGAGGGTCGCGTATTTGGCGTACCAGAAATCATTGGAAGGAAAACCGCGTCCGGCGGACATCGATGGCTTTACCCCTGAACAGCAGTTCTTTATTGCCTGGGGACAGTTTCGCGGCGACGAGATTCGCATCGAACAGCAACGCGTCATGATGCAAAACGATCCGCACCCTGTGGCGAAATTCCGCGTGAATGGACCGCTGTCGAACTTGCCCGAATTTCAAAAGGCATTCGGCTGCAAGGCGGACGCAGCGATGGTGCGGCCACCGGACAAGCGATGTGATGTCTGGTAGAAAGGTTTTGATTTATGGGTGTTTCTCTTTGGCAAGCGCTGAGAGTTCCTGGAGAATCTCCTTGAGGCGGCGCCGGCGCTCTCCATTGGCGTGGACGGCAAAAGGCTTGGGATCGGCGATCTCTGCGTAAGTCTCATTCAGAGTTTGGAGAGAAGCAACTTCTCCTCGCAAGCTCTGCACTCGATTCAGAATGTCGGCGGCATACATGGTTACAGCATACGCTCAATTGGGCTGAGGCGGGATCTGGATCAGCTTCTAGCTGCTAGCTTGTAGCTACCCCTCTTGTTTTTGAAATCCGAACAGACCTTGCCTTTTGCAAATGACTAAGGCCGATTTTAGATTTTGGATTTTAGATCAAGAAACTGAAAGCGCTGGCCGTTAAATCTGAAATCACAAATCTGCCATCTGCAATCGCCGTGTTCGCTAGCAGCTAGAAGCTAGGAGCTCACCAAAAAGCCCCGCCCTCCTTCGCATAAACCGCGAAAGAAGGACGAGGCACCTACCTACAATTCATCTACAAAAATTCTACTTGGCTTCGGCTGTGGGAAGTGCGCCGAAGTCTCGGCGTCCTATGGGCTTGGCTGCGCGCGCAACCAGGGTCGGTGCTCCGGCGGCTGCGCCGTAACGCTCCATCAGCATGGGGGCCATGGCGCCTTCGGCTTCTTTGACGAAGGTTATCCGGCCTTCCGCATTGAGATCGACGCGGATGAAATCGCCGAGCTTCACCTGACTGGTCGCCACCAGATTGGCCAGCGGGAATACGAGATTACGTTCGATGGCACGCTTAAGATGCCGCGCGCCATATTTCGGATCCGTACCTTCATGAAGCAAAAAGCTCTTCACTTTCGGAGTGCAGTTGAACACGAACTGATATGCAGGAGAAGCCATCAGCACGCGCTGTTGCACCATGCCCAGCTCGATCTCAAGAATCTGTTCGAGATGTTCCGGCCGCAGGGTGCCAAATACGACCGCTTTATCAATGCGGTTCATGAACTCCGGGGTGAATTTGCGACGAGCGGCATCGAGCGCGCTGCGGTTGATCTTGTCGTCCAAAGTGGAGTCGACCACGGTGGCTTTTTGCGCGAACCCGAAGCCACCATCCATCATGCTGCTCATCTCGCTGGCTCCCAGGTTCGAAGTCATGATGATGATGCATTGCGAAAGATCGACGCGTCGGTTGTCGCCCAAAGTCAAAGTAGCTTTGTCGAGAATGCCGAGCAACAACTGCCACAATGCATCCGAAGCCTTCTCGATTTCGTCGAACAGCAGTACGGATAGTTTGAGTTTGTCGGTGTGCCACTGATTCAGGGCTTCCTGGGTCAGCAGCGGATGAGTTTCGCGATGGCCCAGATATCCCGGAGGCGAGCCGATCAACTTTGCGATTTCGTGGGAATGTTGGAACTCGGCGCAATCGATCTTGATGCAGGCGCGCGCGTCTCCAAACAAAGCTTCCGACAGCGCTTCGACCACCCGAGTTTTTCCTGATCCTGTGGGTCCGAGGAATAGCAGGTTGCCAACCGGACGTCCCGGGGGATTCAAACCAGCCAGGAACATCTGGTAGATTTCCACGACTTTTTCAACGGCGGCGTCCTGGCCCACAATTTTGCGGCGCAGTGCACCTTCGAACTCTTTCGCGTCATTGCTGCGGAGGGTGGGATCGAGAACCGTGCTGGCTACCGTTTTCATAAGTTTGTCAGGCCTTTTCCCTTTTAGGGCCGTACTTTACAAGACACCTATTGCATCGCTCGTATGGTCGTAGTGCAAACGGCTGGCCATCCCCAGTTACTGGTGTATCTCTAATCCCTGCAATGTTTAGATGCATTCGGGAAGGGAGAATAGTACCCGTTTTCCACCTCTATGTCAGGGAAAGTGAAATAGTTTGCCCACCCGGGAAGTTCCTTTGGCCTCCCGGAACCGGACGGATACGCCACGCGGCCTTGACCGCCCGTAACTGGCGAGTTAACTCTTGCGCGGTTAGCATCCGGAAAAACCAGTCCCGCGTTATCATGGAGAAAATCTTGCGCCGCCTTGGATCTCTTTCGCTTGCAGTCTGCCTCCTTCTTGGCTTGCTCGCCATTCACTTTGGATTTCACGTTTCCGCAGCCGCAGCGCAATCCGCGCAAAAGGCAAAGCTGGTCTCTGTTGAGAACGCATCGATTGCGACCGTGAAACCGACGGTAATTCCCGCGCCCACTTTGGTCGCATCTCCGGGCAGTGTGCTCTATGTGGCGAAACGGGGCGAAGCCATCAATACGGTGTCGCATCATTTCATCGCGCAGACTTCTTATTTGACGTCCACTGAACTCACCGATGCTATTCGGCAGGCCAACGGCAATCTGCAAGGCACTTTCTTCAAACCTGGGCAGCAAGTCATCATCCCCGGAATCTTGGATGCTCCCATCGTGGAGAAGTCGATTCCCGTCGCAAAAGATTTTGAAGTGCGCGCGATTTATCTAACTGGCCTGATGGCGGGCAGCGATCACGGCATTCGTATCATGAAACGCTGGAAGGAAGTTGGCGGCAATGCGGTCGTGTTCGATGTAAAAGACAGCGACGGAACTATCAACATCGCTTTCGACAACGCTCTGGCCGGGACTCATAAGACTTACATTCACGATCTGCCGAAGTACATGCGCTTTCTGCATTCGCAGGGCATGCATGCCATCGCCCGCGTGGCGATTTTTCGTGATGAGCGGTTAGTGGTCGCGCATCCCGAGCTGGCAGTGCAATCCCGCAAGTCAGGCAGCGCGTGGCGAGAGAACGGCAAACTGGTTTGGACCGATCCTTCACAGCCCAAAGTGCAGGACTTCGACATTGCCCTGGCCAAGAAAGCCACCGAAGCCGGCGCGGATGAAATCCAGTTTGATTATGTACGCTTCCCTGCCGAAGGCGACCAGAAAGATGCCAGCTTTTACTTTGAGAAGCAGCATCCGGAGTGGCATCGAGCGGATGTAATTGCGGACTTCCTCAAACGGGCTTATGCCGAGATCCACCCGACAGGCGCTCTGCTTTCGTTGGATGTATTCGGAATCATGGCCTGGCAGCGTTCGGTGGATTTGTCGCACACCGGTCAGGACATCGTCCGTATGGCGCAGTTCTGCGATGTGCTTTCGCCGATGATTTATCCGTCGCACTTCTTCGGAATGGATGGAATCGCTCATCCGGGAGACGCACCGGAACACTTTATAGGCGAATCGATGGAGCGCTTCGAAAAGATCACCCAAGGCAGCGGCGTGGTAATTCGTCCCTGGCTGCAGGCTTTTCGCTGGCGAGCCAGCACTTACTCTCCGGAGTACATCAAGATTCAGGTGCTGACAGCGAAGAATAAAGGCGGCATCGGCTTCTTATTCTGGAACGCCAACAACGACTACACCAAGCCGAATATTGCCATGCCGGAGATGAAGGCGGCCAAGGGGCAATATTTGCGTGGGGATGAGCTGCCGGCGGTGGCTCAGGTGGGCCTGAACCACACTTCGAACTGACAATTCTGCTGGAGAATTAAAACGGCAGAGTGGAAGGCCTTGCAGGCCACCGCTCTGCCCTTCCGAGACATGCCAGTCCCTGGAAACAATTAGAACAAACTGGTCGTATCGACGGTGATGCGAGTTGCTGAGACGTCCCCAATAATATGGGCCGAGCTGTTGCCCGACGTATCAGTGGCGTCGAGAGTGAACCGGCCGGTATAAGTGTCGCCTCCGGCCCCCATATATATCGTTTCAGCGATGCGGGTCGGCCCAGTCGGGTTGCCGATCCCGCTGGGCGCGTTGGTGGTGTCGTTGCCTATTGCAAAGTGATTGAGCTTGTATCGTAACCCGATCTTTGCCCAAACTCCCATGCAGAAATTGCCATCTTGGGCAGGCCGTCCGGAATTCATGATTTCGGTTCCGTCGTTGTGCCAGACCACTAAAGCCGAATCGATCACCGTGCCGTTCGGCGGCCCCTGCCGGTTCCCCTTCGCGGTGAAGGTGACTTGCCACATCCCGACGATGGGATCATTCGTCTGTTGCACTAGTAAAAGCGACGCTGGCTGGAATTCGCTTTGCCAGGATTGGTTTTGCAGGGATGCTTTCGGATTGGTGAGTTTGAAATCTCCGCATGCCGCATCAGCTGTGGCTGTGAGGATCGTTCCGATCAGGACGATTCCCAATACCACTGTCAGTTTTTTGAACATAGTCGTCATGTAATCTCCTTGCAGGTTTGGCGCTGCGTCGGGAATCCTGCCTTGAATCGCGGATTTGCACAATGGATGCGAGGTGAAGCTTGGGTGAAGAAGAGGTGAATCCCTAAGTGATTGAGCCACCGTACTTTTGAACAGAATTGGCGTTCTAATGCTATAGTCTTGCCGAACCGTTTGGTCGTGGCCGTGCCTTCGTCTGATTATAAGTTTGGCGAATTTGAGTTGGATTGCGCCCGCTTCGAGCTGCGTCGCAGTGGCCGGGTCTTGAAGCTGGAACGAATCCCACTAGAATTACTCATTCTGCCGGCCGAAAAAGATGGCCATGTCGTCGCCCGGCAGGAGATCGTCGAACGGCTTTGGGGCAAAGACGTCTTTGTCGATACCGAGCACGGCATCAACACCGCCATCCGTAAGATTCGCGCAGCTTTGCACGAGGACGCCGAACGGCCTAGTTTTGTCCAAACGGTCTTGGGCAAAGGCTATCGTTTTGTCGGGGTACAGAATAACGGCGATGGGCGAAGCTTATTACCGAAAGCGGAACTAAGCACATCGTCCGCAACCGAAGCCTCCCAGTCCAGATCTATCGCTGCAAAGCCTGCCCGGCGTTGGCTGGCTCTAGCGATTGCAGCGTTGGTGCTATTCCTTGCTGGCGGGGCGTTGCTAGCCTCGAATTTTAGGGGAGTGCGCGACCACTTATTCGCCACAAACAGAATCGCCTCCATCCACTCCATTGCGGTAATCCCCTTGGCAAATCTTTCCGGCGATCCGGCCCAGGATTATTTCGCCGACGGCATGACCGACGAACTCATCACCATGCTGGCCAGAAACACATCTCTGCGTGTTATTTCCCGGACTTCCGCCATGCAATATAAAGGGTTGAAACGCCCGGTGCGCGATATTGCCCGCGAACTCGGCGTGGACGGCATTCTCGAAGGTTCGGCTGAGCGGTCCGGTAACCGCGTGCACATGACTGTCCAGTTGATCTATGCGCCAAGCGACACTCACATCTGGGCGGAGAGTTACGACCGTGACAGCAATGAAGCTTTCTCGTTGCCTACAGAATTGTCGCAAACTATCGCGAAACAGATAAATATCGCCACTTCTCCAGTCAAACCGCCTCGTTATATCAATCCGGAAGCGCTCGATGCTTACCTAATGGGCCGTTACTATTGGTTCAGAGGAAATAATGACCGTGCTAAAGAATATTTTGAGAACGCGGTCCATCTCCAGCCCGATTATGCGGCCGCGTGGGACGGGATCGCTGACGCCTACGGACAGTCGGCAGGGAGCCAAATGCTTTCGAAAGAGGCCTACACAGAAGCCTGGAAGAATGCCCGTAAAGCAGTAGAACTCGATGATTCGCTTCCCGAGGGCCATCTATCCCTCGCAGCTCTTTACCTTTTCGATAGTTGGGATTTGCCCCGCGCCGAAGAGGAATCGCGGCGTGCGCTCGAACTCAACCCTAACTATGCCCACGGACACCACATACGTTCTTACGCCCTTCTGGCAATGAACCGGGACGATGAGGCGTTGCAAGAGCAGAAACGAGCCGACGAAATTGATCCTTTTGAGAGGCCGTGGGCGTTGGGGCGCCTTTACATCTATCTGCGCCGATACGACGATGCCATCCACGAGCTTCGTGCGCGGGCGGAGGTGCAACCAGAGATAGACGCGATCCATTTCTATCTGTCGGAAGCCTACTGGCTGAAGGGCATGTGGAAAAAATCAGAAGGGGAATTGGAAACCGGCAGTCGGGCCGGAGGCAATCCGAAACTGGCGGAGGAAGAACGTCAGGCTTTTGAGCGAAACGGCGAAAAGGGCGCAGAAGAATTTGCCGTTAACTCTGTTAAAGCCCGGGCACGCAAACAATATGTTGATTCCTGGGACATAGCGATTGCCTATGCGTTTCTCCAAGACAAAGAACAGACACTAAAATATTTGGAGGATGCCTATCAAAAACACTCTCCTTACCTGGTGTTTCTGCAGAAGCAGCCGGTCCTCGACTTTCTCCATTCCGACGAACGCTATCAGGCGCTGGTAAAGAAGGTAGGAATACCTCCAGTCTATTGAAGTATGAGGTTTTTTTGGCTCCGTTGGTGTTTGAGTTTGGCGAATTCGAGCTCGACAGCTCCCGCTTTGAGTTGCGGAGAAATGGCCGCGCCCTGAAGCTGGAACGCATTCCCATGGAATTGCTGACTCTGCTGGCTGAAAAAGAGGGTCTCGTGGTAAGCCGGCAGGAGATCATCGAGCGACTGTGGGGCAAGGATATCTTTGTCGATACCGAGCACGGTATCAACACCGCGATCCGAAAGATTCGCGCGGTCCTGCATGAAGATGCCGAACGGCCTCGTTTTGTGCAGACCGTTCTCGGCAAGGGTTACCGCCTAACCGGAACCGTGACGACCCGAGCGGTAACCGCCGGAACAGTTTTACTGCCGCAGCCACCGTCGACGCCGCAGAAGGTCACCCTGACCGATGCTCGGCCGGAAACGGGACACCGTCGTTGGAAAGCGGTTGCGTCGGCACTCACCCTCGTTTTGATCGCCGGTGCGGCCATCGTTTGGAAAGTTGAGGGCCTGCGGGGCATTCTCTTTTCTCGGAGACACGACATCCATTCCATCGCGGTGCTACCGCTGGCTAACCTGTCGGGCGATGCCTCACTCGACTACTTCAGCGACGGATTAACGGACGAGTTGATTACGGCGCTAGCTAAGAATCGCTCCTTGCAAGTAGTGTCGCGAACCTCGGTCATGCAGTACAAGGGAGCGCAGAGACCACTACGCGATATTGCGCGCCAACTGGGCGTCGATGGCATCCTCGAGGGTTCAGTGGTTCGCTCCGGAAATCATGTTCACATGACGGTCCAGTTAATTGAGGCATCTACCGATACCCACCTCTGGGCGGAAAGCTACGACCGTGACCTGGCCGGCGTGTTGACTCTGCCTCAGGAGATTTCAAGAGTCGTCGCGAACGAAGTGAAGGTCGGTTCCCCGCCCGCAGTTCCTCCTCATTACCTGAATCCGGAGGCCCACGACGCTTATTTGCAAGGACGCTATCTATGGTTCGCCGGGAATTACGAACGGAGCCGGGATTATTTCAAACAGGCCATCCAGATTCAGCCCGACTACGCTCTGGCCTGGTCTGGATTGGGCGATAGTTATGCTGCGGCAGCGGTGTCCGGAAATATCCCGCCGGGACCGGCCATGGCTGAAGAGTTGAAAGACGCGCGAAAGGCCCTCGATCTGGACGACTCACTCGCCGAAGCCCACAATTCCATGGCAGCCTACTATCTATTCGGAGGCTGGGACTGGCAACGGGCGGAAAAGGAGTCGCAGCGTGCCATCCAGCTAAACCCTAACTACAGCGAAGGCCGCCATGTTTACTCGTACATACTGGAGACGCTGAACCGCGATGATGAAGCTCTCCAGCAGCAAAAGAAGTCGACGGAAATCGATCCGTTCGCCAGGCCGTGGGCGCTGGGAGGCACCTACCTGGGCCTTCGGCAATACGACTCGGCAATTAAGGAGTTTCGACTACGAGAAGAAGCCCAGCCAGACGATAGCATCGTTCGGTTTGGACTTTCAGAAGCCTATTGGTTAAAAGGCATGTGGAAGGAATCGGAACAGGAATTGGAAAGTGGCAATCGACTCGCAGGCGATCTGAAAACGGCTGACGCGGAACACCAGGCCTTTGCGCGAAACGGCGAAAAAGGCGTAGAAGAGCTTGGGGTAAATGAACTTAAAGCCCGTGCACGTAAGCAATACGTATCGCCGTGGGACATAGCGTTAGCATCGGCGTTTCTCGGAGATAAAGAGCAAACCTTGAAACTCCTGGAAATCGCTTATCGCGAGCGCACCCCTTGGATAGTGTTTTTGCAGAAGGAGCCGGTTTTCGACTTCCTTCATTCGGACGAACGCTATCGGGCGATCGTGAAAAAGATAGGTCTGCCACCGGCGTGGGAAACCCAGCACTGAAGCACGTTAAGCCTTTAAGAATCCTGACGGCCCGACTGAAGTCGCACCCTTCCCGTTGTTTTCCAATTGTCGAAAAATCACCATCCAGAGTCGGGTCTTGTCCCCTCAGCTATAATTAAGCCAGATCAGTAGGAGTATTCATGGCCATCCAAAAGACGGAGAAAATCTGGCATAACGGCAAACTTATTCGCTGGGAAGACGCAACCATCCATGTGATGTCGCACGTGGTGCATTATGGTTCGTCGGTATTTGAGGGCGTGCGCTGCTATCAACTGCCCAATGGCCCGGCCATCTTTCGCGCGCAAGAACACATGCAGCGCCTGCTGGATTCAGCAAAGATCTATCGCATCGATGTCGATTACTCGCGCGATGAACTCGTTGCCGCCATGGTTGAAGTGGTGAAGAACAACGGCGTGTCGCCTTGCTACATTCGTCCGATCGTTCTGCGCGGATACGGTGAAGCCGGCGTGAACCCCTTCAATTCGCCGACTGAGGTTTACATCATCAATTATCCATGGGGAAAATACCTGGGCTCGAACGAGGATGGCGCTGACGTCTGCGTTTCCTCGTGGACGCGCCTTGCGCCCAACACTCTGCCTGCGATGGCGAAGTCCGGCGCGAACTACATGAATTCGCAGTTGATGAAGATGGAAGCCATCGTAAATGGCTACGTCGAGGGCATTGCGCTCGATGCCAACGGCTATGTCAGCGAAGGCTCGGGAGAGAATGTATTCGTGGTGCGCAACGGCGTGCTGCAAACCGCGCCGCTCGGCAACTCCGTGCTTCCAGGCATCACCCGCAATTGCGTGCTGACGATTGCCCGCGACCTGGGAATTCCAGTGCTCGAATCCGGTATTCCTCGCGAGATGCTCTACATCTCAGACGAAGCCTTCTTCACTGGGACCGCTGCCGAAGTCACGCCGATTCGGTCCGTCGACAAGATCGTCGTCGGCAACGGCGGAGCCAAGCCGATTACCAAGGCCATCCAAAAAGAGTTTTATGCGATTGTGGGTGGCGAAAAGCCCGACAAGTATGGCTGGTTGACGCCCGTGCCGGTGAGCAACAAGCAGCCGGTTGGGGTTTAAATAGTTCGCGAATTCGAATCGTTAAAGCACGGTGTCTTCCGCCGTGCTTTTTCTTTTGTCGATAGTAATCAATTTGAGTGGTCGGTTTGAAACAAGATTCGTGCCAGGGCGCGGCTTCAGCCGTGCCGAAAAAATGCCAGCAGAGACAGGCTTCAGCCGCTGTGCCGCGTCGGCAAAAACCCGGTGGCTGAAGCCGTTCAGGATTATGGTCTTAGCGGCATCGCTGAAGCGATGCCCTGACACGAATCTTCTTCGAACCGCACCGCTACCGTTTTGTCTGTGGCTTTTTCTTGGAGGGTTTTTCCAACTCAGGCAACTCTCCTCCATAGAACTGTCTAAGCAGGTTGTCGGGAATCGGGGCGTCGAAATCGTCGGCAATCCAGACCTTGCCACGCTCCATTCCCAACGGACGAATATTTTTGGATTCAATCGGCAATAGTCGCGCAATCGGCACTCCCGCGCGAGTTATTGTAATTTCCGCACCTTTCTCCACCAATCGAACCAGATGGAGAAATTGCTTCTTCGCTTGCCGAGTGTTCACTTCCATAGAATGGACTGCTCATATTGTCACCCAATGGTGCATCGTTCCACGCGCCAAAATCCGCGTTCTCCTCTGTTACTTAGGTCATCTTGGGCGAAGTACCTTTTCGGTTCAGAATACTGACTGGATGTACCGGGAAGGGTCGAATGAATATTGATGATCTGCTTCGCATCGCGATGGAGCGCCGCGCCTCTGACTTGCACCTTAAGGTCGGGAACTATCCACACCTCCGCGTTGACGGCGAACTGACTCCGCTCACCGACCAGCCCCGCATCAGCGCCGAAGACATGCTCACCATGGCGTTCAGCATGATGTCTGCCCGGCAGAAACAGAAATTTAAAGAGAGCACGGAAATCGATATGGCCTACGGCGTCGCCGGATTGGGCCGCTTCCGTGTGAACGTTTTCCAGCAGCGCGGCAACGTGGGATTGGTCCTGCGTATGATTCCCACCAAAATTCGCGCGCTCGACGAATTGTATTTGCCGAAGATTGTCGAACAGGTTTGCGACATGCCCCGCGGATTGATTCTCGTCACTGGCGTCACAGGCTCTGGTAAGTCCACAACGCTCGCGGCGATGGTTGATCGCATCAACTCGACGCGCGCGGAGCACATCATCACGATTGAAGATCCTATCGAATTTTTGCATCGCGATAAAAAAGGCTACGTTAATCAGCGCGAAATTGAAGTCGATACGCCGTCGTTCTCGGCGGCGCTGCGCGCTTCTCTTCGTCAGGATCCAGACGTCATTCTGGTCGGCGAAATGCGAGACATGGAAACCATCGGCACGGCACTGCACGCAGCCGAAACCGGCCACATGGTGTTCTCGACTCTGCATACTTTGGACGCGGTAGAAACCATTAACAGAATCATTGCCGTCTTCCCGCCACCGGAGCAGAAACAGATTCGCCTGCAGCTTGCTGCCGTGTTGCGCGCCGTCATCAGCCAACGCCTGGTTCGTCGATGCGACGGCGACGGCCGAGTACCCGCGGTCGAAGTGATGATCAATACCGCTTACATCCGCGAATGTATTCTTGTTCCAGAAAAGACTCGCGCAGTCCGCGACGCCATTGCCGCCGGCACTTCGCAATACGGCATGCAGACGTTCGATCAATCGCTGTGGGATTTGTTCCAGGCCGGCCTCGTCAATTACGAAACGGCGTTGGAAAGTGCGTCGAACGCCGACGACTTCAAGTTGCGTATGTCAGGCATTTCGTCCACCAGCGACATTTCGAAGAACTCCATGCAGCAAGCAGGCTTCGGCGGACGGTAGGGTCTTTCCTACTCCAACCCTCTGTCATCCTGAGCGCAGTGAGTGATTCGCGCAGCGAAACACTCACGGAGTCGAAGGACCCCTACTCTCACAACGACTGCCGGGAGTAAGGGGTCCTTCGACAGTTTCCTCTTCGCTCAGGATGACAAACTTTAAGCATGTTCATCCAACCATGCTTTTCCTCCCAACTTGCGCTATCTTTAGCGAGTAATGGCTTTCGCTCGTCCCAAGACAACCGATTCCGAAGCGGTGCTCTACGAGTACGCGGTCGGCGCACTGAGTCGGCGCATGCGATCGGTCGCAGAATTAAAGCGTCTATTGCGGCCTCGCGTCGAAGCTGATACCGACTACGGCAAAACGCTGATGGAACTCGTGATCCGGAAACTCAAAGATCAGGGATATCTAAACGACGCCCGCTACGCCGCCGTCTATTCCTCTTACCGCAAAGAAAACGAAAAGTTCGGACGCCGCCGCGTGATCACTGATCTAAAAATCAAGGGCGTCCACGGCGAAGTGATCGAAAAGGCGGTGGGCTCTGTCTATAACGAAGTTGACGATGAGAAGCAGGCCCGTGAATATGTGGGCCGCAAGCGTTTGAAGAAACCGAAAGACAAGAAAGAAACAGCGCGAATTTTTCGCAATCTCATGCGCGCGGGGTTCGCATCAAAAACCATCTTCAAGATTCTGAAAACCTGGGATGTTGATGACGAAACGATCACTGCACTCGAGAGCGAAATCGAGTGAGGCTGTTTGTAGGCTGTGATGCAGTTTGCACGTCCCCCTCAAGACTTGTCATTCCGAAGCCAGGTTTATCGGCGAGGAATCTGCTTTCCCCAACAGCGGCAAAGCGTATTCGTCGGGCGCAGTTCGTAAAGTTCATTGCATTCTGCGCTTGAAATGCCGCATAATCCCCTCACAATCCCAACGGAGGAAAATATGAAATCAAAGATGGCGGCAATTCTCGCCGCTGCATTACTCGGCTTCACCACGCTGGCGTTCTCTCAGAGTGCGGGTCAGGACGTTGACAATGCCGCAAAAGACACGGGACACGCCACCAAGACTGCTGCCAAGGACACGGAAAAAGGCACCGACAAGGCTGCCCACAAAACTGCCAGCGTAACCAAGCATGTGGCGACAAAGACTGGACACGCCACCAAGGTTGGCGCAAAAGACACCGCCAAAGGCACCGAAAAAGCTGCCGACAAAACCGGTGACGCGGCCGAAACCGCAGGAAAAGACACCGGACACGCCGTGAAAACGGGCGCGAAGGACACTGGCAAAGGCGTCAAGAAAGCCGCTGACAAAACTGCCGACGCGGTAAAGTAGCCAGTCTTTTTTAACCGCAGAGATCGCAGAGGCCGCCGAGTTGAGAACACGAGACTCGGCCGCTGCCTCTGCGTTTTTAATTTAGAATTGATTTTCCATGCCTACAGGCTCTGAAATTCGCCGCATGTTTTTGGACTTTTTCGTTCAAAAGGGACACCGCGAGGTGCATTCCTCGTCGCTCGTCCCACAGAACGATCCTACGTTGCTGTTTACCAACGCGGGGATGAACCAGTTCAAAGACGTTTTCCTTGGCCTCGAAAAACGCGATTACAACAAAGCAACGACTTCGCAGAAATGCGTGCGCGCCGGCGGCAAGCACAACGATCTGGAAAATGTCGGCTTCACCAATCGTCATCACACATTTTTTGAGATGCTGGGAAATTTTTCTTTCGGCGACTACTTTAAAAAAGATGCCATCGCGTATGCCTGGGAGCTGATTACTTCGAAAGACTGGTATGGGATAGATCCGAACAAGCTCTACGTGACTATCTTCAACGGAGAAGGCGGCGTTCCGCGCGATGCCGAGGCCTATGACTTGTGGGTCGCCCAAGGCGTTCCCAAAGATCGCATCTTCGAACTCGGTGCCAAAGACAATTTCTGGCAGATGGGCGACACCGGCCCCTGCGGACCGTGCAGTGAAATTCACTACGACATGGGCGTGGCCGCGTCCGATCAGGGACATGCGGATTGTGCTTTCACCTGCGACTGCGGACGTTTTGTAGAGATTTGGAATTTGGTGTTCATGCAGTTTGATCGCGATGCCAGCGGGAAACTGAATCCGCTGCCCAAGCCATCGATTGATACGGGGATGGGGTTGGAGCGGGTCGCGGCGGTACTTCAAGGCGTGATTTCTAACTACGATACGGATTTGTTTACGCCGTTGATTGCTCAAGCCGCAGACTTGCTCGGAGTTTCTAGGACATGGGAAGTTGAGCGAGAGACACTTTCGAAATCCGCGGCATCCCTCCGTGTTATTTCCGATCACGCACGAGCCGCGACTTTCTTGGTCTCTGATGGTGTCGTAGCTTCCAATGAAGGACGCGGCTATGTGCTACGTAAGATTATTCGACGAGCGATACGGCACGGTCGATTAATAGGACAAAACAAGCTGTTTTTCTATCAGATGGTTTTCGGTGTCCGGGATGTTATGAAGGATGCTTATCCGGAATTGATAGAAAATGCCACCAACGTCGCAAAAGCCGTAGAAGAGGAAGAGATACGCTTCGCCCGAACTCTTGAATTAGGTTTCGTCAAGCTTGATGAACTTGTAAAGAGCACAAAGACTGAGGGTGGACAGAAAATATTGCAAGAGGCCGCCAAAGCGACAAGCTATAGTGTCGAAGTTTCGAGGGCCATCTCAGGCTTACCCGAGTCCATAATTCGCGATAGCGTTGATGGAAACATCGTTTACTTGCTTACACAGGTAATGCCAATTCTCGGTCCGGCGCGTACGGCAGCTTTCGAACAGGACATACGGCAAAGGTTGACCCTCCCCATAGAGGTAAGCGGCGAGGAAGGATTTAAGTTATACGACACTTACGGCCTGCCGCTTGATTTCATCGAAGATACCGTCCGGGATTTCGGCTTGAGATTCAATGATTCCGGATTCAATCGCGCCATGGAGGAACAACGTTCCCGCGCTCGCGCCTCCTGGAAAGGCGCAGCCAAGCAAACTGCCAATCCCGTCTATCAGCAACTCCCCAAATCTGATTTCGAAGGTTATCGACAAACGCGCTCCAACAACTGCGAGGTGCTGGCCATCATCCATAACGGCCAGGGCGTGCAGGAACTCAAGCCCGGTGAGGAAGGCGAGGTCATCCTAGATCACACGCCGTTTTATGCCGAGTCCGGCGGGCAGGTTGGCGACAAGGGATGGTTTTACGGCGACGATCACAACTCCGTGATTGCGGTAGTGAAGGGATGCTACGCGCCGATTCAGGGGGTACGAGCGCATCAGGTCGTCGCCAAACAGTCGATTCGGGTTGGCGACAAAATCGACGCGGTGGTCAACGATGAAATTCGGCATTCGACCATGCGCAATCACACGGCGACGCATCTTCTGCAAGCCGGGCTGCGTGAAGTTTTGGGCAAGCATGTGAAGCAGGCGGGATCGCTGGTGGCGCCCAATCATTTGCGCTTTGATTTTTCGCACTTTACCGGTGTGGCCGATGAAGAGTTGCAGGACATTGAAGACATCATCAACAAAGAAGTTCTGCGCAACGAGGAAGTGCAAGTCATCGAGAATGTGCCGATCGATGTAGCGATCAACGAGTATCACGCGATGGCGTTGTTCGGCGAAAAGTATGGCGACAAAGTCCGCGTGATCAAGATTGGCGATTTCTCGACTGAACTTTGCGGCGGCACACACACCGGGCAGACTGGTGAAATTGGACTGATCAAGATTTTGAAGGAAGGCAGCGTGTCGTCGGGCGTGCGGCGCATTGAGGCTGTGACCGGCGAGGGATCGCTGCAGCACTTCCGCAAAGATCATGAACTCGGAGGCCTGGTCGCCAGCATCACTACGCATTCCGATACGACATCGCCGGCCGACGCTTTGAAAGCCGAACTCGACAAGAAAGATTCCGAAATCAAAAAGCTGCAACGCGAACTCGATCAGGCGCGAATGAAATCGGCATCGTCTTCAGTGGGATCGGCAACTGACAAGATCAAAGAAGTGAACGGCGTAAAAGTTCTCGCGCATCGCGTGGATAATCTCGAGCGCGGGCAAATGCGTACGCTCGTCGATCAACTGCGCGACAAGATTGGATCGGGCGTGGTGGTGCTCGGTTCGGCTTCCGATGGCAGCGTTTCTCTGATTGTCGGCGTGACTAAGGATCTCACCGGCCGGGTGCAGGCAGGGAAAGTCATCGGTCCGATCGCGCAGAAAGTTGGCGGCAAAGGCGGCGGACGTCCCGATCTGGCCGAAGCGGGCGGAAAAGATCCGGTGGCGCTGGATGCCGCGCTGGGCGAGGCTTACGCGGTGGTGGAGGGCCTGCTTAAATAATGGAAAAACGCATTCGACTCATCAAACATCTGGAACACGTGATCATGCTGATCGATCTTAGCCATTGCACCCCTGCTGAGATCATGCCGCTGGCCGATGAGATCCAGCGACGAGTGGCGGAGCATTCGCATAACTCTGTGCTTGCTCTGGCGGATTTTACCGGCGTTCAGATTGATGCAGCGGCCGCAATGCGGATTAAGGAAGTGTTGGCGCTGGATCGTCCTTATGTAAAGAAATCGGCGTGGGTGGGGACGGAAAGTTTGCCGCATGTGTTTTATGAAAATTTTAAAAGCTTCTCACAGCGGGATTTTCCTACGTTTAAAACGCGGGAAGAGGCGATGGAGTGGTTGGTGAGTGAATGAGTGGCAAACTTAGGCCCTTCCTGTTCTCCTCTCAAAATCAATTGTGTTGCGATTGACGGGAAAGCAGATTCCTCGCGTTGCTCGGAATGACAAGACTGCTTAGGGATAACAAGATTGTTGAAGGAGAGAAGATCGTAGAACTCTAGCTCCGCCACTTCAGCGTAACCGGCCCCGTTATCGGATGCTTCATCTCTTCCCCGGTGCGTTTGGATTCCAGGTGTGCGGCCTTCAATTGGAAGTACCACTTGGCAGGACGGTCTGCATCGTCGATCAGCATTAAATGCGGATTGTGTTTCAGGCCTTCCGCCTGATCTTCCATCGTCTGGCGATCTTGCTCGACGAATTTCGCGAAGACAAATCTCAGGAGTTCCGGCGCGAAAGGAAACCAGCGGAATAAATTCCAGCAGGCAACGACATCGATCCGGCATTGATTGCGGGTGATCGGCGTCACGGTGGTGAGTGAAGAAAACCAATACTTCCCTGCCCGGATCGTTTCCAGCCGTAAGTTCGGTAAAACAAAATCAATTGTCGTTGTGATGGAATCAGCGTCGGCGTAGAGGCGCAGCAACTTATAGGGCGCGCTGTTCGAACTCGGAGTGTGCGCGCTCATGCGAAAGCCGTTCGGGATCGGCTCGAAATTCTTGTGCTTCTCGTGAATGCTGTGCTGGCTGCGCCACCACCAAGCTTGATGCACAAACGGGCCGTGAGCCGGATCCATCAGGCCGATGATGCCGTGATCGACGGTGACCGGCATGTCCGCGGTGAGGTGGGCGATTTTGTATTTGTCTTTAACACCGAACTTTGGCACTTGCGGCACGGGAATAGACGGTTCGGCGGCTTTGGTAAAACCCGCGCCCTCGGGTCTGGGCTCGGGAATGAACACCCAAACGTAGTCGTCATGTTCTTCACACGCGTAACTGCCGGCGTAGATGCGATCCACTTTTAGTTTCTGATCTGCGGTGAGCGAAGGAATGAGCTGACACTGTCCCGAATGGGCTTCGAACTTCCATCCGTGATAGCTGCATTCCACGTTTTGTCCATCGAAATGGCCGCAGGAAAGTGGCATGCCACGGTGGGGACAGGCATCGTGCAGGGCGAAAGCCCGGCCCTGAGAATCGCGGCCTACCACTAGCGGGATTTCGAGCAGTGTCACCTTTTGCAGACGATTACGAATGAGTTTTTCGCCGGGGATTGCCCGGTACCAGAATCCGTAGAGCATCAGAGAATCAGGTTTTTCGCGCTGCAAGTCGGGAATTGTTGGTGAGGCCATGGGAACGGAAATCAGCCTATCACGGGTCACAGGAGTCATGCGCTGATAGGGTCATCCGAGCCGGGATGCCTTGAAAAATTCGGCAGCCGCCACTGGCTGGCCAGGGACAAAGATGCTATATTTATCAGTAACTTACAAGGATTACTATAGTGGTTCAGTGACCCTTTGACTGATTGCCCAGCCGGGGCCAGGGGCCTATAATCAATTCACTCTGGTAGTGGTTCTCCGTCAGGTTCGCGAGTAGGTGGTCGCGGGAGTGTTTTCGGCTTCCGTGCTGAAACCTAGGCATATTGCTATGGAAAAACGCCTGCAACTCGCCCTGACGTCAGGTCTGGTAGTCGCGACCTGCCTTTCGTTCACACCTTCCTACGCTCGCGCAGAAGCCGGGCCGGCCGCGTCGATTACGGCCAGCACTGACGAGAGCGGGCACAAAGTCTATGTTAACGAAACCGTTGTCATGCCGTCGACAACGCGTTCGGCCTCGGGCGCAAAGCAGAGTGGGCTAGTCTACTGGAGCGCCACGGGACATTGCTGGAAACCAGTCCCCTCCGCCAATATCCGTGCCGCCCGTTCCGCAGCGGCCGAACTCGACGAGTATTTGGGCCATAACTCGCATGTAGCGGGATCACCCGCGGCGAGCCTGACCGGTGGGAAACCCTTTACGCAGCAGGAAATTAATTCGGCCATCGATCAGGCAGCGGCCCGGCACAACGTGGATCCAAGCCTGGTTCGTGCGGTGATTAAAGTGGAGTCGAATTTCAATCCCAATGCTGTGTCCAGCAAGGGCGCGATGGGCTTGATGCAACTGATGCCACAAACCGCCCATCAATTGAAAGTGACCAACCCGTTTGATCCCAATCAGAACGTTGACGCCGGGGTCCGCCATCTCAAACAGCTGATGGAAAGCTATGGGGGCGACGTCAAGCTGACGCTGGCCGCCTACAATGCCGGACAAGGCGCGGTGTCGCGAAGCAACGGCATACCGCACTTCGCCGAGACCCGCAAATATGTGAACCGTATCACCGCCTTGTACTACGGGGGCGGAGACACCGGGGCGCACTTTACCGGCCTGACCATGAATAGCGTTTCACATGAGCCGGTGCGAGTGGAGCGGGATGCCAAGGGTGTGCTTTACATCAGTAACACGGAGTAGTGGCAGCGCTTCTGGTACCAGCGCAGCTCCGACTTCGGCAGTTCAGTGAAGTGGTTCAGTTGGATCTGCGACTACAGGCCAGACCTTTGAAGAACTTTGATCGAAGCCAACGCGCGCTGCGCCAGGGTGCAGTTTTACTGCTTCTATTGGCGTCGGGAATCTCCGCCTACGCGCACAGCCATAAATCCGACTCTTGGGCCCGTTCGCAGTTCACCACGGCGGAGAACATGCGGGACGCGCTGGACAAGCGGCCAGCCGAACAGCGCACTCGCCGGGATTACCAGAACGTGGTGAATGCCTACCATCGGGTTTACTTCGGGGCTCCGTCCTCCTCAAAATCTGCCGCCAGTGTGGCTGCCTCGGCCGGGCTCATGGTCGAGATGGGGCGGCGCTTTCACGACGACGACCTCCTGCGCGCGGCGATCCGGCAATACGAATTCTTGCGGCGGGAATATCCCGGCAGCGGCTCTCGTTTCGAAGCCTTGTTCACGATCGGCCAGATTTACAAAGATGACTTCAACGAAGGGGCGCGTGGCCGCGAAGTTTTTGAAGAGTTCCTGAGGCGATATCCGCATAGCCATTTGGCAGAACAGGCGCGCGCGGAGCTGGCGCAGCCAGTGCAGCAGGCTGGACTAAAGTCCAAGGAAGCGGTTGCTTCGAAAGAGACGAAACCCTCGAAAAAGAACACCGCAGAAGACGATCCTGCTGAAAACATCGTCGCTATCGGCAACGACGATTCTCGAGCAGATTCCGCATCGGGTGGGTCAGAAAGCGATAACCCGATCCATGTGACCGGGGTGCGCCACTGGTCAACCCCGGACTACACTCGCGTGGCCATCGACCTCGATGATGGCGTCAAGTACGAATCACAGCGTATCGATCGGCCCGATCGCGTGTTTTTTGATCTGCTCGATACTCAGCTCGCGGCTGAATTGTTGGGCAAGACGTTCGATGTCGACGACGGCCTGTTGAAGAAAATCCGGGTGGCTCAATACCAACCTGGAAAGTCGCGCATTGTGCTGGAAGTAGATGTTGATTCCACTTATGACGCGGTGCTATTGAATAACCCGCCGCGATTGTTTATCGATATTCACAACAAACAGGCAGCGAAGAGCAGTATCGTAAAGCCAGATACGCTGGCGGTTAAATCGAAATCCGCGCCGGTCGCGATGAACAGCCCCGTAATCAAAGTCCGCGCGGACGATAAGAAGTCCGCCCAGCTCACAAATGTGGCCGTCAATTCGGGGATCAAGAAGACAATCGTCGAAGCGGACGCGGACGACGAGAGAACGCTGGCGAACCTCGCTGCGCCCGAATTAAAGATGCCGGTGAGCGTACCCGACCTGCCTTCGTCACTGGATACTCCGAAGTCTGGCGCTCCGGCAAGAACAAAGCACAAGACCACCATTTCCGGAACTGATGTGCGGGAGGCCAAGCCGACAGCCACTGGAGATCGATCGCTCATCCGCGCGCTGGGGCTGAAAATTGGCAAGATTGTGATTGATCCCGGCCATGGCGGTCACGACACTGGCACGATCGGGCCGCACGGACTGGAGGAAAAAGACCTCGTCCTCGATGTCAGCCGGCGGCTGGGAAAGCTCCTGGAGGCGCGGCTGGGCGCGGAAGTGATTTTTACGCGCAAGGACGATACCTTCATTCCGCTCGAAACCCGGACCTCCATCGCCAATCAGGAAGAAGCTGACCTGTTTGTTTCGGTGCATGCAAATTCCAGCCGCGATCCGGATGCGCGCGGGGTGGAGACTTACTATCTGAATTTCACTTCTTCCTCCGAGGCCTTGGACGTAGCTGCACGAGAAAATGCTGCGTCCGATAAGTCCATCCACGAATTGCAAGACCTGGTGAAGAAAATTGCGCTGAAAGAAAAGATCGAAGAATCCCAGGAATTTGCGTCCGACGTCCAGCAATCGCTGCACAGCGGATTGTCGACGAAAAATCCTGGACTGCGCGACCGTGGGGTAAAGAAAGCGCCGTTCATTGTGCTCATCGGCGCCAACATGCCTTCGATCCTGGCGGAGATTTCTTTTGTCAGTAATCCAGGCGACGAACACCGTTTGCGGACCCCCGAGTATCGCCAACGGATCGCGGAATCGCTCTATCACGGCATTTCCAAGTATGTCAGCGGCTTGAGCGGAGTGAAAGTCGCCAGCAAAATGGATAAGGGCGCCGGCCAGTAGGGCTCATCGAGATAAAAAGTGTCCGCGCAGGATAGAGGCCGGTCTGTCCAGCGGGCGCAGGAAGAAATCGGGAGGGCTGACGCCTCGGGGCAGGTGAGGGCACCCGCCTTCACTTGGTCGTTTCTGGAAACTTTCCTGACCAATCTGTACTCTAATCATTAGTGGCTGACTCCGCGTTCATGAAGCTTTCTCGCTCAATCTTCGTCGCTATTTTTCTCGCGGTTTCTGCATTCGCGGCCGACGGTAGTCGCATTCTCCCAAAAGCGTTTGGCGGCTGGGAGACTCCAACAACTCAAGCAAGTCAGGATCCCGGCATCGCTGATCCCACCAACGCATCCCTGCTGAAGGAATACGGGTTCACCGATCTCGAACTGGCTACTTATATCCGTGATGGCCACAAACTCACGGTGCGAGCGGCACGGTTCAAAGATGCCAGTGGCGCTTACGGCGCGTTCACTTTTTATAAGTCTCCCGCCATGGTTACGGAAAAGTTTGGTGACCAGGGAGCGTCGCTGAATGATCGCGTACTTTTTTACCGCGGCAACATCGTGGTGGATGCGGTGTTTCAAAATCTAACTGCAATGTCGGCGGCTGAACTGCGTGAATTGGCCGGCGATCTTCCCATCCCTCGAGACAACACCGGCCAACTGCCGAGCCTTCCGGTTTATTTGCCGAGAGAGTCTTATGAAAAGAACACCGCCAAATATGTAATCGGACCGGTTGGACTGGAGAAGATTGGCGCGCCGCTTTCCGCGCAGCTCGTGGATTTCAACTCCGACGCGGAAGTCGTCTTGGGAAATTTCACTACATCGCATGGCTCCGCAACTTTAATGCTGATCTCCTATCCCACGCCCGCAATCGCTGCCGAACATCTGAAAAAAATCGACGCAGCGCAAGCGGCAAACTCTCCGATCTTCGATAAACGAACCGGCCCGCTAGTGGTTTTGGTTACGGGAGCAGCTTCGGAGAGCGAGGCGAAGGCGTTGCTGGCGTCGGTGAATTACGAAGCCAACGTCACCTGGAACGAAAATACGCATGTCTCGCCAAAGGACAACATTGGCAGCCTGGTCGTAAATATTCTTTATCTCTGCTTCATCCTCGCTGGGTTCTGCCTGGTAGCGGGATTAGCCTTTGGCGGCCTTCGAATTCTGCTCAAACGCCGGTATCCCGGCCGCTTTTTCGATCGGCCGGAAAACGTCGAATTTATTTCCTTGCATTTGTCCGAAAAGGCGTCGGAGGGGACAGATTCTTAGCTAAAGCCTTCAATAAATACGGGTTAGAGCGTGAACGACCTGCTCTCAGTCTCACAATGATGCACTAACCGGACGTATTAACTTATTTCCTAAGCTGTTGAAACTAAACGTATTTATTTCCCAAAAAATTCTTGACACCCCCTTTTGCGGCCCATAAGATTTGCCCAGAAAGTTTTGACGGTTTCAACCTCCGTTAGGACTATTCTCCCTTGAAAGAAAAGGTCACCTTTTGCCGGGTGGCCTTTTCGTTTTCCTCGACATTCAGCGCAAGCACGTCCTCGAATCGATATTTGCGCCCGCACGAAGAAATCGCCCCACAGAAGATTGCATGCAGGACGGCGATGATCGAACCATTTGATAAACTAAATTGAAGCAAAAAAAAGGCCGACGTAGCTCAGTTGGTAGAGCAGCCGATTCGTAATCGGCAGGTCAGCGGTTCAAGTCCGCTCGTCGGCTCCAGAAATCGTCAATAACCATGCGGGTTCGCCTGAGCTTCAACGCGGACCCGCTTTTTTCTGTCCCGCATTTGTCCCGCAGAGTTACAATTTTAGACGTGACATCACATCACCGATTGGCGAAGAACCGCGAAAATCACGCCGCATGGTTGGCGCGCATGACCGACGCGGAACGCGAAGCGTACCGTACCCGGCGGCGCGGAGTTGAATTACCGCGTTATTCCGGCGCGGTGACGGCTGCTGAAAAAGAAGCCTTGCGTGTGCGGAACAACATTGCGGCCAGCAAGTGGCGACGCACCCGTCCGGACAGCAACCGGGCGCGTATTGAGAACCGCCGGGCGCGTCTCGCCGGGATTGAAGGTTCGTTCACGTCATCCGAATGGACTGACCTGAAAGCGAAGTATCGGAACCGCTGCGTGTGTTGTGGTCGGAAAGTGAAGTGGACGCCCGACCATGTTGTCCCGGTGAGCGGTCGGCATGGCCAATGCACCAACCACATCACGAACATTCAGCCACTCTGCCTGCCGTGCAATTCGGCGAAGAACGACCACCACGCTACGGACTACCGCCAGAACCCGCACCCGAACTGTCTAGCGTAATTGCAGCCCGTGTATCACGCCTTTGCCGTGACACTTTTTGCAGGCTTCATTCCCACCCTTACCTTTGCAATCGTCGCAGAACTTCACGACGGGCTTCGGACCAACTGCGCGACGACCACCGTACGGAATTCTTCTAGGCATAAAATTGCCTCCATGCGCCGCATACTAGCACAAAAATTCTGTGGAGCAATCCCCCGGATATGTTACCGAAGACCGCAAATCTGCTGGTTGAATTCTTGCCGGGTCTTCCACAGCAATGTCCATTGTGCCCATGTTGGACGGCATCTATGATCGCCGGATATGAGCAACATACCGAAGTGGATTGAAGAAGCGAACGTTGCGTCGGCGCGCCAAGATGCAGAGAACGCCGCACGTGTGAAGGAAAGTGCAAACGCCACCAAACTTTTGTCGGAACAAGCACCCGATGTGTGGCAAAGATTCCTCAACGCCTTAAAAGCGAACACCGAGGCACTCGTTCATTTGAAGTCGGCCAACGTCAATGGGGTGACCGAACTTCACGGAAAGTCTGAGGGTCAAACGAATTGTCAGGTCATCGTAAGAAGTCAGTCATCCACAAGTCCTGCGGCAGCTATTCTGGTTTTCCATTATTCGGATTCGATGAAGGCTCTTCGAGTTAACAATGGAGCAATGGAGAACAAGCCGGAAACTGTCTGGCCGATGCGCTTGGCTCCGGACGACAAGGTGGGTATTTACGTTGATTCGAAGATTTTCACACCCGAACATCTAGCGGAAGAAGTCATTAAGAGGATGGTGTCGGACGTGAATTCTTCGAGCGGTTCGGCATACATCCGATAAATCTTTTCGACCACTCATGCCACGCCAGCGAAGGTTCAACATTGAGGAAATTCGCGCGACGTTGAACGTCACGTGTCCGCATTGCGAACGGGTCCTCACTCCGGCAGAGATTTCCTACGTGGACGGCAGGCAGATGAAGTGTCCGGGCTGCGAAAACTTGTTCGCGCGAGAGTCAAAACTCAGCAACCCGTCCATCAACATGGTGTAATCACTTGCGGAAGCGTTATTTCGGGGACGGTGCTTGCGCCTTGGGATAATCGCTTTGCCGGATGCGCTGAATAACTTTTGTTTTCAGTTCCTGACCCTCTGGCCTCTTAATGTACATTTCCTTGCCTTCGACAGATATTTCAATCGGGTCATTGATTACAAAATCGGTTGGCGAGTAGCTCCACCTGAAGCGTGGCCAGTATGAGCCGACGTAGACCATGCCATCGGCAAGGATGCTGATGCGGTATTCGACATCAGTGATAGTTTGGACCGAACCTCCATTACCGACTATTCTGTTTGAGCTTGAATCCGTAATTGACAAGAGCGTTCCGGTCTTCCAATCTCGTTTGTCTTTGGCGGCTGCCAGCGAAACGCAGATAAGCAGGCAGCAAATACCGAATGCTTTTCGACCACCCAACGGAATCCTTCTAGGCATAAAATTTGCCTCCAATGCGGGTTGCATACTAGCACAAATGTTTGTGGAGTAGAATCACCGGTCATGCCACGCCAGAGAAGGCTCGACATCGAGGAAATCCGCGCGACACTGAACGTCAGGCGTCCGCATTGCGAACGGGTCATAACTCCGGCGGAGATTTCCTACGTGGATGGCAAGCAGATGAAATGTCCGGGTTGCGGAAAGTTGTTCGCGCACGAATCAAAATTCAGCAACCCGACTCCGCTCAGGATGACAGGGGCTTGTGCTCTCTGTTGCGACTAACGGTTTCTATTGAGGGGTCGTTGACGGCGGACTTTGAACATCGCCGGAACCCGCTGGATTTCCGATCACATCGCCTGACACGATCATCTCCACGCGGCGATTCAGTTTCCGTCCTGCGGCTGTAGTGTTGTCGGCTATGGGGTCAGCTTTCCCCATTCCGTGCGCGGTAACGCTGTTACCGGGGACAGAAGACGAGACCAGATAATCGCGCACCGCACCCGCACGCTTGTCGGAAAGAGTTTGGTTGTACTCGTCACTGCCGACGGAGTCGGTATAGCCGTCGATTTCGAGCTGGAGGTCGGGATAAGCCAACACGATCCCCGAAATTCTGGCTAAACGCTCGCGCGCTTCCGGTTTCAAGGTGAACTTGTTGAAGTCAAAAAGTACGTCGGGCATACTGACGATTAATCCGCGAGCCGTGTCACGAGTCTGCAGCACCTGATTCAATTGCGCCAGCAAACGGGCGCGCATTTCTTCTTTCTGCCGGACTGCTTCCAGTCGCTGTCTATCAGCTTCCTGGCGCTGCTTTTCGGCCTGATCGGCAGCCAGGCGCGCAGCTTCAGATTCGGCTTGCGCTTTCTGCTGCTGGGCGAGAGCATCCGCTTGCTGCCGCTGGGCTTCGGCTTGGGCCCGTTCGGCGTCAGCTTGTGCGCGCTCAGCATCGGCACGGCGGCGGGCGTCTTCGTCGGATTGGGCCTGGGCTTGCGCGGCTTGTTCCTGCGCGAGCTTGGCGTCTGCTTCCGCTTTCTCCTGGGCTTGCTGACGTGCCAGCCGTTCCGCCTCAATCCTTTCCTGTTCTTTGCGGCGCAAGGTCAACAGACGAGCGTCTTCGGCCATTTGCGTGGCTCCACGCGCGGCGGTTCCGATCGGAGTACGCCCTTGCTTACGCACGTAATAGTCCTCGGCGCGAGTCAACATGTCTTGGGCCTTGGCCAAACTTTCAGGCGCGTATTGCTCCGCACCTGCCGCCTTGGCGATGGCCACGGCATTGCGCGCTTCCAGAAGATCCAACGGTGGCACCTTGGCGCTGGTTGCACTCGACGGAAGCTGGTCTACCGGAATATCGATGGTGTATTGGGCACCTTCGAGCACATCAAAGTTGGCGTCGATCGGTTCTTCAAAGCCTTTGGTTTCCTGCCGCAGAATGTTCTCCGCAACCACCGTATTGCTGGGATGCGTGACGGAATAATAGGGCTCGGCGGTAACGATCAAGCCGAATGCCTGAAGGTCGGTGGTGACATCAATCTTGTCCTTGCCATTAGCAATACGTCTGTCAGGCGTTAACACAG
>CAWCCU010000008.1:0-12953 GCA_963794195.1 uncultured Acidobacteriaceae bacterium
CGCGGCGATGGCAGTGGCCGTGGATTTTTCCATTGGCCACGCCTGGGAAGTTTCTCTCCGCCAGGAAATTGAACTCGATCTGCGGCAGAAGACCGTAATGTTCGCCAATCGGGTCAACATCGATCGCAAGGACAATCTTCCCGATCTCGTCTCCCAGGAAAGCCAGGCCGCGGAGCTCGTGCCACGGTAATCGATCTCACCGGCAGAGCGCTTGCCGATTCCGAAGTATCTCCATCGTCTCTCGATAACCTGAACCTGCTGCCCGAATTTGCCGTCGCCCTAAAAGGCGAAGTTGGCATTGACATTCGCCGCAGTCCGATTGTCGGTATTCCGTTCGTCTATGTTGCGGCGCCGATTTCTGGCGGGGCAGTACGGCTGGCATATTCGCTTTCGGAAATCGAATCGGCTACTTCACACGGACGGATTGCGGTGCTGCTGGGTACAACGGTGGCTCTCGTAGTGGCCATCGTTCTCGCAGGAATCGCCGCCCGTCTCACCACCCAACGCTTGCAAAAAATCATCGACTTCGCCGGACGTATCAGCGCCGGCGACCTCACCACACGAATCGCCGACCTCCGAGGTGATGATTTCGGCAAACTAGCCGCGGCTCTCGACCTTGCCGCGCGGCAGACAGAATTCAACTTCGCCGCATTACGAAACAGTCAGCGCCAGCTCGAGACCCTACTCAACAGCATGGAAGATGCCGTCATCGCCGTCGATCCCGAACAGCGCGTGCAGTGGGCAAATCAAAGCATGGACAGGCTCGTTCCTCAACGTACTCGCCTCAACGCACCGGTCGTAGAAACCGTACGCGATCCTGATTTCTTCATGCCGTTCGTGGCGCCATCGAATCCCGTACCGTGCTCACCGCCCGCGCCACATCCATTCTTCCAGCCCGCACTTTCGAAGTCACCGCCGCTCCTATGCCGGGAGGCGGCGCAGTCGCGGTACTGCGTGATCTCACCGAAACCGAACGCGTCGAAAAAACTCGCCGCGATTTTATCGCCAACGTCTCCCATGAATTTCGCACTCCGCTAACATCCATTCAGGGATATACCGAAACCTTACTCGACAGTACGAGTGGAAACGAAGCCGAGCAAGAATTCCTGGAAATCATCCGCAAGAACGCCACGCGAATGGCACGATTGACTGAAGATTTATTAACTCTGGCAAGGGTCGAATCTGGCGAACAACGTTTCGATATTCAACCCGTGTCGCCGGGTGAGCTTTTGCAGGAAGCAGTGCAGAGTTTTCGAGAAATCGCACGCTCCCAAAAGATCGAACTGCAAATTGAGGACACTTCGACCGGGGACGTGCGCGCCGACCGTGAAGCCGTCCATCAAATCTTCTCCAACTTGATCGACAATGCGCTTAAATATGCGGCTGCCGGCGGACGCATTATTCTCGGGGCGCGGCTGGCGGAAACAGGTGTCGAATTCTACGTCCAGGACTTCGGCCCTGGCATTCCTTCCGAACATTTGCCCCGCCTCTTCGAGCGGTTCTACCGTGTGGACAAGGCCCGCTCTCGCGAACCTGGGGGCACCGGCCTGGGCCTCGCCATCGCTAAGCACATCATGCTCGCGCACGCTGGCACCATCCGCGCGGAAAGTGAACTGAACCATGGCTCAATTTTTCTGTTCACTCTGCCAGTCGCGTCCTAACCGATTCATCAACCACAAAGGACACTGGACCACCCTAGAGCCAGCAATCGTTTGTACATGTCCCAAATTCATACAGATCAGGGCCTCTTTACCTTCCCGCAGAGGACATTCATCCATGACAATTGAACCAGCAACTCAATGAGAAAAGGATTCTTCCAAGCCGCCGCATTTTCCGTGCTGATCGCACCATCGCTCTTGCTTACCGGTTGCGGCGGAACTGTGGGAACCCTGCAAACTGGCGACAACGGAGGTGGTGGTCAGCAAGTAACTCCCTGCAACGTAATCACCACGGGCCAAGGCACCAATTTAAACGGCTTCCGGCCCTTCCCCGCTGACAGTCTGTGGAACCAGGACATCTCCGCCGCGGCCGTCGATCCAAACTCAACCGCCATCATTAATTTCATCGGTCCCAGTATCGGCCTGCATCCCGATTTCGGCGCAGGCGAATATCAAGGATCGACTATCGGGATTCCTTATCTTGTCGTAGATGGATCGCAAAGCATGTCCGGAATTAATTTCACGGCTTACGGTGACGAAAGCGATCCCGGCCCCATGCCGATCCCGGCCAGCGCCCCGATCGAAGGCTATCCCAATCCGGGCAGCGGCGACCGCCACGTGCTGGTAATCGACAACAGCAACTGCTTCCTCTACGAACTCGACAGCTCTTACGCGAATAGCAATGGAACCTGGAACGCAGACTCAGCCGCAGTGTGGGACCTGCAGAGCGGCGAGCAGCGTCCCTGGACATGGACTTCCGCCGACGCCGCCGGCCTTCCCATCTTCCCCGGCCTGATTCGTTATGATGAAGTCGCCTCCGGCCAGATCCAGCACGCGGTGCGCTTTACTCTGCAAAATAGCCAGGCAGCTTTTGTCCCGCCCGCATCCCACTGGGCAGCGAACTCCACGAACCCGCTGGCAGCGCCCATGGGCATGAAGCTCCGCCTGAAAGCGAACTACGACATCACGCCTTTTTCGACCAATGTTCAGGTGATCCTGACGGCCCTCAAAAAATACGGCATGATCATGGCCGACAACGGTAGCTCCATGTATCTGAGCGGCACCCCTGACGATCGTTGGGACAATGACGATCTCCACAACCTCGGGCAAGTCCCGGCATCCGCTTTTGAAGTGGTACAGATGAATCCGATTTACACCGCGGCCAGCGTGCCCCAAGGCTCCGCTCCCGCGATTAGTAGCTTCACCGCAAATGCGACGACCGTGAGCGCCGGTTCGACGGTGACCTTAAGCTGGCAGGCGGCCGACGCAGGGTATTACATAATTTCTCCGCAGCTCGGAGCAGTGCGCGGCAATAGCGTCAGCGTAACTCCTACCCAAACAACCACCTATACGCTCTACGCCACGAATCAATTCGGCCGCAGCACTTCCACGATTACCATCACCGTGCAATAAGCTTTGCCTTCCGTGCGATAATTCGTGTAATCTTCGCGACGGAGAAAATCATCCGTGTGTTTCTCGGCAACTGCCAACTTTGTGGGCAGCGGAGTTCTCGGCGCCGTCGGCGTCGTCACCTTGACCAAGGTGAAACACCGGCGCGAAATCTTGTTCGCGGCGCTTCCCGTACTTTTCGCCATTCATCAGTTCATCGAGGGATTCGTGTGGTTGGGATTGGACGGCCGTCTCTCTCAAACCGTGGCACACGACATGGGCGCGGCGTTCATGCTGTACGCGCAGGGATTGCTGCCCTTCCTGCTGCCACTGAGCGTCCTGCTGTTCGAGCCTAACGGGAAAAGTCGCAAGCGCATGCTGCCTTTCCTCATCATCGGCGGAGCGACCACCTTATACATTTTGTGGGCGCTCACCGCTTTTCCATTGCAGCTTTACATCCTGGGACACAGTATCGTCTACATCAATCAAGCGACCAACAACACGGCAGTCGCCGTCTTCTACGTGATCGCAACCTGCGGCTCGCTTTTCTTCTCGAAGATGAAAATGATGGTCATCTTCGGCGCCGCCAACCTGGCGATCATATTGGTTGTCATGGAGGTCAAACGCTATGCGTTTACCTCAATCTGGTGTGCATACGCGGCGGTGGCGAGTGTGATCATTCTCGCCTTCTTCTGGACCAGCAGGGAAGCCCGTCCATTCCGCTACGCGGAGGCGTCGTAAAGGTCCAGGCATCAGAAATAATTTTCGCATCAAACCGTTTGACTATCTTGCCAAAAGCTTTGTTTGACTATCTGAAAGTAAGGAACCATCAACAATCCGGCGCCACCGAATAATCCACGCACTGCGACGTCTGGTTGCCCACCGTCCAAATCGCCGACGTGTTCATCTGGTCCGCGAAATCGGTAAACCAGAATGTATATCCGAAACCGCCGAGCGCCAGCGGATTTCCAAAACCAAACTGGTCCGCCCACTGGTTCGGATTGCAGGTCGCTCCGAAATACAAAGTACCATTGAAACCCACCGTGGCTGCTTCGTTCATGGTGAACTCCACAGCTTGATATTTGTGCCCGCTCATCTTTAGCGTGCAGCCCTTCAACGGACCCACCGCTCCTGAGGACGATCCGTCGCCCACCGTCAATCTCAACGTCGCCGTGCGGCTCGTGCTTCCATCGCTGGCGGTAATCCTGACCGGGTATGTGCCTGCAGCTACGTTGCTGTCCACGTCGATATTCATCTGCGACGTTCCAGAACCGGGCGCCGCAATCAAACTCGGCGAGAAAGTCACTGACACCCCCGCCGTTGGACTTACAGCATTCAATGTAATCGAGTCACTAAAACTTGCTCCCGCCTTGATGACCACTTGATCCGATGCAGATGCGCCTTGATCGACCGCCAACGCTGCAGGCTGTAGCTTCACCGTAAACAAAGGCGCATGGGACGGATCAATAGTGAGAGTCGCCCCTGCCGTCGCGCCGTTGTAGCTCGCCGTCATGGCGACAGCTGTCTCGGCTGTCACTGCAACCGTGGTGAGTTCTACGATGACTTGGGTGCGTCCTTTCAGAATCATCGCGATGGCAGGCGCTGTCGCGATGGCCGGATTGGCGCTGGTAAACGCAATCTGCACTCCGCCCACCGGCGCAGCCTGCGTCAGGATCACTTTCAGCCGCGCCAAATTTCCTCCGATCACGGTGGCTGGCAGCAGTTGAATGCCGGAAATGTTCGGCATGGTGTCCGCCTGCAGCACGTTCGTTGCCTGGGCTGGAGAACGGCTTGCAAAACTGCCATTGGGAGATTTCTGTTGTGCGTTCCCACTGCATACAAGCCCGAACAAAATGCCAGGAATCAGCAGGAAGCGCATCCATCCGGTGCAGGTGTTTTCAATGAAAGACAAGTGTCGATTACCTCGAACTTCACAAATTAAGGTCCGACGAAAGGCGGGCAAGTCCAAGGTCTCACGGGCAAGGAGTCGCGGAAAGGGGCCCTAAGGGCAGGTTCGCAGTCTTAGGTACATCTCGAAAGTTCAAAACGGGAAGTCGAACGTAACTACAACAAAGGCTTGCGTCTGGCGAAAATTCACGCCTTTTTAACCAAGGCCCTTGAAAAAACGGGCTATCCTGCTATCTTGGCAGGCAATCTAAAGAGGCATGCGGAAACGGTAGCTGGAGAACTTGCGGCGCTGGTCGTCCGCCGGAGGGACGCGCGTATGAGTACCGCCATCCTGAAGACTCCGCAACCCGAGCCTTCCTACGTCCATCTAGTTCGCCGCACCATCGAGGCCTGTCAGGTCGCGCAGGAAGCCGCAGCCACCGCCGCCGAAGGCATCGCCACTGGATCCTCTCCATTGCTGAACACCATTCGCGACCGCGAAAAAGAACTCGACACCCTGGACATGGAAATTGACGCCGGTGTGACCATGGCCATCACCCACGTCACCGAACCGGAAGCTCGCGAATTGCTGGCCTGCATGAAGTTCATGATTAGCCTGGAGCGCATCGGCGACTTGCTGTTAAGTTTCGCCACCAGCGCTCAGGCTGCCGGGGGACGCCTCGATCCACAGGACACGCGTGATCTCACCCAGATGGCTTCGATCCTGGAAAAAATGCTGGCCGATGTCGGAGCCTCGTTTTCCCTGCGCGATGTAAAGAAAGCCGTCGAAGTATTGCGTGCGGACGCCGGCATGGACCGTCTGCGCAATTTGATTTTCATGCGCCACATCGAAAACCCCGAGAACATTCAACGCCAGGCCAGCCTTCAAGTAATTTTCATGACGCAATCACTCGAACGTGCCGGCGACCACGCCAAGAACCTCGCCGAAGAAGTTTGCCACTTGGTTATCGGACACACCGTCCGCCACGTGATGATGACCTACGATAAACCCATCGAGCAGATGTTCCTGGATTGGCTCCGTCAGCGCGAAGATCAACACTGAAAAGGCATTCCGCACTTAGCATTCAGCCCCCCTTGGGTTTTTGCCGCGATCCGGCGAGTAGCGATCAGGGCCAAATACTAATCGCCAGGTGCCCACGGCCGAATACCAACCCGCCGCAAGAACCTCCGTACAAACCTTTACAAAGCTTGACCGACTCTTTACGAACTTCATCGCCAGGAAATGTTTAGATACGGATGCGGTGAAAACATTGGGTGAGCATCGCTTCAGCGCCGCGATAAAAGCGCTTACTTAGAACTTGCGCTTTAGCCAGAAGCACATTCCGGGCAAGCGAGAGCGTCCGCGACTGCGTGGTCAAATCTCGCTCGGACCGCCGGAAGCGATCGAACGCTAAATTAATTTAGACACCAACCGCTCTAAGCAGGCAACATCCGTGCATCCAATAAACGGAGAACCCTGTAAGTGCTTCTGAAGGAGAAGTCGGATGCGAAGTGGTTTACAAAAGTACAGTACCGGATTGCTGGTCTTATTTCCGGTTTTTCTGATGTTTGGCTGCGGTGGCGGCAGCGGCACGACGTCGCTCAGGGTGCTGAATGCGTCGCCTGATGAAGCCAATGTCCAAGCTCTGCTCGATGGCGCGAACCTCGGCCCCACTCTGGCATATGAGGCTGATACGGGCTATCAGTCGGTGCACTCCGGCTCCCGGCAGTTTGCCGTTGAGGCCGTAGGTACGACCACTAACCTTGTACCTGGGAACGCAACTCTCAGCATCGCCACGGGCACCGAAACCACTGTCATCCTCGCTGGTTTTTCGTCCAGTCTTCAGGGCCTGGTGTTGAGCGATGACAATACCGAACCTACTTCAAGCACGGCAAATGTTCGCATCGTAAATGCAGCTCCCACCCTGGGAGCGGTTGACGTTTACGTGGTTCCGCCGGGTACCTCCCTCGCGAGCGTTGCGCCCAACGTGCAGAATCTCGCGTTTGGGGCTGCTTCCATATACATCAATCTGAATATCGGCAGCGCGGCCAACTATGAAGTGTATTTCACTCAGGTCGGCGTTCCGACTGCCACCTATCTGGATACGGGCCCAATCGGCTTTGCCTCGGGACAGAATCGAACCATCGTGGGATTGAACAGCCCGTCCGGCGGCTCCTACACGTCAGTGACCCTGAAAGATCTGAACTAGAGGAGGGTCCACCTGACCGGCGGAATTCCTAAGGGAAGCCAATACCCTTGTCATCCTGACTGCGTGAGAACGTCACGAAGCGATGTTCTCACGCAGTCGTAGGACCACCTACCCTCAACGACTGCTTGGAATAGTGCTCCTTCGACTCCCTAGGTCGCTGGGGTCACCAGGGGGATGCCCCGTCAACTTCGCGCGAGTGGGGTCCTTGTGCCAGGGTTTATGATTAAGCCTGTGCTGTTTGCAAGATGGCACGCCGTCATACGCCCTAACTTTTCATGGATCACTACTCCATTCTGGATGAAAGCCGCCGCGATTCGACCCCGGGACTCGTTCCTGCGGCGCGCGCCGGCGATGAATCTCGCACCTCCACGGCTGGCTCGTCTTCATCCTCTGCTACAGCCTTGCGCTTTCCCGGCGAAGACGGTGGCAAATCCCTGGCGGAAATGGCGCAACGCGATCTGAATGTCGCTTTGCAATTACTGGCGGAACGTGCGCAGTACATCACGGGGGCATCCGGCTCGGCGATTGCATTACGCGAAGGCGAGGAATTAATCTGCCGCGCGCGGGCCGGCCCTTCCGCACCCGAGGTAGGTGCCCAACTGCAAGTGAGTTCCGGACTCACCGGGGAGAGCGTTCGCACCCGTGAAATACTCCGCTGCAACGACGCGAGCACCGATCCGCGAGTCAACCGTGAGAGTTGCCGGGCCCTCGGAATCGCTTCGGTCATGGTGATGCCACTGCTTCACGAACAGGAAATTACCGGAGTATTCGAGTTGTTATCAGATAGGACCCACGCATTTGAGGAACGCGATATTGTCGCTCTGCAGCGCCTGGGAGAGATGATTGCCACTGCCATCGATCACGCCGATGCCGTGAAGCGAGGAATTCAGGAAGTTTCCACTCCGCCTGCCGGGGAACACGAGAATCCAGCGCCCAAGCCGGCTGCCCCACCGGAAGTTACAGTACCACCCATTGCAACGGTTGCCCGGGATACGGCGCCCAGCACGCTTACGAATACCAAAGCCCACTCATCGCCTTCTGTTCCAGCGCCGGTTTTTCAACAGGCTCCAGCCGAGCCGGCTCGACCCAAGTTATCGAATGTCCGTATGTGCCAGGCCTGTGGCTTTCCAGTTTCAGGAAGCCGGACACTGTGTCTGGATTGCGAAGCCGCCCAAAGTTCCCAGCCGCAGGCATCGGGACCTGCGCCGGCATTTCTAGCCGAGATTGAAAATGCCCAGCAAAAAAACTGGCTGCGGGAACACATCTACACCATCGGCATAGTTTTGATGGCACTCCTCACCGGACTTCTACTGCTCTGGCTGCATCCTCACTAAGCATCAATTCTGATTTTGGGTGGAGCAGCAGCTCAAGGTATGCGACGCAAGTTTATTGACCAATCCCAAATACTGCACTTTGTACTCGCGCGCCAAAGTGCGTTTGTCCAAACAAAGGCCTTAACGCAGCGCTGAAGCACCCAAAACCGCAGTTTTCTAGTGTCGAGGAAAAGTCAGGCCATCCGAGTTGTGTCGACGCCGCCCCGCGAAAGCTCGCTGTATGCCAGGTACTTCGACAAATTTGCAAACTCCACAAGCAAATTTTCCCATCTCCTTCCCGAAACTGCGATTTTCCTGAATTGGTGTACGCCCTGCCCATCTCGGAATCATGCTTTTCCGGCCCACTCCGATGTAGTAGTTAGCTTTTGTTTGTAGAAGAGACTTGGGAAGAAATGCCAGGAAAGAAAAGTTCCGAAGCGGACCTTTACCGCCGGGAGCAGCAACGGCAAAAGCCGGAGGACATGCTGCGCCAGCTCTGGAGGGCGGTAGAACAGTCGGCGGACCTGGTCATCATCACCGATCGATCCGGGGTCATGGAATACGTGAATCCAGCTTTTGAGATTCTTACCGGCTACGCACGGCTGGAGGCCATTGGACAAACCCTCCGCATTCTAAAAGCCGACGAACAAGATCCCGCAATCTACAGGGAAATGTGGCAAACCATTCTTGACGGCAAGGTGTTTCGCGGCATTGTATTGAACCGGAAGAAGAACGGCGAAACTTTCACGGTTGAAAAGGCCATCGCGCCGCTGCGCGAAAGCACGGGACAAATCACCCATTTCATTTCCACCGACCGTGACATCTCCGAAAGGCGCCGGCTGGAAGCGCAGTTGCAACAAGCCGGGAAAATGGACGCCATCGGACGGCTGGCCGGGGGAGTGGCCCACGATTTCAACAATCTTTTGATGGTCATCAGCGCTTATGCCGAGTTAATGCTCGATTCACTTGCCCCAGAGCACCCGTTGCGCCACAACGCGGAACAGATCATGACGGCTTCCGGCAGTGCCACGGCGCTTACCCGTCAACTGCTGGCATTCGGACGGAAGCAGATACAAACTCTCCAGGCGCTGGATTTGAACACGATCATCCGCGATATGGGCAAAATGCTGCCCCGATTGATTGGCGAAGACATTGAACTTGTCATCGTGGCCGGCAAGGAGTTGGGAAAAGTGAAAGCCGACCCCGTCCAGATCGAACAGGTGGTTATGAACCTGGCAGCCAACGCGCGCGACGCGATGCCACGCGGCGGCAAACTGACCATTGAAACTACGCACGTACGGCTGGATGACAACTACGTGCAGCGGCACTCCATTGTCCCTCCTGGCGATTATGTGTTGCTGACGGTGACTGACTCCGGAGAAGGGATCGCGCCACAACATATGAGCCATATCTTCGAGCCTTTCTACTCTACGAAAGAAGGTGGAAAAGGCACTGGACTTGGTTTGGCAACCGTATATGGAATCGTGAAACAAAGCGGCGGATTCGTCTGGGCGTACAGCGAGACCGGTCTGGGAACGATTTTCAAAATTTATCTCCCGGGCGTACAGTCCGACAGCAGTGAATATCCGCCCACCAAGGCCACGCACACGCTCTACACCGCCGGCTACGAGACGGTGTTGCTGGTGGAGGACGAACTCACGGTCCGCCAAGCCACGCTGGAGTTCCTGAATCTTCAGGGATACATTGTGCTGGAAGCCAAGAATGGAGAGGATGCGCTCATTGTCGCCAGAGCTCACCCCGAGCACATCGACTTGATGATCACGGACGTCATCATGCCCCACATGGGCGGCGCAAAACTTGCCGAGCAGATGGCTTCAGACCGGCCATTGATGAAAGTATTATTCGTTTCCGGATATGCAGAGAGCACCGCACTCCGACAAGGCGCCATCGATGTGACGAAACGCTTCCTGCAGAAGCCTTTTTCCTTGAACACGCTGGCTGAGAAAATTCGCAATATCCTCGAAAAAGAGCCGCCGGCCATTGCTTCTTCGGCTTCGGCGGGATAATTCCAGCCCCCGCCGCTCCCGTATAATGAGGCTGGAAGAATGCATGAGCCTGTCGCCCGCGCCGCTAAACCCTAGTTCTGCGCCGAATTTGCCCACATCCCATACCCATCCCAAGCTTCGCATCGCTTCCCTGCTCACGATTTCTCTGCTGTGGGCGGTAATTTATCTGGCTGGAATGTTTACTCCCGCTCTTCTGGATGACGTTGACACCATCCATGCCGAAGCCGCTCGCGAGATGGTGCTGCGCCACGACTGGGTGACGCTGTATACGGATGGCATTCGCTATCTTGAAAAAGCTCCGGTGATGTATTGGGGCGTCGCGGCCAGTTACAAAATCTTTGGCGTCAGCGATTGGAGCACGCGCCTGCCGCTCATGCTGGGCGTGCTGGCCATGCTGTTGGCGACTTATCGACTGGGACAACGTGCTTACGGAGAAACTGGCGGTCTTTATTCGGCGGTCGCGTTGGCCACATGCGTCGGGCCATATATTTTTACCCGCTTTGAAATTCCAGATGTCATCGTAGGACTCTGGCTGACTCTGGGATTTTATTTTTTCCTGCGAGCTTTGGATGAAGAAACGCCGTCACGCTTAAGCTGCTGGGGATTTGCGGCTTGTTGCGCCTTGAACATTCTTACCAAGGGTTTGATCGGACTAGTCTTTCCTTTCGGCGCGATTATTGCCTATTTGTTTCTCACCGGGAAATTGCGTTTTATTTTCAAGCTGCGATTGATTTCCAGCGCGCTGGTATTTTTAGCGATTGCTGCGCCATGGCACATCCTGGCAGCGCTGCGAAATCCCAGCCAGGGCGCAGTGCGCGGATTTCTCTGGTTCTACTTCGTGAACGAGCAGTTCATGCGCTTCGTGAACAAGCGCGTTCCGCCTGGTTATGACACCGTCCCTCTATTCATTTTCTGGGGATTGCTATTGGTATGGCTGGTTCCATGGGCTGTATTTCTGCCACAAGCGTTACTCGAAGTCCCCAGACGTTGGCGAGAATTGCATACGAGTATTACAACTCGACAGAAAGCGAATCTGCTTTTCTTTCTGTGGGTGCTGGTGATTGTCGGATTTTTCAGCTTCTCAACGAGACAGGAGTACTACACGATCCCGGCGGTACCGGGGATGGCTCTGCTGGTCGGTGGATGGCTGGCGGAGGAATCTGATCCGGGGGCTGATCCTAAGTATCGCCGGTCGGGGAAAATTTCTTCGCTAGTGCTTTTTGTAATTGTGGCGTTGGGATCGGTGCTGGGAGTGGTCTTATTACTTTCGTCGAAAGTGCCGGCGCCGGGAACTGATCTGGCGGATCTATTAGTGAAAAATCCTGCGGATTACGATTTGGCGCTGGGACACTTTTTGGATCTCACTCCGCAAGCTCTGGGAGCATTTCGTGGTCCACTTCTGGGAGCGGTCGTTGCTTTTGGCCTGGGTGCCGGGTTGAACTTGTTCTTAAGATGGCGCGGCCGCCCCAAGCTCGGTAACGCGGTGCTAGCGTTGATGATGGTCGGCCTGCTGGCCTGTGTACACACCGCGTTTTCAACCTTCAATCCGATCCTGTCTTCAGAGCAACTGGCAGTCGCGATCAAACAGAACTATCAACCGGGCAACGTCATCGTAGTTGACGGGCAATATCACGAGGCCTCGACGTTACAGTTTTATACCGGCATCCCTCTGCGGGTGCTGCATGTGCCCAGTGGCAATCTTTGGTATGGATCGAAATTTCCGGACGCGCCGGATGTGTTCGAAACTCCCGAATCGTTTGCTGCGCTGTGGGCTGGCCCAACGACAGTGTTTTTGTGGACCGATCAGGACGATCCCAAAGAGCTGAATGGCGCAGCGCGATTTCTGTTGGCACGGCGCGGAGGAAAGTCTATCCTCACCAATCGGAACCTGAGTCGTTGACTTGACGATCGCCGTGACAATCGTTCTACTCGCTCTACTGGCCGGTGCACTCGCCTATTCGCTGCTGGTCATCGTGGCCGCGTTCCGCTATCTCTCCGTTCGTCCGCCAGAGTTTATATTTTCGGAATCAATCAGCATTCTCAAACCGCTTTCCGGACTGGATCTCGATCTCGAATCCAATCTGCGGACATTTTTTGAGCAGGATTATCCGTCGTTCGAGGTTCTGTTTGCGGTAAGACACGTCAACGATCCCGCCGCAGCTGTAGTGGAAAAATTACGGCGCGAGTATTCGCAGGTTTCTTCGCAGTTGCTGATTACCGGCGAACCACCTTATCCCAACGCGAAAGTTTTCAGCCTGGATCGCATGATGGCCGCCGCAGCGAACGATCTTCTGGTGATGAGCGACAGCGACATTCGTGTTACGCCATCCTTGCTGCAAACGGTCGCCACGGAATTTCAGGATGACCGCTTGGGAGTTTCCACCTGTCCCTATCGTGCAGTCGCGGGCGCAAGCTTCTGGTCGCGGCTCGAAGAGCGATACGCGAACGAACCAAAGCAGCAGGGACAGT
>CAWCCU010000009.1:0-208708 GCA_963794195.1 uncultured Acidobacteriaceae bacterium
CCGTGCAAGCGGGTTAGTGTGCACGGCTAGCTCCCCAGGTCACAGACACAGACAGGCCCCCGACCGGTCCCGCAAATCTGCCGGTCAGGGGCCTGCCCTACGCGGGCTTGGTAGCTAAGTTCTCGATCGGAGCTACCGCCCGCCAGTGGCCACGCGGTTGGGGAGCGACTCTCGCCCGCGTGGCCAGGTCTTGCTAGGTGAGGTAGCCGTCAGGACCCGGCGCCTGGCCGCTCATGCCGACAGGCCAGGATGACGGGTCGCGCGTGATGCTCTGTGCGCTCGATCCCGCGCCGCTCTGCCCGTTGCCGTAGGTGATGGCATCGGAGCCGAGACCGAACGCATTCGCCAGAACGTTGGCGTAGCGGTTGGTATCCGTGTCGCTGTCGGGCGGGCAGTCAGCCAGAATCCCAGCCACGAGCGCATTCGTGTCGTCGTCCGTGCCGTCCGTGAGCAAGCTCACGCCGTTGTGATCGGTCGGAATCCTGAAATGCTTGTGATCTTCCATGGTGCTTACCTTTCACTTAGGGGGTCTAAGACCCCCGATTTTCGGTACTGCTGACCTGCACGTTCTTAGCGCCATGATGGCGCCTGCTAGTGGTTGTATGGGTACCCGAGTTTTGACCCCCCTTGACTAGTCGTTTTTCGGGATGGCTGGCATGGAAGTCGTGTAGTCGTCTGCCAGCGTCCGCAACGGCGTGGCTTGCGCAATGGTCATGCGCGCGGCGAGAGTGCGCGTGTAGCGCTCTGAGCGCTGGCGTCGGCGCATCATTCGGTAGGGGTACGTCCAGATGATCGGCAGAATGCTGTAGATGAGCAGCATGTACCACACGCTGACGAATAGCCACCAAAAGACGAGCATGCCGACCGTGGCAGCCTTGCGGCCGAAGTCGTTGCCGATGCCTGACAGCCATAGCTGTGTGCGCTTGAATGCGCCCGTGTAGCTCATCGGCGCTTCACAGATCATGGTTTCCATTTGCTTGCTCCCTTTCCTAGCTCAGTGTGTAGAGATGTGCGATTGTCCAGATGATGAATGCCAATGCGGCAAGTCCTATTGCCGCCATCCCGGTACACAGAACACGCGTCGGCACCCGCATGCGGCGCACCGTTGGAACTGCCACCCGCTTGCCTCTTCCATGGTGACCCAATCGGGCCGGTGAAAACGGGTCACGATGTGCCACCAATTCATCTCCTATCACGCTGCCTTGCGCGGAATTGCCCAGAGCGCATAGCAACCGCGGCTGTATGCCTTGCGCACCTTGACGTCTAGCGGCATTCGCTCGCGGCGGATGATCTGCTTGTAAGCGTCGGCAATGGCAAGCGCATAGGACTTGCCGTCAACCGTCTCTAGGTACACCTCGTGATCTAGGGCGGCAATCTTGCCGCCGAGCTTGACGCCTACTGCCATGGCGCGAACCTCCGCTTGATGGCGTGGCGTGCGATGTGCCACGCGCGGCGCCAGAGCGGCGCCGTGGGGGTCGCGCTCACCTCATGCAGCAGGCCGTCTAGCCAGGCGTGGTCTTGCGCCTCTGGCTCGATCGAGAGCGCACGCACGATGTCATCAATGCGGCCGATGGGCTGGCCATCGTCGCCGTAGAGCATGGCGCTCATCTCTGCGGCTCGATCTCGTCAAGGCGCGCGGCCAAGGCCGCGAGCGACGGACGGCACACAACGTGGATCGCGGTGGACGTCGGCCGCGTGATGGCTTCCCACCATGCGCCTTGCTCGGTTGCGCCTACCGCCCAGAGCGGATGACGGACTGTGATGTACGCAAGCGACGCGTTCATGTTTGCTCCCCTTGGTGCGTGGGGGTCATGAGCACATCGGCGCCGTCCGTGCGCGTCTCGTGCGCGTCACCCAACAGGGCAACCGCAAGCTCTCGCGCGTAGTCGAGCTTGGACTCCGCATTGGCCCTGCCGATATGCGCAGTCGAGACGACTACAGCGACGATGCGCGCCCCGTCACAGCGGAGCGCCACGCCGCGCCTGTCTGTCTGGACGTCTTGCATGCTCCCTTGCTCCCCTTGGTCGTACTGTTCGCTGCCGAAGGTAGTACACCGCACACGGTACAGTCAACGCGTGCTGATCAGTACAGGTCACACACCTTGATCACTAGTACAGTCCGGAGGTGCCTTTCGTGCCCGTCACGCCTGCCGAGAGCATCGCGGCGACGTTGCGCCGCGAGCTAGAACCGTGCGCACCTGGTACGCCTGTCATGAGCACGCGCAAGCTGGCCGATCGATTCGACGTCGCACCGGCAACCGCGGCCAAGGCGCTCCGCATGCTGAGGGATCAAGGCTTGGTCGTCACGCGCCAAGGGTTCGGGACCTTCAGGGCATAAGCCCTGGTCACAGGCACTTTTCGAGCGCTGAGCGCTCTCTGTCTTTTGAATGACGGGCCTGGTAGCACCCATGCTGACCTGCATGAACGTGCATGCTGAGCAACGCTTGGTTCTCGGACACAAGATCCAATACCGGCTCAGGGTGAGCCGAAAAACGATCATGGCGTGGGAATGTCCGCACTGTCTCCGCTGTTCACCACTGTCCTAGGTTGGCACTCAAGACAGTCACGACGGAAGATCGATAATGGACGAACCAATCATTTTGGACGCTGCGCTTTCCTACGTTGCGCGGAAGGCAGCGAGGGAAGCGGGAATTAGCGTGACAGAGATGCTTGCTGAAGGCATCGCCTTGGCGTTGCCTCGCCACGTATCACCCGAGCGAATCGAGCAACTGTTTAGAGAAGCTGAGGGGCAATCATGAGGCTCCGAATGCGTAGCAGCATCCCGCTACCAGGTCCCTTTTACCTCAGTCTCCGCGGCAAGCGGCGCACCAAGCGCCGCGCGCCTAGTGGCCATGGCCCAATGCTCACCATGGGCGAATTGCGGCAAGTCGAGAGCGCGCTACGCGCTAGGGGATCAAGCATGCAATGGCTACGCGCGCAGTCAGATCGGCAGCAGCACAGAATCGTGAGCCAGATTCTGGGAAGGAAAGCATGACCCCCAAAGACATTGCAGCGCTCCCGCTGCCGTGGCAGCGTCGCGCTGTGGACAAGTGGACCGATGACGAGCTGCGCAAGCGCAGCATCGATCCTGAGACGTTCTGGGCGCAAGTCCAAGCCGACCATCAAGGCCAGGACGATAAGACCATCTAGGGCGAGCATGGTGCGCGCCGAGACGGCGCGACGGGTTTCCTAGGCCCTGTGAAACACTCGCTCGGAGACTCCCCACGGGATTGGCCGCGGGGAGTCTCTTTCTATCTTCTCTGGCTGATCTGTAAGGTCGGTCAGCTCGCGCGCCTGGCCCTCATTGGTGATCTTGCTGACAATTGTCAGCACCTCGAAGCCCTTGATGAGCCGGTCAGCGTAGCGACGATTACAATCCCACCGCTTATGCCGTGGCGACGATGCTTAGACGTCTAAGCCCGTAACCCGCACGTAAGATAGTGCTTAGTGGCCTCGTGCCATTTAGAGATTGATCTGAACGGTCCCTACCCGTTCAGCGGGTACCTAGGATGGATGGTAGGGGTTGGCGGACGCGTAAGCTTAAGCGTTAAGAGAGCCCTCTAGGACTCGTGTGAGAGTAGGGCTTCACACGATCTCCCTAGGGGGTTTTTCTTATGTCTGGCTTTCCCTCGCACATATGGCGCAAGCAAGTGTGTGCGCTTCCGATACCGGCCGCACAGAAGGTTGTGCTTATCCGCATGGCCGAGTATGCCGACTACCGGACAGGTGCCGACGCTTGGCCTGGCCGTGACGCCCTGGCCGATGACTGCGGTGTGAGCCCATCGGTAGTTGACCGTGCCCGCAATGCGGGCCGGAAACATGGCGTCATCGTCCAGACGGCAGGCGGCCACAAGGGTGCCAATCCGGTCTACAAGCTCGTGCTGCCAAAGGACGTCAGATCTGGTGTCCTATCCGGCTCAAAGGACGTCAGTCTGATGTCCTATCGCCTACGGATGACAGCCAAAGGACGTCAGTAGTGACGCCCTATAGCGCTCAAAGGACGTCAGTAGTGACGCCCTATAGCGCTCAAAGGACGTCAGATCTGACGCCCCTACCTACTCCCATTACACCTACTCCTATTGAGAGCGAGACTCCAGCAGAGGCGAGCGATGTTCTGCATAGCGAGCGTCCGCCAGAGGAGGACGATACTGGCCGCATGCGGACTACCTGTAGCTGTGGCTACAGAGGCCCGTGGCGAGACCGAAGCACAGACCTGCGTCAGATGAGTTCTGACGCTCACGAGCACGAGCACGGATTCGCCTGCAAAGGCGAATGGTGCGAGTGCAAGCTTGCCAAGACTGCATGATTACTGACGGTCCTCGTCTGGTTACACCAGACTCGGCCCGTACTCAGTCGCCGCTGAAAAAGATCTTCTGTTCAACCAGTTGAACAAATGATCCAATTCCACCGCGACTGCACAAGAGTCCGGCCTTGAGGATCATGGCGAATCCTTTCGACATGATCCGTGTCAAGTGCTCCCGTTTGATTCGGCGGAGCGGCGCGTTAGCGGCGCGACGGCGCCTGCCTTGAGGCCGCTCTTGGAAATTGACACGATGGGCGCAGTGTCTTCGACCAGCTCGCCGTCATCGACGGGAAGATCGGGGTCAGGTTCGCCCTGCGTGGACTCGACATGCTCTGGCTCATCACCAAGATCATCAGATCCTTCACCTGAAGGATTGCGCGATCTTGGAATGGCCTTGATACCAGCAGTTTCGCGAGCACGATCAAGAGTGCTGATGTCGCAGCCAAACTCTTCCGCGATCTGCTTCCACGTCTTGGAGCCAGGGCCTGGGGTTCACTGTGCCAAGGTGTGTTATTTAGTAACCCGGTAATAGACTGGACTTGAGACAGGAAAAAACGGGAGTCACCCGCGGTGGGTGCGCTCCCGTTTGTTATGTCCAGAACCTTCTGTGAGGTAATTGCTATGTCCACGTCCACGCCTTCTGAGCGCATGATTCAGACGCGAGTTTCGCTGCCGGAACAGGTGAACCGAGCCGTCCGCGCCTACGGCGCGCGGCGAGGTATTACCAAGGCAGACGCTATCGCGGCGATTGTCGCCGCTCACGTTGGGATTGAGTAATGGGACTTCTGCCCGAATCAAGGCTCGAAGCTGGCCTCAACGCCGCATTGCAGCGCATTGCCGAGCTTGAGCGTAAAGTCGTGCGGCTCGAAAAGGTCGGGCACTGGCATGGAGATGTGACGCTTGAGGAATTTGTGCGCGAGACTGACGCGGATGTTGACGCGAGGTATGCGGAGACGGACGCGAGACTTGCGAATGCGGACGCGAAGGTTAGAGAGACGGGCGCGAAGCTTTGGGACGGCACGATCAAAGCATTGGGCGACCTTGATCGGAGACTTGCGCGTCTGGAGCGCCGCGACAACCTGAGCAGAATGCGTGAGCCGACTGCGGAGGAATGCGGCGAGGCAAAGCCGAAGCCGCGCGGACGGCGCAAGTCGTCATGAGCATCAAGCTTCCCCGTAACGTAGAAAAGCAACTGCAATTCATCGCCCGCGACTTTGCGTCGCGTGGCGAGCGGATAGGCGGCCGAGTGCCAAGCGCGGATGACTTGGCAGTCATCGCGGCGAACATGTTCATCCGCTCCTATATCGCGAACAATCCGAGCAAGGCGCCAGAGCTTGCCGCGGCGATAGGCGCCTCTGAGCGCAAGATAGACGAGCTGCGCATCGGCGCGCTGATAGCCGAGAGCAACACAATGGCGCAGCAGTGAGTGAGCAGTCACGCTGGCTTAACGAGATTGACCGTGATGTCTGGGACTTGCGCGAGCTGGACCGTGAGCGATTCGGCGGAATCGTCGTGCCTTCTCGCATCACCAAGGCTGGCGACCGTTGCGTAAGCCAGACATGCTGTGATGGCTTTCTGGGAATTGCCACGCAAGAGGATTGGGCACATCAGGCAAGCGCGAATGATGACGATGCGTACCGCAACGGCATTCGGCGCTTGATGGGTGCTTACGAGGTTATCGATGTCTGATCTCATCATCCTTAGCGACGCTCAGCGTCGCACGGCTGTAAAGCGCGCCGCGCTACTCGGAATCTCGGTAGAGGATTACATCACCCGCGCGTTTGCCGCGGAGCTGGCATCGGCCACGCCGGAAGAGTTGCTAGTGCCATTGCGCAATTGTGGAGGATGGCGAGAATGAGTGACTACCCAGACCTGTTTTCAGTCGCCATCCTGTCGCATCCCTCCCGACGCTGCGGCCATGGTCCTAACTCGGAGTGCAAGCACTTGCCGACAGACCTAGCCGTCATGCGTGGCGCCCAGGCCCACGAGCTGGTTGCCGCGCTCGACGCGGAAGAGGCCCCACAGAGCGCTGAGACGGCGCCACAGGCGCCAGGCGAGCTGTCCGCGGGCACGAGCAAGCCCAGGCGCAAGCCGACAGCGCAGCGAGGCACACAGACGCGCGCCAAGAGCGCGAGCAAGTAACTTCCCTTCGCTTTCCCTTGGTTGAGTCAGCCTTGCGAAGGGTTGCGGCCAGTGCCGAGCCGCAATCGGTAAAAGCCACGACGCGTCATCTTCTCCGCGCGTTCGGTGGTGGCCTTTGGTCCCGTTCCGCGTAAGCGGATTGGATCGTGACCAAAGGCATTACGGGGCAACTGGTTAGGTGGGTTAAGAATCCGGCCCGTTATGGCTCCGTTGATTTGGTGAACGTCGCAACGTTGCAGACTGCGCGGGCCGGATTCCCTCACGGCTCTCAGCTCAATTCTAAGGGCCTCAAAACCCGGACCCTAGCCCGTTACACCAACCCCTGTCAATGGCTACAAGAAACGCCAGGTCAAGACCCCCCAAAATCCTCCATCCGAGGTGCCCGCAATGAAGACAATACACGACGCGCGGCAACAAGCCGACTCGCATAGCGCATCGCCCAGAGCTGGCCCGTCATCGCTCGCACGCGGGCATTCACGAGCTACCGGATAAGCACGCGCAACTATGGGTGGTGAAAACCTATGGCAGAGGAAAGCGATCCTGACGTTCAGGCTCTACGCGCCGCGGCCGAGCATATCGCGGACGGACTTCGCGAGGATTCTCCGAGCGAGAAGATAGCCGCTTTCTGGAAGACATCGCGTCGCGACGTTGCCATCTATCTCCGCAACTCGCGCATCGAAGCGCGCATGACAGACACCAATGACAGGCATCCGCTATTCGGCAACCGCAAGCATTGGTATTCGGAAAACGAGCGCAACCCTGAGCGTACGGGTTGGGCAGAGCGCAGCGTGCTAAGTCACGCGGACGATGCCGAAGAGAAATTCCGAGACGAATGGCTCGATGCCATTGCCGTGGATTCACCGTACTTTGAGAGAACTAACTGATGACGACCGGACTTAGTTTCAAGCTCACTGGCGATACTCGTCAGGCGAAGCTTGGCCTTGACGGCATCAAGGACAGCTTGCGATCCCTGACGGACGGGTTGCACGAAGTCCCTGTCGGCATAGACGACAAGGACTTCCAGTATGAGCGCAAGAAGATCGCATACCAGATTGACGAGCTAAACCGCAAGCGCATTGACCCGCATGTCAGCGATGCACAATTGCGTAAGTTTGACTTGGCAATTGATCGCACATCGCTAAAGCTTGACGTTCTCAAGAGAAAGGGCGAAGAGCTTGGCGGTAGCTCTGGCGGTGGCATAGGCGGCATTCTCAAAGGACTGTTCAGCTCGAAGGGATTCAACCCGAAGAATCTCGGTTCCGGCGAAGCTGCGGAATCTGCCGAATTTGGCCTTAGCGCTCTCGCGTCCCCAGGTGGTCTAGGCATCGTTAGCCTTCTGTCGTCATTCCTGCCAGGTCTCATTGGCCTTGGTGTTGGTGGCGGCGTTGGCATTGGTGGCGCCGTAGGCGCGCTGAGCCTCGATAAGAGCGCACAGAAGCAAGGCAGCGGACTGCTGGCAAGCCTTGAGAAAGACCTTCTCGGATCGCTCACTGCGCAAGGCTCGACAGGCACTCGTGACTCAATCGGCAACCGCGTAGGCGGAGCCATTCCCACGATGTCATTCGTAACGGGTCTTGACGGGATAATGAAACAGCTTGGCCAGGATGCAAAGACGCTCGGTCCTGAGCTTGGCGGAATGTTCCGCTCATCGCTGCCGTTCCTGTCGCAATTCACAAGCCTTATTGAGCAGTCGGCAAAAATCATGCTGCCAGCGTTCACAAGATCAATGCACCAGATGGTTTCCAGCGGAGCGCTTAAGGAAATGACTCAGGGTCTTGTGATCCTGATACAGGGACTTGCACGATTCATCATTGCTCTTGGACCTGCGCTGAAGCCAAGCGCCGACATATTCCGAGACACAATGATGATTCTCGGAACTCTGCTAGATGGCCTCGGTCACGCTATCGCTGCCTTTTCCCAGGCATGGGACATCGTATTCAAGACATCTGAGATGACTTGGAAGGTCTTTTTCGACCTTATCACTGGAAACATTAAGGGTGTCGAAAATGCCTTTGACGAATGGCGCCACGATACCGCTCAGATTCTCGTCACTATGGGTGCAGATCTAGGTAACTGGCAGCATGGCGTAAGCCATACATTCGATGACTTGCGTCACGACGTTGCAGCTACGTGGGATGCAATGTGGCGCGATATTGGCAACGCGCTCAGAACTGGCGTTGACCAGGACGTCAGGATTCTTAAGGTTGATCTGATAGACGCATGGATTGGTGACCTTAAGTGGCTTGGCGGTCAGTTCATGTCGCTTGGCAAGGCTGCAATATCTGACCTTTGGTCAGGTCTTAAGTCTGGCGCTAGCATCAATCTCGGCTGGCTAAGCGGTTTGCCAGGGAGTGTTATTGGCGTACTCAAAAAGGTATTCGGCATCTTTTCGCCAGTCGGCAGTCTTTACGAGATCGGTGCTGACTCTAATGCAGGGACTTGGCCAATGGTATTCAGAGCAAGGCAATTCCGCTGTCAGGCGCGCTTCGGTAATGTGTCCGGTGGCGTTAAGCGATGGACTCGCACTGTCCAAGAGGCACTTAAGCTGAACAACTTGCCATTGTAGCTGACGTCTCAGCGTCTTGCACCAGATGCAGACGGAATCTGGCGGCAACCCAATGGCGATCAACCTGACAGACTCGAATGCCGCCGCTGGCGATCCAAGCCGCGGATTTGCTGCAGACAATCGGAACCACATTCACCGCATATCACATTCCTGGGACGTCAATGGACATCTATAACCCATTGGCGAACGTTGCCGCGGCCATCAACTATGCGAAGCATCGTTATGGCCCGACGCTTATGCGTGACGGAATGGGAATTGGTTCTGGTCAGAGGATACGCGCTTGGCGGAATTATCGATGAGCCGATCATCGGCATGGGTTTGCGCTCTGGAATGCGTTACACGCTTGGCGAAAATGGACCTGAAACTGTCACTCCTGGTCGGCATTCTTACGGCGCTGGTGGTGGTGGCGACACTTACATTATCAATGTGCCAGAGTCGGCAATTGATCCCGACGCATACTGGCATTGCGAATCGTTCAGGCCGTACGGCGCTACAAGCAGCATCACGGGCATCAGCCAACTGGCATTGGCTGACGATGCTTAAGCGATCATGTCTGTGTGGCAACTTTCACAAGCGCGGTGAGCCATGTCCGAAAGCAGTTGAGCGAGCGAAAGCGCGAGCGAACAGTAAGCCAGCAAACAACGCGTACGCTGATTCGCAATACCGCAAGAATCGCATGGTAATGATTGCGCGTGCGTGGTCCAATGCCGAACCGTGCTGGCGTTGCCATAAGGCGTTCGCGTCAAGACGCGATATCACATGCGATCATGCATTGCCGTTGCGTTTCGGTGGAACACATACGCTCAGCAATTTGATGCCAGCGCACGCTGCCTGCAATAGTTCGCATGGTGGCTCGCTCAACTCGCGTAGGGAACGCGCGTAAGCGCTCGCGTGGGTAGTGGCATGGCGTCTTGTCCAGGGTCAATCCTCCTGTCGTCACGGTGCAGCTCAGAGCGTCATGGCTAGTGCTGACACGAGGTACCCACGGGGGTCTAAATCTTGAGACCAACCCCCCTTATGATCCATCGCCCTAGGTCAACGCACATCGCGTTCATTCTTAGCCGCTCTACAATTTTTTAGAGCAAAATACCAGATCATCAAACGATCTAGAGACAAATAAGCAATTGCCAGCGATTTATCTGGTAGGGGTTTGGGTCTTTTGGTGAATGAAATGCTAGAACGAAATGTGAGGTGACGTGGCTACAGGAATCCGCCACGCTGACGGCAGCACTACTGCCTATGAAGCAATGCCATTGCGGCGCAAAAGAGAGCAGCACAAGGCCTCTGCGGTGCGTTATGGCCTCACAATGGATGGCCCGTGGGACGAATACGGCGACCCATTGCTGACCACTTATCTCGACTTTATGCAGCAATATGAGGCGATCGAGCGCGACTATCAGCAGTTGCCAGAGCTTGATAAGCGCGAGGAAACGCTCTCTCTGTTCCTGACGCACCGCGATTACTGCAACTTCGCTATTGATAGCGACGCATATAATGCGCTCATGCCGAATGCGGCTCGCGGCGTTCGCTGGATTGTCTTGCTTGAACACCTATCGACCTGCAATGACAAGCCAGACAACTGGCGCGAATGGCTTGAGCCAGGATTCTACTTCGAGTAAGGAAACCAAATGAGCGGCATGTTCAATGTTCCCTCGAAGCCGAAAGCCGAGAGCGATCATTGCCAAAGGCCGCAAAGGAAAGAGGCGACCGCCGCGGCCATGACAATTCGCCCGAGTTTCAGGGAATCGTCGCAGAGAATAAGCGGCTCCGCTCGGAAGTGCATTCGCTGACGTCGCGCATTCAGGACATGGAAAAGTGGCGCGGACAGCAAGAGCAGTGGAATGCCTCGGCGCAAAAGACAGTCACAGGTCTTGTGAAGCGCGCCGAGCAATTCGACGGCATGCATTGCCCAGGCTGCGGAGCGCCGAATTGGGGTCCTGGTCCGCAACCTTGCCAGGCTTGCGAATACATCGCGCCGAAGTTTCGGCCGTAATCAGCTAACGAAAGACAATGAAAATGATCTGGCTCAATCTGCTTAACCCATTCCATGTGAACTTCTGTGCCAACTGGCACAATGCTGCGCTGGCTTGGACGCGTGAACGTAATGGACGCTAACGGATTCCCTCAGCTACAGGATTACCGAGACTGGCTCCGCATGCCAGACGCTTACACGAGTGACGATGCCATTCTGAGCAACTGGCTCATCCCCGCGGCGCAGGATGCCATCTCCGCGGAATGCGGAGACGTTGTACCCAAGACTCACGACGAGTATTACGACGGGGGAGATTACTCGATATGGTTGCGGAATCTCCCAGTCCTGTCAGTTCAGTTGGTCGAAGAGGGTTGGGGTTTCACCAACTACGACCTGACCGAAGTGCAGGTTAACTCGCCATCAATGCCGACCATGTTTGCATTCTCTATCGACCTTCCGAAGTCGGGCAAGATATCGCGCCGCTCTGGCGGAAACGTCAACATCCCGTTCATCCGCGGCGAAGAGAACGTACACGTCATTTACACGACTGGCCGCGATAAGTGCCCCGGCTCGATAGCAACCGTCATGCTGCAACTAGTCGCATGGTGGTATCAGAACTTCGAGCAAAGGCAAGTTGGCGTTGATGCCTCTTCCGGCGCTCGACATGGAATATGCCGTTGCCCGTTCGGGTGAAGGCACCACTAGCCGCAACCTTGGCGTTCCGGATTGGGCGATTGAGCTTCTCAAAAGATTTAGAAGGCCGCCCTACATAGGTTAGCGTGGCTTTCCACGGACCTTTCATCGGCTGAACCAGAAAGACATTGACATGAGTTTTGAAGTGCGAGGCGCAGACCGCCAAGCCTATGCGGTATATCAGGCGACCATTGATCGGCTTACGGCCGAGCGTGACCGCAAGGGGGAACTCAGCGACGCTGACGCTCGCTCGCTCGCTATTGTCGAGAAGCGCATGGCGCTATTCCCGCGGGAAGAGACGCGCGTGCAGACCGTTGCCGACCCATACGACGACCCGTTCTATCGGGACGATGCGCCCCCGAAGCCGAAGCCTTACGGCAACGTGAAGTATGCCGACCCGAAAAACGGCAAGTACCCTCTCGACACAAAAAAGCGCGTTAAGGCCGCATGGGCATTCATCAATGAGGCAGCGAACGCTGCCAAGTACCCGCTTAATGGCGTGACGCTCTCGGACGTCAAAAACAACATCATCGCGGCGGCAAAGTCGTTCGGTATCCAGATTGCCGCGGATAGCGGCGATGGCCGCAGCGTGCTTATGGCCTTTGACCATGACGACCCTAACCGTCCGCTAACCGCTGACGAGGTGCGCGAGCTTATGACGCGTCACGACGCTAAGCGCATTCGGAATCACGAGCGCCACAAGCGCGAGATGCAAGAGGCTGGGGACATTCCCGGTGTCAGCTATGCCGAGCGCGCCGCGATGACGCGTCGCGTGCATGCTGCGGCGCCGCTTGACGAGCGTTCGGCGCGTGAGCGCGAGTATGCGCGCTGGAATGGTGACCGCGGAAAGCGTGGTTGGTGATGGCCTCTGACATCGACGACCGTTAGCCGCATTCTGGCGGCCCTTAACTCGATCCCGGGCACCCAATGGAGCATGCGTGACGAGACGACATTTGTGCTCGACGTCATAACCGACCGAGACGCATTCGACACTTGGAAGATTCACGACATGCACATAGACCCGTCAAAGCTCGATGCGCTCAGCGCACAGTAAGGCTCACGGCGCCCTAGTGGCGCCCAGAGAGCGCGAGTGTCCGTCATGCCATACGACGCTGGCCAACACATTCGCCAACTTTCCATCATTCGATCGCACGCCAGACTCTTACCTCATCGGCGGTAAGGTGCCATGCCTCTGGTGTGTCGCGCGCATGCGTGACGAGAGGGAATCCGCGGCCGACGATGGCGGCCAGGCGCCAGCAGAGGCGCCTACGGCGCACGCTGACGAGGTTCGCCGAGCTTCCCGCACACAGCGACGGTATGAGCGCGTGGCAAGAGCAACAGAGGCGCCTACGGGAGTCGCTACGGCCGAAGCGCTGAGGGCTTCTGTGCGGGCCTGAAAACTCGCCCCTATCCCATCACACCAACCGACCCCGTTAGCGCTCAGAACGTGCAGCTCAGGGCCGGCAAGAAACAACCCCACGGGATCGCTTCCCGCGGGGTTGCTGTGTTGGTGGGCAGTTACGCGGCCATCGAGTCAAGATCTGCCTTGAAACAGACCCCCGCGCCCAGGTCCACAATGCCGTCACTGTCGCCTGACAGCATGTCGGCCGCGGGGAATATACGCAGCGGCGCATCGTCGCCTTGCTCGATGACTTCGAGACCAAGCGCGAGCTTGACTGCCTTGGTGAATGCGCGCTTGGCATCGTCCGACGATGCCCAAAGCTCGGCAACGGTCCTAGGTCCGTCGCTAACCGGTGCGTAGTCGAAGCTGTCAGGCACTATCTGGAAGGCGCCTATCTCTGCCCTGAGCGCTTTGCGGCTAGCCACTAGTGCGTCTAGCTCGTCATCGTCATCCGTGGCGCTCAGACGCGCTTGGAGCCTTGCAAGCTCGGCGCGCATCTCGTCAAGCTCGTGAGCGTTGCCAGCGATGCGCTGGTAGGCGAGCAGTTCTGTTTCGTCACTGGCGAACAGCTCGTCAAGCTTGGCGATGACGGGTGCCAGGTCCATGCCGCGGAACTGTCCGCAAGCCTTACGGGTCTTGGCGAATCCGCCACAGCGGAGCTTTGGCGTCCGCGCGTTGCCCGATGGCGCATAGCCAGCGTTGACGAACAGGTGCCCGCCACAGCTAGGGCAAGTGAAGACTCCAGAGACCCAATTGGCAGCCTGCCCTACTGGCCTACCAGCACCCTTGGGCGCCCGCTTTGCCTCTGCCGTTGCCGCATTGGCCGCGAGCACCTTGTTTGCGCGCCACCATAGCGGAGACTCCACAACCGGAGTGACCGTGTGAGACCACTCGAAGGTCTGGCCATCGTAGGTGTAGGTGCAGCGAATGGCGCCCGTGTGGTTGGCCTCGAAGCGAACTAGATTCTTGATCTGCTGCGGCCATGCGTCGTGACGGCGCCCGATGCTTTGCAGCGATTCGCCATCGGCTACGGCCTGGTAGATCTCTGTCACGATGCCAGCGTCGGTGCAGTAAGCCTGCTTTGCCGTAACGCTCGCCGCGACGTTGCCCAGAGCATCGGCAGTGGCCCATAGTGCCCGCGGTTGGCGATAATCGACTGCACGCCACGCCACGTCTGAGTCTTGACGGTGCGCGACTTCTCAGCGTTGGCATTCTGCTTGACGAGCGTCGTAACCCAACTGCCCAGATCATCACCGTTGGCGAATGTCTCTTCCCCAGGCGCAAGCGAAACGATGGTTGCTCCGCTCTTGCGGATGGCCATCATCGTTTCGACCTGAGACGTCAGGTTGTCGCGCCTGTCGAGACGAGAGCTGTCCGTGACGATGACCCGATCGCCAGAGCGGAGCTTGGCTATCACGCCGTCTAGCGCGTCTAGGTGATCACCCTTGCTCGCGCTAGCGGACTTGGTGTCCGGCCTGATGATGACGGCGCCTGGCGCCGTGGCGAGGATGTCACGCTCTTGCGTCTGTGCATCCTGGCTACCGGTGCTGATTCGGATGAATCCGTAGTCTGTCATCTGTGTCTCCCTAGCTGGACTGCCATGACCGCGCCCCGTAGGGCGCGACCAAAGCGGAGCAGTTAGCCGATGTGCTCAACTGCCACGTCGTCATAGCCGAGCGTCCGAACGTGGCTGGCCAGGTCTTCCGCGTCGCCACGGGTGAACTCGGTCTGTCCGTCGCTGTCTTCCCAGACGATGCCGTCAGCTATGACCTGGTAGTAGGTGTCGGTTCCGTTCATCTCTCTGACCTCCTGTTGTGCTTGCCTACGTGCATACTATCCGATGACTACCGACCCGATCGTGCTCACGCACGCCCGGGCGCTGCTGACCAGCACAAGCGAGGGAGCAACCGCCTACGTGCAGGCGGACATCCGGGATACCGGGAAGGTGCTGGCCAGCGCGGCGGAGACCCTGGACTTGTCGCAGCCTGTCGCGGTGATGGCGCTGATGATCCTGCAGTACGTGCCGGACGAGGATGACCCGTGGGGGATTGTCGCGGGGCTGGTGGATGCGCTCGCCCCGGGCAGCTACCTGACCGTCTCGGATACCGTGCGCGACATTGACACTCATCGGGTGACCGAGGGCACAGCCCGGCTGAACGAGCGGATGGGGCCGACCCGGCTGACCCTGCGTTCCCGGCCGGAGTTCGAGCGGTTCTTCTCCGGATTGGAGCTGGCCGAGCCGGGCGTCGTCCCTCTGCCCGAATGGCGGGGTGTGGGGTCGGGGTACCCAATCCCGTGCTACGCGGGGATGGGCCGCAAGCCCTTCTCCGGCTGAGCGACGCCGATCCACCCCACCTTCCTCCGACCCGCCGGACGCTCTGCCTGATCGCCTGGCCCGCGCAGCCAGCGAGATGACGCCGACCGCCGGGTCCGCAGGCTCTTCCGGACCGATCAGCGCCGCCGCTCAACAACTACGTATTGCTGCAAACCTTTACGGGCCAGGAACACACGTTGCACAGGAAGCGCTGTATTTCATTGGCAAGCCGGACGAACCTCTGACCGGGGCGAATAAATACACGCTCAAATTTGCTGCGGGCGCTCTTCCTCCCGTGAATGCCTTCTGGTCGTTGTCAGCGTATGAAGGACCGCAGTTCCTGCTAATCCCAAATCCAATCGATCGCTATGCCATTGGAACCGTAACGGCGGGATTGAACCCCAATGACGACGGCTCCCTCGAACTACAACTAAAAGAAGAAGCGCCAGAAAAAGGAACGTCCAATTGGCTTCCCATTTCCAGCGGGCCGTTTCATCTGGTCTTGAGAATGTACCAACCCAGACCTGAACTGATTGATGGTACCTACAAAGTCCCAGCACTCCACAAAGTTTAGCGAATGGAAGAACGTAAGGAGAGAAATATGTCCAAACTTTCGGAAATGAACCGACGAAAATTCCTCTGGCTGACCGGAGTCGGTGCGGCTGCTGTTGGTGCAACGTCATTTATTTCGTCGGCTTTTGCGGCGGATGCAGACGATCCCGCAACTATTGCGCAGGATGCTTACATCTGGGGCTTTCCTCTCGTGTTGATGGAGTGGTACTTCGAGTCGGCCCGTCAAAAGAACATCGCTGTAAATCTATTCTTTGCGAAGCAACATCTGGCGACACCCGCGGATAGGACTGCAGGCCCCAATATCGACACATTGTATGGGTATGCATGGCTGGATCTGAGCGGCGGGCCGCAACTTCTTCATGTCCCTGATGCAGATGATCGCTACTACTCAATCCAATTTCTGGATGCATATGCGAACACATTTGCATATGTAGGCCGCCGTGCCACCGGCACCAAGGAAGGGATCTACGCGATCGTTGGACCGAGGTGGAAGGGCACACTCCCAGCCGGCGTTGGACGCATTGACGCCCCCACAAATTTGGCGATTGCCTTCACTCGAACCTTGGTAACGAGCGAGGCTGATCTGCCGGTGGCCAACGCAATTCACGTGAAATATGCATTGGCGCCGTTGAGTGCTTATCCAAACATCCAGCCTCCGGCCTCGGTTGCGGACGCAAATCTTAGCCTCTTTCCGCTGCCGCATTTCAACACGCTGGGAATTGATTTCTTTGACAAACTTGCCGCGGGCCTCGCAACAGCGCCACCTCCCGCGTATGATCTCGACTCTTTAAACCGCTTCGCGAAGGTTGGAATCAAGCCAGGCAGTCGGCCTTCGCAAATCAAAGATGAAAGAGTCACAAGCATCTTGCGCGACGCCGTTCCGACAGCAGATGCCCGCATCAAGAAGGCGAACTATTCCACGATCGTGAACGGTTGGAGTGGGAACACGAAGGTCACCAACTTCATCAAAGACCCGCTTCTTCGCGCCGCTGTGAACCAGTACGGTCCGGCCGCGCACATTGCCCAGGAAGCTTTGTACTTCAGTGCAAAACCTGAGAGCGGACCTTTAAACGGAGCTAACAAATACGTTCTTACATTCCCAGCTGGAGGTCTTCCTCCGGTCGATGCCTTCTGGTCCATCACACTTTACGGATCAGATTTTGCCTTGGTTGAAAATCCGATCAAACGGTATGCGATCGGCGATCGTACGGCCGGCCTTGTTTATGGACCAGATGGTTCGCTCGAAATCCAAGTTCAAAATCAAGCGCCGGAGAAGGGGAATTCAAACTGGCTGCCTTCTCCGACCGGACCTTACCAACTTGTCTTGCGGACTTATCAACCAAAGCCCGCTCTGTTTAACGGATCGTACAAATTGCCGCCACTTCTGCAAGTGTGATCGCAAATCGTTCGGAGATATTTGAAGTGCATTCATTAGTAGAACAACTCGACCTTCCCGTAAACATTGAGGGGGTAGTGCGCGACAGCCCGAAGGGGAGCGGGCATGTGCTCGCGAAACATGTCAGATCCGGAAACGTCCGCGGATTGTTTCGCGAGCCACTACTTCATTTCCTGATAGCCGGAGCGCTGATTTTCGCCCTCGTGACACTTTTTGATCGCTCCACGAACACCTCGGTCAGTGGAAACCGGATTCAGGTGGCAGCGCCCGAGATTCAACGGCTGCGTGAAGTTTGGACACGTCAATGGGGACATGCACCAGATTCCAGCCAGATGAAAAGTCTGGTCGACGACTACATTCGCGAAGAGGTTCTTTACCGCGAAGCGCTGGCTTCCGGCCTGGATAAGGACGACACCATCATTCGACGGCGACTGGTCGAGAAGATGGAATTTCTATCGCAGGAACTCGCTTCCACTACGCCATCCGAAGAAGATCTTCAGAAATATTTCCAGCAGAATCGTGAAAAGTTTCGAACTCCTGAGCAAGTCGCTTTTTCACACATCTACTTCAGTATTTCGAAACGTGGCCTTGCCTCGGAGAAAGATGCGCGGAGTGTGCTCACCAGGTTGAGCTCGGGACCAACTCCTTCGGCATTGGGGTCCAGCTTCGGCGATTCTTTCATGCTGCAAAGCGAATATCCGCTGCAAACTCAACAGCAAATCAAGGAACTGTTCGGAGACGAGTTCGCGCGAAAACTGTTCTTGGTCGATACGAGCGCATGGACCGGCCCGATTCAATCGGGCTATGGCTTTCATGTGGTGCGTATTTCTCAGAAGTTGGAGTCCAGAATTCCAGAATTGGCTGAAGTGCGAAACCAGGTGCGAACGGATTTTCAAAACCGTCGTTTACAAGTTGCCAGCCAAGCCTTCTACGATCGGGTGCGAAAGCGTTATCACGTTGAAATCGACAAAGCTGCCCTCTCGGCGCCTGCGTCAACGCAATCCACACCGATGGATCCTGGAACTCAGGGCACGTTATCACCAGAGATAGATTGATTTTCGACATGAATATTCGCATGGACATGAGCGGGCACGTGACGGCATCACGAATAATGTTGTGTTGTATTTTGTGCCTGCTAACAGCATGCTTCAACGTAGTCCCGGCGCAAGCCCATACCAGCTTGCCCGGTTATCTGGCTTTGCAGGAAACAAACGCAGGATCGTTCGATCTGGTGTGGAAAGTCCCGACCGCCGAGGGCCCTCCGCCGGCAATTTATCCAGTTTTCCCGTCGAATTGCGCCATCTCTAAGGCGCTGACAACCGAACAAACAGCAGGAGCAATCCTCGAACGGGGAAGCATTCAATGCGGCCCCACCGGCCTCAACGGTGCAGCTATTTCAATTTCCGGCCTCAACGTCACTATTCTTGATGTGCTGGTGCGGATCACATTTGCGGACGGCAGCAGCGTCCAGCACATGCTCCAACCGCTGGAAACTTCCTTTGTCGTTCGCAAAGATGGAAAGAACAGAATCGATGCGTGGGGCTACTTCACCTTGGGGGTGGGTCATATTCTTTATGGAATCGATCATCTTCTATTCGTATTGGGATTGCTCTTAATCGTTCGCACTTCAGGGCTATTATTTAAAACAATTACCGCCTTCACCATGGCGCACACCATCACACTCGGATTGTCTGTTTTTGGCGTAGTCCACGTCGCACCTACTCCAGTGGAAGCCGTGATCGCGTTGAGCATCGTTTTCCTTGCCGCTGAGCTGGCCCAACATCAACGAGGAAAAGATGGCCTGACGTATCGTCAACCTTGGATCGTGGCGTTTGCGTTCGGTTTGCTGCACGGATTCGGGTTTGCTGGGACGCTGTCCAGCCTGGGGATCCCTTCAGGCGACATTCCGCAGGCGCTCTTGTTTTTCAATCTCGGCGTGGAGGCGGGACAGCTCGCCTTCGTTGCAGTGTTTCTGGGTTTTGTTAATTCACTGCGAACTTTGGAAATTCGTTGGCCGGTCTGGACGCGTCCGGTTCCAGCCTATGCCGTTGGCTCTATAGCTTCTTTCTGGTTCCTACAACGATGCGCAATCATTTTCTAGACTCCAGGTACACCGCGAATCGGCGATGGCTTGCCATCCTAGCGGCAATTGCCATCTTCGACTCTCCCGCCTTTGCCCATACCATGCCGGGCCAAGCTCAGGGATTTATCACCGGCTTCCTGCATCCCCTTTCTGGTCTGGACCATATTCTCGCCATGGTTGCCGTGGGAGTCTGGGGATCGCAGCTGGGACGCCCGGCGATCTGGGTGCTTCCCGTGGCGTTTCCTCTCGTGATGTCGTTCGGCGGAGTTCTGGGAGTACGTGGGGTTCCCATCCCTGGAGTCGAGATTGGTGTGGCGGCTTCCGCACTGGTTCTCGGTATTATGATCGCGCTCGCTGCACGGCCTCCGCTTTGGGTAGCGGCGTTGATCGTGGGAGCATTCGCCATATTTCACGGCCACGCTCACGGAACCGAGCTTCCCAAGGCGGCCTCGCCGTTGACTTACGCTTTGGGTTTTGTTCTTGCCACCGGATTGCTACACGTTTGTGGAATCTTGTTTGGCCTGATCAACTTCCGGCCGGCGGGAGCGAGAGCGCTTCGCATCTCCGGCGGATTAATCGCAATAGTAGGAATCTTTCTGCTGGTAAATCTCGCACATTCATGAGAATCAACTGCACACTCCCGATCGTCTGTGTGATCGGACCTCTATCGCTCATTTTTCCAGCGTCTGCATTGGCCCATCCGATGAAGGGCGTTGGAGACTTCTACGCCGGCATGTTGCATCCCATGACTTCGGTCGAATGTGTTTTGCCGATCATTGCGCTAAGTTTGCTCGCCGGCCAACAAAATCGCAGAACAGCAATCGCGATGCTACTTTCATTGCCGATTGCCAGTGTGCTGGGAGCTTGTCTGGCGCTTGTTTTTCCTGTTTCTCCGTTTATTGCCGTGATCAACACAGCCGCCATGGCGATACTGGGAATTCTTGTCGCCCTCAATCGGACACTGCCGCTGCAAATCTCCGGAACCCTAAGTGTGGCCTTAGGGCTCACAGTCGGTTGGGCGAACGGTGGAAAGCTTACTTCGAATACTTCGGCGTACCGGTTTATTCCCGGCCTAGCAGTCGTAGGCTTATTGTTGATTTCATACGGAATCGGTTTGGTGCGCAACCTCAACATGCCGTGGGCGAAGATCGGTGTGCGGGTCACTGGAAGTTGGATTGCCGCAGTGGGGATTCTAGTGTTAAGCCTGAATCAATAAACGGCTAAGGCGAATACTTACTACATCGAACCAACTCGTCTAACTAGTATTTTTTAACTATGGCCTAATTCAACCCTTCCAGTTAACGTCACCAAGGTTAACTGGCTGACCTATGGGAATGTTTGGAGAAGCGGCGGGCAGCATCCTGCGGTTACCAAGGCTTCTCGGTGTCGAGATGGTTGCCAATACGGCGGTCCGGATTTCGGCTAGGCAGCTTGACAGTCTTTTGAATCAGACCGAGAACGTAACTCTGCAAGCTCAGGAGCTGATCGCCGACCGCGATCAATCGGATTTGACAACAAGCCTCGAATCTAACTCATGGTCTGTGGCGCAGTGCCTGGACCACTTAGCGCAGACAACGAATGCCTTTGTTCCGGCGATCTCAGCTGCCATCGCCCGCGCCCCATATCTTGCCACAAACCGGGGCTTGAGGACCGGGGCTCTCACCCGATTGTTCATCCGAAATTTGGAACCTCCTTACCGGTTGCGATTCAAAGTGCTCACGCCGCTGGTTCCGCGTCGGCGCGACTTCGAATCCGCTTGGAGTGCGTTTGAAGAATCGCAGGCCCAACTTGCCAAAACCATACAGTCCGCGGCTGGCCTGGCCATCGATCAATTGAAAGTGGAGTCTCCGGTCTATGCCCGGTTCAACTACAACGTGTATGGAGCGCTTCGCATGCTGACGGCGCACGAACGCCGCCACCTTTGGCAGATCGAGCAAATACTGAAGAAGCTCGACGCCACACGGGCCCACAACGCTTCCTGAATTCAAATAAACTCCTCATGTCTGATACGGTGCCATCGATTTCCTGCGATGTGACCGTCATTGGCGGCGGTTTAGCCGGAAAAGCAGCCTCCCTTCATTTGGCCAGGGCCGGTCTGAATGTCGTGTGCATCGCGCCCGAAAAACCTATTCGGCCGCGGGTGGGAGAGTCGCTGGATTGGTCTGCTCCCGCTCTATTGGACAAGATCGGGCTGTCTGCCGCCAGCCTGATCGCCTCTCGAATCGCAACCTGGAAGCGGCATGTCACCGTAAAGATGCGCGATGGATGCGACACGCATTACGTCCCCTCAACTTGGCTCGGCGGCTTTCCGTTTTATGTCAACCTCGCGACGCTACATCTAGACCGAAGACAGTTGGACGATGAAATGTTGAAGATAGCAGTGGATCAGGGCGTCACATTTGTGCGCGAGCGGGCGGTTGATCTCGAGACCGCCGACGGAAAGATTTGCGCAGTGGAAACTGAAGGAGGCACGCGAGTCTCTTCACCATGGTTCATTGATGCCTCTGGAGTTGGGGCCTCGCTGATCGCGCGAAAGTTCAAGCTGTCCACGTTGCAGTATGGTCCGACGAAGGTCGGAATATGGACCTACTTCAAGGTCCCGCAGCAAGTGGAAGGAACGACTCTCTACATGGATCCGCTTCCGACGGAATATCTCGAATGGATTTGGGAGATTCCGGTGAGTCCCGACACAGTCAGCGTTGGATACGTTCTGCCAGGCGCAGCGGTCAAGGCCAAGCGCGAACAGGGAGGATCTGTCGAAGATATATTTCGCCAGCAACTCATGAAATTCGCCCGGTTCGACCCGCTTGTCCAACAGGAAGCCATTGGCGCGCTCAACGTGACTTCATTTCGGTGCCGGGTCCATCTGGAATCGACGGGACTGAACTGGGTGGTTGCCGGCGAGGCTGCATCTCTGGTGGACCCCTTGACTTCCAATGGAGTTACCGCGGCGCTTCGCCACGCCGCCGAGGCTTCGGCGCTCATCCTGAGATCCCGGACGCGCAGCGAATTGCCAATACTCGCGAGGAAAGCTTATAGCCGCCGAATTCTGCAGACCGCAAGGTTTTTCAACGAAGGGATCGAGAAAATTATCTATGAGCCGGTGGTGAGAAATCAGATCGGGCTGCCGGCTGCGGGGACAGTTTATACCAGCCCTGCCTGGAGCATGAACGTGGTGTACGCACGCATGCACCCGGAAGGAATGTTGTCGACATTTTTGTTCGGAGCCATCCTGGGAGTTTTTCGAATCAGCGCTTCAATGCTTAATCGGTTGTGTCGCATGATGAAACCCCCCGTGGTTGCGGAATTACAAAAAGGCGCTTAGTGAAGACTGAACAACTGATTCTTTCCATTGGGACCATTCTGCTGGCAGCGCATGTGTTCGGCTGGATTTTCCAGCGGATTGGACAGCCGCGCGTTGTCGGGGAAATGACGGCCGGCATTTTCCTAGGCCCATCTCTTTTTGGAAGATTCCTTCCCGATGCCTTCAGTTTTGTCTTTCCTCCATCTTCTATGCCGGCGATTACGGTTTTGAGCCAGCTTGGACTGTTGCTTTTCATGTTTGTGGTTGGCCTTGAGGTTGATCTCAATCGTATTCTTAAACAACGACGTGCAGTTGTTTTGATCAGCAATGTCAGCATTCTTCTGCCGCTGGCCTTGGGCATCGGTTTGGCTCGATCGCTCTATCCGCAATTTGCAGGAGGGCAGGTCGCATTTATTCCTTTCGCGCTTTTTATGGGGACGGAATGAGCGTTACCGCTTTCCCCGTGCTCGCCAGGATTCTAAAAGAACGTAATTTGATGGGGACAGGTCTCGGGAGCATGGCCATCTCCTGCGCCGCGATTGACGATATTAGCGCCTGGTTATTGCTGGCCGTTCTTACCACAATCGTGCACTCTGGACAACGCTGGCATCATTTCGCGGTCACCCTACTTTTACTGGTTATATTCGTCGCGGTCATGCTGGTTCCAGTTCGCCGGGCGGCATCCTGTTGGGAATCTCGCTATCAAAAAAGCGGCGTCGGCACGCAATTCATTTCTTCGCTGGTCCTCTTTCTACTCGCAGCAAGTTGGACAACCGAGCGATTGGGAGTCCATGCACTGTTCGGCGCATTCATGGCCGGATTGGTGATGCCAACAAGTGAACGCATGATTGAGGATGTGGTGGAACGCATCGAATCTCTGAGCCTTGCGCTTTTACTGCCTCTATTCTTTGCGCTGACCGGCCTGCGGACGCGCATCGACTTGCTGACAGATAAATCAATGTGGGGATACGCGGCGGCAATTATCGCAACCGCTGTCGTCGGCAAACTGGCGGGTGCAGCCTTTACTGCCAGGGCCACCGGAATAAATTGGAAAGACTCGTTTGGCTTGGGCGTGCTAATGAACACTCGCGGGCTGGTCGAACTGGTGATCCCGAACGCCGGGCTCGATTTAGGAATTCTGTCACCGGCACTGTTCACAATGATGGTACTCAGGGCCCTGACCACAACCTTCATGACCAGCCCGCTGCTGAGCGCCATGAAAACTCATTACGCCGACAGTAATGCCCCTAACTGATCTCCTTCACCGTGATGTCATACTTGAAGTTGTCCGGATCGAATGGATCGACTCGTCCCTCCGCCGTCTCTGCCTGCGGATACATGAAATACACCAGCGGTTGTTTGGCTGAACCTGGCAGCGCTACGTCGTGAGCGTAGTTGTACGCCATCCAATTCATTTCCCACGAACCGAACAGGCGATTGCGCGCCTTCGAGACCATTTCATCGCTCAGTGGACGATTCCCGGGTGGCTCTTCCAGAACTACCTTCCGTACGTCCGCCGGATCCACCGGGACCCAGCCGTGATCGTGAAGGTAAACCTCGACGCGGCAATGCTGGCCTTTAGTGGCTTTGTCCGTCGAGACGCCGAGACTCTGTACCCGAGATTTGATTTGGCGATCCGCAAACCATAAACATGTCGAGCCGGCAGGCCCACGGACCGTGCTAGGCCAACATAGAGGGCATTCAAGTCAGCACATTTTCCGCCGAAGTCGCCTGACTCCAACATCGCCCGAATGTCACCGCGCCCGCAGCCCCGGACCTTCGGATCGCGGAAGGTGTTGTCCACTAACCAATCGTAAACCGCGCGTGCTTTCTCCATATCCGTGGTGGCGCCGACGGTCGCTTTGAGCGCAGTCTCTTTCACAATGCCGTCGGTAGGCACATAACGGCTTGGCTGAAGAAAGTAGTCGAGCTCGGCTTTGGGAACGTGCGTCGTTTTGGCGGGCGCCGAGAGGTTGACCGCATAGTTCTTCAGCGAAACATTGCTGGTCAGCGTTAGTACGGGCTTAGCTCCGGCCGGGTAAGTCGCCGACACGATGCCAAGCGCGCTCGGTTTGTCCCCAGTCAACTTTGCCGATCCGCCCTCAGCCTTGAACTTGTTGGAATGCGTCCGCTGAAAAGGCGTGTCGTGATTCAATGCCGACGGCAGCCAGATGTGAGTCACTCCATTTGGCTTCAGGACTTCTACCCTCGCCGTGACCTCGAAGGTTCGCCACCCGCCGGTTGATAACACGTCGGCAAAGGCTGGTATTGATTTTGTGAACGCAAAACCGGCGCAGATCGCACCTGTCGATTGGATAAAGTTGCGCCGATTCATAAGCTCCCCTTTGAAATTTTGGTTTAGTGCAGATTTGTAACTGCGATCCGACGACGTGTGGCGTTTAGGCACACTCTTTTTGCACGTCAGGTAATTGTGTGGTCGACTGAACGTAACCTTCATCGGCAAGCCGTCTGCCATTTTCACGATACAGATCGGCGTCGGTCGGCGCCCGGCCCTCTGTTCTTCGGCCTGAAATCTAAACGATCGAATCAATCCACGGAGGCGTAATGACGACCCAGACCAAATCTGTCACCCGCTGCGCCATCTACACGCGTAAGTCTTCCGAAGAAGGTTTGGAAATGTCCTTCAATTCCTTGGACGCCCAACGGGCAGACCGCAAATAGAGCAATGACCAGCCTCTTGTGGCGGATAAGTTGGCCTTGCTCCCGGCATGGTTGTAAGCGCCTCCGATTTCGACCGGGGATTTGAGTAAACTCAATTTAGTTTCACGATCCAAACGTCGGTGCGTGGCCGGCCACCACTCTCAATGCCCAACTGTTGGTCCCATCCAGAGGTGAAGAGGAAGAATTTTCCGTCGCTCGAAACACCTCCCAGTGGCTGCGTGTTGTAATAAGGATCTGTCCAAGTCGCACGGTTGTGGGCGAATCTCCACACGGTCGAAGCCTTGCCGTCAGTTTCGGCGCAAAAAATCTCACCCTCGAATGGTTCGGTGATGTTCATATCACCTTCATATTGATAGCTGGACGCGCAAACCGGAGTGCTGTCGCGGTTGTCAACATTGCTCCACGAAAAATGTAGAGTAATTTCGAACTCATGAGGATCGTCCAGCGGCAAGAATAAATTGCTGAGGTCGGCAAGATTTCTCAGGGGCCGTTTCACCATTTGCATGTCTTCCACAACTCCCGCAGCATTGACATAACTGTTGTACCCGGTAATTCCATATCCAAAGCATTCCATGCCCGATTTACGGCCGCATGATGAAACCTTCAGAGTCGCGAGATCCCAGACGTAGAAGCCCTCTGCATTGGTCATAATTCGAACATATTTCCCGCTTTTCGATAGATACGCATGACGAATCAAATAAGGGTTCGCTGGTCCGATGGCGGTTCCGCTTGGTCCCCAAGCGCCTCCAATCTGACCGGTCTGCGTGTTATACCAACGACATCCCAGATTCTTGTCGTACGTCACCACAAAATAATGAGCTCCTTGTTGTTTGCCACCCTCGGAAATCGAGAAACGACGATCATTCCAGGACACTCCCACGTCGTCGTCGCTGCGGGCCTTCGGATCAAGCGGTGGCTGAGTTCCGCAAGTTGTCGTGTCGATTACGGGGGTAGACTTGCCTGTCGAAAATCGGTAGTTCGTGATGCTCAGGACTGCCTGGTTAGTGGTTCCGTAGATCAAATCCGAATCTTCGGGGCTGAACGTAGCCCCTGCTCTCAATGGCAGCAACAATCCCTTTCCTGCGGGGGCGAGCGGTAAAGACCGGATTTTCATTGCGGCTGGATCAAAAGCGAATACGAACACCCAGCCTCCTGTTCCAGAGACCCAGAATTTATTTGAGTCTGCGCTCCATTCATTTTGCTGTCCGCTTCCCTGAGTCATCAGGTAGCCGCCAGGATGTTTATAGTCCGTCGTTTCGTCAGTTGCGCGAACCATTCGAGGACCAAAATCCGGATCAACGAACGGAGTGTTGACAGTCGGCGGGTTCATCGCTGTTTTTAGATGAATAGCGCGGTCTGTAATGGCATTTGGATACGGTGGAACGCTTTGGGCTAATCCGTTTTGCGCGACCATCAGCGCTGCTACCCCAAAGACGCCCGCTAAGATTTTGCATTTGTTGGCGGAAGTTTGGAACTGGGTTACAGACATCGGAGATACCTCAAGCCGACAGGATCGAATCACTGTCGCGGGATGGCAGAGACGGAGAATCGGACGCAGTTTGTCCGAAAGCAAACCGCATGTCAAGATGAATAAATTTTGCCAGGAACTCAACAGGGGTGTCTCGTTCCCAGCAGAAAAAGTCAGTCTGGTGAAAGCTCGCCTTGAGCGACCATCTTTACTGGACACTGTTTACCACCGTTATCGATGCCGGATTTGTGCCTGCATCGAATGGTGATCCAGCAAGCGGCGTTAGCGAGCCAGTGACCTTGTCGATCGCGAATCCAGCAATGTTATCGGTGTCATGGTTCGAAACCCACAAGAAGCTGTTGGATAGATCGATCGTTAGCGAAGAAGCACCCGAGACGGGTCCAAACGGGGAACTGGGCAGAAGCTTTAAGTGACCTGTAGTGCCGAAGAGCACATAGCCGGCAATGAGCGTGCCGCCCACCCCGTAAACCCGTTTCCCCAATGGGTCGACGGAAATAGAGTTCAGGGTAGCTGCGTCCGAAGACGGGGCATCCGGTAGCGGTGAAAGGGCGCCCGTAACTCCGTCGATGGCGTAGCAAGAGATCTTTATTGGTGACTGATCAAGCGCGTACAAATGTCTCCCTTCCGGATCGATTGTCATTGCGATCGGAGATCCCCCCGCGGCCACTGAACCTGAAGTCACAAGCGCACCAGTCCTGGCATCAATCTCGTAGACGGAAATGGTGTTCGATTTAGCATTTGTCACGTAAAGGGCTTTGCCTCTTGGATCAATCGTGATTCCTTCTGGAGCAGATCCGGCATCAAGAAATGGTGAACCCGGAACTCGAGTCAACGAGCCCTTTGAAGAAACTGCAAATCCAGAAATCGTGTTGCGGTTCGGATTGGTAACGTAAATATAGTGCGCATTTGGATCAACGGCGATCGCATAAGGTGGGGTTCCAGCTCGAAACGGAGAACCTGGACCGGGCGTCAAACTCCCGGTTTGAGAGTTGATGATGAATGCTGAGATACTCTGATCACCGGAATTCGCGCTGAAGATAAATCTACCGATACGGTCAGAAACGATATTCGAGGGCGTCCGTCCAGTAGCATACGGAGAACTATTCAGTCTCGAAAGAGATCCTCCGCCCGGTGAGACTTCGTAACCCCAAATGTCATCCGAAGTCGCGTTGCTTTCGTAAACGAATCTGGGAGCATACGAGATCGCCGAGTTACCTGAGGCCAGCGCAATCGCAGTTGCTGGACCCCGCGAACGAATGCTACTTTCATTGAACAGCACCCCTCCCCTGGTTATTCCCAGAACCCTGACATCATTAGAATCGTGGTCCGCGACATAAAGAAGAGGTTCTGCTTGATTGTCCGTCAGGCCGAGAGGTCCAGCGGGTCCTGTCGAAAAGGGCTGCGCAAGAGAAACCAGGACACCTGTGGTTCTATTGACCTCATATTGAGAAACGGTCTTGTCAGTGGCATTGCCAACATACAGAAATTTCCCGGACCGCGTTAGGACTGCACTGACAGGGTCTGATCCCGCAGCGAAAGGAGAACCCTCTACTTCGGCTAACATCCCCGTTTTCGCGTTGATCGCGAAAGCTGATATATCGCCCGAGTTTCCGTTCGGAACGTAGAGAAATTTCCCAAACGGATCCATAGCGATGGCCTGGGGGCCTTCGCCGACCGAAAACGGTGAGTTCGGCACGGGTGTTAGCGCTCCAGTATTCTCGTCGATCGCGAAGCCTGAAATCTTATCCGTGTTTTCGCTGGCGGCATAAGCGAACGGTGCTTTGGATCGATCGCTAGCGAGATTACTTTCTGCCCTGGCACTGTGGCTGAAAGAATAAGTGCGCCACTGTCCGGCACAATCGAGTAACTAGATATTCCGCTGGCACCCGCTGCAGCGAGGAAGTGTTCAGAAGGGGTGACTGAAATACTGAATTCCGGTCCAGTTCCGAACGGCGAGCCTGGTATAGGGACTGGTGTTCCCGTAGCTTAATTCTGGCCACGTATAGAAATCGCTGAGACGGAGCAACCGTGACTGAAAGAGGATTGCTACCTGGGCCAACATATACATATCCCGCTGCTCTCAGATGAGCTTTTTCGACGGCAAAAATCGAAACGGTATCATCTTGCCCGTTGGCTACGTAGGCAAATCGAGGAATCGTACTGGAAGCTGCAACGGCATCGCGAAATGCCAGCCCAATCAGAGTCAAAATTAGTAATACCGCGCTTGGGAGGGTCATATCGTTGCAATCGAAATCATCTAAGGCCACAAGGCACGAAGGAAGAAGCCGCACTGTTGGCCGCGGGCTGAGGCCCCCGATTGTCCTATTTTTCTACAACCTGCTTTACATGGCCGATGCTAGATTTGAACATTGGACTCCCTGCATACACAGCCTGGATGAAATGGGTCGTTGCCGTCAGTGATGAGGTTATAACTGCAGCCACTCCACTGTTAAGAGTCGCCGAGCCCAGCAGCGTTTTCCCATCGTAGAACGTCACGAGTCCGCCATCCGGAACCGGGCCCTGCCGCGACGTCAACGTTGCCGTGAACGTGACAGCTATGCCGGCCACCGAAGGCGAACCCGAACTGGTCAACAGTGTTTTTGTAACCGCCGCAATTTCTTCAATGAATGTGCCCGTGCTGAAATCGTTCCTGGCATCCCCGGAGTAAGCGGCGCTGATCTCATGCGAGCCTATCCCTTTGAAACCGGTGCGGAATGATGCCTGGTTCCCGACTAGTGGGACGCTGGCAAGAATAGTGTTGCCCTCCTGGAATGTCACCATTCCGGTCAGGGCTCCGTTCAAACGGTTGGCCACTGTGGCCGTGAAGATCGGCTTGGTCGAAGGACTTGCTGGATCCGCGCTGGAAGTGACGGTGGTCTTCGTTGGACGGTAAGGGCTTTGCCGGTTGTTCAACAGCACGGCCACCGAGCCAAAATTGGTCGCGTCCGCCACGAGATTAACCGCCAGAAGATCTGGTTTGCCGTCGCCGTTTACATCCGCAGCCGTGACAAAGGTGCTAAACCAATATCCGTCCGAGCTGTAGGCTACCGGTGGTTGGAACGTGCCGTCGCCGTTACCCAGCAAAACGCCTATCGCCCCCGATGTGCCAGGAACATAGCAATTGCTACCGTTGGTTAGACCACATCCATTGCTCACCAGCAGATCAGGTTTACCATCACCGTTCAGGTCTGCGACGGCTATGGAATTTGTTCCGTAACCGCCTGCGTCGAAGACCTGTTGTGGCTGAAAGGTTCCGTCGCCATTGCCCAGCATGACGGCAGCTCGACCCGTTGGACATCCCTTCTTGCCGCAGGCGGCGACAGCCAGCAGCAGATCGGGCTTGTGGTCGCCGTTAACGTCCGCGATCGCCACATAGGAGGGCCCTGGCCCGCCCGAGGTGTAAGTTACTACCGGCTGGAAACTGCCGTCCCCATTGCCCAACAGAATGCCCACGAAGCCGTTGGTCTTGCATTCAGGATCACCGCATGCACTGGTCACGGCCACGTCGGGCTTTCCGTCATCGTTCACATCTGCAACTGCTAATGACACGTTGTTAAAAAAGCTGTATCCCCCGGAGTTGTAGGATACCGCCGTTTGGAAAGTACCGTCCCCGTTGCCCAACAACACACTGACGCGTCCATGATCAGTACACGCGTAGCAGCTTGAAGAATTTGCCACCACGAGATCGGGTTTGCTGTCCCCGTTTACATCCGCAACCGCAATACCCCAAGGGTAGCCTCCGCCTGAATCATAGGTGATCACTGGCTGGAAGGTACCATCACCATTGCCCAGCAAGACTCCCACGGTGTTGGAGTAATAGCTGTTCGTAACCAGCAGATCAGGCTTGCCATCTCCGTTGACATCCGCAACCGCGATTGCAAACGCCTGCATACCTCCCGAACCATAGGTGACCGCTGACTGGAAGGTGCCATCGCCATTGCCCAGCAAGACACCTATTGCCCCGTTGGTTCCACCAATCGCGGCGGCACCATTGGTTACAAGCAGGTCAGCTTTTCCGTCTCCGTTCACATCTGCGACGGCCACCGTGTATCCGCTGAACGTGCCGGAACTGTAAGTCACTGCGGGCAGGAGTAGGGGGTCGCCCGAATCCTTTGGGCTCTCCACGGGAGCGTTTCCCGAGGAAAGGTTCGATTGAGGTCGTCCAACCAGACTTATCCCGGAAAAGAATGGTCGGCGCGGCATCTCGCCGTTATTTTGCGGCGCTCTCGTCTCGGCAACCGAGGTTAGTCCGAGAGAGAGCGCGGCGGCAAGAAGGAGCTGGATCAACTTTTTCACGGAATTACCCTCCACTCTCAAGTGGCTCCGGCTCTTCGCGAAAAATTGCGAGCCGGGGAAAGACACAGCGAGTGTATATGTGAAACCCAATTCAGGCTAGAGTCGCGGCAATTCCGGCGGGATCAATTCCGCCTCTGGTCGCTTGTGCATTGGTCGGATTTGTGTGTTCTGATCTTTGTCACTCAAAATGATCTTCCCCTGCGTAGGCGAAGACGAAGAAACCGAAAACGTGCCGACAGGGGAGGCGTGGGCGATCCGGCAGTCGCTGAAACATGACTCGCCGACTCACCTGGCGCAGGCTTTTTTCCAGCAACCGCTGCAGTGCGGACCTTCATTGCACTTGTCCCCGCAATTGGTTTTATTGCAGGAATAGCCACCGCATCCGTGACAACATTTGGTTCTGTCTGTTGGAGTGTCTCCGAGAGAAAGCACGGACATCGAAGCGAGGGCCGTTAAGAGCAATATCCTTTTCATGCTGGCTCCTGCTACTCGAATCTAGGGACGGCGAGAGTTATACCACGAAATTTGACTCAAGCCCGCTTTTGCCTGGGCGTTGCCTCGGCGGCCCGGTGAGTTTCTACCGGGACCGAAGAGTTCGGCATACATAGTTTCCCGGATTGTTTACGGCTAAGGCACACCTTAATGTGCATTCATGGTTTCCTCGACGATGAATTACAAACTCATGCATCCCGAGGCTGAAATGAAATCCGCTGTGGCAGAAAATATTTCTTTTCGCCGGCAGCGTCCCGAACCGAACGCCAATCGTTTTTCCGAGTATCGGTCGCAAGGGGCCATTTGGGGACACGAGCTACTCCCAATCCTGTTACGTGATTTAGGTTCAGAAGAAATTCAGGGATGGGAATGCATCTTTTGTAATGAGCGTTTCGAGTGCTACTGGGCCGCGCGCCAAAACGAGGAAAATTCTGTGTGCACGGCCTAATCCGCTCTTAACTGGCCGGAGTTCCACGACACCTGGCTCGTCGGAGGTAATTTGCCCGGCGCAAACCGTAGCTCCGCCATGGTATGTTTCGCCGTATTGGCCATCACGGTGTTAGCTTTCATCTTGCTTTTCAACTTAAGACACACCAGCAGGCGTCCCGCTCGTGAAGCTCCAGTGCCTCAGAAGAATTGACACGGGACATGACAAAAGCAACAGTTTGGTGATAAGGTTCACGGCAACCGGATGTGGGACGACCAAGTGTTTCCGACTCTGCGCGAGACCCGGAAGCCTTGTGAGGGGGGGTCCGCTCCGGTCGGCCAGATAGAAAATCTTTCGGTGTCTCAATGATCGGAGCCTCGGATCGGGCTAATTCCGGTGCGAACGGATACGTTGTCGTTCGGAGACCCTTCCCAAAACTCTCCGCTGCGCCCCGGGCATAAGAGGCGAAGCTACAGCTTTCTTACCCACTTCCTAAGCTGTAAGCCCGATTGCGATTGTCCCTAAACAGCTTAATCTACTGGCGATTCTCTAGGAGCCCGAAAATGAGCGTGTGGATGATTTTGTTCATTGTCTTTGTGATCGCATGGATTGGCGGTTTCACGATGTTTCATGTGGCGGGTGGCCTGATTCATCTCCTTCTTCTCTTTGCTGTGATTTCGATCATTTTGCATTTTGTAATGGGCAGACGAGCAGCCTAACAATTCTCCTTTTCGAAGTTGCAAATCGACAGTCGCGAAAGGCGGCGCATTGTGAAGAAAGTCTTGAGATCGGTTCTTAGAACAGCGGTTGATCTGCTGGAACAATCCCAGCGTGTCTCTGGGAGAGTGCGAGACGGCGTTAATGAAGGAGTGGATCGTGCAGGCGACCGTTTGTCGGAGCTTCGCCATCAAGCCATGGACCTTTACGGCCATGAGGATCATACGGTGCGGAACGTGGTCAGCTTCGTGGCTGGAGTTAGCGTCGGGATTGGTCTGGCAATTTTGTTCGCTCCAGCAAGCGGTCAGCAAGTACGCAACTCGATAACCGAAAGGGTCGGGGCAGTGGGCAACCGAGTTCGGGAACGTGTCTCATCTAAGAGGAAAGTGGCCCGAGTTGCAAGTGGAGAAAAGGATCTTTAGATAGTGACAGCTATGTCATCGCTTTGCGTCAGCTTATAAATACTGGTTTCCTTTTGAGGAGCAATATGAACGCAGAAAACGGAAATGCAAATGGCGATGAAGCGGGCAATCGCGCGCGGAGTCCACGGACACTTTAATCAACGATGTTGCCCGTACGGTGAGCGCCACACTGGGTACGATCGCCGTCGGAACTGCCAAATTGGTGGGGAGCGCGCGAACGAACGTGAAAAGAACCGTCGAGCACGGCACAAGCTGAATATAAAACGGTCACGAACCAAAGGTTAGAAAAGTGTGCGCCGTTGGCCCCTCCCTAAGTAAATTCCCACGATGGTGGCGCAAGACTCAACAAATACCTGTTCCGTTTGAGTGAAGGTGCCAGCAAAATAGCTCTCAATGTCCAGTTCAGCTGCAAGCCTATCCTTCACCAGGATCGGGACTACAATTTCACACTTTCACCATGGATGATCCAGAGAGATAGCGCGGATCAGCCGAGACATCATGGACGACCACGGTTTTGCCGGTAATTGCGGCAGCCCCAGACAATCCGGTGCTCAGGGGAATGCGAGCGTTCGGCGTGAAGCTGCCTACGTAGGGCCCAATTACTAGAATGCTGGAATCCGCTGGATCCAGTAAATAGAAACCCACCCAGTTGTAGCGAGCCATCTTTTTGTGCAGCCCCTGGGCAATCTGCTCCATCAAGACCTTGGCGGTTGGGGCAGTCAAAGGAATGTCTTGAAATCCCCGAAGAAGTTCTTGATGAACTGGCAGCGTCAACATGTTCTCTGACTCCTGGATCAGTTTACGCGCGATTTGAAAGTGCATGCTGATTGCTGAGTTTGATTGGCGACAATGGACGAGGATTAAACCCCAGTTTGATACGTCCGAAAACCTGATATCGATGGCCTAGCCTTCGGTAGATTCTCTGACGACCCGTTCGCTATCTTGGCTTTCGTCTAGAACCTCTAAATCGTCCAATGGTACATCGTGGTGGACGATGAGAACCTTGCCGGTGGATGTCAGGCTGGCTGTTCGAACCTCTTGATCAATAAATGAAATGTAGTAGGTTGTCGGGGGCACTCCGTAAGAAACGACGGCGCCGACTTTCGGCTTCTTGGTCATGAAAAGATTTTCCCACGGACCTTGCTTTTTGTCTGTCCATGGGAAACAAAACCGCAAACTGTGGTTTGGTACGTCGTGAGAAATTGTTGCGAGCGAGCAGGATTAGATCATATCGCTCCGCATGACTTGCGACGGACGTGCGCGAAGCTATGGCACTCTAGCGGAGGAGAGCTGGAACAGATTCAGTTCCTGCTGGGGCACGCTTCGGTGCAGACAACGGAGCGGTATCTTGGCTGCAAGCAAAATTTGGGACCGCCGGTGAATGATCGGTTCACCCTGGGATCGGCAATCACCGGCACCCCTTCTTGAAGGAGTTTGTTTGGTGTAATTGCGAAAATTGCTCTCTAGAATGCCCTCGGACCATTGGTTCGAGCGTGACTGCCTGCGTCAAGAAACGGTCAAGCCTGTGAAGCCCCCTGACAACCCTTGTCGCTCTAAAGCAAGTAGTCGGTGTGCTTTGATTTGACCCCGTCGTTACACTCGTAATCTAGTTGCCAGAGAAACATTGAGATATGCTCTGCCTGCGAATGGTTCCGGTCCCGCAGTACTTACACTCCCACCCATCAATGCACCGAGAGTAAGAGGGATCGGAATGGAACCGAGGAGACGGGCTTAAGACTGGTTTCCAACGTCCCTGGCCTAACACTACAAGACCACAGCGGTCACTACGGTCGGCACGGAGGAAAAGGCCTTGAAGTTGAACTGCTCACTGAGATTGCTTTTCGTTGTTGTTTTCGTGCTCTCGTTGACAAGCGTGGAAAGTCCGTCGGCGATGGCACAGGCCGCCGATCACATCCTGCACAGCTTCATACCCTCCGGCGCGGACGGGATCCAACCCATGGCCGGCCTGATCATGGACGCATCCGATAACCTTTACGGCACGACCTCAGAGGGTGGCGCAAACGGTAATGGAACCGTGTTCGAGCTAGTCAACTCCTCGGGGACTTACAGCGAGAAAATACTACACAGCTTCACAAACTACGATGGAGCGGGCCCGGTCGCCGGGTTGATTACAGACGCATCGGGCAACCTTTACGGCACAACGTTCTCGGGCGGCTCTCAAGGTGGTGGAGTCGTCTTCGAGCTGGTCAACTCCTCCGGGACTTATACGGAGAGGACACTGCACAACTTCGGGGCCAGCGGAGATGGAAGGTCCCCCCTCGTCGGGCTGCTCAGGGACGCATCGGGCAACCTTTATGGCACCACCTGGCTCGGCGGCACCAATGTCGGCAGCTGCTATAACGGCCTCGGCTGCGGAAGCGTGTTCGAGCTGGTCAACTCCTCCGGAACTTACACCGAGAAGATACTCTACAGCTTCACAAACTCCGCCGGAGATGGCGAGTACCCATACGGCAGCGTGGTCATGGACGGATCCGGCAACCTTTTCGGCACTACCCAACAGGGCGGCGCGAATGGCTACGGAATTGTGTTCGAGCTGGTCAACTCTTCTGGGACTTACGGCGAGAACGTGTTGCACGCTTTCAATTACGGCAGCGGGGACGCAGCTGTCCCTGAGGCAGGCCTGCTCATAGACGGATCCGGCAACCTTTACGGCACGGCCATCGAGGGCGGTACTTTCGGTGCTGGAGCCGTCTTCGAGCTGGTCAACTCCTCCGGAACTTACACCGAGCAGGTGATTTACAGTTCGGGAAACTCTAGCGGAACCGGACCCGCCGCCAACGTAGTGATGGATGCATCGGGCAATCTTTACGGCACAGCCCAGTCAGGTGGCACTTACGGACAAGGAACCGTGTTCGAGCTGGTCAACTCCTCCGGAGCATACAGCGAGAAGACGTTGTACAGCTTTAAAAACTCTGGCGGGGATGGAATAAACCCCGACGCCAGCCTGGTCGTGGACGCATCCCGCAACATTTTCGGCACGACCCGAAATGGTGGCGCGAACAGTGAAGGAACTGTGTTCGAGCTGGTCGATACAACCTTATCGTTTGTGTCGACCTTGAATCCTTCGACATACGGTCAGGCGGTCACATTCACGGCCACTATAACCACCAATTTTGGCGCCGTCAGCGCGGCCGGCGGGACGGTGACGTGGAGCGCGAACACGGGTTGCGGAACCACGCCGGTGACCTCGGGAACGGCGACGTGTATGACCAGCGTCTTGCCGGTGGGCAACGACACGGTCAGGGCAGATTACGCGGGCACTAACAATTCTGGCTCCGGTTCAACCAGTCAGACGGTCAATGCGGCGGCCACGACGATCAACGTGACCGGAGTGAGTCCGTCGTCGGAGGTCTATGGGCAGGATCAGCCGATCACGATCACGGCAGTGTTGTCATGGACGGGCAGCGGAGCCGCAGCAACCGCTGCGAATGTGACGTTCAGCGGGAACGGCAACGGCACTTACGGAGCGATCAATTGCGGTGCTCCGAGCAGCGATACGCTCACCTGCACAGCGACTTATACCCCCAACGCTAACGATGCGGATGGAACCTACACGGAAACAGCAACCTTCTCGGGGGACACGAACTACAGCTCTTCGATGAGCCAGCAGAGCGATAACTTCGCGATCGCGGCAGCCGGATCGGGCACGATCGCCATCACTTCCAGCCAGAATCCGTCAGCCTTTGGACAGTCGGTGACGTTCACAGCGACGATTCCCGGCGAGCACGGAGCCATCGCGAAGCCTAAGAACAAAGTTATGCCGAAGATCGTAACCGGAACGGTCACGTGGAGCGCGAACACAGGATGCAGAACGACTCCGGTGATGTCAGGCATTCCGGGAGTGACTACGTGTTCGACGATCATTCTGCCGGTGGGCAGCGACACGGTCACGGCAAATTACTCAGGGGACAGCAACCATAACCTCGGTTCGGGTGCGATCAGTCAGACCGTCGGCCTGAGCGCCAGCTCGATCAACGTGACCGGGGTGAGTCCGTCGTCGGAGGTCTATGGGCAGGATCAGCCGATCACGATCACGGCAGTGTTGTCATGGACGGGCAGCGGAGCCTTACCAACCACTGCGAATGTGACGTTGAGCGGGAATGGCAACGGTCTCTACGGTGCGACCAGTTGCGGTGCACCGAGCAGCGACACGATCACCTGCACAGCAACCTACATCCCCGACATTAACGATGCGGTTGGAACCTACACGGAAACAGCAACCTTTTCGGGGGACACGAACTATAGCGCTTCGGCAAGTCTGCAAACTAACAACTTCGCCATCAGCAGCACGAGTTCAACCACGAGCGTGGCTTGCGTTCCGGATCCTTCGACCTACGGACAGTCGACCACGTGTACGGCGACCATCAGCGGCGAGAACGGAAACGTCATACTTCGGACCAGAAAAAACAGCGTGAAGCCGCAGATCGTCACCGGGACCGCGGCGTGGAGTGCGAATACGGGCTGCGGCACGACCAATTTAACGTCGGGCAATCCCGGAACAGCGACTTGCATCACTTCGATTCTGGCAATGGGGACCGATTCGGTTGTGGTCACGTACTCGGCTGATGGCAACCACGGCGGAAGTTCCGGATTGGTGAACCAGACGGTCAGTCAGGCAACTACATCGATCAGTGTAACGAGCGTGAGTCCGGCCTCGGAAAATTACGGGGCGACAACGCCGGTCTCAATTACAGCAGTGTTATCTTGGGCAGGCGGCGGAACGGCGCCAACCGCGGCCAACGTAACAATCGGCGGCAGCGGGCTGAGCGGCAGCTTCGGAGCAACCAGCTGCGGTGCACCCAGCGGTGACACCAGGACCTGCACGGCAGCGTATACCCCGAATGGCAACGATCAGGCAGGCTCTTACACCATCTCGGCAGCGTTTTCTGGCGCCCCCAACTACAGCTCTTCGACGAGTCTGCAAAGCAACAACTTCACCATCGACGCCTCGACTTCAGGGGCAGAGAGCTTCACCCTAACCCCAAACATTAGCGCCCTAACCGTGCAACCGGGGCAGACCACAAATAACACGGTGATCCTCACTGTCGCCAGTACGAACGGATTTGTCATCACTAGCAGTGGAACTCCAGCCACTACTCTGCCGCTGACTTATAGCTGCACAATTTCGCCTTCAGCCGCCGAGGGCCCGAGCTGTTCGTTCAGTCCGCAGAACGGCCAAAGCATCAGTACCACAACACCGTCTGTGTCCATGGTAACCGTCGCGTCCTACGCTCAACTGCGCCAGGGGTCCGGCAAGGCCATTTTCCTCGCCGTGCTGCTGCCTGGGCTGTTCGGTACCTTTTTGGTCACTGGATTCAGATGGCGCGGTCTGCGCCTGATCGGCCTGATTGTGGTGCTGGGTTTCTCCACGCTTGGTCTGAGTTCCTGCGGAGTCCGTGACAACGAGCTTCACAGCCCGCAAACGAACGCGACAAAGTACATAGTGACAGTCAATGCCACTACTTCCGGTCCTAGTCCGATTGCCGCTTCCGTCTCGTTTGCATTGACGACGCAATAGCTTAGCAATCGCCGGCAGGAGAGGCTTTCACAGTTGGCATAACATCGCGTTTACACCAACAGTGCCCATTGTCTGGATAGTTGGTGAAATTGCCTGTTTTCGACAATTGACCTTGGCGTGAATAGAATCTGATGCCGCTGGCCTTGGCACCGAGGAGGTTTAATTGGCACTATTAAGGATCGTGCGAGATTCGGGCTATGCGCCTCTCGCGTATCACGTCGAACTAATTCATGAGGCGCATCACCCAGATTTCTTCATATTCGATGCGTTCCAGCACCTGTGGCTCGAAGACGCGAGTCCGCATTTCCGGCACGAAGTCGATCTGCTTGAACCGTTCGGCTACGAAGCCCTCTTCTTTGAAGAAAGAAATTGCAGCTTCCCAGTCAATTAAAGCGTCATCCGCAATGCTGCGTCCCGTCACTTCAGTCACCCGTTTCAACGTGCTTGTTTGCTTCGCTTCGGGATAGAAGCGCTCAAACGACTCCCGGACGACTACGTCGGACGTGATCCACGCGCCATCAAACGCTTTTAGCAAACTCCGAATATTTCCGGCAAATTGCTTCCTGCAGGGTGAGGAATTGGAGCAGTCCTTTATGTACGACCGTTATCGGTTCTCGCTTGAACAACCCGGCTGCATTCCAGACTTCTTCGGCCTCTAGCACGTTTGCGGAACGCAGATGGTAATTAGGTCTTTCAGAAAGCGGGATGAGCGCCTTCACGATCAACCGCTTTTCGTCAAGTAATTCCGGAAGGTCAGTTTCGACGACCACCATTGACGGGTCTTCTGAAAGAACAAGGGCGCGGGGCGCGACTCCTGCGGCAAACTCTAATACTTGTCGAAAACCGAGCCGATGGATAAACGCATTTAGCGATTTAAAACGGAGTTCCATGTATGCTCGGTGGTTCGCGACAAAGCCAGGGTCGCACGTGCGCGAAACTTGTTCGGCATCACACATGTCGGCGATTTGACGGCTGTAAGGGATGTTGGTTTCGGCGCGCAGGAAAGCGGCGAGCTTGGCGGTGGGACTGATGCGGGCGTGATGAGTAGTCACAATGCTCCTAAAATTAGCTTCAGTGAACTGGGCTTTTTATCCATTCCTGCTTAACGGAGAACCAGTGCAATTCCTAACGAAATTAACTATTATGTTCGATGGAAAAAAGGCTTCCGCCAAGCTCAAGATTGAGCATGATCCGCTCAGCTCTAGCAATCCTGAATCAGTCCCCAAATGTTGGAAAAATCGCAATTACACAAACAATGCCGATTGCGCCCTGGCAGTTGGTGTAATTGCCTGTTTACAACAGTAATACAATCAATGACCCCAATCTCACCTTGGCACACGGGTATAATCATGTGGTATGAATCGTCCGGCATGCTTCGTTGCGATCTTGCTTGTTCTCTCGACTGCCGCGCCGGTAATGGCGTGCGTGACGGGGAGCGCGATGAGCCACGAGGAAAAGGTTTGTTGCCGCTCCATGCACGGCAACTGTCCTGAGATGGCAAAGATGGGTTGCTGCCGGACGAAGGTTCGGACGGATGACCATCCGCAGCTTGTAACCTCTGCTCCTGTTTCCATCGTTCAATGTGCTGCGATGGTTTCGCACACGTCAAATCAGGTTACCGTCCAATCGATCACTCTTTTCCCGTCCCGAATCCCTGAAGAACATTCTCCGCCGGAACCGCCGGCTGCGAATATAACCATCCTGCGAATCTGATCCGCTCTCGAAGCCAATGAGCCGCACACCATACGTGTGCCTACACATCATTTGGTCCAATCGAAGGAGCGTTCCATGAAATTTGTCATGTTTCTTGCCTGTGCGATTGCAATGCCAACAATCGCTTTTGCTGCCGACCACGGCCCTGTCTTCGGTTATGCGACTCCAGTCAATTCTGCCGGGGAGTTGAGTCTTGATACGGGGGTGTTTGGACGAAGCGGTTCCCAGGGCACGGAATTTTCTACCGGTTCCGGTTTTGGTTACGGCATCACTCCCCACATCACATTCAACTTGTTTCTGCCGGCGACATTCGGTAGCGGCTCGTTACCTGAAAGTCGCACCATTGCCGGAGGCGAATGGTCTGCGGGTGCTTCCTGGCGTTTTCTGCATTCAGTCACCAGCGTTGGGAAACGGATTGAATCTACGGCTTCACTCCAGTTGGTGGTTCCGGGAGCCCAACAGGATTCCGGGATACTCGTGGGCTTGCATCGAGCGCCTGGAATTTCTGGGACCCTGGCCACTGGCATGGCTTCACGCAGTCAATACCTATGGGTTGGCGGTGGCTATACGCGCTTTGCTGAGAGTTCGTTGAGTCGTCGTCCCGACACTATTTCCTGGAGCGGAGTCTACGGATATCGTCCGGCGCGACTTCGCCGAAGGTCTGACCAGTGGGATTATCGTGGCTTTGCGGAGCTGACAGGCGAACACACCGGAAATGTTTTGCTTGGCGGATCGATTCTTCCGACGACCGGCACGACAATGATTTGGTTGGGTCCTTCTGTCTTGGCAATCCTTAAAACGGTGGCAATCTCCGGCGGAATACAAGCGCCGATTTTCCGGGATGCGTCTGGCTCGATCTATGGCCGCGAACATATTCGTTTCGCGATCAATTTTAGCTATCTCAAATATTCCTCGCGTACCAACTCGCATTGAAAGGACTCGATATGAAAAGCATTCTTGTCGCAGGTTTTATTGCCATCGCTTCTCTGGCGGCCCATGCCGAATATGAACAGGTGAACCTCACCGTCTTCGGTATGGACTGCGCTCCGTGCGCTCATGCCATCCATGTCTCGATGAAAGGCATTCAGGGCGTGAATACCGTGGACGTCGATCTCAATACAGGGCTCGTTACCATCAAGCTGAATCCGGGAAATGGCGCCGCGATGCGCCAGTTCAACGAGGCGGTTGAAAAGAACGGATTCACTCACAAAGATGCGATTGTTGTGGTGCGAGGGAAACTTAGTGGCACGGCCACTGCGCCATTTCTCGACGTGACAGGCACTCAGGATCGCTATGCGCTGACGCCTGTTGCAGCGAGTACGGACATCTCCGCGATGTTTGACAAGACGGTGACCATCACTGGAGTTCTGCCGCAAGCGCCTAAAGGGAAAGTGTCCAATACGCTTCGCTACAACACGATCACGGAGGTTCGATGACTCCGATTGCCTCGACCATTTCTTCGGAACGCAGGGCCAAAAGAACGGCCCTGCTCAACTATTTCTCGCTCTTCGGCTCTTTCAGCACGCTGATCTGCTGCGCATTGCCATCGGTATTGGTATTCATGGGGATGGGTTCGGCGGTCGCTTCATTACTTTCGGCAGCTCCCTGGCTCGTAAGCTTGTCCCGACACAAAATTTGGACTTTCAGCATTGCCGGAAGCCTGATCGCGGCAAGTTTTGTGATGACATACGTTATCGAGCCGCGTCTACGCGAAGGTGGGGCGTGCGAAGCCGACGAGCCAACCACGTGCGGAGAGGTCAGCAAGATTAGCCGTGTCATTCTTTGGGGCTCGGCCATGATCTGGAGTGCAGGATTCTTCGTCGCCTACGTTCTCGGCCTAATCCTGAATCGCTAACTGTGCCTCGTAACCAAGAGCCACAGAAAGGGGTAGAAACACATCAAGTGAGAGAGCCGCGCACGGACAAGATGCCATACCATATCTTGATGATTGGCGAAAAATCGCAATTGCACCAGCAATCCTCTTTTTGGGTGATAGTTGGTGAAATTGCCTGTTTACAACAACAAACGCGGAAAGCTCGTATCGTGGTAGCGTTTCGAAGCAGAAGGAAAATCCAATCATGACTAGGCTTTCGAGATATCGGGTGTTGGGCTTCGGCCTCATTTCGCCCCTAGCGGCACTTTTCTTGTATGCGCTTGTCTACGCGACACTCACCCGGCAGAGTAGCGATCTCGAAAAGGACTGGCTTTTCCGGCTCTCCTTGTCAACGGTCGCGATGACCGTGCCCTTTCTCGTGACCCTGGTATTTGCCGTGAAGGACATGCGGCGACAGACGTTTTCGCTGTCAGGGAAAATTGGCCTAGCCATCGCGATTCTCTCGTTAGGCCTCGCGTGGAAGCCGGTAAGTGACGGCTTGATGCGATCAAAACAGACAAGGAACCTCGGGATGCGAGACGTGGCTGCGCCGCCGTTCGAGACTGTGGACATTCTCGGCAAGACCCAGCAATTGGGAGCTCACAAAGGTGAGGTCGTGCTCATCAATGTTTGGGCGACCTGGTGTGGGCCTTGCCGAAACGAAATGCCGAAGCTTGATCGACTTTATCAACAGCAAAAGCTACGGGGATTCGCGGTATTCGGGTTGTCGGATGAAAGTGTCGATGTTCAACGAAAATTTATGGCACAGGTGCCAGTGACTTACCCGCTTCTTACACTTGGGAGAGGCGTTCCATCCTTCTATCATGACATAGCACGCTATCCGGCGATTTTCCTAATCGACCGCCAAGGACGATTGCAGCCTGCGCCCGGACCTGATCAACCTTTTGAGAAGCTTGAGGCTGCCGTTAATGAACTTCTAACCATCGACTCTCATTGAGTTTTAAGCAGTCTATTGCTAACTGGCGAAAAATCGCATTTTCACCAACAGTTCTAGCAATAGCTTGTTGGGATTGCCGCGTTCCGCCTATGGATCACGTTTGCCCGTCATGTTGTGATTCTTTCACTTCGATGGAAAACGATCGCGATATCGCTCAGTACGTCTTCCGGTGGTTCAGGAACCTCATGACCCCGCTTGAAAAGCGAGCAGCAAACCATTTGTATGCGACCATGAAAGCCGCGCCGCTCAAAAGCCATATCGAGGCACAAAGCGAAGAGGAAAAAAACCGCAGGACGGTACCGCTTCTTTACCGATCCTATTTCCGATGATGCGGATGTGCTGCGTCTCACTGAAGGAGGATTCGAAGGCTTCATAGAACGAACGTCGGCTCGTATTCTCGACGAGAGTCGACACTTGATCTCCTTCAATCGCTGTCCAAAATGCGGAGGGTTGGCGCGTACACCTACCGCCAGGCAGTGTCGCTACTGCGCGCATGAATGGCGAGCCGAAAATTGATTGGCGAAAAATCGCAATTACACCAACAATGCTGCCTTTGGGCGATGTTGCTAAAATTGCCTGGTTACGTCACTTGAAGAGCGGGCTTCCAGAGACCTTGATCTCTGGATTGGTGAGGGCGCATGTACTGGTAGCGTCGGTTCACGCCAAAGGGAAGGCAGAGCATCCCGGCAACGAGACCGGTCACCAACGAAATGGACGCCCAGAGCGCTTTGTTAAGCCACAGCGGCATATGCAGTGCTGACATCCGATAATCGCAGCAAGTCATCCAAAGTCCAAACGTGATCTTGTTGGCCCACCTGCCATCGGGGCATGCCCCCTTCAACGTGGTTGCTGGTGAAATTGCCTGTTTACAACAACTATTGGAATCCGCTCCCAATGCAGCATAGAGTGATGCCATGAGAGTGATAGCTGCGCTTAGATTAGCGGCGGCCTTTCTGCCCATTTTGGCATCTGGGCAAACGGCAAGCAAAACGAGCACCTTTGCAAGCGCCGACGGTGCATTTCGCTTCGTCTATCCCCGTGACTTTCAAGTATGCACGCGAGGCAAAATTGACGCTTGCAATCAGACCTACATTCCCGTTTGCAAGCCCGATGCGTCCGCCAGAGTGGGTGCCGTTTGGGGTAGCCTGCTCAATCAGGTCTCTTTTTCGAGCAAAGCAATAGAAATCTGCTGCAAGCGTGGTCGTAACGCTGACTTCACGATGCCTTTATCGTGCTGGTATCGCAAGAGGAAAGGCTGGAGCGTGCTGATGTCGTCAGCTTGTTCCCAACCTCTACTTTAGGAGCGACCGCAGCTTATTCCTGAGCAACCATTTCAGCCGGAGATCCGTTGGACTGTTTCAGCCAGTTCTCGAACTCCTGCATTCTGACCTCATGAGTAACGGTCTGATTCGTGACCGTGATCCGCAGGCTCGTCATACCCTTGCCAATCTCCTCGACCCAGCCTTCTGTCCGAAAGACAGCTAGGGCTTCGCCACCGCCTCGAATAGCGTCTCTGCCGTGACCGACACAGCATGCTCCACGCCCTTGAGATCGCGACAATTGGCGGTCTAGATCTTGAGCGTCACGGCAAAAATCTATTATCTTCAGCCTCTGTTCGTCTGGGATATTGGAAGGTTGAGTGTTCGGGAAAGGATTGTCCGCCGTCGCAGGTGCGTGGATTATTACGTGGTGCCGGATTGTTGAGCAATGAGGTGTCACCCCACCTCTCGCCGTCGACGAGAAATGGGGGTCTCCCCGACACCTCGACCTTCTAAATCCCGCTTCGCCTATTCGACGTCCGTTGGATCATTGAACAGGACTGTCAGCTTGATACTTCCATGCCCGAATTGCGGAAACCCGGGTGTTGCTGGATTGCCGGGATCGAGAGTTGATGCCGTATCGTCCGGCGGAAACAAGACCAGCGAATTCAGGAATACCAGCAGCGCAGCCGATCTTCCCGCAGGCAATGCCGCATAGGCATCCCTGGATTTCTGAGCCTCGCCTCCATGGCGAAGGATGACGGCGTCGAGTGAAATGCTGCGGCCATCATGTCCATACGGCCCGGTCGATCCAACTCCCCATAATGGACGTGTCAGGAACATGGCTTGTGTGGTCCCGTCATAATTACGTTCGTAGAAGTTGGGGCCCAGGTCGTGCCGCTTGAAGTCGGTGTAAATGTCGGTGACTTGAAAAGAATTGTATGCGGGTTGCACTAATGGCGGGTTCGCGGTGCCATCGCTCACCACATTGACGAGAGGAGTGGCGGTCGAAAACAGAGTATTGAAGTTGCCTCGCACCGGGTCATAAACGGTATCGAGATCAGCGACTCGCCGGTCGCGATTGATCGTCAGATTGGCGACATGACATGAGGCGCAACCGATGCGCTCGAAGACTACCCTTCCACGCTCGGTGACTTCTGTTTGTTTGTCATGACCGGGCTTGAAATAATTCAGCAGGTAAAACTCCATGTGATCAACCAGCGCGGTATCGACTTCGTTTCCGGTACCTGGATTTGGAGTAGGCGGCGGCTGGATCTTATCTTTGGTGCCGTCAAGAACCATGCCGGACGGTGTCACGATCCTGGCACCGGCACTGGCGGCGATCAGGTCGGGATCATTGGTGTTCATTCCTAATTCGTTGTGGAACGCCGTGGAGATGAATTCGCGCAATGAACCCATGCTGCCTTCAGCGAAGAATGGTTTCACGCGGAGATCAGCGTCGATGCCCTGGATCTGCGAGAGATCGATTGCGCCCGCTGAGTTTGCCGTGATGGTGCCATAGCTGATGCCCTTGCTCGTCAGCGTGGCCGTGAGGGTTCGACGCTTGGCAATTGCTTTGGCCACCGTAGCATCGCGGATGGAGCGTAAATCGAAAGTGATTTCGTCGGCCAGCATTTCCTTGAGGCCGATTCCGAAGAGGTGCGGTGCGTCGCGGCTGTCGGGACGCGTGGCAACGTCGCCACCGGAGCCTGCGGAACCTTTAGGTCTTCCATGACAGGACGAGCAACTATCAGCCACACCTGCGCCAATTGCACTGTTGCTATTGATGTCGCCGGTGCCATCGTCGGGACCAGAACCGCGGCCTTGGAGCGTGGTAAATTTCCGCTGAAAGAGCTGCCGTCCGCGGCGAACTGAGCGGAACGGATCGCGTTCAATCAAGAAAATGGAAGAAGTGGGCGTCATGGCATCGCCTCGGCCCGCGCCAATTTCGGTCTGCATGGACTTCAGGATGCCGACTTTGGCAGTGTTCGGCGCCAAGTTCTGGTCTACGAGTTGCGCCCGGGCGGCTGACACCAGAAAGGCTGCGATTATTGCTGAAACAAAGAGACGTCGTAAACTTTGCATGGTTCTCACCTCTACCTTAGGTTTCGCCTTGGCTTCTTTCCTAACACGTGTTGCCGACTCTTCATTAGTAAACCGACAATTTGCTGTAATGGGGATGGGAATACAACATAACTCTTAACAATCTCGATCTCACCGCGTAACACTTTTGAAACAAATAAGTTAAGTCTACTTATAACCACCTTGTGTTATACTCTGCTCGGTTTTTCGATCCCTTGGGGTTACGCCGATGCGACCGACATCTGCGGGTAGGATTGTCCGCTTCGGATCTTTCGAGGTGGATGCCGATGAAGGCAGACTCACCAAATCGGGCATTCGGATTCGCCTGCAAGAACAGCCGTTTCGGATACTGGTGCTGTTGGTCGAAAATGCCGGCCAGCTCGTCACTCGAGAAAAGATTCGCGAAGAACTCTGGTCGAACCACACTTTTGTCGATTTTGACAACGCCCTGAACACGACAATTGGGAAGCTTCGCGCCGCCTTGAGTGATTCGGCGGACAATCCCCGGTTCCTCGAAACCGTTCCGAGGCGGGGTTATCGTTTTGTCGCCCCCGTTACTTTTCCGTCTGCGACGCCGGTTATCGCAAGTCCCGCACAACCGGTAACAACCTCTCCGAATCCCGGGACAGTCGGCGTTGCGCCGGTTTCACCTAGCATTGTCATGCGAAGAATGGGTTGGCGCCGACTCACTGTGATCGCTCTGCTGGTAGCGATTGGACTCGGCGTTTATTGGCATCATTATCGTGCCGGTTTTCAAATCACTTCCGAAGACAAAATTGTTCTTGCCGATTTTGTGAACACTACGGGCGAGACCATATTTGACGACGCTCTTCGCCAGGGGCTTGAGGTGGGATTGGAGCAATCTCCCTTCGTCAAAGTGCTGTCTGATCGAAACGCACAGCGAGTTATGAAGCAGATGGGGCGTTCTTCAGAGGACCGCATGACGGGCAAGACTGCGATCGAAGTGTGCCAGCGAGCGAATGCGAAGGTGACGATCCAGGGATCGATCGCAAATTTGGGAAGCATTTATCTGATTGGACTGGCAGCCATTCGCTGTGACAACAGCCAACCGATCGCGAATGAACAGGTACAGGCCGCTCGCAAGGAAGATGTAGTCGACGCGCTGGGCCAGGCGACGGCAAGGATACGTTCCCGGTTGGGCGAGTCCTTGCCTTCGATCCAGAGATTCAATGCCCCCTTGGAACAGGCGACAACCTCTTCACTCGAAGCTCTGAACGAGTACGGGTTGGCTCTTTCCACATGGGATAAAAAAGGCGACCGGGATTCGCTGCCGATTTTCCAGAAGGCTGTTGAACTGGACCCAAATTTCGCCCAGGCTTACGTTTCGTTGGCGGCCGTCTACCGCAATTTGGGGGAGTCCGATCGGGCCCGCGTGAATGCCACCAAAGCGCACGAACTTCGGGGACGCGTCACTGAGTCAGAACGACTCTCCATTGACGCACGCTACTATGCCTATGTAACCGGTGAACTGGAAAAGGTGTTGGAGGTCCATACCCTGGAAGTTCAGAATTATCCTGAATCGCCCGGCGGCTATAACCACCTAGGCGATAGCGATGGCGAGCTGGGCCGCTATGAGCAATCGATCCCGAACTTTCGCAAAGCATTGTTGCTGGATCCTACCCGAGCCAATACCTACTACAATCTGGCGATCTCTCTGTTAGCAGTCAACCGGGTAGACGAGGCTGCGGAGGTTTGGACCGAAGCCAACAACAGAAGGCTTCGATCCGATACGCTGCTGCAAGCAGGTTACTGGATCGCCTTCCTTCGCGGTGACGCCGGCGAGATGCAGAGCATTCCGCGAAGATTCGCCGACGTCTCGGGGGCACAGGCAATCATGTTGTCTGAACAGTCGAACACCGAAGCGTATCACGGCCACTTCGAAAAAGCTCGAGAGTTCTCGCGTTCGGCTGCGGAGTTGTGGGAAAGGGACAGCGACAAAGAAGCTGCGTCAAGGTGCCTGGCACAAGCCGCGGTGCGAGAGGCTGAAGTCGGCAATCCGATCGGCGCCCGGGAGTTAATTACGCAGGCGCAGAAGCTATCGAGCGACCAGGATACGGTGACGCTAATCGCTTTGAGCATGGCTCTCATGGGGGATGCCAGGCAGGCAGGAGCGCGGGCGGACGAATTGGACAAGCGGTGGCCCCTGGGCACCTATGTTCAGAAATATTGGCTGCCGTTGATTCGCGCCGAGGTAGACATGCGAGGGAAGCGATCGTTGAAAGCGGTTGACGATCTGAAAGTCGTGGTGGATCCGCTTGAATTCGCTACCCCTCCGGCACTGCCGACCTCAACCCTCTATCCGACCTACGCACGGGGCCAAGCCTACCTGGCGATCGGCGAAGGCGCAAAGGCCACTGCCGAATTCCAGAAGCTGATCGAACATCCAGGCTTGACGATAAATTATCCTCTAGGCGCATTGGCTCGTTTAGGACTGGCCCGCGCATACGCTGACTGCGGAAACATTCAAAAGCCCGGCAGGCTTATCAGGATTTTCTTGAGATATGGAAAGACGCGGATTCGGGTATTCCGTTGTTGAAAGATGCGAAGAGCGAATCGGCGAAATTATCGCCAACCACCCAGGTTGAACGGTTGTCAGATTGGGGATTCCGTCATGAGCGACGAATCCCACTTCAGCGTACCCTGCCGCATCTGCTAGAAAGCCGTTAAACTCGAATCCCGCATCCTAGCCGACCCGAAGAGTGAAACCGTTCACGAAGAATGCCTGGCACAAGAAATTCTTGGGGGCGTCCTTCGGGCAACGAGAAACTCAAATAAGGCGTCTCGTGGTCGTGTGCCCCGAGCTGCTGGCATCCTCGCCTTCGTCAACTCTGTACCGTGCCCACTTTGCGGAGCCGTAGCCGGTAGCGGCTGCGAATTATAGAAGGGCGTCCCGCGCACGAGCCGCACGTGCAAAGGGTGCGATCCGCAAAAGCTGCATCCGAATAGAGCGAGTGGGGAGGGCTGTTTCTTAGTCCACTACATCTCATCCAGTGAAACTTGTACTTCCTGGATAGCGTCGATGACCGTCCAGTTCGCGTTGGGTGACGTAAAACTTGCAATACTCGAAACGCGCTGCCGATTCCTCCAGGTCACCCAAGGCGGTCTTGAGCGGCCATGAATGTATCTGGCGAAAGGTTGCATCTGCTAAGCCTGGACGTATTGGTAAAAGCTCAACAGGTATACCACTCGATTTCCGGCGCATCGCTGAGCGCGTGGCTGGCACAACGAGGGAAGAGCCCCAAAGAAGTGGTGTTGAAGGCGAGGCTCAAGGAATTGCTGCGGGGTTAGTGGCGGGTCAAATGATGCGCCGCTCGCTGCCGTCGAGCGGGGATTCCCTTGTCCGGCACTTCACGAGAAGATTACTTTAGAAGTTCGTCGCGCAGGAACGTGATGCGATTACCGCGTCCCTCATAGTCTGTAGTTTCCTTAGCGCTCCATCCTATGAAGATGCGTTTCTCGGGCTTCTAATTGCTGCTGGGAAAGCAGCTTAAGTTCGGCGGTCATCTCTGTCTTGCTTGCTAAATTCAGAACTATTTTTTCTGCCCTCCGAATAGTATGTCAGCCGCCTTGAGAAAAGATGGTCAATGTTGACCATCCTCTTCCGGCCCTAGTTCGCAGTTGGCCTTCTTTAGCGCATAACAATCCTCATGCACGGCTTTGCCAGCTTTATTCGCTTTGGAAGAACGAGCGCCAATCACAACCGGCTTGTTGCAGATCGCACAAGGTACAGTGAACTGGGATTCGTCGTTGATGCTCAAATTGCCTTCGCCGCGTTTACTCTCTGGGCGAGCGGCTACGGCTCCACAAAGTGGACATGGAACAGGAGTAAAATTCGCCACATGAAGGCGTTCCGCAGCGGAAGGGAAGCAAAAGAGTTCTTGGTTTCCTACATTGTTGGGAACACAGCACGAGAACGTAGCGCTCTCGGAAATCGAGCGCAAATGCTGTACTTCACGGAAAGCGGATGGACACTTCCTGACATGATGAAAGTCTCGGGGACTTTGATCGTGAATACGACCAATCCAAGTACAAAAGAAAAATCGCTACACTCATTGCAAGAGCTGAGGGACGCATCCCCAAGAGGGAATCAATTGTCGAACGAGTCCGTTAGATCCCATTCTTTCGGATCTGGAATTACTGAAGTCAAACACAACGTGATGACATCTCTTCGTGAGTATTTTCTTCTCTTAATCCTCAAAGCAATTTTTTGCCGACGCCTGGGCGAACATCGGCGCTGGTCACAGAATGGTCACAATAAAATGACCATCTTGATGAGTTAAGTTGTTGATTGAAAAAGGTTTAGGCCACTTACAAGCCGTCCTTTCGGCGTCTTGGTCACAATTGGTCACAATTCAATTCACTAAACCACTGAGTTTCTCTACCACCCGCTGCTGACTCTCGGGGACAAACTGCTGGTAGATGTCGAGCGTCGTGCTCGAACGTGAGTGCCTCATCTGCGCCTGCGCGTCTTTCACATCGGCGCCAGCCATTTTCAGCCAGGTCGCGTGAGAGGTTCGCAGGCTTCTCCAATTTACCCAGGGAAGTCCCAGTGTGCGGGCAGTCGGCTTAATGAACCGCACCAGGATGTTGTTGTCGCGAGCGGCCCTCCGGACCGAACTCCCTGGAAGACCAGATCATCCGGGCCGTCACACTTCACGACCTTATATTTGCGGATTGCCCTGCCGGCCTTGACCTCGACGGTCAACTGCTTAAGCCGGTGGATGCGATCCGTAACGCAGCGGTTCACGCCGATGGTGGCATTGGAGGCTTCGCTCTTAGGTGCCCCCCAGTCCCCGCGACAGAACCGTTCGTCGACCGTAATTGAGTTAAGCCCTATATCGTTCCAGCGTAATCCTGCCAGTTCGCTGACCCTTAGACCCGTATAAATCGCCACGTAGAGCATTGAAGCGTACGGTTCGGTAACCAGTTCCACTAAGCGGTCGAATTGCCGGGGTGTGAGATAGGGTTTGTTGCGCTTTCTTCCGCGTTTGTCTGGAGGGATGCGTAGCGCTTCTGCCGGATTTCTGACCAGCAAGTCATGCTGGACAGCAAAGCGCAGAGCGCTTGAAAGCACATCACGGATTTTGTCTCGCGACTCATGCGACAGCAGTTGCTTTGTTTTGCTGGTGGTGAGTTGCGAGAAGTAGGTTTGGAGAGTGAGAGGGGTGAGTTCGCGCAAGCAGCATCGACCAAATGCGGGAAGGAGATAATTGTCCAGTACTCCCCGCGTGCGGTCAAAACTGGTTGTCGCCATAAGAGGCTTTACCACTGGTTTGTAGATCGTTTCAATGTAGTGCTCGAAATTGGTCGCCGACCCAAGACTTTCCAGGCCCTGATTCATTGGTCGTAAGTATTCGGTCGCGATCTTCCGGACTTCCCGCTCTTGCACCGTTCCGGCTGCCAAGCGGATTCGTTGTTGTTTGCGAACGTGTTTGCCGGCGATGAATTGATCCCGCCAGACACGTATAGTCCACCAAGCCCCACGACGTTCGGGTCTTGGGTCTTGAAATCTCCTCTTTGCCATGCGCTCCATCTCCTTTGGAGAGACCGGAGCGCCGATGTTCGCCTTGCCGCGGATTATAACAAGGTCGCCCATTTTGATTTCCACATTCTCAATACCCAAGGTCGCTTGGTTCGACTTCGTCGTCCAAAACTTTGCGGCCGATTTGAACCCAGAAAAATCACCGAAGGCTTCGAGAGCTTTGAGGCTGGGCGAAACATTCTCCAAGCCTCCGGCTGCAGCCCGAATGGTCTATGCGTTGAGGCCAATGGGAGCCTCGGGGGCCAGATCAAGGAGCCGCGCATCTGCTGACCAATTTGAGTCAAGATGGCTGAACTGTCCAATTCATTTTCGACTGACGGACATTACTGGCGTCTATAAGCTTTGCGGTCAGGACAGGGTGGGGAGCCTCTTTCATTCGTTTTTCGCCCTAGTCATGCGGTTTGGCAAAAGAGCCCTTACCGAAAGGTTCTGCATATCCCAGCAAGAAACCACAATTCTAAGATCTGTTTAGTGTCAGGCGGAAAGTGGCAATTCCATCTGCATCGCAGGTAACGGCTGTGGAGCGAATTTCCGAAGAAATGAGCGAGAAAACTCATTTACTAGACGCGAATCATCATCAGCTCTGAGTGCTATGCAAGTTTCGAATGACAACAGCGGATCCAAAAGCGGTTTTATCAGAATGTGTTCAGGGGCAGAGTCCAAGTTGACAGGCTTGGTAAGAATGGCGACTCCCATGTGCTCAGACACCAAATGAAGTCCCTGCTCCACCGTAAAGATGTCGTGAGCGTCTTTAGAGGGGATCACCGCTCTTCGAGCCGCTTCCAGAATCGCATCATGGATAAGTGGGTGAACTTGTTTTGCAAAAAGAATCCACTCATCCTCCGCGAGATCTCGTAATGCGAGGGAATCTTTGTGCGCAGCTGGATGGGATTTTGGCACTGCGGCATATAGAGAGGATTGTGCAAAGGCTACCGTTGTGATTTGGGCGTCCTCCGGTGGCGCGGTCACGATGGCGAGGTTCAGGTCGCCGGCTAAGACACCTCGCACCAATTCCAGCGCAAATCGAGTCACCAAACGGACTCTCAACTTGGGAAACAGTGGAAGGCGTATGGAAAGAATGGCGGAAATCCACAAAGGATTCGTGTGCGGAGAATGGCCCACCCGTAAGACGCTGTCACTGCCGTCGTGAGCTGCATGAGCAAGGTGGATAGCACGTTCCGCGTGAAAAAGTGCGGAGCGTGCCTCCTCGACAAAAACGCGCCCTGCATCGGTCAATAGGACCTGCCTCCCCTTTTCATGAACAAAAAGGCGCAGGCGATGCAGGTCTTCGAGTTCGCTGATTTGCCGGCTGAGTGCAGGTTGGCTGATATGAAGTCGATATGCCGCCCTCGTGAAATTAAGCTCTTCAGCCAATACGATGACGGCTTGCAGGTGACGTACCTCAACATTGGGGAACATAGCGGAAACCCCCAGCTAGCTTTGATTCTCGCGCTTTGCCGGATGGCAGATGCAAGAGTTTGCCGGGCGGTCGGTAAACCGGACAAGGTGTATATCGCTGCGCGAAAGTCATGGTCCTTCCGCATCGCCGCTCCTGGCGGGGTGGGCCCCGGAACCAGCCCCAATCGACGATCGCCAAGCAGGGCCTCAGCGCAAATCGGACAGTTCTCTTGCAGCCGGCCTGACGGATAGAATCGAGATATGGCAGAGGATTAGTTGACTCTTTTTGTGCCCGAGCCGGAACCTTGTGCTTTTTCCAAAGCACTTTGTGCCTGGCGGAGATCTTCCAGGCGCTTCTCGAGTTCCTCGCCATAGATTTCTGTGCGCTCGTACAGTCGAGCGTTCTGGATGGCAGCTGCGGCGGGGATTGCGAGCAACTCGCCAATGCGAAGGTGTTCTGCAGTGAGTGAGTTTGGTACAGAGTGACCGAGGGAAAGCAAACCTACAATTCGCTGCGATGCAATCAGTGGGACGCAAAGCCACGATTGAAGGTGAGGATTTGTTTTGGCCCCGCTCCACTCCAGGTCTTGATTTGTATCAGGGACAAGTACGCTAATGTTGGTTTCCAAAATGCGCCGGACCATGGGATGGCCGTCCGTTTCAAACATCGACGAAGATTCGGAAGGAGAGCTGGTTATGCTGCTATCTTCGGATCTGCGTGCCACGAACAGGCGGCAATCCGCTTCGACCAGTAAGATGCAAGCTGTTTCATAAGGGACCAAATCCCTTAAGGACTTCAGAAGTGTGTCTAAAACGTAGTCCAATCGAAGGTCTTGCGTCAGGGCTAAAGAGGCTTTCCGCATCGCATCCGATTGGGCCCATGCGGATTCGGCGACAGCCAAGGCCTTTGCAACTTTGTCTTCTGCCTCTTTTTGAGGTGTAATGTCGAGAGCGCTTCCCACGATACGCAGAAGTCTGCCTCGTGTATCGCGAACGGGAAACCCTCGCACCCAAACCCAGCGAAACTCCTCGCTGGGCAGAACGATACGGAACCTTTCATCAAATTCCCCACTGTCACCTTCAATCTTGGAAAGTACCCGCTTTCGATCTTCGGGGTGAATCAGGTTCTTATATAAGGCGGTGTCCGCGCCGAGGACTTCGGGGGAACGTCCTGTGATCAGCTCGAATGCTGAATTTAGGTAGAGCACTCTTTCGGTCCTTGCGTCAATCATCCAAAAGATTTCCTGAATGTTATCGGCCATCTGGCGGAACCGGTCTTCACTCTCGATAAGTGAATGCTCACTCGCATCGAGTTCGCCGGCTGTTTTCCGATGCAGATCGCGGACTAAGAGCAGGAACCTAGAGAAAAAGATAAAGACGACGCAAAGCAGCGACAATGCGATCCCTAACAAGACGGACGAGAGATCAATATTGTGGAGTCTCCCAGCGAATACCGCGATGCCAAGAAGCACTATGGAGAGCAATAAAAGGGTCGCACTAAGCCGCCAACCAAATTGAGGATCGCGACCGGACGAGTGTTCGAGACGGAGGCGGTTACCCGACACGAACATCCGACCCATGTAAGTATTCGTAGTGGTCGCGTGACCACCAGCCGCCCGTACAAATGACGTCCGGGATTTCGTCGAAGTTCGCCGAGGGCGTTGAACACGTCAGGACTGGAGACCGGCGAGTATCTATAATTTGAGTCCTTCTCCGCTTCAATGGACATCATCAAGCGAGCGTCTTGAAGGAACGCGATAGCACCATCATGGCCCGGGTTATACGACAGGATTTTCACGTTGCTAGCGGCCTCCGCTTCGAACGATTCTTGATAATCGATACCGGTCCCAATCGGGATGCTCGACAGTGCGAGGGGCACCTGATGCGCCTGCCTTCCTATTCGGACAAAGTAGGCGAAATTGTACAATATCGTGCGTGTCATAAAGCATCAAGAATCTGTAGTCGCGAGCAAAGGCTTACTACTAAGACGGTGCATCTAGATGCAGCAAGAATCCGATAGTCGAGAACACCATCGGCAGCGCTCGGAATTCATCAGAGAGCTGGTTCAGCGCCCCTTAGGTCAGCGCTCAATCAACGATCACTGCAGGCAGCCGACACCCAGAACGATCGTGCAGTTTTGGCATGACCTTGGGCAGTTGCCGCCCGACGTCGAGGAATGTGTCCGCTCGTGGACCGTTTGGGAGACGAGCGGCTTCGAGCATAGGTTATTCGACGAACGCACTGCCGGCGCTTTCATCAGTAATTCGTTGGGTGCGCGGCACAAGCGAGCTTTCGAACGCTGCTATCACCCGGCGATGCAGGCGGACTACTTCCGGCTTTGCTACGTGCTAGTTGAAGGCGGCTTCTATGTCGATGCGGACGATGTGTGCGTCGGTACCGACATCGGCTGGCTGGCCGAGGATGGGAGGCTCAAACTCCAGCCCCTCTGCTACGACATCGCTTCTGGGGCAATGGTGAAGCCCGCTGTGTTTCTACGTGCCGATGCGTACGATCCCAGCTGGATTTTCTATTTCAACAACAATCCACTCATCGCAAGTCCAGGGCATCCGGTCATCGAACATGCGCTCAGTCAGGCGACACGTCTTCTTGAGCTCGCTGGCGAGGACGAACTTCCTGAGATCCAGACGGCAACCGGACCTGGGAATCTTTCGAAGTCGATCTTCGATCTTGGCACGAGGACCAGCGGCGATATTGAAAGCGATATAGTTGTATTGAGAGACTGGGATTCACTTGCCGTCTCGCGATGGCCGTTGAGTTACCGCGGCGATGCTAGAAATTGGCGATTATCCAATCAAAAGAGATTTGATCATGGACGGATAGTCTCCGAATGAATCTTTCGAAGCCGCTGTCGCTCAGCGTCGCGAATTATCCATATCGCTATTCTTGCAATGCTCGATCCCGTCTCCCGCGGCAGCGGTGCCCTGACGTTTTGGCAGGGACTTCGGATGCTCTGCGATCGGGAATCGGTCCGATTTTCGTCATCAACTTGGACCGACAACCGAGCCGTTGGACCGATACGGTGCGCGAACTCGACCGGATCTTAGACGCCCAGGGCATGCCGCTTTCCGAGCGCGTCGTTCGATACTCCGCATGCGACGCGCAGGCCGATCCTCCAGAATTCGTCGATGGCACTATGGTTCAACCGTTTTATACGCTGGGCGACCAGCTATTCGTCGAACCGCAACCTCATGCGGTCCCCGATGCATTTGATCTTGAGCGCCCGATTAGGATGAGCCAGGCAGAGGTCGCCGTCGCTTGCTCACACATTGGCATTTGGAAAACGATCGCGCAGTCCAGCGCACCCTACAGCTTAGTACTTGAGGACGACGTCCGGTTCGAACGCGGCTTTGGGCGAATCCTCGATCAGGCGTGGCGCGAGATGGAGGACGCTGATCGGGCTAATCCAGGGTTCGACATCTTGTACGTTTCGTATGGGGAGGTGCGCAACGGTGCTCCAAAGGAACTAGTTTCGAAGAATGTGTTTCGGCCGGAGCGCGGCCTTTGGTACTTGTCCGGTTATGTACTTTCGAAGAAGGGAGCTCAGGCGCTGCTTGACCTTCTTCCGTGCCGCGGTCCGATCGACCTCTGGATCAATCACAAGTTCCGAGAGCTGGACGTTCGGGCGTTGCGCCGCTCAGTGATCAACCAACGCCGCGATCTGCACTCGACAAATTCCTACTCGATCCTGCCGGCACTGAGCCGGATCGGTGTTCTTGATAACGGCAACTCGGCGCTGTTTCATCGGACGCCCGATCCATTCTCCAGTTTTCGCGTTCGGAGCGCCGGGATCAGGGCTGTCATCGCTTGCAATGGCCCTCTCGATGCTTGGTTATCGCTGCTGCAGCGACTTTGACAGTATTCCGGAATGTGAATTTGAGGGCCTGCTCGCAGGTCGCACCGATCGCGTTTTCGATGCTTACGTCAACATAGGTTCGCTGGAACCGCAGATACGGGTCCTCACTCAGCGCTATCCAAGAGCAAAGTACATTGTGATGGATGATGTAGACGAGTCTGCCGATCGCAACAATGGTGCCATACTAACAGCGTTGGAAGGGGCCAATCGTTCTGCGTCTGCATCGTGAGCGCACAAGCACTTGGCGTGCATCTATGTGAGTACTTGAAGCTTGCGCCACCGAACGCGCAATACCCGTCCGTCAACGACATTGGACTGCGGACGCGTCAGCCAGTGCCACCAGGAAGCAAAATGGCTCGCTCCTGCAAGACGGCTTCGGCATGACCCGTCGCCGTGGATAGCGAAGCCACGCGCATGGATTGGAGCGGCATCAGCGCGAGCGCGCTTGAGGGGCAGGAATCGTTGGGGGCTTTGCGGGTGTGCTTCGAAGACGATCTTGCTCAAATCCAGTCCGCGCGATGGTTGCTGCGAAATGACACCTTCCCTGGAAATCTCGGACTTTTTCGTCCGGCTAATGTGACATCAGCACCGGGCGGCGGTCTCTCGCTCGCTGTCATCGAGGAGCCACTTGGGGTTCGGAATCTCAGCGCAGCCGCGATCTCAAGTCGCGCCAATTTTCTGTTCGGGCGTTTCGAAGCGACGCTACAAGCCACGAATGTCCCGGGCCTGGTGACCGGTTTCTTTCTCCATCGCGACTCGCCCCGACAGGAGATCGATGTAGAAATCCTCGGGAATCGGCCAGACCACCTTTTGGTCAACGTGTTCTACAACCCGGGCACCAATGGCGCGAAATTTGACTACGGCTATCGCGGAACGCCCATCATCATCGAGTTGGGATTTGATGCGTCAAAGGCCTTGCATCAATTCACAATCGAATGGGATCCATGTGAGATCAGGTGGTTTGTCGACCAGCAAGCTGGTTCACCGTCGCGCCATCTGGGATCCGACCCCGATCCCTCACCTACCAATGACGTTGCACGTGAATACTTGGCCGACCCGCTCACGAGAGCTCGCGGGCCGGCTGGCACTCCGCGCGCTGCCTGCGTCAGCGATCGTGCGCCGAGTCGCCGTCGATACATACAACGCGGACCCAGAGCCTCAGTGGCAGTCACGAATGGATGTCTCGGGGGCATCTCTGAATTGGCCTTCGGGACAACATGGTCTTTAAGTGCAGCTGGAGGGTCCTATGCCGGGGAGAATTTTCCGACCGCTATCGGTGAGGCGATTGAAAAGGCCCTTGTCAGGTCTGCGCGAAAGCGAAGGAGCCTATACCCGCCGAACCGGTCAGGCGGACTGCAGCCGTGCGTCGCCAAACGCCTTGGCAGGACATATGAAGTAGTGCGGACAGCGCGGACAATTCCAGTCGCTTACCACTGGCGCGAATTCGCCGGCCAGAATATGAACGAGAGCCTCGTCGTAGCTCTGAAGGTCCTTTGCCATTCCCTTTGGCGTCAGTGGGATTTGGATTGTCTCGTTGGTAGATAGGTAAAGCGCTTCGACCGAATTCCACCATGCGCTTTCTGACCGTACAGTCTATCTACGGTATTTTGCGTCGCTTAGCCTGAACGCCCGAATTGCTCACGACCGCCTATTACGCATATGTTTTGGCGACTATGAACGCGAGATGGTTCTGATTGCCGTGTACTACAACTCGCATACCAGCAAGTCCGAAATTGTAGGAGTTGTTCGACTAAATAAGCTACGCGGGAAAAAGAGAGAGGCTGAAACCGCCGTGCTAATTTCCGACGCATATCAAAAACAGGGTTTAGGCCTTGAACTGCTTCAACGGATTATTCAAGTCGCACGGGACGAGAAGCTCAACCGGGTCTCATCAGAAATGCTGGGAGATAATCTTGCAATGCAGTTGATCTCCAAGAGGCTGGGATTTAGATTTCATTCGCTGGCAGATTTACCGTCGCTCAGAGCTATCTTGGATCTCTGAAGACATGAGGCGACGCCAGGGAGATACGGGCGGGACTCATGCACTCGAATAAATCGCGTTCTTTTATCATCGCAGGTCATTCCCCATCTACGGATGGCCAATCAGCACTGTCACGGTTCGTGCCATGGATACAATCTGCAGGATTGATTGGGTACTCCGTATCGCATTCTTAAACATCGTTTTTCCGTAGTCTGACCTTGGATTGATTGACGGGAGACTTCGGCCTAGAAGTGGCCTTTGGTAAGGTGGCAGGTTTCACGATACAGACCCGCCAAAGCCTTATAGACGAACTGAAGGAACTGAAACGGCGAGATAACCGGAGCCGGAGCGCCTGCCTTCTGCAAGAAAGTGAGCAATATTGAACAGTCTCAGCAAAGCAAATCGCTTTATGATTATCCACTTTTCGAAAAGGTCACAATGATTTCTTCCGGATAGAAGCGCGTACTAGTCAAACAAGACTGGTGGATGAAATGAGATGGCGTAACCTCAAATCGGTCGACCACCAAAGTCTCGTATTTCGCGCGCGCCATAAAGCGAGTTTCGGAGAAAATATCGTGATGCCAATCAGCTCACTTGGCCATCGCATTCTTCCTTTGATTATTCTCTTTGTTCTTGCCTCGACTCGACTTGCTTCTACGCAGGCCAGCCAGCCAACTCCTGATAAGAGCGCTCAATCCTCCGTTGTTCCTGTTGCGAGCACGGCTGTGCCCGAAATCTCGAAGTATGTTGGTGCGGAGACCTGCAAGACCTGCCACGAAGATCTTTACAACAGTTGGGAGAAAACCACCCATTGGAAGACCACATTAAATAAAGAGGGCGGCCCATCGAAGCAAGGCTGCGAAGGTTGTCACGGCCCGGGCGCTGATCACGTGGCTGGTGGCGGCGATAAATCCAAAATCTTTGTGTTCGAAAACGCTTCGACCAAGGACATCAATGCTCGTTGCATGACCTGCCACGAAGGCGGCACGCAGCACATGAACGCCATTAACTCCATTCACACCCAAAACAATGTCAGTTGCATTTCCTGTCATTCGCCGCACCATGCGCAGACCAAAGAGTTCCTGCTGGTGAAGGCGCAGCCCGAGCTTTGTTACTCCTGCCATTTGCAGCAGAAATCGCAGTTCCAAATGCCATTTCGCCATCGCGTGAATGAGGGATTGGTGCAGTGTTCGGATTGCCACAATCCACACGGCACGGTTGGCGCGAGGCAAGTGCGAACTTCGGCGACGCAAGATGCCGTCTGCTTTACCTGCCATACCGACAAACAAGGACCGTTCGTCTTCGAGCATGAGCCGGTAAAGATCGAAGGCTGTTCGTCCTGCCATATTCCCCATGGTGGCGCGAATCCTCACATGCTGCGGGTGAGCAACGTCAATTTGCTCTGTCTGCAATGCCACACCAATGTCACTGCCAATGCAAAAGCCGGCGGCGCGCCCGGGACTCCTTCGTTTCACAGCCAGCAGACTTTCTTCAAGTCCTGCACGTTGTGCCACAGCCAGGTACACGGCTCCAACTTCGACCAGACGCTTTTCAAATAGAGATCGCTTATGAATCTTTTATCAGCGCGCGCTCTTCGGAAGGTCGAGAACAAATTCCTGCGATATGTTCCGGTTTCCATTCTCTTGGCAGTGCAATTGTTTTCATCGTTATCTCACGGTCAAACCAGCCCTGCCGAAACTGCGGGACATGATTCCGGAAACTACAACATCCAGCAATCTTTTGAAGCCGGCTACCGAAGCAGTTCGATCAACGGAAATCTCGATACCTACGACACCTTCGTGAATCTGGGTTCGGGTCTCCGTCTCTTCGATTACTCGCTGGATATGCGTTCGCTGGACCACAACGGTTTCCTGTTCGACAACCTGAACTTCAGCAATTTCGGCTACGGTGGCGATCCGAACGATGTGTCTCGCCTGCGCATCAACAAAAACAAATTGTATGACTTCGGAATGGTGTTTCGCCGCGACAAGAATTTCTGGGACTACAACCTGCTGGCCAATCCACTAAACCCATCGACTTCGTCCCCGGCGTAGGCATCACCAGTTCGCCGCATTCGCTCGATCTGGTGCGCCGCATGCAGGATTACAATCTCACACTCTTTCCGCAATCGCGGGTGCAACTGCGGCTGGGTTTTTCGCACGATCGCAATCAGGGCCCGGGTTCGTTCACCACCGACGGAGGCACCATCGCGGCATTCAACGAAACCTACAGCTATACGACCAACTCTTATCGCGCCGGCGTGGACTTCCGCATCCTGCCCAAGACGACCATTTCCTACGATCAGTTTCTGAGTTACTACAAACAGGACAACGTCATCACCGACAATCCGCAGAATTCCGGATACGAGCTCGCGAACGGCACCCCGGTTGACCTGGGCATCATCTGGAGCACGGTAGGGCCGGTCGAGATTCTGCCCTGCGCCGCACCCATTGCGACCGCGCCAAATATCGTCGATCCCACATGTAACGGATATCTCTCCTACAGCCAGGCCGCGCGCCCGCGAAATTTCATGCCCAGCGAGCGTCTGCGATTCCAATCGAATTACTTCAAGAAGTTTGAAACCTCCGGATCTTTGGGCTACAGCACGGCCAACAACTCGGTGCCGGATTTCAACGAGATTGTGAACGACTACGTTTCGCGCAATGGTTCCCGGGGAAGCACTGCCGGCGGCCCGGCTGACACCAAACGCGTTTCCGTGAATGCTGACTGGGCGGGAGCTTATTCGTTCACCGACAAGTTTCAGATTCTCGATTCGTTCCGCTACGATAACTGGCGCACCCCCGGCCTCTGGGATTCGGCCGAGACAAATATATTTGGCCAAATGCAGCCTGGGCTGCTGGGTTTAGCGCAGCCGCAGTCGATCTTCACCGCCGCAACTTTTATTGCTATCTGTCCCGCTCCGTACACCGCCTTCACTTGCCCCGGTCACATTGCGAGTTCCTCTGCCGACATAGTGAATGGCCCCACATCGAGTTTCCTGGGACAGAACATTAAGTCGAACACCTTTCAGCTTCAGTACGACTTCAGCAAGCGATTTACCGGCAGACTCGGCTACGTATACACCGATCGCACTATCGCCGATTTCAATGCAACTTTCTATTCTGCGGAAACTTACTTCCCAGGCGGGGCCGGGGGTACAGCAGGTAATGATTTCTTCGCCGCCCGCGGCGCTTGCGCCATCCCTTCCGCCTGCACTGAGACCGTCGATCCAACGACCGGCGACCTGGTTTCCTTGACTTTTTCCGGTCCCGCGGCCGGCAACGACACCTCGCGCAACATCACGGAAATCCATGAAAAGACTTTGCTGGCGGGTTTTACCGCCCGCCCCATGGACACGCTGCGAATCACCGGAGACTTCCAGTTCGGCTACAACGATTATTCCTTCACCCGAATCAGCCCGCGGCAGGTACAAAGCTACAAAGTCCACGCCAGCTACAAGCCGCGAACCTGGATCAACTTCGATGGCGCAGTCGACCTCCACGAGAACCGCGACAATGTTTCCACCATCAATGACATCGAGCATGGCCGCAGCTACAGCTTCGTCACCACGCTCATGCCAAACGAAAAAGTGTTCTTCGATCTCGGCTACACCTACACCGACATCAACAACCAAGCGCAGATTTGTTACTACCAAAATGCTTTCGGCCCACCACCGGCCACGCAATGCCCCGCCAGCCTCGGCTATGTGCCCGCGGCCGTCCCTGGTTTGGGTTCGTATTCCAGCAAGCAGCAGTTTGTTTATGGCGACGTCACCTGGAAACCAGTCAAGCGTGTGAGCACCACCCTCGGCTACATCGGCACTTTCGTTGGCGGAAACACGCTGGCCATCGATCCCTTGCAAGTTCCCGGAACGCTGGCTTTCAATTATCAAAAGCCCTACGTGACCGTAATCTTCGAGCTGTACAAAGGCCTCAGCTACCGGACTACCTGGAACTATTACGGATACAACGGGAAGGGACTGGCCTCGAATGCTACGCCAGGGTTAGCAGCTATTCCCATGCAGGATTTCAACGGCAGCACAGCCGAATTCGCGCTCCGCTATGCTTTTTGAAATGGGCGGGGAAGAGACACAGAGAAGCTTTTCAACTCGAACGGAGATCAAACATGAAGACACTTAAGATTCAAGCTTTCGCCAGTGTGGCAGTCATCGCTGTCATGCTTTTTATGTCCTTATCGGCGGCCGCGCAAGATGCATCGGGGGCACTCTACAAAGCAAAATGTGCGATGTGTCACGGAGCCGACGGAACGAAAATCGCTGCTCATGATCTCCAAGGCGCCGCCGCGCAGGGAATGTCGGACACGGATCTCTCCGCGATCGTCACGAACGGGAGGGGCAAGATGCCCGCATCAAAATCGCTCAAGCCGGAACAGGTCACGGGACTGGTGGCTTATGTCCGTTCACTGAAGAAGTAGTGACAAATCGGTTTATGGCACATGCGGGTAAGGGATTTGTTGAAGACGGCGGAGATGACTCGCCGCAATGCAGAATGTGTGTTTAGAAGTCCGCAAAAGCCTGAAAGAAGGAGAGTCCCGCTTACCAGTGAGTCTGCGAGAGCGCTTCCGAAGCTGGTCGCAGCCCATGTACTTCCTGGGTCAGAATTCCGTCTCGCTCACAGGGGCCGTGGTCACGACGAGCACGGCGCTTACCACAATCGCCTTCTGGTTCTATGAGATTTTTCTACCGGGACCTCCGCATCCCTATGTCGGTATCCTTGTCTTTCTCACGCTTCCGGCTATTTTTGTTCTGGGGCTTCTCTTAATTCCACTTGGCATCTGGCTCAAGCGGCGAAGTCTGAGCGGAAGTGGCCGTCTGCCTGCGGTTTTCCCCGCGGTTGACCTGCGCCTGCCCGTGGTGCGGCGTACCTTCGAGTGGGTAGCGCTGGCAACGGTGGTCAATCTCCTCATTCTAGGCACCGCATCCTACCGCGGCGTGGAGTACTTGGATTCGACGAATTTTTGTGGGACGACCTGTCACGTCATGCAGCCCGAGAATACTGCTTACCACCTTTCCGCACATGCTCATGTGGCTTGTGTGGACTGCCACATCGGCCCTGGGCTGCCGTGGATGGTGAGAGCCAAAGTGAACGGATTGCGGCAGGTTTATTTGGTCGCCACTCACACGTATCCGCGGCCCATCCCTTCGCCAGTAAAAGATCTCCGGCCGGCGAGCCAGACCTGCGAGCAATGTCACTGGCCCGGACGTTTCGTGGGCGATAAATTGCTGGTTCGCACCAGCTACACGGACGATGAAAAAAACACGCCTCAGTCGGACGTTGTCATGCTGAAAGTGGGAGGGAGCAACGTTCAAGGCGCGACAGGGATCCACGGTCATCATCTCGCCGATGCGGCTCGCATTCGCTACATTTCAACCGACCCCCAGCGGCAAACAATTCCGGCCGTTTATTACACGGACGATCAAGGAAAGACCACCGAATTCCTTTCCGGTGACGCCAAGCCAACCAAAGAACAGTTGGACCGTGGTGAGCATCGTGTGATGGATTGCCTGGATTGCCACAACCGGCCCGCGCACGCCGCCGAGACGCCGGATACCGCGGTGGACAAGCAAATGTCGCTCGGGCGCATCAGCAAAGACCTTCCCTATATCAAGAAAAAGGCTGTCGAACTGCTTAAGGTTGATTATCCCACCCGTGATATAGCGCATCAGCGCATTACTGACGCACTCACCAACTTCTATCGAACAAACTATCCGGAGACTGATCGGGCGCAGCGCGCTTCGGTGCAACAAGCGGGTGAAGAGGTAGCGGCGATTTATCTTCGCAATATCTTTCCCGCCATGCGTGTTACTTGGGGCACTCATCCGGACAATCTTGGCCACACAACGTCGTTAGGCTGCTTCCGATGCCACGACGGCAACCATACAAGCGCCGGTGGTCAGACCATTACAAATGACTGTTCGGCGTGCCATCAAATTATCGCCGCCGGAGAAAACAATCCCAAGATTGTGACAGATTTAGGGATCAAGTAAGGGCAGCAATTGGATTCGAAAAGGAATCACGACGCACGGCGTACTTGGATATGAGCAGCAGGGAGTCGTACATGCTAGGTGACCTCAAGCTTAACCCGCAAGCGGCTCCCACAAGAATTATCGAGACGGCGCTTGGGACAATTGATGAGCGCTGATGAAATGCGGGATCAGCCGTCGTGCCTTCATTCAGTTCTGCTCTTCCTTGATGATCGCCGCGCCTTTCGGTCTCGCCATTACTGACAAGAAAACTCCAGAAGAAGTGGCTACCGAACTTGGGCAGGTTATTCATCCTCCGGTGATCTGGCTGGCATTTCAGGATTGCACCGGCTGCACCGAAACACTTCTGCGGAGTTCGCACCCGGATTTGGGCGATTTGATTATGAACGTGATCTCGCTCGAATATCACGAGAAGTTAATGGCAGGCTCTGGTAAGCAGGCCCGACAAGCTCTCGATGAGGCTGTAAAGAAATATTCCGGCAAGTATATCTGCGTAGTCGAGGGTTCGATTCCAACCCGGGACAATGGTGTTTACATGAAGCTGGCTGGACGGCCTGCGATGGAGGTGCTCGCAGATGTCGGAGGGAAGGCGGCAGCAATTGTTGCCATCGGTTCATGCGCTGCGTGGGGAGGTATTCCGTCTGCCGATCCCGATCCTACGGGCGCGGTGGGTGTGGCAGATCTCCTGCCAAGTCAAACGATTGTCAATTTGCCGGGCTGTCCACCGAATCCTTATACGTTGCTTGGAGTGCTGCTGCAATTTGCCGACTCCAAGACGCTGCCGGAAATGGACGCGGAGAGGCGCCCGAAGTTCGCCTACGACCGTGACATTCATGAGCATTGCCCCCGGCGAGCGCACTTCAATGCTGGCCATTTCGTCAAGCAGTTCGGCGACGAGGGGCACCGTGAAGGCTGGTGTCTCTACGAGATGGGTTGCAAGGGACCCGATACTCACGCCGGATGCTCTACGCGACATTTTAATGAGATTCCCGACGTGTGGCCGATTGGGATCGGCGCGCCTTGCATCGGGTGCACGGAAAAAAGCATTGCATTTCGCGTCCCAATGTTCAAAGTGGTTCAAATTCATACCTTGGCGGCTCCTCCGGAAACCTACCCATCGATCAGCGTGCCCCAGGGCATAGCCAGCCCACTGGCGACCGGACTGGTCGGACTTGCGGTAGGCGCGCTCGCGGGCGCCGGCTATGTCGCCTCGCGTAAGTTCTCCAACGTGAAGGACGATGAGAACGTACCGGGTTCCCGTCCTCCCGGTGGCGCTGGAATGCCCGACCCGGGACCGGACGCGAGCACGAAGGAGTCGGAATGAGCGGCGCGATAACTCCTCCTCAGATCGGTCGCCGAAAGATCAGTCGTCGTCAGGCACTGTTGGGGATCGTCGGGCTCGGAGGAACGATCACGGGTCTGGCCGTGCCCGCTATGGGCGAGGAGCACCCGGCTCACCCCGTAGCCGCACCGGATGCGGTTGCAATGCTCTATGACAACACCATCTGCACCGGCTGCAAACCCGAGTGCGTGAAGCGGACCAAGGGAAAACATTGTGGCCGGCGAAAGTGTGAGTGGTTCAGCTTCGCAAAGTTTCCCACTCACGCGACCGTTCCGAATAGCGCTCCAACACCTGCGGTCACTAACATGGCCAGTGCACCCCAGAACGTGACGCGTAGTGCCCCATCTATCACAGCTGCACCACCCGCGCGGGCCGCTAGCCCACCGAGAAGGGCGAGGAACATCAGCGAAGTTCCAGAGACCAGTGGGATCAGCCACGACGCCGGGGTGATCACAGTGACCAAGAGGGGCATGGCTGATCCCATCGCGAAGCTCGCAGCCGACGCTAACGCAGCCTGAATCGGCCGCGCACGGAGAGCTTCGGAGATACCGAGTTCGTCGCGAGCATGGGCGCCGATCGCGTCATGGGCCATCAGTTGCTCGGCGACCTGTTTTGCGAGTGATGGATCGAGCCCGCGAGCAACATAGATTGCCATCAGTTCCTTGTGCTCCCCCACATCATCTGTTTTGAGTTCCTCGCGTTCAAGTTCGAGTTCCGCCCGTTCGGTGTCTGCCTGGGAGTGGACAGACACGTACTCACCGGCCGCCATTGACATGGCCCCGGCGACCAAGCCGGCCACGCCTGCAACTAATACATTGCTGTGGGTCGCATGCGCAAATGCGACACCGAGCACGAGACTCGATGTTGAAAGGATGCCGTCGTTCGCGCCAAGTACCGCCGCGCGCAGCCAGCCGATGCGTTCTGTGCGGTGTTGTTCCTTCTTGCGTACCGTCATCGTTGCGGCCTCCGTTATCTGGGACCCGTTAGGAATCGCGAAACGCACAGGCGACCCCGCGTCGAGAATTCCTTCAGAACCTCCGAGTAATGCTGGTATCTCCGTCAACACAAGATGTGATTTCTATCACGGCGTACCTCCTTATGCACTCGTAGAGTTCACACATATAGTAATGCCTGCATTCGGGTGTCACTTGATCAGAAACTGCACATGGTAAAAACAATCGGCACTCGTGACTTGACAGGCATGCCGCCAAATCCGCTGCGCTTCGGGAGCAAGTCGGTCCAGCTGGCGGCTGATGCTCCGGGGTCCGGAGCAACCGGCTTTCTTGTGGTAGTCGTCGTGTGATCCGTCCTCAGCCAGGCGGACTCCCGAGCATGCATCGACACTTCTGGACACCGAGATCACTGTCGAGCAGTTCAGCGTCAACAGTCCACGGCCTTTCGCTGGGTATTCCAATAACGACATTGCTTACGTGAGCGTCAGAGCGTCGCAAGATCTGCCGTATCCGGGCAAGCACCGACTCCGATCCGAGGTTGCCGAGCGAGAAGCTGAGACCATCCGCGCGCAACCGTAGGGCTAGTGGCAAAGGGCAGGACGGTGCGAGTTGACAAGAATTGGAAATAATCTAACGTCGAACACTTAGGAACATGCTAAGAGCACGCTCACCCACAGATATTCTGATCCAGGCTGCAATCCTTGGTTGTGTTCAATTTCGAGTGGGAGAATTCAATAGCAGAGCTCTTGGACACATTGCTACTCATTTTTTGACCTAAATTTGTAGCATCATTTGTGTAGATCTCGGCGTCGATCCTGGCGCGTGAAATGGCGACGTACGCGAACCGTGAATTGATGAGCTGAGGATGAATGCTGGTATCGACGTGGACCAACACTCGATCTGCGGTGAGGCCCTGGGAGCTGTGGCTGGTGAGGGCATAGCCGTGGTCAAAATGCCGATGCTCTGCGCCATTGAATTGGACCATCCGCCCATCCTCCAGACGTAGGGAGATATTGCCACTGGTATCGATTGCCTGGATTGTCCCTAGTTCGCGGTTTGCAACGCTGAGTTGTTTGTCGGGTGCGGTGAACTGAATGCGGTCGCCCTTGGAAAAGGCTCGCTCTACCTCGCGATATACGTTCACGCCGGAAAGTCTCTTCGGATCGTAAGAGATCTGGTCTCCGGTGGTCTTCCGAATGGTCAGCAGGTTCTCTGCCGCATTGACGGCGACCACGGTGGCGTAGGTTCCAGGCTCGACGCTTACGAGTTTACTTCCCCTCGAGTATCGCACCACGTCTTCAGTTTGATAGCGACCGGCCCATGTACGTTCAGCACCGGTCATATCCTGCCTGGGAATGAGGACTGGGAGATTGTGATCAGTGGGGTTTAAGTCGCCTCTTGCCTTCAATTCTTGCCGCACAGCTTCATTCAACGTCTGCCGTGAAGCGTTGTCGGGCGAAACGATTAATGTCTGCTCTGGGTGTGCAACATAGTTCCGTGCAATCGTCTGGATGCGCTCTTGCGGATCGAGGATCTGTTTCACTCTGCCACGCTGCTGAAGGGTGTCGATGGCGGCTTCGGTATGCCCCTGTGCCAGCATTTCGACAGTCGCTTTCAGGGCGGGGTCTTTCTGCCGGACGATTTCCTCCAATCTCGCAGTCCGCATTCCAGCTTCCTGCAATTGCTGGAAGGGACGGCCTGCTTCGATGCTTTGGTGCTGGCGCGTGTCACCAATTAGCAGAGCCCGGTCACGGGAGCCCATTCGTCGTAGAAAACCCCTGATATGGGTGGTACTGGCAAGACTCGATTCATCGATGAAAAAGAACCGTTTTTCACCCGTCTGGTTTTCCCTGTTTTGGGAGCGCGCGAGAAATCCTTGCAATGTCCCGGCATTCACACCTGCCTGCCGCAGTTGCTTCGCGGCGCGCGAAGTCGGCGCGAGACCCTCCACCTGGTAACCCTTGCTTTCAGCGGCACTGCGAATGGCTTCCAAGGTAGTTGTCTTACCAGCGCCGGCCACCCCTTGAATGCCCAGAATGCGATCGGGCGAGCTGAGTACGTCTTCAATGACTGCTTTTTGTCCAGCGTTCAAATGGGAACGCTGATCCGTACAGATGATCGCATTTTGGCGTGACATCACGGGTTCGACTTGGTTCTGACCCGCGCGCATTTGGTTCACAATCTCACGTTCCGCAGCAATCGCTTTGACGGTTGTAAGGAGGCGACCTGTCTGATGCTTGCTCCTTTGCACGCTCACAAATTCTCCGGCCGTTTCGCGGCTTGCCAAGCTGTCGCGAACCTGGGAGTACCTAATCTCGCCCATCCCACGGCGGAGCGAATCGCGTACCAACAATCGCTCATCCACGACGGCCTCGCGCTCAAAGTTCTTGTCACGAGCGAAGGTGACCGCCTCGTTCACCCGAAGGGCGGAATTGGCCCTTGGCATCAAGTGGTGGAGACGATCCCGTGCGGCTCTTACCACAGCATCGGGCTGATTTCCAAAGTGCGCCGCGAGACGACGATGAGCGGCCAAAACCTCACGTGGCGACAATATGTCTTTGCGATCGCGTGTCGAATGAGCGGCGATTTCTGCTGACTCTTTGCTGCTATGGCCGGTTCTTTCGAGATACTCACGAATCTGTTGAGCACGGGGGCTGGAAGCGTCGAGGTACTCTTGCGTGTATCCCTTGATCTCCGGGGCGCCGCTTCGCCCGCGCTGGATTTCATAGCCAAGGTCGCGTAGGCGGTAGGTCAGTTCGGCTTGGTACACGGCCGTAGCAAATTGCTGTGACTCAAACAATGCTCGTTCCTGCAGAGCGCGGGTTCCTCCATCGCCTCTCTCGGTCACATTGAAGATGACGGCGTGGGTATGAAGCTGTGGCGCAGCATAGCCATTTACTGGACGAGCGGTGTCGTGTTCGAACTTCGCCACTGCGAACTTGCCTGTTGTCTCCGCCGGATGATTCCCGCCGATCCGGCCTTGCGTGTATCGCTCCAGTTCGTCGAGGGCAATGCGCACGCTCTCGCGGTGAGCTTGGCGCACCTCAGCATGACCGCCCACTAGGGCTGTGAGGGAAACCGATTTTGGAGCCGAAAAAGTTGCATCCCATCCCGCTCGATGCGCCATTGTCTTGATGGTTTTGCCGTTTTCGTCTTTGTATTCGTGCGCTATGCGGTGCTGAACAAGTTGTTCTCCATTTTGCGGGTGCTGGCCTTGGCTCAACTTGGCGAAGGCTTCGGCACTCACCGCACCAACCAATCCGTACTGTTTCGCTAAATGGCCTTGCCATTCGCTCTGAACGGCATAGCCTTGCGACCAATAAGTCTGTTCCTTAGCGGTGAATTCTTTCCGGTGGTAGCTCTGAGCCTGTCCTGCAGACAATGGTTTGGAGATAGTCAGCACTACTCCACTCCTTCCTCGAAGTTGGGAACTGCCTGTTCTGGGACTTGATCGGGAATGAGGGCATGTCCTGTCTGCGGCTCTGTATCCGCGGTCTCGGTCTTGCGGGGCGCAATCAGGTCATCCATCTGACGTTCGGCGAATCCCGGCTGTTTTTCCTTAAGGGCGATGAACGGGAACGCGAAACGGGCGACATGGTTTCCATGTTTCAGGAAGCCCCGCAGATCGTCGAGGCCGGATATTTCCGACGGCATGACCAAGGGCTCGGTTTGGCGGTCGAGGGCAAAGTTTCTTCCCGCCCGCGACCCTTCATAGTGTGTCTCACGAAGCCGTTCCACCTCGACCTCTCCGATCGCGTCGCTCACCCATTTCGCTGCTCTTGGTTCAGTGGTACGAAGGAAGATTTTCGTGGCAGGCTGTGAGAGCATGGCTTCGGCGTCGTCGCCGTATCGGGCCTCCATCTGGCTGCGCCCTTGGAAACCGAGGATGACCGGGTTCTGTGATTTGCGGTTCTCGGTGATGGCGGTGTGGAGTTGCGGTAAGCGCTGCAAGCTGGCTAGTTCATCGATCACAAACCAGACAGGTTTTTGCTGAGGCATTGGCTCATTGAGGAGTCGTAAGACAAGCAAATCAATCCATAAACTAATGAGGGGGCGAAGGGCTTCGCGCATGGTTGGACGCGAGGTAATAAAGATCCAGCCCTGCCGAGTCTCGGACCATTTTGTTGCTGTCCAGGCAGAAGCCGCATCATTCTTACCTGGTAGCAAGCGGAAGCTGTCTGCGCTCATATTGAGCGAACCGAGCACTCCCGTGCGTTGGTGAGGGGCTTTGGGATCAATGAGCATCCAATACTCGGTTCCCTTGACGCGACGATCGATTTCGGAAGGATCGGACATCCATGCCACGAGTTGGCTGGGCGTCGGCAGATACGTCATGAGATGAGCGAAGATCTTTTGCGGCGCTTCTACGAAGAACCGGTTGGTCACGCCTTCCGGCTGATATAGCGAGACGGCGAGAGCCTTCGCTTCGGCTTTTCGACGCAACTCCTCTGAAGGATTCCAGTCAGGCATTCGAGCATCTAGCGGATTGAGCACGATGTCCCCTCGGCGTTCGTCGTAAAACTGCTTCACGAACTCACACGCTGGGTCATAGACGATGGCGCTGTCATGCCTGTCTTCTACTTGAAACAGCATTTGCCGAATAATGCTTGACTTTCCCGACCCGGTATCGCCGACCACGAGGAAGTGTTTATTCTCAGCGTTTCGCGGGATTCGCAGCGGGCGAGCGGGTCCTGGAAGGCAAGTCCTCGGATCAAGATCGCTAACCCTCCATGCAGGAGTGACGGAGCGTTATGTTCGGTCTCGTTTTCGGATGCGCATTTCTTGCGCCGGACATTGTCGAGGCAATCCTGGAGGGACGTCAACCTCGCGACCTCACTTTTAAGAAGCTGTGCAGCAACAGTCCATTAAGCTGGACTGAACAACGCCGGCATTTTGGTTTCTCAGACAGTCGGCACGAAGCCTGGTAGCTCCACGGCCTCTGTCCCGGTTCGCGCTTTTGGTAGAGGAAGGCGGGGCTTTGTTAAAGATGAAAAGATCGGATACTGCGCGCGCGGTCAACTCCAAAAAGCCTCCCATCGCGGCGCTTGTGGGTCGACCTCGATTTTGCCAGTCTCTTTCTTATAAGGCGCTCCCGATATCTTCGCGAAGGATCGACCATCGATTGTTACGGGAATCGCGATGCTTGCAGGTGCTGGCCCGTGAGCTCGTTCAAATTGCAACCTCCACCCCCGCGGCCCGGCGGGTTCAAATGCCAGATCGATTCTGCCAAAACGAGTTGGAGAATTATGCAATACGTACGCGCCCGGACCGTTGAGCTCCGCGGCGGTGATTCCTTCCAACAACCGGAGGCTCTGGCCGTCTTCGAGTGCCAGCATATGCCTCAAGTAGCGAACACACTCCGCGCTGGCCCAGTTGTGCGGCATGTCGCCCCAATCCTGGCCAACCAGAGCATGTTGCAAAGGCTGTTCTTCCCGCCAGCAGTAGAGAGGTGACGCATGGTTCAAAAAGCCGGTGAAAGTACGATGGGCCCAATCGCGAAGTCCCGGCCCACAAGTAAACGTGCGCTGCGAATGAAGCGTTGTAAGTCCACAAGCTGTCGTGCCACAGCCATCCGGTCTCGATCGGAACACCTTCTTGCGTGCAGGCTTGCAGTAACGCTATATGACCGCGAACGATCGGATCGGCCTTGTCAAAAACTAATCCTGGATAGATGGCGTGGGAAAGCGCCCATTGAGCGGTTTGCGGTCGGGGCCGGGACCATGGATCGAGATCATTCACTGACGGATCATCACCCGCGATCATCGGCAGATATTCAAAGCCTGCGGGATGACGGATCATCTCTTTACTAGCCGCCGCCCGAAGAGCCGCTGAGAGCTCTTTATAGAACTCGCCGGCCTTGTCGAGAGTGGGAATATTTTGTTGTCGAGCCGCATCGGCGACTGCACGCAACGCGGCCAGAGTCCATACGGTGTTGGTGAATTCCGAGCGGACGCCACCAATGCCACCATCGGCAAATCCCGGGGCCAGCAATCCATAGCGGCCATTCGTACTGTTCCCGCGTCTCGCTTGATCGCGAAGTCCGACGAGAAAATCGATCGCACGACTTACGTTCGGTTCCAACTCGCGAAACGACGACCAATCCTGCTTCAGTTCGCATTGGCGCACCAGGGTTCATCGACCAGTTGGCCGAATGGTGCCGTCAGGACCATATGTATCTCATCCTGAACTTTGAGTCAGGCGTCGGCGGATTCACGGCAGCCGCGGCGGACGATAGTTCTCAATACCCGTGGCTCCTCAAGGACGCCGGTGAGCAGAAGCGTGTAAACGAACTTTGGAAGCGGGTTGCAAACCACTATAAGAACGATCCGACGATCCTGGGCTACGATCTCTTGAATGAGCCGTTGCTCTGGCCCGGATACCTCACGATGGAGAATCTTGTCGAGCCGGAGTACCGTCGTTTGACGGCGGCCGTCCGCGAGGTCGATACCCATCACATGCTCATGTTGCAGGCAGCTTGCCATGGCAGCTTCATCGAGTTTGGCAAGCCGTTCGACAACAACACCACCTACGTCTTTCATACCGATGGCAACAACCCCACCATGGAGTGGATTCAGGAGTTCCTCGACTATCGCACCAAGTGGAAGGTACCGCTCTATTCCGGTGAGATCTACGACTCCAAGGTCGAGGTGGAAACCGGCCATGTTGAATTGGCTGAAAAGTTCAACATCGGATGGACCATCTGGCCCGACAAGAAGATGGGCGGCGCCGGGCCGTACATCTTCCCAACTCCTGCTGGTTGGCAAAAGATCGTCCTCTTCGTCCGCCAGACGACCGTAGCCGACAGAAATGCCCTGCGTCCTCCGCAGGCCGAGATCGACGCCACCTTCGCTCAGGTCATTGAGAACGAAAAGAGCGAGCACGTGGTCATGCATCCTGAGTTCCTCAAGCTTCCGGGGATCTCTCCGAACTGATGCGCGCGCGTCTGGTCCGCCTTTACGCTCTTTGTAAAGGTGGGAATCATGCTGCCGGAAATCATGGGGTCGAGTATAAATCGAGAATGGAGTTAGAGAGCGGCTCGCAAAATGAAAGGAACAAGCTCTCGGCGTTCGTGGTTCCCACCTTTACAAAAAACGTAAAGGTGGGCCACCCGTCAACACCCGATTGTTGGTGAAATTGCCTGTTTACAAGAATTGAAATATTCCCAAGATGAGGCTCTTATTCGTTTTTGTGACCGGTCTCTTCAAACGGGGAAGTATGAATCGTGACGCATTGCCAAAGCGTGCCGTGTTTCACCCGAACCGCCTTTCATAAAATGCTTTTCAAAAGTGGTCCCGAATCATCATTGAGCCACGCGGAAGCAGAGCCACCAATGAGGCCACAGCTCGGCCATGATCTGGGGCGGCGGATTTTTTGTCGCCTATGTTCTTGGACCCATCCTCGAGCGACTGGACCACTGAATTACATCGAGCAACGTTGATTAATCGGAAGAGGTCTGCGTCCCGTTTTTTCTAAGTTTTATACCTGTGCCGCTGCGCGCCGCAAGCTTCTGCAAACGCTTAGCAGCATTTACGAGATTCCAACTCCTTAAGCTCTTCGGGTGTGTCTATATCAAATGCAGCTTCAGGCAAAACAATGGTTGCAACGTTGGGCAACTGCCGCAGCAATTGGCCCGCCCCGCGATCCCCACGCAGATCGGAAAGTTGAGAGAACAGCTCCGATCCAAAAACTGCAGGAACGCCTATCGTATCCGAGTATGCCGACGCAACCGCTGCAGCGCGACCATCACGCCAAACCTGAATAAGCTCATGAAGGTGTTTACCGGTCACGAGGGGCTGATCACAGCTTGATAGCAGAATTGCCCCGAGTTCAGCTAACTTGTGGAATTCGAGACCAGAACTAATAGACGACGCCAGTCCTTCCGAGGGGTTCTCGTTAATTGCAAACGCTATTCCAGCCTCCAAAAGCAATTTTTGATGAACGTGCATTCGTGGCCGGATGACGCCGACGATCGGATCGGCTCCCGACGCCTTGAGGGCGACGGCGGCCCGGAGAATTAAAGGCGTTCCTTGAAATAGGGCCAGTTGTTTGTCGCCGCGAAACCGCGTCGAGTATCCAGCCGCTAAAAGGATTCCACCGACAGGTGTGAACGCATTTGCCCTTTCCGGCATCCAATTGCAGCTTAATTCTTTATTAGACTGACTGGCTATAACCAAATTCAGGGGGTTGCCATGAGTCCACGTTGTCCGATGCAAGACGAAGACCTCTTTTGGGAGGAGACTGAAAAGGCGAAGAACCCTTCGCCAAACGATCCCAAGCTTCTGGATATGTCTCGCAGAAGTTTTATGCAGACTGCAGCGGCTGCCGGTGGAGCGACCCTGTTAAGCGCTCCGCAGATCACCCTCGCTCAACAGCAACTTGAATCGATCGAAGGTCGGCCCCGAAAAATCACGACAAATCTGACGGTGAACGACAAGCCCTATACGCTTGACCTAGATTCCAGAACGAGTCTTCTGGATACGCTACGTGACCAGTTGGGTCTGACTGGCAGCAAGAAGGGGTGTGATCACGGACAGTGCGGCGCGTGTACGGTTCTAGTGAACGGTAAGCGGATCAATAGCTGCCTCTCCCTGGGGGTATCCCATGAAGGCGATCAGATCCGAACGATTGAGGGCTTGGCCGACGGAGGAAATCTGCACCCGGTTCAGGCAAGTTTTCTCGATCATGACGGATACCAGTGCGGTTACTGTACGCCCGGTCAGATATGTTCTGCGGTGGCGCTGATTGATGAGGCGAAAGCGGGTGATTTAAGTTTTGTGAGTCAATCGTTTGCCCCCGGTGCGGTGGAGCTTACGAAAGACGAAATTCGCGAGCGCATGAGCGGCAATATCTGCCGTTGCGGTGCATATCCGAACATTGTGGCCGCTGTAGAGTGGGCCACGAGAAAGCAGGAATAACCTTGAGACCTTTCGACTATCAGCGGGCCGCCACCGTCGACGATGCCCTGCACTCGTTCGCTTCGACAGGCGGAGCGGCTTTTCTAGGCGGCGGAACGAACCTGATCGATTTGATGAAGAGCGAAGTCGAATCTCCGTCAAAGTTGGTCGATATCTCACGGTTGCCACTTTCCACAATTGAAACAATCCCCGCTGGCGGCCTTCGGATCGGTTCAACAGCACGAAACAGTGACACGGCCAATCACCCTCTGGTTCGGCAAAACTATCCTTTATTGAGCATGGCTCTTCTGTCTGGTGCTTCGCCACAACTCAGGAATATGGCCACGGTGGGCGGCAACCTGATGCAGCGCACTCGTTGCTATTACTTCGTGGACCCCGCCTATCCAGCGTGTAACAAAAGGAGCCCGGGAAGCGGATGTTCTGCGCAAAAAGGCTTCAATCGCATTCATGCAGTGTTGGGCCAGAGCGAGCAATGTATCGCTACACATCCGTCCGATATGTGTGTGGCTCTGCTGGCGCTGGATGCCGCGATCAATGTTCGAGGTGCGAAAGGCGAACGAACCATCCGCATGCAAGATTTCCACCGCCTGCCTGGACACACCCCGCAAATCGACACCAATTTGAAGCCCGGAGAAGTGATCGTCTCCGTCGACCTCCCTCCGTCAAAGTATGTTCCCCATTTTCATTACCTGAAAGTGCGCGATCGAAACAGCTACGCATTCGCGCTCGTATCGGTTGCAGTCGGACTCGAGTTGGAAAACCAAACCATCCGCAACGCTAGCGTGGCAATGGGTGGTGTGGCGCACAGGCCGTGGCGCTGCCATGAAGCGGAACAAATATTAATTGGTGCTTCTACTGGAAAAGACGCCTTCGAACGTGCTGGTCGCGCAGCCCTCACTGGTGCCAAGGGATATGAGCACAATACATTCAAGATTGAATTGGGAATGCAGGCTGTGGCGCATGCGCTCGATCTGGCCGCAACCGGGAGGACCGCATGAGCGGTAGCGCGCAAATACCCGATCATCGCTATGAAGGAAAGCTCAAGGTAACAGGCTCCGCCCTGTATGCGGCTGAGTTCAAGGTCGAAAACCTGGCTTACGCGATTATGGTCACCAGCACAATTGCTAAGGGCGTAATAACCGCTATGGACGGCGGCAAAGCACAACGAGCGTCCGGAGTGTTGGCGGTGATGACGCCATTTAATACCGTCAAACTGCCGGCAGGAAACCAGGGTGCGGGGAAACCACCGGCTGGACGGACTTTGTCATTGCTCCAGGACCGTCAGGTCAACTATAACGGCCAACCGATCGCGGTAATTGTGGCTGAATCGTTGGAAGAGGCGAGATATGCAGCGACTTTACTTAAACCGACTTACAAGGTCGCGGACGCGCTTCTTGACTTCGAGGCTGGCATCAATTCCGCTCATCCTCCGAAGGCTGGCTATTGGGATCCCGATTCGAAGCGCGGAGATGTAGTTGCACAGAACGCAAAAGCAGATGTGAAATTTAATCAGACATACTCAACGCCAGCTCAAAATCACAACGCTATGGAGCCCCATGCCACGATTGCGCGATGGGAAGATAACAAACTGTCTCTCTATGATGCTACGCAATATATTTCTGGAGTGAAACGCAGCGTGGCCGCGGTACTTGGGATTCCCGAAGATGACGTTTCGGTTGAATGTCCTTATACAGGCGGCGGTTTTGGCTCCAAAGGTTCTGTTTGGTCGCATGTTGTTCTGGCTGCTATGGCTTCGCGCTTGGTGAAGCGTCCAGTGAAATTAGTAGTAGATCGAACCCAGATGTTTGGTCCGGTTGGCGGACGCCCACGTACGCGCCAGAACATCCAGTTCGGATCAACCGCCGCCGGGAAGCTTCTCGCCGTGAAACATGACTCCTGGTGTCACGCTTCCACGGTAGAAGACTTTCTCGAGCCGTCCGCTCTACAAACTCGCATGCTGTACGCGTCCGAAGCGTGCCAAACATCCCATCGTCTCGTAGCTATGAATGTGGGGGTACAGACGTTTCAACGAGCGCCTGGCGAGGCGACTGGGACAGTTGCGCTCGAATGCGCGCTCGACGAACTTGCCTATCAGCTGAAAATGGACCCCATCGAATTGAGATTAAAGAATTATGCAGAGACAGACCTATCCGAGAGCAAGCCATTTTCTTCAAAGAACTTAAGGCAGTGCTATGAAGAAGGAGCGAAGCGATTTGGCTGGGCTAAACGATCGACCGCCGTCGGCGCAACTCGCGAGGGTCATGATCTGATCGGAGTTGGAATGGCAACAGCCACCTACCCTGGCAACCGTTCGGCCGCCTCTGCTGTCGTCCGAATAAAACCTGACGGAAGTGCCTTTGTCGGGTCCGGAACTCAAGATTTGGGCACGGGAACTTACACCATCATGGCCCAAACGGCCTCGAAGGCACTCGGCATTGACCTCGACAAAATTGAAGTAAAGCTAGGCGACTCGGCGCTCCCAAAAGCTCCCGTATCGGGTGGATCGATGAGCGCCGCAAGCGTTTGCCCAGCGGTAGAAGAGGCTGCCAAACAGGCGAAGCTTAAGGCGATCGCCCTTGCGGTGGCGGACATCAATTCTCCGCTGCACGGTGCGGATCAGCAAAACATAGAAGCCGCCGGCGGCAAATTGTTCCTCAAGGATTCTCCGGGGAAGACGGAAAGCTATGCAGATTTACTGGCGCGCCATGGGAATCAAACACTCGAAGCCAAGGGCGATGCTGAGCCAGGGCAAGATGCAAAAACGTTATCCGTTCACTCGTTCGGAGCAGTGTTTGCCGAAGTGGCCGTGAACGCCTATACGCGAATGATAAAAGTACGACGCGTGACGGGCGTATACGACATTGGAACTCTGATGAACCAGAAAACTGGCTTCAATCAACTGACCGGCGGTATCGTATGGGGAATTTCGACGGCACTCTATGAAGATCAACATTTGGACCCATTGTCCGGGCGTGTCGTAAACAACAATTTTGCTGAATATCACGTTCCGGTCAACGCCGACATTCAGGAGATTGACGTCTCGGTCCTCAACATACCGGACTTGAAGTTCAATCCGTTGGGCGCTCGCGGAATTGGCGAAATCGGAATAACCGGTTCTGCGGCTGCAGTAGTGAACGCGATTTATCACGCCACCGGAATACGCGTGCGCGATCTTCCGGTAACTCCAGACAAGCTGCTGGGATAAAGCTACCAATGCATCCCCTCAATGAACATGCGCGAAAAATGCAGGCCTGGGATAGCGCTCGTCAATCAGGTCGACAAACGGCTTTGGCTACGGTTGCAGACGTACAAGGTTCTTCATATCGCAAGCTCGGAGCGTCACTCCTCCTGACCGAAGACGGTAATCGCATTGGCTCCGTAAGTGGTGGATGCCTCGAAACGGACATCGCGCGGAAAGCCTTCTGGTGGCTTGGAGATCGCGACTTTTACCTGAAAACCTATGATACGAGGTCGGAGGATGATGGCTTCGGTCTTGGCTGTGGAGGCACAATTTCGCTCCTTATTGAACGGCTTACCGGTGACGAGCGAAATCCTCTGACTGTGGCGCAACGGGTGCGAGAAGCTCGTCAAACTGCTGTGATCGCCACCAACATTACAGGTTCTGAGATCGGAAACAGAAACATTTTCTGGACAACTTTTGACACTCCGAGTCGAGAAGATCCCGTTCTGCAGGAGGCCGTTGCAACAACCGCGCACAACGGGTGTAGTTCCTTAGTCGTGACTAGTGAAGGGCGTGTTCTGCTTCAGGCCGTCGAACCTCCAATACACCTAGTAATTTTTGGCGGGGGATTTGACGCTCAACCATTGGTTAGGTTCGCAGCCAGTTTGGGTTGGATGATAACGGTTGTGGATCAGCGTCCAGATTTCGCGAAGTCGCGGCGATTTCCGGAAGCTCAACGGGTTGTGGCCGTTCCGCAGCCGAAAGCGATGGAAGAATTGTCCTACGATTCACGGACAGCCGTGGTGATTATGACGCATAGCTTCGCGCAGGACCTGTTCTTTCTCGAGCAATCGGCAAGGCTCGGGTTGCGATATGTCGGATTAATGGGCGCCCGTGCCCGTACTGAAGCCCTGCTGGCCGAAGCAACTGCAATCCCGTCGCTAGAGTCCTTGCATGCTCCGATAGGTCTCGACTTGGGATCGGAAACACCGGAGGAAATCGCGCTCGCCATCGCCGCGGAAATAACGGCATGCTTTCGAAAATGTGCAGTTCCTCATGGGATGTGTCGCCAAAAGAACGACATGGTCCGATCAGAAGCGATAGATGCGAATAGGGTCGTTCGAAGCCATTTCTAGGATTCGCAAATCCTGGACTCCTCTCTTCTACACAACCCCCAGCAATTCGGCCCGGACAATCTGCACTGCATGCGCCATAGCAACGAATCTCACCCTGGATCGTTGACTGGGGCTCGCAAAAGGCATTCTTTTTAGGCGGCTGGAAGTTGCAAATTCCTGCCTTCCAATACCAAGCTGACCGCCTCGGACGGCGCGGCAGGCGACAATTTCGGTTGGGTGACACTTAGCGGTAGCACTAAAAGTGATCGGAGGGCCCGGTCACAATGCTAGTCAAGGCGCAGCATATGTTTTCGGTCCTTGATACGCATGTCATGTATGTGCGTCAGCACATCTGTCGTCCCGTGATTTCCCCAAGGCCGTACCTGAAGAACGACTTCGACTGCTCCTTTGCCGTCCGGACACTTGACGTTGCACCAATAGCCCCAGGTTGACGGTACGTACGACGCCGCACTACCCGTGCTAACCGCCATTCACGGAGCAGGCTCGTGGGAGCCCCGCATCCGATTCTCTCTTGACGTATTTGCGCGGTCGCTCGAAGAATTTGCTCGTATATCATAGCGTCGAAGCAATCCAGTTGAGCGCGACAACATCCCACCTTCCGACACCCGAGCGCGATTCGGGATCGTTGGTGAAATTGCCTGTTTACAAGAGTTGAGAAAGGCGTGTCTCTCGATTATTCTTTGGTCGGATCAAACCGGGGGGCTCGATCTGCCATGGTCTTGAGAATTGTTGCGATTGTAGCGCTAGTCGTTCTTTCCATTCTAGTAATCGCTGCCTTCCGAACCGGAACTATCCAGATTCTGCGTTCTCGAAGCATCCAAGCGCCACCAGATAAAGTCTTCGCAATGATTGATGATTTCCACAATTGGAAACAGTGGGCACCGCAGGACATGGAAGACCCGGCAATGAAGAGAACATTCAGCGGACCCGAACAAGGTCTCGGCGCTGCGTCGGAGTGGAGTGGCTCCGGGAACTCCGGTAAGGGAAGGATGTTGATCATAGAATCGGAACCGCCAAAGAAAATCACAGTAAAAGTTGATTTCGTGAAGCCGTTTGAAGCAAACAATGTGAACGAATTCATCCTTGAATCTGTAGGCGCTTCAACGATGGTGACCTGGAAGATGCATGGCACGAATGCCTATTTTATGAAAGTTATGGGTCTCTTCGTGAATATGGATAAAGTGATGGGCAAGCATTTCGATCGTGGACTCGACAGCTTGAAAATCGCCTGCGAGAAACGAACCGGGTAGTCAACTAAGCGAAAGCTAACCCTCCGTCGCAATAGGCAGCCTTGGACCGTTGGTGTAGTTGCCTGTTTACAACAGCTATCGGCGTATCGGGGAAAAATCGAGGGCCCAGTTGGCAAGAACAGCGGTCGGCTAATCGCCTTTTCAGATGCCAATCTGGGGTGGAACGGTCAAGACGACTTTCCCTTGCGCATGTCCTTGGGCCAGATAGCGCAGAGCTTTCGCTGCGTCGCCCAATGCGAATTGCCTATCAATGACTGGCGCAACTCTTCCGGCTTCCAAAAGACCTTTGAGAACAATTAAATCCTTCTGGTTGATGTGCGCCAGCAAGAAACTCATCTTCTTGCGCCCAATCAATGACAGTAGAGGCCCCAGCAATAGGGCTTGGAGAATTCGAATGACACCGCCCCCAACCACGACATAAATTCCGTTTTGACTTAGCGCTCGCCTGATGTCGAAAATCGAATGATGAGCATTCGCCGCCAGGATGAGATCGTACTGCTGCCCGCTCCGTGCGAAGTCGAGTTGGGTGTAATCGATGACATGGTCCGCGCCAATCGATCGTGCCGTGTCCACATTCCGCGTACTGCATACGGCAGTTACTTCGGCACCGAACGCTTTGGCAATCTGCACCGCGAAGGTACCCACCCCGCCCGACGCGCCTTCAATAAGAACTTTGTGGCCCGCCTGAATCTGTCCCTTGTCACGAAGCCCCTGCAGTGCCGTACTGGCCGCTATCGGCACCGCTGCCGCCTCCTCAAACGATACGTTCGCTGGCTTCGCAGCCAATTTTCCTTCGACAGCACATACATACTCGGCAAATCCTCGCCCTTCGAAACCTGTTACCCCAAACACCCCGTCGCCTACTTGAAACTCCTTCACATTTTTGCCGACCGCTTCTACTCGTCCGGCGATATCACAACCGATGACCTGATGTTTTGGTGTACGTAGTCCAGGAACGAAGCGGTTCCAGGGCGCACCTTTCATCAAAAACAAGTCCAAGGGATTCACCGCTGCCGCGCAAAGCTTGATCATGACTTCATCGTCGGCGGGAGTAGGTTTCGCTACCTCCGCGAAACGCAGCACGTCTGGAGGTCCGTATTGCGTGCGGACAATGGCTTTCATAAAATGCTTTTCAAAAAGGGCCCCGAATCATTGTTCATCGTAGCCCAGTGTGAAAGGACTTCAGGGAAAGGCCGGACTCCGGGCCCTCAAGTGATAACGCTACTAGAAAAAGGGCTGGTTATTGATGAAAAATCGCAATTACACCAACAATGCCAGATTGCCTTGGTCGTTAGGTTTTGCCAGAGTCACCCTTTAGATGTCTTCGCAATGCCGTCCAGAATTGAATAGAACATGGGCGCTGTAGGAGAGCTGCCGACGTACTCTACAGAAAGGCTGGTTCCGAACGAACAGGAGATATCGCGACGCGAAATTCCTGTCCTCATAGTTTCCCCGTCAAGACACGATCCATTGACGCCGCCGATTACGAGTTCTCGCGTATCCGAAACATGTAGTCCGAAACTTTCCATGGTGCGACGGCGGGAACCAGCGAAATTCAACGGGAACGTGTTTCGTCCCGGCATGTCAGTGATGATGATGACCGCCGAAAGAGCTTCGCCGCCTCTGGTATTGATCAGGTAAACTTCCTGAGTACGGCCAACTTCGAACCGTTGCACCATCCATCCGCTGGGAACCGGAACCGCGAATTCACCAACATTTATGCTGTTTCCGTTTCTCCAGTGCCATACCATTGCCTCCAACCGGCGACTACGGAGGTGCGGGGTAAGCACGAACAAGGCCGCGCAGACCACGACCAGGGCGCCTCCAATTTTTAAACCGGATTTCACCTGCTGAGCTACAGGTCGTGAGTCGCGAATCATCGCCCGATCTTACGACAATCTTGGTGAATAACTGGCGAAAAATCGCAATTACACCAACTACCGGTTTATATCGCTACCCACTGTTTCGCTCTTGGAACCGAATAATCTTGAAAAAACAAACACCAACAGTTCATAAAAGCCGAGCGCTACAAACATCAGAAAGATGCACGTCAGTATCGTGATGAACAAAGGTCGCGGGGAAACCATAAACCAATCGAACCTCACTCCTTCGTGAGCAATAAACGCATCCCGGCCATGTGTGCTCCACCGGACGTGGTCGTGGTGGAGCCAAAGCCCAGATAAGTTCCCATCACAACCCCAGCTATACCTCTAGATAGTAGTTTTCGTCTCACAATGAGTTCGCCCCTGTGAAGCCACAAACTGTATCACCACGAATGGGATCGTTCCACGCCTCCTTATCGCCGTACAGTTGTTGGTGAAAAATCGCAATTACACCAACAATCCTCCTTGTGGGATGATCGTTGGTGGAATTGATTACGCCAGTTAGCGTCTCGCAGGAGCGTTCTGGTCGTGCATTTCTGCTTGCGTTCTGGCCTCGATGTGCCTGGCCCGTTCGATGTCGAGCCAGGCTCGGCGAGTGCATGGAATCTGGATATATCCAATCAATCCCGGCCTGTGTTAGCATTTCCCGCAACCTTGGGTTTGATGATCTTTCTTCGATACCTCAGGTCAAGGAAGACCCCATGGCCCATGCTTCAACCGGCATCCCGACATCGGTTTGGAACAAAGCGGGCAAGGCTAAGTTGGCGGCCAAGATTGTGGCTTGGATCGGTATTGTCGGGATTGCCCTTGCGTTCGTCTGGAAGTATGTTTTCTTCTACTATCTGCACTATAACGCGGTTTCGTTTGAATCCTACTGGACGCGCCGGGTGTGGCTATTGCTGCACATCAGTGGCGGGACGCTCGCACTGCTAATGGGGCCCTGGCAGTTCTGGACCGGCCTTCGCAATAAGCATTTCCAGATCCATCGCTGGACGGGGCGGCTTTTCCTGCTCGGTGTCGCCGTAGGAGTGATTGGCTCGATCGGTCTGGCGTTTTCCGTCACTTCGGGTTGGGCTTTTGAAGTGGGCCTGATGGGGCTGGCATCCGCCTGGACGATCACGACTGGCATGGCCTACTACACAATACGAAAAGGACTAGTGCAGTTTCACAAGGAGTGGATGATCCGCGCCTATGTCGTGACGTTCGCTTTTGTGACCTTCCGTATATTGAGCGACTATGGTCCGACGTCGAGGCTGCAGCCCGAAAATGATCGCAGCATCATCATTACATGGGTCTGCTGGGTGGTTCCGCTGGGCATCACTGAATTGATCTTTCACTTGAAACGAATCAAAGCTGCACTCCATTCCCATTGATGCGCTCCTGCGTACACCAACAATCAATCTGGCATCCTTGGCCGGTCTACCGGTCCGTGTACGCAGCGCGCGGAGCCCAAGATACAGGTGGTCATTTCAGTCCCTTCAGCATTACAAGTTCATCTGTGTCAGACACTTGATTGATGTAGCAGCCGAGGATGCGCCAGAACTTCGCGCAGTCCCCCAATAATTGACGAAAAATCGCAACTACACCAACGACGCCGATTCTTGCGATAGTTGGTGTAATTGCCTGTTTACAACAGTCACTTCCGGGTAGCCCGCCAACCGCTTACAAGTGCACTGAATATTCGGGACCTTTTAATACGGCGCGTATTGGGCGAATCAGGAAATAGAGAGTCCTTCTAAGAAGCTCCAGACACCGCTGACCGTGAACTAGGCGCAACGGTCAACGCTAGGCGGCAAGCACATCGGAACATTCTCCACGTTTCGTGCGTACATCAGGCCATGAAAACAATTTCGCCGGTCATTGTCGCGATAGCCGTCGTGTTATCGATCGTGGGGGTAGGATTGGCACAGCAGGGGTGCAAATCCACTGTTGTAGGCGACCTTCGAATTGAACAGGTCCAAAGCAGGATTTTCGATCGAATGATCACGGTTCGAATCTGGCTGCCACCTGGGTACAACGACGCTTCCCAGGCTACAAGAAAATATCCCACGCTCTACATGCTGGACGGTCAAAATGCTTTTGACCAATGCACCGCCTTCAAAGGTGAACAGGAACTACAGCTGGACGAGACGGTTACTCGCCTTATGGCAGAACACAAGATATCTCCCATGATCGTGGTCGGCGTTGACAGTGCTCACGGGGGAGGTCGCGACCACGAATATGAGGTGTGGAAAGATCCACTCACCGATGCGAACGAAAAAGAACCAAACGGGAGAGAACTTCCCACATTCTTTGGGACTGAACTCATACCGTACGTTTCAGCACGCTACAGAGTCTCTGATGACGCTGCACGCACCGGCATCGGCGGAACTTCCGTTGGGGGCTTTGCAGCGTTGTATGTTGCCCTGAATCGTCCCGATTTATTCGCATTGATCTTAGCCGAAAGTCCAGACCTTTGGCTGGGCAATGGGCAACTCCTGCGCGATACGACGTTGCTCATGCGTGCGCCGGACCGGATATCCATAGGAGTCGGGAGCACCGAATATAACTTCCCACAAAGCAAAGAGTTCTTCGGGCCACTTCGCCTGACCGAGCGAGACGCCGAAGCCGCCACTGTAAGAATGGACCAAACATTGGCATCGAACTTCAGAAAAGCCTTCATCAATCATCCTGCGGTCAGACTGGCAATCGAACCGGGTGCAAACCATAGTGCCCGTTATTGGACTCGCCGCATTCCAGCCGCAATCACATTTCTGTATGGCCAATCCGAGAAAGCTCTAACGGGAACCAAGTAGCTCGGAGTAGGGCCTGGTAAATGCGTTCACTAACCAGGTTAACTTGCAGGCGCGCCTCAACTATTCCGCTTTATCTCCACCAATCAAGTAGGGCTTTTCAATTGTCGAAAAATCGCATTTACACCAACAATCCTGCTTTTGGGTAATAGTAGGTGAAATTGCCTGTTTACAACCACAATCTTCCAAATTGATTGCTAACGGTGTCTAATCTTGGCATGATTTCATGCTTTGCGGCTTGTTGGGGCTACCGGTCTGTAATTGCGAGCGTGCTGATTCTGTCTGGCGGTGCGATGGCAGCGGAGGCAAAGCCGAATGTAAAAGTATCATCGATACATCCTGAGTGGGCGGTTTGCGGAGCAACTCCTGGTGTAAAGATGTCGCTAAAGATTGAGTTGGGAAATATGACACAAGAGTCTTTGGTGGTCGGGAGGGTTGCAGTTGCGCAGGAGCGCATTTATCGCAAAGAGGAAAAAGGTAAGCTCGTATTGGTCGAAACGACTCGCACGCCGGATGAGTTTGTCGCTACAGACGCGGTAGCAACTGACCCTTCGGAGAGGTTCGCAGCGATACAGGAAAAGGAGCTTTCCACAAACGCCGTTGAGGCTTTCACGACCATTCATTACGCTTACATTTCATCGTCGCACATCCAATATGCTGGCGATACTGCGAGTGTCATAGCCAGCTTCCACATTACCAATGGTCGACGGGACGGCAGCGCATCGGACTACTGGAGCGGGCCGGCTACGGTAAATCTTCCTCGGATTTGCAAATAATAGCGGCGAAGGGTTCACTGCCGTTGCAGAATAACTGGCGAGAATCAAATTAAAACCTGCTACAGGATTGTCGGTGAAATCGCTTGTTTAGGACAGTTACTCTGGACGTGCGCTACTTCCTATATCCTTGTGCCCATGAATCCAGACTACTTGTGGCTGACAGGCGCAACGCAGCTGCTCACTCTTTTCGTCGTCGGGCCAGCAATAGCTATTGCAATCGCGTATGCCGCATGGCGAGGAAAGACACGCCACTTCAATCCCAAGCAATACGGCACGGCGTGCGTTGCATCCGGCGTAACCGCTAAAACGTGATAACAGGCGACTTGCTTGGAAAAGCACGCGAAAAGGGAGCCGGCCGATGCTGGTGGCTGCGAGATTGCCGGTTGGTATGTCGGGCCGTCGGGTTGGCAACCAAATGACGGGTACCAAGGAAAAGTGACGAGAATGCCTTCTCGGTATCAATGACTGGACTCTTCTCAAAGCCGACTTCTTATGAATCCGCAGCCATGCTATCCCGCTAATAAACACTTGCCGAATTGGAGGTACCTTTACCGGGTGACTAAGTCTCTGTTCTCGGATTGCCCACGCAAGTGGCTGTTGAACAACTCCGTTTGCCAGAGTTGGGCAGAAACCGCGTCGCGTCTGGATGCCTATAAACGATCTTCTCGGCTTTTAGGATACATTTCGGCTCACAGATTCTTGGCCGGTTTTCGTTGAAATCGAATGTTTCAACGGCCACGCTCTTTTCGCTCGACATTCAGTGATCGGTATAGATCAGGTACTTTTGCCGGACCCGCATGAATTGTTGCAGATCCGGCTGATAGTCCTCGGCAATACACCGCGGATCTTTGCCGGACTTAAGCTCCTCCAAGGTCGACTCATTCCCCAGCAGATCGATCAATCGATCCAACTCCCAATCGGCGGGATAGAGCTTCAGCAGCGCGGAGCCAAGTTCCAATCCAAGTTCCGGCGCATCGAGAACAGACCGGTCGGTCACGATCATCTGCACCCCGCCAACGCGCTGTCCGCCTAACTTGGCATCTTTGCCGGGTGTAAACCAGGTTGGCACGAATCGGACACCCGGGATTTGGCGTGCATTCAAATACTGCGCGAATACCCGTGGTCTGATCCACGGCGCACCAAACACTTCGAACGGCGTATCCGTCCCGCGACCGACGGATACATTCGTATACTCCAAAATCCCGATCCCGGTATACAGAGCGGCCTCATTCATATTCCGCATATTCGGCGACAGGTTGATCCAAACTAGATCGGTGGAATCGAACCAGTCGCTGCGCGTCCATCCCTTTACGGGAACCACCGTGAGCTTGGCGTTGATGTGGCGCTCGCTGTTAAACATCTTCGCCAACTCGCCCATTGTCATGCCATGGCGAATCGGTTCCATCGTGTAATCGACAAAGCTCAGGTGTTTGCCATCCGAGACAGGTCCTTGTACATGCACACCGGTTAAAGGGTTTGGCCGATCGAGCACCACGACCTCGGTGCCGGTGATCGCCGCAGATTCAAGTGTGTAACCCAGGGTAGACTCGTACGTAAAGAAACGGGAGCCGATGTCCTGGATGTCGATCACCAGGACATCCAGCTTCCGGAGCACGCTTTCGGGTGGATGCCGGCTCGCCGTCGTGTCGCCGTAGATGCTGTAGATCTGTACGCCCGTGGCGCGATCGACTGAATCGCCCACCGAATTGACGTCGAGTTCCCCGGTCACGCCGTGTTCGGGGCTGAATATCGCCACGAGCTTGATGCCGGGCGCTTGGGCGAGAATATCAATCGTCCTGCGGCCCTCGACATCGAAACCAGTGTGGTTGGTGATAACACCGACTGTGCGTGGGGAAGACGGGTCGGAACCGCGGACTTCCCGGAAACCATCCTGTTCGAGGACGTCGATCCCGTTCATCACGATTCCATTGTTTGGGTCTGGTCCATGCGCAGCAATTTGAGGCCGGCAGAGACCCTCTCGGGAGGCTGCGCTGTTCGCTACTGCGGGCTGGGATATGGGCATAAGCAAGACAGCAGTGAAGGGGACGAGAAGAAGGATTCTGGCACTCACGCGGGAATTGTAGTCGCAATTGCACCCGGGGGCCAGCGAACGATTCAGTTGCGATTCGCCAAGGAGGCGTGCAACTGGGCGAATAAAAAACCCACCGTAAATAGGGTTATCTCATGACGGCGCCTGTTTCTGTCAGTTGTTCAAAACAGAGCAAATTATTCACTCAGACCGGTTTACGCTCGATTTCGCGTATAGGTCCCGATAGATGCGCTTGTAGTGACTAGTCCAAACTCAGGAAGCGTGTTGCTCGATGATTGCCAGAACTTCTTCAGCGGCCTCCAGCGGACGTTCTGGCTTTGGTATGGTCGCTCCGGCGGTGAGCAGTGCGCGAGTGACGCCCGGATAGTCGCCCTTTTCGCGCGCCCAACCATGGAGGGAACCGTGGAGAGCCCATGCGAGCGGATTGCCCCCATGCTCGGTTTCGAAGACGTTGATGGGAGCGTTGTGGGCGATGAGGTCCCGAACCATGTCTACATTGCCGTGCCAGGCAGCAAAGTGGAGGGCGGTTTGGCCGTTCTCCATAGCAGCGCCGGCAGGCCAGCCCGCCGAGAGAAGCTTCTGGACAGCGCAGGCGTTGTTGCGCAACGCCACGCCGATGATGCGACGGGCGGCGTTGGTTGAAAGCTTTTGAAACAGCTGCGGATGGTCGATAAGGATGCGCTGGAAGTAAGCCTCATCGTCAACTTCGGCGGCGACGATCAGGCGGAGCCAGTTGGGGCTGCGCTGCATGAGGAGCGCGAAGACCTCAGGGTGTTCGAACTGGTGCGCGACCATGTGCGGGGACTTGGTCCAGCCGAAACCAAAGATGTAAATGCTGCCGCCGGACTTCGGATCATGCTTGGGGAAGTAGCGTTCACTGACAGTGGTGCGAATCGTCTCCGGGTCGTGGTTGAGGATGCGCTCGACGAGCGCGAGATCACCGATAGCGCATGCCATCAAGATGTCGGTCTCGGCACCGCGGTCGATGAGGAAGCGCGCAACGTCGTGCCGATAAGGCTCTCGCCATTCCAGGTACTGCCGAGAGCAAGCCATGTACTGTGCGGCGGTAGATTCATGGTCAATATCGCGAGCGTTGATATCGGCCCCGTGGTCGAGCAGAAGAGCGGCGATCTCAACGGTGGGAGCGAAATGGAGTGGTAGTTGGCCGTCACCGCCGCGCGCATCCACGAGTTGCGGATCATGGGCCAGGAGTTCGCGGACTCGGTCAATTTTCCCAAGCCGCGCGGCGGCATGGATATCGATGATTGCACCGCGAGAGACGAGATAGTCTGCAAGTCGAGAACTGGCGCAATCGAGGACGCCGAAGCTGCCAGCCCACCAGCCAGTACGCTGGTTGACATTGGCGCCGGCATTGAGCAACAAGTCGATGATCTCGCGGTTCTCGTTCTGAACAGCAGCAATGATGGGCGGCGTATCGAAGCTGTAGTTCGGCAGCGGCTCATCGATGTGGGATTTGAGCGACGGGTGACGAACCAGAACATCCCGCACGAGTGAAGGGTTGTTCGCTTTGATAGCGGCAGTAAGCGCTTCCGTGGGTTCTTCTGAGGCAACATCAATATGCATCTTGAGCGCCGGCCAGGTATCAAAACCGTACTCGCGGGCGATGACGTGGAGGGCATCGGCGAGCTTTGGAGTATTCGTAGTGATGCCAAATGCAGCCAACCGTGCGATCGCAGATGTATCCGATGCAAGTCCCTGCCGCAGCAGATTGCGGGCTTGGTTCTTCAGATGTTCGATGTTGGGGCGCGCAGGAAGTTCTCGAATTGCCATGACTCACTCCTTCTTTAGAGTCCGCGATCCGCTTCGTCGGACGAGAAGAGAGTGGGTTGTGGTGTCCAGAAGTGCAAAGGTGGGATAATCCCTTTCCGCGGACGGGTTGCACCCTCGGTGTGCGTCACCTAGATTAGCAGCCTGAGCAGGCGAAGGTCTAGTTAGGATCGAAGTGAGAAATCGGTCTTATGTCAGTAACGACAAACGCTGACGAATATCGCGACAAGGGCAATCCGTGCAGACAATGAATCTCTGCGGTTCAAAACAAATATAGCCGGCGAATCTGCCTGGAAGAAGCACCGAAGGGATTCTCAAAGGGCTGTCGGCGTGTTGACGTGAAAGGGGAGCCGGCGAGCCCTTCATGGCTTCTGGATTGACCGGTTGGCAGGTTCCGGCCATCAGGTTGGCGGCCCAACGATCCGGCACACCGTAGGCACAAAAAGGTGCATCTGTCGCACACATTCTCCTCCAACCCACCTCACCGACAGTAAGTCAGCGAGCTAGAGATGAGTCTTTTTAGGTCAGCGGCGACAGATTCAACGGCGTGCAAGAATAGTGAGTATGGCAGATCGATACAGGAACTTCGAGGACCTCGCAGCTCATGAAGAGGAAAACTTGGACTTCCGAATTCGATCGGTTGATCGTTACGGTGCCTCTGCTGTTATCGCGCCACATGGAGGCGGAATTGAGCCTGGCACATCGGAACTCGCGGAGGCAATTGCCGGCGACGATCTATCTTTCTATTCGTTTGAAGGACTTAAGAAAAGAAACAATTGCGTGCTGCACATCACGAGCAGCCATTTCGATGAACCGAAAGCAGTCGTTCTCGTTAACGGGGCACCAACAGTCGTGGCGCTACATGGAGAGCAAAATTGCCGGGATCAAGTCGCATTTCTCGGAGGCTTGGACAAAGGGCTACGAAAGCGCGTTCAAAAGGAGTTGCAAGCTGCGGGTTTCGTCGTAAGAATCCACGCCGATCCTCATTTACAAGGCATCGAGAAGAACAATATTTGCAACCGCGGCCAAAGCGGTAGGGGTGTACAACTAGAGTTGAGTCAGCCGTTGCGCAGGGCGTGTTTCACGGCCTTTGACAGGAACGGCCGCAAGCGAAGGATAGATCTGGGTAATAAGTTTGTCGAGGCCATGCGCGCGGCGCTCCTAGGAATCGTTTGAACCTCGTGTCACTAAGTAGGCCGGAGCTTGTCTTCAAGCTGGTAAGCCTCCGCGATACCCAGACGCACGAGACTTTCCAACAATCGATCGATGTCGCCTCTCAATAGCTGGGCGAAAGCAAATAGCTTCGGTTCAAGCGTAAGTACGGCATCGATCAAAGCGCACAAGCGTCGACCGATACCCTGATCATCCCAGAAAGTCTTGTCCTCCGGGAACGCTGCCAGCCAGCTTTTGCTCGCGGCGACGATCAAGGGCAGATGGGTTATTCGCGGCTCGACTTCCAGCAAGTTCAGTAACACCATGGCCACGAGCAGAAATGTTCCGCTTTCGGCCAATCCGCAAGTCAATGCATGTGCCGCTGAACCGGGACGCGGTGAGAGACGCCATGCCGGCGTTCTTCGACCTCCTGCGGGAAGAGCTGCACCCGGCCGTCCGCGTGGTGCTCGGGCACTTCATTTTCGTCTACATCCATCCTTATATGGATGGCAACGGCCGCGTCGGGCGCTTCCTGATGAACACCATGATGGCGTCGGGCGGATACCCGTGGACGGTCATTCCGGTAACCGATCGCAACGCCTACGTAAACGCTCTCGAAAAAGCGAGTGTCGGCGAGGATATCGTGCCCTTCGCAGATTTCCTCGCCGGGCTGGTGAAAAAACGACTGGCGGGCGAGCCCTTGCCGGCGGTGCCGAAAGCTTCGCACGTAGACGAACGCTAAAACAATTCTCGATCTGCGAGAGTGCCTGTCAATGCGTGGCCACACAACTGTCCAGCGCGTCGGTCGCCCAGATGTCTATGCCGTTGCCAACAGCGGCCGCCAGCACCCTCTCGTTTGGGCTAAGAATCGCCTCCGACACTTCCATTTCTGGAGTTTCACAGATCAACTTCGCTGATTGAAATGACCATAGGCCGAGAGTGCCTCTGCCAGTGACGATATTCTTCCAACCCGATGTGAATATCAGAGCCTCAGTAACGGCATCCGGAATCGACTTCACCAATTCTCCAGTATCAAGGTTCAAGATGCGTATCCCTTTTTTCCACCCGGTGATCGCGATTCTATTGCCCGGCTGATCCAAGGCAATCTTTGTTACATTCTTCTCGGGGTCATCTATTGTTTTCACAACGCTCCATGAATGCGTTTCCCAAACCAGGACTTTCTGACCCACAGCACCAATGAGCTTTTGGCCGTCAGCTGAGAACAAAACCTCCTTCGTACCACCAAGGGCTGCGATGCTACGGTGCGCGCGCAGGTCAAGAACAAGCCCCTTAGTGAAATTGCCCCCCGTCGCAAGAAGGTTTGTATCTGGACTGAAGGCAAGATATTCCAAATATTCATTGGAGTTCGTAGAATCGGCTAGGAACTCCGATACCAACTTTCCGCTCTTAATGTCCCAAACCTTGACCGTGTTGCCTCGTGAACCCGTTGCGGCGAGAGTTCCATCAGGACTGATCGCGAGCGCAGTGATGCCGCCTTGACTCGTTTCGATTGACCGCACGTTCTGCCACGAAGAAGTGTCTAGGATATCGAGCCTCCCCTGCCGTCTTGCCGCAAGGAGTAGCCGGGAATCTGGAGTGAATCCTAATCGCGAAACACTTGAGTCCTGAGCTTGCGCCCCACCGCCGTACACCGCGAATGTACCTTGAGTGCAACCAGGATTTGTGCACTTCATTTCTGTGTGGGGTTTCGTGGCTTCCGCGGCTATCGATTCCGCTCCCTTCAGCGTTTTCGTTGGTGGACGGAGCGAAGGGACCGTTGCACGTGGATCAGCAAACGGGGTTATTCCATTCGCCTGCTTGCGGAGTTCAGAGGACGCTTCAGTCTGCTTTTCAGCGTCCTTTAGCTGAGCATATTCATTAAGCGTACGCTGCAGGCGCCGTGAGTAGTTCTCGTACATTGAAGGCAAGCCTTTAATAGCCGCCCTGAATGTCGTAATTGCTTTCGAGTAGAGATCATCTGCTCGTGAGAGTTCCCCCTGCATGGCATATGCGCGGCCGAGATTTGCATAATCACTAGCAAGGTCGGCATCATCCGGCTTGCGATAACCCTTATCGAGTTCTAAGGCTTCCTCATAGAGGGGAATAGCTTCGGAAAGGCGATGCTGCAGAAAGAGAGCATTAGCCAACAGCGACTTGGCGTCACTGCGTTCCAGAATGACCGCACTAGGTAGTTCATTCGAAAGCGCAACCGCTTGCCGACATTTCTGTTCGGCATCGCTATATTTTGCAGCGGTAATGAGTTCTCGGCATTCTCTTTCCATAGGAAAGAATTTGTTCCGTACATCACTCTCCCTTTCGGACATACCTCCAGGGAAATCCAGTTCGACTTCGGTCGCAACGGTTGTTGGATTGCCGTTCTCAATGAATGGTTCGTACTTCCACTGCTTTACGGCCTCTATGGCTGCGGGAGCAAGCATTGGGTGACCGCTAATTACGGTGACGGTAGAAACGTCGCCAGTAGGTGAGATGATGACGTGCAACTTGACGCTGCCACCGACCCTCGCCGCTTTCGCCAAAGGCGGTACGACTGGTTCCACTCGATGGGCAATGTGGGAGTTAGCTTCCACTGTCGAGACAGGTTTCGGGGACTCCATTTGTGCCGCGCTGTAAATGGCCAAAGCGAGCACTGCTGTACATACCAGTCGAATCACGCCGGGATGGTACCAAACACACCTGTGGTGAGCAAATAATCCATGAACGTTCGCGCCGCAGAGGAACTGGGGTCAACGATCCTCTTCCTCTTGAAGAAGGGGATTTCAAAAGCTTCAAGGCTACTCGTGCGATCGTTCGCTGTCCTTTAACTGTCCAATAACGATTCCTTAACCCTACTTACAAGGCTTTTCGAGGGCCACCCGCGTCTTGTAAGTTGTTGAAAATATTGATAGTTTTGGACTCATAACCCAAAGGTCGTAGGTTCAAATCCTACCCCCGCAACCAAAACTCCCTGCAACCAATCCCCGGCAACTAATCCTCGGGAAAATCCAACGACACTCTTTTCTTTGATTTAGAGATCGAGCGTGATCCAGGTTGGTGCATGGTCGCTCGCGTTTTCCTGTCCGCGCGCCCATCGGTCGACACCGCCGTCTATGAGCCGGGCCGACAGATTCGGGGAGAGCAGAAAGTGATCGAGGCGCATGCCTTTGTCTTTCTGCCACCGTTCAAATTTGTAATCCCAGAATGTCCAAAGCGGGCCGTCCGGATGCAGCTTCCGCATGGCGTCGGTCCAGCCTTGAGTCAGCAAACGCGCAAAAGCCTGCCGGCTCGCGGGTTGGATTAACGCATTGTGATCCAACGATCGCGTTGGATAAATATCCTGCGGAGTCGGCACGACGTTGTAGTCACCGGCCAGCACCACAGGTGCGCCGCTCGCTATGAGTTCGGCGGCGTGGGCAATCAGCCGCTCAAACCAGGCCAGCTTGTAATTGAATTTCGGTCCTGGCTGCGGATTCCCATTAGGAAGGTAGATGGACGTGATCAGCACTCCCTGAACCGCCGCCTCAATGTAACGAGCTTGATGATCTTCAGAATAATGATCACCAGAATTTCCCGGCAAACTGGTGCGAGTCAACACGGGAACATGGTTTCGCGCGAGAATGGCTACGCCGTTCCATGAGCGCTCGCCTTGCCAGACGGCTTCGTAACCGGCGGCCCGAAGGGCTTTCACGGGAAAGGCTCCCTGCTCGGCCTTGAGTTCCTGAAGACTCACCACGTCCGGTTCAGCTTTCGCCAACCAAGCCAGGAGATTGTCGAGCCGCTTATTGATGTTGTTAATGTTGAAGGTGGCGACTTTCACCAAGCCCCTTTCTGTCCCTGTAATATTAGGATGAGCGACACAGCCCAAGTCCTCAATCGCTCACAAGCGCGGACGCAGAAGACGGGGCACGGACGATCACATGAGAAATCTAATCTACGCAATCAACATCACCCTAGATGGCTGCTGCGACCATACCAAATTCGGTCCCGACGAAGAAACGTTTGACTATTTTATCCAGCTGCTGCAGGATACTGACGCATTCGTCTACGGGCGCAAAACTTATCAATTGATGGTTCCTTATTGGCCCGATATAGCGAAAAACCCCTCCGGGCAGACAAAAGCGGATTACGAATTTGCCAAGGCATTTGCCGCCAACAGAATTATTGTTTTCTCCCAATCATTGGCCAGCCCCGCAGGAGAAAAAACGAGAATTGTTCGTACTAGCGTTCACGACGAAATAGTCAAATTAAAACAAGAGCCGGGCAAAGATATTCTCACCGGTGGCGTAAATGTTCCTTCTCAACTTACGGAGCTTGGTCTGATTGATGAATATCGTTTTGTGGTTCACCCGATAATTTTAGGAGAAGGCAGACGGTGGTTTGAAGGTATCAACCTGCAAGAAAGATTCCGATTAAAACTGGTTGAGTCCAGGACTTTTAAATCAGGAACAGTTGCGCTTCGCTACGTGAAACAGTGACAGGAACACTGGATTGATATCGATCCTGCGAGTCGTTGCACGAAAGCCGGGAAACCCGGGGACTCCTGGCTGTCATCTCGAACCGGTTGGAGTTGGTGCAGTTTGAGCAGAAAGTCTCAGAACTTGTCATTCCGAAGCCAGGTTTATCGGCCGAGGAATCTGCTTTTTCTCGGCCGGGCGGTGCTGGCGTACCCTGCGAGAAAGTTTATCCGAAAAAAATCACGCACCACGACCGCATCCCGCTTGCGATTTCGGTTTATCCCTCCCGCTCGACAATGTAACGGATGACTACACCGTTTTCTAAGTCACAATCAAAATCCTGCGCTAGAGTCTCTTGTCGTGCCCGCCCTTGAAAAGCCAAGGGTGTGCCAGCCCCGATGTAAATGATTGGAACTGAATGGTACTGATAGCTCGTTGTTGATCCTCAGAAGCCATCCAAGGGGACTCTGTGGCCGACTTATCGGACCCAGATCGGATCCAAATTCATGGATCGGATGAAGCCACCACGCTTTGGTTTATGAAAGTCGGTTGCTAATGTGATCGATCGCCTTACCTTGACCGACGGGGTACCGCGACTGACTCGCGGAAGGCGGCCATTTGGCCTTGGAACACTACATTAGAAAACCGCGGGTCATCGCAATGTTAACCGCGTGTGTTCGATCAGAGGCCCCCAACTTGAGCATAATATTCTTAATATGCGCCTTGACAGTGGCCTCTGAAATCGCCAGGTGCGAAGCGATTATCTTGTTGGATGTGCCTCGCGCTACTTCTCGAAGTACTTCGATTTCGCGCTCGCTAAGATCATCTTCCGCGTAATGTTCAACCAGTTCCGTTGCTATTTTCGGTGGTATATATTTTCGCCCGAGATGAACCGCGCGAATTGCTTCCAGCAATTCCGTCCGAATCATATCTTTTAAGATGTAACCGGTAGCACCTGCCTTCAATGCGCGGCGCGCCAGAACATCGCCCTCATACGTAGTGAGCACGATAATCCGGGCTTGCGGATTTTCCTGCCGGATCGCAGCAATGGCTACAATTCCATTTACGTCCGGCATTTGCAAATCCATCAGGGTGACATCCGGCCGTTTGCTGCGGAACACTTCGATGGCTTCACGACCGTTTGACGCCTCGCCGACGACTATCATGTCCTTCTCTCCTTGAACGATTGAGGCAATACCTTCGCGCAGGAGAGGATGATCATCGACGGTGAGTATTTTGATTTGTCGCGTAGTTGCCATTGCTTGATCCCGAGTTTCCAAGTCGTCTTGCCGGTTTCACCTGGCTTGAGTTTCCTCTCGCGGATAGGCAATCGAAGCGGATATCACAAGCTCCACTTCCGTACCTGCGTCCTCGCGGCTCCAGATGTTTAGTTCAGCGCGAATGGCGCGGGCACGTTCGCGCATGCCGGTCAAACCCCAATGATCAGGATGACCATTCGTCACCACTGCTTTATCGATTCCCACTCCGTCATCCCGAACTCTTATGCGAAGTGCGGCGGATTCGTAGGTGATCTCAATCTCTATCTTCGAAGCTGACGCATGCCGAAAAGCGTTGGTTAACGCCTCCCCGGCGATTCTGTATGCTTCATCCTGCACCGTGGACTCAAGAACTTTCGGTTCGCCAACGATTGCCAGAGTGAAGGTTGCTGCGTGGTCCTTCGAGAGTTCTTCCCCGTGTTTGGTCAAACGATCAGCAAGATCGTTTTCATCCGTTGCCCGGCGACGAAGGTTGCGGACACGCTGACGTGCTTCGCGTAGGACTCCATCTGCGCGGTCGAGCACATCGTCCAACATTTTCCGGAGCGGATCTTGAGTGGGCATGTTCTTGGCTACACCCTGCACTCGCAGCGTGATACCTTGAAACCCTTGCAAAAGAGTGTCGTGCAACTCGCGCGCGATACGTTCTCGTTCTTCCATTTGCGCCATCAGCCGATTCTGAACAGTTGCCGTTGCCTGCCTCAATCGCAAGTGGTAAAGGGCCCATAGCAAAACGGCAGCGGCAATTGCCAATAGTGTTTTGAACCAAATCGTTTGGTAAAACGCTGGTTCGACGACAAACGTTGCGACGTCTCCAGTTTCGTTCCACACGCCAGAGTTGTTGCAGGCGACCACACGGAATCGATAGGTCGCCGGTGCGAGATCGGTGTAGAAAGCCTGGCGTCGTGTCACTGGTCCTTGCCAGCTCTGATCATGGCCCTCAAGAAGATATCGGAACTGGACTTTCTGGGGAACCGCGAAGCTGATGCCTGTGTAATCAATCTCAAGATCACGCGGGTTGGGCGGAATGCGGGGCTGCCCTTTTGCCGGATAGGGTCTACCGTCCGCGATTAATTGCTCCACGTGCACCAGCGGCGACAAATGATTCTGGTAGTCATGGTCCGGGTCGATTGACTCAATCGACTCCCCATTGGCGAACCACACTCTCCCGTCGGGGGCCAATGACATCAGCGGCTGAGTGCTGTAGTGCCTGCCTGTTTGAACTCCATCTGAAACATCGAAAGTCGTCACTGTCGGAGGGCGGTCATCCCCCTGGCGCCATCTCTGGAGTTCAGAAGCCGCGATCCGCAGAAGCCCGCACCTGGATTGCATCCACAGCGAGCCACGGCGGTCCTTGATAAAAGACAAAACATCCTTACACGTCAGACCGTTATCTTTATTAAGAACTTGCCGGCGCTTTCCATCCCAGCGAATCAGCCCGTCCAATGTCGCAAGTAATAATGGATCCGTGGGATCGGAAATTGCGTCCATGATTCCGTCCGGCTTCTCGCCGGGGAGAGGATAGTCTTGTATGGCACCGCCGTTTTGATAGTGCATCAAACGGCTGGTTCCAACGACGAAAGTCCCTCCGTTCTGATCTGCGACGAGAAGACCTAGGTTAGGAATGCGCTGTGGTAAAGCAACTGTTTCCACGAGTCGTCGATTTCTTATTAGAAAAAGGCGCGTTTCAGAAAGCGCCAGAATGGTATGCGCAGAATCTTCACTGATTGCTGGAGTGGAATCGAGGCGCAGAACACGCCCATCCCGGTCGAGCACTTTCTCAACTCTCCCTTGCTCATAAACTGCAAGTGAATCACCGAGGCCTAACCAAAGGGCGCCGGAATGGTCCTGAAATATTGATTCGATTTTCCCTGGGAACTTGGGGCCCGCGGTAAATCGTTGGTTGGGGCCAGGCCGCAAGATATCAGCTGGTCTTTCCCCAGACCATTCTGCGCCGTTATATGATCCCGCCCATACAATCCCATCGCTCGCAACCAGGACAGCTGTAGCTGTATTACTGCTCAGTCCTTCGCCCTCTGAATAATTTGCGGCTGGCAAATTGCGAAACATGTCCATCCCAGCATCTGTCGTCACCCAAAGGTTTCCCTCATGGTCTTCCATAATTTGACCGGCCTTATTACCCGACAATCCATCGGTTTTGGAAAAATGATCGACGGCGCCTCCAGACACTCGGTAAAGTCCATCGTTCTCGGTAGAGATCCAAACCGATCCCTCTCGATCGACGAGTAGAGCATTGGCTTTAAGACTGGAGCTGTGGAATCCATCCGCTGCGTATTCGCCCCAGACTCCATTGTGGAAATACCGCACTCCAAACTGTGGCCCAACACCATCCATCGCTGCCCACACATCGCCGGAGTGGTCTATGGCGACATCCACTATCAAGGGATGCTTGAATCCATCCAAATACTGTGTAGCCTTTGTTCCCGGCTTCCAGCGATACAGGTTGTCTCCGGCAAACCACAGGTAACCTTCGCGGTCTTCTGCCATGCCATAGGCGTGCTTGGTGGCTGGTACTCCGTCCGACGCCCCATAACAACTCAGCCCGTCGCCGACAACTTCGCATAACACGCCTTTTCCTTCCGGGACTCGGTAACGCGTTGCCCAAACCTTTCCGGCATGATCCTCAAATACAGCACTGATGCCGGCGCCCTCGGTCGGCTGGAGGACAGACAGTTTCCCATCCTTTACACGACCCAGCCCTCCGCTTCCAGCAATCCAAAAACTTCCTTCACTTGAACCGAATAAAGCAACCACGCTTCTTCCTGGCCGGGGGCCTTTCGGCGGATACCAGGGAACGAACTGCACACCATCGAAGTGAAGGAAATAATCTTTGCCGACGGTCCAAATGTAGCCATCCGCAGTCTGCGCTAATACGGAATCAGGAAATATGATGCCGTCTCGTGACAACCAAGTCGTATGGCCGTACTGCGATATGCGCCGATTGGGATCGAGCGCATAAGTATTCACCTGCAGAAGCACAACCCCGATTGCACACAGGCAAAGAAGTCTTCGCGCTTTCATGTCTGCGAAAACACGCGAACCGAGTGCGCACTTCGCCCGTTCCAGAAATGATTGGCCCCTGGCTCCCATGTTCTTAAGAGGGTGAAGTATACGCCGGCCGAAGAGACGTTTGGTTAGCCAAAAGTATAGTTCCAAAATTGCTCGTTCGGATTAGCGGCGGCGGCCTGTAGCTGTTACCTTCTCGGTGTGCAAAGACTTTTTTCAATGTTTCCCTCTGGAAGTGTGGGCATTGCACTCGGTGTATTGCGGTCTATCGTGGCAGTCACGCTTGTAGTGAATGCAGTTATGTGTTGGCCATCCGGCTTCAGCCTCATAGTAAGCGTGATCGCAGCAACGGCGGGGCTCTTCTTGTTTCTGGGCTTGTTTACGCCCTACTGCGCAGCCGCATCTTGTTTTATGGAGTTGGCGCTGCTCTTCACCGGTCACTCCGCAAATAGACTTGAACTCGCCATGTCGGCGTTAACCGCCGCCACCACAGTCGTATTGGGGCCGGGAGCCTATTCGATAGACGCTCGATTGTTTGGACGACGATTGATCAAGATATCACCTGGGCGAAACTCACCGAAGGGTAATTGAAGTCCACCGTGCGAATTCTCCAAAAGTCGCATTTGAAAACTCGCCAAAAGATGTACGAAGTAGTTCATCTTTCGAAGGTTTGCAAATTTATTCCTCCGCAATATCTTCGTAGAGTCGCGCTGGCTTCGCTCACCGAAGCCAGCACGAACACCGGACCCTAACGAAGTTCATTACAATAACCAAGATAGTTCAAATCAGAAAAAGGAGCATTTTTCATGGCAAATCTAAGCAAACCCACCATCGTGTTCTGCCACGGCATCTGGGCCGATGGCTCGTGCTTTAGCAAGGTCATCCCCGCATTTCAGGCGGACGGCCATGAAGTCATTGCGGTTCAATACAGCCTGGAGTCGTTTGAAGAGGACGTGGCCATGGTGAAGCGGACGCTCAACCGCGTCGGCAGTCCCGTCATCCTCGTGGGCCATTCCTACGGAGGAGCCACCATAACGGCCGCGGGCGTCGATGATCGCGTGGCCGGCCTAGTCTACATTGGAGCGGTTGCCCCGGACGTCGGCGAGACGGTTCAGGACCAACTCAACAAATATCCGTCGGATATCTTTTCTCGCGTCGAGGTCGCTGACGGCTACGCCTGGATGCTTCCGAACGGGACTGAGTTTTTCTGCGGAGACCTTTCCGAGCAGGAGCAGAAGCTCGTCTGGGCCACCCATTTTCCGCCTGTCGCCGACCTGTTCCAGCAACAAAAGATCACGAGCACCCCGTGGAAGTCGAAGCCAAGCTGGTACATCTTGTGCCTGCAAGACCACACCGTGCACCCCGATCTTCAGCGGTGGGTTTCAAAGCGTATGGGAGCGACTGTGGTTGAGGTCGAAAGCAGCCACGTTCCCATGCTTTCCAAGCCCGAGGTCGTCATCGACGTGATTCGAAAAGCTGCGGCGGCGGTTCAAAAGAACCAGGCAGCGTAGTGGGGCAACGAGGGGGCAGGGAACTAGGGGACGGACGGGACGTTCATCGGTTTTTGCGAAATTAGAATATGGGGTACGTCCCGTCTGTCGGTAGTGGTGCAGTTTGAGGAAAAACCTCAAAACTTGTCATTCCGAGGCCAGGTTTATCGGCCGAGGAATCTGCTTTTTCTCAACCGCGCCACAGCGGATTTCAACTGCGGCTGCCCCACCCTTCGTTTTTTGGAAGGGTGGGCAACCCGACCGCACCCGGCTTGGGATTTCGGTTTATCGCTTCCGCCATCCAGACCAAACAAGGAAGCTCCAGGTAGTGGTGCAGTTTCAGCAAAAGCCTCAAAACTTGTCATTCCGAGGCCAGGTTTATCGGCCGAGGAATCTGCTTTTTCTCAACGGCGCCACTGCGGATTTCAAACTGCGGCTGCCCCACCCTTCGTTTTTTGGAAGGGTGGGCAACACTACCGCACCCGGCTTGGGATTTCGGTTTATCGCTTCCGCCGTCCAGATCAAACAAGGAAAGCTCTAGGTAGTAGTGCGGTTTAAGCAAAAACCTCAAACTTGTCATTCCGAGGCCAGGTTTATCGGCCGAGGAATCTGTTTTTCTCGACCGGGCGGTGCTGGCTCACCCTTTCTGAAAAAAGTATAAGCCGAAAAAAACCGGCTGCCCCACCCTTCGTTTTTGGAAGGGTGGGCACCACAACTGCATCCCGCTTGGGATTTCGGTTTATCCCTACGCCTCGATGATGTAACCGACGACAACACCGTTTCTAAGTCACAATCAAAATCCTGCGCTAGAGACTTTTGTCATGCCCACCCTTGAACACCCAAGGGTGGGGCAGCCCTCTTTTTATTTATGGAAAGGGTGCGCCATCCCCCATCTTTAATTGTCGCGATCAGGCCCACCGGTGTGTAGGTAAGCGTGGTGGCGTTGTTCCTGGGATCGGTGATCTGGGTCAGCTCACCTTTGGTGTCGTACTGGAACTGCGTCACGCTGGCCGCCGCGGAAAAGCTTTGACCGCCGACCTCGCCTTTTCCTTTTACAAAAAACGGAAAGATGGGCCAGATGTCAGATTCGAGATTAAACGGACGTAACTTTTAGGATCGTAACGAGCGAAGTAAGCTCAGGAAAGACAGCAAATGAATGTTCACGATTTCTCGCTCGAAACCCCAGAGGACGGTTCCACGAAACGATAGGAGCACCAGGAGGTGATTGTGCGCTATAGAACTGCCGCTATTTGCTGTTTTGCCCTGATTGGCGGAATGTTCAGTTACCCAGCCATTGTCTGGGCTATCTTCCTTCCGTCTCTTAGACAGGGCCTTCCGAACCCGATACCAGCCTACGAGAGGATTCTCCTTGGCATTGCCGTTTTCTGCAGTGACTGGAGGTTTATCCTCGTGCTCCCGATCGCGGGGCTGGGGCTGCTATTTACAATGGGGGGCTGGCGCACCCTTTCTGAGAAAGTATAAACACCGAAAAAAATGTGGCTGCCCCACCCTTGGTTTTTTCAAGGGTGGGCGCACGACCGCATCCCGCTTGGGATTTCGGTTTATCGCTTCCGCCTCGATGATGTGACGGATGACCACACCGCTTTCTACGGCATAATCAAAATCCTGCGCCGGAGACTTTTGTCATGCCCACCCTTGAAAACCCAAGGGTGGGGCAGCCATCTTCAGGAACCGTCCCATTGCAGACGTTGTTTTTGTCATTTACGATACAAAGCTGGCTCAAAAAGGTGCGCTCTGTCCTTTCTGTATCGAAGCTTATCTTAGGTGTCGAATGGCTAGGAGAAGCACGACCAAATCTGTCTCGCCAAAAACTCTCACCGACTTTATACAAGAATTTGCGCGATACTCGTCCGGCTCAGACTACTTGAAATGCTTTCGCGGCCAGGGGGACGCCGCCTGGCCAAACGTAGCGGGTATATTCCGACCTGATCTCAGGGAGCTTCTTAAGAATGAGAAAAGGGCAGTTCGTGATCTGATCTCAGTTCAGCCTCATGAGTTTGCATCCGACGAAACCATGTTTGATAAGCTCGTCCGGATGCAGCATTTTGGGCTGCCCACTCGATTGCTAGATGTTTCGTTGAACGCGCTGGTGGCGCTTTATTTTGCAACCGACCCTAGCCCTGATGGTGGTGACGGCATGGTGACCGCCTTCGCAATTCAGCCGGAACGCGAGAAGTATTATGACAGCGACACGGTAAGTTGCCTTGCTAATTTGGCCAATATGACGACCGAGGAGAAGACAGAGATCTATCGATTGAGGAAGAATCTAAAAGGAGATATGTCGAGCGCCAGCAACATTAAGAAATTCAATAAATACGACGTTATACAACGACTTCATCAATTTATCCGGTCTGAAAAACCATACTTCCAGCCAATTATCAACCCGATACATTTGTTTGTGCCGTATTATGTGCACCCCAAGATGAGCAACAGGCGAATTCTGGCCCAATCCGGGGCCTTCATCCTCTACGGTCTGGATGAACCCAAGATATATCTCCCGAACCGGATCGACCCAAAACGATTCATAGTTCCGAAGGACGAGAAGAGCACTATCCGAAGGGCACTCGAAAACATCGGCATCAATGAAAGCACACTCTTCCCCGAGATCGACAAGGCTGCGGCCCGGATCAAGAACCGTTACACAATGTAGTTAGGCCATTTCCTGAAAACTAGTGTGCGAACCCCGAAGAGCGGAATTCATCCGGAGTCGCTTTGGAGGAGCAGGACGGTTCGGTTCTTTAAAATGGCGGGATGACGCAGTTAGCCGTTAGGGTTTCCGCCACTTGTCTCTGCCGCCGATATTGGTGTCACGGACGCGCTCAACGTGAACGGCTGCATCCGGGTTCATCTCGCGAGCTCTCTCAATGGCTTTAGCTTGGGTTGGAAGTACTGCACTGGCTTTTTCCGAACCCGGTTTTCTTACCGCATAATCTCCCTGCTCGCGCCTTTCGATATACAGCTGATTATTGGCCATGTGGCCCCCTTTCCTTCGAGTAGGATACACCGAAGAACACCGCTGGCACCAGATTGGATAAATACGGGAACAGCCTAAACTGACCCAATTTTCCTTAATGCGGTGCATCCCGTCTTGGCTGCGAACGCGGAAACCTCAGCGGCTGAAGGCGGAGGGGTTTGCGTCTTGCCGGCATGGCTGAAGCCGCGCCCTGATCCGAACCCATACGGTTTCCACTTTCTCCTATGTTTCCATGGGCTTAAGTGTCATGACAGAATCGTCATCCCATATGCGTCATGACGATATGTTCCCTGGGGAACACTTCGGAGATCTGGTGAACGTCCTACGAATAAATTCCAGGCGCCTCATGTCCAAGCTTCTGCACGTACTCAACGTACGACCCAGGATAAACCGTGGGATTGCGGTCGGTGCCGCTCTCGCCGCCCAGTTCCAGGACACGTGAGCCGAGGCCGCGAAGGAACATGCGGTCGTGCGATACGAAGATCATGGTGCCTTCAAAATCTTTGAGGGCGTCCACCAGCATTTCCTTGGTCGCAAGATCCAGGTGATTGGTCGGCTCGTCGAGCACCAGAAAGTTCGGCGGGTTGAAGAGCATGCGTGCGATGGCCAGCCGCGATTTTTCTCCGCCGGAGAGTGAGCGAATCTTTTTCTCCACGTCGTCGCCGGAGAACTGGAACGCTCCCGCCAGGCTCCGCAGCGAGCCAATACTGTCTTGAGGAAAATCCTGTTGCAGTTGTTCGGCGACGGTGAGATCGGAATTGAGCACGTCCAGCGATTGTTGCGCGAAGTAGCCCATGTTCAGGCTGGCGCCGAGCCGCACGCTTCCGGCATCGGGAGCGCTGGCTCCGGCAATCATCTTGAGCAGCGTGGTCTTGCCCGCGCCGTTTCTTCCCATGACGGCCCAGCGTTCTCCGCGGCGGATGGTGAGATTGAATCCTTCATAAATCACGCGCGGGCCGAAACTCTTGTGCAGATTTTCAAGAACGGCCACCTGTTCGCCCGATCGCGGTGGGACACGAAAGTCAAACTTTACGACCTCACGTTTCTTTGGCAGTTCGATTTTCTCGATCTTGTCCAAGGCCTTGATGCGGCTCTGCACCTGAGCCGCTTTGGCCGCGTGCGTTCTGAAACGATCGATGAAGCGCTGCTCTTTGGCGAGCATCGACTGCTGCCGGGCAAATGCTGCCTGCTGATTGTTCTCTCGAATCGCACGCTCGCGCTCGTAGAAGTCGTAGTCACCCGAGTAGGTGATGATCTCGCCGCTATCGATCTCCGCGATCTTCGAGACCAGACGATTCATGAACTCGCGATCGTGCGAAGTCATGAGCAGCGCGCCGGGAAATGACTTGAGAAAGTGTTCGAGCCAGATGATGGATTCAATGTCGAGATGGTTCGTCGGTTCGTCCATCAGCAATACGTCGGGCATGCCGAGCAGGACACGCGCCAGCGCCACACGCATTTTCCATCCGCCGGAGAGAGCGCCCACGTCGCCGTCAATCTGATCGTCTTTGAATCCGAGCCCATGCAAGACTTCACGGGCTTGCGATTCGAGCGCGTAACCGCCTAAATGTTCGTACTCCTCCTGCACGTGACCGAAGCGATCGAGGATGCGGTCCATGTCATCGGCCTTTTCGGGGTCGGACATTTCGCGCTGCAAGGCTTCGAGCTCGTGATGCAGATCGCCGACGCGTCCGCTGCCGGCGATGGCTTCATCCAGCACCGAACGGCCGTGCATTTCCTCGACGTCCTGGCGAAAGTATCCGATGGTCAATTTTTTCGGGACAGAGACCGCGCCCTCGTCGGGAGTTTCCTCGCCGACGACCATCCGGAAGAGCGTTGTCTTGCCCGCCCCATTGGGACCGACCAGCCCAACTTTTTCGCCGGGATTCAATTGAAACGAAGCGTCCACGAAGAGCAACTGCTTGCCATACTGCTTATTGATATTTGAGAAAGAGATCATTTTGAAGGAAGAGCTCGCGGCACGGTGCCTCTTCTAGTGTAGCCGGGCCAGAGAATTGCCGGGCAATGCCGGGATGTTTTCGTTATGGTCGCAGATAAAGTTCCATAAACGGGATTGCGAACTGATCGTACTGCGAAGAAAGGTGAACACGGGCAGACCAAGAAAACACTTGCGATGTGAGTACAATGTGGGTACATTGGTTCTATAGTGTACGCACGGTGTGCGCACACTGAAGGGGTCACACACTATGGCAACGACCGCAGCAAGAAGTGATCGTATAGCTCTGCGCACGAGCAAAGAGCAGAAAGCATTTTTGGAGAGAGGGGCCAGCGCAACCGGGCAGAATCTTACAGAGTTTGTCTTGTCGAGTGCTCAAGAGAAAGCCGAAATGGTCTTGGCCGACCAAAACCGTTTTGTGATTTCCCCGAAGCAGTGGGACGCTTTTGTGACAGCCCTCGACAGGCCAGCGACTCGCAAAAAGAACCTGGCTCGATTGATGTCTGAACCGTCAGCCCTTGAACGATAAAAACAATTTGCTCTCCGCAGTGGAACCGCTGGCTGAGCGTCACATCTGTAATAGCTTCGACTGCGGAAAGCATGAATCTCTTACCGTCTGGCTGAAACGGTACGCGCTGGAATCCCAGAAAGCAAAATCAGCTCGAACGTTCATCGTTCATCGTGAGAATGCCGTCGTTGGCTACTATTCTCTTTGTGCCTCCAGCATTCACAGAAATGAAGCAAGCCAACGGGCCGCCAAAGGTCAACCAGCCCGCCCCATCCCAGCCATTTTGCTGGCAAGACTCGCGATCGATAAAAGCGAACAGGGCAGGGGACTGGGAAAAGCCTTACTCAAAGATGCACTATCACGATCACTGAACGCTGCCAATGAAATCGGAGCCAGGGTAATTCTGGTTCACGCGATTGACGAAGAAGCCAGGAATTTCTATAAGAAGTTTGGATTTGAAGCATCACGGGTGAACGATCTCCACCTGATGCTGTTAATGAAAGACTTGGAGAAATCTCTAACGTTGGCCGACGGGTGACCTCGACACCAGGAAGTTTGTTCTCCGTCGTTTTCTTTATGTGGTGATTTACTACGAAAGGGAATCAGTGGATAGAATCCTGGCCATCGCCCACGGACACCGGCAGCCTGGATATCGGAAAGACCGAGTTTGACGGTCTTACTAAAAGTTTGGGAAGTTCCCGTCTGTCCCCGAGTTATCGTCCCCGAGTTTCGACTCCCTCGCCCTCCTCTTGAGTCACTCGACTTACTTGAATCAGCTTGACTGAGTTTATGGGTGCATTATCATAAAGATGTTTGATGGACAGTGTTTGGTACCCAAGTTACAGGCCCCGGCTGATGACTGGGGCTTTTGCTTTTTGGAAACGTCCCGTCTGTCCACGATTTATCCGGCTTCTCAAAATGTGTTAGTGATTGAATGTTATACTTTGTGCTTAGAAATCCACTGAAGGTGCAATAGAATTCGACCCTATCGCCCAACAAACGTCTCTTGATCCGCTAGATTCCATCGCGGCTGACCTCCGCCCTTACAATTCTTGCGATCTGCTGGCTTCGATTGGTGCACTTCAACTTTTACCTGAGAACGCAAGCCGCGCCACTCGATTGGAAGTGCTCGCTCACGTTGCAGCATCCAAACAGTTTAATCCTGCACAACCCCGGATCAGCCTAAGCAAACTTCGACGTGTGACTACATCGGCGGCGCTTGCATCCTTGGCGTATGCGGAAGACCCTGCCGACAACTTGTTCGCAGAAGAGTTTACCTTCTATGGCGGGTCTTACCTCGTCCTTCCCGGTATCGCAGAAGCTGCTGAATTCATTTTGGCAAACATTTGCAAAGGAATTTTCCTCACGCCGAAGCCAAATCTGCCCGAAGAGTTTATGGCTAGGGTGTTTCGGCTGATTCGTACTAGCTTGATGGTTCTTGATAATGCCACCAGAGCGGGTGGCCTCCATCGTGGAACGGCGGGACACAGCAATCTGGGGCAGGACATTTACATATCACCGGCCAATAAACTGCAGCAGCTCAAAGCCGCAGTGACATTCAATAAAGAACGATTGAGCTCAATCCTCGCGCCCAAGCATCTATCGGCCGAGGATATTCAACCGCTCATCTGTGCTCCGGGCAGTGTGGACCTGAGTGGCTATACATTAGGCTCTGGGCCATTGCTGTGGACACCGTTTGTTCAGTGCGGTAATGAGCTAATTCTGGCAGTGCCAGGAATGGTGACCTCGGCGATTCGGCACACTGTTCTGACGTGGGCAGTCGCAGAAGGGTTCGGTGAGCAGCTAGCCAACTGTTTTCATCGGGCCGTGTGGAGTTCGACCACTGAAGCATTGTCTTGGACTCGCAATGAAGAGATGACCCATCCTACCCCGCCTCTCGGGGTTCCATGCGTTACAGATGGGTATTTTTCACTCGACACTGACAAGGTCTTGTACTGTCTTCTGATTACCGATTCACTGGTTCGCTTTGCCGCCGATGAGCCGTTCGGCGTTTGGACTCCCGACAATCTCAGCAACATGATCGAAAAAAGACTCGCGGAAATCGAGCGCGATGCATTTCATACCTCGCCAAGTCCCAATGAATTGTTCTGCGTCGTTTTGCTACAAGGGCTTGGAGGATCTGGGAGTTTCGGCTTTAATAAAACACAACATAACTCCATAGTGCTGCCTGCCACGGCGGCGGACTTCCGCATACTCAGCCTTCTCGAAGGTGGTGATCCATTCGGACTCTTCAATTTCGTAAGGGCTCAAGACTTCGCAAACAAGCGTTTTCTAATTCAGAGCACGAGCGTCTTGGACACTTACAGTATTTACAGACAAAAGAAGCAGAGTTTTTACATATCAGATGACATCCCACCGAACTTTGTCATGATCCCCCCGGGTGAATCACACTCGCTAAAAGTCAAACTTGCTCATCAACGAGACTTCCACGCGGCGACGTCGCCCGAGGGTGGCACAATTGAAGTCACCAGTCTCCACGACGACGCTTCGATACCTATCTACGTTCCTGTTCGTCATCGAGAACAGCCCCTCCTGCTCGTCGAAGGCCTTCCGAGGGCTATCTGGATCACCACGCGGCACGATGATTTGCGGGCGCTGCGGTCACAATACGCACAGTTCGTTGGGGCGATCGCTTATTGGATTTGGCAGATGTCGGCCAGTCTAAAGCGTCTATTGCGCAAAACTCCGTCTAAAAAACCGCTCATTGTGCGATTGTTGATCGATCCAGAACAACCGTGGATCGGAACCGCATCAGTAGCACCCGAAAGCCCCACCGTAAAGACTCAAGTGGATTCGGAAAACGAAACTATTGACGTAGTGCTTGGACCTGGCTTCGTGCCTTTGATGCAAACCGCCGACAATCGCGGCGAACGGGAGCTGATGCTTAAATTCCTCGGGGTACTAGCGTCATGTCTCATGGCGGTTGACGCAAAATCGCTGACTAGTGACCAGGTACAGCACATCATTGAGGCAACTGCACCTTTGGGTTTAAAGAAGATGGTCATGCTGGTTGATGTTGGCACGAACCCGCGGCTTGATCCACGGGACTTACCGCACTATTCCAATATTAGGCCATGTCTGACGGATCAAGTGCTCGATGATGTAGGCGAGTTCCTTCGCATCGAGAAGAATTTCCAAGTGGGAGCAATTCCAGAGCAAAACTGGAATGAAGTTCTCAAGGAAGTTGCTGCATACTGCTCCCGGCGCCTAGAAGCATTAGTCGCCTCTCTTTCACCCGATCGTCTCTTGGAGTTCCTCGTCGCCCATGCAGAATCAGTATGCCGAGAGAATGCCTATACTCGGCTCACTCTGGCAACCCAAATTCAGTGCTTCGGCGGCACAGATATAGCAACAAGGATCAGTAAAAAGATGAGCGATTTGGCGCATTCTGCTTTAGCCAGTCGATTCTTAGTTGAGTATGTCGCAGCCAGTCCACCGAGAGGTCTACGACCAATCAGTTTCGACACGTACGACGAGCTCCGTGCTCTTGCTCACCACCTGATTAACTACGCGATGATTAGCGATAGTATTCTGTTCGGCCTCGAACAACATCAGGTTTCGGTGTTGCCCTCTGGGCGGCTTGGCATGGATGGAACCTCTTGGCGAAGCGCGATCGAGTCACATTCGCGCACTCACGCCCTAGACCAAATCAGCATTGCAACCGACACCTTCAAACGTCATTGGCATGTGCCCAAACCAGATGCATCGCCGAACGACCTCATGTCAAAGATGGATGTTGCAACGAAGATCGAGTTTGGTCAATCGCTCTCAAATCTGCTTCGCGTTATGGGTGTGGCGATTCGTCAAGGGTTAGCATCAGGCAACGCTGTTACTTCAATGCCCGTCTCAGAGTTCATTGATCTTGTGGCTGACGAGCTTACTTGCGAAAAAAGCGAAGCGGCAACATGGATCGATTTTTTTTCTCTCTCTACTCGAGGCGGGTTCTGGAACCCTCCCCAAGGCTATGTGCGAAGCGACTTGTATCCATGGCGTTATGGGAGAAAAATCTCGTATTACCGTCGCCCATTTGTTCGGACAGAGCAAAATGGTCAACTCGAAATTATGTGGGGACACCGGCACGTTTCTGATGCCCAATCATACTTAATCGATCAGTGTTTCTCAGGTCGACTCAGACCAACCTCTGATGCGATGAAGTCCCTCGCCGGTGAACTGCGCCATTCCCAAGGTGAAGAATTCAACGATTCCGTTGCTGGTTGGTTCTCTGGGCAAAACGCCCTGAGTGTCAAACCACGAGTAAAAAGGATCGGATCAAATCGTAAACTTCAGCAGCATCTCGGGGACATCGATGTGTTGGTTGGTGATCCGAAGCGTCGGAGAATTCTTGTAGTCGAATGCAAAGACCTATCACTAGCTCGTACTCCGTTCGAAATGGCGCATGAACTTACCGAACTCTTTGACAGCGCGAACGGTAAAAAATCAATTATCGAAAAACATGAGGCGCGAACTCAATGGGTAAGAACCGAGATTCGAGATGTAATCAAGTTCTTGGGTGGTGATCCGATCCATAGTTGGGTTGTTGTATCACTCATTGTTGTAGATGAACCATTGGTCGCCCCACATTTGAGACGATCTCCGATCCCCGTCCTTTCGTTGGAAGAATTAAAGAGGAAATGGCCACGTCTCAAATAAGAGCGATTTTCCTGTTAGCCGATCCCTAAATCGAAAACGCCGGATTGCCTTCTATCACCTTTTGCTCAAGATTTGGGCGTTCGTGTTTGCGCCAGAGCTTTGCAGTGTGTCGAACCCGATAGAGAATGGGGCCGCAATCTGGCTGGCGGGTGGCCCACTCTTGCGTTTTTTGCAAGGGTGGACACCACTGCCGCGCGGAATCATGGGCACCAGTTAGATTCAAAATGCACTCGCAGAAGCCATTCCGGTTTTGTGATCGAAGTTTGTGCGGAGCGCCACTCTTCCGTTCTCAAAATCAAAGAGCCAGCTTCCGGCCTCTGTGGTCCCCACCTTTACAAAGAACGTAAAGGTGGGCCACCCGTCATATCTGCGCCATTCATCCTCCTCTGTCAAGCCGGCCAAATATTCTGGAGAAGCCTATCAAACTCCGGTATTGGAGGCGCGATTGGTATACGAAAGGACTTGCAAAACTCAGACGCCGATAGATTGCGGACCTTGTTAAAGGACACCGCAGCGGAGCAAAGAGGGAAAAAAGTCGTCGACGAGCTGCAGCGATGGATCCGATTTTCTGCGAACGATCGCGCCAAGCCAGCACGTAGTTAGGAGTAACCCTAGTTTGCTGGAGTCTTCCGCGACAGAGGTTCCTTTCTCAATGTGAGCGAGTGAGATTAGATCGCCCAACTGCCTGTCCCAGACGTGTATGCCGTCGGCAATTCTTCGCCCGATGTTGGGCGGGATTGCCGGAGCCTCGGCAGCGAAAATCGCAATCAATTGGAGTGGAGCTATTGCGATCATCGGTGGTTCCATGGCTAAGAACCGGAAATGACGCTTTACTTGATCGTACGCACTCTCTCCCGTCGCTAGAGAGAGTGATTGATAGATGGCGGCAAATTGGCGATCGACGAGTATTGTGGCGAGTTCTTCCTTGCTCCCGAAATAGTTGTAGAAAGTGCCTTTAGGCGCATTCACGCCGGCGGCGATGCGGTGAATGCTCGCTCGCACATAGCCAACTTCCTGAAACAGCTTGCCGGCTGAGAGAAGGAGCATCTCGCGGGTATTGCTTACTCGATGCGCGACTTGGTGCTGAGCACGAGGCATTACCCCGATGTAGCGACGAAACATTCGTTCCTGTCTTATCGAAACGGACTGAATTTGTGATTTCCGATCACAAAAATATTTCTTCTAAGCTCACTAAAAAGATCCGCGCGGTAGGTGGTATTCTTCAATCCATTCGAGATGGTCGGTCGTCTTCCAAGGAGATTGCCGTGAAAAAAACTCACTCCTGCGAACAGAGTCGGGATTCCGCCCTCAAGCCTGACGCCCCCGCAAACGCCCACGGCGCGCAGATGGCGAAGTATTTCACCATGAACCAACCGCCCCATGTCGCCATCGATTCTGCTGTTTCCATCGTCCGGCCGCAAATGGCGATTACCCGGCTGATAGCACGGAGCGGCATCCCGGAACGAACAGCGTCCATCCCAGCTGAAAAGGCCTATGTTGTCTCGCTGCACCTGAATCATGCGAATTCCGGCGAATGGGAACTCTGGACCGATGGCAAGTACACAAAGACAGGGACATGGCCAGTGGGCGGAGTCGCAATGTGTAACCTGGAGTCTAATACCACCATTCGCAATCCGGGTCCGATCGATTGGATTCACTACCATGTCCCGCGTGCAACTTTAGATTCACTCTCGGATGATGCCGGAGTGCCGAGGGCTAAGCGTCTTTACTGCGTTTATGGAACTCCCGACTCAACACTGCATCACCTAACGCAAACGATTTTGCCATATCTGAATAGGCCGGAGATGTTTTCTGAGTTGTTCATGGATTCGTTCACCATGTTGATTTGCTCGCATCTGGTCGGGCGATACACTCAAGCTCCAGAAAGTGTCCAACATTTCAAGGGTGGTCTTGCTGCGTGGCAAAGCCGACGCGTTGTGGAATTATTCCATGAGCACTTGGACGGCGATGTGAAACTGGAAACACTCGCCCATGAATGCCGGCTCTCAGTCAGTCATTTTGCGCGATCATTCAGGAAATCCTTTGGGACTTCCGCACATCGCTACCTGATTATGAAGCGTGTCGAACTCGCGAAAGCTCTTTTGCTGGGAACGAATAAAACATTAGTGGAAATCGCCGCGCAGATCGGATTCTCTGATCAAGCCGCGCTTACCCGGACGTTTGCAAGTGTCGTCGGTGCGACTCCGGCAAAGTGGAGGCGTGAACACGTACGTAGTAGGAATTTTGTCGAGACACCCAAACGCCAATTTCATCAATCACACGAATAGATCTCATCCTCAGGTTCAGCGGCCCGGGGCGGTGTTGCTCGAAATCGTCGCTGGACTCAATACTGTCGCCGATCTGAGATCCGGCTGGCGTTCTCACGTTGAACTCGAGCCTGGAATAGTCTTCTCGCCCGTATTCCTCCGCATTTTGAGCAGGAATCGACAAAAGTGGTTCGTGTCTTCAATAGTACCGAGCTCGTTCCTGACTATGGTGATCGCAAGTTCGAAGCTCGATACACGAATCACTGAAGGTCAAACCAGAAAGGAAAATGATCATGAAGAGGACTTACTGGGCTGTAACGCTTCTTGCTGTGTTCTTGGGCGTAACTCTGCTGCTGGGCAAGACGGCTGGAGTTGCGGCGGCGGCGCCAGCCGGCATTAAAAACGTTGTGCTTGTGCACGGCGCATTCGCAGATGGCTCCGGCTGGGACGCCGTCGCCAAGATCCTTGAGAAGGATGGGTACAAGGTGTCGGTACCGCAGGAACCAGAGACTTCCTATGCCGACGACCAAAAGTATACTAAAGCCGCAATCGACGCCATGGGCGGACCGGTCGTCCTGGTCGGCCATAGCTACGGCGGGTCCGTCATCACGGAGGCTGGCAACGATCCAAACGTTGCCGCACTCGTCTACATCGCGGCGTTTGCGCTCGACGAAGGTGAAAGTTGCGCGTCAATCGAAACGGCGGTGCCGCAAGCCTCCAAGGCATTCAAGCCGGATAGCAATGGCAACTGGTGGATTGAACAAGATCATTTCGCGGCTGACTTTGCGGCGGACATTCCAGCGGAACAGGCCGCATTTATGGCTATAGCGCAGGTACCCATTTCTACCGATGCGTTCACCCACAAGGTCACGAATCCTGCCTGGAAAACCAAGCCAACCTCGTACATGGTGGCCGGCTCCGATCGGTCAATCAATCCGATACAGGAGCGCATGATGGCCAAGCGCGCCAATGCCAAGACGGTCGAAGTGAATTCCAGCCACGTGGCCTACATGTCTCACCCAAAGGAAGCAGCCAAGCTTATCGAAGAGGCTGCCACCTCCGCACACGCCAACTAGCAGCCGTAAGTCTTAACGCTGAAATTTAAATGTACGTCGCGCGTGCAGGAAAAGAGCCGTTGGCGCGAAGACGTTCGACATCAAAAATCAATTTGATCCGATTGAATCATTACCCAAAGGAGAATAATCGTGACTCAACATATTAAGAATGTAGTTCTGGTGCATGGAGCTTTCGCGGATGGTTCCGGCTGGAAGAGGGTTGCCGATATCCTCAAGAATGACGGCTACGAGGTGTCAGTGGTGCAGCACCCCGAGACTTCTTACGCCGACGACCAAAAGTACACGAAAGCTGCAATCGACGCTATGGAGGGCCCGGTCGTCCTGGTCGGACACAGCTACGGTGGATCTGTTATCACCGAGGCTGGCAATCATCCAAACGTTGCGGCACTCGTTTACATCGCTGCCTTTGCGCTCGATGAAGGTGAAAGCTGCGCGTCGATCGAGCAAGGGTTACCGCAAGCCTCCCAAAGCGTTCAAGCCGGACAGCAATGGCAACTGGTGGATAGAACAGGCGCATTTCGTGGCCGACTTCGCAGCGGACATCCCACGGGATGAGGCAGAGTTCATGGCTATAGCACAGGTGCCGATTTCTACTGAAGCGTTCACCCATCAGGTTAAGAATCCAGCCTGGAAGCACAAGCCCACCTGGTACATGGTGGCGACCGAAGACCGATCCATCAATCCGGAACAGGAGCGCATGATGGCGAAGCGCGCCAAGGCCAAGACGGTCGAAGTGAAGTCGAGCCACGTGGCCTACATGTCTCATCCGAAAGAAGCAGCCAGGCTCATCGAAGAGGCTGCTGCCTCCGCGCCAGCCACGGCAGTCGCTTGAAGTGCGCCGGTGCCTCCGCCGATCCAAACAAAACCGGCGGAGGCCCGGATGAACGTCGTCCCGTCAGGCCTGCGAGGAGATTCGAGATGATAAAGACAATCGAGATAGAGCGGTTCAGTCTGACGACCTCCAAGCCATTTGATGAAGTAATAGCGGGTGTGAACGCCGGCATCGGTCATCCGGATATGGCTGAATTTGGAAGATCAACTCACGAAGCGCGCTCTTTTGCCGAGCTCAAGAGCGCAGTAGAGAAAGGCTTGAGCAAAGCTGGGCTGATGCTGTTTATGGAGTTGGATCACGGCGCGATTCTGCGCAAAGAAACGGGCCGCGAGACTCCGAAGATGATTCGTTTCATCCTGGGCAATCCCCTCATCATGAAGGAAATGGTCAAACATGTCCCGGATGCGGGTTCTTACGCGCCGGTCACCGTGCTAGTAGATGAGCGCACTGATGGAGTCCATCTGTCCTATGACAGGATGGCGAGCTTCTTAGCGCCTTACGGGAATGATGACGCGCTAAAGGTCGCACGGAATCTGGATAAGAAAATCGAAGATCTCTTAAAAGATGCCGCTGGTTGAACACACCCCGAATCCCTGCGACGTGGAAGCGATTTTCCTGTTAGCCGATCCCTAAATCGAAAACGCCGGATTGCCTTCTATCACCTTTTGCTCAAGATTTGGGCGTTCGTGTCTTGCGCCAGAGCTTTGCAGTGTGTCGAACCCGATAGAGAATGGGGCCGCCATCCGGCTGGTCCTGGCGAACGATGGGACGCGGCAGGCAGATGAAGTCCGTCTCTAGCCGGTCGGCTGCTGCGTGCACTACCGAATACCCATGGCCGCCCATATCAACGAACGACAGGTGCGGTGACAAATCCCGGTTGGAAAGCTGGCGTGACTTTTGCACGTCACCACTCTTCGCATATTCCAGGCATGACCGGACACCGTGACGCACCAGCATATTAATGGTGGGTTGCGGAAGGTTGTCACCAGGACCTTGCCCGAGAAACAGAGCCCGCAGCGGATCGTCTTTCTTTATGTGATGTTCCATTGCCTCCACGGTTCCGGGCGCGGAGATGGATCCAACCACGAATGCCACACCTACGGGGTCATAGGACTTCGGCGGCAGAGACTTCGCCGATAAGCCAGCCCAGAAGCTATGCCGGTCGCCCGCCACTGTGGCAAATCCCGTAATCGCATGCTGTTGAATGAAATCGTAAATTTCACCGCGCTCGATATAGGCAAGGCTCACGTCGCCGCCGGCTAAGTTGGCATACCCAGCACCGGGCCAGGCGCTTGCAACCATCCCTGGGGGAATGTTCAGCGGGTCGGCGCGCATGTCCAGCGTCGCAGTGGTGCTTCCCCAGATCTTCCAAGGAGCTTTCGAATTCCGCAGTCGTTCCAGAAACCACGCTTTTTGCTCGGCCCCGAGGATGGTTTGCGCGGGATCCGCCTTACGCAGGTTCGGAACTTGCTTGTCCCCGAAACGGATAGTCTCGGGAGGTTTGCCTCCGTTGTAATCCCGGCCGCCATCGAGTATCTCAAACACCTCCTCGGGCAGGAACTCCGCATAGTCCTTATTAAAGAAATCTGCGTCAGCGAACTTGGTTCCCGGGTCCTCCGATCGGTAGCTTCGCTCGTCGGTGATGATGAGCTCCACGTTCCGGCCCCAGCGGAGCGAGCGGTATCCCTTCAGACTATTGATCGCTGCAAGATTGTTGGCCTCCTGCCCGAGTCCATGCTCATCGAAAACAGTGACCGGGGCATCCTTAATCTTAGGCGGGTTGAACTTTTCTAACGAGGGACCACCGCTCTTCACCATACGCGCGGGCTGATACTCAAAAAATGCCTGCATGGCTGCGACCTTGCGCGTCTGCGCGGGGCGCGTTTTGCCGTCGAACACTTGCAAGGCTTGCCATCCTTGCCAGCTGTACTCATGGTTGTCCCACATGGGAATAAATGGAAAGCGGGCACGAGCGTCCTGCAAGTCGGGATCATGCAAGTAGGCGCGATACACGGCACGGTAGTCATCCACGTTGACCGGGATGTGGAAGTCGTCAATTTTCTCTCCTTGAGGATAACGAACGAGTTCCTTCACCTTGCGGTCGTAATAAGTGGCGCGGTCCTCGGGATACCAGACCAGCTCGTAGATGAAGTCGCCCAGGTGCAGAACAAAGCTGAGCCGCTCCGGCTCAGAAGCGTGCTCATCCTCGAAGATCATTCTTCGGTACGCGTTCTGTGCTCCGAGGTTTGCGTTCTGACAACTGACGAACGCGAAGTGTACCGGCCGAGAATCATCATCGGCAGGCGCGGTGATGGTGCGGCCGAGGCGGCTGCCGGAACCCTCAGGATCGGTAAAGCGATACCAATAGACCTGGGCCGGCTTCAGTCCTCCGACCAGCACCCGACAGGTCCAATCTGACTCGGCCGAAATCGACACTTTCTGAGTTGCGATCACTTGCTGGAACGTCTGGTCGAGCGCCACTTCGACGGTCAATTCCTGGGCCGGTTTAGGCTGCGGGGCGCGGCGGGTCCACAGCAGTACGCTGTTACTGTCAGGATCGCCGGAGGCTACACCTTCTGGGAAAAGGTCGCGACTCTCGCGCCAGGAAATCTTCGAAGGAGTCGAGAATGAGCGGCCCCAAGCCGCTTCCGCACCAAGCACCGCGGCCATAGCCAGAAAATCGCGACGGCTAATATTTCCCATGATGTAACTCCTTCTTTCCGCTGAGAGCGAACATGTGGGCGAACTATCTTGGACGGTTTAGGACGGAGAGCGTTATCAGGAGATCTGGATATTGGGAGAAAAACTGGGTTAGCTCGTGAGCGCGCGGCGTATCAAAAAGATGCGCTACGCGCGTGGTCGAATCTCCAAGTTTGATGGCATGCCTGAAGGCGATGCCCAGACACGGATCTTTTCAAACTGCACCACTACCAAAATCCGGGGACTGACGGAGGTTCAACAATTTCCATTCGCCTCAAAACAGGGAAGGGCTCCCTCTGTAGCCGGTTCTTTTAACGCTGGCTTTGGATCATTGACGATTTGCCCGTTAGTTTAGAGTGAGGCGAAAAAATCAGAGCATGGGCCGCCCGGCAAGTAGTTGGAAAGCAGGGGATTGTATTCCCCGCGGATCAACCACGTATTTTCCACCGCTGAGGATCACGCCTGCCATGCAAGCAAGCCATCACAACAAGTCTGGATTCCTGTACCTCAAAGAAGATGCCAAAAGGAAAGCGCCTCACCCCGGCGCGGCGCAGTTCGCGATGAACAACCGGAAATTGCAGCGGGCCTTCGGAAATTGTCGCAACGGCATCTTCTACCGCATACGCAAAGCGCTCGCCCAGTTCGGGCCGCACGTTGTCGTACCAGACACGTGCTTCTTTCAGGTCGGCATCGGCTTCAGGCAGCCAGACCTCCGGAAGTGTCATGGCTTATGGAATAGGCCTGCCCGGACTTTTTTCCAGGGAATGACATCGGAAGGATTCTTTTCATGCCGGGCCAAGCGGGAGTCCAATTCGGCCCTCTGCGTTTCGGTCAACGACTGCGAGTCGGCTTCAAGGCTCTCCCATACCGCGTCCAGTAGGTCCACTTTTTCCGCGGCGGAGAGATTCACTAGTTGGCTTCGAAGATCGCTCATGGGGTCTTGTTTCCTGATCCAATCGTAAACCAGCGGATTGGGATGTCAAGCAGGTCGTTTTGGAGGCAAGGGAACGTTCCGTCTGTCCCCGAAGTTTCCATTGGGAGAACGACCGGGGATCAATGAACCGATCCAGGAATCGCAAAATTCACACTTGACATTGGCGGATTATCCACTACCATATGGTTGTGGATAAATTAGGCACGACATTTGCGGCTTTGTCTGATCCCACCCGGCGGGCAATGATCGAACGACTCTCCCATGGGCCTGCCTCTGTGCATGGATTGACGGAGCCGTTTGCACTTTCGCAGCAGATGATTTCAAAACATATTGCCTACCTGGTGCGGGCGCGGATTGTGATCAAGACGAAGCGTGGACGAGAGAGCGTGTGCACGCTTAGGCCGGCGGCGATCAAGACGGTGAGCGACTGGGCGGTTAGTTATCGCCGATTCTGGGAAGAGAGCTTCGACAAACTGGATGCAGTTGTAAATCAAATGAAGAAAGAGGAGGCCAGAGATGGCAGAAAAGACGGTTAACGAGATTGAACGAATGGTTATCACAAGAGTTTTTGATGCCCCACGCGAACTGGTTTGGAAGGCGTGGACAGACCCGAAGTACGTGAAGCAGTGGTGGGGGCCGAAGGGCTTTACTGCGCCCGTTTGCCAGATGGATTTTCGCGTTGGGGGAAAATCTCTCCTTTGCATGAAGACGCCGGATGGGCAGGAGTTCTGGAATGCGGTTGAATACCACGAGATTGTTCCCCTAGAAAAGATCGTTTCCTCGATGTACTTTTCCGACTCGAAGGGAAACAAGGTTGAGCCTGCGGAATTAGGAATAGAACACGAGGCCATCGATGGTGCGTACGACGTGACCATTTTTGAGGATCTCGGAAACGGCAAGACGAAACTCACTCACATTGGAAATGAACCCATGGAGAGCGCGAAAAATAGCGGTCAATTGGAGGGCTGGAACCAGATACTCGATAAAGTTGCGGCGGTTATTGCGGGGCTGGCGCCGGCGAAGAAATAAGAAGTCGGGGCAAAACCGGGGACAGACGGAGACGTTCACCAATTTTCATTCGCCTGGAAACTGGGAAGCGTTCCGTCTGTCCCCGGTTTTTACTGGAGTCAAGCTTTTGGCGGGGGGAAGACGCCGAGCTGCATCATCAGTCCGAGTGTATCCATGATGATCCGCGTGTCTTTGATTCTGCCGCTCTGAAGACGGTCGATGACCATGCCCCAAATCTTCACGGAACGTCCCGTAGCGGGCACGCCAAGAAACTCCCCTCGGTGCGTACCGGTCCACTCGAAGCGGGTCACCACCTTGTCGCCGTCGGCAATCTGCTCTTCGACCGAAAAGTGCAAGTCGGGAAATCCAGCCCTCATGCCGCGCAGAACATCTTTCAAACCTTCCAAGCCTGGGCCTTGGCCGGGAAACGGAACCTGCTCTACGACATCCTCCCAGGCGAACTGCACCGCGGAGTCGATCTGACCCTGATTGATGGTTTCTTCGATGAAGCGTCGGACGATAGCGCTGTTATTTTGCATCAACTGGGAGTCTCCTTTTTCAGCACCGATTCGCTCGAATTGTACCTTTCTTGAAAGATCACAGGTGGCCCACGCCTTGCATTGCATTGATTTTCCTAAGATCAAGAACACGAGAGGCGCTGTTCATCTGGAGGTGCTTCGTTCAGCTAGACATTGCGGAGCAACGTCTCTGCCACTAAAATTCTTTTATGGCTAAGAGTTGCTTTGCTTGTCAGTGTTCGCAGAATGATCATGACCGCTCAGTCCCTGGAGTTTTCGGGGCTTGCAAGTGCGGGCGATGTGAAGCGTTTAAAGAGAAACCTGCCACCGAAGTGGCCCAGGCGTCCGGCTCTACCTTCCATGGCAAACAGAGTGGTAGGGATGCTGGTCCCCGGGGATCTGGACGCTCCAGTGGAAAAGCTCCTAAGGTTTCTACTCCGCGGAAGATGGTTTGATCCGCAGGCGCACCTTTTGGCGTATTTTCGGTAGTGATGCAGGTTGAAAAAGATCCGTGTCAGGGCATCGCCTTCAGGCGTGCCGACAAACTCGCAGATTCGATCACGCGCTTAGCGCAGCTTCTCGAATACGCCGAGTTCTCAGAGGCTAAAGCCCGTCCCTATTGACTTTGTTTCGGCCCGGCTGAAGCCGTGCCCTGACACGAGTCTCATTTCAAACTGCACCATTACCGCCTTTTCTCGCGATTTGCTTGCCGGATAATTCGGGGACAGTCGGAACTGCCCCATATTTTTTGTATGAGCAGATTTCCCCAATCTTTATAGATGTCGCGGGCCGCATCTGGTAGGTGTGCGAATTGGGTCACTTCCTCTGTTCCCGAATTTCCTGATTTGAATCTCCCCGTGAACCTACTGATGCAATGAGAATCCGTCCGGCAAAGCTGCCTCGAGATTGATTTGTTCTCCGGTGATGGGGTGGGGGAAATTCAGAAATTGGGCGTGCAGGAAATATCCTCCGTCGCCGGGGAGGCCGGGAAGATTTTCGAGAGGCTGGCCGGTGGGGCCGTACAGAGGATCGCCTACCAGGGGATGGCCGATGGATGCCAGATGGATTCTGATTTGATGAGGGCGTCCCGAATTCAGGCTTACCTCAAATGTTGTGGTGCTGTCAGTGCGCGAGATCACCTTCGCCAACGACTTTGACGGTTTGCCACTTTGGTTGGCGGCCCACACGGAACCGACGAGCGGGTGCGGTACGAGTCCAATGGGCGTAAGAATTTCGTAGGCGTCTTGCTGGGCGATGCCTTGGGCAAGCGCCCGGTAGATTTTTTGAATTCTCGGCGTGTTCCAGTTTGCGGTTAGTTTAGCGGCCGCCTGCGCTGTCTTGGCGAAGAGGACGATGCCAGTAGTGGCTCGTCCCAAGCGGTGGACAGGGTTTGCGTTCGGGCTTTGCTTTTGCACCAAGCGCAGGAGAGTGTTTTCCATGAAGCCGCCGCCGGGGAGAGTGGGCAGTCCGCCGGGTTTGTTGACGGCCAAGAGATGCGGGTCATCAAAGAGGACTTCGAAGTGCTGGGGAGTGTCTGGTTCAATCCAGGGCGGGCGGTTCCAGATCAGGGTTTGTCCTAAAGTGAGCGATTCGCTTCGGGTGGCCGTGACGCCGTCCACGGTGACTTCGCGGTTGTTCAGATTTTGTTGCCATGCTTGTGCGGTCGAGTGTGGGTAAAGGCTTGCCAAGTGGGAGAGTAGGGTTCGTCCATGATGTTTGCTGCTGATTATGGAGGTGTAGGCATAGCCCCGGTTGAGCATTTGTTTGAGTGTAAGCCATGGCATCTGCACAAGCTCTCGAGTTGCGAATCACTGCTTTTTACTTTTCGTTTTGGGCGCCCGCTCCGGGAGTTTCAGCCCCTTACTCGATTCTTCCCACTCCTTCACGTCGACACCCTGCTTTTTCAGTTTTGACTTGTTGGCCTCAAAATAACGACGCTGCGCTTCGCTCTTAAATGGCACGGTGTTTTCCTCCGGCAATTTCGATGCGCTTTTCCGTGGCCGCAGTTGCCGACATTTTGGAGATTGAAGCCTAAACCGCAAAGTGGTCCTTAAGCCGATCTGTTAAATTTCTTGCGGGTGCAATAACGGAGCCACACTATGACGAACAAAATGTTTAACCAATTCTCACGTCGAAAATTCCTGGGTGCGGCTGGCGCGACCACTCTGCTATCCAGTGCACGCGGCTTTGGGGAGGACGCGTCCTCGCTGAACAACAGTTCATCGGACGACGTATCCGCTTCCAGTGGCGAAGGGCGCATCGTCGACATGCATGTGCACTTCGATGCGAAAAATCCGAATTACATTGAAGACTTCCTCAAGGTGTCGGAGCGGCTGAACCTGACCGCGCTGATGTTGACTCCTTTTGAGAATCGAAAAGTCGTCGCCGAAGCGGCAAAACAGCATCCCACCAGGATCGTTCCGTTTGGGTATGTGGATTTGGACGCTCCAGATGTGGTCCACCAAGTTGAAGAATTTCACGGCATGGGATTCCGTGGGCTTGGCGAACTTGAGTTCGTTAAGAAACCATACATCGATCCGAGTTATTTCCCGGTTTACGAACGAGCCAACGAGTACGGGTGGGTAGTGCTGTTTCATACCGGCATAGTATTGCGGAAACAATTTGACGAACCCGAAGATGTGGCGTCCGGGCGGATGCGGCCGATTCATCTGGAGGAGATCGCGCGTCGATTCCCGAAGATCACCGTGCTTGGAGCCCATTGCGGCAATCCGGAATATCAATGGGCGGCCGAGATCGCGCGCTGGAATTCGAACGTGTTCTTTGACCTGAGCGGCTCGAGTCTGACGAAGATGCAGCGGCGGTTGGCGACGTTCCGGGAGATTTTCTGGTGGACCGGCGAAGGCGATTCTGAAGTGAAAACTCCGGACAACGATCCGAGCGCTTTCGCGAAGCTTGTGTTCGGATCGGACACCGGTTTGGAAGGCATCGAGAACGTTGTAAAGCAGTATCACGCGCTGTTCGATGCGTGTGAGGTTCCGGAGCCCACACGGAATCGGATTATGGGAGGAACCCTCATCAGGTTGCTAGGTTTGCCGGGTTAAGCAAAGACTTTCGGCGCGACTGCCTCTCGCTTTGCTGGCAGAAGCTGCTAACAGGACCACTCCGATCGCAAGGAATATGATCACATCGGCAAAGTTCCTGAGGACGCCGTGATTCCACGCTTCCACGGTTTGAATTGCCATCACCGTGCCATGGGAAATGTTCCACCAGGCTACTAGAGCAATCATCGAGCGATGCTCAGATGGTCTCCCTGCAGCCATGAGCAGAAAAACCCCGACCGGAATGAAAAAGCTCAGAAACATCGGGTCGGTCTCGTTCTTCTGCACCAAAAGCCAGGCGGAATGCCGCAGATCCATATATAGAAAATAAATTAGGGCCAGATTGACCATCCCCACGATCAGCATGATTTTAAGTTTGCGCATATCGATCTCCTATCAACTTTAGGCCCCCGGAATCGCTCCGATGGTTTCCGCTCATGCCTGAGAGGTTGTGCCGCTTCCAGTGTAGCCCGGGAAGAAAATTGCCGGCCAATGCTGGCACTTTGGGTTAATTAAGGTTTGCCCGTTAGCCCCGAGTTCCACAATCGATTACACAAACCGACTTGTTGGGACTTTCGGTGGCTAGAGCCGGCGGGGTGCCCTGTCCCAAAGGATGAACGCGACGGTAGCGGTAAGCGTTAACAGGAGAAAGTAGACGAAACGCATACTCTTGCGACTCCGTTCAGAGAAGTCCTCAAGAGCGCTAATTCGGGGGTTTTGACTGTCGTAATAAACCATCGCCGTCTGGCCGAATCCAAATCCTTGCTCTGCTTCACTGACACCCGCGTATTGTTCATCGCCAACTGGGAACGTGTAGTGACAGTAGTTCTCGTTTCCACGACCGCGCTGCTCGCACTGAACGATGGTCCCGAAGCTCGTTTGTTGTCTGCGCGCCGAATCGCGCTCAATTGCCGCACGATAGCCGAAAAAGACAATGCAGAACAGCAATAAAGAAACGAGCGGCCACAGACGACGCCGTGACTTGCCATCATTTCGAGAGCGCGGATAATTCGGGGACACGGAAACTGCCTCCATTTTTTTGTCCGAACCGATTTCCTCAATCTTTGCAGAAGCGACCGTCATCAGGATTACGAAACACTTGACTTTACGCCCCAGCGGTCGCTCAATGCTTCTTCCACATTGCAAACGTCTTTTGCATGCGCGGATCGGTAAAGAGTTTCACGCAAACCTCGCGCTCGACCGGCCCAGCCACCACACATTGCAGGTCGGTCCGCCGGGCTACCTCTTTCGCCGGGATACTAATCTGTGAAACGAACCGGCCCGCATCGGCAATCGTGGCGCCGAAGACCAGCCGGTCCAGGCCCGACCAGAGAGCGCAGGCCATGCACATCGCACACGGCTCGCAGGTCGTATACAGGGTGTAGCCCTTGAGGGATCCCGAGCCCAGCTTGGCGCAAGCGAGTCGAATGGTCAGGGTTTCGGCATGCGCGCTGGGATCGTGGTCGGGACCCACGCGATTCACTGCGCGCATCAGCCGCTCACCGGTAGCCGTGCTCACAATGTCTGCGCCGAACGCCATCGGATGGTCCGTGCTCAGCGTCTCCGCCGTGAAGGCAGCCACCGATCGCATCCGCTCGCGATCCATTGCGCTCACGCCATCCGCAGCCAACGCGGGTGTGGCCAGAATCCCTGTGCTGAAGGACGCCGCGCCAGCCTGCACCAGAAAACTCCGCCGATTTACATTCATGCGTTCATCTCGATAGCGGCCATGCCGAAATCATACAGCCTGGGCATTTTCTTAACCTGGGGAAATCCTGGGACAGATGGGACGTTCCCAGTTTTTCGAAAAATGCCGGCCAGTGCGGCACGCTGGATTATTGAAGGTTTAACCTTAATCAGAACATGTGCTCACCCCAGGAAAGTTCGCGGTAAGCCACCTAGAGATATAATTCCCGCGTGCTACAACCTGTGAACGATGTCATGGCGCTTCGCATCTCTAAAGCGGTTCTGGTTTTTGCAATCGCACTTTTCTACACGATTCTGGTCCTCAACAACATCACGGATTACGGCTCCAACTATGAGTTTGTCCGCCACGTCCTGATGATGGACTCAACCTTTCCTGCAAACCACCTCATGTGGCGCGCCGTAAGTTCGCCGCTGGTGCATACGGTTTTTTACATCGGCGTCATCGCCTGGGAATCAGTCACTATGGTTCTGTGCTGGTGGGCTGGGGTGCGGTTGCTGAAATCGTATCGTGCCGACAGGGCGCAATTCGCTGCTGCGCGGAACGGCGCCATGATTGCGCTGACGACGAGCCTGCTGATGTGGTTGGTGGCATTCCTCGATGTCGGGGGCGAATGGTTTCTAATGTGGCAGTCGAAAATGTGGAATGGGCAGGAAGAGGCATTCCGAATGTTTACCGTCGTCGGTGTGGTGTTTTTGGTGGTGGTGCAACGCGAGCCAACTTCGGATTAGTCGGCAAACCTGAAGCTGTTAGTTGGCGACAGAATCGCCATCTCACTAGAGCCGCTGCTGCGCTCCCAACAAGATTCGCTCAAATGAGGTCAATGTGAAAAGAGAACGGCTGCTACGGATCGTCATGGTGATCGTGGGGCTGGTTAATCTGGCCCTAATTTATTTTCTATATATGGATCTGCGGCATTCCGCCTGGCTTTTGGTGCAGAAGAACGAGACCGACCCGATGTTTCTGAGCTTTTTTATTCCGGTCGGAGTTTTTCTGATCATGGCCGCAAGGAGACCATCTGAGCATCGCTCGATGATTGCTCTAGTAGCCTGGTGGAACATTTCCCACGGCACGGTGATGGCTATTCAAACCGTGGAAGCGCGGATTCACGGTGTCCACAGGAACTTTGCTGATGTGATCATATTCCTTGCGATCGGAGTGGTCCTGTTAGTACTTCTGCCGGCGAAACGAGAGCCGGTCACAGCGGGAGTAGCGTGAACGAACTGAATAATTGGCAGTGCGGCGTCAGTGCTCCGTCGCTGGAGCAGACGACCCATCCGACCAGTTGCCAACCCAGACCATGAAGATGGTCGCCCGCTCCTCAGGGTCATTCGCGGCCATAATCGGCGAACCGGGCTGGTTGGCTCCCCAGCTTTTCGCCGCGTCGCCCGGAACAATAAACATCAGATGCGGGTGCCAGCTCATGCCCTGATCGTTTAAGTACTGCTGCTTCGAGAGCATGTAACACATCGCTGCGGGCTCAAGCGCGGGCAATTCCTTCTTATCCAGCTCCGAAGCGGTCGCCGCGACAATCTCCGTTTTCGATTCTCCTGCCAGCACCAGTTTGTCCTCATCAGGAAGATGGGCGCAAAGTTCTTGCCCGCCGCATTAAAGCAAATGGGGAGCGAATCTTGGGATTCCAGAATTCAGGCTCGTCGGTGGCGGCGCCCCATGCTCGCTCCACCAGGCAGAGAAAGCCATTCGTCCCTTTACTGCGGTCGTGAATCCCTTCCGTCCGAGAGACCATCACTTCGGCCGCGTCCAAATGGATTTTGGCGCAGCACTGCGTGCCAGCGCGATTTCAGAATCCTTGTCCGAAATCAAATATTGATCGACCGAAGCCATAGCCGGATAGGGAGACTTCTTCGCCTCCGCTTGTGCCTGACAGATTGCGCCGGGTAAGACAACCTGCAAGAACGCCACAGCCAGAAAACTGATTGTCTGCTTCCGCATTGAACTCCCCAGTACGCATGCTCGCCACGTCAGCCAGGAACACCGTGCGAGATAGCCAGGCGATTCTTGGGTCGATATTGCATGAAAAGGCTTTTCGAGTCGGATGGTAGGCAATCCTTCTTTACTTGTCCGGGATAACGGATAGGATCGGTGAGGAACCGTAAGATGTGAAAAAATCAATTTGGGCCGTAGAGAGTGGTGCAGTTTGAAGAAACAAGGTTCGTGTCGGGGCATGGCCTTTGGCCGTGCCGCCTCAATCGAAAGGAAATTGCGCGCCCGCAAGGCGCAACCATACAGAACCTACAAGCGATAGGCTGTTGCGCCGATGGGCGCGTTAAGCGACTTACACAGGAAAATGGCAAGGCTAAAGCCTCTGCCCTGACACGAACCGTGCATATTAAACTGCACCACTACCGCTCCGCAGATGAACTCCATAAACGCGGATTACCTCGGTATTTTTTATCGGCGTTCGTTGGCAGCATGCACTGGATTCGCCCTGGAAAGACAACGAGATGCGAAAAGGGTTTACGAGAGAACCACAACCGGACGAGCCCGGGCCGCTAGTCAAGAACTACATCACGCCGAGCGGGCTGCAGCGCCTGAAAGATGAGCACCGGTTTCTGCTCACCAGGGAACGTCCGGCCGTGACGGAGGTGGTGGCGTGGGCTGCCAGCAACGGCGATCGCAGTGAAAACGCCGACTATCAGTACGGCAAGCGGCGGCTGCGGCAGATCGATGGGCGGATTCGCTTTCTCACCAAGCGAATCGAAGCCGCGGAAGTGGTGGACCCGGAAGCTCGGAGATCGGGGCAGGCGGCGACGAGAGCATTCTTCGGAGCGACCGTGCGCTATGCCAATGCCGCTGGAGTGGCGCGAGTGGTGAGCATCGTGGGCACCGACGAAATCGATCTCGACCGCAACCACATCAGTTGGGTTTCACCGCTGGGGCGCGCGTTGATGAAGTCGGCAGCGGGTGACAGCGTAGTCCTTCAATTGCCGGGCGGCACAGAATACCTGGATGTGCTGGAAGTGCGTTACGAGCGCATTCCTGTGGAACCGTTCCGTGAACCACCTGGATCCGAGGCCTCAGCAAAGGACCTCACTCGCCGACGCTAGCGCACCTGACGAAAAAGAGACGAAACGGCACGGTTGGTGAAAGACCGACGACCGGACGACGCCAGCCGCGCAAGCAGTCTCGTGTCATAAATGGTGGGAGACCGAGTTTTTCATCGAAAAGTCTCTATGATTTCTTTTGCTTAGGTTCTGCAAATCCTACCCTCGCAAATCAGCCCCGGCAAAGGTGTCACTCAAGCCGCTATCTTCTCCGTTCAGATCCCCCGGAAAACTTCGGTGAGGCAATTGTTCTGCCTCACACGAAGGAGACATAACCAGGAATTCTGCGAAGAAGCCCGATGCTGGCTGCGGCAAACTAATTGGAGCCTCGAGCTGCGGAGAAGATTTCGACCAGGCGGTCGGCGATCATTTTGTCTTCGCCGTCTTTGAGTCTGCCAGACGGCAAAACCGAAATTGTTCGGGTCTCTGGGGTGTGCCGTGATGGCCGCCATGATGTTGACGTTGGCGGGAGCGTTCGGATCGCGTCCGCGCATTCCGCTCTGCGCCGGCGCCCATGCTGCCGATTCCGATCGGCCGAGTGTCGGCCAGCTTCTGCATGACTTCAGTCCCGGTGATCTTGAAGCTTGGCCGGATCGATCTGCCAGCTGTAGCGCGGCGTCACATTGCCGAGAGCCTGAGGATTGAATTCGCGCGGCAGCGCAGTCACTCCGAATTTCTGCACGCATCGGTAATGACCTGTGCGCGCTCGTCGTAAATTCTCAAGATCGCGTCGATAGTCCTGATTGACAAAAATCTCCAGCGCCTTCAGCAGACCGAAAATCGTTTCTTTGCCAACTTTGCAGCAACGGCCGATGCGATCTTCCTGCGGACTCATATTGAGCAGCGCGTAGTGGATCAGATCTTCCTTGCCGATCAGAATGCCGGATGCCTGCGGTCCGCGAATATCCTTGCCGCCGCTGAACGTCACCATGTCGAAGCCGATGGCCGGATACTCCCAGAGCCGCTCCTTCGGCGGCACGTCGGCCGCTGCGTCATTGAAAGTATAGAGGTTGTGAGCTTTGGCGATTTCGACGGTCTCGGGACCGCTGACTTTCCCTTGGTCGGACAAAATATTGGTGAAGTGAATCGCCACCGTTTTTGGATTGATGGCGGCGATCATCTCTTCGCGCGTTTCGACTTCGATCAACTTCGCGCCGGTCTGGCGGATCTGGTGGTCGAAGGGATAGCGATGGCTCTTCTGGATGATGACTTCGTTCCTGGGGAAATTGCTGACGTCGGGAATGTCTGCGCATGCGGGGCTCAAGATCTTCGGTCATCATGCCGGCGTAGCCGACGACCATGGCCGCTGCTGCGCCGCCGGTCACCAGATCCCGTGTATCCGGCGGGAGATTTGCACAGCTTCGCGATGAATTTTCCAGCCGCGATCTCGAGCTCGTCGATCAGGACGAAATGTTCGTTGCCTCGCCGGATCAACTCCATGACTTCCGGCTTCATCACCGATCCGCCGATGACCGTCACCGTGCCATTGATGTTGACCAGCGGCGTTACGCCGAGTTCGGCGTAAATGTCGCCGGTGGAGCCCAGGCCGCTGGTGATCGGCACGATCGGGCTGCCGTCGACCGAGGGCGCTGACGCCTTATGCTTTTTGCCGAACATCCGCGGCGCTCGACTTCGCCGGGGCGAACAGGCCGCCGCTGGCCGCCCCAAGCGCGGCCAGAAATGATCGGCGACTCCAGCCAAATTTCAAACTCATGTGTCAGATCCTTTGCAACTTCGTTCGCGAATTTTTCCGCGGCGGCGTCGGCGGATCGACGACCAGCGCGCTTCCAACGATTTCAATCAACGAATCGCCGGGAATCCATTCGACCGCCATGCAGGCGCGCGACGGCGCTTTGCCCTGCGAGAAATAGGTTCCGTAAATTTTGTTCAACGCGTCGTACTGCGCCTTGTGTGCGTCGAACCGCGCTTTGCCCGCCGGCATCGGAATGCCGTCCGCGAGCGGCAGACAGAGGAAAAACCTGAGATGGATGATGCTGTCCATGTGCGAGCCCGCAGCGCTCCACCGATTTCTTCAGCGCGTCCATGGTTCGCGTCACGTGTTTTTCAAACGGATCGGTCACCAGGACGTGATCGTCCTTGGGATAGCCGTCATTCGAACCGGTCCCGGAAAAATAAAAAATCCCCTCGTGCGTATGGTTCGTGATGCCTGATCTTCCCGGCATATTCGGGGAAGCACCAGCTCCGGCCATGGGAGTGGCGGCGGAACCAGGTTGCTGAGCGAAAAGTTTTGGCGCGCCGGTTACCAGGGCCGTAATCGCCGTCAGCTTGCTGAAAAAATTGCGTCGAGTGTTAAGTCCCATAGAATTTCTCCTTCTGATCCTTCTGTCGGGGAGTCCCAAGCTGCTGGGCACCTAATAATAACGCAGGGACGAATCGTTACGAGAATTCACCGCGGCCCGGCATCCTGACTTGACCTTTTCCCCACCCACTGTGCTTCCGCATCGTGCGATAATTTTGGCATAAAACGACCGGGTAGTCCCCGAAGGAGACTTCATGATGTGTAACTATCTTGGGTTGCTCGTTCTCGATGGAGGCATTAATGGTGCCATTCTACTTTCTATGGTGCTAGCCGCACTTGGACTTGCCTTCTACTTCTTTCCGTCATGGGTCGGACGCAACAAACAGAATGCGACGGCGATTTTCGTGTTTAACCTTTTCTTGGGTTGGACCTTTAGCGGGTGGGTTGGAGCATTGGTGTGGGCACTGACGGTCGATAGCAAAGCGGAGCCAGCGCCGGGAATGACGCGATTCTCTCGTCAATCGCCGCGTTGATCAATCTCAAATTGTTCAGTCGCTGCCCGCCGCTATCGCGAGCTTCCGTTCCCCTGGGAAATGACGCGGCCGTACTCGGATGCAGTACCCAGACGGCTGAACATTTTGTAGGCCGCCAGCGATATTTTGCTGATGGCTTCTTCGCCGTCCCGTTCACTGCCTAAATAGGTAGTCATGACGCAAATCACGAATGGACGGTTTTGCACGAATACAATTCCCGAATCGTTGCGGACGCCTTCGAGAGCGCCAGGTTTATTCGCAACCCGCAGGTCCGGAGGTAAATCCCGAGGGATCCAGCTGTCCTTGTGGGTGCTGAGAAGCCTCAAAAGATCTTGCGACATCTCGTGATTCAAGAATTTCTCTTTATAAATGCTTTCCAGTAATGTCATCATTTCCAGTGGCGTGGAGATGTTTTCCCGGCCTTCGCTGGCGGCCTTCAGGTCCATCATTTTTCTCTGCAGGCGCGTGTGTTCGAGGCCATTGGCCTTCATCAGCGCATTCACACTCTCCATGCCGACCCGGTCGATCAGAACATTCGTCGCGGAGTTGTCACTAACGGCAACGACCATGGTTGCGAGGTCACGGTTGGTTACTCGGGTGACAGAAGGGGTGAGTCCTTGCATGATATCGCTGTCCGGAACCAGATCGGAGGCCTGCATCGTATACAGATCCGTCAGTTTCGCTTTGCCCGGAGTGGAGAGTTGCGCCTGATGATAGAGTTCAGCCAGCAGAGCGATCTTAATGGAACTTGCCTGCGGAAACACTTCGTTCTGATGTAGAAGGAGACGTTCACCTGTCTGCAGGTCTTCAATCGCAATGCCCAACACGCCGTCGAGGTTTCGATCGACTTCATTGATTGAGGCCGTGAATTTATCCCAAATGACTTGTTGTTTTCCGGTCGGAGACGGTTCAACAGTGGCGAAGTCTTGGGCGTGCAACTGGGCGGCAAATATTAAGAAGCAAATAATGATTTTCAATGTCATCCCTCCACCGGGTTCCCGAAGAACTTAACTATGCAGCTTAACAATCTCGCTTCCCGTATGCCATTTTCAAATTACATTTTCGGTCCGATCTCATTAGAAGGAAAAGTTTACGTTAAGCTGACAGCTGTGGTTTACTAATCGGCGATGATTCCTCCATCGCATTTGCGTGTGTTCTTGATCGGTTTGCTCCTATGCACTTTTCCGGTTGCATTATTCGCGCAAAATCTTGCAGAACGCCTGGGATATCCTCCCGATACAAAATTGATCATTGTTCATGCAGACGATCTGGGGGAAACCCACGCCGTGAATGCCGCCGCCATCAAAGCGCTTGAGGGTGGGACGATTAATTCTGCGAGCATGATGGTGCCCTGTCCGTGGTTTCCTGAAATCGCCGACTACGCGAAATCCCATCCTGATGCCGATTTTGGGTTGCACCTTACCTTGACCAGCGAGCGAGTTTATTACCGCTGGGGCCCAGTGGCGCCCGTGGACAGGGTGGCAAGCCTGGTCGACGCCAACGGATACTTTCACCACGATTGGGACCACAACGAGCACGCCGACCCCAGAGAGGTGGAGCTCGAGCTACGCGCCCAGATTGAACGCGCGTTGGCGATGGGAGTTCGTCCCACCCACCTCGATTCGCACCAGTATCGACTGATCATGAGCGGCAAGGATCTATTTGATGTTGTGCTGCGAGTAGCTCACGAATACAAATTGCCGATTTTCGTCAACCGAGACTGGTTCGCTGATTACCCATATTTGGAGAAGAGTCTTGGGCCGGAGGACATCGTGCTGGATCATACGGTCACGATTGACCCCGGAGTTCCGGCGGAAAAGTGGGCTGACTTTTACGTCACAGCGCTGAAGAAGCTAAAACCGGGCGTGACCGAATTCGTCATCCATCCCGGCTTCGACGATGAAGAACTGAGAGCGGCCACCAAAGAGCGCGCCACCTGGGGCTCAGCCTGGAGGCAGCGCGATTACGATTTCTTTACCAGCGACCAATTTCGAGAGATTCTGGCTCAACAGAAAATTAAGCTGATCACCTGGCGGGAATTGGCGCGTTTGTACCTGCCGAAATAATCTCTCAATTCCTCAGACCTTGAGCTTGTGCAGGTATGGAACGCTGGCTTTCATCATATCGAGGTCCATTTCGACGAAGTAATTCTTGATGCCGCCGGTTTTTGCCGCGGTGAAGATTTTCTTCCAATCGAGATTGTCCTGTCCTACGGGCGCGATCTTTTTGGTTTCGGTCGACCATCCCTGTACGTGCATCGAAATAAAGCGGCCGGGATACTTCGTGAAGTATTCTGCAGCGTCGTAGCCGCTGGCTGATGGTTGAGACCTGGAACTGAAACTTCACCAGTTTCGGATCGAGCAGGCCCAACAATAGGTCATAAGTCCGCTTGCCGTCCACTGTCGTCAGCTCGAAGTTTTCATTGTGAAGGCCTTGCTGGATACCGGCTTTGGCCGACTGCTCGCCCATTTTGTTGTACTCCTCGGCAGCTCGCTTCACGTCATCCATCGTCGGGTTCTCGGGGCCGTCGAGGCTGGGGACCATCATTTGCGTCAGTCCGACATCTTTGGCCCACGTAATCGCGCGCTCCTGATTCTCCCTGAGTTCCGTGATGCCGAAGTGAGAGCTTACGCAACTGAGACCGGCATCGCTCAGAATTTTACGGAGCTCGGCTCCCTTGTATTTGGCGAGGCCGGCGAAACCCGAATCGGAGTAGCCGACTGGCGAGCAAAGCTCGATAGTTTGAAATCCAGCGCCGGCGAGTTGCTTGATGGTGCTGGGGAAATCCTTGGCAATCATGTCTCTGACCGGCCAGGTCTGACATCCGATGGGCATGCCGAGTGGATTGGCATGAAGTTCGAATGCAACCTCGGGAAAAAATCCCGCTGCGGCCGTGCAGGTTGCGGCTGTCTTTAGGAAAGTTCTTCGTGAAATTGCAGACATGGTGTCTCCTAGTTAAAGTTCCCAGCCGCTTCGTCGCTCTGGCGAAACGTACTTTTGCGCGACATCAGAATCGACGGCCAGTTTGGAACGGTCCCAGTGTAATTTTTGCCCCATGCGAGAGGCGACGTTTCCGAGGAGCAGGGATTCGGTGACGATGCCTTCGAATTCGAAGTTTCCGCCGGGCTTTATCTTGCTCCCCTTGCAAGCGTCCAACCATTCCCGTTCGTTGCCGGGGGATCTGGGCAGCGTTTTCGGAGGTTGTTTGTAGCTGTCCATTTTGGTTTGAGGAATCAGTTTGGGATTGCCGCCGTTGAAGGTGCAAAGAATTTTGCCGCGGTCTCCGATGAAAAGCATGCCTTCGTCTTCTTCTTCGCCATCCCCCTTTAGCGGACGGTTTTCTTCGAGCTCGTCCGGGCGCGCCGGCTTCAATCCGCCGTCGTACCATGTGAATTTCACGGGTGGCATGTCACCACGGGCAGGGAAGCTGTAGCGAATGATCGACGCCAGCGGATACGTCTCTGCATAACGGTCACTCGAACTCGATTCCACGCTCAACGGCGCATCGAGTTTCAAGACGCGAAAAATTGTGTCGAAACTGTAAGAACCCATGTCGCCAAGAGCGCCACATCCGAAGTCGCTCCAACCGCGCCAGACAAAAGGCAGGTAAGCATGGTTGAACGGCCGCTCCGGCGCCGGGCCCAGCCAAAGATTCCAATCCAAGCCTTCGGGCACCGGCTCAGTTTCTTTGGGACGTTCGATGCCTTGCGGCCAGAACGGACGGCTTGACCAATTCTTGACCTCACGGACCGAACCAATGGCGCCGTCCCAAATCCATTCGCAGAGCTGGCGAGTAGCTTCGGAGGCCTGATTGCCGACGGCGATCTGAGTGGCGACGCCGGTTTCTTTGGCGATTTCTGCAATGCGCCGCGCTTCATAGATGGTGTGGGTCAGAGGTTTCTGACAAAAAACATGTTTTCCTTTCCGCATTGCCGCAGCGGACACAGTTGCATGCAGATTGTCGGTGGTACACACCACGACAGCATCGAAATCTTTCTGTTTTTCCAATAACTCGCGGAAGTCGTTGTAGGCTGAACAGCCGTGATACTGGCCAGACCGTTGTTGAGTGGCGTAATAGCCGTCCACAATTTTCTGGCAGGGTTCTCGGCCGGCCACGCCACTAGTCGCGGAAAGAGTGTGGCTCAGCTGAATGGGTTGGTCTGGGCTGAGCCAATCCCATCCGCTATTGACGCCGAGCAACTTTCGCACCGAATTACAGAACTCATGTGTGTCCCACTGGGGATAATTCGCGCCCGATTTGTTCACGTCGCAGACCGCGACACCCTGCACATCCGGTTGCTTCAGGAAGTTCAGCATGACACGCAAACCTTGGGCGCCGACACCGATGAAAGCGATATTAATTTTGTCGCTGGGCGCGACGAAACCAGTGCCGCCCAACACGTGCCGCGGAACGATGGTGAAGCCGATGGCTGCGGCGGCGGTCTGGCCGAGGAACCTACGGCGCGATTGAAGCTGACTTTTCACTGCTCCCCCTCGGCATTGATGAAATCCGAATTCCGCGGTTGCCGGGCAACAGATGCCACACTCCGCGCGCACAAAAAATCAACCCGCATACTGTAAACGAAAATGGACCGTGCAAGTATCAAAGATTTACAAATCCGATGAAGCCGGGAGCACATCTCTAATTTTCATCTTTCGTAATAGAATCCTTTCTGTCCGGCGACATGACTGTCAAAGACAGAGAGAGGGTGTAATGAGAAATATTGTTACTGCTTTTGTGGTCCTGTTGTTGCTGGTGGTTGAGGCCGTGGCTGCAGCGCCGGAGAAAGCTGCATGGGTCCCTCTGTTCGACGGCAAGGACCTGGTCGGCTGGAAGGCCAATGGAGAGGAGAAGTGGGTGGTAGAGCAAGGCACGATTGTCGGAGAAAGTACTGCCGATAAGTATGGATATCTGACAACTGAGAGAACATATCGCGATTTCAATTTGCGGCTTAAGTTCAAAGGCGAGGCTGATGGCAATTCAGGATTATTCTTGCGTTCGAAAATTACCGGCCTGGACCCTGAGCATGGGCCCGATATCGAGGGCATGCAGGTCGAAGTGGATCCGACGCCTGGCAAGCATACTGGCGGCCTGTATGAAAGCGGAGGCCGGGGATGGGTGGCGATGCCCACGCCCGAAGCCGAGAAGGCGCTCAAGCGCGGCGAGTGGAATGATCTGGAAGTCTCAGTGCATGGCAATCACATCGTGACGCATCTGAATGGAGCGATGGTGGTCGACTTCAACGACTCCACGCCACGATTTTCAGAAGGCGTTATCGGATTGCAGATCCACACCGGGGGCGGGGTAAAGGTCCGGTGGAAAGATATTTTCATTAAGGAAGAGTAAAAGGCGAGACTGGTCAATCATCAGCTGCGTGAAGGTGTCTGCATGTATAAGCAAAGTCGTCGAGGTTTTATCCAGATGTCGGTGGGCGCTGCGGGGCTGGGAATTTCGTCAAGGTTTGCGTTGCCGCGGCAAATTGAGTTCAACTCTGCGGACCGAGGCAAGAAACCATTGCGGCTAGGCCTCATCATCGGGATCGGAAAAGATCCAGATGCGGCGATGGAGAAAGTCCAGAAACTGGGTTTCCCGACAGCGCAGGTATTCGTCGAGGAGTTCGAGCCCGGGCTCGCAGACAGGCTGAGACAGGCTCTGGACAAGCACGGAATTGAACCGACAGCGCTGGTAGTGGGAGGGCCGGGCAAGGAAGAGTGGGATTTTTATCAGGGACCGCTCACCGTTGGATTGGTTCCACGAGAGACGCGAGCGGCGCGGATCGCGCACATTAAAAAAGGCTCGGATCTGGCCAAACAGTGCGGCATCGGCGCGGTGCAGACGCATTGCGGGTTTATTCCAGAAAATCCCGATGACCTCGTCTATAAGGAAACTGTTGCCGCCATTCGTGAGGTGACCAGTTACTGCAAGAAGAATGGACAGAATTTCCGCTACGAGACAGGGCAGGAAACTCCGATCACCCTTGTGCGCACCATCTTGGACGTAGGAATGGACAATCAAGGGGTCAATTTCGATCTCGCCAATCTGATTCTGTATGGCAAGGCGAATCCGGTGGATGCCATCGAAATTCTTGCTCCTTACATTCAAGGCATACATGCCAAGGACGGATTGTGGCCGACCAATCCCAGGGATCTGGGGAAAGAAGTACCGATTGGCAAGGGCAAAGTAGATTTTCCGCGTATCATTGCACGTTTGAAAGAGCTGGACTATCGCGGCGCGGTGACCATTGAACGGGAAATCTCCGGCCCGCAACAGGCCGAAGACGTGCTGGATGCCAAGAGATATTTGGAGAGTTTGATTGGATGGTCATAACCGAGGAGGAAAAGTGGCGGGACAAGAAAATCAAAAAACATCCGGCGTTGACCGGCGGAAGTTTATGGGTTTGGCCGCGACCGGGGCGGGCGTCATGTTCATGAAGCCCGGACTCGCATTTGGTAGCGCAGCAAACTCGGCTGTGCGGGTGGGCCTGCTGGGATGCGGAGGGCGCGGAACTGAGGATGCATCGAATCTCGTCGATACCGGCGGTGCGCGTGTGGTCGCGCTGGCGGATATGTTTCAAGACCAGCTCGACGCCGGCCGGGCGCACTTCGACAAAATCCAACAGGCGAAAGGGTACGCGGCTCTGGATGCGTCGCAACTGTTCGTCGGTCCGGACGCCTGTCAGCGAATCGCCGCTTCCAAAGAAGTGGACGCGATCGTAATTGCCACGCCGCCGTATTATCACCCGCATCATCTGGAGACGGTGGTGACGGCAGGGAAGCACGTTTACTGCGAAAAGCCCGTGGCAGTGGATGTTCCTGGCGCTTTCAAGGTGATGGAAATCGGCAAGCGCGCGAATGGGAAGCTAAGCCTTGATGTGGGATTCCAGATACGAGATTGTCCGCCATTTGTAGAGCTGGTCAAGCGCATTCATAACGGAGCATTGGGCACCATTGTTTGCGGGGAAGCCCACTACCTGAGCGGCTATCTGAATCGCCCTCCATGGCCGAACGCATCTCCGGTCGAACTTCGCTTGCGCAATTGGGTCTACGATCGCGCACTTTCGGGCGACATTATTCTGGAGCAAAATATTCATGTCGTTGATATCTGCAATTGGATCTTACAGGCGCACCCCCTGAAGGCTTCCGCGAGTGGCGGTCGAAAGGGGCGTCCCGCGGGCGATGGCGACTGTTACGGAAACTATAACGTGGTTTTCCAGTATCCCGATGATGTGGACGTGACTTTTTCCTCCACCCAATTCGCCAAGGGATGGTGGGACGTTACCGAGCGATTCATTGGCACGAAAGGAACTTCGCAGTCTCCCTACGATGGCCCACTCGGCATATGGGGCGATGAACCCTGGCAATGGACGGACAACCAACCAAAACCGAACGATCCGCAGGCGTTCTCTGGGACGGGCAAATTCACTTCGAACCTGGAACTTGCCGACACGGAAAAGAAAAAGGCATTTATTGAGAGCATTACCAGCGGGAACTTTCATAATCAGGCTGACAAGGGTGCTGAATCGGCCATCTCCTGCATGCTCGCCCGGGAGGCAGCTTATAAAAAACGCGAAGTTACCTGGGATGAAATCGTAAAGTCGAAGGAAGTTTATGATCCCAAGATTGATCTCAATAAATTGAAATAGCTTTTGGCGAATTCATTCTGAGGTCCGCGTATGGGAAGCACTTCACGGCGTCAGTTCTTGAAGGCCTCGGTTACGGCGGGAGCGTGTGCGGCTAGCGTTAGGATCGCCAGCGCAGGAACGTTACTAACTGCCGGGACAGAGCGCGATGGATCTGCGAATTCCGCGGCTTCAGTCCCTTCCATGAAGAAGGGTCTGGTCTACAGCATGCTCCCCAGCGGGCTCAGTCATGCTGATCGGTTCAAGATGGCGCGGGACACGGGTTTCGAAGTGGTGCAAGCGCCGACGACTCCTGACGCCCATGAGGCCGAGGAAATTAGAAATGCTGCAAGTCAGGCGATTCTGAAAATTGATTCGGTCATGAACATCGATCACTGGCAGTATCCGTTGTCTTCGAGTGATCCGGCGGTTGTGGAGAAAAGTCTTGCGGGAATGAGGACTTCGCTACACAACGCGAAGCTTTGGGGTTCGGACACGGTGTTGTTAGTGCCTGGAGTGGTGAATCCCCAGACTTCTTATCGCGATGCCTGGACGCGATCGCAAGCGCAGATTCGCAAACTGATTTCACTCGCCGCCGAGCTTAAAATACAGATTGCTATCGAAGAGGTGTGGAACCGGTTTTTGTTGAGTCCGATCGAAATGGACAAATACATTCGCGAATTTGACAGCCCCTGGATCAAAGCCTGGTTTGATGTGGGAAACGTGCTCCTCTACGGCTATCCGCAGGATTGGATCCGGACGCTGGGCAAGAGCATCGTGAAGCTTCACGTCAAGGATTTCAAACGCAAGGAAGATGGATATGCCTGGGTAAATCTTGGCGAGGGCGACGCAGACTGGGCCGAAGTCCGCAAAGCGTTGGCGGAGATTGGTTACTCCGGGAGCGCTATCGCTGAACTCGAAGGTGGCGACGAGGCATACTTGCGAGATGTGAGCCGGCGCATGGATCGATTAATTCTCGGCCGCGCTTAAAAAATGGGGAACTATATGTCAGCATCGAGTGAATTTCAACCCGGTTTTCTCTCCCGTCGCCGCTTCTTTGGCTGGGCAAGTTCGCTGGCGGCAGCCGTGGGCGTGGCGCCTTTGATTTCTTCCGTTCAGTCTCTGGCATCGGCGAGGGGGGCTGCGGACGGAGAGGACTACTATGCGAAGCTGGGTGTGCCGACAATTATTAACGCTGCCGGGACCTACACAACATTAACCGCCGCCTGCATGCCTCCGGAAGTTTTAGCGGCGGTTCAGAAGGCTGCGCTGCATCCGGTTCGTCTGCATGAGTTGCAGCGAAAAGCTGGTGAGTACATCGCGCAACGGCTCAGGTGTGAGGGAGCGGTAGTGACTTCGGGAGCTTCGGGAGCTATCAGCCTGGCCACTGCTGCCTGTATGCAGCATGCGAATAACATCGGCGTTTTGGATATGCCACAGGCGATCGAGGGCAAGAAAAATCAAGTGATCGTACAGCGGGCGCACCGCTACGGGTATGACCGCGCCATCTATCTTTGTGGGGCAAGGGTGACTGAGGTCGTCACGCTCGACGACTACAAGCGGGCGTGCGAAGCAGGCAACGCGGTTATGACAAATTTCTTCAATGCTGCCGAAGAAGAAGATGGGATTGCAGGCAGCGCGGAGATCGGACGCGAAGTGTGGCTGCAAGTCGCACACGACCACCAAATTCCGTGCCATCTAGACGCCGCTGCGGACATGCCGCCAATCTCAAATCTATGGAAGTACACGGGGATGGGCTTCGATCTCGTGGCATTCTCTGGAGGCAAGGGAATGCGCGGTCCCCAGAACGCAGGGTTATTGCTGGGCAGCAAAATCCTCACGGACCTGGCGCATCAGAACAATAACCCGGAAGAGGGCATTGGCCGCGGTATGAAAGTGGCCAAGGAACAGATCGTCGGCATGGTCGCGGCGGTAGATTGGGTCTTGTCGCACACGGAAGAGTCAATGCAAGGTGACTATCAGAAGCGAGTCGATTTGATCGCGAATGCTGTGAAGGACATCCCGTCGGTCAAGATAGAGACAGTGGTTCCGAAGATCGCGAACCATGTTCCGCATCTTCTCATACGTTTTGATCCGGCGGTTACGGGCGTGAGCACTGCGGAGATCGTCGCCGCTTTGCGGAGTGAGAAGCCTTCGATTGAACTGAATCCAAATACCGGCCAGAAGCCCAATCAGGGAATTCCAGCGGACGCCAATACTCTGGTGGTGGGAGTTTGGATGTTGCAGCCGGGCGAAGATGCAATCGTGGGCCGGCGGATTCGTGCAGCTCTCACCAAGAAGGCATAATCGTTAGTTGTGAAAGGACCTACGCGTGAAAATGTCACTGCGATATTCTATCCAAACCATCCTCGGTTCTCTGCTTCTCTCGACTCTCCTGATAGGCCAGGGAAATAATCAAAAGCCGCCGTTACCACCCAATTTGCTTCCTTATGATCTGTTGCTCAAAGGCGGTCACGTTCTGGATGACAAAAACAAAATCGATGGCCTGCGGGATGTCGGGATTAAGGACGGCGTGATCGCCGCGGTCGCTGAGCACCTCAATGCTAAAGATGCGCTCAAGACCATCGAACTAAACGGACTCTATGTCACCCCCGGCCTGATTGACATCCATGTTCACGCCTACAACGGTACAGGCGAGCGGGATTCTTACGCGGGCGACAATTCCGTTCCTCCCGACGGCTTCACGTTGCGCAACGGGGTCACTACGGTCGTAGACGCCGGGAGTTCTGGTTGGCGAAATTTCGATGACTTCAAGGATCGGATTATTGATCGATCGCAAACCCGTGTGCTCGCGGATCTTAATATTGTGGGTGCCGGGATGCGTGGGCCCAAGTTCGAGGACAATCTCGACGACATGGACGGGAAGGTCACGGGGGAAAAGGCCAAGCAATTTCCAGGCGTCATTGTAGGGATCAAGAGTGCTCACTTCAGTGGGCCCGAGTGGAAGCCCTACGAGCAGGCCGTGATTGCCGGAAACGTTGCGAACATTCCGGTAATGATCGATTACGGTTCACGCCGGAGCGAGCGCCCGATGCTCGAGCTAGTCTCCACTTATCTGCGGCCGGGCGACATTTACACGCATTGCTTTTCGGGTTTGCGAGGTGAACAAAATCCAGAAACCGGCCTACCTTCCGAGGCCCTGCTGGTAATGAAGAAGCGTGGCATCTATTGCGATGTAGGCCATGGTGGCGGATCTTTTGCCTGGACGGTCGCGACTCCGATTTTGAGGTCGGGCTACCTGCCTGATTCCATTTCGACGGACCTCCATGTGACGTCGATGAATAATGGGATGAAGGACATGCTTAACGTCGCGGATAAGTTTCTGGTTCTGGGCGAGACGATCCCGCAAGTGGTTGCCCAAATGACCTCGCACCCGGCGCATGAGATCAAGCAGGACCAGCTTGGCAATCTTTCTGTCGGTTCGGTGGCGGACGTTGCGGTTCTCTCAGTGGAAACGGGACGCTTCGGCTTCGTGGATATGTTCAACACCAAAATGATGGGCACGAAAAAGCTGGTGTGCGAACTGACCCTGCGGAATGGCAAGGTGGTTTATGACCTCAACGGCATTTCCGCAGATATGTGGGACGCAGCCAGCCACTCAGGCGACGTGCGCCAGGCAAGCCGTTGGACAACATTTAACGAGCGTCCGTATGGTCCCGATCGCGACCACTTTCCGCATTACATCCCGCCGCCGTCCACCGCGAAGTGACGCCAGGTTTTTCAGGCGCGAATCGACATAGCGTGGTGAAAGATGTTGTGGGGATCGTACTTTTTTTTCACCTTTTGCAAAAAAGGATAGAGATCGCCGGTGCCGTAATAAAGTTGCGGCCAGTAGTCGTGTTCCAACATATCGACGTCAGGATAGTTCATGTAGCAGCCCTCGTAGTATTCATTAGGAAAGGGCGTACCCTGATGGGCCTGGTCGACAGCATCCGTGGAGTAGGTCGCGGTGTAAAGGTCGCGCATGCCTTTTAAACGCGCGGCATCTTCTTTCGGGTCTTGCCAATAAGTTTGATATTGCAGTTTCATCACCGAAGAACGTTGTGCGATCGCAGTGTCTTTGACGCGATCAGGATTGTTGGTTGCGCCTCCGTAAGAATCGATCGCCAGAATAAGTCCGCGCGAGCTTTCCCCGGCAAGCTGGTTGTACAGGGCGAGGGATTCCGCCGGGGTGAAAGCCTTTTTCATGTAGGCCGATTTATATTTGGCGCGAACACCGCCGCCGATAGCCTGGCCGCTTTCTTCCACGGTCGCTTCTATCCAGGAACTCCGGGAGAGAATATGTTCTCCGTAGCAGACCGAATCTCCCGCAGGCGGACGCTGGAACATGCCGTAACCGCCATTGGCGCGGCGATTGTCCTCTCCTGTGTAACCGGCTGGAGCTTGTGCGAGGGGCTTGCAGGTCTGGAACAGATCAAGAAAATTGGTTAAGAGATCGACATTCTTCCTGTTCGGTTCAGAGTTGAACAATAATGCGTCGATGCCGAAGCGCCCGGAAAACTTGCTTCTGAGTTCCAGCATGGCGTACAGGCTCTTGGTTTCCTTGTTCTGATCGTTTTTCTCCCAGTACTCTCCGAACGTGGTGAGGATCTTAACGAACCTGTCCTGCGTCATGCCGTCCCAGTCGAAGGATATGTTTGCTTGCACAACATCAAAAGGCGCGGGCGGAAGTTCGTTGAAGGTGAAGCTGGTGATCAACCCGAAGTTGGAACCCGAGCCTCCACGGAGCGCTCGGAAAAGTTCCGGATCATGGTTCTTATCGACATGGCGAGCAACGACTTTGCCCCGGGAATCGACGGTGAGAATGTCGACGGCCGAGATCCAATCCACGGTGATGCCATGCGAACGCACTAAAAGACCGTAGCCACCGCCGCTGACGTGGCCGCCGGCGGTCACGGTGAAGCAGGTGCCGCCGGGGAGAACCACATTGGCTCGCTTATAAAACTCCTGATAAATGTTGCCGAGCATGGCGCCCGGCTGCACATGATACGGACCCGAGCCATCCAACGCGGATGTCACCTGATTCAGCATACTTACATCGAGGATGGCCCCGTTGGGATTGTTGACGACGAAGTCTTCATAGCAATGCCCTGAAGAACGCACTGTGGGTCGCAAGCCGGCGTCGATCACTTTTTGCAGAGCGGAGGCGGCATCTTCCGGGGTCTGGCAATATTCCACGCGGCCGGCTGCGTCTGCTTCTACAGATGGGAAGCGTAGATTGCGGCCACGGTGGACGAGTTGGAATCGGGGATCCTGCCGATCGACGATCGTTGCCATATTGCTTTAGTGAACTTTCTCCAACTCATTGACCAATAGGTTTAGGGTAAATATCAGTCACGGTGTTGGTTGCTGTCAATGCCGAATGCCCGTTGTGTGATCATGCGAACACGAGGCATAGCGGCTTGTCGAGCGGGTAAGTATGCTTCGGTTCCGACAGTTTGCCGGTCTCAGGATTTCTTGCCAGAATGACGAGGGTGCTTGAGCCGATGTTACAGGCGAGCATCCATCGGCCGGTGGAGTCAAGGGTGCAGAAGCGTGTGTTCTTGCCGCCGTTTGGCGCAAGTTGCTCTAGTGAGAGTGCGCCTGAGGAGGCGTCGACGGCGAAGACGGCGATGGTCTCACTCGCAACCCGATTGGCGACGTAAATGAAGTGTCCGTCGGACGACATGGTGATTTCTCCGGCGAACGCCGTGCCTTTCGGAAAGTCGGGATTCAGAGTCGACACAAAACCTCGTAGTTTTAGGGTGCCCGCGGAACTGTCCCAATCGAGCAGATCGACGGTGGAATCAAGCTCATTGATGTTGTAAAGCCATTTGCCGTTCGGGTGCCAGACGAGATGCCGCGGACCGGCACCGGGTCGCACCGAGAAGTAGGGCGGATCGTTGGGCTTAAGCTCCGCAGTGGCCGAATTAACGTGATAAATCACGATGCGGTCGAGGCCGAGATCATTGACGAGTAGAAATCGTCCGTCGGGGGAGCAGAGAGCAGAGTGGATATGCGAGTGGTCCTGCCGGTCGTGGTTGGGGCCTGTGCCCTGAAACTGGAAATGAGAAACGGGTTTGGAGAGCGAGCCATCCGGCTGGATATGAAAAGAAGTGACGGAACCGCCGCCATAGTTGGCTACGAAAACGCCTCGGTTCTTTGCGGAGACGAATGTCGGGGCGCCTCCGAGAGAAGGTTGCTCGTTCAACTTGGCAAGGCCGGAAGAAGTAATGGAATAGGCAATGGCTTTGGCACTGTTTTCCTCGGCTTCGCTGCACACATAAAGATGGTTCCGATCCACCGCAAGAAAGCTGGGATTCGTGACCCCGGCCGCCAAACTAATCTGGCCGATCTCACCAGTGATCGAATTCCATGGAGCCTGGTAAATACCGTTGGATTCTTTTGCTGCCGCGCCCACCAAAATACGGTCCTCACTTCGGGCCGCGTAAGCGAAGTTCGAGCGAGTAGCCAGGGCTGCGGCGGGAAGCGACAGAAGTAAACTGCGTCGAGTGAGCATAGTAGTCTTTTATTGGTTCTTCGGCACGACGCCAACAAGAACGAACAGTAGTTTAAACCAAACGATGGTCACCGGGGTCGCTCGCGCTTCGCATCGAGGGTACAATCCTGTTCTCGATAAGAGCATAGCTATGGGGTCGGTGAAATCGGCGGGTTTGCTTCAGGAGGTGTTTGTGGGGCGTATCAAATTATCAAGTGCATTCATTGCAATCGTCATGTTGACGTCGATGGCCTCGGCCAAGCCAGCTCATCTCCGCTGTGAATATTTAGAGAATCCGCTTGGAATTGATAAATCCTCGCCGCAATTGTCATGGCAGAGCGACAATGCAGAACGCAACTGGAAACAGGCAGCCTACGAGGTGTTGGTGGCCGACAGTGCCGACCAGCTTCAGGCTGGCCACGCCAATGTTTGGGACAGCGGGAAAATTCAATCGGGCGAATCGGTGGGAGTAATTTATCACGGTCCCGTACTGAACTCCCGCAGCCGGTACTACTGGAAAATTCGGGTGTGGGATTCGGCGGGGCAGGTATCGGAGTCGGCTGAAACCGCGTGGTGGGAAACCGGACTGCTTCGTCCGGCGGACTGGAAGGCAAAGTGGATTCACTGGACGAATCCTCAAGACGACGCGGATCGCAGAGACATCCGCTGGATTTGGGTGGCCGGCCAGGATGCAATGTCCGTAGTACCGAATACCACAGCCATTTTTCGAGATACCTTCGACCTTCCTCAACCGCCACGGGACGCGGCGTTAATGCTTGTGGCGCAGGGAGACTTTGTTGCAGAAGTGAATGGACATGAAGTGGAAAGCAAAAAAGGCTGGGGTACTTTCGTGCAGTGTGACATATCTGATGAGCTGGTGACCGGCAAAAATGTCATCGAAGTGAAAGTGAAGGCTCCCGATGCATCGGACGAAACGGCAAAGACCAGCAAAACCGGACTGGCAGCGCTGGTAAGAATCGCGCGCTCCGATGGTTCGATTGTCCGGATACCTACAGATGGAAAGTGGGAAGCGAGCTTCAAAAATACATCTGGATGGCAATCAGCCCAAGTCGTGGCGAATCTGACGGACAAGCGACTGGAAGATCCGGGTCCATTGCCACAGCCTGCTGCATACCTGCGGAAAGCGGTGGTTCTGGCCAAGAAAGTCAGAGACGCAAGGCTCTACGTTACCGCTCTCGGCAGCTATCGCATTGCCTTGAACGGAAGGCCGGTGGGGACTGATGTCCTGACGCCGGATTTTACCGACTATCGAAAACGCGTTTTGTATCAAACCTATGATGTCACCAACTTGCTGGTGAACGGCCGGAACGTCGTCAGCGCTCTATTAGGCGACGGTTGGTATGGCAGCGGCCTGACCTGGGCCGGAACGCACTTCTTTCCTTCCCCGGACCGTTTTATGGCGCAACTAGAAGTCGATTACACGGATGGCAGCCATGAGACTGTTGTGACCGATCCGTCATGGAAAGTTTCTGCCTCGCCAATTGTTAAGTCAGACATCTACGGCGGCGAAGTCTATGACGCCCGCCTGGAACAAACCGGATGGCAGACAGCTGGTTTCGACGACTCAAAATGGCAATCGGCCGTTAGTACAGATGCCCCGCCGATCGCGGTATCCAGCCAGATCACCACTCCGGCAAAGATTGTTGCGACGCTCAATCCTAAACAAGTGATGCCGATTGCGAACGGCAAATACATTTTTGACATGGGCCAGAACATGGTGGGATGGGCCACTCTCAAAGTGAAAGGTATGGCTGGTACCAAGATTCGGCTGAGGTTCGCGGAGATTCTCAGTCCAGATGGAACCATCTACACAGAGAATTTGCGAAACGCGGACGCCACCGATGTCTACATTTTGCGGGGCGGCGGCGAGGAAACCTTTGCCCCACACTTTACCTTTCACGGCTTCCGCTATGTCGAAGTGACTGGGTATCCAGGCACGCCCGCGCTGGATGCAATCAACGGAGAAGTGGTCAGCAGCCTCAGTGGGGACCCGGTCGCCAAGCTGACCACCTCGAGCGATCTGGTGAATAAAATGTGGTCGATCGGGATCTGGGGACAGCGGGGAAATTTCCTGAGCATTCCAACCGATTGTCCGCAACGTGACGAACGCATGGGCTGGATGGGCGATGCGGGAGTTTTCTGGCGGACCGGCAGCTATAACTTCGACATTGCGGCATTCTCGCAAAAATTCATGCAGGACATTGTCGACGCTCAAAATCGGCAAGGTGCATTCACCAATATCTCGCCCAACACGCTTCCGTCGAGCATGGACGAATCTGCGGATCCCTCGCCGTCAAGCGACCTGATCGGTGCTCCCGGATGGGGTGATGCGGGCGTCATTGTTCCGTGGACAACCTGGATGCAGTACGGGAACAAGGCCATCATCACGGAAAATTGGCGGGCGATGCAGCGCTGGATGGAATTCATTCAGAGCCGCAATCCTGACTATCTACGCAAGAACGGAGTCGGTCCCAATTTTTCCGATTGGCTGGCGCCCGATCAAAATACCGACAAAGATTTGCTGGCAACTGCGTACTGGGCTTTGATCGCGAACATGATGTCCCAGATGGCCCGCGCAGTCGGCAAGGAAGACGATGCCGAACGCTATGACGGGATCGTGCAAAATATTCGCGGCGCTTTTCAGAAGGCCTACATAAAAGATGACGGAGAGGTTGGAACCGGAACACAAACTTCCTACGTGGTCGCGCTGTATACAAAGATGGCACCGACGGCGCTTGAGCCGGCGCTGGTCGATAAATTAGTCAAGAATATTGAAGCGCGTCAGTGGCACCTATCGACGGGATTTCTAGGCACGCCCTTCCTGCTATTCACGTTGGCTGATCATGGACGGACGGATGTCGCTTATCGTCTTCTCTTGAACGATACCTATCCATCGTGGGGCTACATGCTGTCGAAGGGCGCCACGACGTGGTGGGAGCGCTGGAACGGAGATACCGGCGATCCCGCGATGAACTCTTACAACCACTATGCTTTCGGCTCGGTCATCGCCTGGGTGTACCGTTACGCGGCCGGAATCGATACCACAACCGCCGCGCCTGGTTTCAAAGAGATCGTGATTCATCCCCATCTTGATGCAAGCATGAAATCGGCGCGTGCGGAATACGATTCGATCTATGGCAAGATTGTCAGCGACTGGACCACCACTCCGAGCGGTTCATTTTCCCTGAAAGTTACGATTCCTGCGAATACGTCAGCGAAGGTCTTTTTGCCGGCCGCCGCCGGAAAGCATATCACCGAAAGTGGAAATCCGGTGCAAGCGCCGCAGGAAGATGGCTCCTCTGTAGTCAAGGTGGGGGCCGGTTTTTACGACTTCGAAGTGAAGTAATCTCTATTGCGTGACTTTGGCGATATAAACAGCGAATGGCTCCAAAGTGATCTGATCCAGGGTGTTAAAAGGAGAAGTTGATGTGGTCAGTAGAGTCGACGTTTTCGGGGAAGAGAAACCGTTGGCGGAGAGATTGAAACTCATCTGCTGTGTTGTGCCCGACATGTTCAGTACAACCAATACCGCTTCGTTCTTGTAACGCCGCAGATATGAGAGAACGGCAGAATTATCTTGATTAAGCGCGATGTAATCTCCGTCCAGCAACGCATGTTCCTGATGCCGCAACGCAAGTAAGTGTTTGTAGAACTGCAAAATCGAGTTGGGATCTTTTAATTCAGCCACAACATTGTGAGTTTTGTAACTGGCTGGGACCGGCAACCAGGGCGTGGCTTGACTGAAGCCTGCATTGGGCGAATCGTTCCATTGCATGGGCGTACGCTCGCCGTCGCGGCCTTTTTCGGTCGGCCATCCTGTAATGCCCATGGGATCCTTCACGTCTTCTTTGCGGACTGGATCATTGTTCTCCATCCCCAGTTCTTCTCCGTAGTACATGATGGGAGTTCCGCGGAGAGTCATATAGAGTCCAGCCATGAGTTTGGCGATCTGATCATTGTGTTGGCCATCGCCGTAGCGAACATAAGACCGCGGCATATCGTGGTTGCCAATCACATAAACCGGCCAGCCTCCAGTCGATTCGGCATTGGCAATTTGGGTGCGGAATTCAGCTGCTGAAAGCTTATTGACCTTGCAAAACATGAAATCCATGGGCATTTGAATTTCATCATTGTGATCGCCGTAATATTCTTTCAGCTCGTCTCGATTCGACGTATAGGTCTCGCCGATCAAGACTGCATTGCTTCGATCAGCGACCTTGCGCAACTTCTTCAGCTCAGTGTGAACCTCCGGCAATTTATCGTTGTACTTGTCTTCCATATTCACGTCGCCCATCAAGTTTTTGCCTTCAAGGACGGGATTGTCGTGAAGGTCTGGATCTTCAAACAAAAGATCAACCGCATCCAACCGAAAGCCGGAAACGCCATGCTTGTACCAATAGCGGGTAACGTCGAACATGGCTTTTTCAACTGTGGGGTTGCGCCAATTGAGGTCCGGCTGCCCAACCTCAAAGTAGTGGTAATAGTACTGACCAGTTTTGGGATCGAGCTGCCACGCCGATCCCCCGAAGTCGGAAATCCAATTATTGGGGGGAACGCCGGGTGCTTTGCCGTCGCGCCAAATATACCAATCACGGCGACTCGCGGACCTCGATGAAGCCGAATCAAGGAACCATTTATGCTGGCTGGAACTGTGGTTCAACACGAAATCCATGATGATGCGGATGTTGTGTTCTCTTGCGTTGCTGGCCAGGCCATGAAAGTCTTTGAGCGTTCCGTACATGGGATCGATGTTTCTATAATCCGAAACGTCGTAGCCAAAATCGAGTTGAGGAGACGGAAAACAAGGGGAAATCCAAATGGCGTCGATGCCAAGGCCTTTCAAATAATCCAGCTTGGAAGAAATGCCGTTGAGGTCACCGATGCCATCATTGTTGCTATCGGCGAAGCTGCGAGGATAGATTTCGTAGAACACTGCGTCTTGCCACCACTGGTGTCCTTCGGCGTTCGCAGGCGGAGACTGAGAAAAGACGGGAACACCCGTCAGGCAGAAGGCAGTGATTAGCAAAGCCAAAGTTCTAAAGGTTCGAGGCATTATTCAAATAGATGACTACCAATGTTTTACCTTCGGGCGAAAGGAAAGACAACAGCCGTGGGAGAATCTCGTGGAAAATGAACTATTATTGCGGTCGACTCATTGAAGGCGTGTTCTCGAATCCGCGTTAGATCGCAATACTATCAAAGTGGAGGCTGTCAGGCATGGCTCGTACTCGCATCACTGTGATCTACACGGCATTATTTGTGCTCAGCGTTGCTCTGTCGGGTCATGCGACGGAGCTGAACCTTATGCCTTGGCCGGCGCAGGTGGAGCAAGAGGCGGGGGCCTTAAATTTAGGGCTTCATGCTCCGCGATTCAAAGTCACCGGCGCCGATGAACGGGTTACGGACGCAATTGCTCACTTCAAGGAGCAATTAAGTGCGCGGACGGGGGTTACTTACCCAGAGGCCAGTGCCGTCATGAACGATGGCCCGCTCTTTGTCATTCACTGCAATGGGAGCGGCGCGAAGATACAGACTCTGGGGGAAGATGAAAGTTATCGGCTCACGGTTGACGAAAAGAAAGCGGAGCTCACTGCCGCAAATCCCTTGGGCATTTTGCGCGGAGTCGAGACGCTGCTGCAGTTGATTCAAGCGGGGAAGCAGGGTTGGATTATTCCGGCTATTCAGGTAGACGATCATCCGCGATTTCCATGGCGCGGACTCATGATCGACGTGTCGAGGCATTTCATGCCAGTAGATGTGATCGAGCGCAACATAGACGGCATGGCGGCGGTGAAGTTGAACACGCTCCATTTGCATCTCTCGGACGATGAGGGTTTTCGGGTGGAAAGCCGGCGCTGCCCCAAACTACAAGAGCGCGCTTCTGACGGACTATTTTTTACTCAGGCTCAAATCCGGGAAATCGTGACCTATGCTCGCGAGCGCGGGATTCGCGTGGTTCCTGAGTTCGACGTTCCGGCGCACGCTTTGGATTTTGCCTTTGCGTATCCAGAATTGTCGTCGGCACCTGTGCCAGCCCGGATGGCTCGAGATATGACCGATCATGAGCGTCCCTCACTGGATCCAACACAAGAGAGGACATACAAGCTCCTCGATAAAGTGTTTGGCGAGATGGCAAAACTTTTCCCCGACAAATATTTTCATATCGGCGGAGACGAAGTGGACAGCCGATATTGGGACAAGAACGAGCGCATTCAGAGTTGGATGCATGCCCACAACATCAAAGACAGCGAAGCTTTGCAAGCATACTTCAACCAGCGGATGCAGAAGATTCTGGCAAAACACGGCAAGCGTATGGAAGGCTGGGACGAAATCCTGTCCGCTGATTTGCCAAAAGAAACGCTGATTCAATCCTGGCGCGGACCGGAGACGCTGGCAAAGGCGGCCCGCATGGGCTTTCAGACGCTGCTATCGGCAGGTTGGTATTTGGACTTGATGTACCCGGCGTCAATGCACTACACGGTCGATCCCCTGCAAGGCGACAGTGCCTCGTTGACGCCTGCGGAGCAAGGCGAAATTATTGGCGGGGAAGCCGCGCAATGGACGGAATATGTGACGGCTGAGATTCTCGATAACCGGCTTTGGCCGCGTCTGGGGGCAATTGCAGAGCGGCTGTGGTCGCCAGAATCCATCACCGATCAAGCCTCCATGTACCGCCGCCTGGCGATTCTGAATCGTAACCTGGAGCTGCTGGGATTGCGTCAACGCATCAATAGCCGGCAAATGATCGAGCGGATTTCCGGCGAGGCGCCGGTGGAATTGCTAGAGACGCTTTCGAGTGTGCTGGAACCGGTGAAGGAGTATGAGCGGGGGCAGACTGAGTCATACAGCACGGAGGTCCCGCTGAACCGCCTGGTGGATTCAATCTCGCCGGAGAGTAGTGCGGCGCAAGAATTCAGTGAGCTCGCGAAGCACGTTGGAAACGACGCTTCGTCGCGTCAGGAGGTACGAAGGCGTTTGATACGATGGCGCGATAATGATGGAAAACTGCAGCCGTTTCTTCCGGCTTCCGTGTTTCTCGCCGATCTGGCACCTCTATCGCACGATGTTGCGGAGTTGGCCTCCATCGGATTGGAGGTCTTGGACGCAATCGATTCCGGACAACCAATTACTCCAGACAAAAGGACGCAACAACTGGCGTTGGTGAATCAGAGCTCGACCCACAACGCCCAAATGCTGATCGCGATTGCACCCGCGATTCAGCATCTGGTGGAAACCCAGCCCTGAGCTGCGCCAGCCGAAGCTCGACTATCGGCACAACCTCTTATAAGAGTTCTTCCTCTAAGGGGCAGGAGGATCTCATGCCGAGCAAAACAACTTCGCATTCATCAAAGAAATCCAGCCGGAAATATGGCGAGGCGGCCGGAAAAAGCGTCGCTAGCGCCGTACGTCGAGAGAAAAAAGGTACGTTGCGTTCGGGTAAGGGCGGCAAAGGCGGAAAGGTCACCGATCGGAAGCAGGCAATCGCCATCGGGCTTTCCGAGGCGCGCAAAAAGGGAGCGAAGGTCCCAAAGAAGAAATCAGCCTAGGCAGGCTGATTCACTTTACCGAACTATTTTGTCTAGCAAAAGGGTAGCAAAATGATAAACGAAAAAAAGTTAACGGGTCAGCCACGTATGGAGTCAACAAAAAAAGAAATTAATCCGTTCAGCGAACAGGAAAAACATGGGGCAGAAGCCCAGCGACAAGCGCCGGAGTTCAGGCAGGATTATCAAGGCGGTACGATACGCAGGGCTCCTGTCGCAGCGGACGAGTTGAAGAAGAAACGAAAAAAGGCATAAGTTAGGGTGCGTGCGGGACGAAGCGCAGGACAGAAAAGCCATCTGCCCCATGCGCGAACCGAAGATTCAGTTTGCTAGTTGCAAGGCGGATGGCCGCAATCGCAGGAAATCTCGGTTTCCGAGGATCCGGCGTCCTTGCAAAGCTGGCTGCAATATTTCTCGCCTGCGGGTGGAATGCAAACGCAGGACACGTGTGCGCATTTCTTAGATTGTTCGCTTGCCATGACTCCTCCTGAAGTATCGCTCTCGAATAAAACCGAATAGCAGACTTGACAATAGGGTTCCCGAGATTTGCAGGCAATCGGGTGGATGCTGTAGCTAAAGGACAATCTCACCCGGTCGTGACCGTCAAATCAAATGACACAACGCCACGGGAAATTCGGCCAAGACCTTGGCAACAGGAATTCCGATCCGGCCGCCGGTTGTTTCAGAATTTAGAATTTCTCCCGTAAAAACATTCCGATATTGTTCAGAGCCACTGCCGAACGGGAGGAGTATTCGCGTGTCCTGCCACAGCTGGATCCCGGCGGGTTGAAGGTCGAGGTCGCCAAGCAGTCCAGCGATCTGGCGCAGCACCAGAACGAGTGCAAGCGAAGTCCCGAATTTTCTTGCAAAGGCAACAACGTAGCCAGCCTTCGCTCCTTCTACGGACAATGGCAGATACTCGCCTTGGAGGAAAAGTTCGGGATGCTGTTGACGGAAGCAAAGAGTTTTCCAGGTCAAATATAATTTGAGTCTGCCATCCTCCGGAGTCTCCGATAGGCTGCGTAACTGTGCCATTGAAGGCGTGTTGCCCCAGGAGTGGAGCGTTTCCAAAATCTGCTGGCGCCACGCATAAGCGACAGGCCGCCGATTGTCCGGATCGACCAGACTGAGGTCCCACGACTCATTTCCTTGATATATGTCAGGGACTCCGGGACAGGTCAGCTTAAGCAGGGTTTGGGCAAGACTGTTCAATACTCCAATACGAGATACGCGGCTCTGGAAGGGAACAAAGTCGGCCAGGAATCGGTTCTTCTCGTCAGGTGTGAGCAATGTTTTCACGAATGAAGAAACCGCCGTTTCATATTCGGTATTTCGATTAATCCAACTGGTGTTTTCTTTGGCTTCACGAATCGCTTTGAGCATATAGGCCTCGATCCGCTCGGAAAAGAGTTTCCAGGCCTGCTCGTCGTTTATCGGTTCTAAAGGCCACGCACCGACCAATGTCTGATAAAGCAAATATTCATCGTTCGGCGAAGGCGCCGGCGCGTTATTGACGAGTCGCTTGTGGCGGCGATTGAAACGCTTCCAATCGCGCAAGCGAAGCCGCCAGGGTCCGGATATTTCTGAAAGCACATTGATGCGTGCCCGCACATCCTCCGAACGTTTCGAGTCATGGGTACTCGTCGCAAGCATGGTGTGAGGCCAATCACGCTGGCGCTCCTGGTTCGCCAGATGAAACTCGGCAGTCGTAGTTCCGAAGCGGTGAAGGTCGCCGCCAACGTCATTCAACGAGACCAGGCGGTTGTAGCGGTAGAAGGCTGTATCTTCCAGCCCTTTTGCCATTACCGGACTGCTGAACTGCTGGAATTTCATAGCGAAGGTGATGACCGCGTTTTGATAGGTGGGATCTTGTCCTTCCGCAAGCCGAGTGAGAAGCACGTCGCCGATGAAATCAAAGATGCTGGTATCAGCGGCTGGACTGCGGAATTTAGCGGCGGCGATGGCGACGCGAATGTAGCCTTCATCCGTAGCCGCCGGCCCAACTGCGGTGACATAGGTACGGTAAACGGGAAAGCTGGCGACCACTTCGGTCAAGGCCTCGCGAAGACCGTTCAAAGTGAAGTCGCAGGTATGGCGTTTGGCGAGCGCAATTTTTGCGATTCGAGTAGCAAGCACGTTCAGTTCACTGGCGAGAGCGACCCTGACAATGAGCCTTCGAGAGCGGTAAAAAAGATCGTCGAGCTCAATTTCGTCTCCGAGAAAGTTTCTGTAAATACGCTCGAGCCGCATCATCGCTGATGGATCGACAAAGACTCCATTTACCAGATTTGAGAAATCATAGCCAGTGGTACCGGACACCGGCCACTTCGCGGGCAAGCGCTCCCCTCCAGTGAGGATTTTCTCGATCACGACATAGGGGGGACCGCTCTCCGAGTCGTCTGACGTTTGAGTGGCAACGGCAATACTGTCTTTCAGGCGTTCGAAGTATTGCGCGGGATCATAAAGTCCATCGGGATGGTCCAGGCGGAGGCCATCTACTTTGCCGTCTCTCATCAGGCTAAGGACCAGCCGATGAGTCGCCTCGAAGACGGTCTCATTCTCCATACGAATTCCGGCCAAATCGTTGGTGTCGAAAAATCGCCGGTAATTGATGTCGTCGGAGGCTACACGCCAGTTCGCCAGGCGAAATGTTTGGGCTTTAATCAATTCGTGAAGCTCTTCGAAACTGGCAGGGTCGGCAGGATTTCCATTGATAGAGCCAACCACTCGCTGGATGCAGTCAGCAATCTCCGGAGATTTGCCGCACAAGTCGACCAGTCTTCGCTTATGGATCTCCTTATCACGGTTTCGCTCGCCAATGCGGTCGATGCTGGTCTCCTGTCTTGCGGGCAGATGGCAGAAGGCGACGATAAGACTCTGAAACTCAAGCAAATCCGGATTCTGTTCGCCGAGCGTTGTTGCCACCAGGTCCGCGGATCGCTGCAGGATGCGTGGATATTCCCGGGGATCCACGGGAAACCGATGCTCGAAATAAGACACATCGAACTCGCCGCATTCGGCCCGAAAAACAAGGTGTAGATCGCCACTCTCGAGGACCGCGCCATAATGATCAGAAAGCACGGGAATGAGCACTTTTCCATGAAGCTCTTCTTTTAGAGGCTGCCAGTCGATGTCGAAGAAGCCCGCGTAGATTGAGGATTCTCCGTTTTCCAGCACGTCGAGCCACCAGGCATTGTCGCTGCCCATAACCCCCATGTGGTTGGGAACGATGTCGAAGATCAACCCCATACCGTGCTTGTGGAGAGCGGCGACGAAGTTGTCGAACTCCTCAGCGGTGCCGATTTCGGGATTAAACGAGTTGTGATCAACGATGTCGTAGCCGTGCAGGCTGCCGGGGCGAGCTTTTAGGCAGGGCGAGATATAGCAATGACTGATTCCAAGGGTCGAGAGGTAAGGAACGATCGCTGTAGCTTGCGCGAAAGTGAAGTCGCGATTGAGTTGCAGACGATAAGTCGCGAGTGGAATGGTCGAGCGCGCCTTCATGATTCCAGGGACCAGACTAGGGACCAGGGTGGCAGTGTCCATTGATCATGAGCCTCTGTAGTTACCGGTTCGCTGACGTAGATGACTTGAGACGTGGGTGCGCCGATGCCGGAAAGAGAAGTCGCGCCAAGATTTGCCAGCAACTTCAGTTTGCAGCCGTCGGCAAGCGCCCAATCGACCGTCAGGCCGTAAGCTCCACGGATTTCGTAGCTCGCCTTCAGGGCGCATTCGCCAGTGAATCGGGGTACGATGTGCTGGCAGCGCAGCTTGAGTAACTGCCGGTAGATGCTAAGCGATTCGGCGTGATGCGGCTCGTGGATCGTACTCCAGTCCAGCCGTGACGCCTCAAATGTCCGGGCTGCATTGGGATCCGGTATCTGCTCGCGCCGGGCTGGATCTTTGAAGGCCGCAAAGTGAGCAAACTCGTTCCGCCGTCCCGAAGTAACAGCCGCAGCCAGATCGTTTTCAAAATCACAGAAGAACAAGAACGGCGTCTCGGCTGCAAATTCTTCACCCATGAAGAGCAGCGGAGGTGCTGGAGCAAGCAAAAGTATTGCCATCACGGCCCGAACGGCACGCGGATCCGCAATTTTGGTGATTCGTTCTCCGAATGCGCGGTTTCCAATCTGATCGTGATTCTGAAGGAAGGAAACGAACGCAGCTGGTGGCAAGCCTTCTGTCAGTTCCCCCCGGAGTTCACCATTTCTGTACGGAGAAGGATCACCCTGATACGCGAATCCTGACACGAGGCAGCGGCCCAATTGATGGAGAGGCCGTTGCGCGTAGTCGGAATAATACCCGTCGCGCTCGCCGGTGATTATTACATGCAACGCGTGATGGATATCATCATTCCATTGAGCGGTGTAACTTTGCGGCCGGCAACGCTCGCTCCGTTGAAGACGGCGGGCCTGGTTGCGTTCGTTCTCCAGGACCAGGTGGATGCGCCGATCAAGCTCGAACGTGCTCCGTACCGTGTCAGCTAATTCGGTGAGAATGTGGGGAGCGGAGTCATCCATAATGGCGTGGACGGCGTCCAGTCGCAACCCGTCGAAATGATATTCGGTTAGCCAATAGAGTGCGTTATCGATGAAGAAGTCGCGAACGGCACGACTTTCAGGGCCGTCAAAATTAATGCCATCTCCCCAGGGTGTACAGTGCCGCTTGGTGAAAAATTGCGGTGCGTATAGCTTGAGATAATTTCCTTCCGGCCCAAAGTGGTTGTAGACGACATCCAGCAAAACCATGAGTCCGCGCTCATGTGCGCTCTGAATCAGCAGTTTCAAATCCTCCGGCCGCCCATAGGTGCTGTCGGGGGCGAAGGGGAGGACGCCGTCATATCCCCAATTGCGCCGTCCAGGAAAATCGGCAACTGGCATTAGCTCCACAGCAGTAATCCCCAAATCCACGAGATAGTCGAGTCGTTCGCGCAAAGCGGAGAATGTGCCGGCGGGCGTGAAAGTACCGACATGCAACTCATAGATGACGGCCTCTTCCCATCGCCGTCCGGTCCAGGCGCTGTCCTGCCAATCAAATGCGTCCGGATCGATCACTTCACTGGGGCCGTGAACGTCACCGGGTTGGAATCGGGAGGCGGGATCCGGAATGTCTTGCTCATCATTGATTCGAAAAAAGTACGGGCTCCCGGGCCTGGCTACTTCAGTTATGAGTTCGAACCAACCTTCATCGCGGCGGTCGAGAGGCATGACGGTCGGCTTTTGACCGCGTACGAGGCAAAGATCAACTTTGCGGGCGGCCGGCGCCCAGAGCCGAAAACGAATACTGCCGTCCCTGCTCTCTGCGCCGAATGGCATATTATGCCGTCGCTTCATTCGAATCTTCCTTGGTCTCTTCCTTCTTGCCGTTGCCACGGCGCTCGATCAACACAACCAGAGAGCGCGATTGCAGAGGATAAGCAGTGCCCGCTGCGTGGGTCTCAGCAGGGCGTAAACCGCTTTCGCGTGAGGTATCCATCCACGCGATCCAGCGGGCGCAGGGATGGAACTCAGGTAAAGTAAATCCCGCGTCTTCGTGATACGAATTCAGCAGGATCAGAAAGTTCTCATCGCTAAGTTTCCGGCCGCGTTCATCAGTTTCATCCAATCCCTGGCCGGAAAGAAACATTCCTAGACAGTGGACAGAAGGATCGCGCCACTCGTCTTCGGTCATCTCGTTTCCACTGGGGTTGAGCCACAAAACGTCCTTGATGTTCGCTCCCTTAATGGGGCGGCCCTGGAAAAAGCGCCTCCGGCGAAAGATGGGATGTCGTTTGCGCAGATTAATCATGCGCTGAACGAATGCCAACAGGTCGCGATCCTGAGGCTGCAAATTCCAAGTCAGCCAACTGATCGGATTGTCCTGACAATAAGCGTTGTTGTTTCCCATCTGGGTGTGCCCAATGGCGTCTCCGGCATAGAGCATCGGTACGCCCTGGGAAAGAAGCAGCGCCGCCAGAATATTCCGCTTTTGTTTGGCGCGAAGGGCCTGGATATCGGGATCGTCAGTAGACCTCTCAATGCCGCAATTCCAACTACGATTGTCGTTGTTGCCGTCGCGATTGTCTTCGCCATTGGCCTCATTATGTTTGTCGTTATAACTAACCAGGTCCTGCAAGGTGAATCCGTCATGAGCGGTTACAAAATTTATGCTGGCATACGGCCGCCGGCCACTGTGTCCGTATAAATCGCTGGATCCGGTAAGGCGATAGGCCAGATCTCCTGCCGTGCCGCTGTCCCCCTTCCAGTATGAGCGCACCGTATCACGATAGCGATCGTTCCATTCCGCCCAGCCGACCGGGAAATTTCCAACTTGATAGCCACCTTCGCCGAGGTCCCACGGTTCGGCGATCAACTTCACCTGCGACAAGACCGGGTCCTGATGAATGATGTCGAGAAATGCGCCCAGCCGATTGACTTCATGCAATTCGCGGGCAAGCGTAGCGGCGAGATCAAAACGAAATCCGTCCACATGCATTTCCAGGACCCAGTAGCGCAAACTGTCCATAATTAACTGCAGCACCCGCGGATGCTGCATATTCAGCGTGTTTCCCGTGCCCGTGTAATCCATGTAATAACGCGGATTGTCAGGCACAACTCGATAGTAGGTTCGGTTGTCGATGCCTTTGAGTGAAAGCGTGGGGCCAAGGTGATTGCCCTCGGCTGTGTGGTTGTAGACCACGTCGAGAATGACCTCCAGCCCCGCTGAATGGAGGGTCTTTACCATGGTTTTGAATTCGCGAATTGAATTTGTGGCAAGGTAACGCGGCTCAAGCGCGAGAAATCCGATGGAGTTGTAACCCCAGTAATTTCGCAGGCCGCGCTCAGCGAGCTGGCGGTCGTCAACAAAACTGTGAACCGGCATGAGCTCGATGGAGGTGACTCCCAGGCGTGTCAGATAATCGATGACCGGAGCTGTGGCCAAGGCCGCATAAGTCCCACGCAGATGAGCGGGAACATCCGGGTGACACATGGTGAAGCCCTTCACATGAAGCTCGTAAATCACAGTTTCATGCCAGGGGATTCGAGGCGGAGCGTCGAATCCCCAGGTAAAAGCGGAATCGATCACCTGTTTTTCGGCATGCCGGTGGCATTGTCGCGCCGATCAAACGACAGATCCTCCTATTTGCTTCCGACTTTGTATCCGAAGTGCGAGTCGCTCCAACGGATGGCTCCCTGAATCTGCTTCCCGTAGGGATCCAGCAGTAGTTTGTGGTGATTAAAGCGATGCGCCTTGCTCGGGTGCATAGGGCCCATAAACTCGGTACCCGTAAAGCTGCCCGGGACGCACTTCTGGCAGATAGCCATGCCAGACCATGTCGGTTTGCTCGGGGAGGCTGACTCGCTGGAGTCTCGCGTTTTCCGGAGATATCGAAAAGGCAGAGTTCTACCTTTTCTGCGCGCTCGGAATAGAGCGCGAAGTTGACCCCCTCGCCGTCCCAGGTCGATCCCAAGGGATAAGGACGGCCGGGCCACACAATAGGCTGAGTCGGTAAGGGCATTCAGGTGGCATCCTCTTGGGAAATCTATTACTGTGAACAAAATACGATACCAGCAAGAAACTGGACGTGACCATATACAGGGTTAGCTGTGATGCGTCTCAAAGATCTGACCCTGAGCGACAGCAGATAGCCAGAACATGCTAATCGCGAGACGGCGACTTGACCTTCACGGTTTGAGGTTTGCCGTGGGACGGTTTATGGATTTCCTCCTTCGGAACGGGCCTTTCTTGCCGGGTCGCGAAGGCAGTTTGACCACTTGCTGCGCGCTCGCCGACTCGTAAATGGCCTGAATAATCCGAACGTCGGCCAAGCCCTCCAGTCCGGATGGTTCAGGATCTTTATTCTTCAAGATGCAATCGGAAAAATAGCTGATCTCAGCCGCAAACTGATCTCGCTTGGGGAAACGTTGGGTGGTGGCTTTCGCGCCTATGGTCAAGTGGTGCTTGAGGGCCATCGAGTAGTCGTATGCCGGGTCGGCAGTGAGCACGCCTTTGGTTCCGATCAATGCGTAGCGGCTGATGTCAGATGCGCCAAAGCTGCAGGTAAAGGAGGCCAAGCGTTCTTCGGGAAATCGCATTACCACCGACGTCATTTCTTCGACCTCGCGGAATCTTGGATCGCGATTGTTGGCGGTTGCAGCAAAGATTTCGGTGGGTTCGGATTGAAACAAGTAGCGCGCCGCATTGATGCAATACACGCCCATGTCATAGACCGCACCTCCTCCATTACTCACGGGTTGGGTTATCCGAACGTTACCGGTAGCGACCTGTTGGGCAAATTCGGAACTAAAGATTCGAAGTTCGCCCAGCCTTCGGCTTTTCGCCAGTCGCATAGCCTCGAGGTTCGCTTTCTCGAAATGGAGACGATAAGCGATCATGAGCTTCACATTGTTTTGGTGCGCCGCTTCGAGCATTGCTTCGCAGTCTTCTTCCGTGACCGCCATAGGCTTTTCGCAGAGCACGTGAACTCCGGCATTGGCGGCCCGTACCGCGTATTCGCGATGGAGATGGTTGGGTAGCACGAGGTAGACCGCGTCGACGACCGATAGCGCCTGCTCGTAATCATCGTAGGAGTACACATGGTCGAGCCGGTATTTCTTCCCAATCGTCGCCCGTTTTTTAGCATTGCCGGAAACGATGGCGAACAGCTCAGAGTTTGGCGCCTGTTTGAAGCCGGGCAGCACGGCGACCTGGGCTAAATGGCCCAAACCCACCACAGCATAGCGAATCCTGGCTTTGGACTGACCAACGTTCTTCATTTTCAATTTCATCCTCATAACGCAGGGGCTTCGATGATTCTTGTCATGTATGCGTTGCGAGCATTAATGAAAGTTCTGGCGAGGTGTTGATAAGGTAAAAGGATTGTCTCGAGCCTAGGACCGCTCGCGAGTGCGCATGACGAGGGTCAAATGCTGTATACCAGCCAGGCAGCCACTAGAGTTCGGCGAGTGAGTTTGGGAAGTAGCTTTCTTCCCGTAGGAGCGTTCCAACAGCTTCTACGACGGAACTGATGTCGGTCTTGGCGCAGACGCCCTTCACCCCAATTTTTCTGGCTTCCTCGGCCAGCTGAGTGGAAAGAAATAACGTCACCATCAGGATAGGAGTGCCTGGGGATACCTCAATCATATGGCGGGCGACGTCCAGGCCGTTCATCTCGGGCAGTTGGAAATCCAATACCACTATGTCAGATTGGACCTGGGAGAACCTCTCAACTGCTTCCCGTCCGCTGCGGGCTTCGTCACAAACTCGCCAATCGTCTTGTTGCTCGAGCACACCACGTAAATAGCGTCGAACTGCCGGGTTATCATCCACTACGAAAATCCGAACCACCGCGCTCTCCCGTCCCCGACATACGGCTGAAGTTTGGCTAACCTGTCCTCCAAAAACTACGACTTCCGCCGGGGCCCAGCAATACCCTGAATACCTGATGTCCTCAGAAATTAAACATGGGTAAAGGCCTTGTGGAGCACGGCGTTTGGCGAGGTCCGCCGCCATACAGGAAACACTGTAGAGCCAAGGATGAGCCCAGCGTGCTAGAAAAAGACGATCTCTGGTCGAATTCTATGAGTCCGTGCATCTTGGCTCGATGCCTTTGGGGACGGACTTTAATGAAAACTAAATGTTCACAATGACGTGCGGACAAAGGCTGTTCCGCCGACTGTCCAACAGCGTGCGCCCTGCCGAGACTAACCCTCGTTCCAGGAGAGGACGATGACGAAAAACGATCTGAATTCGGCAGCCACAATCGTGAGCGAGCCGAAGGCCAGCCGAAAAAAGAACGGCCAAAACGGTCATTCTGGCGGCAACGGAGCTGGGCCTGCCGATCTGGTAGCCATCCTGGCCAGCCTGCAAACCATGCGTGACGGCAATTTTTCAGTGCGGCTTCCTGGCTCGTGGACCGGATTGGAAGGCAAGATCGCCGACACTTTCAACGAAATTGTTGCTGCTAACCAACACATGGCGCAGGAATTACAGCGTGTGGGGCAGGTTGTGGGCAAGGAGGGCAGAACGAGGGAGCGGACCCGGTTTCAAGAGTCAAGAGGCGCCTGGGGGGAAATGGAAGTTTCTGTAAATACTCTAGTCGACGACCTATTGCGCCCGACGACCGAAGTTACCCGCGCAATTGCCGCCGTTGCTCAGGGCAATCTCACTCAGACTGTGCGCCTCGACGTGAATGGCCGCCCCCTGGAAGGCGAATTCCTTCGTTCCGCTGAAATTGTAAACACCATGATTCAACAGCTGGGCGTGTTCACGGCTGAAGTGACGCGGGTAGCGCGTGAAGTCGGCACCGACGGAAAACTGGGTGGCCAGGCGCAAGTGCCAGGAGTTGCGGGCACGTGGAAAGACCTTACAGATTCCGTCAATTCCATGGCCAGCAACCTGACCGGACAGGTACGCAATATTGCTGAAGTGGCGACTGCCGTCGCCAGCGGCGACCTTTCCCGCAAAATTACGGTCGATGTCCGCGGAGAAATCCTGCAACTGAAAGAAGCCATTAACACCATGGTGGATCAATTGCGTTCGTTTGCGTCGGAAGTGACGCGCGTGGCTCGTGAAGTCGGCACCGACGGCAAGCTCGGAGGTCAGGCAGTTGTCCCTGGCGTCGCTGGAACTTGGAAAGATCTTACCGACTCAGTCAATGCCATGGCTGGAAACCTTACGGCACAGGTCCGTAATATTGCGGAAGTTACCACGGCTGTAGCGCGCGGCGATTTGTCGCGCAAGATCACGGTCGACGTGAAGGGAGAAATTCTCGAATTGAAAGACACCATCAATACGATGGTGGATCAACTCAACGGTTTCGCCGGCGAAGTGACGCGTGTGGCCCGTGAAGTCGGTACCGAAGGCAAACTCGGCGGTCAGGCCCAAGTGCCCGGCGTCGGAGGCACCTGGAAGGATCTCACTGACAACGTGAACTTCATGGCCAGCAACCTGACCGGCCAGGTTCGGAACATTGCTGAAGTGGCTACCGCCATCGCCAGTGGCGACTTGTCGCGCAAGATTACGGTGGACGTGCGCGGTGAAATTCTTCAGCTCAAAGAAACTCTGAATACTATGGTCGACCAGCTAAACCGCTTCGCCGGCGAAGTCACACGCGTAGCCCGTGAAGTGGGCACCGAAGGGCGACTGGGCGGACAAGCCAACGTGCCGGGCGTGGCGGGTACCTGGAAGGACCTTACGGATTCAGTTAACTCCATGGCCGGAAACCTGACCGGTCAGGTCCGAAACATTGCTGAAGTCACTACGGCGGTCGCCCGTGGCGACTTGTCGCGCAAGATCACAGTGGACGTGAAAGGCGAAATTCTTGAGTTGAAGAACACCATAAATACGATGGTGGACCAGCTCAACGCGTTCGCCGGAGAAGTGACGCGCGTAGCCCGCGAAGTGGGCACGGAAGGAAAACTTGGCGGTCAGGCGCAGGTGCCCGGGGTCGACGGAACCTGGAAGGATCTAACCGATAACGTGAACTTCATGGCCAGTAACCTGACTGGCCAGGTGCGTAACATCGCAGAAGTGGCTACGGCCGTGGCGCGCGGTGACTTGTCGCGCAAGATCACGGTGGATGTGAAAGGCGAAATTCTCGAACTCAAAGACACCATCAACACCATGGTGGACCAATTGCGAGCTTTCGCTTCGGAAGTAACACGGGTGGCCCGCGAAGTGGGTACCGACGGCAGGCTCGGGGGCCAGGCGCAGGTGCCGGGTGTCGCGGGAACCTGGAAAGATCTCACCGACTCGGTAAACTCCATGGCTAGTAATCTCACCGGCCAGGTGCGAAACATTGCGGAAGTGTCCACGGCCATCGCTACTGGCAACTTGTCAAAGAAAATCACGGTCAACGTCAGCGGCGAAATCCTGCTGCTCAAAGAAACCATTAATACCATGGTGGATCAGCTGAACGCGTTCGCTGGTGAGGTGACGCGCGTGGCCCGCGAAGTCGGTACGGAAGGCCGGTTGGGCGGACAAGCCAATGTACCCGGTGTCGCCGGCACCTGGAAAGATCTCACCGACTCAGTCAATTCCATGGCCGGCAACTTGACCGGGCAAGTCCGCAACATTGCTGAAGTGACGACCGCGGTGGCACGTGGCGATTTGTCGCGCAAGATCACAGTTGACGTGAAAGGGGAAATTCTAGAATTAAAAAACACCATCAATACGATGGTCGACCAGCTGAATGCGTTCGCGGGCGAAGTGACGCGAGTGGCCCGCGAAGTCGGCACTGAAGGGAAACTTGGCGGGCAAGCGCAAGTCCCTGGAGTCGGAGGTACCTGGAAGGACCTCACTGACAACGTGAACTTCATGGCCAGCAACCTGACGGGCCAGGTCCGCAACATCGCTGAAGTGGCCACTGCCATTGCTACGGGCGACCTTTCGAAGAAAATCACGGTGGACGTCCGCGGCGAGATTTTGCAGCTCAAAGAAACACTTAATACGATGGTCGAACAGTTGCGTTCATTCGCGGCAGAAGTGACGCGCGTGGCGCGCGAAGTCGGTAGCGAAGGCCGGCTGGGTGGACAGGCAAACGTGCCGGGTGTCGCCGGAACGTGGAAAGATCTCACCGATTCCGTCAATGCGATGGCGGGAAATCTTACCGGTCAGGTCCGCAACATCGCCGAAGTGACGACCGCTGTGGCCCGCGGCGATTTGTCGCGCAAAATCACGGTCGATGTGAAAGGCGAAATCCTCGAACTCAAGAACACCATCAACACCATGGTAGACCAACTCAACGCATTCGCCGCCGAAGTCACGCGCGTAGCCCGCGAGGTCGGTACGGATGGCAAACTCGGCGGCCAGGCGCAAGTCCCTGGCGTTGCCGGCACCTGGAAAGATCTCACCGACAACGTGAACGTTATGGCAGCTAACCTCACGGAACAGGTGCGTGGAATCGTCAAAGTAGTTACTGCCGTAGCGAATGGCGAACTGACGCAGAAGCTGACGGTAAATGCTAAAGGCGAAGTAGCGGCGCTGGCCGAAACCATCAACAACATGACCAACACTCTGGCGACGTTTGCTGACCAGGTCACAACGGTTGCGCGCGAAGTGGGAGTGGAAGGCCGTCTCGGAGGCCAAGCCAACGTGCCCGGTGCCGCCGGAACGTGGAAAGATCTCACCGGCAACGTGAACCTGCTCGCGGATAACCTGACCAACCAGGTTCGTGCTATCGCCGAGGTTGCGACCGCCGTCACGAAGGGCGACCTTACCCGTTCCATTCAGGTGGAGGCCAGCGGTGAAGTTGCGGATCTTAAAGATAACCTGAACACCATGATCGACAACCTGCGCTTGACCACGGACCGCAACACCGAGCAGGATTGGCTGAAGACGAATCTGGCGCGCTTCACGGGCATGTTGCAGGGGCAACGCGATCTCACTACCGTCGGCCGCATGATGTTGTCCGAACTGGCGCCACTGGTGAATGCGCAGCAAGGCGTGATTTATCAGATGGAAACCGAAGAATCGGCAGACATGGTGCTGCTCTCTGCGTTCGCTTCAGATGGACAAGGCGGACATCTCCGTCATTTGAAGCTGGGGGAAGGCCTGGTCGGGCAGTGTGCTGCGGAGAAGCGGCGGATGTTGATCAGCGATCTGCCGGCGAACACGATTCCCATACGTTCAGGTCTGTTTGAGGCGGTTCCGCGGAATGTCATTGTGTTGCCGGTACTCTTCGAAGATCGCGTTAAGGCGGTCATCGAGCTGGCTTCCCTGAGCAATTTCACTGCATCGCATCTTGCTTTTCTTGAGCAACTGACCGCCAGTATCGGTATCGTGCTCAACAGCATTGAGGCGACGATGCAGACCGAAGGTTTGCTGAAGCAATCTCAACAACTGGCGACCGAACTTCAAACTCAGCAGAAAGAACTGCAACAGACCAATGAACAGCTGGCGCAAAAAGCGCAGCAGCTAGCCGAACAGAACGTGGAAGTGGAACGCAAGAACCAGGAAATTGAACAAGCCCGCCGCGCGTTGGAAGAGAAGGCCAAAGAATTGGCCCTCACATCAAAGTACAAATCGGAATTTCTGGCTAACATGTCTCACGAGCTGCGTACGCCGTTAAACAGCATTCTCGTGCTTGGTCAGCAGCTCAATGACAATCCCGATGGCAACCTGACTCCAAAGCAGGTCGAGTTCGCGCGCACGATTCATGGTGCGGGAACTGACTTGTTGAACCTCATCAGCGACATTCTCGATCTGTCGAAAATCGAGTCCGGCACGGTCTCGGTTGAGGCTGAAGAAGTGTTCTTCGCCAGCTTGCTCGATATGGTCGGCCGTCCATTCCGGCATGAAGCCGAAAATCGGCGTCTGGGCTTTGAGGTCATGGCCGATCCACATCTCACGCGCAGTCTGGTTACCGATTCGAAACGTCTGCAACAGGTGCTCAAGAATTTATTGTCGAATGCATTCAAATTCACCGAGCAGGGTGGCGTGCGTCTCGAAGTATCGGTTGCCCGAGGCGGTTGGAGCGAAGACCATCCGCTTCTAAACTCTGCCGCGTCGGTGGTGTCCTTCGAAGTTACCGACACGGGCATTGGAATTCCGGCTGAAAAGCAGCGCATCATTTTCGAAGCGTTCCAGCAGGCGGACGCAGGCACCAGCCGCAAATACGGTGGAACCGGCCTGGGACTGGCGATCAGCCGCGAATTGGCAAGCTTGCTGGGCGGTGAAATCCAGCTGCGAAGCACCCCGGGGCAGGGGAGCAGCTTCACTCTGTATTTGCCCCAGAGCTACGTCGGTCCGTCGGTGGCCAATGTCACCATGGTCGACCGTAAAGCCTGGTCATCGACGCCTCCACTGCAGTTGTCCGCGGTGCGCGCGGTGGAACAATCAGTCGAGCATATTGAGGATGACCGTGAAAATCTGCAGCCCGACGATGCGATTCTGCTGATCGTTGAAGATGATACGCATTACGCCCGTGTATTGGTGGATCTTTCTCACGACACGGGATTCAAAGTCTTGGTGGCCCAACGAGGTACCGAAGCTCTGGCCTTGGCCCGCGAGTTTCATCCGACGGCGGTGTCGCTGGACGTTTTCCTTCCGGACATGCTGGGTTGGACGGTGCTGAATCATCTGAAACAAGATCCGGACACCAGGCACATCCCGGTGCAGATGCTGACTCTGGATGAAGACCGGCAACACGGGCTGGCTCGCGGCGCATTTTCCTTTGTTACCAAACCGACCACGCCCGCAGGACTGGGAAATGCATTGTCCCGCATCAAGGAATACACCATGCCGCGCCGGAAACGGTTGTTGGTGGTGGAAGACAATCCTGCGGAGCAGCTAAGCATCCGGGAATTGCTCGGCTACGAGGACATTGACGTGTCGATGGCGGTTTCGGGCAGCGAAGCCCTGGCCGTGCTCGGTGAACGGCCGTTTGATTGCGTGGTCCTCGATTTGAGGCTTCCGGATATGTCGGGTTTCGACGTGCTGGAGCGCCTCCGTGACAATCCAACCTTGAGCGACCTGCCGGTGGTGGTGTTCACCGGGAAAGAATTGTCTTCGGAAGAAGACGCTCGTTTGCATTTACTGGCACGCAGCGTAGTGGTCAAAGGGGTCGAGTCGCCCGAACGCTTGCTCGACGAAACCGCGCTGTTCCTGCATCGCGTCATCGCCAATCTCCCGGCGGAAAAGCAGAAGATGCTCGACCGGTTGCATCGTTCCGATGATGCGCTGGTGGGAAAAAAAGTGCTGGTTGTCGATGACGACGTGCGAAATATTTTTGCTCTCAGCAGTGTGCTCGAACGTCGTGGCATGACCGTGTTGACGGCAGGGACCGGGCGCGAAGCCATTCAGACGCTCGAAACCACGCATGACCTTGCCATCGTTTTAATGGACATCATGATGCCCGAGATGGATGGATACGAGACCATGCAGGTGATCCGGCAAAACGTTTTGTTCCGGCGCCTGCCGATCATTGCACTAACGGCAAAAGCGATGAAAGGTGACCGTGAGAAGTGTCTGGAGGCTGGTGCCTCCGAATATCTGGCCAAGCCGGTCAATACCGAGCAATTGCTGTCGGCGCTTCGCATGTGGCTTCACCGATAGGCCCAGCTAGTTTGGAAGCGATTGCAGTGGGAGGCGTGCAAGCAAAAATGATGACCGTAAATGAAAAGGTCAACATCCTGATGGTGGATGATCAACCCGCCAAGTTGCTCAGCTATGAGGTCATCCTAACTGAACTCGGGGAGAATTTGATCAAGGCCAGCTCGGGAAAAGAAGCACTCGAGCATCTGCTCAAGAACGATATTGCGGTGGTGCTGATGGACGTCAGCATGCCAGATCTCGATGGCTTTGAGTTGGCCGACCTTATCCGCCAGCACCCACGCTTTCAAAGGACCGCAATCATATTCATTTCCGCCGTTTACCTGACCGACATGGACCGCCTGAAGGGCTATCAGCGTGGGGCAATGGACTATATATCTGTCCCGGTTATTCCTGAATTATTGCGAGCAAAGGTCAGCATATTTGCCGAACTGCATCGCAAGGCGCATCAACTCGAAGCCCTGAATCGTGAACTGGAAGCCCGTGTCGCCGAGCGCACCGACGAACTTGAGCAAAGAGCGCAAATGCTGGAGCGGCTGAACGGAGAGCTGGCAAGGAAACATCAGGAACTGGATGCCATCGTCCATACCGCGCCCGACATGATTTTCAGCCGGCGGACGGACGGCGCCCGGGATTACATCAGTGATCGATTTTATGAGTATACCGGCGCCTCCAAGGATTCGGCGAATGGGTTTGGCTGGCTGGATTTCGTGCATCGCGAAGACCGGGAGCGAAGCATATCCCACTGGCTGCAGTGTGCACAGTCCGGCGACAACTATGAATCCGAATACCGCATTCGCGGCCGCGATGGACTCTTCCGCTGGTTCCGTGCCCGCGCAGTTCCCATACGCGATCTCGATGGCAAGATTATCAAATGGTATGGGACCTGCTGCGATATCGATGACAGCAAGCTGCTGGAACAGTCGATTCGTGATAACGCCAGTGCTCTGGAAAAAATGGTCGAGGACAGGACGGCAGCGCTCCGCCGGGTTTCCGGCCGCCTGCTGACCATGCAGGATGACGAGCGGCGCCGCATTGCACGCGAGTTGCACGATGGCCTGGGACAGGAGTTAGTGGCAGCGAAAATGATGATTGGCGGCATGCTGGTAAAGAACCCGCCCCAATCGACCGAACGCGCGGCCAGGGAAGCCAGTGACACGATCGATCGGGCGATCCAACAGGTTCGCAGTTTGTCTCATCTCCTGCATCCGCCTTTACTCGATGAAGTGGGTCTGCTCTCTGCCCTTCGTTGGTATCTGGACGGTCTGACCAAGCGCAGCGGCATTGAAACCTCGCTCGATGTTGAGCCAGCCGAATTTCCACGACTTACCTCCGAGCTGGAGACAGCAATTTTCCGCATAACGCAAGAGGCACTGACGAACGTATATCGCCATTCCGGGGCCCACAAAGCATCGGTCACCCTCAAGCAACAGGACAGTCAAGTGGTAGTCAAGATTCGGGACCACGGCAAAGGCGTGGAAGGTTCCATTGCGGAGTTGCAGCCGGGAAGCATTGGCATTGGCATGGGAGGAATGAGCCAGCGGGCCCGAGAGTTCGGTGGGAAACTGCGAGTGGCGAACGCCAACCCCGGCACCCTGGTCGAGGTGACGATACCTTTTGCTGTCCCGCCCGCGATGGCGGACCAGGCGCTTGGACACGTGTCTACGGATCGATTCTGACAACATAATTCTGAAGCATTCTGCGTTCAGCAGAAAAGAGTACGTCCGCAAGTCCCTCGATTTGCTACCTTTCGTGATAGACGCCCGCCAACCGTATTTGTTCTTTCCGCATCTACTAGACGCGACTAATGCCCAGAGAGCGGGCTCGTTTCAACGCAGGTTTTTGCATCTTGTAGATCGACGGGGTCGTTTGTAAATCATGTATCCGAGAGACTTTGCAATGGCCAGAGATGGCGACCGGGAGGAAGCGATAAGCCCTGCGGAACACAGCGTATGGTCCCTGCCATCGTTTTTCGTGATCGGGCCGCCGCGGACAGGAACAAGCTGGCTGCATACGGTTTTAAGCAAAGCCGCGTGGCTTTCGAATCCCACTAAAGAAACTCGTTTCTTCGATAAGCATTTTCACCGCGGCCTAGACTGGTACCGCGCTCACTACCGGCGAGCGCCGTCGGACCGGCGCATCGGAGAGGTTGCTCCCACTTATTTTGCATCGAGCGAAGCGCGGGAAAGAATTGCGCGGATTATTCCACAAGCGAAAATTGTCTGCACTTTCCGCAACCCTGTGGATCGAGTTCTCTCTCTGTATCGCCTCAAACGCGCCTATGGATTAATTCCGTGGAATTTCGAAGATGCTCTCGAACGTGATCCCGAGTTGATGGAATCCAGCCGCTACGGCTCCTATCTTGAAGCCTGGCAAAGAAGCCTGGGATCACAAGTGTCCGCGACAATTTTCGATGATATGCAAAGCGATCCTCAATCTTATCTGGACACATTGGTGGATTTCGTGGACATCCCGCGGATGAAGCTCGCGCCTGCCCAGGCAGGAAGAGTGCTGGCTTCCGAAGGCATGACCCAGCCGCGCAGCTATCGCTGGACCCGCGGAGCGGCGGTGCTGGCGGATTGGTCGAAAGCTCACCGGCTCGATACGGTTGTTGCCAGGGCAAAGCACATGGGCTTTATGAAACTCTTCCTGGGTGGCGGTCCGGCCTTTCCGGAATTGTCATCCTCCGAGCGACTCAAACTTCACGAACGATTCCGGCCCGAGGTAGAGAAACTGGAAGCGATACTCAATCGCGACCTGTCCGCCTGGAAGCATCCATCCTGAAACAAATTACCGCTCACCGGCGTTTTGGATAGTAAAGCGTGTAACGTCTCACTCGATCAAACCGGCAACGACTTTGGCGCTGCCGGCATCTTAGGCTTGTTCGTCGAGACTTGCAGATTGGATTCGGGACGGGAGGCCGCTTTGAATAACATCGCTTACAGTATTGTGATCCCTGCCTACAACGAGGGAGCGCGCCTCGCCGCCACAATGGAGAAAGTGATCGCCTACGTCCACGAGCAGAATTGGGCGGCGGAAGTAATCGTCGTGAACGACGGCTCGACGGATAACACAGCGGGGATCGTGCAAGCGTTTGCAGAGAAGGATCCCATCGTGCGCCTGGTGGAGAATCGTTCAAACCGCGGCAAAGGGTACAGCGTGGCGAACGGAATGATGAGTGCGCGCGGCGACGTTGTAGTGTTCAGCGATGCAGACCTTTCGTCCCCCATTGAGGAAATGCCAAAGTTGCTTACTGCGCTGGGTGAAGGAGCAGATATCGCGATTGGTTCGCGATGGCTGAATGCTCAATTGCAGACACGCCGCCAATCTTTGCAGCGCCAGCTTTTCGGAAGGATTTTTAATTTACTGCTGCGGATTACGTTAGGGCTGAAGTTTAAAGACACGCAATGCGGGTTTAAAGCTTTTACGCGACGAGCCACACGCAAGATTGTGCCGCTGCAGCGCATTGAACGGTGGGGCTTTGATCCTGAGCTTCTTTTCCTGGCGCGAAAGTTCGATTGCCGGGTGGACGAAGTGCCTGTGCTCTGGGCAGATCAAGGGGGATCGCGCATTCAGCCGGTTGCCGACGGCGTGCGCATGTTCCAGGAGATGGTGCGTATCCGCTGGTACGATCTGACGGGCCGCTACAATGGCCGGACCATCGCCAGCAGCGCCCCCGTCAAAGTGCTGACGAGCGGATCGCCAAAACATGTCTAGTCAGAGCGCCGGGCTCAATCGTAGCTGAAGGTCAGTTGATCCAGGAAAACCGTGTACGGAGTTTGTTGGTTATCGCCGTCCATTTGATAGTTGACGGTCACACCGTACCAGCCGGGCGCTTTACCTGGACTGTAATACTGATTGAGGGTTGAAGTTTTCCCGTTCAAAGTGATCGACTGATACAACAGTTGGTTGTCCGAGGTGCGCTGCACCTGAATTGTCAGATGGTTCCACGCATTGTTGTTGGGATAGCATGAAATACCTGTCGGAACCCACTTGGCGTTGACATTGTCCCAAATATCCCACTCGTTGCCGCCGGCGACCCGGCACTCATGGCCCCAGATGAAGCCCATGCCGCCGAAAAACTGATTCAAATCAAATTCAAGGGCCTGCGAAGCGCCCAGGTTGCTGGTGAAAAAGTAGACGTCATAAGTAAAGTTGTGGAATGTGGGAACCAAAGAATGATTTTTGTCGGGCATGCCTTGCGAAGAACCGTCGCCGATCAAATGATTGTTGAAGAGAACATCCCAGTAAGGGCCTTTTCCACCAATGTTGTATTGCGATGATGATCCGGATAACGAAGGCGATGTGACCCCCTGACCCATCCACCAGGTAATTTGCGGGCCGCAAGGATTGCAATCGATGAACTTTGGCGGCCCTTGGCCAGCCGGAGTCCATCCCCCACTCCGCTGCAGGTTGGTAAAAGCGTGTCCGCCCACCGTAATGGAGACAGCCTTGGTCGTTGATCCACCGCAATTGTCCCACTCCTGAACTACCGCGTTGTATTTTCCAGGGCCCAACGGCAGGCTGGTTTTGAGATTGCCTCCATTGCCGGCATACGCCAACTGGTAGGGTGCGGTGTAGATCCCCATCGCACCGATGCCCTTGGAACAGGACGTGGTGGCAGTCGCGGCGAAATTCACCGGCGAACTGACCGTGGCATTGTTTCCAGGCGATGTGACATAAACACCCGGATCCGAGCTGACGTTCACGGTAACCGTACTGGTCGACGCTCCGCCGCAGTTGTCCCACGCCTCCACAACGGTTTTATAAGTTCCGGGGTTGAGATTCAGGCTGGTATCCAGATTGGATCCATTCACCACATACGCCAACTGGCCGGGCGCCGTGTAGATGCCTATGGAACCGATACCTTTTCCGCATGAGGTGTTGGCGCTGGCGGTGTAGTGAACCGAACCTTGAATAGTGGCTCCATTGGACGGGTTATTGATGGTTACACCGGCAAAGGCTGCAGGTACGCACCAGGCTGACAGGCACAGAGCTTGTAATATGCGCTTCGACATCGACTTCTCCAACGGGGTTTGTCAGGTTATGGTTGCCGACCGAAGTGCCGCGACATGACTTACACGCAAGCACAGGCGTCGAGTCTGAGCAGGAAGTGGCGTAGTTCCGAATCTGAGGACCGCTTAGGATCCCGAATACCAATTGAATTGCGAAAAGATGAAAAAAATTGCAACATCGGCCAGAAAATTATCCCGAAGATACCAGAAACACTGTATTCCCACCAAAACAAAACTGTGCCGAAAAAACACTAAGGTACTAAGGGAGCGAATAAAAGCCCCGAACGAGGCCCAAGACCGGGCAAGATTTGACGTTCCGCCAAGCAACCCTTCTATCTGGTTTGTCTACTAACGAACGCCCCGCATGGCCGAAGCGGACTGGAATACTCTATGCATGCGCGCTCCTGCTCTTTGCCTTTTCGTTTATTTAGCATTTGGTTACTTGCTCTTGCCTCGACGATCGTAGCCACGGGCTGCGGGGGAGGGGCGGGCACGGCATCGCTAACCGATCCCCCGCCACCCCCTCCGCCCCCTTCAGGCGTCAACGTGTCTACCTGGCATTTTGACAATGGCCGGAGTGGCCTGAATCAAAACGAAACCGCGCTGACTTCGCAGAACGTGACGGCGCAAACCTTTGGCAAGTTATTCTCGTATCTTGTCGACGGATACGTTTACGCTCAGCCCCTCTTGATCTCAAACCTCGCCATCAGCGGCGGGACGCACAACGCGGTTTTCGTAGCCACGGAGAATGACAGTGTCTATGCCTTCGACGCAGACTCCAAGGGAACGGGCTCACCTTTGTGGCAGGTTTCGCTCTTACAGACAGGCGAGACGCCGATCACAAATGCTTCCATCCAACCCTTTCTAGGCGTTACTTCCACGCCCGCAATCGACTCCAGTTCGAAAACCATGTACGTGGTGTCGACGGAAGCCTTGAATGGCGCAGGCACCTTCCGGTTACACGCACTGGACATTACGACGGGAGCGGAGAAATTTGGCGGTCCCGTCACCATACAAGCGTCGGTGCCGGCCACCAACTCGGATTCTGTGGATGGTGTGGAGACGCTGACCACGTCCTGCCTGCAACGGGCGGCCTTGCTGTTGGCGAACGGCACGGTGTTTATCGGCTTTGGCGCTTGCCACAGCGGATGGCTGCTTGCCTACGACGCTCAGACTCTGAGCCAGACCGGAGTGTTCAATGCCAGTCCGAACCTTAATGGTGAAGGCACTTTTGGTGGTGCAGGCGGGGTGTGGATGGGAGGCGGTGGTCCGGCGGCGGACGGTAGTGGCGACGTCTATATCTCTACCGGAAACGGCCCTTACGATGGGTCGGCGGCATTTGGTGAGTCGGTGTTGAAGTTCGATTCGCAACTCCACCGTCTCGATTATTTCACTCCGTACGATTGGGAGTTCATGGACTGCAAAGATACGGACCTCGCGGCGGGCGGGGTTTTGCTGATTCCGGGCAGCTCTCAGCTACTCGCCGCAGGCAAGAGCGGAAAACTCTATCTTTTGAGCACCGCGGAACTGGGCGGAATGCAGCCGAATGACGCGGGAGCGACGCAGACTCTCTGGTTCGAGTCGGATCTGATCCCGCCCTATTCGACGACTTGCACCGACAACAGTGGGAATACCTGGACGACGGACATCAATTCGTACGAAATCTTCGGCACCGCAGCATATTTCAATGGAACGGTGTACTTGGGAGTTACGCCCACAGCGCTCTCCGCGCCGGGGCCACTGAGAGCTTTCACCTATAACGGAAATTTAACTCCGGGAGCTGTGGCTGCGAACGACATTCTAATCAGCAGTTACGGCACCACGCCGTTCGTCTCCGCGAACGGAACCACAAACGGCGTTGTCTGGATGATCGACCACGGCCAGCCCATTCAAAGTGCCGGGACACAGACACGAGCCATCCTGCGCGCCTACGATGCCGGGAGCTTGAGCGAACTTTACGATAGCACCGACAACAGTGGCGATGCTCCGGGGTACGGCATCAAGTTCACATCTCCGATCGTGGCGAACGGGAAGGTTTATATAACCACCGGCCACGATCCGGTGAGCACCGCAAATCCGCAAGGAGAGCTGGACGTCTACGGACTGAAGAGTAAGTAAAGGTGTAGTTGGACTCAACTTTAAGAGACGAGAAATAAAAGCGAGTGCCCTGTCCGGCCCGCGTTTTTTGCGGGAGGGCGAGGCTTTTTGCGATCCAGGAATTCTCGCCCCGACGACGGGGAAGAATTAGAGATCCTTCGCGACGCAAAGAACGCTTACTCACGATTACATGGGTTTGGGGGTTTTTGTTCGGGACGAAATGCAAATTCGAAGTTCCGAAGGAGAAATGCGCCTTCCGTATGCCGGCCCAAGAGTAATCGCGAATGGTATTGCCAACCAGAGAGGCGTCTCCTAAAGTCATCTCTGCGATGAAAAACTTTCTGTTCCAGGTTCCGCCAGACTCCCGAGCTCCGAAATGCGCGGCTGCTCTATGAGGTATCGACTGGTGGCGTGGATGATTGTCTGGGCTGCGATATCCTGTGCCGCCGCCGAACGTCATTATTACATCGCGGCGGAGAATGTTATGTGGGATTACGCTCCGAGTGGCCATGATCTGATTCACGGAGGCGTGGTTCCCCAGCCTTGGACTTCCAACACTCGTTGGTCGAAGACCCGGTACATCGAATACACGGATGCCACGTTTTCCAGGGTCAAGCCGCAGCCCGAGTGGCTGGGAATTCTGGGTCCGGAGATCCGCGCCGAGGTCGGCGATACGATTGTCGTGGACTTTCTAAATCGCACTCAGGTGCCACACAGCATCCATCCCCACGGGGTGCGCTACGACAAGGACAACGAAGGAGCAATGTATTTGCCGACAGGGCGCGGTGCTGCCATTCCGGCGGCCGGGAAATTTACTTATCACTGGCTGGCTGACGCCGGAAGTGGTCCGGGGCCTGGAGACCTCAGCTCAAAGGTTTGGTGGTATCACGGCCATGTTGACGAATTGAAGGAGACCAATGCCGGATTGCTTGGTCCCATCATCATCACCGCCAAGGGCAAAGCGAAAGCCGACGGCAGTCCCAAGGATGTCGACCGGGAATTCGTAGCCCTCTTCATGATGTTCGACGAACTGAAGGGAAAAGGTTCGGGGCAGTTCCATTGCATCAACGGCTACTTCTTCGGAAACACTCCCGGCTTCGTGATGAAGAAGGGAGAGAAAGTGCGCTGGTACTTGCTCGGCATGGGCGTCGAACAGGACGTTCATACGGCGCACTGGCACGGCGAGATCGTTCGAGACAAGACAAGGAGCACGGATGTTATCGAACTGCTTCCGGGCAGCATGGTGACGGTAGATATGCTCGCGGACAATCCGGGGACCTGGATGTTTCATTGCCATGTGAACGACCACATGGAAGCTGGAATGATGGCCGTCTACACCATCTATGAGCCATTCACCCGAAGTTGCCCTGTCAGATTTGTCAGCGGCAACTTCTGGGACAATCCAGAACAATTCTCGCTGGGCGTCGAAAATGCCGGTGGAAAGGCAATCCAAAGTTTTGTGGTCGGCGCCGAACAATTTCTCTCGCCTGGAAATTTGCACCGGCCTTTTCAAGGGAATCGCTGGAGCTCGGACGTGGTTCTGGAGCCAGGCAAGACGGGAACGATCGAAAAGAAGGCCTATTCACCGAGCATTAGCCAGTCGATTCAGGGATGGGTGTTCCTGCCGGAGTCAATCAAGTTCGTCGATGGCAGCGTTTGGAAGCCGGAACGCGAAGGCGAATGCTTCAACATTTTCTGGCAGGATAAAGATCATCCCAAGATCGAAGTTCTGCCACCACTGCAAATGGAAATGAATTTAGATTAGGAAGAATCTAACTAGTAACCCTCAGTGTGAAGGAAAGTTTTCTTTCCGTGAACAAAAGTTTTCGATTTTCCTCAGCAATACCCCTAAAGACCTAAGTCTATCTATTTCAATACCGCACGCCGGAGTGATCTCCTACAGGAACAACCTGATGGGAGGAGTGTGTGCGCATCGGTAATCTTTTATTCGAAGCTAGTGCTCACGACCATGGTGGGCCCGGCGACTTGAAGAAAAGTATTGGGCCGTGTGCTATCGAGAAGGGATAAAGGACCGTGGGTCTTGGAGCGATCATAGTAGTCGGAGCGAAGAATGGGGTGTTCAGTGAGGCGGCCGCCACAAGTAGCGGGCCTGCGGACGACCCGCTCCTGCTGGGGAGCCCGTTGGCGTGCTTCGAGATCCTCGGACGATCCAGCACTGAACGAATGATTGAGCGCTTCGTCAGGGTGGAAGTCGATGTGATTTCGGTTCTGGTAGAGGCTGACGTTAGTTTCCAAATGCCGCCGCTCCGAGGCTCATTCGCAAATATCTCCATTCAGATCGTAAGCGACGCAGAACAAGCGGTCGGCCACAAATTGCGCGAGTATTCGCTGAACGGCATTGATCGCGCCTTTGTGCAGTCTGCTGAAGCGTACACCGAGACTGATCTCCTCGACCTGTTTTACTTTCATCGGGAAGCACGGCAGATTGCGACCCGCGCCTTCGATCGAAATGGCGCTTTACCCTTGTGGGTGGTTGATACGGTGAGCGTGCGGTCCAATCTTGAAAAACTTTTGGGCCAGGCCGGCAAGAATGGCGCTTCGTACTTTCTGCGTGGATATGTGCACCGGCTTGGCCATCCCAGAGACTTGCGGAGAATTGCCGAAGACATGCTGCGCGGAAGCTGCGACAAAGGCGCTACTGGCAAGGAAATCAGAACCGGACTTTGGATCGAAGACGGAGCTAGGGTCGACCGCCGTGCGCGTATTGTTGGCCCTGCGTACATCGGATGCCGCTCGAAAGTTCGCGCCGAGTCCCTGGTGACGCGCTTCAGCAATGTAGAGCGGGACTGCTGTGTCGATTACGGCACCGTGGTTGAAGACAGCTCTCTTCTTCCCCACACACATGTTGGGATCTGGCTCGATGTTTGCCACGCAGTCGCGAATGGAAGTCGATTGTTTAGCTTGGTCCACGACGCTGGTGTCGAAATCTCTGATTCGAACGTACTGCGTTCGACCGTCCCGGCTTTAAGTGCTGGCAACCAAACTGAAGACTGGAACGACAAACGATTGAGTGCCGCTGATTTTGAACCTGAGTGTGTAACACCGAGTACCTGGCAATTGGACGCAAGTTTTATTCAGGAGTGAACGACATGTATACCAAGAGACCCGTAATCGTAATGGAATTACCACAACGGCTTGACGGCACCCAAGCAAGGGAATTTCTTGCGGAATTGCAGCCAATTCTCGAGAACGATCGTCCATGTGTAGTGCTCGATTGCTCTCAGATCCAACATATGGACAGCGCCGGAGTGGAAATGTTGCTGACATGTCTCGAGCAGGCGATGAAGCGGGACGGAGACCTCAAGCTAGCTGCGATCTCTCCCGCCTCCGCAGTGATTTTGGAATTGATGCGCGTCGATCGGCTCTTCGAAGTCTTCGATACAGCCGAACAGGCCATGCAGAGCTTCTCCGTTCCTGCATCATTGGCTGGTGTAGAAAGTCAGCCCTGGTATTCGGCAGGGTATGGATTGGCCGATTTGAAACCAGCAGTTTGAAAGGCCGAGGAATGGCCGGAGAGCTGAATGCGTAAACCGAGAAAAATCGGGCTGCAGTTTGTCCACATTGGTTTGGCCTGTGCCCTATTCGCCGGGACAAGATCGCAAGTGACAGCACAACAATCGCCCGTGGGCAGCGACTCTGGAAGTTCCTCGACATCCTATAAGGAACTTCCGGACAGCCCCGGCGCAACTCTGGCGAAATTGCAACAGACAGATCCGCCACAAGCAGATCCGCCACAGAATGCTACCCAACCGCCGAATCCGGCAGCCGCGACCCCGGCGCAGCCGCAGCAATCTCCCGCGGCCCAAGCGCCTACCCCAAAACCTGAGGGTACTGCAGCCGCCGGGACCAATCCAGCAACTGGTATAGCGGCATCCCAGCCTGCTGGCGTGGCAATCGCTCCTGCTAAACAGCACCGAACGCGAACCATTGTCTTAAGGACGGGAGCCATTATCGGTGCAGGAGTGGCTATAGGATCTGTGGTTGCGCTCACCGAGGGTACTTCGGGCAAGCCACCGGGCGCCCGCTAATTCGCCATGTCGATTAAGTCGGCTTTGAAGGTCGTGAGTTTTTCCGGAATCGACGGAGCAGGGAAGACGACTCAGTTGATCGAGTTCGAAACCTGGCTTCGGCAACTTGGACTGCGCACAAGATTGCTCACCTTCTGGGACGACGTGGTCGTCCTTTCCAGCTTCCGCGAGTTCATCAGCCGCAAAGCGTTCAAAGGCGATCCTGGGGTTGGAAGTCCAGAAAAGCCTTTGCAGCGCCGCGATAAGAATGTGACTGCATGGCCAGTGACTATGTTGCGTTTCCTTCTCTACGCGGCAGATGCGATTAATCTATTCTGGACGGTGCAGAGTGCACGAAAAAGCGACGTTGACGTCGTCATATTCGACCGTTACATGTATGACGAGCTCGCCAATCTTCCCCTGGGCAATTTCCTGGCCCGAACTTTTGTGCGGCTAGTGGGACAACTTGTGCCCAAGCCAGACGTGGCATTTGTGATTGATGCGGACCCGGCGACAGCTTGCTCCCGAAAACCGGAGTACCCGCTTGAGTTTGTTCGTCGCAACCGTGACGCCTACCTCACGATGACCGGTTTGATTAGCGATATCAATGTCATCGAGCCTGCCTCTGTCGAAGTCATGGGCACGAGAATCAGGCAGGTAATGCTGGCTAATCTTTCTGGAACGGCAGCGCCATTCTCCGAAGTGGCGCTCTTGCAGTAGGTAAGCCGAATTGCCAGTCGAGCCGCCGACCGCCTCGTTTATCAGGCAAACCGCAGCCAACATCTGTCCCGAAAGCCTCATCGAAGGGGAACGACCATGAGGCCTTCGGAATCATGAAGATTTGTCTGGTGACCGCATTTCCGCCCAGCCAGGGCGGGCTGGGCGAGTATGGGCTTCACATTGCAAAGGAATTGAGCAGCAATCCGTTGCTCAGCCTCACGGTTCTGGGTGACGAGATTTCGCCAGAGCAGTCCGAATTGGATGGATTTTCCGTGTTGAGATGCTGGTCGTTTGACGATCCTGCGAGCACACTCCGAATCCTCCGAACGCTTTGGAAGCTGAAGCCGGATGTAGTGTGGTTCAATCTTTTGTTTAGTACGTTTGGCCGTAATCCGCTGATCGCTTTTTCCGGGCTGCTGACCCCTCTTCTTGCGCGCTTGAGCGGACGTTATACCCATGTCACTCTGCACCATCTCATGGATACCGTAGACTTAAATGACGCCGGGGTTCGACACGCGCGGACTTACCGGATGGCCGGTGCCGTTGCTACCCGAATGCTTTTACTGTCGAACTCCGTCTCGGTTCTCATGCCGGGGTACCGCAAAATCCTTCACGAAAAATATGGACGCGACAACGTGCATCTCCGGTCGCACGGCATTCTGACCCGTGAGCCCGAAAGCCCGGATTTCTCCCGGCGCGGCAAGCCTGAACACCGCATTCTGGCCTTCGGCAAGTGGGGGACGTACAAACGACTGGAATTGATGATTGATGCGTTTCAATTGGTACGGGAAGCTCTACCCGAAGCGCGGCTGGTCATCGGCGGAGGCGATCACCCGCAGGCCGCTGGCTATGTGGAGTCAGTGAAGGCGAGGCACGCCGGGAACTCTAACATTGAGTTCACCGGCTATGTGCCAGAGGACAAGCTGTCAGATCTTTTTCAAAGGTCCTCCGTCGCCGTAATGCCTTACTCATCGTCGACAGGATGCAGCGGGGTGGCGCATCTAGCTTGCGCTTATGGGGTGCCGATTGTGTGCGCCGATCTGCCGGATTTCCGGCAGATGGCGGACGGTGAAGAACTGGCAATTGAGTTCTATCGTCCTGGCGATGCGGAAGATCTTGCTGCGTGCTTGATTCGATTCCTGACTGACCCTGACAAACAACAAGCCATGGCCGCGCAGAATTTTTCCGCAGCTCTTCGCATGACCATGCCGACGATAGTGCAGAAATATTTGCGGCAATTCGAATTGGCGCGGAGAACTGAAGCTTTACGGCAAGTCACGAGATTCCGGAGACTGCCGGGTTGGGTACCATCCCAGCCGTTCCTGCTAAAGCTGATGACGAGGAATTCGCTGGGATGGGTGCATCGCTCGGGCGTTCCCCGTCCCTCGCTCAACCGCAAAGGCGCAGCAAGTCTATTGAATGGTGACGTCAACGGTGGTGGAAAAGTGGCCGGCCGCGGAATTCCCGTGAATGGTGATGGAGTAGCTGGCAACGGAAGTGTTCGCTTCTTGAACCCCACTCTTCATTCCGCCGCACGAACTGCCAATCATTCCCACGCCGAAGACGGCGATCAAAGCCAACGCCCGAGTTCCAAGCCTGCGATTTCGCTGGCCGGTGAAGGCAAAGCCGGCGATGCCCAGAGACATCATCCAGCCGAGATAGATTGGAATCGACTTCCGTCGCTGGGGCAAATCGCGCCCGGTGACGGCAGCGCTCGAAATGCTAAGAACCGAAGTGGCCGAACCGGTACCGGGCGTAACGGCACCGAATGAGAAGGAACAGCTTAAAGTTGTAGGGCACCCCGCTACCGACAACGTGATTGGACTATCAAAAGATCCCAGTTGTGCCTTCGCAGTAATCCTCAAGCTTTTGGTTTGACCTGCGGAAAGGGTGATCGAGGTGGGCGACGCTTTGAAGGACAGCATGGGAGAGATTGTGCTTATGCGGCAAGTAGGGCTGTACGGGATGGCTCCGCTGATGTGATTCACCAAGCCGGGCTTGCCTACCGCTTGCACAAATAGTTGTTGCTGCCCATTCGACAGATCAAAATTACACAAATCCAGCGAGCGTGCTCCCGCTGCAACGTCGGCGAGAGAGCCAAGATTTTGACCATCCGCGCTTATGTACACGGTGTAGTGGTCGACCGTATTCTCGTCTCCGGTGATTGACCAACGCAAAATGTTTGCCGTCGCCGAGGCCGAGAGTTGCGCGCAGTTGTCGATGCCGGATTCGATTTCCGTACCTTCCTCATAATCGTTCCAAGTCACCAGTTGCAAGGCCGGCAACTGTTGGCCCGAGCTATAACCTGTGTTGAAGTCGGAGAAAGTTTGCAGCCAGGTTTGGCCGCATTGCTGTCCCATAATCCGGTTCGATCCCCAACTGGCGAGGGTATCGTTGAATCCCTTGTATGCTGCCCCCACACTTTGCTCGCTGGCAAATGACGTTCCCGTGTTGTAGAAGCTGGACAGGTAGCCAGCCCCATAGTCGCTGGTGGTTGGCATAACCCAGGAATAGCTGCCATCACTCAGTGTGTGACTGAATCCACTATTGTTCTGAAACACAAACAGCGGATGTGTACTCAACGCGGCGTTAACAGCGTTCCAATCGACTGGGTAAGAAAGATCAATGTTGAAGTTGGTGATGATGGGTTGTCCCTGCCTGGTCATGTAGGCGGGCGAAGGAAAATATGTTTGTTCAACGTATTGCAACTGATTGATCAAGGCTTGTTGTGGAGAACATCCGGAACAGGAGTTCCACTTGATCGCCCCTTGATCCACCATGATTGCGAAGGTAAAGCCAGGATGGTTCTCGGCTTCTGCCATCACCAACCTGGTGGCCTGGTCGATCGCATTGTTAGGCCCGTACCAGTCGATGATGACACCATCAATGCCGCGACTGATCATATCAGCGATCTGGCGTTTTACCTGCGCAGGATCAGTGGAGTTGTAACCGACATTCATGTGGTTCGATCCTCCGAACCACAGCAGCATATGGGCGTAAACCTTGGTTGATGATCCGGACGAAAGCAGCGAATGCACGTCCACCTTGCTCACATTTGTGGCACCGAGGTTGCCGTTCGATTGAGTCGAGAAAGCGTTCGCTGCACTTGTGTTGTTCGCGGTCAGCGCAGCAAGGGTAGTCGTGGGGGCGATGGTTGCGGCCGCACAGAAGACCGGCATCGCGAGAAAAAATGAGAGAACGGCAAAGTGTATACGACTCATTGGGATCTCAGGAGCGGAATCGAGCTTGGAAGGTGACTCGAATCCTTCACTATCCCGATCTGGCTGGGAGCAAGGTCAGCTTAGGTTGGAAGGTCGGGGAGCGCTAGATAACGTAGGTAGGAAGTACCTTAGAACGGCAGCATCGTTGGACGAGAGCTGCTGAGAGTTCGCCTGAAGACTGAACCCAATCAGTCAATCGTTTCAATTAGTTAACGATGATGCATTAGAAGATCGTTTTAGAGAACGCAGCCAACATTTCGAGAGCGAAGCTCATCATAAGCCTGCCATTTCAGTATTTTCGAGGCAGGGATTACCGATGAAACCTACACTGAGCCAGATTCTCACTGCGTGCTTGACAATCTCGCTGCTCGGGCTGTGCGGATGCCGAGGCCTTGCCGACGGTACCGTAACCCCGACGCCTCCCGTCTCCAGCCTTGCCCCCCTCAAGCACATCATTTTCATGGCTCAGGAGAACCGCTCGTTTGACACCTATCTCGGACAGCTTCCCGCATATTGGACGGCTAACGGATATCCGCAGGATCAATCGTCGTTTCACGGCCTGCCGGCAACTGCTTCAAATCCGACGTTCGACGGGACAGGGACGGTCTCGGCATTTCATATTGCCAGCGTATGCACCGAAAACCTGACGCCGTCCTGGGACGAAAGCCACCTCGATTGGAATCTGGCTGATCCCACTTCGAGCACTCCATTGCTGAATGGCTACGTCTATAATGCGGCCAAATTCGCCATGGATTCAGGGTACACCGACACGGCCGGCATTCGTGCCATGGGGTATTACGATTGGACGGATCTGCCCTATTACTACTTCATGGCCTCGAATTTTGCGACGTCGGATATGTGGTTCTCGCCGGTGATGGACCGCACCCAGCTCAATCGCATGTATCTGTTTGCGGCGACTTCTCAGGGGGACGCGTATCCACCGGGAACGCCGCCGGCCAACACAGGAGCTCTGACCGTCCCGACAATTTTCGATTCTCTGACGCAAGCCGGGATTTCCTGGAAGATCTACACTTCCGACAACGATTGCAGTGGCAACGATACGCCGTTTCCATGCACCTATCTGACCCAGTTTTCCAACTACGCTCCGCCGAACCAGTTGCCCGCGAATGTAGTGCCCCTGGATCCTAATTTCGCCAATGATTTAGCAGCGGGAACGCTTCCATCCGTGGCCTTGATTGAAGGCGGGTACAACTCGGGACGCGACGAACATCCTGACAATAATGTACAAGTCGGCGCTCAATATGTTTCAACCTTGATCAATGAATTCATGGCTAGTCCTTCGTGGAAAGACTCGGCATTTATCCTGACCTACGATGAGGCGGGTGGCCTTTACGATCACGTCCCACCGCAGGCCGCTGTGAGTCCAGATGACATTGCTCCGAGAGACCTGCTGCCGGGGGACATCTGCACTTCTAGCCCAGGAAGTACGAACTGTGATTTCAATATCACTGGGTACCGTGTTCCCTTGCTGGTGATTTCACCGTTCGCGAAGAAGAATTATGTGTCACATACGGTTGCGGATTACACCGCCATCCTGAAATTGATCGAATCCAAATTCGGCCTGCAACCGCTCACCAAACGGGACGCGGCCCAAATCGACATGACGGAATTCTTTGATTTCCAGAATGTGCCGTGGGCCACGCCGCCCAGCAATGTGCCGGCCCAACCCACGAGTGGCCAGTGCACTCCTCAAACTCTGCAATGAGGGCGCGAGGCAAAGGACGCAAAAAACAACTGTCCGCGGTGTCGCGCTAGCGGCTTTCCGCGGATAGTGTTTGAAGTCTCGGTTAGTTCACCGTCAAACTGCTCGCTACATAACGCGTCCCGTCGAATCGCGTGAGCACGATGACGTTGGCGGCCAATTGCAATTTTTCATTTACAGCGATGGTGGCGGGATCGAGATAGATGTCGTAGGTCTTTCCGTCGGTCGCATTGCTAATAACGAGAAGGCCTTCCCGTAGATCCAAGCCGGTCACGTGGCCCGCAAATGTAAAGTTCGCTCCGGGGGACGCGAGGATGTTAATTTCGCTCGCGATATCGCGATTGTCTTGCGTGCCGAATCTGAGTGATACCAGGGTGCCCGCAACCAGCTCGGTGGCAGAGGCGGCTGTCCCGCGCACGGCGTCGGTTAGCCGTGTTTGGGCTGTAAGCCGTAGCTTCAGCGGCTGGGGTGAAATCGCATCGCGGACCAGCAGTTCGTCCTTCTCATGGTTGTAACCCAACACAACACCTTGACTCATGCCGGCGGATGCCCCGCTTTTGAGTCTGATATTCCGAGCGAAAACCGTGCCGTTGTTGAGAATAGTATCGACATAAACGCGATCGCCCTGGCGAAGATCGGCAGTGGATGCCGGAGCGCTGTCCTGAAAAATGTGGGTGCGGGTGTCGAAAGCGACTTTCATCTTACCGCCGCCAAACACTTCAACGGTGAGTTCGTCCCGAACCCGGTCGAGTTTCTTGATGGTGCCCCCCACCAGTGAGGTATTCTTCGGCGAAAGCGCCGGAAGGTCGGGAATCAGGCTGGCGGGATCGATCACCCCATCGGCGCTTCTGTCGATCGCCGCTTGATTGTTCGCGGGTCGAACCGGAGCCGACGAAGTCAGCACCGAATTGGCAGGCAGGGCTTGTCCATAAGCTACCGTGGTAAAAGCTAGCGCCGTCAGGATCGCGTTCGAAAACAGCCGCATGGTGTCCGTACCCCCCAAAAGGATTTACAGTCCGCGTATTCGATGCCAGGGAGGTTCATAAGGCAGTCTGCTTTCACTGAAAAAACCCACTTTTCGGCGGCAAACGGAGGCTGATTTTTTGCATCGTAGGAGAGCCAGTTTTCAGGTTGGCCGAGGCGTCTATGACTATGAAACAACGGTGGATCGCCGCCATAACCTTGAGCTTGATGTTGGGATCGCGGGCCTGGGCCGGCGATCTTAAAATCTCGCTGCCCAAACGCAGCAATCCGACGCCTGTCCAACGGTTGAACCAAAAAGGAGTCGAGGCAGTCCGCGGGCACGATTACGCGAAGGCCGAGGCGCTTTTCTACAAGGCTTATCTGCTTGATCCCGACGATCCCTTTACCCTGAATAACCTGGGTTATGTTTCAGAGATGCAGGGGCAAGTGGATCGCGCTCAGAGCTTTTATGCGCTGGCGGGAAAGCAGCCCACCGACGCTGTAATCTACCGTGCAAGTTCGGACCGCGGAAATGCAAAAAAAGTCGAGAATCGCTCGGTCAAGGAAGCCTTGAACATTTCGCCGCAGTCACTTCAAGTGAATCATGACAACGTTGAAGCAGTTCGCCTGTTGTCCCAAGGCCGCGCTCCCGAAGTCGACTTGCTCTTGCAGCAGACCCTGAAGAGCGATCCGCACAATATTTTCACCCTAAATAATATGGGTGTTGCAAAAGAGTTGGAAGGCGAATCCGACGACGCGTTGAAATATTACGAGGCCGCAGCGGCCGCTCAATCCGACGCGGCGGCTCTGGTTACACTTAGTAACTCATGGAGAGGGAAGCCGGTAAACGAAATGGCGGCACAGAATGCCAGGAATTTGCGCAGCCGCCTGGAGAGCCGCAATAGTGCGGAATTAAAATCGGCTGAGCTGAATCTGCGGGGCGTTTCGGCCGTCAACCGGAACGATCTGACCACCGCCCAAAAGGATTTCCGGGCCGCCTACGCGCTCGATCCCAACAATGCCTTTGCGATCAATAACATTGGTTATTTGTCTGAAATGATGGGCGATCAGGAAACTGCCGAGTTTTTCTACGACCGGGCCCGGACGGGTATGGATGCGAATGCTCCGGTGGGATTGGCCACGCGGCGCGCAGCGGAGGGTTCAAAGTTAGTGCAGGTGGCGACGACCAACGACGCCAAAGTGGAAGCGAAGACAGTAGAAGAACGAAGTGCGCTGCGTCAACGGCATGAACCGATTGTGCTCCGTCGTCGCGACAATACGCTGGTCGACGAGTCGGCTCCGCAACCGGCACCGGCGGGCACTTCCGCAGCGGCTCCGAATCCTCCGGTTAAATAACGGCTGGCCTAAAGATCGCCTTCCTGGAAGCGGCCGATGTCGGTTCCGGCGTCGTATCTGAAATAGCGCACCATGTTTTTGAGATACCTCAGAAGAGTATTGAAGTTGGTGTAGTACCAGCAGCAGCGTGTCATGTCCGGAGAAAGTCCACAAATAAAGCGGAAATCGCCCCATTGGTCGGTGGCATTTCCCAGCATGGCAGCGGCCATGCGATGGTTGCCATCCAAAATCGTCAACGGGCTCTTGTCGTCAATGCCAATCAACAGGACGGTGGGGTTCGCCAGATTGTCCTGCATAGAGAAACTCAATAAGCGAAGCTTTTCGAAGAAGGCATCGCGGGGGGTAGCCTCGAGTTGCGGGCGGATGCGTTCGACGACGTCCTTGAAATAAAAACTTCCTTTGGCTTCCCGGCGCCACTGTGCCCGCGGAAAAAAGCGGACGCGATCGAGGTCGCTCGCGCTCAGTTCCACCTGAAACCATTTTGTGCTGGCCGGGAGTTCCCTCCACATTGCGCCCCGCCGCAAGAACAGCAACGATTGCCGTACTGCGTTCTCCTTGGCGTTCGTCAGGTCCGGGTGTTTGACCAGGGAATCAAACTGTTCGCGATATTCGTCGAAATCGAGATGATGGAATTCGCTCCTCAGAAATTCAGCGATCACTTCTGCTTCAGTCAGAGGGCGACGCAGCCGCAGGCTTTTGTAAGTGCCAAGCACTTGTGGTGTCAGGTTGCGCCACAGGAGCGGAGCGATCAGGACGGCGAGCAAAACGATCATCAGGATCAACTGGACAAGGATCACTTCACGAAGAGTATTGTGCAGCATGCAAATGCCGGCCGCGAGGGCCCCACTGAAGGCCAATTGCAGCCAACTGGTATTCGCGATCTTGCGCGACATTTCGTAAGTGACGATAACCGAACTAAGTGAATAGATCCCGGCAGTCACGGCATATAGAATCAGGAGCGGAGCCAGTGCACCATAATTGCCCAATTGGAAGTGAGGCCCGAAGAGCGTCTTCCACAGAAAGCCAGGCACCAGGCATAGGCCCACGATCAGAGCGCTCAGGATGCCGAGGACCAGCAACAACGAAGTCAGCAAGACCCGGCTGCCTTTGTGTTCCTCGTCGCCGGCTCCGGCGGCCACGGGAAACATAGTATGCATCACCGACCAGGCGCACATGTTGACGAGGCGTCCTACGAGCGCGATGGCGGCGTAAAATCCTGCTTCGGCGGGCGGAAAAAAGTGTTTGACCAGAACGATGTCAAAGTTATTGATGATGGTCTGGCCGGAAAAGAAAACAGCGGCTTGTACACCCTCACTCGAGGAAATTGCGATTTCCCGAAAACTGAATGAAGTCAGGCCGGGAGTCGGGAGCGCCACGAAATAGGAAACAATCACCGCCGCAACGCTCGCGATCACGGCTCCCTTCACACCCATCCCCACCCGGATCAGCACGTAAGCTCCGACGAGGCGAACCAAACCTTCGACCATGAAGTTTATGGCCAGAGGACCGAATGCGTGAATTCCCTGAATGTAGCCGCGTCGTACTCCGAGCGGAATGTAGAAAACCGTTCCGAGACCCAGCAGCGTAATAAGGTTGGGATCGGGAAGGTTCAAATATCCTGTCAGCGGTCCCTTCAGCACGAAAAGCACGGCACCGATCGCGATTCCAGCTAGCCACGAACGCTGATGGAGGGTAGCAAAAATGGCAATGCGAGCCTCCGCGGTCGGACTGGTAGCGACATGTTTGGCGCAGACCACCTGAAATGACAGGGTGATGCAAGACAGCAAGGTCAGAATCGTATACACAGCCGTGGCATGCGCGAACCCTGTTGGACCAAGAAGGCGGGCAGTGACTACGTTGTAAACGAGATTTGTAACTCCGACGAGGCCGGAGCCGGCGAGCAGGGTCAAGCTGCCCCCGATCAGCTTAGACTTCAGCGTTTTCGCAGAAGCGGCAAGCGCTACCGACTTTACGGTTTCAGGCGGGCCGCCCACATCGCTTTTTCTTGTGTCGATCATTGACGACTGAACTCGGAGGCCCTGAGAAGCCATGGTTAAAACAAATTGAAGTGTATGACCGGAAGCAGGGTGGTCTTCGATGATCCGGCGAAGTTATAAAAAGTCTGCTGCTGAAGTCCGACGGAAAATCGAAAGGGGTAAGCTACAGGGGAGCCACTCAGACCATCTTTCGAAGTTCTCTGAACTGGGCGCATATATGAAACCAGGAACTCGCTTTGCGCGTTATCGTATTGATGATAGCCCTCGCCCCGGGAGAGCAGGAAGGAACCCTGGACATTCCAGCGTGGATTGGCACGAAATTCGAACCGCGCTCCCGGCAGCAGCGCCTGTGCGATGGCGTAATTCCTATTGATGACTCGCCACGATCGCAGGTCCTCGGCGAGCAACGCTACCGTAAGCCGGTTGGTAAACTTCTGCTGAATTCCCAGGTAACTGGAGGTATTGAAATATTCTTCGATGACCGGATTGAACTGCAGATCGCGGACGGAATAACCAGTCAGAAGGGAAGTGCGTCCCCAGGGGCGTCCGACGGTAAATTCCACGGACGCCGAGGCGTCCCTTGAACGCAAATCCTGGTCGGTGAACGGCCCGGCTTCGCGGATGGCACTGGCGTTCAGCGAAACCCAATTGAAGAAAGAACTCGTCGAAACATAGAGGAACTGCCGGAACAGGTCCTGATTCATGAAGACCGGCGAAATGGTATCGCGGCGCACGGTGAACTGGAGCCCGCCGTTGAAAGTCACGGTATTCGACCCCAGATGTAAAACCGGAGCGATGCCTCCGTTGAAAAACGTGTCGTAAGTATTGCGGTCCTGGATGACATTGACGCTCGGAAAAAGCAGCCGGCCAGTGGTCATGCTTTCGCCGACTACGCCGGAGATTACCGGCAGGTTGCCGATGTGGATCCGGTAGTTGGACTCGGCCAGGCTTTGAAACGAATGCCGCGGAGTCGGCAGCAGTGCCGGATTGGTGACGCCCAGAATTTTGGCATCGAGAGTATAGACATTAATGTCTTCGAGCGAAGGAGCGAATGAGAGCTGCGGCGAAATACTCACAGTCTGGTTGATCTGTCGGCCTTCTTCGCTCAAAACTTCTTCCTGCGCGTTTTGCGTAATGTCCTGGTTCTCGGGACCGGCGACGGTGCTGGCCTGTGCGAAGGTAGAAAGAGCGTGCGCGGTATCCTGGCGCTGACGGTACAAATTCGCCGAGGCCATCATGTAATCGTAGTCATCTTTGTAGTCGCTTTGCGCTCCGACGCCGGCCAGCGCCTGTTCGGCTCTATTGGTCTGTCCTTCAGCGAGGTAGGTGTTGGCCAGGCCGATACCGACAGTGCGGGGATTCGCTCCGGCAGTTCGCGCTTTGTCGAAATATGCTTCCGCGAGATCGAAGTCATGCATGGCCAGGAAAATATTGGCGGCTTCCTCGATATCGTCGGCAGTCACTGGGCCGCCGTCGGCTCGTGCCTCGGCGAAACCCAGAGCGATTTGCCGGCGAGCTTCGTCGTAGTGGCGTTGCCGCAGGAAGACCTGTGCAATCGCTAAGCGGACGCCAACGCGGTCTTTATTCGGGAGATCGATGGCACGGGCAAATCGCTGCATGGCGGCATCCTGATCGCCTAACGCCAACAAGGCATCGCCGGTGGCCATCCAGATTTCTACCTTGTCGTTTCCATATTGTTCGGCCAACTGAATGTCATGAAGCGTTTCCGGTCGTAGGCCTTCTTTGGCGTGTACCTGCGCTTTCAGAGCATAAATCTGTGCATCGTTTGGGGACAGCTTCTCCGCGACGTCAAGCGCAGCAATCGATTGTTGGAATCGCTGCATGCGGTACAGAGTGTCGGCGTAAGCCAATTGCGTGGTTAGATCGTTGGGAGTTTCCCGCAAGGCTGCACGATATTCAGGTTCAGCGTGCGCAAAATCCTGTTCTTGCCGGAATCCCTCGGCCCGGGCGAGGTGCCATGCATGGGACTCTCCGAGAATTTTCTGTGCGGCGTCCAACTGCGCGAGAGCGGGCTTGGGGCGATGCAATTGCAGGTCGGCATAAGCTAATCCCAGGTGGGCTTCACCATAGTCCGGCTGGAGTTGGATGGCAGTTTGAAAGTCTTTGACAGCCTTGCCAGCCTGATGCAGATCGTTTAACACGAACCCGCGATTCGCATAGCCGGTCGTCATCTTCGGATCACGTTCGACCGCTTTGGTGAAATCGTCGAGGGCGTCTTGCAATTGTCCATCGCGAACGTGAAGGTAGCCGGCAATTAAAGCGAGGTCGCGATCGTTCGCAAGAATCGACTCGTACTTGCTGACCAGTTCGGCGGTTTCCTTGTAGCGACCTAAATAGTAAAGATCATAGGCGAGATAAACGACGCCTTCCCGATCATGAGGGAGTTTTTCGACGACCGCATAGCCGAGCTTGGCAGATTCGGCATAGTCGCCTTTTAAGGTGAGATAACGCTCCCGTTCACGGCTGACCTGCGGACTGTTGTTCATTTTTCCGGTAGCACGATCCAACCACCGTTTGGCTAAGTCAGGATTGCGAGATTCGAGCGCCGCATTGGCCCCCCCGGCCACAATCAAGGCGTTGCCGGGCATCCGTTGAAAGGCATTTTCGTAATTCGTCTCGGCAGCACGGAATTTGGCTTCGGCCGTATATAAATCGCCTAACGCAAGATACGGCGCGAAATCCTTCGGATGAGCACCTGCGGCACGGCTGAAATAATTTTCTGCCAGTTTCGCATCGCCGGTGTCGCGGGCGAGATAGCCGAGGGACGAGAGGGCAGTGCGATTATGTGGATCGAGCGTGATGACCTTCGAGAAGGTCGCCTGCGCGGCATCTTTTTGTCCGATCTTCCATTGCAGGTTGCCGTAGTTTAAGAGCGAGTTGACGTTAGACGGTGCCAGGGTGAGTGCTTCCTGCAAATCCTTGTTCGCAGCATCCGTATTGCCCGACCCGGCTTCGATGGCGGCCCGCAAGCGCAACATTTCCGGCCGCGAACCGGCGGGGACGCTCACCTGGTTGATTGCAGACATAGCCGAATCCAACTGCTGTTTCGCCCCGGTTTGATCTTCCTGCTTCAGATCGAGTTCATATAAATTTAGCCGCAGCTCGATAGGGTAGAGCGGCCCCTCGGGAACACGCGGCGGAAGATTGTTATCGCCAGGTTGTATTCATTACTGGCGTCGACGACGCGGTCTTCGGATTCGGCAATCGACCCCAGAATCGAGTGCAGACGGTAATTATCGGCATCAATGCTTCGAGCATCATCCAGGTAGGGTCGCGCCGCATCGCTCTGGCCGAGCCCAACCAACGCCTGGGCAGCACTGAGGTCAAGTCCGAGATTGCCTTTTGCAGCCTTGGCCAGACGCGTGTACAGATTTGCTGCTTCCTGTTGTTTCCCGGCAACCTGGTAGGTATATGCCAATTCAGCCTGGACGTCAGGGTTCTTCGAAGGCAGCTGCTGCAAAGTGGCAATGGCAGCGTCATATTGACCTTGTTCGCGATACTGTCCTGCCACGGCACGCAAGACTTCCGGATCTTTGGGGGCGCGGGCTTTGGCGCGATCCAGATAACGGGTTGACTCTTCAGGTTGAGCCAGTCGTTCGTAAGCGTGTGCAATCAGCAAATCAGTGTGAGCGGAGGGTTGCAGCGCATCAGCCCGTCGCAGCAGTTCCAGAGAATGATTGGGATCGGAATTGAGTAGAAGCTCGCCCCCGAGTTGCAAGCTGTTCGCGTCTTTGGGATTTGCATCGATCACCCGCTGCAACAGCTGGGCAGCTTCCGCGTCGCGTCCCATTTTGGCATAGGTTTGCGCAAGTCCGGCCATGCCGTTGACAGAATTGGGCCGGACGGACAGCCCGCGATTGTAGGCATTGACCGAGGCCTGAAAGCGATCACCCAAGCGGGCCGCATAGCCCAGCAGAAACCACAACTCGGCGTCCTGTGGAGCGGATTTGGCCGCCTTTTCGGCGAATGAATGGCAGCCGCGTAGTCGTTGCGCTTCAGGGCATCCTGGGCGGCGTGGGCCTGACGGGCGACGTCGATACTGGATCCCCAACCGATATTTGGCTCTGGTTGGGCCGAGTTCGAAGCATCGGCCGGGGCGGCCTTCGTGTATTGCCCTTGGGAAGGCGGAGCACTCCCTTGACCGTTAACGGGATAGGTCTGAGATAAAGCGCAACTACAACAAAACACGGCCCAAAAGCTCGCGAGTAATAGTCGGCTTTTCACCGGACTCCACGCTGTAGACAAGGTTTGAAAAGCATCCTCCGCATACCCGTTCTTGCGGTGGCCATCAGATGCCACTCTAAGGCTTCAGGCTGCTTAGTTTCGGGATACCCCTCGCCTAATCCGTGGGTGCAAACGGCGAGCCCGGTAAACCCCTAGGCAGGTTTCTGAATCAAACGGGTCGCAATGGAACTGGGAACCGCGAAATGCTCATGGTGAACAATACCCAACCTTATTCGCGACCGATTCCCCTGGGCGCGATCGTCCTGGTGGCACTGGCGATTCAAGGGCCTTTGCTGGCCATGCAGCTTCCGGCCGGATCGTTTGATACGAACTTTCATATCTTTTTCGCTTCGCACTATGTCCATCATTGGTTTCAGCCCTGGAACGAAAAGTGGTTTGGCGGATTTTCGCAGACCACTTATCCGCCTCTAACCCATCAGTGGATTGCTCTGTTGTCGAATGTTGTCGGCTTGAAAATGGGATACATGCTGGTGCAGTTGATCGCCATCCTGCTGTTGCCGGTTGGAGTGTTCCGCTTTTCCAGAATTTGGGTGGAAGATCGAGCCGCCAGCTATGCCGCACTGGGCAGCATTTTTCTGGGATCGCTGGCTTTTCTGGTTTATCAGGCCGGGCAGCTTGCGACTGTCGCTTCTGCGGCCCTGTATTTGAATGCGCTCCCTTACTTCTACGAATGGATGAGCGAGGCCGCGGGCCGGTCATTCGTCAAAGGAGTGGTATTGAGCCTTGCCGCCGCCGCTGCGCATCACGTGACTCTGATTTTCGGAGTGGTGCTCTTTGCCGGACCGGTGCTTTGGATTGCCTATTTGGACGCGCGTGATGAACGGGTTTCAGGCACGATTGGCGGAGTATTATCCCGGGCCGGAGTTTTTGCTGTTGCAGTAGGCGTGGGTGTGGGCGTGGTCCTGCTGCCTTATTGGCTGGCGATTATTCAACATCCGATTCACCAGATTCCCATTCCTCACGACAGCCGTGCCAATTTTCTGCTGAACTCGATCACCGGCATTAATTATTTTGTCATTCCCTATGGAGCCTTAATCCTCGCACTACCATTCATCCTGCTTCGAGGAGCCGCATCGCGGCGATTGGTTCCACTGCTCATGGGCTTTTGGCTCACTTTGATTTTTGGTCTCGGTGGAACCACTCCGGTTCCGCGATGGTTGCTGGGACGCGCCTTCGACATTTTAACTTTCGAACGATTCACGTTCTGGGCGACCCTGCTGGCAATGCCGATCGTCGGCGTGTTAACCATTGAGTTATTGGACCGTTTCCGGACAAAAGCGGCAGTCGGACTGTCGCTGGCGGCTGTCGCGACCTTGGCCGCAGCGCTGGGCTGGCTGAAAGTGAATCCGTATCGTCCAGCAGCGCCGATTAATGTTGACCCGGTTGTGGCTTTTCTGAATCGCGATGGCCATGATGCATACCGATATTTGACCCTCGGATTCGGAAGCGAACTGGCGAAGGTTTCAACCTACACTAACGCCGGCAGCGTCGATGGAGATTACAACTCGGCCCGCCTATTGCCCGAGATGACGCAATACGGCTCAGCGCAGCTCACCAATTCCAAATTCTATGGTTCTGCCGGCATGGCTTCACTGCGAGCGATGTTGGCGCACGCCAATCGTTACGGCCTCAAATACATTTTTGTCCATGACGCTTACTACGAACCGCTTTTGACATTTGTGGGTTGGCGCAAAATCGAGACGTTCAATAGTGGCGAAATCAGCGCGTGGTCGAAAGAGGACGTTCCTCCTGCCCGCAACATTCCTTCAGACGCCATTCCGGCACCATGGCAGGGACTTGCTTTGGGGGACATTGCCGATTGGAGTAAGTTTCCTGGCGATCTTGCTCGAACTACTTTTGCCTAAAGATCGTCATATGCGGATCCCGGAGAGAGGTTCCGGTTCAAGTTGAGCACTCTGTAGCCTGAGGCATGACTTACAAATGAAACAAATTTTACCAATCGTTCTCGTTGTTGCGACTGCCGGGCTCATCGCACTGGCGCTGGCCACTCCGGGGAGCTCCGCTGGGACTGTCGGAGTCGCGCGTGGCTCTGCCGTATATGGTTTGACGGCGAAGAGCGATACGCCCGACCATGCGCTTGATCATCTTCTGGCAGAGGTAAAGAGACGCAACTGGGACAATGCGTTTTCGGCGCGTATCGAAAACCAGCGGTGTGGACGAGTCATCGTTTATTCAAGATTGGATGGGCTCGAACGCGAGTCTCCGCTCATTCTCCGGCTTGGAAGGCTTTGAATCACGCCCACTGCACGCAACCGACGACGAAGCGCAGGTTCGTGTGCGCCTGCATTGGACCACGCCTGTGGGGCCAATCGAAGAATCCCGAGACTTTAAGCTGGTACGCGAAGGCGAGGATTGGAAAACAGTGTGGCCGAAGATCGAAGTCCCAAATGTGCCCGCTCAAGTGATCCCCGTCACCTACTTGCGCTGGGACTTGGTCAGCGGTGGCGCCGGGGACGAGTGGGGATCGAAGAACATTGATGCACCTCATGTGCGGATCATTTCCATGAACGCAGTCGATCTAGCCGAAGGAGTCGTGGTGATGGGCGAAGTGGTCAATGAAGATGCCATCCCTGCCTTCGTAAATGTGAATGCAACGCTGGTCGATGGCGCCGGCACCGCGCTCGATGATGAGAGCAGCTTCGACAAAATTGACCATGTTTTGCTGCCCAAGCAGGTCACGCCTTATCGAATCGACTTCCCGAATTTCAGTTTGAAAAATGTCAAGAACGTCCGTATGGACGTGAAAGCGGCGCTGGTCCCGGCCTCGGCGGATCCGGTGATTGGGGTCATGAATCAGAAAATGGAAACCGATGCGCAAGGTAAGAGCATCCTGCGCGGCGACTTGTTCAATCAGAGCGGCCAGCCGGTCAACATCCCGCACGTGCTCGCAAGCTTCTACGACGGCGGCGGCAAAGTGGTGTGGGTGGCAGACGGTTATCTCGAACAGGCGCTGCTGCCGCAAGCGTCAGAGCCATTTTCTTTGGAAATTCCGAGGAATGTCGCAGCGAAGGCCCAGAACTTTCATGTGGTGGTCAATCACTACAACATGGACAAGGATTAGCATGCGTTGGCCCTTTCTCGTTTGCTTCATGCTGAGTGTCGCCGGTGCGGGGATGGCGCAGGATATTCATGTGCCGGCCTTAGTCGTCGCTGGAAGCGAGGCAACAATTTCGACGACCGGCAGCGGAGCTGCGACTCTTTATCTGTTGGGGCCGGGAGTGTCTCGAAAGAACGATGTCAGCTTGGGAACGGACATTCAGGTTTCGGCGCACGATTTGCAGCATGCGGGGAACTACGTGGTTGTGCTCTGCTCCAGCGCGTGCCGAAGTGCGAATTTTTATGTGGGTGCGGCGAAGGCCGCCAGTCTTGCATTTTTAGTGCATCCCTCACGGGTTGCAGTGTCGCAAGGTGACGCGGTGAGTGGGGTGGCGCTTCCGTTCGATCAATTTCACAATCTGGTTCTCGAACCACTAACCATCAATTTTCAGATAAGCGCCGGCAATACTTCATTGCTGTCGCGGCCAGTCCGCACGCAGGACGGCGTGGCTTGGTTTCGCACCATGTCGGGAAAATCCGCCGGAATCGTGCAGGCGGTTGCTACTCTCGACGACCTCTCGGCGCGGCGTGCAGTGCAACAGATAGCATCGGATCCTTGCAATTTGCGCATCAGCGGTCAACGTACGCCGTCCGGAATTCAGGTTCAAACTGAACCGGTCCATGATTGTTCCGGAAATCCTGTGACTGACGGGACGATCGTGACTTTCACCGCCACTGGAGCCAGCGGGAAGAGCACCGTGGACGCTCCTATCAAGCAGGGCGTGGCGCGAGCTCAGATGAAAGAATCGGGTGCTGCCTTGATATCGGCTGCCTCCGGCGTGGTCATGGGAAATGAAGTTCGTGTCGGAGCTCGGCCATGACTGGCGTGTTCAATCGCGCGGCTTTCTTCGCGATATTTCTCACGGTATCACTATGTTCCCACGCTCAGGATGCAGGGGTGCAGGTGCGACTGGAATCCGGCAAGGCTGGTCCGAGGGCGATGGAAAGCCTGACCGAGCGGGGACTCATTCGAGATTACCGGCTGGCTTGGACGAACATATCACGCGCTCTCGAATCCAACAGTCTTGATCCGTTAGATGGGCCGTTTGCAGGAGAAGCCAAACAGTGGCTGCGGCAGACAATTACCAGCCAACGATCCGGCCTAAGCCAAAGATATGTTGAGCAAGACCACAAGCTGGCGGTGGTCTTTTATGCTCCCGAGGGTGATGCCGTCGAATTGCACGATACTGCCCAGTATCGATTGCAACTGCTTGATGGTGGAAAAGTTATCCACGACGAACCCATGGTGGTCCATTACGTCGTCCTGATGACGCCCAGTGCGGACCGATGGATGGTTCGGCAACTCCAGGCTGTGCCTGGGTTTTAAGGTTTTATTTTTCCGCCAACCGCAACATTCGGTTCGGCATCCTACTTCCACCAGAAGCTAACTGAGATTACTGGAGCCGTGATTGTTGAACGCATTGTTGTCGATCATGATGTTGTTTGTCCTCGTATCGAAGGGATGCGCAGCTCCTACCATCGATCAGGCTTTGGCGAAGGCCCAGGCGCCGACCGCATCTCCGAAAATTCTCGCCGTCTATATGCCATGGTTTGGCGACCACACCCACATGAATGTGGGCTATTCCAGCCAGGACCCAATTGTCCTGCGCAAACAAATTCAGCAAGCGCAGCATTTGGGAATTTCTGCATTTGTGGTCGATTGGTATGGCGAGAGCCGTTCTTATCTCCGATCATAACTTTGCTCTCCTGCAACAAGCCGCAAGCGAAGGGCATTTCCAGGTTGCTCTTTTGTATAACGAACCGGAAGACGCAGACGCGTATGCGACGGACGACACGATCTCAGATTTCGACAAGGCTTATCAGGCATACATCGGACCCCACGCCAAATATCGCGACGCCTACCTTACGTACGACGGCAAACCGATGATCTTTGTTTTCCCCAAGGCCGGCCACGTGAACTGGCAGCGGGTGCGCGAGCATTGCAGCAACTGGGATGCGGCACCCTTGTTCATCTACAAAGACCAGCCGGCAGCTGACTTGGCCAACGACTTTGCGGGATCCTACGCCTGGGTGCAGCCTGGGCCCGGCGGCTGGGCGCCGGACGGCAGCAAGTGGGGGAGCAGTATCTCGATAACTTTTACAAGACAATGAGGGACAAACATCCCGACAAGATCGTCAGTTGGTGGGGTGTGGCCGGGCTTTGACGATTCGGCAGCGAAATGGGGACTCAATCGCCACATGCAAAGCCGGTGCGGGAAAACGTTTAGCGACACTTTGAATTTTTACCATCGTTACGACAACGCCAATCCGCCTCAGTTTCTGCTGGTCGAAACCTGGAACGATTATGAAGAGGGAACGGCCATCGAGCGCAGAACTGAAAAAAATTGCGGTAATCCTGATCAAAGCGGGGCCGGGCGGGCCACAACCCAAACGCCGGATGTCTCATCGAAGGAACGCTAGTCGCAACTTGGCAGGGATTCGGCGAGCACACGAGGGACTTGTAATCGCATCGAGAAAGCTATGAACAGACCGGTCAGTTCCACGAAATGTCTCACGCTTCTTTCGCAGCTCTTGCTGGGAAACGATGGAAGTCACGGTCCGGATGTTCCGCCCAGCGGGACTCCGACACTGCCTCACTCCGTGGCGACTCTTGATCTCCGCAATCTTAGCGAACTGTGGACACTTGCCACGTCTCACCATGTGATCCTTCGTTCTTTCCCTTTGCTGAGCAAATTGATAGCGGCGCGAAGTTCGGACTCGGTGGAGCGGATTGATCGAGCCATCGTCAAAGAAGAAGAACGGGTGCGTCATGCGTTGTCGTTTCTCGATCGTATTTGCCCTGCATTGGAAGATGCTGGAGACGTCGTCGTGATCAAGTCGCTGGATCACTGGCCAGATCTCGGAAATGACCTCGACCTCTATACCAACGGCCATGCTACGGACGTTGTTGCGATTATGCGGGATCGCTTCAACGCGCGCGTGGACAAGCGCAGCTGGGGTGACAGGCTCGCGAACAAATGGAATTTTATCGTTCCTGGTTTGCCCGAACTGGTGGAGGTCCACGTGTCACGGTTGGGACAGACCGGCGAGCAGATCGCGATTACGCGGTCTCTCATTGCCCGTTCCCGGTTGGCCGAGTTTGGCTCCCATAGCTTCCGCGTATCCTGCCCCGGAAGATCGAATTGTCATAAGCACCTTGCAGCGCATGTATCGGCACTTCTATATCCGGTTGTGCGACATTCTCGACAATGCGAAGTTGGTGGAATCCGGGGAAATCGATTATTCGTATTTGAAGTCTCTCGCCACTTCGGCTGGTCTCTGGAACGGACTGGCGACTTATCTTTTCATCGTATCCGGATACGTCCAGTCTTATCGAGGCGAAGGCCTGCCTTTGCCGGCAGTGGTTACCGATACGGCACGATTCGGCAACGAGTTGGTTCGCCTGAAGCGGAACTTCCTGCGGGTGCCCATTTTCCCCCAAAGCGCGGGATTTTATGCGTCCGAATGGAAGAAGTTGCTGCTGAATGGAGAGTTCGCAAGCACTTTGCGTCTGAGTTTGCTCCCGGGACTGGCCACGGCTGCGGCGGTGGAGTTGAAGTTGACCGGAAGCGATAAAGGTATCTGGTAAGTCCAGCGAAGATAAGGAAGCGGAGCCCCTTTTGGATCGAATTCTTGTAGTAGATGACAATCCGGCAGTTAGGCTCTATCTCCGCAAAGCCTTGGAGCAGCAGAACAGCTCGGTGTTCTGCGAAGAGGCTCGGACGGGCGGGGAGGCCCTGCAAAGCGTAAACAATAACCCGCCGGATATCATTCTGCTGGATCTGCAAATGCCCGATCTGAATGGTCTTGATGTCGCGCGCGTGATCTCCGCAACATTTCCCGAAATCCCGATATTGATGGTGACCGTTCACCTGTCCGAGCAGTTAGCTGAGGAAGCCCGAAAAGCAGGAATCCGCGCCGTGTACGAGAAGTCAGACTTGGGATCCATCGTCGAGGCGGTGGAGGCTCTATTGCGAGAGCGAACGATCTCGAGTACTACTCTGCGATTCCGTCATCGGGGAGTCCCGCCCGGGTAGTAATGCCCGCTGCGTGTGCTTACGGTAAGGTTTGTGAATCCGGGAGATTGGGCCTCCACCTTCACGGATTGCTCGCCAGGTTTCGCGTTCTGACTTCGCCGATGATAGGCGATGATGTATTGGGAACGTATATCGTGCGCAATGGTTTTTGTTATATCGCCCACCTGACCGAGGCTGTCGGGAAAATAGGCGACGCCACCCGTGACTTGCGCTAATTCTTGCAGCGCCTCTCGCCCAGTTCCGTTCAAGTCGCCTCCGGTTAATCCAATCGCATAGAGGGTCGGGCCATCCGTTTGCTGTAGACGGCGGGCCGCTTCCTGGAGAGTTTCCTGACTCATATTGTCCTCGCCGTCGGTAATCACCAGAAGGACTCGCTTTTCGAGGCGGGGATTATTCTTCAGATGAACCGCGGAAGCGACGATCGCGTCATAAAGAGCGGTATTTCCCGCAGCTGAAACCTGGTGCAGAGCCGATTCCAGCAGGTGCACGTCGGCAGTGTAATCCTGGTCCAAATAGTATTTCTGGCCGAAGTTCACTACGAAGATTTCATCTTCCGGGTTACTGACACGGATCAGATTCAGTACTGCCTGATTAACTTCGTCCCTCTTGTCGCGCATGGAGCCGGAATTGTCCACCACGATACCTATCGAAACGGGAACGTCCTGCCGGCGAAAGGAGGTGATGGGCTGGGGAACACCGTTCTCAAGAACCGTAAAGGCGCTCTTGTCCAAGCCTGGAACCGGGTTCCGCTGACCGTCGAAAACGGTAGCGTGCAAGACGACTTCTTCTACCTGTTTTTTGAACACGAAAGTGCCGGCGTCGTCTGAACTCGGTTCCTGCGCGGCCTGAGACTGCGCGGAAGATCCAGCCTGTGCAGGGGCGCTGTCGGCAGGAATTCCTTGCGCAGCAGGACTGGAAACGGTAGAAGCTGGCGGCTGAATCGGAGTTTGGGGCGCGTTTTCTTGCCCAAAGGCGCCTGCAAGCAGCAAAGACACCGCAATGATGATCGAGCTAAATTGCATAATTGAAGACCCCTGGAAACGCGCTTCGTCCAATGAAGGCAAGTCTGGCGGCCAAGGATAACTTCCATTCCGGTCAAACTGCAAAGGCCCGGCACGGGTCACCGTGTGCAGTCACTCCTCTGTCGAGAACATGACCGCCAGTATCTTTCACCGAGGCTATACCGGCGAAGGGCAAGGGGGAATCAGGTGAAAAATGTATCTCCCCGCTGTGGACAACCTATGCTGGGAATTCGACTTCCGAGCCAACGCTATGTTCGGGGTGGACATCCTCGGCGCCCATTCCTGCACCTAAGCCTCCAGAACTTTGGAGGCCCAAATGAAAAACGTTCTCAAAACTTTATTGAAGACGGGATTGTGCATACTCGATCAAGCGGATACTGAAGTGCGAGACCGAGTCTCATCCCGGGTGGACGATCTTAGCGACCGCGCTAACCGCACTTATGGCGAAGCATCGCGCCGGTTCGATCGGGCTTCGAAAGCTATTCGCGGCGAAGACGATCACACACTCAGGAATACCGTGACTTTCATTGCCGGCCTTGGCGTCGGCGTAGGGGTCGCTCTATTGTGTGCGCCTTACAGCGGAGCAGAAATGCGGGACACGCTTCGCTCAAAAATTTGGAGTATGAAGCGCCAGGCGCGGGATGAGGTCGCTTAGTTCTTCGAGCAACCTTAGAACCCCGCTTGTCCTCAAATGCGTTCGAAGTAACGCGGGAGGTGCTTCATGGCAGTCCTGAACGTTGTTCCGAGTAAGCCTTCACCCAAGGCGGATCCCCTACGATCGGGCATGCGAACTGACGCCACCGGAAAGCCGGTCAGGAATGTCATCCTGCTGTCGCTGCCGGACCGCGAATTCCGGCTACTTCGTTCCCATTTAGAGCCGGTGGAACTGCCACACCAGTTGATCCTCAACGAGGCTGGCGACAAAATTCACGTCGCGTATTTTCTGAACGAGGGGATGACTTCTCTGGTCGTCGTGACCCATAACGGACAAAGTGTGGAAGTGGGATTAATTGGACGGGAAGGCATGGTGGGGATGCCTATTGCGGTGGGATTACAGCGCGGATCATTCCGCGCAATTATCCAAATCCCCGGCTCAGGTTTGCGAATTCGCTCTGAGATATTGGAAGAATGTCTGCATTCCACCCCTGATCTGCGCCTTAAGCTTAGCCGCTACGTGCTGGTTCATGGATTGCAGGTTGGACAAGTAGCCGCATGCAATCGCCTGCACGAAATTGGACAGCGCCTGGCGCGGTGGTTGCTGATGTGCCAGGATCGAGTCGATTCGCCACTACTTCGATTAACGCACGAGTTTCTGGCGCAAATGCTGGGAACCGGCCGGCCCAGCGTCAGCCTCGCGGTTGCCATGCTGGAACAGGGCGGAATGATTGAGAATTTTCGCGGCACCGTAAGAATTATTAACCGCAAACAGCTTGAGCTCGCATCCTGCGAGTGCTACGGAGTCATACAAGATTTCAACGGCGGCTTAGGCTTACGCTAAGTTTCGCCCCTTGGTTCGTTGTCGAACAGACATAGTTCCCCAGCCCCACCTACGCTAAGCCCAATTACAAAATGCTGATGATGCCGCAGTTTGCAAGGAAAACTGCTTGAAGCGTACGTACAGTTCCCCTTTGCCACAAGATAAATCGAACCCCGTGACCGCGGCACCGTCCGACCAAGCTGCGGAGCTGCGAAGAAATTCGCTTCTCCTGGCGATGCCAAGCCGTGAGTACGACCTGGTTTGCCGTTATCTTGAGCCGGTCGAACTGCCGCATCATCTGATTCTGCAGCAGCCCGCCGAAAAAATTCAATTCGCGTATTTTCTAAACCGAGGCCTCGCTTCGCTCGTCGTTCTAACTCGCGACGGGCGAAGTGTGGAGGTGGCGATCGTGGGCAAGGAGGGAATGGTGGGGACCGCGCTTGCCGTAGGGCTATGGCAGGAGCCTTGCCGCGCCATCATGCAAATGCCGGGAAACGGATTAAGAATTAAATCCGACGTGCTGGAAAGGATACTGCTGGTCGCCCCGGAACTGCGCCTTATTCTGAACCGGTATGTTTTGCTTCAGGGCTTGCAGGTCGCGCAGATCGCCGCCTGCAACCGGCTGCATCCAATCGAACAGAGGCTGGCGAGATGGTTTCTCATGTGTCAGGACCGGGTGGATTCCGAATTGCTTCCGGTGACCCATGAATTCCTGGCGCAAATGCTGGGTACCGGACGCCCCAGCGTGAGTCTGGCAGCCGGTAATTTGCAACGGGCGGGCTTGATCGAGAACCTGAGAGGTACGGTAAGAATTTTGGATCGGAAGGAGCTCGAAGCTTCGGCCTGCGAATGCTATCGGGCCATCCAGCACTTCAGTAATCTGTCGTTGGCCCTGAAGAAGAGGACTCCCAGCGCACTCTAGCTATTGCTGTCGCCGCTTCCTCCCTCGTTTATGGGGGGGCGGCCCCGTGTACGCCAGTCACTCTCGACCTCGAGCAGCCGGTCTATTTCCTGGACCAGGGCCAATAACTTTGCGGGATCGGTCTCATTCTCTGCCTGTCTGCAAAGTTCTTTCCAACGTTCAGTTTTATCTTGATCCACGTGAGCACCAAAAGGGCATTAACGACGCAGTTATACCAAGGATGAGAGGTTCCAAGTCTGTCCGGTGTCGGACAGAAGCCCCTTCGACGAGCCCGGGAAGAGGCATTTTTCGAGTTACTCAAGTAATCGGGTAATGCCCGCTTCCTTACAGACGAGACTGAGCAAAACCCATACCATGAATATTCGGATCACCCGGGAAACTCATCTTGACCGCATTTCTAGGACGCTACGAGATTGATTCGGAAATTGGGCGCGGCGCCATGGGCGTTGTGTACCGGGGTAGAGATCCCAAGATTGACCGATTGGTGGCCATCAAGACCATCTCTATTTTCGATCAGGACTCTGACGAGGAACAGCAATTCCACGATCGGTTTTTTCTGGAGGCCAAGGCTGCCGGAGGACTGTCGCATCCCGGAATCGTGACCATTTTCGATGTGGGAGAAGAGCCCGGCAGCCGTGGCCCCTATATTGTGATGGAGTACGTAGAAGGGCGGCCGCTTAGCCGAGTTCTAGGCGCGACAACAAATCGCAAGCTGCCGCTGGGTCCCGCACTCCAACTTGCCCAAGAAATTGCAGAAGCGCTGCATTACGCTCACGGGCATGGCGTGATTCATCGGGACATTAAGCCGGCAAATATCCTGGTGACGCGCGAGGGCCATGCAAAAATTGCGGATTTCGGCATTGCTAAAATGAGCGCGACACAGATGACTTTGCCCGGCCGGGTCATGGGAAGCCCCGCTTACATGGCGCCGGAACAATTATCCGGAGATAAAGTGGATGGGCGCGCAGACCTGTTTTCATTGGGTGTGATTCTGTACACCATTCTCACTGGGCACCGGCCATTTCAGGGCAACAGCGCGGCTACCGTGATGTCCAAAGTCGCCCACCACGACCCCGTCGCAGTCACAGTGTTGGAGGCGGATTTTCCGCCGGCGCTGAATCGGATTGTTTCACGCGCCATTGCCAAGGATCCTGCACGACGTTATCAAACCGGGGCTGAGATGGCTGCCGACATTCAAAAATTGCGAACGGCACGAAAGCTGCTTGGTGAAACGGCGGGTTCGCTCGTCGCCGTGCAGCAGGAGTCGGTCGTGGCAATGCCTCCGGTAGCTTTGACAGCGGAGCGTTTGGGGCAAATCGCGAAAACCCGAACAGAAAAGGTCCCGGTTTATCTCGGACTGAGACACTACCAGTCGCGCAAACGAAGGGGCTGGGATGGTTGGCGTATCTCACGCCAGATCAGCCATGACCGTCGTGCCGGCCGCACAATCGCAAAGCACCGCGTTTGATGGACAGGATCACATCCGGCCGGTGCCGTCTGCGTCGTGTTCGGCAACTTGCGGCTCGCCCGCAAGGTGGCGCCGAATTCCGGCACACACGCTGTTGCTGCTGGTTGTGACAATTTCGACGGTCGCATCAAACTGCGCGCCACGGTTCGCATCGGTGAACTGGTGGGGAGCCGCCCAAGATGCGGTAGCCTTTTGGTTCGGTCCCCAGACCCGGGAAAGATTTGATGGACGGCGTCCCTCTTCACCAATTCGCATCGTCCCATCCCTCGGCCGGGCGCGGCCAACTCGAACAGGCAGGTGACATCCGGGTGGTAACTCGCCCCTGCATCGGGTTAGCTATGTGTGGTGTCGCGTCGCGGACACGCTGCCACGTCTGAGGCACTTTTATGTGCCTTAGCGGGTTAAAAGATTCTCGGTGCTACCCTGGTGTTACCCAGACGCCTGTTTCGGCGATGGTTCGCAGGTAACCCATTGAAAAGATGGTGCCGGCGCACAAA
>CAWCCU010000010.1:0-74865 GCA_963794195.1 uncultured Acidobacteriaceae bacterium
AGCGCAACCAGCCGAATGTCGCGCCGGACAACGATATTCGCGACAACAACAGCCGCGACGACAATGTTGCCGCGCCACGAAACAATAATCCGGACACGCCTCCGGCAAATCCGCCGCGAGCCGTTCCTCGTCCTCCCGACAATGAGAATCGGAACGTTCCTCCGCAACGGGAAGCGACGCCTCCAGCGCAACGTCAGCAACCAAATGCTGACAACGCAAATCGGCAGGTGCCACGTCCGCCAGCCGACAACCGTCCGGCCCGACCTGATGCAGGTACCGCTCCGCAACGCCAGGCCGCTCCTGCGGAGCGCCCGGTGCCCAAGCCACAAGCAAAGCCTCCAGAAGAAAAAGAAAGCCAAAGACAAAGATAAAGACAAAGACAAGTAATTTGAAATTCAAAAAAGCCTCTCAATTCATCGAGAGGCTTTTTTTGTGAACTGCGAAAAAGAAACTAAGAATTTTCATGTCATCCTGAGCGGACTTCCGGAGTCGAAGGACCCCTACTTCAAGCAAGCTGCCGATCGCAGGGGTCTTTCGACTGCGCGGATGCTTCGCTACGCGAACCATCCACTCCGCTCAAGATGACAGAAACTCGGGAGCGGGGAAATCTATATTCGTCCATCCCAACATTGGTAAGTCTACTGTTCGCAAGCGATTAGGGAGGCGCACTTCGATGGGCCTTTCAACGCAACTCCTTACTATGTTTGGGGTTTAATCTGTTGTCGGGAGCAGTCCGAGGACACGGCTTCCCATCTGATCCTCAGGAGAGAGTTTTATGGCGACCCTAAGACGATTCATACTCGCAACTCTTATTTTTACGCTTTGGACATTCACTGCGATGACGGCCGTAGCGCAAGACGAGCCTGCCGATCAGCCGATGGAAACACCGATGCCTCAGCAAGCTCCTCCGCCGCCGGATGGAGCGCAGGCGAATCAGCAATATCCGGGGCCAGGGCGTCCAGGTCCGAATCGTCCTGATGCTGGACAACAGGATCAAAATCGCGACGACAATGATGCTCCGGGCCGCGTCGCTCGTCTGCAATTCATGAATGGATCGGTTTCGATTCAGCCCCACGGCACGGATGAATGGGTGGAAGGTGCGATCAATCGTCCACTCACCAATGCAGACAATATTTGGGCTGACAAGAATTCGCGGGTTGAGCTGAATCTTGGTACGGGATTGCTTCGCATGGGCGCCGAGAGCAGCCTGACCCTCACCAACGTCAATGACAACACTGCGCAAGTGTCTTTGCATCAGGGAACGTTGAATGCCCACATCCGGCATCTGTTCGATGGCGAGACTTATGAAATCGATACACCCAATCAGGCATTCACGATTTTGAAGCCAGGCGACTATCGCTTTGATGTCGATCCTAATGGCGATGCAACCATGGTCACGGTTTGGCGCGGCGAGGGCGAAGCTACGGGACAAGGTCAAGCGGTGCGGGTCAAGGCACATACGCAGGCGCGTTTCACCAACGGCGATTCGATGACGGTGAAGATGAACTCCGCTCCTGATCCCGATGGTTTCGATGAATGGTGCGAAAGCCGCGATCGTCGCGTCGACTCCTCACGATCCAGCCAGTATGTTTCTCCTGATGTCATCGGATCGGAAGATCTGGATAATAACGGCACCTGGCGCGATACTCCGGACTACGGCAACGTCTGGGTGCCGAACGATGTAGGCGCGGATTGGGCGCCTTACACGAACGGCAATTGGATTTATCAGGATCCGTGGGGATGGACGTGGCAGGATTACGCTCCCTGGGGATTCGCTCCCTTCCACTACGGCCGCTGGGTAAGCTTCGGCGGTTATTGGGGATGGGCTCCGGGCCCCTACTACGGATATTGGGGACGTTCGTTCTACGCGCCCGCGCTGGTTTCCTGGTATGGCGGCGGCTTTGGATTCGGCATCGGCTTCGGTGGATTTGGCTGGTGTCCGCTGGGCTTTGGTGAACCGTTCTTTCCCTGGTATCACTACGGGTGGGGATACTTCCGAGGCGTGAATATTTACAACTCGCGCTTCAATAACTTCGAGCGCTTCCATGCCGGATTCAACAACGGCTGGCGCGGCGGAAACTGGCAGCGGACTTCAGTGAACTTTAACGCTCGCGGCGGTTTCCATGCGGTGTCACGAAATACGCTGGAACATGGATTGGCGGTAAACCATAACTCGCTGCATGTTTCAGCGGCCGGAATGAGAGACGCGCATCCTCTGGATCGAGTAAATGCGAATGCAACCCGGGACAGCCGGCTGGGCGGGCATGCGGCCTCGGTAAGAGCGCCACAAGGCGCACTGAACCGGTCTACCGTCAGAGCGGCCACGCCTTCGCGTTCTGGGGGCAGCGTAGGGTCGTTTCATGGGTCGGAGGCGGCTCAGGGTGGGCGGAATGCGTCGCGACCGTCCCAGGGCTTTAGCGGGGCCGGCCGTTCCGAAACGGGATCGCGATCGAATGTTGCTCGTCCCGAATCGGGAAATGTTTCGCGGGGCAATAACGTGCCGCGTCCTACGGGCCGGGTGTTGCCTTCCCCGAGAAGTTACTCTTCGGACAGCCGCAGCGCGTATTCGGCCAGGTCGTATGGAGATTCGGGCCGTTATGGCCAATCGTCGCGGAGTGGCAGCTACGGACGTCCAAGCTACAGCAGTGGATCGCCTTACGGCGGTTCGCGTGGAGGATCCCCGTACGGTGGTGGCTACTCAGGACGAAGCTCTTCAGCACCGAGCCGGGGAGAATCAGCGCCGCGTAGTTCGGGCGGGGGTGGGTCTCACGGTGGCGGCAGTGCACCGAGTTCGCACGGAAGTTCCGGCGGAGGCGGTGGACATAGCGGAGGCGGCGGAGGAAGCCACGGACACCGGTAAAATTACTTTGTGATTCAAGAACGCCGCCTGCGGGCGGCGTTTTTCTGTGTTGCAAATTCAAACTAAAAGTTTCCGTGTCATCCTGAGCGCAGTAAGTTTGCTCGGCACGAGTGAACTCACGGAGTCGAAGGACCCCTACGCCGATCACGTATGCCGGGAGTAGAGGTCTTTCGACTGCGTGGATGCTTCGCTATCGCGAACCATCCACTCCGCTGAAGATGACAGGGGACTTTGAATTTTGTTGAAGATGTACGCTTCGTTGTAAACTTCGACTTTGCAATCTCAAGTGCGGAGGCTTCCCCGTGAAAGCTTTTATCTTCGGAGTGATCATTGGAGTGATCATCGTACCGCTTGTCGTCTACGCCTGGTTTGGTACGGGTAGCGCTCCCGTGGCGACCGCCGCGCCACCGATGCCGTTTGAACGGATGATGGCACATCGGGCATTGAATGCTCGCATCAGCAAGGAGATGCCGAAGAGCGTTCCCATTCCCGCAGATGAGAGTGCGTATAAGGCTGGGGCGCAGGTTTATCGCGACAACTGCTCTGTGTGTCATGGCTTTTCGGATGGGTCGCCGAGCGCGATTGCCGAGGGAATGTTTCCCAAGCCTCCGCGATTATTGAAAGGTACCGGCGTGACCGACGACGAAGCTGGGGAAACGTATTGGAAAGTTGCGAATGGGATTCGTCTTACCGGGATGCCGGGATTTAAGGAATCGCTTTCGGATACGCAGATGTGGCAGGTGAGTTTGTTGTTGGCGAACGCGGATAAAGTACCGGATTCGGTGAAGGCGTGGTTGGTGGTTGCGCCGGTTGCGCCGGTTAAATAAACAGTTGCGCCTTTGGGCGCCTGGTCTGGCGCATCATTCATCCCGGACTTCGGTCCGGGCTTTCACATTCGGCTCCTTCGGAGCTGCGATTTTTTTGTTCTTAAATGAAAATCCAAAGACCTGTCATCCTAAGCAAGCGCTCTTTGCGTCGCGAAGGACCCCTCCATTTCAGGTCGCGAAAAGCCCCGCCCTCTCGCAAAGTGCGCGAGAAGGACGGGCATCCTTTTTATTTCAGTTTTTTATTTTTAGAGTTGTTTCGAGGCTGCCGGGACTGGATGGCTGGCTTCGTACGCGGCGATATCGGATTCTTGCAACAGCGTCAGGCCGATGTCATCGAGGCCGTTTAATAAGCGATGGCGCGTGGTTTCTTCGATTTTAAAATTCGCCGCGAAGCCCTGGTCGTCTTTTACTTTGCGTTTTTCTAAATCAATGGTGAGTTGGTAGTTCGGGAACTCAGTTGCGCGGCGCATGATTTCGTTTACTTCGCTTTCGTCTAAGATGACCGTCAGCACGCCGTTCTGCACGCAGTTATTGGAAAAAATATCGGCGAACGAAGAAGCGATTATCGAGCGGAAGCCGAAATCTTCCAGAGCCCAAACAGCGTGTTCGCGTGATGATCCGCAGCCGAAGTTTTTTCCTGCCACCAGAATGCTTGCGCCCTTATAGCGCGGCTGGTTCAGAGTGAAGGACGGATCGGGCTGGCCGTCTTTTCCTCTGCGCCAATCATAGAAAAGAAATTCGCCGAAGCCGGTGCGTTCGATACGCTTCAAAAACTGTTTGGGGATGATTTGATCGGTGTCGACGTTGGCGCGATCGAGGGGTGCGACTTTTCCGTTATGAATGCGAAAGGGTTGCATGATTGTCCTGCTGCTAGTTGAAACGCCAGTTGCGAATGTCGGTGAAATGGCCGGTGATGGCGGCTGCGGCGGCCATCATGGGGCTGACGAGATGAGTGCGTCCGCCGCGTCCCTGGCGGCCTTCGAAGTTGCGATTGCTGGTGGAAGCGCAGCGTTCGCCGGGTTGCAGAATGTCGGGATTCATCCCCAGGCACATCGAGCAACCCGACTCGCGCCACTCGAAGCCGGCTTCCTGGAAAATCTTGTCCAGACCTTCTTTTTCGGCCAGGACTTTTATCATCTGCGATCCGGGCACGACCATCGCTCGCACTCTTCCATTTACATGGTGTCCCTTGGCAACGCGGGCGGCGGCGCGTAAATCCTCCAGACGCGAATTGGTGCACGAACCGATGAAGACGCGGTCGATGGAAATATCTTCCACGCGGGTACCGGGTTGCAGGCCCATGTATTCGAGCATGCGCACAGCGGATTGGCGTTCGGCCTCGGAGCCCAGTCCGGACAATTCCGGAACGCGTCCGCTGACTGGAACCACCATGCCGGGATTGGTACCCCAGGTCACAAATGGTGAAAGAAGGGAGGCGTCGATTTCCACGACCGTGTCGTAACGCGCGCCGGGATCGGATGGCAAGGTGCGCCAATGGGCGACGGCTTTGTCCCAGTCCGCACCTTGCGGAGCGTAATGGCGGCCTTTGATGTACGCAAACGTGATTTCGTCGGGCGCGACCATGCCCGCGCGAGCGCCCGCCTCAATGCTCATGTTGCAGAGCGTCATGCGGCCTTCCATCGAGAGCGCGCGGACGGCTTTGCCCGCGTATTCGATGACGTGGCCGGTAGCCCCGTCGGTGCCGATTTTTGCGATAATGCCGAGCGCCAGATCTTTCGCGCCGATGCCTTCACCCAGTTCGCCGGTGACGCGAATCAGCATGGTCTTCGGCTTGCGTTGCGGTAAACATTGCGTCGCCAGAACGTGTTCGACCTCCGAAGTGCCAATGCCAAAAGCCAGTGAGCCGAACGCTCCGTGCGTGCTGGTGTGGCTGTCGCCGCAGACAATCGTCATACCTGGCTGCGTGATCCCTAGCTCGGGCCCAATCACGTGGACGATCCCTTGCAAAGGCGAGTCCATGTCGAACAGAGGGACGCCAAACTCTTTGCAGTTAATCTGCAGGGCTTGGATTTGCCGGGCCGCGATGGGGTCGGTGATCGGAGTGCCGCGCGGTTCAGTGGGAATATTGTGATCGACCGTCGCCACCGTGCGATGAGGCTGGCGAACTTTGCGTCCTGCAACCCGCAGGCCGTCAAAGGCTTGCGGGGAGGTGACTTCGTGGACCAGATGCAAATCGATGTAGAGAAGAGGCAGGCGGTCTACGGGCTGACAGACTACGTGCTCGTCCCAGATCTTTTCGAAAAGTGTGCGTTTTTCCAGCATTTTGTGGCTGGGTATAGTTTATCAAGAAATCCCGATGCGATTGGGTTGGGAGAGGGTCAAATTCCTGAACCACCGAGGACACGACTGTCATCACGAAGGAAGTCCCTCTTAGGCTTTCCTTGGTGTAACTTCGTGTCCTTGGTGGTTATTCGGGTTTGGGCGAGGATTTCTGCGACAGATAAAACGCCAGTATGCCCAGGGCGCCGACCAGCGGCACGAGAAACCCCACGCGCAGACTTTCGAAATGAGACGATAGCGCGCCTACGAGCCAGCCCAGAGCCGCGCCCCCGAAATTGCCGAACGAAAATATGACTCCGCTGCTGCGACTAGTGTTGGTCCCGAACCAATGGGGCAGCAAGGAAACATTAATGGGAAAAATGGATGCCAGCCCGAGGCCGGCAACGCCGGCGCCGATCATGACCAGGGTGATAGTTTTCGCGGCCAACAAAATACCCACCCCGAATGCGGCAACGGTTACGCCGGTTTTGGCGACACTGGTCGCACGGGCATAGCGTAATGCCAGCGGCGCCAAAACACGTCCCATCAGCAAAGTCCCCCAGAAAAACGAAGGCATGATCGCCCACAAGCTCTTGGCTTCGGGATCGATACGGCGGGCGTAAGAAGCGATCCAACCGCCCACGGCCGTTTCTGTTCCTACATATGTAAAGAATAGCGCGCCCACCAGCGCTAATTGGAGAGTCCAAATGCTGGTTTGAGAATCGGGGTGCCGGCTGGTTTGAGATTGAGCATTGTCAGCGGTGAATCGAACGAAAGACATGCAAACCGTCAATGCGATCAAAGCCGCCGCCATTCCGTACAAGAAAAAAGGTGTCCGATGTGAGCGCACCGCCGCTGCGATGACGAATGGGCAGAGCATCGCCCCGACGCCCCATGAGGAGTTAAGCAAATTTAAGGCAGCTGCACTCCGGTGCGGATTCGTCTCGGCAGTCATCAGGTTCGCTGCCGGCGTATTCACGCCAGTGCCTGCGCCGTAAATGCCGACGAAAATTATTCCCAGCATCCAGTGTGATTCTCCGAGGCCGAGCAGGCCTGCGACCATGAGCACCAATCCGGCCATCAGCGTTTTGCGATAGCCGTAACGTTGCTGAAGGACGGCCGAGAAATACATTCCTACGGTTGCGCATACCCATTGAGCGACGAAGAGATATCCGGCTTGCGTGTCGTTCAGCGACCACTGGCGGGAAAACACGGGCAGCAACGGGCCCAGCATCGTCATTACCACGCCGGTAAGGATGAAATCCACGTGCGCGAACGCCGCCCCTTTGATGGACGAGTCGGGCGCGGGTTTCAGGGCATCCGTGGGCATATTATTCTGGCGCTATTTCGGGTGACGAATGCATTTGATTATAGGGGCAGGCATCAGTGCCGGCGGTATCGTGAGTTATCATGCATAGGGATTGATCACAATAAAACTGCGGTGAGTGACCGGCCTGCGAACGAAATCATGATTAACGGCAAACGCATCGCGGTGGTATTGCCCGCCTATAACGCGGAGAAAACCCTGGCGGCCACAGTCGCTGAATTGGCGGAGGTGGTGGACATCCGCATTCTGGTTGACGATCACAGTTCCGACCGCACCAGCGAAGAGGCGAAACGTTTGGGGCTCACGGTTTTTGTCCACGATAAGAACTACGGTTACGGACGCAATCAGCAGACTTGCTATAGCGAAGCGCTGGCCGAGGGTGCGGACGTGGTGGTGATGCTGCATCCCGATTATCAGTACACACCGCTTTTGCTTACGGCCATGGCCAGTATGGTGGCGTATGAAGTTTACGATGTGGTGTTGGGCTCTCGCATCATTGGTGGCCGCGCGCTGCGAGGGGGCATGCCATTTTATAAATATGTGGCGAACCGGTTTTTGACGGCATTCGAAAATCTTTTTCTCGGGATCAAACTTTCCGAATATCACACTGGATACCGCGCCTTCAGTCGCGAGGTACTGACCAAACTGCCGCTGCTGGAGAATTCCGATGACTTTGTTTTTGACAACCAGATGCTGGCGCAGTGCGCGTATTTCGGATTTCGCATCGGCGAAGTTTCTTGTCCCACGAAATATTTCGAGGAAGCTTCGTCCATCAACTTCAGCCGCAGCGTGAAATATGGGTTCGGCGTGCTGGCAACCACTTTGCAGTTTGCGCTGCAAAGGGCCGGTATAGCGCATTACCGGATTTTCAGCAGCGAAGGGCGAAAACTGGAACCGGGGCAGGCGACGTATTATGCGCGTGGTGCAGCCGGGACTTCGTCAGGCAAGATTTGAAGCTGGTCAGCTCGTTTCTGTTTAGATAGACGTCTCAATAAGAGCAAGTAGTCCCACGCCACTCTCATGCTGGCTTTGCTTTTTCCCGCCAGGCGCGAGCCGAATGTAAACGGCACTTCGAACACCGAACCGATTTTGCCGCGCACCAGAATTTCCAGCAGAATCTTGAATCCGCGTTTTTGCAGGATCAGATCGTCGAGGCAGGAACGCCGCACCAGAAAGAATCCCGACATCGGATCGCGGACGAAAATATCAGGCCGTTGCAATGGTACCGTCATCCAGACGGCCAGGCGGGAAACCAAGTGCCGCGCAGGATTCCAGGTTGGCACGCTGCCTTGCTTGGCATAGCGACTGGCGACAACGACGTCGTGTCCGCGGCTCATGGCATCCCACAACTGAGTGAGAAGCTCAGGCGGATGTTGCAGGTCGGCGTCGATCGCGCCCAGAATTTGGGCTTCGCTATTCTGCCACCCCCGAACGATCGCTCCCGCCAGACCTCGTTCGCCGCGCCGGACCACGAGATTAATTCGAGGATCGTCCTCGGCGAGTTCTTGAACTATGCTCTCGGTACCGTCGCCGCTATCGTCATCCACTACAATCAACTGATAACTAATATCAAGCGGATCCAGGCTGCGCCGTATGCGATCGAGTGTTTTGCGGACGTTCCCGGCTTCACCGAGCGTAGGAATGACCAGGCACAACAGTGGCGCTGTCGCAACCTGACCGGGGACGGCAATCGGATGACCGTAGGGCTCGTCCAGTTCCGCCGCAACACTTGTCATTTTCAATGACATCAAAGGATTGTAAGGGTTGAATCTTTGAAAAGCCATTCCGCTGCTGGAACACTGCTGGCTCTTCTGTTGCTGACCACGCTGGGTATCTTACTCCAAGGCTATCATCCCGGGGCCGAAGATGACGGAGTTTATCTCTCCGCAATTAAAAAAGACTTAACCCCGACCCTGTATCCTCACGATTCAGATTTCTTCATGGTGCAGCTTCAGGCAACGGGTTTCGACAACCTGATTGCGGGTTCGGTTCGCCTGACACATTTGCCTTTGGGTGTCGCACTTCTGGGCTGGCAATTCTTTTCCACGTTTCTTCTCTTGTGGGGATGTTGGCGAATCAGCAGGCGATGCTTCGCTGAAAGCATCGCGCAGTGGGCCGCTGTTGCGATGGTTTCGGTGCTATTGACACTTCCCGTGTCGGGCGCGGCGCTTTATCTTACCGACCAATATTTGCATCCGCGCGCCTTGGCTACAGCAATTGTTCTGGCGGCTGTGGCCGCGATTTTGGATAACAAACGGATACTGGCTGCGGTGTTGTTGGCGGTGGCGTTTCTGGTGCATCCGTTGATGGCGGCGTTCGGATTTTCTTATTGCGTATTGCTGGCATGGGGACAGTCCCCGGTATCGACAATGCCATTGGCTTTTATGATGCTGCCGCTGGGATGGATCTTCGAACCGACCTCCCCAGCGTGGCAACAGGCGGCCCATACGCGCGACTACTATTATCTCTCGCGCTGGCATTGGTACGAATGGCTGGGAGTTTTGGCTCCGCTGCTGTTGCTGTGGTGGTTTCGTCGAATCGCTACAGGAGAAGGATCGAAAGTTCTTTCGCGAATGGCGTCACGATTGGTGCTGTTTGGCTGTGTGCAATTTGTGATCGCACTTGTCATCATGTTGACTCCGCAATTGGACCGGATGCGCTCGTTTCAACCCATGCGTTACTTGCATCTGCTGTATCTGTTGTTTGTGCTTTTTGCCGGCGGGTTGATTGGTCAGCGAATATTGAGAGCCCATGTCGTTCGATGGATCGTATTATTCGTCCCGCTTGCCCTGGGTATGTTTATCGCCCAGCGTCAGACTTTTCCGGCGACCGAGCATATCGAATGGCCGGGACAAACTTCACGGAACGCCTGGCTGCAAGCCTTTTCCTGGATCAAGCAAAATACGCCAACGGATGCCATGTTCGCGCTCGATCCTTACTACATGCAGCGCCCGGGCGAGGACTTCCATAGCTTTCGGGCATTGGCGGAACGCAGCGCTTTGGCCGATTATGCGAAAGATCCGGCGGTCGCCACTCAGGTTCCGCGGTTGGCGGCGCGATGGCAAAGAGAAGTGGATGCCCAGGAGGGCTGGCAGCATTTTCAAAGTACGGACTTCCAGCGTCTCAGAAATGAATTCGGGGTGAATTGGGTGGTGGTTGAACGTCCTGCGGGCGCCGGCTTGTCATGCCCTTATCAAAACAGCGCGGTCCTGGTGTGCAGGATTGAGTAGGCGGCGCTCATTGGAGCGCGTTTTCGGCTCGCGATTTCCGAGTCCTGCCGTCGAAAAGGAAATCTCGATCCTGCGAAGAAAACCCCGAGGGTGCGGGGTTTTTCGCGTTTCAAGAATTCTCATTCGAGAGAGAATGCAGAGATCCTTCGCAACGCAAAGAACGCTTGCTCAGGATGACAAGAGGTTGGGGCTTTATTAGAAATTCTCGAAAGTATCTCCGAAGTTGTGCTCTGATAGGAACCTTTCATAGGCGATCAATAAACAGTTAAAATCAACATCAGCTTTCGGTTTAGATGTATCCGAGACGAAAGGTGTTTGAGCCAATGAAGCTGTTCCGGCCGGTTCTTATCGCAGTGATTTTTGTTGGCGCGTTTTTCTATTTCACCACTTACCGTTCGACACGGCTGTGGCCCATGAGCTGGCTCAGCCGGCCTGACAAAGTTGAGATTACGGAAGCTGCCGGCGGCAATCCTGAGGACGCGGAAGAACAGAACAACATCAGTGTTTATCATAAAAATATCGATTCGGTGGTCAACATCACATCGCGCGCGGTGTCCTTCGACTTCTTCTACGGATTGGTCCCGCAGGAAGGACAGGGATCCGGTTTCATTATCGACAAAGAGGGCCATATTCTTACCAACTATCACGTGATTGCCGAAGCCCGCCAGCTGGAGGTGACGCTGCATAACCGGAAAAAATATCGCGCCACCGTGATTGGGACCGACCGTTCTCACGATTTGGCTGTGATCCAAATCAAAGGGGCGGAATTCACCCCCATGGTCCTGGGCGACTCAAAAAATTTGCAAGTGGGACAAAAAGTGTATGCCATTGGCAATCCTTTCGGATTATCGGGAACATTGACCAGCGGCATTGTCAGTTCCATTCGACAGGTGCAGGAACCCGAAGGTATGAGAATTGACGAAGCGATTCAGACCGATGCTGCGATCAATCCCGGCAACTCGGGTGGGCCATTGCTGAACTGGCGCGGCGAAGTCATTGGGATTAACACCATGATTGCCTCCACCTCGGGTCAAAGCGCGGGCATTGGTTTTGCCATTCCGATCAACACCGCCAAAGCTGTATTGAGCGATCTGGTCACGTTGGGACGGGTCCGGCGTCCCGCACTGGGGGTGGTTACGATTCCCATTAGCCCGGAATTAGCGGAGCAGATGGGACTGGCTTCGGACAGCGGCTTACTTATCGAGCGAGTCGTGCCAGGTGGGGCGGCTGATAGCGCAGGATTGCGCGGAGGCAGTGAGCAGGCTTACCTGGGCAATTATCCCATTATGACGGGCGGGGACCTGATCGTTGCGATCGATGGCCAGGATGTTCCAGATGAACAAAATCTCAGTCAGGTAATGAATAATCACCGCGCCGGAGACAAGGTGCGCGTCACCATCTATCGGGCAAAGAAAAAGATGGATATCACGGTGACGTTAGGCGAGGCGAGGGAACAGCGCGAGCAAGTCTGAATTAGCTTTTCGTTTCTTAGAGAAGACGCCCTTTGTCATCCTGAGCGGAGAGGACCAGGGACAGAACTGATATGAGTCTCGATACCGTCCGTAGATTCTGCCTGTCCTTTCCCGGCGCAACAGAAAAACTGCAATGGAGCGATAGTCTCTGCTTCAAAGTCGGCGGAAAGATTTTCGCCATCCTTTCCGTGGACTCTGTGCCTCCCAAGCTCTGCTTCAAATGCTCCCCGGAGACCTTCTCCGAACTCGTCGAATTGGAAGACATCATCCCAGCTCCATATGTAGCGAGATATAAATGGGTCCTTCTTCAACGGCTGGATGTTTTGCGGCAGGCCGAAGTGGAAGACTTGATCCGGCAATCGTATGAAATGGTTGTTGCGAAGATTCCCAAAAAGCGGTCTGGCTCGAACCAGAAAAAGCTCAAGAAGAAGCTCAAGAAGAAGCGATGACGCGCCGGGGTGCATGGCTGAATATTGACGCGTAATCTTCGGCTATCTAACCTTAGGCTTCACCTCGCCATGGCAACTTCCGCCAGCCATATCCCGTCTCAATCCCCAGCCTACCGCGCTGACCTGCTTCTCGGATTGCTGACGCTGCTGTGTCTGCTGCCCTTTTCCGGCAAAGCTTTTCACATCGATGACCCATTGTTTCTTTGGGCGGCGCAGCAGATCACCAAACATCCGTTCAATCCCTACGGATTCAAGGTGGTGTGGTACACAACGCAAATGTCGATGGCTGAGGTCACCAAGAATCCGCCGCTGGGAGCCTACTTCGCCGCTCTGGTCGGTTGGATGGCTGGATGGTCGGAAAGAGCGATGCACGTCGGATTTCTTCTGCCTGCCGTCACTCTGATTATCGGCACGTATCACCTCGCCAGAAGATTCACCCAGTCCCCGTGGATTGCCGCGGCCGCTACTCTGTTGACCCCCGGTTTCATCGTCTCCAGTACCAGCATAATGTGCGACACCATGATGCTGGCGCTCTGGGTGGTGGCGATTTTATTCTGGATCAAGGGTCTGGAGCCGTTCAAGCCGGGTTATCTACTGGCGTCGGCACTGCTGATGTCTGCATGTCCGCTGACGAAATATTTCGGCATGACCCTGGTTCCGTTGCTCTTCGTTTATTCGCTGGTTCGTTTGCGGCGCTTTGGAAGTTGGATTTTTTTCCTGCTCATTCCGATTGGTGTTCTTGCGGGATACCAGATGTGGACCCACTCGCTCTATGGCCGTGGTCTGCTATCCGACGCCGCGTCTTATGCAAGTGGGCGCCGCGATGATGAACAGCTAACTCTGTTCACCAAAGCGGCGGTGGGCCTATCCTTTCTCGGAGGGTGTGCATTCGCGGGATTCGTTTTTGCCCCAATCCTGTGGTCACGCAGGCAAGTCCTCGCCGGCTCTGCGTTAAGCCTTCTTGCCGGCCTGCTCATCGGAAGAGGAGCTATTCATCTTCAGGCGATCTCATTTCATGATCCCGGCTTGTTCAAAGTTGCCCAGTTGGTTGTGTTCATCGCCGCCGGCATTTCCGTGCTTGCGCTGGCCGTTACCGACCTATGGAACCGCCGAGACGCGGAATCACTGCTTCTGGTTTTCTGGGTACTCGGGACATTCATCTTCGCCGCGTTTCTGAACTGGACGATCAACGCCCGCTCGGTCCTTCCGGTGATTCCTGCCGCCGGCATTTTGCTGGCACGGCGCCTGGATTCCAGGTCCTTGCCGTCGCTAGCCAGATATCCCTGGCTGCTAATCGTTCCCCTGGCCATATCCGGCATCCTCTCGCTGGCGGTGGCCTCTTCTGATACTGAACTCGCTGACTCCGCCCGAAACGCTGCAGACTTTATTTACCGCCAATCGCCGGCCGCAACCGCTAAGACTTTCTTCGAAGGTCACTGGGGCTTTCAGTACTACATGCAATCACATGGCGTTCAGCCGGTGGATCTTCATGGGTTCCGGTTTGACCCAGGGCTGATGATCGTTATTCCGGAGAACAACACAAACATTTTTGGCTTGCCGCCCGGACTTTCCGTGTCCCAGCAGGTGATCGAAGTTAAGACTAATTTGTGGATGTCGACAATGCGTCAGGAAGTGGGGGCGGGTTTTTATACTTCAGGCTGGGGTCCGTTACCCTTTGCGTTCGGTGTGGTGCCGCCTGAGCGCTATCACCTTGTGACCCTGCTGGCTCCCGCAAATAATTCGATTCCGATCCCCTAACCGCTGATTTGACTCTCGCTCACGGCCTGGGCTAGCCTCAGAGTTCTGTTCCCACACCATCCAACTTCCATGCGAACTAATCCCAAATTACTGATTTTGTTTCTCTTGGGGGTGAGTGCCTTGCGGCTGGCGGCGGCGCCATTGCGCCCGGCACATGGTGCGCACGCGATGGTGGCGAGTGTCCACGAAATGGCTTCCCGTGCAGGTGTGGAAATCATGCAATCGGGTGGCAACGCCGTGGATGCCGCCGTAGCCGTCGGCTTCACCTTGGCGGTGGTGCATCCCCAGGCAGGAAACCTGGGCGGCGGCGGATTTATGCTCGTTCGCACCGCGAACGGCGTTGCGCATTTCATCGATTACCGCGAAAAAGCACCCGCCGCTGCCACCGCGAACATGTATCTCGACGCCAAAGGCAATGTGATTGAGGACGCGAGCCTAATCGGCTACAAAGCGATCGGAGTGCCAGGATCGGTCGCCGGACTGGTGTACGCGGAGAAAAAATACGGCAAGCTTTCGCTCGAAAGAGTGATGGCTCCCGCGATTAAGCTGGCTCGTGACGGATATCCGTTGGCTTGGGAAGATGCTCGTGACTTGCAGGACAACGGCCTGGCCAAGTTTCCGGAGTCCCGGCGAATTTTTCAACGTGACGGGAATTATTACAAGCAGGGCGAACTCCTGCGTCAGCCTGATTTAGCGCGAACGCTGGAACGCATCGCAAAAAATCCCGATGATTTTTACCATGGCGGTTTGGGCCGCGAGTTGGCCGCAGCGATTAAAAAAGGCGGAGGCCTGGTTACCGCTGACGATCTGGCAAAATACGAAGTGAAAGAACGCGAACCGGTTCGCGGAAGTTATCGCGGATACGAAATCATTAGCGCGCCGCCGCCATCGTCGGGCGGCATTGCGCTGCTAGAGACGCTCAATATTCTCGAAGGTTACGATCTCACCAAGTTTGGAAACCGTTCGGCTGAATCGATGCACTTGACGCTGGAAGCTTTTCGTCGGGCATTCTTTGATCGCGCGGAATTTTTGGGTGATCCCGATTTCTCGAAGATCCCGGTAGCGCAGTTGATTGACAAGAAATATGGGGCGGCCTGGCGGCAATCGATGGATCCTCTGCATGCCACGTCCAGCAAGGATTTGCAGCGGCCGGCGATTTTCAGCGAGCTTGAGCAATATGCCGCGCTGCATCCCCAACCGCCGGTCATGCAAGAACCGGGACACACCACTCACTATTCGGTTGTCGATCCCGACGGAAACGCGGTGGCCGTGACGACCACTTTGAATGATAGTTTCGGCTCGAAGGTCACCGCCGAAGGTCTGGGATTTTTGCTCAATGACGAAATGGATGATTTCTCATCCAAGCCTGGCACTCCCAATCTGTTTGGTCTGATTCAAGGCCCGGCCAATGTGATCGGTCCGGGCAAGCGGCCACTTTCATCGATGGTTCCCACCATCGTGCTCAAAGATGGCAAACTGTTTCTGGTTCTCGGTTCGCCGGGAGGCGCGCGCATTATTTCGACGGTCGCGAATATCCTGATGGGAGTGGTCGACTACGGACTGAATATTCAGGAAGCGGTGAATGCTCCCCGCTTCCATAATCAATGGCTGCCCGATATCAACTATGTAGAAAAAGGTATTTCACCGGACACGCTTCACCTGTTGCAAAAAATGGGACAGCCCATCGATGCAGGAGAATTATTGGAGCGATGGCGAGTGCATTGCGATAGATTTAAATACAGGCGAACGGTTGGGCGCGAGCGACGGACGCAATAATGGCAAGGCGGTCGGATTTTAGAGTTGGTACGACTGAGATCCGGGAAGAGCCCGACTTCCGTTGGGCCGTCTGAGACGTTGATCCGAAAACGCGGAGCGAACTAAATAAATGCTGAAGGCAATATCAACTTTCATATACGTCAAAGAGCGGTTGCATCCTGGCCTACTGGATGGTCTGGTGCGCGGCGGCGCGCAGGCGATCGAAATTTTTGCCGCCCGCCAGCACCTGGATTACGCCAACCGCAAGCAGCATGTAAAAGAAATTGCGGATTGGTTTCGCACCAGCGGCGTCCCGCTCAATTCTCTGCACGCGCCCCTTTACGCCGACTACGAATGGGGACGCGCCGGCGCTCGCCGCGTTGAATATCGCTTCGATCGACCGTGGCGGCCGCATCGAAGCCATGGACGAAATCAAACGCGCCATCGAACTCGCCGAGCACATTCCGTTTCGCTTTTTGATTCAGCACATCGGCGTGCCCAACGAAGCGTTCGATGAGCACAAATTTGAAGCCGCGATGACGTCCATCGAGCATCTGCGTGCGTTCGCAAAGCCGCTGGGCGTCCGCATTCTGGTGGAAAATATTCCCAATGAGCTTTCCGCGCCGGAGCGGCTGGTGGAATTTATCCAGACTGCCCATTTCGAAGATGTCGGCGTCTGCTTCGATTTCGGCCATGCCAACATGATGAGAGATGTTCGCGCAGGCGTTCGCGACGCTGAAGAGACCACATTCATTCGACGCATGTCCACGACAACGACAAACTTTCGAGACTCGCATCTGTGGCCCGGCGCGGGCACCATCGACTGGAAAGAGGCGATGGAGTTATTGCGCTCCGCGCCGCACACGCCACCACTATTGCTGGAAATCGAAGAAGACGAAAAAGTGAATCCCATCGAAAAAATGGGCGAGACTTTCGAAAAACTGGAAGCAGGCAAAAAAAATATTTACCGCCGAGATCGCGGAGACCGCCGAGGAAGATCTTCAAGAAGTACAGCCTTCGTTTCCTCGGCGATCTCGGCGGTTAAAAAGAACTTATAAACTATGTCCTCACCTATAACCACAATTTCGGAAATCGGCAAGCACGACGGCCAGAGTGTCACCATTCGCGGCTGGCTTTATAACTTGCGCGAAAGCGGGAAACTTCTTTTCCCGCAATTTCGCGATGGCAGCGGCGTCATCCAGGGCATTGTGCCGAAGGCTGCGGTTCCGCCAGAAGTCTTTGATGCGATCAAGGGCCTCACTCAGGAATCAAGTGTGATCGTCGAAGGTAAAGTCCGCGCCGACAAACGCGCCCCTGGCGGCTATGAGCTCGACGTCAGCAACATCCAGGTTGTGCAGCGCGTTTCCGAAACCGATCCTTATCCCATTTCGTTGAAGGAACATGGCGTCGAGTTTCTGATGGAGCATCGTCATCTCTGGCTGCGAAGTCCGCGCCAGGCGTCGATCTTGCGGGTACGCGCGGAGATCATCAAAGCTGCCCGCGATTTTTTCGACGATCGCGGCTTCACTTTGACCGATCCTCCGATCATCACCCCGGCGGCATGCGAGGGGACGAGCACGCTTTTTCCGGTGGACTACTTTGATGAGCAGGCTTATCTCACGCAATCGGGCCAGCTCTACATCGAAGCGACTGCGATGGCGCTCGGCAAAGTCTATTCGTTTGGCCCAACGTTCCGCGCAGAGAAATCGAAGACTCGCCGTCATCTGACCGAATTTTGGATGGTCGAGCCTGAAGTCGCTTACGCCCAGCTCGATGACTTGATGGCACTCGCCGAAGAGCTGATTAGCTTTCTGGTGAAGCGCTGTCTGGAGAAACGCCGAGCCGATCTACTGATCATTGGACGCGATGTAGCAAAGCTGGAAAAGATCGAAGCCCCGTTTCCGCGCATGACCTACGACGATGCCGTCACCATGTTGCAGGAAGGCCACGCAAAAGGCGCTTTGGAGAATAAATTTGAATGGGGCGGAGACTTAGGATCGCCCGACGAAACTTATATTTCATCGCAGTTCGATCGGCCGGTGATGATCCATCGTTATCCTGCGAAAGTAAAAGCGTTTTATATGGAGCCCGACCCCGTGCGTCCTGAGCTCGCATTGTGCGTGGACGTCCTCGCGCCCGAAGGTTACGGCGAAATCATCGGCGGCTCGCAGCGCATGGCGTCTTACGAATTGATGGTGCAGAGAATTCACGAACATGGACTGCCGGAAGAAGCCTTCAAGTGGTATTTGGATCTGCGAAAGTTTGGCAGCGTTCCCCACGGCGGTTTCGGCATGGGGATTGAACGCGCAGTGGCGTGGATCTGCGGACTAGAGCATGTGCGCGAGACGATTCCATTTCCAAGGATGCTGCATCGGCTGTATCCGATAATTAAAGACTGATGCCCACTTCCAAAACAATTCGCGTCATCGGAGTCCCGCTCGACCTTGGCCAATCCCGCCGCGGAGTGGACATGGGCCCGTCCGCCGTGCGGGTGGCCGGTCTTGAAGCGCGTCTCGAAGAGATCGGCCATGTGGTCGAAGACGCGGGCAACATCGCCGTCGCTATTCCAGAACAAAAAAAGCAGGGTCATGCGAACGCCAAATATCTGAAAGAAATTGCCGACACCTGCACCAAGCACGCCGAACTGGTGCTGAAAACTCTGGAAGCCGGCAAAATTCCGTTGGCCCTCGGCGGTGATCATTCGGTGGCTGCCGGGACGGTCGCTGGAGTCTCCGAATTTTACAGACGCAAGAACGAAAAAATAGGCTTGATCTGGATCGACGCTCACACCGACATCAACACCCCTGACACGTCACCCAGTGGAAACGTGCATGGCATGCCTCTGGCTGCAACCATGGGTCTTGGGCCACCTGAGTTGTCGAATATTTTTGGATTCTCGCCGAAGGTAAGTCCGCAGAATTGCGTTCTGGTCGGCGTGCGCGATATCGATGAAATTGAAAAAGCCAACGTCCGCCGCGCCGGGATTAAAGTTTTTACCATGCGCGATATCGACGAACGCGGCATGCGCTCGGTCATCGAAGAAGCTATTCACTGGGCGGGACGCGGCATCACCGCGGGTTTTCACGTTTCGCTCGATATGGATTGGATCGACCCCGAAGACGCTCCCGGCGTCGGCACTCCGGTCCGCGGCGGCGCTACTTATCGTGAAGCTCATCTCGCCATGGAAATCATCGCCGACAGCGGACGCATGTTGAGTTTCGAAATCGTCGAAGTAAATCCCGTGATCGACGAACACAACCGCACCGCCGAGTTGGCAGTTGAGCTGGCGCTCTCGGCTTTCGGCAAGAAAATCCTCTAATAAATTTGTCATCCTGAGCGCAGTGAGTTCGCTCGTCTTCCGAGCGAACTCACGAAGTCGAAGGACCCCTGTATGCATTCCTGCTCTAGTAATCTGAGTTTTGGGCTATCCTGAAAAAAGCGATGTCCTACGTTTGGAAATCGCTTTTCGTCAAAAATTAAATGCGGCATATGCCACCCGTGGAAGAGCGGCGCTTAAGTGCCGCGTAAATCGTCTCACCCCGACCACGCGGCCCTGAAGGGCCGCTCTTCCACGGCGGACTAAGAAATTGTGAAGGTCGCCCCATGAATATCGAATCCGCGCAAAAAGCGCACAACATTCCGTCCAACGTGATCAGCAAAGTCGCCCAAGTCACGCTGATGTTCTGGATCATCAAAATCCTCGCGACCACGCTCGGCGAAACCGGCGGCGACGCGCTCTCGATGACGCTGAACCTGGGCTACGGGCTAAGCAGCCTGATTTTTCTCGGATTTTTTGCCGTGACCCTCGCCGCGCAGATTTCGTCGAAGCAATATCATCCGGCGATTTATTGGGCGGTGGTGGTCGCCACCACGACGGTGGGAACGACAACTTCCGATTATCTGGATCGCACCCTCGAACTCGGTTACATAAAATCTTCGATCATGTTGTTCTGTGCGGTGATCGCCATCCTGATCGCCTGGCATTTCACCACCGGCGAAATCGCGGTCGATCGCATTACGACGCGGAAGAATGAAATTTTCTATTGGGTCACGATTCTGGTATCGAACACGCTGGGAACTGCGCTTGGGGATTTTACCGCGACGACCACAGGGCTGGGATTCGAACGAGGAGCGCTGGTGTTTGCCGGACTAATCGCAATCGTCGCCGCCGCCCACTACTTCACGAAATTGCCGGACAGCGTTCTTTTCTGGGCGGCATATGTTCTGACGCGTCCTCTCGGTGCGACGCTCGGAGACCTCGTGACAAAACCTCGTGCGGATGGCGGCCTGAACCTCGGACGGATCGGGTCGTCGCTCACGATCGCGGCGGTGATGGTTGTTCTGATTGCGCTGACGTCGCGGCGCAAACAGAATGAGCCGGCTAAGGTCTAGCAATCTTGTCATCTTGAGCGGAGTGGATGCGGACGCGAAGCGGCCGAATCCGTGCAGTCGAAAGACCCCTACTACCATCAGACTGTTTGAAGAAGAGGCCCTTCGACTCCGTGATTGCACTCGCGAAGGAGCGCACTTACTGCGCTCAGGACGAGAATGGTTATCGCACCTCCGTACCCATTCCGTCATCTTCGACAATTGACGCCGTCGCTCCATCCCGTCCACACTAACCATGATGAAAAAGTTACGAGTGGGCATCCTGTTTGGCGGACGCAGCGGAGAGCACGAAGTCTCCCTGCTGTCGGCTGCGTCAGTTTTCAGCGCCATCGATAAAAATAAATATGACGTGGTGCCAATCGGCATTACCAAAGAAGGTCGCTGGGTCACGGCCGGCGACGCGGAACAATTGTTAAAGGGCGAAGCAGCAGGCCAATCGCACTTACGCGCTGGGGATCCGGATGCGACTTCGAGTGCGGCTGTGTTGGCGCATGGCGAGGCGGTCATTGTGCCGCCAGAGCCGCAGCGCAATGCGTTATCTCCGTTTCAAACCGACGCATTGACGCGCCGCGCCAGTGATCGCGCCATCAATGTGGATGTAATTTTCCCAGTACTGCACGGTACTTTTGGGGAGGACGGCACCATCCAGGGTCTGCTCGAACTGGCGGACATCCCCTACGTGGGCGCGGGCGTGCTCGGTTCCGCAGCTGGCATGGATAAAGACGTCATGAAGTCGCTGTTCCGCGCGGCCGGGTTGCCGATCGTGAAGCACGTGACGGTTCTCCGCAGCGAGTGGGAAGCGAATCCGAAAAAAGTTCAGAAGCTGATTGAGAGCAAGGTGAAGTATCCCATGTTCGTGAAGCCGGCGAATTTGGGATCGTCGGTAGGAATTTCGAAAGCTCGTGAGCGAAAAGAACTCGGCCCCGCCATGGAAGAAGCCGCAAAGTTCGATCGCAAGATTGTGATCGAGCAGGGCGTCGGCGGGAAAAAACATAAAGCCCGCGAGATCGAATGCTCGGTGCTTGGCAATGACAATCCCACGGCGTCGGTGCCCGGCGAGATCGTGCCCGGCAAGGAGTTCTACGACTACACCGCCAAATATCTTGACGAAGGTTCGCAGCTTTTCCTTCCTGCCAAGATCACGAAAGCCGAGACGAAGAAAATCCAACAACTCGCCATCGCCGCCTTTAAAGCCGTCGACTGTGCGGGCCTAGCCCGCGTCGATTTTCTGATGGATCCCAAAACACGGAAGATTTATTTAAACGAAATCAATACCATGCCCGGATTCACTTCCATCAGCATGTATCCCAAAATGTGGGCGGCTTCGGGGTTGGAGTATCCCAGACTCATTGAACAGCTTATTCAGTTGGGGATGGAACGGCATTCGGAAAAGAAGAAAAATCAGTACAGCCGATGAGTTCGTGGTGGTGCACCCACCCTCTCGCACAAACCGCGAGAAGAATAGGGCACCCGGATTGAATGTCAAATGTTCGAATCCGATGCTGGAGTAAATCCGAAGGAGCCGTGCCGACTGAGATACCTCGCCCGGCTGAAAACCGCCGGATCGTCGGGATGACAATACTTACGTGCGGGATTTCGAATGGTTTTGTCGGCCGCTTTGAACAACACTCTTGACGTCCCCTCCGCCCTGCTTGTACCATTTATCAAGTTTGCTCTTCGGAGCAGACCTTGGATTTCATGAAGAGTGGCTGAGGGACGAGCCCTTTGACGCCACGACAACCGGATCGGGATCATCTATCTCGGTCGACCGGTGTCAACTCTCGCCCTGGTACAGGGGGAACATGAGATTCGGGGTGCGGCGTAATTTTCTGCATCTCGTTCCTCTTTTCCTCATTCCCCGGGAAAGAGGATTTCGTGTTTTAGGGCACTTTACTAAAACGGCTCGTCCCCGGCGACTCTTCGAATTAAACGGAAGAGGGTTCGCTGATGACTTACGAATTGCGCTGTCGGGAATGTCACAAGAGCTGGGGAAATCAGCCTAAGTCGATCTGCGAGGATTGTTTCTCTCCCCTGGAAGTCTTCTACGACTACGATGCGGTGCGCGGAAAGTTTACCCGCGAACGCATCGCGCAGGGCCCTCCCAGCATGTGGCGCTATTCGGATTTGCTGCCTCTCCCGCAAGGATATGAACCCACGGTACCTGCCGGGTTCACGCCACTGCTTGAGGCGCCTCGTCTTGCTCAACGGCTAGGAGCGAAGAACAAGAATCTGTTCCTCAAGAACGACGCGGTCTGCTTGCCCTCCCTGAGTTTCAAAGACCGCGTCGTTGCTGTGGCGCTGGCGAATGCGCGAAGTTTTGGATTCGATACTGTCGCTTGTTCTTCGACAGGCAACCTGGCAAATTCCGTGGCCGCGCAAGCCGCGCGCAACGGATTCAAATCATGGATATTTATTCCTGCCGATCTGGAGCCGGCAAAAATTATTGGCACACAAGTTTTCGGAGCCAAGCTGGTGCGGATCGCCGGCAGTTACGATCAGGTAAATCGACTGTGCTCGCAGATTGCCGACGAACGGCAGTGGGGATTTGTGAATGTGAACCTGCGTCCTTATTACGCGGAAGGTTCGAAGACTGTGGGATACGAAATCGCCGAGCAACTGGGATGGAAGCTGCCGGACAACGTTGTGTGTCCGATGGCTGGTGGATCATTGATTGGAAAAATCAAAAAAGCGTTCGACGAATTGGTTTTGTTCGGATTGGTTGAACCCAAGGCAGTGAAATTTTTCGGTGCGCAGGCCACTGGATGCTCTCCGATTTCGACCGCGGTCAAAGCTGGGAACAAAGAGATCGAACCGCAGAAACCCGCGACCATCGCGCGATCCCTGGCCATCGGCAATCCGGCCGACGGGCATTATGCGATCAAGCTAATCAACCAAACCGGTGGCTGGTCCGAGGATGTTTCCGATCCGCAGGTCGTCGAAGGCATTCAGTTGCTGGCGGAGACGGAAGGCGTGTTTACCGAAACGGCCGGCGGCGTGACCGTAAGCTGCGCTCGCAAACTGTACGAGTCAGGACGCATTCGCGAAGATGAAACCACCGTACTCTGCATTACCGGCAACGGATTAAAAACCACGGACGTTCTGCAAGGGAAGTACGAAGAGGAAACAGCCATCGCGCCGAAGCTCGCGGAGTTTAATAAGTATCTGGAGCAAGCACTCGATGTTCCGCAAGCCGATGTCGCCGAGGCGGTGGGCGCATGACCATCACGGTACAGATTCCGACAGCCTTGCGTCGTCACACCGCCGGAACAGCCAAGCTCGATTGCGGCGCGGCGAATTTGGACGAGTTGTTTACCGTCCTCGACCAGAAGTTCCCGGACTTGAAACCGCACTTGCGGGATGAAGCCGGACAGATGCGGCGGTTCCTGAATGTGTACGTGAACGAAGAAGACATCCGCTTTTTGGGCGGGCCAGCCTACGCGTTTCAGGATGGGGATGAGATTTTGCTGGTGCCTTCGATTGCGGGGGGATACTCCTAGTTTACTGAGCCCGCTTGGGCCACTGTGAAAGAGCGGCCCTTCAGGGCCGCGTTCTGATTTGCGATGATTTACGCGGCGGTCAAGCGCCGCGCTTCCACGGCGCCACAGGCTTCATTTCAATTTCCTCAAGCTTTTCTCCTCTCCAAAATTATCCTTGCCATTCTTCTGTTTGTGTCTCTATAATCTAACTAACCAGTTAATTAATAATGCATGCTGCCTCCAAATCGCGTTTAGGATCCCGCGGACGACCCGCCGAAAGCCGCGCTGCCATTCTGCATGCGGCGGTGCGCGAGTTTGCGCAGGAAGGCTTGTCTGGGGCGCGGACGGACGCCATCGCCAAGGCCGCAGGCGTCAACAAGGCGCTGCTTTACTACTACTTCGAGGATAAAGAAGCGCTCTACGGCGCGGTGCTGGACCAGGTATTCAGCGGATTGCTCGAAAGCATTCTGCCGGTTTTTGCTCGCGATTTGACGCCTGGAGAAAAAATTCTTGCATACGTCGGCGCGCACTTCGACTACATCGCCAGCAATCCTCTCTATCCGCGAGTGGTGCAGGGCGAAATGATGCGGGCCAGTCGGGGCAATTTCAGCCAGGTGCAGCGAGTGAAGAAGCAATATTTCTTTCCGCTCTTTGAGCAAATAGAAAAAACCCTGAGACAGGGAATCGCCTCCGGAGAATTCCGGGCCGTGCAAACGAAACATTTTATGCAGGCGATGGGCGCGGTGATCGTGATGTACTTCAATAGCGTGGCAGTCATGAAGCTGATGACGGGCGTCGATCCCCTGGCTCCCGAACAAATCGCGGAACGCCGCGCCTTTGTGCTCGATTTCATTTCCGCTGCGCTATTTCAGAAATCTGCAATCACAAGTTTGAAGTTACAAGGAGCACGCAAGTGAACCCACGCAATCGAGTGTTTGTTCTCCTCGGCATTATTTGTGCGATATCGGTGGCGTACTACATTATTTCGACGCCCAGTAAGAAAGATCTGGTGCTGATTGGCACTGTCGATTCCAACCAGGTCATCGTGAGCCCGCAAGTACAGGGGCGAATCATCAAGCTGCTCGTCGACGAAGGCACGCAAGTGAAGCAAGGGGATTTGATCGCCGAGCTTGATCCGATGGAACTCGAAGCCGAGGAACGCGCGGCCGCCGCCAACATCACCAGCCTCGAACATAAAGTTTCTGAGATGCGTTACACCGAACAAGGCACGCAGGGTTCGACCACCGGCAACGTCGCCGGAGCAAAGGCTAAGCTGGCGTCCAGCAAGGCCCAACTGGCTCAGGCGCAAGCAACATTAGTACGGACTGAAAGTGACAGCCGGCGCACGATTGAGTTGGCGAAGCAAGGAGTGGCTTCCGAGCAGGACAGCGTGCAGGCGCAAAGTAATCTAAGTGCGCAGCAGGCGTTGGTGCAATCTTTCCAAGAACAGGTGGGTGCGGCCGAAGCGGATTTGAATATGGCGATCGCCAACACCAATCAAGCGCCGGCAGCAAAGAGCACGGTGGAATCGGTGCGCGCGGACTTAGCCAACGCGGAAGAACAGCGCAAGGAAGCCGGTGTGCGCCTGGGATATACAAAGATTTACGCGCCGGTGACGGGGACGGTTTCCGTTCGCGCCGCTCGCGAAGGCGAAGTGCTTTCCGCCGGATCGCCGATTGTCACCATCGTCGATTTAAGCGACACCTGGGTTCGGGCCGCGATTCCTGAAACCGAATCCGATCACATCGGCTTGGGAGACACGCTACGAGTGAGGCTTCCCGGCGGGACCATCACTTCAGGAAAAGTTTTCTACAAATCCGCTGAAGCGGATTTTGCCACACAGCGGGACGTCAGCCGCACCAAGCGGGACATCAAGACCATTGTGATCAAAGTGCGTTTGGACAATCCAAAGGGTGCGTATGTTCCGGGAATGACGGCCGAAGTGTTGGTGTCGCCGGATCAACTGAGACCAACGACGACCAGCCAGAACGCGGTGCAGCCGTGACCGCCGATCTGCAAACGCAAAGCGTGCCGCTGAATGGAAAAGCGGCGTCTGGCGCGGTTTCCAACGCCATCGAAGTGAATCACATCGTCAAGAAGTATGGCGAATTCACCGCGGTAAACGACGTTTCTTTCAGCGTGAAGGAAGAAGAAATTTTCGGATTGCTGGGCCCGAACGGCGCCGGAAAATCCACGCTGATCCGCATGATGACGACGCTCATTCCGATCACCGGCGGATATGCAAAAATTGCCGGCCACGACGTCAGCAAGGATCCGGACGCCGCCCGCCGTGCCATCGGCGTGATCCCGCAAGCTCTGACGAGCGATCTAGATCTCACCGTGCAGGAAAACATGAGCATCTACGCCAAGCTTTATGATGTTCCGGCGAAAAAGCGCAAAGATACAATCGACGAATTGCTGGAGCTGGTGGATTTAACCAAATGGCGCGACGCTCAAACCAAAACACTTTCCGGCGGCATGCGGCGACGGCTAGAAATCGCCCGCGGTCTGGTCCACAGTCCGCGAATCTTTTTTCTCGACGAACCGACCACCGGCCTCGATCCAGTTTCGCGCGTGGCTGTCTGGGAGATGTTGACCAACATCAAAAGCCATCGTCAACTAACAATTCTGATTACCACTCACTACATGGACGAAGCCGACCGTTTGTGCGACCGCATTGCCATCGTTGATCACGGCAAACTTGTTGCATTGGACACGCCCCAAGCACTCAAATCCAGCGTGCCGGGCTCGAACGTGATCGAAGCGCAATTTGAAAACGCTCCCGCGGACTGGGAAGATCGCCTGCATAAGTTAAGCGATGTCACCTCGGTCACGCATCAGGGCGCGGGAATGTACCGCGTGCTTACCGGAGACGGTTCGAAAACCACCACTGAGCTCGTGGAAGCGGCTGTGCATGCGAAAGCGGTGGTGAAATCGCTCTCCGTGCAAAACACTACACTGGACGACGTGTTCGTCCATTACACGGGGCGGCAATTGCGCGATGAGTTAGTCAAAGCGCACGGATTCGTCATGCCACCCCGCCCAGGAGTGCAGCCATGAACCGGATGCTGGCCATTATCGAGCGCGAAATGCGCAAATTTTTTCGTTCCCCGGCGCTGCTGATGGTGTCGCTGATTTTTCCTTTGGTGCAGCTCATCGTGCTGGGCAATGCGTTCGGCGGAAAGATCCGCGACATGAAACTCGGCCTGGTCGACGAAGATCATGGCACGCAGTCCCTGAGAATTCGCCAGGCGTTCGATTCCGTTCACGCCAACTTGCGCACTTTCGCCGCCGTGGATTACCAGGACGAAAAGCAGGCAATGAAAGATGTGCGCGACGGAAAAATCCAGGGTGCGGTGATCATTCCGCCGCAATATTCCAGGCGCGTATACGAGAAAGATCAGCCGCGTATCGCCTTGCTCGTGGACAACAGCGATAACTTCATCAGCGCCACGCTGGAAGACGAACTCACCCAGATCACGAATTCGCTAAATGATCCCACGGTCGAGCCGCGTGTCCTACAACAGAGCGTGTTGCAGATTGTCGAACTTTATCCCTATATCGAATACATGAAATTTTTGTTGCCGGGATCGATCACGCTGGCGATTTTTATGTCAGTGATGATCGGCGGTGGCATGCTTTATATCGACGACAAAGCCCGCGGAGTGCACGAAGGCTATCTGGTTACGCCCATCACCAAGACTGAACTGGTGCTGGGATTGAATGCGTCGAGCGCGGTGAAGGCCGTGATGGTCGGTTTCGTAATTACCGTGATTGGATCGATGCTGGCTGGCGTCGGCACGTTGTTTCATTTCACCACCGCACTCGGATTGCTGGCCATGATCATTCTCACTTCGATTGCGCTAAATGCCATGATGTTTCTGCTCGTGGTCAGAGTGGACGATCCGCTGGTGCCGCGCGCGATCTTTGGCATTCTGAATACGCTGTTATTTTTCCCCAGCGGCGCTGTGTATCCGATTCAGGCCTTTCCGTTTTGGTTGCGGGGCATCGCCGAAAGTGGATCCGTTTACATTTGCTGTACACGGATTTAAGTCGCTGCTGTTGAAAGAAACCGGATTCGCCGCCATCTGGCCCGACATGATGTATTTGTCGCTGTTTGCGATCATTGCATTGGCGATTGCGACGCCTCTATTCAAAAGAACTCTATAAAAACATATTTACCGCCGAGATCGCAGAGACCGCCGAGAAATCTAAAGAATACGTTCCTGGATTTTCTCTGCGTTCTCGGCGATCTCCGCGGTAAATTCAGATTTCGGGAACTTTCTACTCAGTCCGCGGTTTCCGATATGCTTATGGATGCTATGACGCTACTCGATGCCAAGCAGTACGATTTCGCCCGTGACCGCCGACGCCGCAATGTGATCATCACCTCTGTCGTTCTGGTTCTCGTTCTGGCCTGGGCGGCCTATCACTTTCGCAACTACTCGGAACGGCATGCGGTGGATAAGTTTTTTTCGGCGCTACAGAAGCAGGACCTTTCCGCTGCTTACGGAATCTGGTTCCATGATCCGGATTGGAAGCAGCATCCCGAGAAGTATTCGGCTTACCTTTTTAATGACTTCCGTACCGACTGGGGACCGAGTGGGCAGTGGGGCATCATCAAGAATTATTCGGTAGATTGTTCGTTGAGTCCCGGCAGCGGCGTGATTGTGCAGGCCACGGTAAATGGGCGCGCGGAGCATCCCAATGTCTGGGTGCAGAAATCTGATTTGACGCTGTCGTTTTCGCCCAATGAAATTCAGTGTGGAAATTGGTGGGCCTGGTTGCTGGAGTAGAAGCTTTTCAACTCTCTAATCTTGTCATTCCGAGAAGCGCAGCGCCGAGGAATCTGCTTTTCTGGCTGAGTAAATCACAAGGCTTGCTAATAGGGCACTTGTCAGACCGTAGCCAAGCTTTCCAGGGTTTTCTGCAACGAAGCTTCATCGCCCACATTCAGGCAAGTTTTCGAACGATCGATCTGACGCATCAACCCCCAGAGAACTTTTCCCGGGCCCACTTCCACGAATGTCTGCACGCCTTGATCGATCAACAACCGCACGGATTGCTCCCACTTAACCGATCCCGTGACTTGCCGGATGAGCGCATCGCGGCTGGGTTCGGCTGCGGTGACCAATGCGGCATCGACATTGCATACCACGGGAGTGGCAGGATTCTGAAATTTCAGTGCTTGCAGATCGACCGCCAGCCGCTCCTGCGCCGGTTTCATCAGCGAACAATGGAAGGGCGCGCTCACTGGGAGTGAAACGGCTTTCTTCGCGCCGCGTTCTTCCGCGAGTTTGATGGCGCGGTCAATGGCTGCCGCATGTCCTGAAATAACGATCTGCCCGGGGAGTTGATGTTGGCGGGTTCGCAAACTTCGCCTTGGGCGGCATCGGAGCAGATCGCGGTCACCTTGTCGAGATCCAGGCCGAGAATCGCGGCCATTGCTCCCACGCCGACCGGCACGGCTTCCTGCATATATTTTCCGCGATTGCGGACGGTGCGGACGGCGTCCGCAAAGCTGAATGTTTCCGCCGCGACTTGCGCGGAGTATTCGCCAAGACTGTGGCCAGCCACGAAATTGGGCTTGATACCTTTCTCGCTCAGAACCCGAAAAGCCGCCACCGACGCGGTCAGGATCGCCGGCTGTGTGATTTCCGTCAGCCGCAGTTGCTCTTCAGGGCCTTCGAAACAAAGTTGCGAAAGCTTGTAGCCGAGGGTTTGGTCGGCTTCGTCGAAAGTCTGGCGAGCGATAGGATATTTTTCTGCCAGTTCTTTGCCCATGCCAGCAGCTTGTGAGCCTTGGCCGGGGAAAAGGAAGGCGACAGTTTGACCATCCATCAATAAAGAACTTGTCATAGCAAACGATCTCGCCTGGGCGGAGAAAATAGGCTGGGCCCGGTCCTGCTTAACTTATCTCTGGCCCCATTTGCTGTAACCACGAGCAAAAAAAGTGAGTCCAGCGCAACCGCCGATCATGATCACGAGCAAGAACACCGACGTCCCAGTATGTATATTAATTTCTTTTCCAATTGCCTTCAGGAGGAACGGCAACGCAAAACAGGTCGCCAACACAATGAGGCCAAGAAACATCTCAGAACGAGGAGCTAGTTTAGTAGGTATGGTAAGAAACCCTGCGAGTATAAGTACGGTTCCCACCAACAGAGCGATCTCGAATATCGCCCCTACAATTTCGCCCTGATCCGGGCTAATTCCGAAGATGTTGTGCCCCGATATGTGCCCCGCTCCCCATGCAAGAAAAAGCGCCAGCGCGATGATGACTGGACCAGCAACCAGCAGTATTTTAGAAATTTTCGGCAACGCCATAATGTCCTGGCTATCTCATCAGGTACTTGCCAGCGATACCGCCCGAATCTTTGCCAGCTCGACTTCAATCTCATGATTAATGCTGCGTTCGGCGAATTCCGCGGACACGCGCAGTGCATTCTTGATGGCGTTCGAGTTCGACGATCCGTGAGTGATGAAACAGACGCCCTTGATTCCCAACAACGGCGCGCCTCCGTATTCGGTGTGATCGAGGCGTTTCTTAAAATCCGAAAATGCGCTGCGGGAGAGCAAAGCGCCTACCTGCCGGGTGATCGTTGCTCGCAAAGATTCTTTTAAAGTATTGCGGACCAGGTGAGCGACGCCTTCTGAAATCTTCAACGCGACATTCCCTACGAACCCGTCGGCAACGATGACATCGACTTCGCCGTTATACAAATCGCGGCCTTCCACGTTGCCGATAAAATTAATAGGCAGCCGTTTCAAAAGCTGAAAAGCTTCGCGCGTCAGTTCGTTTCCCTTGGTCTCTTCTTCACCGATCGAAAGCAATCCCACGCGAGGACGCTTGGTTCCAAACATGCTGCGATAGTAAATTTCGCCCATCACCGCAAACTGTTCAAGGTTATGAGCTTTGCAATCGACGTTCGCGCCGACGTCGAGCAACTCAGCGGCGGTACCGATCGCAGTAGGGAAGACAGCCGCCAGCGCGGGACGATCGACGCCGGGAATCGCTCCCAGCACCATCTTTGCTGTGGCCATGGCTGCGCCGGTATTGCCGGCGGTGACAAATCCTAAGGCGCGGCCTTCGCGGACCAGGCGCAATCCCACGCGCATGGTGGAATCACGTTTGGCTCGAACGGCCTGAACGGCCTTGTCATCCATGGTGATGACTTCGCTGGCATGAGCAATTTGAATGGGAAGATCGGCGGCTGCGGAATAGCGGGCCAGTTCGGCGCGCAGCATTTCCTCAGGCCCGACCAAAATGACATGGACACCGTGCTGCCGGGCCGCCTGGATCGCACCTTCGATCTCAGGCTTCGGCGCACGGTCGGAACCCATCGCGTCCAACGCTATGACGCTAGGCATGGAGATGAGGGTTAGTTCGCTTCCTTGACGTCAAGGACTTCGCGTCCCTTGTAGTGCCCGCACTTCGCGCAGGCGCGATGCGGCAACTTCCGCTCGTGGCAGTTAGGGCACTCGGAAAGAGATGGTGCAGTGAGAAAATCGTGGGCACGTCTTGTAGCGGTACGCTTTTGCGAGTGCCGCCGTTTTGGATTAGGCATTTCAAATTCCTTTCGAGAGACAGCTTCTAGCTACTAGCTTTTAGCCACACCGCTTCGCATTAGCTAGCAGCCAAAAGCCAGAAATTCGGGAATCAGCTTCTAGCTATCCCACTCTGCCGTAGCTAGCAGCTAGGAGTTAGAAGCTTTCAACTTGTTACTAAGATCTTTCAGCGCCGACCAGCGTGGATCCGTCACCGCATCCGCGCACGAACATGATTCCAAATTCATGTTCTTGCCGCAGTGAGGACACAATCCCTTGCAATCTTCGCGGCAAGTAACTTTTAAAGGCGCTGCCAACAAAACCTGCTCACGCAGCACGTCTTCGAGCAGCAGACCTTCCCCCTGATAATAACTGACCTCAGCCTCGGCTGCGGTGATGGAAAGCTCTTCCTTGCCGGCATCGGTGCCGAGTGGCCGGTAGAGCAAGTCATACTGCCGCTCAACTTTTTCGACGACTGGATCCAGACAGCGTGCGCAGGCCATCTCCAGGCTTGTTTCCAGGCTGCCAGCCACGCGGATGTCTTGGACCACCAGACTCTTCCCGTGGTGTTCTTCGACCAACTGAGCACGTCCGGCGGCGTTCAGCGGGGCCCGCTGGATAAGATCCGGACCCAAATCAATCACACCCGGAGCAAACTTCTCCTCATAATCGACGGGATGAAGTTCTAACTCATGTATTTCGATGAACATCGAGACCCCCGCGCCCCCAAACCCTGATGCCGCACAGGCCGCGGAAGCCTGCACAGAGGCGTAAGTCTCCAGGGAGCAAAGGTTAAGGATAATTGGGGTAGGAAGGGGTGTCAAGGTAGAGAAGCGACTTGTCACATCTCCCGCGTAAGGCGAGGCAGGAACAGGAAAACACGATACCGAAGTGGCGCCGCATACAAGACGTCGCAAGCCACGTCTCTACGAACGTAATTATGCGTGCCGAATCCCCAAACCCATTTGACGCATCTTATTGCGAACGCTTATGATTTTTGCTCCGTCAAAGCGCAAGGAGGATTCCAGGGAGTCGGCTTACTGGTTGGGAAATTTATTTCCTGGGACCTAAATCTAATGGACAAAAAAAAGCTGGAATCATTTAAGAAGAGACTGGAAACACGGCAGCAGGATTTGCGCCGCATGGTCTCTCGCACTGAGGCCGACGGGCGCTCCATGGACGAAAGTTCGGCTCAAGATATCGCCGACAAGGCCGCCAGTTCCTATACCAAGGAATTCCTGTTTCATCAGAGCAACAACGACCGCCAGCTATTGCAGATGGTCGAGAATGCGCTCTCGCGTATTCGCGAGGGATCGTTTGGAGAGTGCATTTCGTGCGGCACGGAAATCGGTGCCAAGCGTTTGGAAGCAGTCCCATGGACACGACATTGCATTGAGTGTCAGGAAAAACTGGAGCAGGGCATACTGGAAGAGTCACAGAAATAATTCGCAATAATTCGCTAGATAATTCGCTAGAAATGACAAGGCCGCCGCCATTAAGCCGGCGGTCTCTTGTTTTTCTGTAAAGTAGCTCTCTGGTCTCGGGTTACTGGTCTCTGCACACCGACGAGGGTCTATGCCTGAAACCCCGAGACCTGAGACGGGTTTGTCACGAATATGGCCAAAATTTTGGGATTGCGGCGGGGAAATGCCGATTTCCAATCGATTCGTTGACAATTCTTTGCGCTCTACGTTATCTTAAAGACTTTGGCAGTCCTGCGGTTGCCCGCCTGGTCGCCCTGCGCCTTCGGCGCTCGTGAAAGATTGGGGTACTCAGCGGTCTTCTTTGCACTCTTAATTTCTACTGGAGATCAGTAATGTCTACCTATTTCCCCAAAGCTGGGGACATTGTGCGCAAGTGGTACGTCGTGGATGCCGAAGGGCAAATCCTCGGCCGCCTTGCGTCACAAGTTGCACGGGTTTTGATGGGCAAGGAAAATCCGAAATACACGCCTTTTCTTGATACTGGCGATCATGTCATTGTCATCAATGCTGACAAGGTGAAAACCTCTGGCGTGAAGTCCGAACAGAAGCAGTATCACCATTACACCGGATATCCCGGCGGTATTCGCACCGAGGATTTTCGCAAGCGTTTCGACCGCAAGCCGGAATTGATTATTGAGGCCGCCGTGCTGCGCATGTTGCCGAAAAGCAAATTGGGCCGCCAGATGATTAGCAAGCTGAACATCTATCGCGGCGACAAGCATCCGCACGAAGCCCAGAAGCCGGAAGTGAAGGCGCTGGAAGTGCGTGAAGTAAGAGCGTAAGAACAGTTTCGAGTTTCAGGTTTCGAGTTTCTGGAAGTACGAAAAGATTTGAATTTCTGAAAGGTTGGCACCGTGTGCTTTTGGCTATAGGCCAACAGCTAGGGCTAAAGGCTAAAAATGGCTGAGCTAGTTCAATACTACGGAACGGGACGCCGCAAGTCGGCGATCGCGCGGGTTTATCTTCGTCCAGGCAGTGGCGAAGTCAAGATTAATGGACGTGCGTTTGAGGAATACTTTGTGACTCCTTCGCAACGTTCGGCGGCCAAGATGCCGCTGGTGTCGACCGATACCGCAGCGACCTTCAACGTAATCGCCCGAGTTTCCGGCGGTGGCGTGAACGGCCAGGCGGACGCAGTGAAGCTGGGCATCGCCCGCGCACTGATGGTCTTTAACCTCGAGTTTCGCAAGAAGCTCAAGGCAGAAGGCATGGTCACGCGCGATTCGCGCGGCAAAGAACGCAAGAAGTACGGACAGAAGGGCGCTCGCGCTCGCTTCCAGTACTCGAAGCGTTAAAAAAAGCAGATTCCTCCCTGCGTTGCCGCCTGGGCGGCAACTACGGTTCGGAATGACAAGTTTTTTGAGAGTGTTGGCTAGAAGCTAGCAGCTAAAAGCTAGTAGCTGTTTAAGGTGTTCAATTCATCCCGCTGTAGGCGGGGCGGGAATGGCAATCTCGGAGCAGCTGCGAGGCCAGCGCCGGATGCAGACCAAATGAGGAGGTTAATTGGCTAACATTACCATGAAGGAATTGCTCGAAGCGGGTGTTCACTTCGGGCATCAGACCAAGCGCTGGAACCCCAGGATGAAGGAATACATCTTCGGAGAGCGCAACGGGATTTACATCATCGATCTGCAGAAGACGCTGAAGATGTTCAAGGAAGCGTCGAAATTTGTGCAGGAACTCGCCGCCCAGGGAAAGATCGTTCTCTTTGTGGGTACCAAGCGACAGGCGCAGGACGCCATCGCCGAAGAGGCCACGCGTTGCGGCGGCTACTACATCAACCAGCGCTGGCTGGGTGGATTGCTCACCAACTGGGTGACGGTCCAGAAGTCCGTAAAGCGTCTCAAGGAAATTGACGAGATGGCGACTGACGGGCGCTACGAATTGCTGCCCAAGAAGGAAGTCATCAAGCTGGAGCGCGAGCGCAAGCACCTCCAGGCGAACCTTGCCGGCATCAAGACGATGAATCGTCTGCCGGATGCAATCTTCGTGATCGATTCGAACAAAGAGCAGATTGCGGTGCGTGAAGCTCGCAAGCTAGGCATTCCGGTTGTCGCAGTGGTCGATACCAATTGCGATCCCAGCGAAGTGGATTACGTGATTCCTGGCAATGACGATGCGTTGCGGGCGATTCGCCTGTTCGCGTCGAAGATTGCCGATTCCGTCGCTGAAGGCGCTCAACTGATGACCGACAAGCAGGTTGCCGACATGGCCGCCGCTGCCGGCGCGGCGCAACAACGCGCCGATCAGGCTGCTGCCGAAGTGGCTGGACGCTCCGACATTCCTCCGGACGAAGGTTCGACCGAGGACATCAGCATGGAAGACGTGCTGGGCGGCGGAGTGAAGCCGGTGGCGGCCGCGAAGGAAGCTGCCGAAGAAGTTCCGGCGACCGTTGAAACTCCGAGCTAGTTAAATAGGCTCGTTGGCCGCTCGTCTTGGCATTGGCGAAACCAATAACAGACCCGCGCGTCGTCCGGCGCGGGTCGAATTTTGTAGGCCTCGTCTACGGTGGTTTTGCCAACGGCCAACGACGAACGGCCAACGACGCACTTCCAAACTCAAGTAAGGAATCATTTCGAATATGAGCACTATCACAGCAAGTCAGGTAAAAGAGCTTCGGGACAAAACCGGAGCGCCCATGATGGATTGCAAGCACGCCCTCACCGAAGCCAAGGGCGACATGGAGCAGGCAGTCGTCGTGCTGCGCAAGAAGGGCGTGTCGGTCGCGGCCAAGAAGGCCACGCGCGTCACCAGCGAAGGCGCGGTCACCAGCTATATTCATGCCGGCGGCAAGATTGGCGTGTTGCTCGAAGTCAACTGCGAGAGCGATTTCGTCGCCCGCACGGAAGACTTTCAGGAACTGGTGCATGACATCGCCATGCATATTGCGGCCACCGATCCGAAGTTTGTCCGCAAGGAAGATGTGACGACCGCAGACTTCGAGCGCGAGCGCGAAATCTATCTGGCGCAGGCGATCGCTTCCGGCAAGCCCGCGAATATTGCCGAGAAGATGGTCACAGGCAAAATGGAAAAGTTCTACGAGGAAGTTTGCCTGCTGGAACAGCCGTTCATCAAGGACCAGACGGTCTCGATTTCTCAGCTGATCGCCACCAAGATCGGCAAACTCGGCGAGAACATTGCGGTGCGCCGTTTTGCCCGCTTCAAAGTCGGCGATGCGGGCGAGACCATCGCCATCACCAAGCCGGACCAAAAGCCGGAGTAAATTAAGGGCGCCTCGGGCGCCCTTTTTTATGCCCGCATGAAATAGAATTTAGATGGTTCCAAGCGTACCGCCCGAAAACTCAATGACAACTTCCCGCTCTCCCTTCAAACGCATCCTGCTCAAGCTGTCCGGTGAGGCCCTGGCGGCAAATCAGGGTTTCGGCGTCGACCCTCTACGAATCCACGAAATTGCCGCTGAACTCGCGGACGTGAAGACGCTGGGTGTTCAGATTGCCATCGTTGTCGGCGGAGGGAACTTCTTCCGCGGCGTAGCGGAGCAGGCCAAGGAGATGGATCGTGTGTCGGCCGACCACATGGGCATGCTGGCCACCGTCATCAACGCTCTGGCCTTACAGGACGCGCTGGAGAAGCAGGGCGTCTACACCCGCGTGATGTCGGCGATTGAAATGAATCAGGTGGCGGAACCGTTCATTCGGCGGCGCGCCATGCGGCACCTTGAAAAAGACCGGGTGGTGATTTTTGCCGGCGGCACCGGTAATCCGTATTTTTCGACTGACACTGCCGCCTCGCTTCGTGCCATGGAAATCAAGGCAGATGTGATTCTGAAAGCCACAAAAGTCGACGGCATCTACGACGCCGACCCCATGATCGTGAAGGACGCCAAGAAATTCTCTGAAATCACCTACATGGACGTCCTGAAAAAGGGCTTGAAGGTAATGGACTCGACCGCTATCTCCCTCTGCAAGGACAATAACCTGCCCATCATCATTTTCAATTTGAACCAGCGCGGGAACATCAAGAAAGTTGTGGCGGGGGAGAAAATTGGGTCGCGGGTTGGGGCGTAATGGCTGGCCACGGATCTGCACAGATCTTCGCGGATACTTCTTACAAATGAGTTTCCTTCGGACTCAAGGTTTATAATCTGGTGTTCTCATATCTTCCCTGGAGCTAACAATGGCTCAAGCCACGATGGCAGCGATTCCCGGCCTCAAAGAAACTTACATTCAGCTCAAAACCCGCATGGACAAGGCGGTCGACGACTTCCGCAAGGCATTGGCCTCGACTCGTACCGGACGCGCTTCAGTATCGATGCTGGACTCGGTGAGGGTCGAATACTACGGCTCACTGCTGCCGCTAATCAGGTGGCCAGGTGCATGCGTCCGAGGCCCAGTTGATTACGGTGCAGCCATTTGATCCCACCGCGTTGGCGGCCATTGAAAAGGCGATCCGGACTTCGGAGTTGGGATTGAATCCCATGAACGATGGCAAGATCGTGCGCGTCCCAGTGCCACCGCTCACCGAAGACCGCCGCAAGGACATGGTGAAACATCTGCACAAAGTTCTGGAAGAGCATCGCACTGCTGTGCGCAACATTCGCCGCGACGGCAACGACGCCATCAAGAAGGCAATGAAAGACAAGAAGATCACCGAAGACGAAGAAAAGCGGTCAATGGAAGAAATCCAAAAGCTGACCGACGACGAAATCAAGAAGATGGAAGACATGAACAAAGTGAAAGAGAAAGAAGTCATGGAGATCAAATAGATCTCCGTTGGCACCTATCTGCGGACACATTGATGAACCGACCCTGGCGATATCTTGGCTTGGGCGGCCGTCGCTGCGGGTTGCGAAGACCAATCCTGAATTTACGTCAGAAAAACTTGTCTTCGAGGCAACTCCACCACGTTTTATTCCGTCTTATGAAGGTGGGCTTTTTTCGTCCAGTCTGAAGTCGGGTTATAAGCTAAAATAACGAGTCCTGGCTTTGGACGGTCTCCACTGCTCTACCGTATAATTGCGGTTTTCCATACTCCAGTAAGCCGAGGTAGTAGCGATTCTTCGCTTTCATCAGGATAGCCCTGCCCTAACGAAGGGTACGTGCGGCGTGCGGTTCACCCCGGCTCATCATCGGGTCCATCTCCCTCATTTGTAAAGCCTTGCCTGCACGTCGGACGGATCGGTGCCTGCCTGCTGCTGGCCATTTTCCTGTTCGTGCGCGCTGGCGTCGGGCAGCAGGACGTGATCACCGAAATCGTCATTCACGGCAATCGCCGCATTCCTGCGGAAACGGTACGTTCCCGGATATTCAGCCAAGTCGGGAGACGTTTACGATCAGGCGGCGATCGAGCGGGACTTCAACTCGCTGTGGAATACCGGCTACTTCGAAGACATCCGCTTCGAACGCGAGCAGACGCCCAAGGGCTGGATGCTCCACATCTACGTGAAGGAGCGGCCGACGATCCGCGAGATCGACTATGTTGGCTTGAGTGCGGTCTCAAAGAGCGACGTGCTTGATCGCTTTAAGGAAGCCAAAGTCGGCCTTTCTCCCGAGAGCCAGTACGATCCCACCAAAGTAAAAAAGGCGGAAGTCACGATTAAAGGCTTGCTGGCTGAGCATGGCCGGCAGTTCGCCACGGTGCGCACGGAAATTCGTCCCATCCCACCCGCCGCGATCAGCCTGACTTTCGTGATCAAGGAAGGCCCCAAGGTCAAAGTCGGCAAGATCATTTTCAAGGGCAATAAGAACGTGAACAGCCGCATCCTGCGCGCGAGCCATGAAGAACTTGAAGCCGATCGGGATTCCGCATTCCATCTTCCTGGAAAATCTGTTCTCCAAGACCTACGACGCCACCAAGCTCGATGAAGACACCGAGCGGGTCCGCGGCGGAGTTTCAAAATCGCGGCTACTTCAAAGTTGTGGTGCAGGACCCCAAGACCCAGATCCATGACACCGGACACACGGGGTTTCACATTCCGCTTGATCCAGGCCGGACCAGGCAAAGCCGTGGACATCACCATGGCGGTCGACGAAGGCGATACGATACACTTTGGGCGGAATCACTTTCAAGAACAATAAAGCCTTCAACAATGTGAAGGCGCTGCGCAGCGTTTTTCCCATCAAGGATGGCGATGTTTTCGACCGCGACAAAGTTGCCAAAGGCTTGGAAGCTCTGCGCAAAGCCTACGGCGGACAGGGCTACATCAACTTCACGTCCATCCCGAACACGACTTTCGACGAAGACAAGAAGTTGGTTTTCCTCGAGATTGACGTAGACGAAGGCAAGCAGTTCTACGTGCGGCGTATTGAATTTCCGGGCAATACCACGACCCGCGACAAAGTTATCCGCCGCGAAATCATTCTGGAAGAAGGCCAGGTTTACAACCAGCGGCTGTGGGAAATCAGCCTGCAGCGGCTGAACCAGTTGGGATATTTCGAGCAGTTGAAGCCGGACGATCCCAACGTCACCGATCGCCATCTGGATGAAAAAGACGGCACGGTCGATCTGACCCTCAAGGTCAAAGAAAAAGGCAAGAACAGCATCGGCTTGACGGGTGGCGTCAGCGGACTTGGCCGGCGCATTCATCGGCCTCAGCTACAGCACCAACAACTTCCTTGGATTGGGCGAGACTCTGACGCGTGCAAGCCAATATCGGCAACCTGCAACGCGACTTGGTGTTCGGCTTCACTGAGCCTTACTTGCGGGACCGGCCCTTACAATTTGGATTCCAGGTTTATACCCGCAAATCGACTTACGATCAGGCGCGGCAAGAAGCGATCTTCAGCGGGCAGAGCTATGAACCTGCCCTCGGCCTCTGCTGCAGAACCTGCAAAACTACACGCAGTCGAGCAAAGGATTCAGCACCTCTCTGGCTTATCCGCTGCATCGGTCATTCAAGCGGCTGGGTCTTGAGCTATTCGTATGACGTCTCATCGCTGGTTGCGCTCACCAACGCTTCGAAGTCGCTGTTTAACTATCTGGCGTTCAGCGGCATCAGCGGTCCTAGCGCGCTTGACGGGATCGTTACCAGCAAGCTGGTTCCCAGCTATTCCAAAAACACTTTGGACGCGGCCATTTCTCCGCACAGCGGAAGCAGTTACTACATGGGAGGCGAGTTCTCGGGGATCGGAGGCACGGTCAAGACGATTCGGCCTGTGCTCCAGTACAAGCGCTTCATTCCGGTACAGAACCGCCGCAACACCGTCGGCTTCAACGTGCAGGCATCGTTCCTGACCGGCTTTGACGGCCGGGTCGCGCCGCCTTTCCAACGGTCCTACATGGGCGGTGAAAACGATTTGCGAGGCTTTGATATTCGTTCCGTTTCGCCGGTCGCTTTCTTGCCCACCACTGCCAGTGTGGTTTTGCGTAACCCGGATGGCTCCCCTGTTCTTAAAGATCCCACCAATCCTTCGCGCGGGAGTTACACCATTCCCGTGCCGGTCGAGCAGATCGTGTTCCCCGGCGGTGATGCCAGTTTCGTCACCAACCTGGAATACCGCATCACCATTGCGGGGCCGGTTGCCTTAGCGCCCTTCATGGACGTGGGCATCGATCCCATCCTCCGAAATTCGCAGTTGCGGATCAACTCCTCGGAACAGAACCTGATCAACAGCACGGTTTTCGGTTGCCCCTGCGCAAGACCCGATTACTTTCAACTGCGTAGGTGGCCAAAAGCCGGGAAGCTCGAAAGACTTTCCGCTTTTCTCGCAAAACCTTTCGACTTTAGGGAGCACCAACTGGGTGCCCAGAATGTCTACCGGACTGGAGTTGCAAGTGTTCCTGCCGGTGGTCAATGCGCCTTTCCGCATCTATTGGGCCTTCAACCCGCTGCGCCTGGATACGATCGCGAACTCTCCGATTCCAGTGACTACCAGCTTGTTCCCGTTCAAGCTTTATCCCACGGCATCGGCGTACACGTACCAGTTGAGCAAGAACGCGTACTCGCCGCAATATCTGCTGCGCGAGCCGCGCAAGACCTTCCGCTTCTCGGTCGCGACGACGTTCTAGTCACGAGACAAGGGCGCAGGATTTTCTTAGCGAACTTCGCGGGTAGAAGCTTTTGACCACAAGATCGCAAAGACGAGTCAGAAAAATCTTGTCGCCGTACACGGGCTCCGGGGTTTGACGTTAAGGCAACGCTGCACCTATAATGCGTTGTCCAGACCCGGCTATGAAACTGAGTGCGGGATGGTGAGCGTGCCTCCGGTTTCGCGCGAGTTCATGCGCGACAAGACACTCATATCAGAAGAGGCACCATATCCGGCGATGTCAGTAAGTTGGACGTAATGATGTAGTCCAACGTCGACTTTAAGCGATCTGAAGATTCCGGATACAATTCTCCAAGGAGTTCAAAGTAATCTCATGACAAAGCTTCTGCGAATTTTTACGGCCACTGTGTTCGCTTTCGCGATCGCGGCCCTGGCCCAAACCGACGGCAACGCCGCCGCATTGCCTTCTGCTCCCGGGTCCTCGCCGGTTGTGGCCGCGGCAGGCGGCAGCAAGATTGGGACCATCAACATCGAGCAAGCCATTTTTGCCAGCAACGAAGGTCAGCGCGACTTCGAAGCTCTCGGCAAGAAGCTCGAACCCAAGGAAACTGAACTCAAGGGCCAGAAGGACGAAATCGACAGCTTGAAAAAACAGCTCGATACCCAGGGCACCAAGCTCAATGATGATGCCCGTGGCAATCTGGTGAAACAGATTGAGGACAAGCAAAAAAGGTTTGAGCGTTCCGCCCAGGATGCACGTGAAGACATGCAAGCCCAGCAGAATGAAGTGGCGCAGCGCATTCTCCAGAAAATGGCGCCCATGCTGGTGAAGTATGCCGGCGAGAATGGATACGGTTTGATTTTGGACACTTCGAATCCCTGGCCCAACGGTCCCGTGGTTTGGAATGGCCCTGCCGTGGACATCACCAAGATCGTGGTGGACGCTTACAACGCTCAATCTGGCGTTGCCGCACCGGTCCGTCCCACAGCGACCAAGCCAGGCGCAGGCGCACCGGCCAGCAGACCTGCACCCAAGCCGGCCACCACCCCAACAACTCCGAAGTAGCCGACACCTCGGAAGGGAAATAAGTTCCCCAAAAGCCGCGTTTCGACGCGGCTTTTTTCTTTGGAATTTTTCCGTTAGATCCGGACGAGCGGGCTCGTTGCGGTGTCCTTACTGATATCCATTTTCAGGAGGACACCATGTTCGCTGATTCGCTTTACGATTCTGGTTTGGATCGTCCCTCGCGCCGTAGCTGGACCACATTAGTTTCATTCACTTTGCAGGCCTTCGCAGTTGCGTGTCTGTTGGCGCTGCCATTTCTTTCCACGCAAGGTTTACCGGAGTTGTCATTGGTGACGCACTTGATGGTCCCGATGTCACAGGCGGCAATGCCGGCGAGATCCGCGCCGCAAACAGGAAGGCCTGGCGCGGCTACGAGCGTTCATCTGCTGGTCGCTCCGGACCACATCTCAACAAGCATTCCCAGGCCGGAGGATGGGGACCCTATTCCTCCCGGCATTCCCAGTGGTTCCGCGAATGTATTCAGCAGCGACAATCCAATCGGAACCATCGGCTCCATCGGAACCTCCCTTCCGATGCTGACACCCATTTCCGTTGCCCATCCGCCAATTGTTTCCCGCATGATGGAAGGGAATCTCATCCATCGTGTGCAGCCAATTTATCCGCCCATTGCAATTCAGGCCCGTATCGAGGGATCGGTCATACTGGCTGCGGTGATCAGCCGCGATGGGAGCATTGAGAATCTGAAGGTAGTGAGCGGCCATCCCATGTTGGCGAGCGCAGCCATCAATGCGGTCCGTCAGTGGCACTATCGCCCATATGTTTTGAATGGAGAACCGATCGAGGTGGAGACGCAAGTCACGGTGAATTTCGTGCTCGGCGGCGGATAGTGTGTTTTCGCAGAGCGTGGGAGTAGCCCTGCGGTAACGTGGGGCCGGCGGGAACGGCCCCTATAATCATGGGAGTGGCTACTGTTGAAATCGCGAAACGCACGGCGACGCGCCCCACCTGGGCCGAAGTATCGCTCGCCAACCTGCGGCACAACTTTCGGGTGGTGCAGCAGCATGTAAAGGAATCGGTAGCGATTTGCGCTGTAGTGAAGGCGGACGCTTACGGTCACGGTGCCTTGGAATGCGCGCTGGCCTTGCAAGCAGAGGGAGCGAGTTGGCTGGGGGTGACGTCGCTCGACGAAGCCATTCCTCTCCGCGAAGCCGATGTGCGGACTCGAATCCTGTTGATGACCGGATTCTGGCGCGGTGAACAAGAGGAAATCGTACGGCTGGGATTGACTCCAACCATCTGGGAGCCAGGGCAGATTGAATTGCTGGAGAAGGCCGCAGTCCGGCTCGGCGTCCCGCACCATTCCGTACACTTAAAAGTGGATACCGGTATGGGGCGTCTCGGGGTCGCGCCCGAAGACTTGCCGCAGATTTATTCTGCGCTGAAGGCTTCGCCGCATCTTGTGCTGGAAGGATTGTCCACTCATCTGGCGTCTTCGGAAGTACTCGATGCGCCATCCGTCGAAGAACAACTGAAGCGCTTTGAAGAGGTGCGTCAGGCGTTGCGCGGCGAAGGTTTTGATCCGCCGCTGATTCATGCGGCGAATACGAACGCTGCGATCTCGCGGCCGGAGTCGTTGCACACGATGGTGCGTCCGGGGCTCGCGCTCTATGGCTACTATTTGCCGTTTGAAAGAGCAGGCAGGGAAGTGAGCGGCGGGAAGTTGCGTCTTGCCATCAAGCCGGTCCTCACCTGGAAGACCCGCATTCTTTCCCTGCGAAACATGAAGGCAAATCAAGCTTTGGGATATGGCGGAACTTATATTACGAAAGCACCTGCGAAAATTGCCGTGCTCCCCGTCGGTTATGCCGACGGCTTCAATCGTCAATTATTTTCAGGCGGCCGGGTCATCGTGCGGGAAAATTATGCGCCGATTGTGGGGAGAATTTCCATGGATCTCACGTTAGTAGATGTCACGGGCATTTCGGGAGTGTCCGTCGGAGATGAAGTAGTTTTGTTGGGATCGAGTGATGGACTCAACGTAGACGCCCGCGAACATGCACGGTTGGCCAATACCAATCCCTACGAGATTCTTTGCGCTATCTCGAAGAGAGTGCCGAGAAGGTACGGCATTTAGCAATTGGCATTTGGCACTTAGCCAACCCTGTTCTTGCTGCCTTCCACGTACTTTCGCAAGACTGCGTTGATCGTCGTCTGATAGCCTTTGCCGGTTTTGCGAAAGAACGCAATGACATCGGGATCAAGGCGCAAGGTAATTTGCTTCTTCCGGCCAGGCCAAAGTATTGCATTCGCAAAAAAGTCCGGGCTAAGCCTGGGAATGTCAGAATAGTCGATGTCCGAGTCCTTCGTGGCATCAACCCGCTTCCAATCGGTTCTGGACCGTCTTTCCGTACTGTTTGCGTTCAAGTCGGCCTTTTGTTTCACAAATCGATTGTAGTTACATTTGTAGTTACGCCTCAAGCGTAAAATTTTCGAAGTCCTTCTGCTGAGCCAACTGCCAAAAGCCCCCACTGAATGCTGATTGCTGAGTGCCGACGGCCGATTTTGTTATCCTCAATACAATGCCTTCACGCTACGAACAGTGGATGTACGACTGGGAAACTCGCCTTACCTCGGTGGACAACAACCGGGTGGTGCGTCCGCTGGATTGGGGCGTCGAATGGGCGCAGCAGTGGCCCTGCCGCAACGGCCATCCTCCCGGATATGTTCCGGACGATGGCGAGAAATTCCTGCGCGAATTCAACCAGCGCATCGTCGCTGACAGCGATCAATTCTTTTCCTACAAGAAGCCGGAAGATTTTCGTCTGGAAAAGCGTGAGGTACAGGTTTTTAGCACGCGAGCGGTCCCCGATCCCAAACTGGAGGAAAAAGTTCGCGGGACTTACGGCGAATTCCTGCGCTTCACTTCGCCGGTGCATACTCCGTATCGGGAAAATAATCTTGTCAATGCGCGCTGGTTTCCGGCAAAAGGAAATAAGGCGGTCGTTCTTTTACCGCACTGGAACGCGGATGGTCTCGCCTACAACTCGCTCTGCCGGGTGTTGAATTGGTTGGGAATTGCGGTCCTGCGGTTGAGCATGCCCTATCACGACATTCGCCGGCCGGCTGAAATTCAACGGGCAGATTATGCAGTCTCCGCGAACATTGCGCGCACGCTTGATGCTTGCCGCCAGGGCGTGATCGACGCTCGTTGCTGTCTTGGATTGGCTCGAATCGCAGGGCTACAGCCAGCTTGGAATCATGGGCACCAGTCTTGGATCTTGTTATGCGTTCTTGACCGCTGCGCACGATTCACGCATTCGGGTGGCGGCTTTCAATCACGCCTCCACCTACGTTGCGGATGTTGTCTGGCATGGCCAATCCACGCGCCATATTCGCCAGGGACTCGAATCGAAGATCGATCTTCCCCGGCTGCGAGAACTCTGGAGCGCGGTGAGTCCCATGTCGTACTTCAAGCAATTCGCACGCTGGCCGCGGAAGTCGCTGATTATTTATGCTAAGTATGATCTGACGTTCCTGCCGGAATTCTCGCGGGACACGGTTGAGCAATTCGAAAAGCATGGCCTTGATCACAAAGTTGTGGTGCTTGCCCTGCGGCCACTACACCACCGGTGAAACCCCGTACAAATATATGGATGGCTATCAGCTGGCCAAGTTTTTCCACACTGCATTTGAACAATAGAATTTCTTTGGAAGTTTCATGACAATTATTTCGCCCCCGTCCTCCCATGAGGAACATCGGAAAGATGGTTTCGTGATTAGTACCGATCCTGAGCGTCTCGTCCTCGACGTGGTTCACGGATTTCTGACGGGGTGTTATTGGGCTAAAGGCGTTCCTCGGGATGTCGTAGCCCGCTCGATCGAGAATTCGCTTTGCTTCGGGATTTACGCTGACGGAAACCAGGTGGGCTTTGCGAGAGTGATCAGCGATTACGCCACCTACGCCTACATCGGTGATGTGTTTGTGTTGGAAGCTTGTCGCGGACGTGGGCTGGCGAAATGGCTGATGGAGTGCATTCTGCGGCATCCCCGTTTACAAGGCTTGCGCCGCTGGAGTCTGGTCACGGGCGACGCTCACGGCTTATATTCGCAATTCGGATTTACCCCGCTGCAAGCACCCGAACGGTGGATGGAAATTCAGCGGCCAGACGTGTACGCTAAAGTTCCTTGAAAAATGCTTTTTATGAAAAATAATCCTATGTCCCGCTCCTCTATCCGAAGAAGACCCGCAGATCGCCGCTGCTATCGACGAGGAAGCCCGCCGCCAGCATGAAGGCCTGGAGCTGATCGCGTCCGAAAACTTTGTCAGCGAAGCGGTGCTCGAAGCCGCGGGTTCGGTGTTTACCAACAAATATGCCGAAGGCTATCCGGGAAAACGTTATTACGGCGGATGCGAGTTCGCGGATGTCGTGGAGAATCTGGCGCGCGATCGTGCCAAAGAACTCTTTGGGGCGGAACACGCCAACGTTCAGCCTCACGCGGGTTCGCAAGCGAACATGGAAGCCTACGCCGCAGTCCTTCAACCCGGAGACACGATTCTCGGCCTGAACCTGGCGCACGGCGGGCATCTGACGCACGGTTTCCATCTGAATTTTTCCGGCAAGACTTATCGCATCGTTCCTTATGGCGTGACTAAAGAAACCGAAACGATCGATTACGACGATCTGGAAAAACTGGCGGAGAAAGAAAATCCCAAGCTGATCATTGGCGGGGGCAGCGCGTATCCGCGTATCATTGATTTCGCTCGCATGCGGCAGATTGCCGACAAAGTTGGCGCACTTTACTTAGTCGACATGGCCCATTTTGCCGGATTAGTCGCGGGTGGCGCGCATCCATCGCCCGTGCCGCACGCGCACATTGTGACTTCCACTACCCACAAGACTCTGCGCGGCCCGCGTGCCGGCATGATTCTCTGTAAGCAGGAATTCGCCGCGGCCATCGACAAAGTTGTTTTTCCCGGAATGCAGGGCGGGCCCTTAATGCACATTATCGCGGCCAAAGCGGTTTGCTTCCTGGAAGCTATGCAACCGGGCTTTCGTGACTATGCGAAGCAAGTTGTAGCTAATGCCAAGGTGCTGGCCGACACGCTGGCTGGAGAAGGTTTCCGGATTATTTCCGGCGGTACCGACACCCATCTCATGCTGGTGGATGTTTTTTCCAAAGGAATGTTCGGCAGTGAAGCCGAAAAGGCCCTCGGCGAGGCGGGGATTACGGTCAACAAGAATGCCATTCCGTTCGATGTCAACCCTCCCATGAAGCCGAGCGGGATTCGCATCGGATCGCCGGCCTTGACGACTCGCGGCATGAAAGAAGCCGAGATGCGCCAGGTGGGACGGTGGATTTCCGAAGTCCTCCAGCATCGTAGCGACACCCTGGTGCTCACGAAAATCCGTAGACAGGTGTCTGGAATTCGCGGAAGGTTTTCCGTTGTATCCTGAGCGGCGGGCCAAGGTGCAGGCGGAACTTCGGGCTTAACTCGATCCACCGCCGAACACGCTGAGGAAGCAGAGAAACCGCTAATACCTTGGATTCCTCTGTGTACACTGTGCTCGCTGTGGTTAAATTCTCTCCGTGAAGATCGCCATCGATATCCGGCGCATGACCGAATTTGGCGTCGGTACTTATACGCGAAACATTGTCCGGGCGCTTGCCCGACTGGACCAGGAGAATGAGTATTTCCTGATTGGCCCGCCGGAGAAAGTCTCGGAAATCAATTCGCTTCCACCCAACTTTCAAAATGTTCCATTGTTGGAATCGGATACAACAGCTAAGGGTTATCTTGAATGCCGCGCCATTCTTAAACGTGTTCGCTGTGACCTGGTGCACGTTCCCCACCTTTTTTGGTTTCCTCGCACTCTGCCATGCCCGTACGTAATGACTGTGCATGATCTTCTGGAACACATGTACGGCGCTCGCGAGAGTTCGGGTTTCAAGCGGTCTCTGCATTTTCAGCTCACGCGGCGGGTTTTGCGCGGAGCGGAACGGATTCTTGCGGTTTCGAACTTCACCAAGAATGAAATCGAGAAGGTGTTCGGCATTCCGTCCGCTCGCGTGGAGGTAATCCATAACGCGATTGATCCCCGGTTCCTGCATGGACACGCGACGGAAGCCGATCGCCGGTTTCTTGCCGAGCGCTACCAGATCACACACCCGTTCCTGCTTTACGCCGGACGAATCAGCCCCCATAAGAACCTGGTACGCATCATCGAAGCCTTCTCGGCGCTGAAAGCTGAACTCGAAAAAGAAGCCATGTATCCCGATCTGAAGCTCATTATCATCGGGGATGAACTTTCCAAGCATCCTGACCTGCGCCGTACCGTGATTCGCGGCGGGGTGCAGAACGACGTGCGCTTTCTGGGGTTTGTGCCGATCGATGTGCTGCGAATTTTCTACGATGCCGCTAAAGTTTTTGTCTTCCCCTCGCTCTACGAGGGCTTTGGACTGCCTCCGCTCGAGGCCATGGCGCACGGCACGCCGGTTCTGACCTCGAACGCTTCATCACTCCCCGAGGTCGTCGGTCACTCTGCGGTGATGGTGAATCCGGAAAACGTCTTCGAGATCATGCGCGGATTGCATCGCGTGCTGCTCGATCAAGCGCTGCGTGAAAAGCTGAAGCAGCGTGGCTACGAACAGGTAAAGAAGTTTTCCTGGGACCAGTCGGCGAGAAACATTTTGAACGTGTACCAGCAGGTCAGCAACCACTCGCCTTTACCCGTTCCTATGCAAACCACTGCCTAGCAGAAAAGCCTATGCAAGTCCTCAAGAATATTCAGCGACGTCGGAACGCAATCCGGATTCTTCTTTCAGCCCTCGTCTTGGTTGTGGTCGCGAACCGTGGCAACGCGCAGAGCAATGTTGTTGTGGTTCGTCCAGTTGAAATTCAAGATGTTCTGATCAACCCCGGCATGGGCATCACTACGTTCCAGCGCTTTAACGGACAAGCTCTCAATTCACCGCTGCAATGGTCAGAGCGCGGGCCGGAAGCGAAGCTTCCCCAGGCAGCAACTGCGCCCGACTTTCCCAAAACTTCTATTTCCTATTGCCGGTGGTACTGGGACACGATCGAGCCTGAGCCGGGCAAGTTCCGCTGGGACATCGTTGACCTGGCGATCGAAGAAGCTCGCGCTCATGGGCAGACTCTTGCCATCCGCCTGATGCCGTATTCCAATCATGATCCGCTTCCCGCCTGGTATCGAAATTCCGGCGCGCGTCGCGCCAACAAAGACAGCGACAAGGATGGAAAAATCTGGCAACCTGATTTCACCGATCCCCTCTATCTGAAGTATTGGGGTGAGTTGGTGACTGAGGCCGGCAAGCGCTACGACGGAAATCCTTATCTGGACAGCGTGGATATTTCTTCAGTCGGCTATTGGGGCGAAGGCTGGAGTCCCTACATGCCGGACTTCTCGTTTCAGAAGCCGCTCATCGATCTATGGCTCAGCGCATTTCAACGAACTCTCTTGTTGATGAATTTCGATGAGCCCACTGCGCTCACTTATGGCACGCAACACGGCGCTGGATGGCGTCTCGACTGCCTGGGAGATATGCGGCCGGGCCCCGGCCCTTATATTCCGGCGGAGATGTTGGAAATTTATCCACAGCAGGTCGTGCGTTCGGGAATACAGGAGGTTTGGCAACAGCGTCCTATCTCTCTCGAAAGTTGCGGTACGCCTTCCAGTTGGAAAAAAGACGGGTACGACGTCGACTACATTCTGGACCAGGCGTTGCGCTGGCATGCGAGTTCGGTCAACGTGAAAAGCTCGCCAATTCCAACGGAGTGGAAGCCAGCTTTTGAACGGTTCCAGAAAATGATGGGATATCGCTTCGTGTTGCGCAGGTTGGAATATCCCCATGCCATAAAGCCCGGCGACATGATGTCAGTTCACATGTGGTGGTTGAACGCCGGGGTCGCGCCGGTCTATCGCGAATATTCGCTGGCGATTCAATTGCATTCGACCAAAGACACGACGATCATTCGCGTTCCTGTGGACGTTCGGAAATGGCTTCCCGGCGATGCGGTTTTCGACGGGACACTCTTCGTGCCTGCGACACTTCCCGAAGGCACCTACGATTTCCGGGTGGCTATGCTCGATCCCCGGACCGGCGAACCAGCGATTCGCTTCGCCATTCAAGGACGCAGCGACGATGGCTGGTACGACCTGGGAAATGTTTCCGTGGTGCATTGAAAAAGGCCTTCATGCTCTGCGCGTTCGATTGCAAAACGAGCTCGGCATTCGCTTTCATCAAGATGCGTCTCCAGTTCCCACTTTCGCATAAACCGCGAAAGTAAGGACTGGGCCTCCTGAGCACAAGTCGTCTCTCAATCCAATGGAAGCAGGTAGCCAGGGGTTGCGCCTAACTTTCCTCCAAAGGCTCGGGCGTCCAGGACGGCCATGTCCCATACCGTCCACGAGCTGGGTGTGATTTTTATAGTGACGTCATCGAATGAGGCAAAGACAGGCTCAATCTGAGGATCTACCAGGGCCTGCCGCACTCAGATATCGCTGGTGGATCCGCAGGTTGATTTTCCTGGACTGTTCGCCTGAGATGAGTTCCGCTTTCCCCGCGCCATGGACGCCGCGTTCACCACCTGACTTTCGCACATCCACCATAAGTGAAGCCTTGGCGAGCGCCGCGATGTTGCGAGCTTTCCGGCTCTTGGAAGAGGTCGCAATAAAAAAATGGCCATCCTCGAAGACGTACCACACCGCAGTTAGATGAATCGTACCATCCGCATTCTCGGTTCCGAGAGCGGCGATGTAGCGTCCCTGCAGCAATTCTTGCATGGCTGGATCAAGCGTTTGATTCCCCATTTGCCCTCCACATTTTCCGTCGATTTGGCGATGCGACGAAGTTTAGAATTCTCTCTACTGCAAGGAGCGCCAGTTCGCGGGTGCTCCTGAAGGCGTTCCCAAAGATCGTGCTGATCTTGATCAGCCCACTACTGCTTGATCACCGTACCGTCGCGTTTGCGAATTTCTCCCCACCCGCCGTTCAGCCCGTTTTCGCTTTGGGTGAATGGTGATTTTGCAGCAGCCTTCTCGTCGATTTCAATGCCCCAACCCGGCTTTTCGCTCACCCATAGATATCCATCTTTCATCTCCGGGCAGCCGTGGAAAATTTCCTGGGTGCGTTCGTTGAAAGGTGAGTACTCCTGAATGCCGAAGTTGTAGCTGACAATGTCGAGCGTAACATTGGCCATGTGCCCCACCGGAGACACATCGCCGGGCCCGTGCCAGGCAGTTCGCACGCCGAACTGCTCAGCCAGGATGGCGATCTTGCGTGCCGGCGTGAAACCACCGACCTGCGAGACGTGTACCCGAATGTAGTCGATCATGCGTTCGGAAATCAGCGGCTGCCACTCGTGGGGATTGTTGAACAGTTCTCCCATAGCGATGGGAGTGGCACAGTTCTGGCGAATCTGGCGGAAATAGTCGATATCTTCCGGCGAAAGGGGATCTTCCAGAAAAAACATTTTGAACTTTTCCGCGTCCTTGCAAAACTGGACGGCCTGGTTCGGCAATAGCCGTTCGTGCATGTCATGCAGCAGTTCGACTTCCTCGCCCAACTCTTCGCGGCATTTTTCCAACAACTTCAACGCCCGCCGCGCGTAGTACGCAGGTTCAAACACCGGTTTGTCGTGCAGCGCCTGCATCGCAGTCCCGCTGCGCCTCGCACCGTATCCGGCCATCCCGGGGACACCCACTTGCACCCGCACGTTGCGAAAGCCCTGACTCATATATCGCTTCGCGTTCTCGATTACTTCATCGAACTCGGCGCCATCGGCGTGTGCGTAGCTATCCACCGCCTCGCGGCATTTGCCGCCGGCCAGTTGATACACCGGCATACCGGCCTGGCGGCCTTTGATGTCCCATAGCGCCTGATCGATGCCGCTCAACGCATTGCCCAACACCGGCCCGTTTTTCCAATAAGAACTGTCATAGCAAGACTGCCAGATATCTTCGATACGATCGGTTGTTTTGTTCAACAGAAACGGTTTGAGGTAGTTCTCGACGGCGGGTTTCACCAGGTCGGCACGTTGCGTGAAGGTGGCGCAACCATAGCCGTAAAGACCGTCTTGGTCTGTGGTGATCTTTACCACCGTCAGCCGTACGCCCTGAGGCTGGCATTCGATGACGCTGATGTCTTTGATGCGTGGAGCCGGCATGCCCCGAACGGCGCGCGCCACTTGCTCCTGCGATCTCACGAAAGGTGTAGCCGCGGCGAATAATCCAGCGCTCGCGACAGACTTCAACAAATCACGACGATGCATTGACATAGTCAATCCTCGAATGCTTTCACCGCATTCTAGGATGAGGCAGCATTCCCTAAGAAGCAAGTGCGTCCCACCGAAATATTGCCGGGCGTAGTACACTGTCGCGGCCATGCTCATCATCGGGACAAAGGTTTTTTTCTGGGGTTCCGGACTTACAACAGAATTGATGCGCTGCGGAATATGTGGGACCCAGGCCCAGTTCATTCAAAAAACCGGAATGAGATTTCTCGTATTCTTCTTTATTATTCCGACCATTCCTCTCAGCGGGAAGATGCATGTGCTGGAGTGTCCCCAGTGCAAGACCCGCTACGCGGTAAAGTAGCCAGCCACCACAACGGAGTTGACCTGTCATGCGCAAGATCGTTTCGATGTCCGTCTCTTTCTTACTAGTCGCGTCCGTCGCCTGGCCGCAGGCCACCAAAACGCCGCTCAGTTCGCACGGTCCGAGTGTCGCCGCCGGCGACCAGGGTGTGGTCGTTTCCGGCAAGCCTGCTGCTACAGCGGCCGGCATCCAGATTCTCGAACAGGGCGGAAACGCCGCCGATGCAGGCGCTGCTACTCTGCTGGCGTTGTCCGTAACTTATGTCGGCGCATTCTGCGTGGGAGGAGAAGTCCCAATTCTGGTTTACAGTCCCGGCCACAAAGGCGACCAGAAAAGCGTGAAGCTGCTGGAGGGGCAAGGCGAAGCCCCTCGCGATCCCAAAGCCATCGCCTGGTACATGCAACACGGCATCCCGGATGGTGACGTCAAGGCAGCCGCCGTGCCTGGCACTATCGATGCAATCGTCACCTTACTCAAACTTTACGGGACCAAAAGCTTCGAGGAAGTCGTTCAGCCGACGCTGGCCATTCTGGACGCCGGCGGCCCCAGTTGGTATATCGATACCGGCAGCGGACAGAAGATCGAAACCGGCGTGAACTGGCAGGCGGACATGGCGGTGACCTTTCGCAAATTGGCCGAATCGGAAAAGGTAGCGAAAGGTACGCGGCAACAAAAACTGCAAGCCGTCTCGGACCGCTTCTATCGCGGCGACATCGCCGAGGCACTGGAAGCCTGGTATATCGAAAAGGGAGGTTTCCTGCGCAAGGGGGATTTAGCCTCGCACAAAACTCCCGTGGTGGACCCCCTCAAAACTACCTACCGTGGTTACACCGTCTATAAGGCCGGTCCGCTGACCCAGGGTCCTTATCTTTCACAGACACTGCGCCTCCTGGAAGGCTTCGACCTGAAGAATATGGGCTTCAATTCCGCGGACTACATCCACACCGTGATTGAAGCGGAAAAACTGGCGCTGGCGGATCGCGACGAGTATTACGGCGATCCGAGCTTCACGAAGGTGCCAATGCAGCAGTTGCTTTCCGATCAGTACACCGAAATGCGGCGCAAGTTGATCGATCCGAAAAAGGCGTCTCTCGAGCTGCGGCCCGGCGACCCTTACAACATGAAACCGACCAAGCCGCCGACCATCACTGGCCCCTGGCACGGTGGAACCACCGTCATGTGTGTGACGGATAAATTTGGGAACGTCATTGCGGCGACTCCCAGCGGCTTGTCGAGCACGGCGGGCGTGGCCGGACGCACGGGCATTATTCACGGAAGCCGGCTCAGCAGTCTGAATACGTTTGCAGGAACTCCGAATGTCATCGAGCCCGGCAAGCGGCCGCGAATTACTCTGAGCCCCACCCTGCTTTTCCATGACAACCAACCCGTAATGGCGATCTCGGTGGCGGGCGGAGACATGCAGGACCAGGCAGCCATCCAGGTTATCCTCAACTACGTGGATTTCGGCATGAGTCCCGAGGAGGCGTTTAAGGCACCGCGCTTTTCGACCACGCACTTCATCAGCTCTTTCGGTCAGGAGGGCGCCACCTTGGGCAGCTTGTCAGTGCCGAAAACTCTGCCTGAAGAAGTGCAGGTCGACCTGAAGGCTCGCGGCCACGTAGTTACCCTCGGCCGCGAAGGAGTGGGCGGGGTGGCTCTGATCGGCATCGATCCCAAAACCAGGCAGGCCGTCGGTGTGGGTCCGGCCGCGGGCAGTCGATGAGCTGAAGTTGTGAACAATCCGCTAGACGTTCTGGCCGAGATTACAGATTAAGCCCGGCAAACGCCTAAGTCTTTAGGCATCTGCTTTGCTTCGGTCACCGCAATGTCAGGACGATCGGAGTGTGATCGGAAGGCTTCTGCTGCCCGCGAGGGCCTTTGTCAATTTCACAGGATTCGATTCGGCCACTCAGTGCCGGCGACAACAGAAAATGATCGATTCTAATACCTCGGTTGTGCTCGAACGATTGGCGGAAGTAATCCCAAAAAGTGAAGCGCCCTTTCTCGTCGGGATGCAAGGAACGGAAGGCATCAGTGTAGCCAAGTTTCAATAATTCGCGATAACACGCACGCGGTTCGGGTTGAAACAGGGCGTCATGCATCCAGGATGCCGGCTTATGACAATCGATGTCCTCAGGGATGACGTTGAAGTCGCCGCCCACGAGGGTTGGCACCTTATCCTTCAGCCAACTCTCCATCTGGACTTTCAGTCGATCCATCCAGGCCAGCTTGTAGGCGAACTTTTCGCCGCCTATGGGGTTTCCGTTGGGAAGATAAACATTGACGATCCGGATATCGTTGATCAGCACCTCGAGGAACCTGGCCTGACTGTCCGCCTCGTCGCCAGAGAGGGTCATGCTGATTGTCTTTAGCGGCATGCGCGACAGGATCGCGACGCCGTTGTACGTTTTTTGGGTTACGATCCCGCTCAGATAGCCAATAGATTTGAAGGTCTCGACCGGAAACTCGGTGCCCTTCAATTCCTGGAGCAACAATACATCTGGCTGTCGTGCCTTGAGCCAGGCCGTTACTTGATCAAGCCGTGAGCGAATCGAATTGACGTTCCAGCTGGCAATTTGCATGGCTGATGCAATTGTAACGGCGTCTCGATGGGGATCGCGATCTTTGAAAGCGGTAGCAACCCTGCGTGAGCCGGTTGCAGCAATCCCAGTTGCCAGCTTCGGCATCTAGGTGCCATGGACGCCAGAGTAAAGACATCTCGGTTACGCGCACCCGCAGATCCTTTCCCGCCCCCGATCAAGGAGCCTCCCGATTCGCCGGAGGATCCGCATGTTCCAATTCGAGAACCAGATCCAGAGGAGCCCACCCAGATCTAGGAGCTGCCCAGAAAGAAATCAAACAATCGGCGCTCAAGTCACGGGATTGACGCCAGGGACGGCAATTCCTGCATCCAAAGATGGCACGAAGGAGAGATTGAGAGCATGGACGAAAAAATCGTACCCCAGATACTTGATGAATTATTTTCTTCACTGGAGGCTCTCGAAACCCAGAGTTCAGCTCTCTTGCAGCTGGTCAAGGAGAAAGGACTCGCTAGCGACGCAGAGCTTGCCTCCTGCCTGGAGCGTGCGGGAAATGCCAGCAGCGTCCGATGGCGAGCGAGCCGCGCGAGAATCAATTATCTGCTTTCCTCAGGTCTGAACCCTCCCGAACCCGTCGCGGAAAAGAAAGAATCTGCGAAGGCCCCAGATCCAGAATCGGCACCAGCGGACGACGCGCAGACGGATCAGCACGCTAAGGCGGATGCCGAACCGAAAGCCAGGGAGGAGGATATGGGCTCATCCACTGATCAGAAAACAGTCGCCGACGCGCCGAGTTCAGCAACTCAGTCGACCGAAGCTTCGGCTTAACCCCACTCGTGAACTTTCCAAGTCAGCCATGAATGTGGGATATTCGGCCGGAAAGGCAACGAAAGATTTTGACAACAACTATGCTGTCGTTGTTAGATCGAGCTCCCAGGTCTCCGCCGTAAGGTCTTTTCCAAAGCTGTGATGCTTTTCTTCGTGCACGACCTGGAAGCCAGCATTTTCGTAGATGTGTCGTGCCGCGTGGAGAATGCTCTGCGTCCACAGGGTCATTTTCTGGTAACCTGCCTGCCGCGCGAATCGTATGCATTCCTCCACCAGCCGTTTGCCAATACCCAGTCCGCGCGCTTGCCGTTCCACGTGCAACAGGCGCAGTTTTGCAATTTGATCTGACTCCTTGGCAACGAAAACCGCACCCACCCTGTCTCCATCCTTTTCCGCCACCCAGGCGTGTTCGTGCTTGGGATCGTAATTCTTAATGAATTGCGCCACGATTTCGGCGGCCAGCGCCTCGTGGGTGCCGTCCCACCCATATTCGCGGCATAAAGAATGGCTTGGCGATGGACGATCCAGCCCATGTCGCCCGGCGGGGCCCATTCAAGCCCGGTGTGGAGTTGAGTGAGGATCTCTTGATCTTTTCAATCCCGAGCAGGTGTCACGATCACATGTTCGCGTTTATGCCAACTATCCTGTAAACTCCGTTTGTCGGATCGGTCTTGCAATTCTGTTATGCCGAGTTTTGCAGTGTTACCCAGCACGAAAAGAGACTCATGCAGATAAATCGTCAGAATATAAAGTGGTTGGGAAGGATGATATTGATTCTTCTGCTGGTCGGGGCGGCAGAGGTTCTGGTCGTCCTCCTCGTCCCCAAGCCTTTGCCATGGGTGGTTTCGATTCCCGTGCTTATTCCTTTGCTCACTACTTTTTTTATCATTCTCCCGCTGGCCAAAAGCGAGACCCCAGCCTCCGACTGAAGGCGCGCGGAACTTTCCTACCCAATGCTGGGCTTCCGACTGACCCCGCCGTGGTGATCAGAAGGTGAAACGACCTCCGACGGTCGGAGCAAAGTTGTTGTCCGAGTTATAGGGAACCCCCGGCCCGTGAGGAATGGCGATGGCCAGACCGCCGTTGACGTAGGAATACGCAATTCCGGCAAAACCATCGAAACGCTTGGTGAAGTGATGATCCAAATATAGCGACCCCTCGTTGAGGGTACCCGCACAGGAGGCGCGGAAACCGGCTGAAGGCGAGCAGGCCGGCGGAACACGTAAGTCGTTCTGCCTCTGTTGATACCAGGCGAAAGTGACGTCGGTTTTAGTGCGGTAAGTATACTTCACGCCCGTCCACCAGATATTCACCAACTTTTCAGAATCAAGATTGTCGTCTTCGACGCCGCTCATGATGTAACCGCCCTGGTCCTCGGCACCAATGCCCAAAGGGTTCGCAGGGTTATTTTGCCAGATGTATTCGTAGCCGGCAAAAAACTTGAACGGATCCCACTTATACCTGGCAGCGACCATAATCGCGTTATTGTCGGTCACGATGCCATATACGGTGTCGCTGGGGTCGATCAGATTGGCGCCGGTGATTTGGTTTGTGTTGATGCTGTTCGTGGTTGACTGATAGGGCGCCGCGGGACTCTGAGGCCCGAGCAACGGGTTCAATACGCTGATCGCCTGGTTGTAATGTTGGAAGACGGCGTCGGCGGAGAACTTGCCGTAGTCTCCGCCCAAGTCGAATCCATAGGCGTTGTTATGGGCGGATTGCGGCGTACATGTGGTATCAGTCCAGCCTGCGGAACCCGAGTAGCAGCCGGCAGACCCAGCGGCCAATTTGTACATCGCGCCGAAATGGACCGGGCCATAGGCGAGGCGGTACTTCACGGCGTCATCCCAACGGCTGTCCTCGGTGTCTCCGCCGCCGGCCATCGTGCCGTTATATCCAATGTACGAAAAGGCATAGGCGCCGCTCGCCGGATCATAAAGAAGCATCGCATCGGTGCCGAGAGAGCGTTGGCGGCCGAAGGTCAGCGTGCCGAAATGCGCCGACGATACGCCGCCATAGTATTCGTCATTGAAGGGCTGGCCCGCCCGCGCGCCGTCGATGGCTATCGAATAACTGCTGCGGGGAAGACCGTTGTTGATGATGTCGGTTTTTGATGCGTTGGCAAGCAGGCCGGACTGCGGATTGATGCCAGTGGAAGCGTTGAACACAACGTACCAGCCGTCTGCAAACTCTACCTTGCCCCGGATGCCCAGACCAGTCTGCGACAGGTTGTTCGGTGCGACGACGAAACGATGTTGAAAGCCGTTTCGGTTCACCAGAGACTCACCTTCATAGTTATAGCCGTTTTCCGGCAAGCCGTGGCTGACCCAGCCGACGCCGACGTCATAAGCGCCGTAGAGCGTAATGCCGTGCCAGGTCAGCGAGCAATCTGTGGTGGCGAACTCATGCCCGTTCGCACAGGGGTCGGGGGCGCTCCGCTGCATCTTAATGTCGATGGTGGCGTCCTGGCCAACCGCCAAAGTAATTCCGGTGCGCGTTTCATCGGCGAACCCTTGTCGTGCGGCGCGAATCTCGAAGCGCCCCAGAGGCAAAGCGGACGCCTGATAGCGTCCGCTGCCGTCGGTTGTGATCGTCCGCGTTGCGCCGGTGTCGACGCTCTTGACTGTCACCGCGACATCGCGAAGAGCTGCGCCGGTTTGGTCCGTCACCACGCCGGAAAGGCTTGCTTTCGTTGGGGCCTGAGCAAAGGTCAAGGGTGACGAAAACACGAAAACAACCGCTGCTATAAACAGATAAGCCTTGCGCATTTCGACCTCGAAAATCAAATATCTGGGAATCAAAGTCGGAAGTGTACATGAGATACGTTTTCGTTGTCCAGAAATGTACGATAATGTGCTTTTTGCGATGAGCGGGCTGGCCTGACTTATACGAATACTGCGGGGTTGACCAGAAATTTCGTTGTGATTACGATTACTTCCGATGAGGAAGAATAGGGAATCCGAACGGAATATTGAGGGACCGCTGAAGCTTCGCGATGCCGCTTTGCAACTGGGGATCAGCTTTCCAACGATCAAGCAGTGGATTTACAAGAAGAAGATTCGAAGCAATCGGACTGCCGGAGGGCATCATCGTATCCCGCAAAGCGAAGTGGACAGATTGCTTTTCAGGACCCGTGGCAAGAGCGAGTATCCCCGCAAAGAAGAAACCCGGCGCCTGAGTGGTCGTAATCAGCTAGTGGGACGAATTGATTCAGTGCAGATTAGTGGTTTAATGGCTGAGGTCAGAATTTCAATCGGTGGTCAGCAAATTACGTCAATTATTACGGCACGCTCCGCCCGAGAAATGCACCTAAAGCGGGGACAGACTGCAGCGGCCTTGATAAAGGCTACTGAAGTAATGATCTTGCGGGTTGATTCCTGAAGAACCGTCGCTTTCGACCTCTTAAACGTTCTGCTCCAGCAATCTGTCCGACGAGGGTGCCAATCCAACCCCCAATTTAAGGTGAACGATGGCCGTGACTTTTGATTCGCCCCTCCTGACCTAGCCGAGTGTTTTCAATGATGTATACGCTCTATGGCAACGTCCGGCTCGCGCCGGGAGCGTTCGTTTTTTGGAAGCATCGAAAGTATCTGGGACGCAACTAAAGCCTACCTGGATCTCCTCCCGACTTGATTACTAATGAGTCTCCCGCTTCGTTGCCGCGAAAGGTATAATTAGAACGGTCAGAGTTGGGATATTGAGCATGGCGTGGTTGAGAAATTTCGACAGCCGGCGGAGCCAGGTTTTAACCTGGCGTTGGCTGGTTGTTCTTGTTGCCGTGTGCTCCCTAACGGTTAGCGTGACCACCCGATATTCTGCTTCGGTTGACTCTCAGGCGAGTGTTTCGAAGTGTGTAACGAACCACTCCCAAGCCCAAAAACGACAGCACCTCGACAAAAAGGCTACATCTCCGATTGCACCCGTCGCTCACCTTCTGGCGCTTTTGCAAATATCGAATTTCTATCCCCGGTTCGCTCCTGGCGGACCTCCAGTTCACTCTCTGCTTTTAGACAAGAGTCTCTACAATCGCCCTCCTCCATCCTCTGAATTCCTCTCGTAGTCATTTTTTCAACTACAACCTGCGACATCATTCATGCCCTTGAGTATTTTCGCGCATTGATTGTGATCGCCGGACCAGATTCGAGGGAGCGTCTTAAAACCCAGGGCCGGTCCATGATTTTTCAAGTAGACCAAACTGGTTTGCGGGCCTCTCGAATCGGATCTCAGTGGAGGAGATCATGAGAGAGACTTTCGTGCTGCTTATGCTTTTGTCGTGTGGGCTATTGACCTGTGCTCACGCTAAGACCAACCAGCCACTTCAATCCGCCACGGTCGTCAGCGTGGATTCTCACGAAAGCCCATCGAACTATGTGGGAGATAACCCAATGGACGCACCGCTCCAAGCGGACGTACACTCCTATGACATCGGCATCCGCCTGGATTGCACCGTGTACACAGTGCGCTATGAGTCCGGACTGGATTATCTGCCTTCGGTTTTCACCCCAAATCATGCAGTTGATATCAAGCTGCAAAAACACGTTATGAATGTTGCCCTCCCTGGAGACCGCGATGTCACTCTGGGGATCGTGTACCGCAGTCGCGCCAAGGAAACGGCCTGTGCTATTGGTAAATAGAAAGGCGTCTTTCTTCGATTCTGAGTTTCAGGAAATGCATCCGGAGGTGATTTTTTGAGTCGATCTCGCAATTTAATGATCTGGCTTTTGCTGGTTGGGATGTTTATCGAGTCCGCAGTTGTGATGGCAGAGCCATCGCGGACATTTCAGCGGGCGGTCGTAGTCAGTGCGCAGAAATATGAACCCGATAGTGTTCACTACAACAAACGGATGGACGCCCCTTCGCCGGCAACCGAATACGACTATGACATTTCGATCCGTTTCAACTGTTCAATTTATGTGGGACGTTATTTATCTGCGATTAACTATCTGCCCGATGCGTTCGCGGCCGACCAAGCCATCGAAGTGAGTCTCGGAAAACATGCGATGTTGGTTAGAGTTCCCGGCAATGGTGACATCAAGATGGGAATCGTTCGGCGCTATGCCGTGTCGGGGAAATCCTGTGAGGCAAGCCGGTGAGCCTACCTAGATTAATTTCCGAAATGGTGGCTGCACATGCATAAGCGACCCGAAGCGGTCCTCGCCAGCGTCGGACTGCTTGTTCTACTCGCGGGTTGTCTTGGCGCTGCGACAGGGTGCGGACATTCCGGCGCATCTTCTCAGTCCGTATCGGCCGACTCAGCTCCGCGTGCTGCGGTCGTACAAGTTCGGCGCGCGCCGCTCTCCAACACGCTCTCCATTGCAGGAGAGTTCCTGCCTTACCAGGAAGTGGAACTCCATGCCAAGGTTGCCGGCTATATTCGCAACATTAATGTTGATATCGGCGACCGTGTTCATACCGGGCAAGTGCTCGCGGTTCTGGAGATTCCGGAATTATCCGCGCAACTGCAAGGCGGCCGGCGCTGGCGTGCGTCACAGCCAGGAAGAAATCATGCATGCTCAGAATGAAGTGAGCACGGGCGGAGGCGGATCATGCCGCGTTGCACGCCGCTGCCGCTCGCTTGAAACAGGCATCGGAGGCGCGCCCAGGGCTGATCGCGGAACAGGAACTCGACGATGCCGATCGCCAAAGACCGTTCCGCGGAAGCGCAGATCGAAGCTGCCAAATCAGCATTGTCGGCATCCCGCCAACAATTGGAAGTTTCCCAAGCCGACCAGCAGCACTATGCTGCGCTCTCTGAATATTCGCGAATTACCGCGCCGTTCGACGGCGTCGTGACGTGGCGTTATGCGGACACCGGATCGCTGATTCAGGCTGGCACTTCGAACGTAAGTTCCGAACCCGTGGTCAAGCTTTCGCAGGTGAATATATTGCGTCTGCGAATTCCGGTGCCCGAATCACTAGCCGCCAGCGTGCATGATGGCGAACCGGCCGACATCCAGGTAAAGGCGACGGATGAACATTTCTCTGGCAAAGTGGTCCGCTCGACGGATTCGCTTGATCGCTCGACCCGCACCATGCAGGTTGAAGTAGACGTCCCCAATCGCGACTATAGGTTGACGCCCGGAATGTATGCCAATGTTTCTTTGCGAGTGCAAAACGATCCCAACGCGCTGACGTTTCCTTTGCAGGCGATCAACGAGGCGCAGAAAGACCACCGTGCTGCTGGTCAATTCGCAAAACCATGTGGAAGAACGCGAGATTCACACCGGAATCGAGGGCTCCAATCGGATTCAGATCTTGTCAGGTTTAAATGAGGGAGATCGGGTGATCGTCGGCAACCTGGGGGAATATCCCGGCCGGGCAGCATGTTGATCCGCAAGATGAGCACAATGGCTGACGAGAAGTACGTTGCCGAGCAGGGAGCGCAATAGAGCATGTCCGGTTTCGCCATCCGCTATCCATTTTTCATCATCATGCTGTGCCTGATCATCATGGTGGTCGGCGTGACCACCGTGGCGCGCATGCCGGTCGATCTGTTTCCCGACATCAATATTCCCGTGGTGGTGGTGGCGACTTTCTATTCCGGGAATGCCGCCGGAGCAGATTGAGGCCAACATCACCGGCCCCTTCGAGACGATTTTTCACGCTGGGGAGTGGCATCGACCACATCGAATCGCGTTCGCTGACCGGCGTCAGCCTTATCAAGATTTATTTTCAGCCGGGCACCAATCCGGATGCGGCCGTCAGCGGCATTTCCAATCTGGCGATGGCGCAATTGCGGCGACTTGCCGCCCGGCACGCTGCCGCCGGTCGTGCTGAAGTTCGACGCGTCCAGTCTGCCGGTCTGCCTGATCACGTTGAAGGGCGAGGGGCTGAACGAGACCGAATTGCACGACCTCGGCCAGTTCACGGTCCGCAACCAGATTGCGAACGTGCCGGGCGCGTCCGTCCCGCAGCCCTTCGGCGGGAAATACCGCCAGATCATGGTCTATGTCGATCCCGTAAAGTTGCAGGCGCATCAGTTGAGCCTGATGGATGTGGTGCGCACGGTGAACGAAGCCAACTCGATTCTGCCCGCCGGCGACGTGCGGATCGGCCCGAAAGACTACAACATCTACACCAACAGCCAACTCCCCACCACAGCAGGAAATCAACCGCTTGCCGCTGAAGACGGAGGGCAACGCCGAGTTGATGGTCGCCGATGTCGGCCACGCGGAGGACGGGGCCGCAATCCAGACCAACATCGTCCGCGTGGACGGCCAGCGGTCGGTTTATCTTCCGATCCTCAAGCAGGGCGGAGACAGCAACACGATCGCCATCGTGAATGGCATCAAGAACGTCGCTGGGCAATCTGGTCGATGTCCCGAAGATCGCTGGTGACCAAGGTCGTGTTCGATCAATCGGTGTTCGTGAAGACGGCGATCGCGAATCTGGGCAGCGAAGGCGGCATCGGCCTGGTGCTCACGGCGTTGATGATCCTGATTTTTCTGGGCAATGTGCGCGCGACGTTTCGCCGTGTTGCTTTCGATTCCGCTGTCCGCGCTGGCCGCGTTTCTCGCGATCAACGCCAGCGGCGGATCGATCAACACGATGGTCCTGGGCGGACTGGCGCTGGCATTTTCGCGACTGATCGACAACTCGGTGGTCGTGCTGGAAAACATTTTTCGCCACCTGGAAATGGGCGAAACGCCCGAGGTCGCCGCGGAAAAGGGCGGCCAGGAAGTCGCCATGCCGGTGCTGGCCGCGACCTTCACCACGGCGATCGTCTTTTTCCCGGTGGTCTTTCTTTACGGCGTCAGCCGATTTCTGTTCACCGCGCTCGCCGCGGCGGTGGTGTTTTCGCTGTTCGCGTCCTACGCCGTCGCAATGACGGTGGTGCCGCTGTTTTGCGCGCGCTTCATCAAGTCACCGCACGACGAAGCCGCCCACCATCCGGGGAGCAACGTGGTTCGAGCGTTTTGTGCGCTGGCTTCAATCGCCGCTATGACCGGATGCTGATGCACTACGACATCGCGGTCAGGCGAAGCCTGCTGCGCCCGTTGGCCACGGTAATCGGTATCCTCGGCATCTGCCTCTTCAGCTTCGCTTTGTTTCCGCTGCTGGGCCTGGGCTTTTTTCCGCGCACCGATCCCGGCCAGTTCGTGATCAATATCAAGGCTCCCACCGGCACCCGCCTCGAACTGACCAACCAGTACATCAAAGCACGTCGAAGCCGACATTCGTCAGGTGGTTTCGCCGCAGGATCTGAACATGATCGTCTCCAATATCGGCATCACTCCGGATTTCTCTGCGATCTACACCAGCAATTCCGGGCAGCACACGGCATTCGTGCAGGTGAGCCTCAAGAAAGATCACCGGTTGGCAGCTACGAGTACATGCGCCGCGTGCGCGCGAAACTGACCGACGATTTGCCGGAACTCTCAACCTATTTTCAATCCGGAGGACTGGTGGATGCGGTCGTCAATCTCGGACTGCCTGCGCCCATCGACATTCAGGTCAGCGGCAACGATCAGAAGCAGGCTTACCAGACCGCGGCCGAAATCGCTGCAAAAGGTGCGCCGGCTTCAGCGGCGTGAGCGACGTACTGATCCCGCAGGACCTCGATTATCCCGGGATTCAGCTCGACATCAACCGCGAGATGGCGGGACGCATGGGCGTGTCTTCCAAGGAAGCGGTCGACAACGTCATCACCGCGTTGACTTCGAACAGCATGATCGCTCCGAGCTACTGGGTCGATCCGAAAAGCGGCAACAACTACATGCTCACCGTGCAGTACCCCGAAACTCAGGTCAACTCCATCACCGATCTGAAGCAGATTCCTCTGCACGCTGCTGGCAACGTGAACTCCGACTGACCTCGATGCGGTGTCCGACGTGAAAATGATCAACACGCCCACCGAAGTGGACCACTACCAGCTTCGCCGCGTCATCGACGTCTATGTTTCGCCGCGCCAGCGAAGATCTCGGAAGCCTTGCCAGTCAAGGTCGACAAGATCATCGCCGAGTACAAAGATGCCCGAAAACGTGCGCGTCACCATGCGCGGTTCGGTCGAGGGCATGCGGCAGTCGTTCAAGAGCTTTGGCATCGGCTTGATCTTTCGGTCATTCTTGTTTACCTGATCCTCATGGCGCAGTTCTCATCGTTCATCGATCCGCTGATCATTCTGCTGGCAATTCCGCCGGGCATCACCGGCGTCATTCTTTTTCTGCTCGTCACCGCATACAACGGTCAACGTCATGTCGCTGATGGGAGTCATCATGATGACTGGCATCGTAGTATCGAACAGCATTCTTATCGTCGAGTTCACGCGCTCGCTGAGAAAAGAAGGCATGCCGATCGAGGAAGCGGTCGCGACGGCCTGTCGCGTGCGCCTGCGCCCGGTGCTGATGACTTCTTTGGCCACGATCCTCGGCATGATTCCGATGGCCCTTGCACTGGAAGCGGGCAGCGAGCAGTACGCTCCGCTGGCCCGCTGCGATCATCGGCGGCCTCACGATGTCGGTCATCGTGACGGTCTTCATCGTTCCCGCCGCATATCTATTGATCCATCGGCGGGAAGAAGAGTAACCGCGCCTGCCGCGCAAAACTGAGGTGCAAATAACAACCATGAAATTGGAACCAATTTTCATTGCGTGCATTGCCCTTGTGCCCTGCGCCGGATACTCACAGGCCTCACACCCCGATCAGCTGCAAATAGTGCAGAGCTTGCCTTCGGCCCCGATGCCGCAGACAGTTCCCAGTCAAATCGAGCCCAGGATGGTTCCCAACGAACAGCAACGAGCCTCAGGCCTAACCAACCTGGACTCAAATTCTCTGTCATTGAAGCAAGCGGAGGCGCTGGCGTTGAAAAACAATCCGCAAATCTCCGTAGCGCGTTTGACGGCGCTGGCGTCCCAGCAAGTCACCCGGGAGGTGCGGTCGAACCTGTGGCCGACCGCGACTGGCAACCTCACGGGCGTGGATTCCCAGGACAAAGCCGCATCACTGCCGGCGGACTCAACAACCCGATCATTTATCAACGTGCCGCCGCTGGGTTCACGGTAAATCAGTTGATTACCGACTTCGGACGCACCACGAACTTGACCTCAAGCGCTAATTTGCGGCGAAAGCTGAAGATCCAAAATGCGGCAGCGACGAAAGAGCAGATTTTCTGGCAGTGGATCAGGCTTTTTACGATGCATTGCAAGCTCATGCGGTGTTGGCCGTGGCGCAGCAAACCGTAAGTGCGCGACAGACAGTTGCCGATCAAGTCGAAGCGTTGTTCAAGAGCAAGTTAAGGTCTCAACTGGATTTCAGTTTCGCCAACGTGAATCTCGCTCAAGCCAAACTACTGTTCTGGACGCGGAGAATAGCGAGAACGCTAGCGCTCGCAGCCTTTCCATGATGCTCGGCTATCCAAGAATGCAGAATTTTCAGCTGGTCGAGGACATCGGCGCCTATTACGCTCCTCCCGGCAATGTGGACGATCTCATTTCCCAGGCGTTCTGCGATGCGCCCAGAAATATTGTCGCTTGAATTCCAGTACCGATCAGCGCAGAAGTTCCACAACTGCTGAACGCGATTTATTTTTCCCCAACATCGGGCGGTCGGGCGCCATAGGGGACACGCCGGTGCGCGACCCGTTCTCTCCAATTGGTATGGTGCGGTCGGCGTAAATGTCGGAATCCCTCTATTCAATGGATTTCTCTACTCGGCGAGGTCGCAAGGAGGCGCGCCTGAAAGCGCAAGCCGCGCACGAGCCCGCTTGCTGGATTTCGAAATCGGATATCACGCGATGTGCGCACCAGTTGGCTCAATGCAAATACCGCTTACCGCGAGTCAGCGTCACCCAACAATTGTTGGATCAGTCGAGCCTCGCGCTCGATCTGGCACAAACGCGTTACGCCTGGGACTCAGTTCGATTGTCGAACTGAGTCAAGCACAGCTTCAGCAGACACAGGCGCAAATCGGCAACGCTCAAGCTGGCGTACGATTACCGCCTCGCTCTGACGGTTTTGCGTTATCAAACAACCGGTGAGTGAAAGCACATTTCGCTCGTAATCTCGTTATCCACGGTAAATACTTCATTTTTTACTTCTGGATTTGGTGTTGACAATTTTGATGAGTAGAAAACTACACTTTTCTAATACATCAAGTCTTTGCGGGGAACCGGTGTTTAACGACGGTGAGCGAGGTAGGATTTCGAATGGGTCAAATCCATTGAAAATAAAAGAGTTGTGGCAGCCGGACCTGTAAGCCGAATTCGCCGGGCAGTGTTGCAGGCACGCAACTTACAGATTCCAAAAATGCAACGGCTGTCAACAATGTCAATCGTGTCACTGGCGGCAGGTTTTACGTCACACCTGCGTCACAATCCCGGTGGTCGCCAGAACGTCGATAATCTCCCGGGAGGTACCCAAGCCTACCCCGACGATCCCGCGCTCGCCAGAGCAAACCCCAGCCTATCCCACGTCGATTTTATACGAGGCTTCGATATCGAAAAACGACTAATAGCCGCGCCAGGAGCGGGCTTCAGGGGTGTAAGCTTAAAGTTTAGGGGTGGTCGATGGAGCCTGAAAGCGCGCAATTCCCGAATGCCCCGGCAGGCGAACCGATCCTCAACACTGCCGGACAACGCAGTTTCAGGTGGTACTCGAATTGGGAGCAAGAATTGCTGTGCTGCTCACGGTATGGATGGGTGGGGAACGCGAGCGTATATCACTTGGAAGATGCCGGTGCTTGCGGGGCAATTATCCAATGTCCGAAATGTCAGCGAAGAATGGGTGAGGTGCTGTTTCCGAATCTTAAAGACACTGAGGAAGCGGCAGCGCAGGGGAATGCGGAAGCCCAACTGCGACTTCCTGAATTGCTCCGGCAACTGGGACTAGTGCAGGCTCGAATTCTAAAGTTCGAAGAGCAGAAAATCATGAGTGTTGACCAGCTACCAGAACTAGCTGGCGATAGTCTTGAGTTCATTTGGGATTTCGCGGAGCTAGATGGGGAGCACTACCAAATCATCAAGATGGGAAAGGTTGAAATCTGGCGAGAGTCGGCGTTCTTCGAAAATATTGATCGTTTTAACGAAATCAAGGGACTACTTCGGCGAAGGTATGGCCCAAGATTCAAAGCGCTGACGCCAAGCCGCGAGAGTTTGGAATGGTTGTGTGGTGACAATGCTGGGAAGTTGTTTCGGCTGAGCTATACCTAAAGTTTTACCGCTTGTTCGAATTCCTGTTTGTAGTCCACGTGAGTGGTGCTGCCGTTCGCTGCGATAAATTTTTCGGGTTGGCCCCGGAGCACAAAAAGGGTTCAAACAACACCTTAGCAACTAAGAAATAAAATTTGGAGTTTCAGCGGTTAGGCTGTCGGCCTGCATCTGCGCATCAGTCGATAATCTCGGGCCTCTTGTTCTCCGAACGACATGATATTTACTAGCAGCGTTATGATCAAAAATGCCGCTTGCCAATACCTTTCCATAAGACATTTCGGAAGGGTGAGAACAAGCTTGGCTGGGGAATCTGCATGAAAAATAATGAGAGCGTGACAAAACTGGCCCAGGCTATCGCCGAGTTGAGAAAATCCGGGCTCACGGTGACTGATGAAACACTGAATGGCGGCTCGATGGGAATTGCTGGCGTGCGCGACCGTGAGGACAGATGCGCTGAATTGGAGAAGCCGACAAAGTATGTTCAGGCTATTGCAAAGATGCGAGCTTCCGGACTAGTTGCGAACGACCGGACCAAAAAGGGTGGGGTTATAGGCATCGTGGGTGGAGTGAGGCTGCCTGCAAAAAAGAATTGAGCTTGATGGGCGCAATAACCCGCCGGCGTTAGCATTGGCATGACAACGGAGCGACAAAAGTGAAAACGAAAAGAGCAGCAATTTACGTCAGGGTTTCAACCAATGACCAGGACACCGGGCTTCAAGAGACGCGAACTGCGGGAATATGTTGAAAGCCGCGGCTGGAGTTGTACCGATATACCGCGATCAGGGGCAAAGTGGTGCGAAAAAGTGAAAGACCAGCGCTTACTGCATTGATGAATGATTTGCGCAGGCGGAAAGCCGACGTAGTGGTTGTGTGGGCGTTGGATCGGCTGGCACGTTCGCTGAAGCATTTGCTGACCATCGCGGAAGAATGCCAATTGCTGGGAGTGGACTTGGTTTCGCTGCGGCAGAACATCGATACCACATTGCCAGCGGGAAGATTGACCTTCGCAGTACTGGGCGCAGTGGCGGAATTCGAGCGCGAGATGCTGCGGGAGCGGGTGAAGGCAGGAATGGCACAGGCACGTCGTGCCGGTAAGCGCGTAGGAAGACCAGCCCTTCGGCATTTTTCATCACAGGAGTTGGAAAGAATGCAATTGCTTCGCGCCCAGGGCACCAGCATTCGAAAACTGGCTACCAATTTCGGAACCACTCAATGGATGGCTGCCAGGTTGACGAACCGGGATAACACCACTGCAGCTCTACCAGTGGCAGAATAGTCTACCGAGCGGGCTGGAAAATCCAAAGATTGCTGGGTCAATGAGTGAAATTGCGATTTTTCGCCAATCAATTTTCGGCTCGCCATTCATGCGCGCAGTAGCGACACTGCCTGGCGGTAGGTGTACGCGCCAACCCTCCGCATTTTGACAGCGATTGAAGGAGATCAAGTGTCGACTCTCGTCGAGAATACGAGCCGACGTTCGTTCTATGAAGCCTTCGAATCCTCCTTCAGTGAGACGCAGCACATCCGCATCATCGGAAATAGGATCGGTAAAGAAGCGGTACCGTCCTGCGGTTTTTTTCCTCTTCGCTTTGTGCCTCGATATGGCTTTTGAGCGGCGCGGCTTTCATGGTCGCATACAAATGGTTTGCTGCTCGCTTTTCAAGCGGGGTCATGAGGTTCCTGAACCACCGGAAGACGTACTGAGCGATATCGCGATCGTTTTCATCGAAGTGAAAGAATCACAACATGACGGGCAAACGTGATCCATAGGCGGAACGCGGCAATCCCAACAAGCTATTGCTAGAACTGTTGGTGAAAATGCGATTTTTCGCCAGTTAGCAATAGACTGCTTAAAACTCAATGAGAGTCGATGGTTAAAAGTTCATTAACGGCAGCCTCAAGCTTCTCAAAAGGTTGATCAGGTCCGGGCGCAGGCTGCAATCGTCCTGGCGGTCGATTAGGAAAATCGCCGGATAGCGTGCTATGTCATGATAGAAGGATGGAACGCCTCTCCCAAGTGTAAGAAGCGGGTAAGTCACTGGCACCTGTGCCATAAATTTTCGTTGAACATCGACACTTTCATCCGACAACCCGAATACCGCGAATCCCCGTAGCTTTTGCTGTTGATAAAGTCGATCAAGCTTCGGCATTTCGTTTCGGCAAGGCCCACACCAGGTCGCCCAAACATTGATGAGCACGACCTCACCTTTGTGAGCTCCCAATTGCTGGGTCTTGCCGAGAATGTCCACAGTCTCGAACGGCGGCGCAGCCACGTCTCGCATCCCGAGTTCCTTGTCTGTTTTGATCGCATCAAGCCGTCACTTACCGGCTTCCACGCGAGGCCTAACGAGAGAATCGCGATGGCTAGGCCAATTTTCCCTGACAGCGAAAACGTCTGTCGCCGCATGTCCTTCACGGCAAATACCAGGGTCACGAGAAAGGGCACGGTCATCGCGACCGTTGACAAGGAGAGCCGGAAAAGCCAGTCCTTTTCGAGATCGCTACTCTGCCGGGTGAGTGTCGCGTAGCAAGCGCATACAAGAAAAGTGCCGCTAGGGGCGAAATGACGCCGAAGCCCAACACCCGATATCTCGAAAGCCTAGTCATGATTGGATTTTCCTTCTGCTTCGAAACGCTACCACGATACGAGCTTTCCGCGTTTGTTGTTGTAAACAGGCAATTACACCAACAACCTGTTCAAGACGGGGTCTCAATGATTACTGTTCCCAGCGTAAACCTATCATTCACCGGATGTCCCAAATTTTGCTTACAGCCAAGATACCGCTCGGTCGTCTGCACTGACGCGTGCCCTAACAGAAACTGAATCTGCTCCAGTTCTCCACCGCTGGAGTGACAGAGTTTAGCGCATGTCCGTCGCAAGTCATGTGGTGCTATATGGTCCAATCCTGCTCGCTTGCAACAATTTCTCACGACGTACCAAACCACATTCCGTGAAAGCCCTTTACCCCAAACATTCCCCTTCTTGCTAACCGCTCGAAAGATGCGTCCACGGGATATCCTTGCCGCCGATGTCCAACCATCTAGGGCTTGTTTGACCCAATCGGGGATGGGAACTGTACGAATGTGGCCGCCCTTCCCAATCAAGTCCACAATTGCCCAATGGCCCTGACGGGTTTGGATTCCATCGATTTCCAAATCTACTAGCTCCGATCTTCGCAATCCACAACCCAACAACGTCGCCAACATTGCGTAGTCTCGGATGGCGCGCGCATTGTCTCCCAAAGCCTGATTCAGCACTTTCGAACTTTGGTCCAGACTGAGCCAGTTTCCCGAGCGGCATCCAAGTTGTTTTATTCCCTTTACCCGGCTAATGCCCGCTGCCAATTCGGGACTTAACAATCCAGAATCAGCCGCCTCATGGGCGAGCCGCCGAACGGCCGCCAGTTGCTGATTGATGGTATTGGCGGCTAGTCCTCGTGATTCAAGATGCATACGATAGCGAACCACAACAATGCGATTGAAAGCCAAGCGGGGTTCTGAGCAGTACCAGGCGATGAATTGCTCGATGGCATGTCGGTAAACGCGGCGTGAACCGGGTGACGTTAGACTATTGAGGACAGCCGATTTGGAATGATCCAGGTCAGGCAACCGAAGGACCCGTCGGCTGTAATTTGCTTTAGCTTTCTTGTTTGCCATGCTGGCGGCCTCCATTTGCCGCAGCATCGGAATACGAGAAACCGGCCGAAACCGCAATATGAACGGGCCGGCAGCTCTAGATTTGCCGGGATAGTTAGTGAAATTGCCTGTTTACAACAATCACCGAGTTCCACTCACACGTTGGCAAACTCGGACAGCCTTTTCTAGCAGCTTGGAGGTGAGGTCATCTGTTCTATTCCCGCCGAGAACGAATCTGACAATTATGTAGCCTACAGCTAGGAAGGTAATGGCAGCCCATACGAAGATTGCGAAGTCGCCGCGAGATGGCATGGGAACGCTGTACTTGGCACTCAAGAAACCCCACACGAGCATGCAGGCGGCAAGCCCAAGTCCAGCCAAGAATAGCTTTAATTGATCTCCACGAGGTCTCAGACCAGCCAGTCGAATCATTACCGAAATGTAGTGATCTTCTCGTTGAAGAAAACGGATTGCGGCCCACCAACGATCGTAATCATCACGGGAACTCTTGCGAATGCGTCCGTCAGCTTTCGCAATGAGTTTAGAGATTTTTCTCTCGTAGTTGTCTTGGTCGTATTCACGATCAAAATCCTCATAGACTTTCGTCATGTCGGGAAGAGTCCACCCACTTTCCGTGAAGTACAGCATTTTGCGCTCGATTTCCGAGAGCGGTGTGTTCTCGTGTTGCGCTTCCGCAACAATGCAGGAAACCAAGAACTCTTTTGCTTCCCGTCCGCTGTGGAATGCCTTCATGTGGGCGGATTTTACTCCTGTTCCGAGTAATACCGTGGATAGTTGGCGAAAAATCGCAATTTCATCAACAATGTCCGTCTGCCGGGCAGCCTATCTTGAACTCTTTCTCTCCACATACGGCAAGCGATGTAAATACAGACCGAGCTTCGATCCCTTCTTGAAAAAGACATTTCCGGGGCCATTTAGCGCGATGGAAAATCCACAGTCCTTTTCGACTCTGCTTTGTGCTGCGAACAGATTAGAGAGCCAATGGAAAGCCGCTTTATCCCCTTCGATCAGCACGGAGGATTTGTCCTCTGGCAACAGTTTGACTGTGAACCTAACATTGCGCGCTGCGTCGCATACCTGGTCTGGAGTTTTCTTCACGTGACTGCTCCCTCTGGCCTCAGCCGCACATAACAATTGCCGAATTGCCAAGCCGAAGGCATTCGCTTGCGATGGATGGATTTTACTACCGCCCACCCTCCTTGCATTAAGTGCCTTGCATGGACTGGGGCGAAAAATCACAATTACACCAACAACGCCGGTCCCGGCTGATAGTTGGTGAAATTGCCTGTTTACAACAATCATGCGGAGGCACGAAAAAAACGAGTGCTACGATGGCTGGTGCGATTTGAAGTCGCGCCCCGACGGCTAGTCTACGAAGGATTTCCTAATCGGGTATAGTTTTCGGCCTCCGCCCTTTCGCCGAGACGCACAGAGACAGCGGCAAGCCACCCATAAACCTTGCTCCGAGAAAATCGAGACTCGTTTGGATATCGCACGGCCTGTTGCAATTCTTTTTTAGATTCTTGAAGACAGTCGAGATGAAAATAGACGATTCCTAATTGCAGATGAAGCAGTCCTCGCATTTCCTCATATCTCCAGTTCGCCGCCTAAGCAGACACTCCTTGCTTCCTCGTGTCGCTTGAGGTGTGACAAACAAATTCCAAGATAGGTCAATACATTAGCTCTATCTTCCGAGGGCATTTCAAACATTAGACATTCTTCAAAAATCGGGATCGCATCTTCAAATCTTAATAGCTGGACTAACTCAGATCCTCGCCGCTGTTGAATGTCCTCGTAAATAAATCTCAATTCTGGCACTTGTAGACGCTCGCCAAATTTCGACAATAATGCAGTCATGCGTTTAAATGCCTCATCAGCGTTTTGCTCTTCGTGGTAGAACAACACGCGTCGAGACGTTCTGCTTGGAAGGTAATGTCGGGGTCGTCAGCAGGGATGTCTCCAAGGCGAGACTAATTACTCTCCTCGCCTCTGCAAACCTATGGAGCACTCCATAGAGTTGAGCCTTACGAATCAACAGAGCCGCTCGTTCACAAGGGTCTGTTAACGATGAGAGCTGCCTCTCAATTTCCTCGAAAGCCAATTGTGCCTTATGCGGATCGGCGGAGTCTGTCGCTTCGTCAATAATCGATGTGTTCACTTCGAAGTATGGAACGCCTTCATGTGGCGGATTTTACTCCTGTTTAAAGTGAGGATGCGGATAGTTGGCGAAAAATCGCAATTTCACCAACAATCATAGATTTGGGTGATAGTTGGTGAAATTGCCTGTTTACAACAGTTCAGCTAGCCCGCTATTAGAAATCAGAGCGTCATAGGATGACGGCAAGCATTACTTGTACTAAATGTCCGGCAACATTTCTAGCGCGAAAACACCACTCCGTGCGGCCTCCCGGTTCCCGTCCACCCGTGGGGCCACGTTCGATTGGCGAAGTCAAAGCCTGTTTCCCTGTTTGCGTCGTGAAAGGCATTGTCCATTGTGAGTGCGCCGGTTGACTGATCCAGTTTCACCAGATACAGCCGTGCCTGGTCCCCAGCGCCAGTTTTCGCGTCCCATCCCGTCCAGTGGAAAAAATACTCATCATTGAGCTTCAGCCGGGAAACTTCCACCGGTGCGTTTCCATTTGAAATATCCACCACAATTAAGCCGTGCATGACGGGAACGCTCTGAATCAGATAGTGCCCCACGATCGTCGGGACTCCGCAGAATGAACCAGGAAACGTGTACACGAGCTTCGAGGTTGGCTGGTCGCGGTCCACATCGGTGATGCGCTCAATGCCGCAGCCAAGAGTTTGAATCTAAACCGCTCCGTCGGGCCCAAGACGCGCTTCTTCCGGACTAATGTGGCCATAGAGATTCTTGCCCACATCGAGGTAGGCCGTCTTCAGCAACTTCAGGTCCGACAGCCGCCATACCTGATAGGTTACGCCGCTGTAAAGATTCAGCTCGTCCATGGAGGAGTTGGTTGAACGTACTCATCAGTTCCGGAAGCACTAAACTGTAGGGTGTCAACAGTGCGTCGGGGAAAGCCGGGTCTGCTGAACTTGCGGAGCGGACTAGCCCGCCCTGGTCGTCGATCTCCACCAATCCGCCGCTCCCGCCCATCTGCCCCTTCGCTCTCGCCGTGATGAACGTGTTGAAAAAGTCGCCAGGACGTGCCCATTAGGAAGCCGCAGGAAGGAGTGTGGATGCATATAGCCCGCCATATCAGTAAACGAAGTTACCGTCGGAC
>CAWCCU010000011.1:0-8724 GCA_963794195.1 uncultured Acidobacteriaceae bacterium
GCAAGAGTGGCCATCAGCCAGACTTGCGGTGCCGAGAGTTGGCGGCTACCGAATCCGAACGATTTGTTCAGCAGATAAAGCGGCCAGTACATCACCAGGCTGGCGACGACGACGGCGATCAGTTCCGCGATCTGGATCTTGCGGGGTGTGCCGCCGAGAATGTACCCAACCTTGAAGTCCTGTAGCAACTCACCGGCTACCGACGATGAGATGCAAACCACCGCTGCCACTCCTAACACTGCGGCCACGCCATGCGGTCCCGATACCCCGAGTGAGACCATCAGCAGCGCCGCGATGAGCAGAGTGGAGAGCGTCAGACCAGAGACAGGATTGTTAGAAGACCCGATAAAACCAACCAGGCTGCCCGATACGGTCGCAAAAAAGAAGCCAACTACGATCATCACCACGGCCGCCAGGACCGCAGGCCAAAGCAGATTCGAAATATGTATGTACAGAAAACACATAAGCACGAACATGAGAGCAATGAGCCCCAGAACAACTTTCGAACTCATGTATTGCTCGGTGCGTGAAAGTTGTGCCCGTTGATCGGCGGTCTGGCGGAGATCGGAAATTGCCCGGGCCAATCCGGCGGTGAGGCTTTTCCCCATCTTGAACAGGGTGTAGGCCGCACCCACCAGCATTCCACCCACGGCAATGGGACGTACAACGAATCTCCAAACCGCAATCGCCATGGCCGCCCAATTGTCCGGCGTGTCCGCTGGCAGATAGTGCTTGAGTTGCGGTCCGAGGAAGAAAATAAGCAGCGGTACCATGAGTCCCCAGGCCAGCACGCCTCCAGCAAATTGAATCGACGCCAGACGCAGCCCAATAATGTAACCAACTCCCAAATAGGCCGGACTCACACTGGGCGCGGCAAAGGTACTCATCCCTCCCGCCGCTACGACATTGGGACTTCCCGACAATCCCAGCCGGACCTGGCTGTGTCCGAGGCTGCCCACGGAAAAGTGAAGATCTTTATCGGTGGCAAATAATCCGAAGCGTCCGAGGATGTAGACAATGCCCCCGACTCCCATATTCCAGAACAGGTATTTTGCCGACTGCGCTCCCCGCTGGCCTGCTTTATGAATCTCTGAAGCGGCCACGGACTCCGGGAACGGCAGCTCCGGATCTTCCACCATGACCCGTCGTACCAATGAAATGAAAAGCACCCCGAGGATGCTTCCCACCAGCATCAAGGAAGTGGTTTTCCAGTAGGCTTGTCCGGGCTCGAAGGAAGTCCAGACGCCAGCCAGGAGAAATGCAGGGATGGTGAAAATTGCTCCCGCCGCGAGCCCCTCTCCAATCGTCCCGGCGGTACGAGCGATATTTTCTTCCAGCAACGAGCCTTTCCAGACCCGGAGTATCGCCATGGCAATAACGGCTGCCGGATAAGTAGCTGCAATGGTGATGCCCGCCCGCAGGCCCAGGTAGGCGTTCGCCGCGCCCAAAACGATGGTCAATATAAGTCCCAGAAGCACGGCGCGCAGGGTTAGTTCGCGCATCTGCATGTGTTCGGGAACAAAGGGCTTAAATTTTTTCGAATCTACGGGCTCAGGCGGGATAGGAGTGCTCATGCAATTAGGACCCTCGTCATGATGAATGATCAGAAATGAAGCTCTATAGCAAGACGGCGCAAGTTATCACGCGTCTGGGCTGCTTTACAAGTAGACGCTGGTGTCGAGTCGTCGAATGCCCGGAAACCCATGAAAAACCAAGCCCAAAGGCCCATCTATCTGAAATTTGAAAACTTCGATCTTACTTGAACGGTTGCGATATACTTAATAGGTTCGACCCTCTTCGGCCGGCTTTGGAGGTGCGTTAGCCATGCTGGACAAGCAATTTCATTGTAGCGATTGCGGCAGTCTCGAAGCGTTCCGTTCCCGTCCGCGTACTGCGAGTGAAAAGTATCTGCTCCCCATTCTTCTGCTTCGCCCGGTGCGATGCGCCAAGTGCTTTCGCCGGGACTACCGACTGGTGTTCCTGCAAGTTCCGGAACGCCCGCAGCGTGAGGAAACCCACCAAATAGCTGCCTAGGCAGAGTCTCGCGTTGCGTACAAGCATTCCGCGCAATTATACTGAGACGACACTTCCAGTTGGGATCGTAGCACCGGCCGGATGCGGGAGGTTCGTCTTCAGCAGTAACCGGGATCTAACTCGGACTACTGGGACTAAAACTGAAGCCAGGGAACACACATGGTTGTCCTCCGTGGCCTCGTCTTTAGCGTCCCAATTGAACGTCGCCGCCGAAAGCTTGTTCGCCACTTTCTTCCCTTCTGATTGTCGAATTTGTAACGCTCCTCTCCTCAACATTTCACGGCTTCCGGTTTGCGAAGATTGCCTTTCCGGTATGCATCCGATTGCGGGCGAACTGTGTTCCGTCTGCGGAGAACGCCTGGTCACTCCATTTATCGTTTCAGCCGAACCCAACGAATCCCTCTGTGGATTGTGCCGGCGACTACGGCCTCCTTACATAAAAGCGATGGCCTATGGCAGCTACGACGGGGGGCTGCGGGAGCTCATCCATCTTTTGAAATACGAAAAAGTCAGGCCGGCGGCAAATGTGCTGGGGCGCATGCTCGCTGAAATCGTTGCCGAGTTGGAGCCGGTTTTTGGCGAAGCTCCAGTTCTCGTCGTGCCCGTCCCTTTGCACGCTTCGAAAAAGCGGGAACGGGGATTCAACCAATCCGAACTGATGGCGCGCGCTGCCGTAAAACAAAGCAGCCCGGGCGATCGCCTTGACCTTGATCCTGATCTGCTCGAACGCCGCCGGGTCACGCAATCTCAGATAGGCCTGAGCCGCCATCAGCGGCGGGAGAATATTCGCGGCGCCTTCACCGTGGCCAAGCTGGAGAAGGTTGCCGGCCGCGAGGTGCTTTTGATTGACGATGTTTTCACCACCGGTACGACAGTTTCCGAATGCGCGCGAATTTTGCGGCGAGCCGGAGCATCTAAAGTATTTGTGGCCACCGCGGCCCGCACTCTGAAGAGTGATGCTGCCCACATGGAATCGATTTTGGATGTTGAGACCGGAATGGCCATGGCGGCCGCTGGATAATGTAGATAAAGAAATATATGTCAGGGAAGTGGAACAATTCGCTCGGTGGACTGAGCCGGCATCACACGCAGACTGTGGCCGCCGGAGGCATTCATCAGGACGGCGATGGTCACGCGCTGCATGCGCCGGTGCTGGTGCTGAATGCGTCCTACGAGCCGATTAACGTGTGTGCGGCCCGTCGCGCCATCGTGTTGGTGCTGAAGGGCGTAGCTATGGCCGAGGAAGAGAATGGGCACTTTCTGCACGCGGCGCGTCTGGCGTTTCGCGTGCCGTCGGTAATCCGCCTGCTCGAATACCGTCGCATTCCGCACCAGACGCGGGCGTTGTCCCGCAAGAATATCCTGCTGCGTGACCGCAATACTTGCCAATACTGCGCGGAAATCCTGTCCGCAGGCGACTTGACGCTGGATCATGTAGTGCCACGCTCGCGTGGTGGCGCGTCCACCTGGGAAAACCTGGTGGCCTGCTGCCACTCCTGCAATCGTCACAAGGGAAACCAATTTCCCATTGAAGCCGGCATGAAGCTCATGCGAGAACCGCGCGCTTTCAATCTGCACACCAGCCGTCACATCATGCGACTGATGGGCCGTTCCGACGACAAGTGGCGCAAGTATCTTTTCTATTAGATGCAACGTGTTATGGATTTAGCGATCCGTAGCTATTTCGGAAAAACCGGCGTTTCTACTTCGCCGCCTTCTTGTAATCCGTAAACTTCAGCTTTTCTTTGAGATGGAAGTCATTCCTGCTGAAGTGCAGCGTATCGTCCGCTGAGGAGTAAGTAGGGAACCAATACTTCCCGTCGATTGGCTGGCGCCAGGTCGTAAATTCAGGAAACAGGTTTTCTTTCAGTTTCTTTTTCTTACCGGTCCGGATATCCGGAACCGACTTGCCACGGTTTTTCACAATTTGAAAATCCTGATCGTCGATCCAAAGACGTCCCTGGAAATACCGGCGGTCTTTTTCGATATTCTTCGGAGCAACATCGAAAACGTAGCAGTGCAGTTCGTCGACCCTCTGCGAGCCGGCATAGGTCACATTGTACTCAGGCAATTCGTCGGTGCTGATGGTGAACGACGAACGAGTCTCCAAGTCCTCGAAATCTTCCTTGGTAACATTCAGACTGCTCTGGGGCGCCAGCAATACGTTCTTGACGAGTTTGCCCTGGCTATAGCTGATAGTCGCAACCTGCCGGTATTCGGCGCGCACATCGGTGCCAGCTACTTCCTGGACATCGATGGACTGCTGGAAGCTATATTGCTCCCGCGCCTGTTTCCATTCCTTCTCTTTTGCGGTGAAGCGTTGGATGATTTCCTGTGGAGTAATGCTTTTCGGAGGAGCGGGGTCGAGAGTGCCCTCCTGTGCATGCAATGACGCAAAAAGGCCGAAAACAGCGATCACCGCGAACCGCATTCTTGGTTTGAGAACAGCCATGCGCGCCCTAGTCTAAATAAAACCCCGGCGCGTGTCAGCTAGTTCCAGAAGCTGACAGCTGGTCTTTGCGATCTTTGCGACTTTTCTTAGCGTCCTTTGCGGTTAAAACCTCTGGATTGCCCCCGACAGCCTACTTGGGCGGCTCCACCGGCGGTTGGTCCGCTGGCGGCGGTGTCTGGCCTTTTTGATCGGTTTTCTGAATTTCCCGGCCTTCGTAAGTAATCTTCGACTTGGATCCGAACCGCTGGTAATCGCTGTATTTGATGATTTCACGAATGTGCACGTCATTCAGCTTGAAGTGCAAAATGTCATCCGCTTTGGTGAAAACCGGAAACCAGTAGTTGCCGTCCACCTGCTCGCGCCAAGTGGTGAACTTTGGAAATAAATTCTCGTTGTTTTTTTTGCGGATGTCGGGAACCGTCTTGCCAAAAGTCTTCACAATCTGGAAATCGCGATCATCCACCCAAATGCGTCCCTGGAAGTAACGCTTCTTGCCTTCAATCTTCTTGGGCGCGACGTCGAAGACATAGCAATGCAACTCGTCTTCCTGCTGCTGTCCAACGTAGAGAATGTCGTATTCCGGAATCTCATCGGAAGTCAGCACAAAGGGCAGACGATGGCGAATGTCTTCCAGATCTTCCGGGCTCATCGTGATGCCGTTGGGATCATTGTCCAGTGTGGATTGGGGAGCAAAGACGACATTCTCCAAATGCTTCCCCTGACTGTCATAGCTCACGTCGAAGACTTCGTGATACTCGCCCAGCACAGTGTTGCCATCGAGGGTTTGCACCCGCACCTCCTGCCTGAAGGTGTAGAGATCACGCGCCTGCTTGAATTCTTTCTCCTTGGCCGCGAAGTGCTGAATGATTTGGTCGGAGGTAGCGCCTTTCGGCGGAGCGGGTTCGAGCGGGCCTTCATCGGCAAAGGATTTTGGCAAAAGCGGCCCCGACAAACAGAGGGCCATGAGCAATATCGAGCTGAGGAGAAGCGTGCGTCTCATAGAGTTAGTGTAGCGAAACTGGCATGCAAAAGCTGGTTAATGAAGGCTGCCTCATATTTTAGATGCAGTGATTTGGCTATAGTTGCTGAGCGTCCTGAAAGAACCGGCCCGGGCCCGCCACTGGTCTCGTTTGCGCAACAACCTCAATACTTGTCATTCCGAAAGCCAGGTTAATCGGCGCGGAATCTGCTTTTCGGCAACAACCCTCAGCAGATTCCTTACATGGTGGCGCCGTGCTTCGGAATGGCAAGCCTTTTTGAATTTTTGCGGCGCCACCAACTGGGCCTGCCGGGTGTTCGCCGGGGTAGAGCGGCGTTGTAAGATGAACGATTAGCCTATGGTTCCCCCTCCTCGCGCGGATGTGTCGAAAGAGTTTCCCAGCGTGCAGCCCGAAATTGCGCAGCTTTCGGCGTTGCCTGAAATCCGGTCTGCCCTCGCCTGGTTTCGCACCCACGAGCCGCAATTTGCCCACTGGCAATTGGAAATGGCACGCATTGCTGCACCACCGTTTGGTGAAGCGGCCCGCGGAGCCTGGCTCAAAGAGCGTTTCTTGGAACTGGAACTGGAAGACGTGCATCTCGATGACGTCGGCAATGTCTTCGGTCTTCGCCCTGGGATTGGCAAGCGCTGCGTTACGGTCAGCGCGCACATCGATACCGTCTTTCCCGCTGGCACTCCCCTGAACATCCGTCAGCAGGGTAGCCGGCTTTACGGTCCTGGCGTTTCCGACAATGGCGCGGGACTCACCGCTCTGCTGGCGATTGCGGCGGCCCTGAATAGCGCGAAGATTTCGAATTCCTTGCCGGTGCTCTTCATGGGAAATGTTGGCGAAGAGGGCGAAGGCGACTTGCGCGGTATGCGCCACATCTTCGGCGATCCCCGCTGGAAAAATTCAATTGTCTCCAGCCTTGTAATCGATGGGGCCGGCTCCGACACCATTGTGGCCGAGGCTTTGGGCAGCCGCCGGTTCGAAGTGATCGTGCGCGGCCCAGGAGGACATTCCTGGAGCGACTTTGGCTCGCCGAATCCAATTCTCGTATTGGCGCGCGCCATCCAGTCGTTTACCCAGACGCCCGTGCCCGCCTCGCCGAAGACCACATTTAATATTGGCGTAATTCGGGGCGGTACTTCGGTCAATTCCATTCCCGAGTCGGCCAGCATGCGGGTGGACATTCGTTCCACCTCCATGACCGAGATGGAGCGCTTGGAACGGAATTTGCGCCAGTCGGTCGACCGCGCCGTGGAAGAAGAATCATTGGCGAATGAAAAGCGCGGTTCACCCCGCGCCGTCCGCTCGGCCTTTCTTCGGAAATCGTCGCCATCGGTAATCGCCCGGCGGGCGAACTCGATGCGAACTCCCACATCTTGCAAGTGATTCGCGCGGTCGACGCGCACCTTGGGAACGCGGCGCAAATCCAGCGTGCTTCCACGGACGCAAACATTCCGTTGTCGCTCGGCCAGGAAGCGATTGCCATCGGCGGCGGTGGTACCGGCGGGGGGGCCCATACTTTGCAGGAATGGTTTGACTGCAGCGGACGCGAGCTCGGATTGAAGCGAATCCTGCTAAGTCTGCTGGCCCTCACCGGAGTCCGGTAGATGAAACTAAAAATCGCCGCCTATTTGCTGTGTGCTGTTTCACTCTTGTCTTCCGCTCAGTCCCGACCCGAACCAAAAGCCGACGAGATCTTCCTGCACGGAAATATCTATACCGGGGCGAGGGCGCCCGACACGGGGTGCGACGGGCCGAAGCCATTGCGGTCCGAGGCGATCGCGTCGAAGCGGTCGGTTCGGACAGTGAAATCCTGCAAACTAAAGGCCCGTCACAGAAGTCATCGATCTCGAAGGCCACTTCGTCATGCCGGATTCAATGACGCTCATGCCCATCTCGGAGAAGCCGGATTGCAAGGCCTGACCGTCAACCTGACCGGCGTGCAATCACTCACCGAATTTCGCGAACGCATCAAGGCTCGCGTGGCAACCGCGACTCCCGGCGAATGGATCGTCGGCGGAGGCTGGGACGAAACTCTCTGGCCGGTAAAAGAAGTCCCCACTCGCTGGGACATCGACGAAGTCACCACCGATCATCCCGTATTACTCGAGCGCGTGGACGGCCACGCGGCGGTCGCGAATACTCGCGCCTTGCAAATGGCAAGCATCACCTTGGCCAGCAAAGATCCTCAAGGCGGCCAGATCGTCCGCGATACCACGGGACAACCCAACGGCGTTTTGCGCGACACCGCAATCGAAGCCGTAGATCGACTCGTCCCGCGCCCTCTCACGACAGGCGTCGAGAGGCCTGGAATGCGTCATTGCGGGACCTGGCGCAATGGGGTGTGACTTCGGCCCAGGACTATTCACCCTGCAAAGATTCTAGGCCAATTGGGAAAGTTTTCAGGTTTTCGAAGAAATCGAACGCGACGGAAAACTTACTGCCCGCATCTCCGAGTGGCTGGAGTTCGATGATCCGTTAGACATTCTACAACAGAGCGCTCTTCCCATCCCCAGTCCGATCCCATGCTGCATACCGGAATGTTCAAGGGCTTCATGGACGGCTCACTCGGTTCGCACGGCTGCCCTTTATTGCAGCCCTACACCGATGATCCCAAGAACTCCGGCCTGGCCCGATAAATCAGGAAAGTTGACCAGATGACCAAAGAGCGCGTCGATGCCGGCTTTCAGCTTGGCTTCCACGCCATCGGTGACAAAGGCGTGCAGATGGCCCTCGACGCTTATCGCCGAAGCCGAAAAAGACGCGCACGACAAAAACATAAAAGCCGCAAACGGCGGTAGATGACTTTCGCCTGCGCATCGAGCACGCGCAGGTCACCAATCCCGCACAAATCGCCCAATTCAAAAAACTGAAAGTCATTGCCTCCATGCAGCCCAGTCATTTGCTCACCGACATGAATTGGGCCACGGCGCGTCTGGGCCCGGATCGCGCCGCGCATTCGTATTCCTGGCAGGAATTTCTGAACGCCGGCGTGCCGCTCGCCTTCGGCACCGATTATCCAGTTGAGCCCGTCAATCCGTTCCGCGGCCTCTACTCTGCCGTCACCCGCAAAAGCGAAGACGGCAAGAGAGATTATTTTCCCGCGCAAAAACTCACCATCGACCAAGCCATCGCCGCCTATACCATCGGCGCAGCCTTTGCCGAATTCGCCGAAAAAGATAAAGGCAAACTGGCCCCAGGAATGCTGGCAGATTTCGTAGTCCTCGATCGCGATCTCACAGCAGGACT
>CAWCCU010000012.1:0-229255 GCA_963794195.1 uncultured Acidobacteriaceae bacterium
TCATCTTCCTCCATCGTCATCGTCCATGTCGTAATCCCCGAGATCCTCGTCGACGTTGGCGCCCTCTTCGTAATCGTCGATTTCGTCTTCATCGACAGCGAGTCGATACTCTAACATTCAGTCTGCCTCCTCGTCATTCGGCCCGCGTATTTCCGATTCGCGGTATGTAATCAGAAATCAGAATATCGCGTTTTGCAAGGAAGGCAAGCAAAATTGAATGCGAAGGAGCTCAGACGATCGCTTTTCGTCCTCTGCGTGCAACACCGCCGAACCCTCGTGGGGCCGCCGATGAAGCAGATAAAACAATAAGCTTATTTCGGTCCTATCTGTGTTCATCGGCGTTTATCTGCGGCCCAAATGTGTTTTCTTCAGCCCGCACCCGAGCCTCCGCTTGGCTCTCGACCAACAGAAGTGAGCCGAAACCTAAGCGCCCGGATGCGCCGAAGCCAACACCTTGCGTGCAGGAGCCTTTTTAGGCGCCTGCGCGACAGGCTTCTTCACCGGAGCCGTCACAACCGCGGCCGCCACCGGCTTCTTCTTCGAAGCGTACTTTGAAGAAACTCCGGCCTTCGCCACCGACGTCCGCACCGCCGGACGATCCTGAACATAGGACACCGGAATTGCCGCGAACTGCCCCGGCTCCGGCAAATCGTCCCGATTCACCGAACGGATCATTTCCGCCGTCGTGCTGTACCGCTTCGCGAGGGATGCCAGCGAGTCGCCCGGCTCCACGCGATGCACTCTCCACGCGTCGCGATGGCTCGCCGGGATCACGGCGAAAGCCTCTTCTACACGATCCAGCGTGCCTTTCGGTACATGCAGCGGGAAGCCCGCCGGGACCACCTGATGCAACACCGCCGGATTCAGTTCCTTCAAATCGCTCAGTGGACGATCCAGCGCCGACGCCACCAGCGCCAGTTGCGTCGGGCTCTCCACCTCGATCGTGTCGTACGCCAGCGGCTGATCGTACTCGATATCCAGCCCGTAATCCTTGGCGTTCTTCGTCACAGTGATCATCGCCAGGATGATGGGAACGTAGTTCGCCGTCTCGCCCGGCAGCACGCCTAAGCGCCGCAGCTCCCAGTAATCCGCGTATCCCGTGTGCTCCACGCGCTGATTGATGCAGCCTTCGCCGCAATCGTAAGCCGCCATCGCCAGATGCCAGTCGCCCAGGTGCGAATACAAATCGTGCAGATGATGTGCCGCCGCCCGAGTCGCCATCTCCGGATCCATCCGCGAATCGACGTTTCCATCCACCCGCAGCCCGTACTCCTTGCTGCGCGATTTCAGGAATTGCCACATCCCCACGCACAGCTTGTTCGACATCGCCGTGGGTTTGAAGCCCGATTCCGCCTGCGCCAGGGAGATCAGCTCCGGCGGAATGCCTTCTTCTCAACACCCGCTCGATCATCGACTTGTACTTGCCCGACCGGCGTATGCCGCCTTCCAGAATCGCCTTCCCGCGCGGCGAGGAGAAGAACTTCACATAGCTGATCACCGCATCCGTCGCGTCCAAAGGAAGTTGAGAGGTGGTGGCTTGAATCTGAGCCAGAATCTTGTTGCGAAGGCTGGGGTCTACAGGGAAGGTAAGGTTGGCGGGAATCTCGTCGATCGGCCGGTCGTCAAACGAAGCCTCTGCGACCGGCTCGCTGGCTCCCAGTTCGCCCATGTCGTAGAAGTAAATCGCATCCACTAGCTCCTGGAGCCGCGTTTCTACTCGCGCCCTCTCCGGAGCATCCTGCGGAGCCGCCAGCAAAATTTCAATGGAACGATTGAACTCTCTCCGTGCATCTTCCGGGTGGCCGCTTTGAAGCGCCTTTTTGCCGGCATTGAATCGCTCGTCGGCGCGCTTGATCAGGAACTCGGTATCGGAAGGCCGCGGGATCGACGGCGACGAAGCGCTCAGGTTCGGGACCTCCGCCGCGAAGAAATTCGCCAATAACGGCGGCGGTTCCACGATCTCTGGCAGTGGAGCCGGCGCCGGAGCGGGCGCGGGGGGAAGAAAGAAGGTCCGGAATTGTGCCGGCCGCGGATTCGTGGTCGCACAGCTTGCGAGCACTACAAATCCAGCAGCCAAACTCAGCCTGACCGTCGTCCGGGATCGCGGTAGCATTGGCATGTCTTATAAAGGGCAATTCTAACAGGTATATGACACCCCGCGTCAACTGGGGGGTAGCAAGGGGTGGTAGATCTATTTCTCCAATCCCTCCCATCGCTTCCCGTTTTCGTTCGCCTCGCTTTCCCAGATCGGCGGTTTAAGCTTCAGTCGTAAACGAGTTTGCTTCGTGGCCACAAAGTCGTTGAGTGTGATGGTACTGAACTTCCGGAGGCGTGAAAACCTTGCGTCATCCCTTACGAGCAGGATGTCGACGGAAGATTCGGTCGGATCGATCCGATAAGCTTCCGTACCCTGGGGGGAGCTGAAACAGAGGGCGGGTATTCGAAAGATGGGGCTTCACATGGCGGCGCCTACCAGAAGCGCTCCCGGCCCCCCGTCTAGAAACCGCTCAATCCATCGGCGGCTGGTCTCCTTTGAGAGGGAGAAAGCGCCCGGCGATAACCCGGTAGCCCCCAGCCGCCCCAACGAATTTCATGCCGTGCAGCCGTAGTGTCTTCTTTGCGCCCTAGCGTCTTAGCGCCTTACTCCGAAATCGGTTGTCACAAGCGCCAGCTCTTTGGTGTCATTAATAAACAGCCTCCATGGAACCGCAGAGAAAACGACACGCAGGAGTCTTCGCCGCACTAGCATTGCTCCTGCTATGCGCCGCCAACGTCCATGCGACCGCCCTCGATTTACAGCCTTCTTCAAAACAAAAGGAATGTGGTTCCTGCGGCCGCTCGACGCACCGACTTCGAAGACTACATTCGCCGCAACAAACGGTGACACCCCCGAACCATCCTCTTATATAGGTATCCCGATCCTCCACAAATCATAAGCAATCGCCTGCCTCGCGAACACCCACTTTTCCTTCCACGACCCCGTCTCCGGAGCGGCCGGATCCGCACCGGCCGTGGCGACCCGTACACCTGCATCCCCTGTCCGCCTCCAACATCTTCTTCACGCGGGAAGATATGATACCCGTCGCTCACCACAATGCACGACCGCAGACTCATCCGCCGCATAATCTCCGCCGCCGCCGCGATGCTCTGCACAGTGGTCAGCCCTTCCGATTCCACCAGGATCGACTCCGCCGGCACCCCGCGTCGGGCTCAGGTAAGCGTGCCCCACCTCGCCCTCCGGAATAAGTCGGATCCGCCTTGTTCTGCCGCGATGGAAGTAGCAACGTTCGGCGACCGAGATTGCTGATCCGATTCCCCGGACTTCTGTGCGCAAGCAGTTAGAACGATAGACAACGTTCCCAGCGATAGCGCCAGAAACTTGGTCACGAGATGCGTGCGTGACTTCGTCACCTCTGTTCCTTCTTCGCCTCGCGAGCCTTGCGCTGCGTGGGATGAACAATGTAAGCGATCCCGATGCTGGCTAGATAAAGTATGACCATGGGCGCGGCAAAAATGCACATGCTGGTAATGTCGGGGTGGGAGCGATTGCGCCGGCCACCACGAAGATTCCAAGAATTGCATAACGCAGGTTTTTCCACATCCACCCGGCGCTGACGACTCCCATGAGGGCCAGGAAAAAAATCAGAATGGGCAGTTCGAAAATTAATCCCAGCCCGAGGATTACGGTGAGAAATAAATCCGTGTATTCCTTGATCGTAATCATGGGCTGAAACTGATTGCCGAAGTTGATCAGGAACTTGAGTGCCTGCGGATAAACAACCCTGAATCCAAAATAACCACCGGCCATAAACAGAGCGATGGTTGAAAACATGAACGGAAAAACGTACTTCTTTTCATTGCGATAAAGTCCCGGCGAAATGAACATCCAGACTTGATAAAGCACCACCGGCGAGGCCACAAATATTCCTGCCAGCAGCGCAATTTTCAAATACAAATTGAATGGGTCTATCGGATTCAGATAAACCAATTTGTCGGACAGCCCATTATTGCGCAGGGCCTCGACGATGGGGCGCTGCATCACGTTAAAGATTCGCTCGTGAAAGCCCCAACACGCACCGCAGCCGATCACGATGGCAATAATGGAATTAATTAGCCGCTTGCGCAGCTCTTCAAGGTGTTCCAGAAAACTCATGGCCGGCAGGGAGAAGCGCGAGGTCTCGCCCGACTCTTGTTCCGAAGTGTTCTCAGGCATCGGGGGCCTTGGCGGTCTCGGGTTCGGCTGCAACTTGGTGGGTTGGTTCGAGGATAGTTTCCTGAACCGGTTCCAAAGTTGGATGCGGAATCGCCGCCGGACCCGGCTCAATCACTGGCTGCGGCCCGACGCTTAACTCGGCCCTTGGCGAATGCGCTATCACTGAACCTTCCGGTGGCGCGAGCGGCGTCATAATGGCCTTGTTCCTCTCCTGGACATCGAGTTGCGACACCTCGGACTCAATCTGCTGTCGAAATTCATTGGAGGCGCGTTTGAATTCGTTCAATACTTTCCCGATCTGCCGGGCCAATTCCGGTAACTTCTTCGGCCCGAAGAAAAGCAACGCAAGAATGAAAATGACAATTGTGTCCCCAAAGCTCATATGTTTGCATGATACTGCGGTAGTGGGTAAGCGGCAATCCAGGCCCTGCTCGACAAACTTTACGGTCACGAGCTTTTAACCGCAAAGGAAGCAAGAAGGGCCGCAAAGAACACGAAGACGAGCTAAGAAAACCTGGCCCGATCGCAATTGAAGTACGCAATCGCCCAGCAGATGGATTCCAAGACCTTTCTTGGTGATCCTTGCGTTCCTTGGTGGTTGATCTAGAAATTCGTAGTCAGACGCATGCTGTAACTGCGAGGCGGCCCGATGGCGTTACCGGAAAACAAGCCGCCAAAGTCGATTACGTTCAGGACGTTGTTTAGATTCTGTCCGTCGATTTGAAAGCGCGTATTCATGCGTTCCGAGCGGTAAAGCTCCGCGCCCGCCGAAGCGTTCACCTGAAAGGCGGGATAAATGCGGCCGCGAACGAAATTAATCCGATCCAAAACCTGCTGGCCGTATTGGGCGAGGGCGTCGACTGGATCACCATCGAATTCAAAGGGCAGGCCGGTGTCATATTGAATTCCGCCGGCAATCCAGAAGCGCGGCGTTACCTGATAGCGAATGTGTCCGCGAATCGTATTGCGCTGGTCCTGAGAATCAGGAAAATGGACGTTCTGTTGGGTCACGCCATCAGCGTCATCCCCTAAGAAAAGTCCACCGGTCACCGGAAACCACGCCTGGCCGACCGTATACGAATAGCTCAGGAAACCCGAGAAGCGATGCCAGTCGGGAACATCGAGCTTCGCTTCCCCGCCATAAATAATGGCTTTTTGGAATGCAATCGGAAAACTGATGGTGGTGTTATCGAGCTGGTCGTCATCCGCGTAGTTGGATACGAGCCGCCGAAAAATGTTGGTGTCCAGCCGGACTCTTCGGCGAAAAACTTTTGTCAAACCTGCTTCGTAATAATTTCCTTCCGAAGGTTCAACCGGGTATCGCAAGAAACTAGGGGCGAGCGACTCAATGGCTTGCGAACTCGATAGCAGGATGTTCTCAGAAGACGGCGTCTGAAAAACCCGGTCATAAGAAAAATGCACTAATAGATCAGCAGACGGAAAATTGCGCGAAATTGAAACGCGCGGGTCGACCGCTTGCCGGTTCAGCAAGAGTTGGTAGTGGTCCCAACGCAGTCCGGCATTGACCGTCCAATTTCCCAGCCGGACAAGGTCCTGAACGAATGCAGATTGCTCGAGGTCGGGACGATTGCCCACAAATCCGAAAGTCGGCGGCGTCGTGGGGTCGAATTGGTCCATGAACCTATTCGGAATCACATAACTCAAATTCTCATTCAGAAATGTATTGTCCGACTCAACTCCAAACTTGAACTCGTTTCTTCCATGGTCAATGGTCGAGCTTCCCTTGAAATATCCCTCGCGAAAGAAATTATGTTGAAAAACCAGGATGGGATTGGAATCCTCATTAGAGTGAAAACTGTTGGCATTGTCGCGATACATGGCACGAAAATCGACCACTGCATGGGGCGAAAAGATGTGGTCATACGAGGCGCTGCCCATGGTCTCAAGATTCTCGGCGGTCTGGCGCTGGCAGGGAGCGCCGGAAGTTTGTCCTGCAGGATAGCACCACGTCTGCTGCACGATTTCGTTCGGAATGTCGTAACGAGAGAGTTCATGGCGAAGCATGACGCGCAGGCGATCTTTCGACGTCAACTCACGCTCGTAGTACATGGCAAAATCTCCCAGCGTGCCGGTATTTGAAAAATTCTGCAGGACCACAGGATTCAGATAGTGGTCCGTCATCCCGCCACTCACGCTGGCTCCGAACGTATTCTTGCCGTCGAAGAACTGCCCGCGCGCGGAAGCGTCGCCGGTATCGAAGCTGCCGCCGGAGAGTTCCACCTGTCCGTGAAATCCCTGCTTCGGATCTTGCAGAGTGTTAACTTCGACGACGCCGCCCATTTTCCTGCCGTACTCAGCGGGAATGCCCGCGGTATAAATGGCCATCGATTCCACGTCATCTGCGTCAATGGCAGGGCCAAAGCTGGGTGAACGATTGTCGGTCAGCGGAATGCCATCAACCACAAACTGCGTCTGATATTCCGAGCCGCGCGGGTGCAGTACGGCGTTGCCCTCGTATAACCATCCTGGCTGCGAATTCACTAAATCCTGTAGAGATCTCCCCGGGATCGAGCCGAGTCGGCTTTGGATGACGTCCGAACCAATCTGATTGACCGCGCCGGCTTGATCGGGATCGATGAGCGTGTTCGTCGTCTTAACAGTTACGGATTCATTCACTGCCGGCAGCCTGAATTGAACTGGATGCATGGCTGGAATCGAAGAACGAATCTCGATAGATTCGGATATCGCCGCAAACCCCGGATGTTCCAGATCGAGTTGATAGATTCCGTAAGGCAAACGCTGAATGTTGAGCAGGCCCTGATCGTTGGTGGTCAGATCGCTTCGATACTGGTTCGCCTCGCTGCTGATTTGGATGGTGGCCTTCACGCCTTGGCCCGTGGGATCGGTCACCCGAAGGCGCAATTCTCCACTGTTGCTCTGAGCCAGGAGCGACACCGGCAAAAGACAAAGTACGGCGAAATACTTTTGAAGATTACGCATGCAATTATTTACGAGTACATGCATTCGAGCGCCCCGGCGGTTGGAGTTCATTTTCGCATAAAGAATGGCTCAATCCAGCGCGCAGATTGGTGCATCACTTACTAAAGTGAGCGCATCCTATGTACTTGAGACAGATAGCTTTCTGGTTACCTTTTGCCCGGGAAACCGTCTAAAAGAGGCCACACTGCGTGCTATACTGCGCTCATAAGCGTGTGTTGGGCGCTCGACCGAAAGAGTCCCTTCCCGAGGAAATTGAAGATGGCTAGCAGTTCCCGTCGTTCCCTTTATGTAATTGTCCTCTTCCTGGCAATCTGCGGCTTCCTGGGCGTGCTAGTCGCCCAAAAGAACCCTGACGTAGCCCCCGGCGGCGATTCCGACATCAGCCACAGCCTGCAACAATTTGCCACGGTTTACGACATGGTGGAGCAGAACTATGCCGAACCGGTGAACGCCGACAAAGCCATTTATAACGGCGCGATCCCCGGCATGCTGCATGTGCTCGATCCGCACTCCAATTTCTTCGATCCGAAGGCCTATGCCTTGCTGCGTGAAGATCAGCGCGGCAAATACTACGGTGTAGGCATGACGGTTGGCCCGCGCAACAATAAGGTCATCGTCATCGCTCCGTTCGTTGGAACACCGGCGTATCGCGCCGGCATCCATCCCGGAGACATCATCGTCGCCGTGGATGGCAAGCCAACCGACAACATGACCACCGGCGATGTCGCCGATTTACTCAAGGGGCCGAAAGGCACCACGGTCCATATCACCATCATGCGCGAAGGCGAGGACAAGCCGCTCGACTTCGCCGTGATCCGTGACGAAATTCCCCGTTATAGCGTCGATCTGCATTTCCTGATCAAACCTGGGATTGGTTATATTCACGTCTCCGGATTCCAGGAAACCACGGAACACGAAGTCGCCGATGCACTCGATCAGATGGGCGACCTGAAAGGTCTGATCCTCGACTTGCGCCAGAACCCCGGCGGCCTGTTGAATGAAGGCGTAGGTGTGGCCGATAAATTCCTGCACAAGGGACAGCTGATCGTCTCTCATCACGGCCGTTCTTCACCGGAGAAGCGCTATACCGCTGCTCACGGCAACGGCGGTAAAGACTATCCGTTAGTCGTTCTGGTAAATCGCGGCACCGCTTCTGCGGCTGAAATCGTAGCCGGTGCGATTCAAGATCACGATCGCGGACTGATCGCCGGCGAAATCACCTTCGGCAAGGGTTTGGTGCAGACGGTTTATCCTCTATCAGAAAATACCGGACTGGCGTTGACCACTGCTCATTACTACACGCCCAGCGGCCGGCTGATTCAGCGCGACTACGCCAATGTTTCGCTCTACGACTATTACTTCGAGCGTCCCAAGGAAGATGACATCGCCAATAAAGAAGTGAAGCTTACAGACAGCGGCCGCACAGTTTACGGCGGCGGCGGCATCACTCCGGACGTGAAGATTGAAACCCCCAAAAGCAATCATTTCCAGGACACGCTTTTGCAGCACTACGCATTTTTCAATTTCGCGCAACATTATGTTGTGACCCATCATCCTGCCAAGAGCTTCGAAGTGGACGACAATACTCTGGCGGAGTTCCGCAAGTTCCTCGACAGCGAAAAAATTCCCTACACCGAAGCCGAGTTGATGCAGGACAACGACTGGGTGCGGAACAATATCAAGACAGAGATTTTCGTTGATTCATTCGGCCAGGAAGAAGGCTTGAAAGTACGAGCCGAAGGGGATCCGGAAGTAGTGAAAGCGCTTGATCTCCTGCCCCAAGCTAAACAGCTCGCCGAAAGTGCGAGAAAAGTAGTGGCACAACGAACCAGCGCCAGCGCACTAACCAACCGCTAAGAACACTCTGAGCGTGCCCCGTCCTTCTCGCGTTATTTGCGAAAGGCGGGGCTTTGTCATTGACGCAAGTCTTGCCATTCCAGGAAGCGCCGCGCCGAGGAATCTGCTTTCCACCGGCATTCAGGAAAAAAGCAGATTTCTGGCTCCGCTTCAAAATGACAAAGGGGATATCGACCGGGTCGAAGTAGTATCGCTCCATACTTACCTAACACCCTCCAAAACATTGACTTACCCAGACCCCTATGTGAGAATCCGCCAAGCAGAATGCCTTCATATCTAAGCGAAGCCCCCTGGGTTGCGGCCACTACGTTAGCCCTCGCCGCAGGCTATACCGATTGGCAAACCCGAAAGATCCCCAACTGGCTGACCGTTCCCGCTCTGCTGGTCGGGATTGCCGCCAACGCCCTGGCCGCAGGCTGGCCAGGTACCAAAGATTCGCTTCTGGGGGCTGGATTAGGGTTGGCGCTGCTGCTACCCTTCGTGATAATCAGGGTCCTGGGTGCGGGAGATTGGAAGCTGGTAGGCGCATTAGGAGCATGTGTAGGACTTCGCCATCTACCTATGGTGTTGCTGGTATCGGTTCTGGTGAATGGCGCGATGGCAATCGCGATGATTATCCAAAAGAGGCGGGTGCTTCAGACCCTGCGCAATTTTGGCCGCATGTTTGCGGCGGTTTTTACTTTTCATCTGCCCGGACCAGAGCTCACACTGGATAATCCAGAGGCAGTGAAGGTACCATTCGGAGTGGCTGTGGCCGTTGCCGTGGTGCTTTATACGGTCAGGCAGATATGGGTGAACGGCTTTTAGCCGTTGGCGGTTGGCTTTTAGCTCCTAACCTTTGGCGTTTGGGTGGATGAGTCGCTTTAGCGCTGCAGTTAAGTTGGATAGTTCGATCACGCGCGTCAGCGCTTTCGATCAGAATGAGCTCTAGTTCGGGGTGCTGCCGAAATAATATGCTTCGCCGCATCACAAAACGTCTGCTCCAAGAAACCTCGGGGCAGGAAATTGCCGAGGCTGCGGTCGTGCTTCCGATCGCTTTTCTGATTCTGTTGGCGATTTTCTGGTTTGGACGAGCTTACAACGTATATGCGACCGTGACCCACGCCGCAGCTGAAGGCGCGAGAGTGGCGGCGACTTCGACCTGCGCCACGTGCACGAATCTCCCGCAGACCGATGCCGCCGTAGTTGCCCAAATCACTTCGATCCTGAAAGCCGACAATCTGGACGTGGGCCAAATCATGCCTTACACTCCCCCTGCGTATGCGGTCCTTCCGCCCGGCGCATGTGATGCCCTGGTCAACAATGTTCTGATATGCCGCGGGGTTTTGCTGAATAATCCGACCACCGCGCAAACCTGTGCGACAACACCGACGAACCCTCCGGCAGCGTGTGGAAGCATGGTCAGTTTCAAATTCAAGTTTGCTTTTCCCTTCACAACCAGCTTCCAGTTGATTGCGATCCCGGCGGCCGGCGAAGCCCGGGTGGAGGATTAGTGCTCCGCTCTGTGCCAGAAGTTTTTTCATCAGATGAAGGCGCCCAGATCGTCGAGTTCGCCATCATCTTGCCACTGCTGGTGGTGTTGGTTGTGGGGATTTTCGATTTCGGCACCGGTTTTAATTTGAAGCAGACAATCGTAAACGGGGCGGCCGTCGGCGCCAGGATTGGTTCAGCTCAGCCCAGCAGCGATCTCTCCACGATTGGAATCTGCGGCGCTCCGGCGTCGATTTGTGCGCTGCGCGATGCGGTGGACAACGAGCTGGTGACCAATCGGGTACCGGATTGCGGCTTGGCCACAGCGGCGGGGGCTGTTTCCGGCACGCTATCGTGGACATTCACTCCTGGCGCATGCACGGGCACGATGTCGCTTCAAATCGAGCGCGGATTGGTTCTGCCAGCGGTGGCGCTTCCCAATCCACCATTTCAAACGCCCTATACCATTGAAGCCACGCGGGTGACTTTGATTTATCCCTACAAATGGAGTTTCGATTTCAATGGTGTGGCGCGGCTTTTGAATCCTTCGGCAAATTATCCCACCACTTCGCAGCTCAAGTCGGTTTCGGTCATGCAGAACCAGAACTGAGGCGGTAAAATCATGCGCATGAAAATTCAATCCGCGCGTAAAAAGAAGGAACAAGGCCAAACGATCATTCTCGTGTCCATTGCTTTGATCGCGCTTCTGGCGATGGCTGCTCTGGCAATTGATGTAGTGACTTTATATGTGGCCCGTAGTGAGGCGCAGCGAGTCGCCAACGCCGCCGCCATCTCGGCGGCCAGGATGTTTGCCAGTTCCGGATTTACCTCCGTCCAAGGTGGTGCTCCGCCGGTGGCATCGGCGGATGCCTGCACGGCAGCGCAAACTCAGGCCCAGGCTATCGCCCAACAGAATACGGTTGGCGGCCAGGTTTCGACTGTCACCATTACCTGTGGGTATCCAAACGGATTATTAAACCCGCAAGTAAACGTGGTTGTAAACCGTACGGGGCTGCCAATATTCTTTGCCAGAATCTGGGGACGGACCTCGAATACCGTAAACGCAACTGCAATTGCCGAGGCTTACAATCCCTCTGGACAAACTGCGCCGGTGAGCCTGGCGGTGAAACCTTGGTTGATCCCGAACTGCGATCCGTCAAATACAACCAACCCGAGTCCGAACTGCACTGGTGACTCTTCGTTCGTCGATCCAGTGGATGGCACTATCCAGAATAATGGAAACTTCATCGCGACGAATGTACCCATCGTCATCAGTAAAGTCCCGCAGGGAACAAACCCGGCCCTTGCTGCCGGAAAACTCCAATATTATCCACTAGACGTCCCCGTCACACCGGCTCCGGTTTGCCCCTCAACCACGGCGCTTTCTTGTGCCCAAGTCACTACCCTCGACTATTTAGATAATATCGCCTGCACGAGCCAGTACAGGGTGAAGTGTGGCGATCCAGTCGGCCCGGGCGACAACCTCACCATAGAAAACGCGAACAACGATAATCGCGAATTGCCCGCCACGGAGGGAACGCAGTGCCTGATTCACAGCACGGCCCCGGGGGGCGTCGATACCCAGGACGCTCTCACCTATGTCGCAAACGGCCGGCCAATAACTTTCACGGGCGGCACCGGAAATCCCAACCCGACATTGCGGGGAACCGTGAATATCAGCCGCAGCGACTCTGTTGTCACCGTTCCACTCTATAACCGCGTGACTGGAGGCGGCAACAAGCTAGCCCTATGCAATGGCGGCGGTTGCAATCGTCGCACCACGGTCGTAGGATTCATGCAGCTTGGAATTGTTGAAACGCAACCTCCTCCAGCAGCCACGAGCGGAAGCTTTTCAGCATTCATATTGAACGTGTCTGGGTGCCCTAACTCTTCAGGAAACGCCGTGTCCGGCAGCGGTGTTTCGCCGGTTCCCGTTCGCCTGATAACTCCATAGTTCCCACATCACATCTGCTGCGGGCCGGGAGGTGGGGTGTCGTCGGCGGGTTCTTCCTGTTCGACGGGCATTTGGGGTTGAATGGCCGGATCGGGTGGCCGCCGCATTTCCTGACGAGCCTCCGGCTGCGTGGTGTTGGGGAATTGTTGTGCGGGCGCAGACTCCTGCGCCGAAGATTCGGCTGGCATGGATATTCCACCGCCGACCTTGGGAGTCAAAATCAAAGTTCGCAGTCCATCGGGATCGCTCTCTGAACCCACCACCACAAAGTTGAATCGCGAACCGTTCAGCAAAGCTGTCATCACTTCGCGGGCTGACGCCGGACCCAGGTCGGAGAAAACCTGTTCCTGGTCGGCGCCGGGGGGAATCTGAATTTCAGCCCCCGTCTGGCGGCGGACTTCGACCAGCACTTCGGCGAGCGTGGCCTTATCGGCATGAATGCTCATGAGTCCACGATTGAAATGGACTTCCACGCGCGGCGGAGGAGGAGCGACAGCCGCGACCGGAATGACGGCATCCGGCACATTCGATGGGATGGCAGCGGCCCGGGTCGCCGAGCTCAACTTGAAAATTACATTCTGTCCGGAAGGAGAAATCTGGTAAACAATCGGCGCTTTGAGGTCCAGGACGATCCGCGTGATGGGAGGATTTCTGGCGAACAGCCCGACACGAACACCCTTGACGTCTCCGCGGTTCACCAGAAGATTACGCAACTCACTGCCGGGCGAAGAGTTGGGAAAATCGATGACCAGCCGGTAGGGACCGACCACGATCTGCGCTTCGGGCGTGACAGGCTGGCTGGTCGTAATCTGCAATTCCAAATCGTCGTCTTTGCCAACCCCATTCTTGGAATCGAGGACCGTCACCGCACGAATGGTCGCCCCCGATTTGCCGGTGACTTGCGCCGCCGCGCCAATACAAACGACGCAGAGGCTGCTCGCAAGACAGGCGAAGGCCAGACCCTTATGAAAAAATGTTTGCATTTTGATTAAGCTTGGATTTTAGCAGCCTTCCCCGCCCGCGATCAGAAACTTCGGTTGTAGTACCAAAATCCGTACCAAAAGGGGATCAGTCGGGCAAAGGCCAGCTGACATCAGGCGGACAGGATTGTCCGCCCTACGTTATTTGGTCAATGGTTTCAGGATTTCCCCAAGAATGTCCGCCCCGTCCGACCGTATCAGATGCGGATTTTTCTCTCCGTCGTGATAGGAAACCGAATAAGTCTTGAAGACCTTTGCATTCTCGATTAGCAGCTCAATGGGCTGATCATTTCCTTGCGCGGCCCGCAGCGCATCTTTCAAACCAGCCTTCGACCATTTCTTTTCATTTACAGCAACCAATTTCATTCCCGGTCCAATTCCCGCCAAGTAAGCCGGGGAATTGGGCACGACATCCTGAAGCTCGCCGGATTCTTTGACCACAAAGCCCAAGGAAAAATACACGCTAAAGTCCTTCCCTAGCACCTCACCGGCATGAATAAAGGCATTTGGCTTGTCGTCATATACCAATTTCCATCCGCCACGCTCGATGCCACCAAGGGGCGCATGCGCCGCCGTGGAGTGAATGCGGTCCCTTAGCAAGGCTGCCCAATCGTAGGGTGTCACCTCATTCAGCGCTCGCACTACGTCATCGAAGGTATATGGGACAACTTTCGGTGGCCCACTTTGTCCGCCATGAAATAGCCGGCAAAAATCATCCAACGATTTCTTGCCGTGGGATTGCTGCCGGATCGTCGTATCGACCTCCAGCCAGATCAGCTCCCCCTCGGGATAGTAGTCGAGGCCACGACGCCAGCTAGCCCAACCCGGGCCACCGAGACGCAAAATCTGCACCGATCGTGCCGTATCCTCTAGCGGCCGCCAGGTTCGTCCCGCACGATGGTCGAGCATTGCCGCCGTTTCCGCGAGAGCCTCGCGATACTGCTGAGGTGACCAAAGCCCGGAACGCGCCGTCAACACGTCGCCCAGATATTCCGTCAATCCTTCGTAGACCCACAGTAGATCGCCAACCATGGGATCCTGATAATTGCGCGTGGCCAATCCCGCAGGGCGGCGGTATTTGCCGTTCCACGAATGCACGAACTCGTGCGGCAGCAATCCCGCGTTTTCGAGATGTTGCTCGGGATCGATGAGCGTGCGTTCTTCCGATGCACTGTCGTTTGACTCGTGATGCTCCAGCCCGTGACCGCCGACTTCATCGCTCAACGTATACAGAAAGTGATACTGCGTGTAGTGACGGGCCCCAAACAGAACTCCGGACTCCGCAACCAGCTTTTTGTAGGCATCCTGATCCTGCGGAGTCATCGCCAGCCCAGCTTCGCTTTCGCTGACCAGGTCCATTACGTGGACGGGAATCTCTCCCGGCTTGGTGAGAGCGATTTGACGGTAATGATCGCCGGCGATAAGCGGCGAATCGACCAGCGTGGTCAGCGAAACGGCACGAAACTCGACATCGCTTCCCGACGCCGTTGCGACTGAAAGCGCCGTGCCAAACTTCCATCCCTCCGGCAAATGGACGGAAGGTGTGAATTGCACATCATCCGAACTCTCTCCTTGCGGATAGAGCACCACCTGGTTCCAATTCAAATCCAGTACATTCGCCGACGCCGCACCTCCACTCGCCCCCGCGCTTCCACTCGATGTGATGTCATCGAGAGAAACTTCGAGCTCACTCACGCCCGACGGGACATCCACATGGAACGCATACATATCGACCGGATCACGGTTCCAGGCTAAAGTCTGGCCGCCGGCTTTGATCACCAATCCGGTCAGATTTGCGATTGGCCCGCTGGGCCGGTGGTTGCCAGGAATCCATTCCGGATACACCAAGGTGAACGGGCCCGGCCTCACCGGAATCATGAGTTGCGCATGAAAGATATTGCGTGGCGCGTCCGTCAAGTCCACCGCCAGGCGGATCGCCTGAGCATCTGCAAAATGAAAAAGGGACGAAAAATTTATAAAAAAGCAGCAGGCTAGAAGCGGAAAACAACGCACGTGAAGAATTCCTCCGAAGCGTAACACCCGGTAAAGAGTCGAGCTTGGTGAGCTTAAAGGAGAGAGGATGTCTCGCGCAACCTTAGTTTGAGCTGAGTAGTGCCCTAAGACTGCACTGAAATGTTTTGTGCGTAAGCTCGTACAATGCTCTCACCCGGTTCCTGGTGGCCATTCGTGAAAACGAATCGTAGGCCAGTTCGCTTCCGGCCATCCGGGCTTTCAACGCACTATTAACACACCATCTCAAGCTGCGAGCAGTTTTTCTGGCAGGTCTTAGCGTTCTTTGCGGCACTTCTTACTTCAAATTCTCAAATTTCAATCTCATCGTCCGCCTGTGTAAATACACTCCTGCAATACCGGCCCAGAACAGCACCATCGATCCCAGCAGCGACGGTTCACCCGGCTCTGCCATGTTGACAGGAGGCGTTATCACTGGAGGAGTTGGAGAAGAGTGACAAGGCAAGCCCGGCTTTGGCACACATCCACCGCCTCCACCAACATTGACCGGAGGAGTGACAATCAATCCGGGTGGAAGGCCCCCGCCAGGCGAAAAACTTTTAGTCCCAATTCCCGGGGGAAGGCCCGCAGTCGCAAATCCCGTGGGGACCAACGCAGATTCAAACGGAATCGGCCGTGCCGCAGGTATCGCGACCAGTTGATCGAGTGCCTCCACAGACGGCTCCGCAGGCGAAGTCCTCATGTGCAATGCTCCCGATACTTGATTTCCGCAACGTCCCCGGGCGGTGGTCCGGCCATCGGTGATTAATGTCTCGCCTGCGTGAAGGCTTAGCCGCTTCTTAGTCCAGAAAATCTCGTCGCCGATCCGATAAGACAGATAAACCAGCTTCGGCTCTTTGACTCGAACCACCCACGCCTTGCGAAAGTCAAAGTCCGCATAGTGTGTGGCGACGACGGGATCATGCTGGCTGGCTTGGCGCAGTTCATCTGCCGTCTGCACTCCGCCCGGAACAACCGAATATCGATACACAGCTCGTGCTGATGGGCCAAAAACTTCAGACGGGAATGCCGGCTGAGTCCCAGTAACCAGAGTCCGGTTCGCACTGGCGAACGTCCATCCGGAACTCGGAGCGATCTGTGTTGACGACGAAGGTTCGGAATAGCGCAGAATAACTGACCAACCGAGGAAGGCGATCAGGCCGAGCAGCGATAACGCACTGACGGTGCGTTTGACGCCATAGCTGCGTCGCTTCGGGCCGCGGCGGCGCGTCCGCTCCGCTGAATGATTCAAATTGCTCTCCTACCAACCAGACCGGGCATCGAACCTAGGGGGGAAAACCTTTTGTTGCTGTGTCGTTATCGTTCCACAGTTCGGCGGGGAGCGCTATAGCCACTATGAGCCATACGCATTGTTTTCCGTGATTCTTTCCCGTAATGGGAAATACTTTGCATACTCTTCTGCGTCGCAGAGCCGTCTAAAGCTTTGCTGAGTTCCGCACGATACTTCAATAGATGACATTTCCCTTCTGCCAATTACGAATTCTGGTGGCTGAAAGCGATGTCAGCGTTCGGAAGCAGATGGCCTACACGTTGAATCAAATGGGCATGGCCGTGGTCTTTGCCGGCGATGGCAAACAAGCACTGGCAAGATTTACCAGCGAGCATTTTGATTTGATTTTCATGGGCCTGGCACTGCCGAAATTGGACGGTTTTGCTGCTACCGCCGCCATTCGCCATCACGAAAACTCGTTCGACAATCGAGTACCCATTATTGCCATGACCGCTCTGCGGAATAGTAGCGAACGCGAGCGTTGTTTGACCGTAGGCATGGACTCGTACATGGCGAAACCGGCCAACTCTGGGCAAATTCAGATCGCTCTTTTGGCCTTCACCAATCCCGAGTCCCTGCAATCGCCCACATCCCCGCCCAAGTGGACGCGGCTGAAGGCTTTGGAGCGGGTTGGCGGGGATGAAAACCTGTTGGCTGAGTTGATCGCGATCTTTACCAGTGAGAACTCCCGCCTTCTGGCCGAGATCGACCGCGCCCTGGTGGAATGTAAGCCCGAGTTGCTGCATCAATCTGCCACAGATTTACAGGAGCAATTGGACTATATGGGAGCCGGGGATGTCTGCGAAACTGCACGCCGGTTAGCGGTCATCGCAAACCAATCGGCATTCCTGGAGACTTCTGAATTGACCGCATTATTGCGCTCCCAGCTTTTCGCCACGCGACTAGCGATGAGTAAGAACTGAAAGGTGACCCTTGAGAATCCTGATTGCCGAAGATGACCCGCTTTTCCGTCGCACTCTGGAGCAATTGCTGACGTCCGAGTTCGAAATCGTGGTGGCGGAAGACGGCAACGCCGCATGGGCGCAACTGCAACAGGACGATCATCCCCAGATGGCACTTCTCGACTGGGTGATGCCTGGCATGAGCGGTCCGCAGGTCTGCCGTGAACTTCGCGCCCATCCGGCAACGGCCGGCATCTACACGATTCTATTAACCGCAAGAAACAGCGCCGCTGATGTTGTGGCCGGACTGCGGGCCGGCGCGGACGACTACGTTACCAAACCATTTGAAGCCGAAGAGCTGCGGGCGCGAGTGCGTCTGGGTCGCCGAATTCTTGAAATACAGGAGGCCCTGAACACCAAATCCGCCGCCCTGGAGGAATCCCTGGCCCGGGAACGTATGCTGCACACCGGCCTGGACCCACTACCAAATCGTCACCGCTGGCCGAAGTCCGCGTCTGGCAGCGCCATCGAATCCAAATAGCCGTTTTACTTCTTGCCGCTGGAACACAAGTCCATGGCCTGCGAAAACTCTTGCACGAGACGCTGGCCTTCGGCTTCGTTGTTTACCGAAAACGCAAACCTGTCCCATACACCTTCCTGGTGGTCCGTCCTTACGTCTCCGGGGCCAACCAAAGATTTTGCGTTGCGGCTTACGTATTTCAGCTTCGACGACCACGAAATCAATCTCTCCTGCCGTTTCGACGAAAGAGAAAGCTCATATATCTTTCCGGTGCTGATATTCGGAAAATCGTTCAGCGTCTCGTTCCTTTTCTCTTTCAATGCGACCGAGGAACTCTTCAACGCTGCCAGATCAAAGCTAACTTTGTTGTCCCATTCGTTGGATACGATCGTCTTGTCGGCCGTGCCGTCTCTGGTGCAAATCTGCACGTTGCTTCCAGACTGCGAGATCGCGACCTTGCATCCCAGGTTGTCGGTCACCAGCACGCTCTCCGTCCAGGAGACGCTGCAACTCTTGTCATCGCGATGCCCTGCCGAAGCCTGATTCACACTCCCCACTCGCTTCAGAGCGGCCTGAATTTCAGTCACAACTTTTTCTGCTTCCCGCCGATTCTTATCGGCAAAAACAGGCAAACTGCATAGCAAGATCGGCAATAACCAACGAATCTTCATATTCCGCAAACTTCCCTGAATGATTGGATGCGAGAAAATCGGCCGTTGGTGATTGGTCTTCGGCTCTTAGCCGTTAGCTGGATTCCCTGCTTGAGGCTTGCTCGGCCAATTCCGCGGTCTTAATCCGCGTGAATCTGCGAAGATCCGGGGCCAAGGGGCAGAATTCCTAAATTCCCGGCACCGGCAGCGAAGCCGTCCCCGTATCCGCATCTGCCTGATTGAACACGGCGTTCGCTCCCATATGTGCTGGCAGAGCGGCCAGCATCTGTTCTTTACGATAAACCAAATTGCTGGCATTGAACGTGGCCAGCTCGAAACCGTGACCATGCGTGATCGCATCCGTGGGGCAGGCTTCCACGCAATATCCGCAGAAAATGCAGCGGTTGTAATCGATATTGTAGACCTTGGCGTAGCGCTCCGCGCCGCTCACCCGCTTCTCTTCCGTGTTCTCAGCGGCTTCGATATAAATGCAATTCGAAGGGCAATTGGCCGCGCAGAGAAAACAGGCGACACATTTTTCCAGCCCGTTCTCGTCGCGCTGCAACACGTGCATCCCGCGAAAGCGCTCCTGAAACTGGGCGCCTTTAAGCGGCCCTTTTCCATCAGGATAGTTTTCTACCTGGGTCGGCTGGAACATCTCCATGAAGGTGATGCTCATTCCCTTGGCGATAGCAGCAATGTCTTTGAGCACTGGCATGACTGGTTAGTATACCGGAAAGGTCTCATTCCGGCAGCCTCGACATCGACCGGACGTGTCTTAGTTTCCAAACTTTAAAAATATATCCAGGTCATCCCGAAGATTCGGCGCACTTCAGGCGGGTGAGGGCCCTGGTCTCTCGCCCCGCGCAACTTCAAGTTAAGGATCGTTCGGAAGTCCTAGGTTTCCCCATCCAACTCACTTCGCCGGGAACGCAGCAATTGCAATCGTCTGCGGCGCTCCTGATACTCGGCGTCCCGCTCCGGATTGAGCCTCTCGAGGAAAGTTGCATCCTCGATTGCGGCATCCTGCTGTTTGGCTAGTTCCTCGATCTCCGCGTCCAACCGGGTTCGCGCGAGGGACGTTTCACTCATTGCGGCACTCAAGACAACATCCGATGGAGCGAGGATTCTTGTCGCCAAATTCGATTCCAAGACGGCCCAAGCAGTTGGCTGGCTGAGGACGCGAATCATGTCACATTGATTTTTCCCTTATGCCTTGTTCCTGAATTCGTAACAAATTTAATTTTCGAAATACTGCTGTCACGAATCCCGGATAAAGTGTTCGCATAGTTGTCCTCTTTCCGATTGCCTGCTATCCACCCCACGGGCGGGCCTCGGAAAGGGGACGTTTCGTCGATTTCTTTTTTCGCCCCGGTTCTCCGATCACCATCTCGAGATCGCATCCCTTGTACAATTAAAAATCTTGTGGCAGGAAGGCGAGCGGAGCTTTGCTCAGGTGTTAAGTCCATCTTCGAGGTACCCGGCATGATCAGTTCGTTCGTGCGATGTTCGTTGATCGCATTGCTTGTTCTTTTTTTCACTTTTGCGCTCCAGGCTCAAACCTCGCCGCTCACCCCTGACGTTCCCGCCAACTATCAAGCGCCGACCGCCGCATACGATTACGTCAAGAGTGAAGTCATGATCCCGATGCGGGACGGGGTGAAATTGCACACCGTCATCGTGGTGCCGCGTGGAGCCACGCATGCTCCCATCATCCTGACACGTACGCCTTACGATGCGTGGAAACGCGCCGAGCGCCTCCAGTCGCCGGACATGCTGGCTACTTTGCCCCAGGGCGATGAAGTGTTTGTAAATGATGGCTACATTCGCGTTTTTCAGGATGTCCGCGGCAAATATGGCTCGGAAGGCGACTACCTGATGACCCGACCGTTGCGCGGACCTCTGAATTCGACCAGCACCGACCACTCCACCGATGCCTACGACACCATCGACTGGCTGGTAAAAAATATTCCCGAGTCTAACGGTAAGGTTGGCATGCTCGGAAGTTCATATGAGGGCTTCACGGTGGTGATGGCCCTGGTCAATCCGCATCCGGCATTGAAAGTTGCCGCGCCCATGAGTCCGATGGTCGACGGCTGGATGGGCGATGACTGGTTTCACTTCGGGGCTTTTCGGCAGACCAACTTTGACTACTTCACAGGCCAGACCATACGGCGAGGGGATGGCCACACGGTCCCCCGTACGGGCTATGACGATTACGAAAATTTCCTTCGTGCCGGTTCGGCCGGAGACTTCGCCCACGCGGCGGGCCTCGAGCAACTACCCTGGTGGCGCAAGACTCTTGAACATCCAGCCTACGATTCATTCTGGCAGGCTCAGGCGCTCGACAAAATCATGGCTGCGCAACCCATGAAAGTCCCCACCATGTGGATCCAGGGATTATGGGATCAGGAAGACATGTGGGGGGCCATCCACTCGTATTTGGCAACCGAATCCAAAGACACCGCGAACAACATGAATTTTCTGGTAATGGGTCCATGGCGGCACAGTGGCGTGAACTATGACGGCTCTTCGCTGGGTCCGTTGAAATGGGACGGCGATACCGCGCTGCAATTTCGCCGCGACGTGCTCAAGCCTTTCTTCGATCAGTATCTGAAGGACGGCGCGCCCAAGGCTGACACGCCTCCGGTGCTCATCTATAACACCGGCGAGAACCACTGGGACCGCCTGAAATCCTGGCCGCTCGCATGTGAGAGTGGCTGTGCGGAAAAATCCAAACCGCTTTATTTCACATCCGGATTTGGCTTGTCCTTCACTGCGCCGGCAAACAGCGATGGCAAAACATCAGCTTATGACGAATACATCTCGGATCCCGCCAAGCCGGTGCCCTACTTACCACGGCCGATTGTTTTTTCCAATCATGACGCCTGGACCCGCTGGCTGGTCACCGATCAACGCTTCGTCGACGGACGGCCGGATGTCTTGTCGTATGTCACGCCGACGCTTACCGAAGCTCTGCGTATCAGTGGCGCTCCGGTCGTCAACCTCGTCGCTTCCACCAGCGGCAGCGACAGCGACTGGGCGGTGAAGTTAATCGATGTCTACCCCGATGAAGTGCCGAGCCAGCGAGAGATGGGTGGATACGAATTGGGCATTTCCATCGACATTTTCCGAGGCCGCTATCGTGAAAGTTTCGAGACTCCCAAGCCAATTCCCGCGAACACGCCGTTGACCTACAAATTTATTCTGCCGACCGCGAACCATGTCTTCCTACCCGGACACAGGATCATGGTGCAAGTCCAGTCGACTCTGTTTCCGCTGTACGACCGGAATCCGCAAACTTTCGTGTCCAACGTTTTTCTGGCAAAGCCGGGAGATTACGTAAAAGCGACGCAGCGGGTTTATCACGCGACGGGGGCAGCCAGCTTTATCGATCTGCCGGTGGTGCCGGTACGCTAAAATGATCTAACTGGACCCGTAGCTCAACTGGATAGAGCACTGCGCTTCGAACGCAGGGGTTGGGAGTTCGAGCCTCTCCGGGTCCACCATTCGTTTTCGGGGCCAGATGCTGTCAATCCCCTGACACAGGCCAATCGGCCGCAAACTATTCATTGCACTGGTGAAATAGTTTGGCACAGGATGTCCCTTTTAGCATATCCGGATTGATATCCTATAACTATAAAGTAATTTCATTTTCTGCTTTGCAAGCGCGGCCATCGGCCTGTTTCGGTGCGCGCTCACCGGCGTGCAATTCGTTTGTGGCCGACGGGCAAATTTCGACCACAAAGGAAAAGATCTGGCGCCGGCCTTTGCGTTTGCGCCTTTTCTACTCGGCAATGGAAAAACACAAAAGTGTTTCGGTCGGGCCACCCACAGGACCGCGAGGAAAAACCACGTTGCCCAGCAACCAATCCAAGCGGCGTGGAGAACTGGCGGAGCTGAACTTCATGCATAAAGCCGCCAGCCTCGGATTTGGGGTGGCAAAACCATATGGCGATAGCTGCCGCTACGACTTTATTCTCGACTCGGGTGAGCGGCTCTGGCGGGTGCAGGTCAAGTCGACTTATAGCACGGGCACAAAAGGTTATCGGATCAACGCCTATGGGAGCACAAATTCCGGCTTCTTTTCATACACGCCGGAAGAAATCGACATACTCGTAGCTTATGTCGTGCAGGAGAACGCGTGGTATGTGATCCCGGTGAAGTCGTTCGTCCCCTATCGAAGTTTGCGGCTTCATCCCTCGGGCGACAAGAGTGGGCCTTACGAAAAATACCGCGAAGCCTGGGGATTGATGACATCGGAGGAACGCATTCGGCTGGCGAAGAATGAGAAGTGAGACGGCGCTTTACTGGAATCTTGTCATTCCGAGAAACGCAGCACCGAGGAATCTGCTTTCTGCCGCCAGCGAGGAAAAGCAGATTCCTCGCGCGATAAACCTGCGCTCGGAATGACAAGGGGGCGGGTGTGGCACTCAAAAGGGTTGTATTTGGCACTTAAGGGAACCGGGTTGGCAGCTCGAAGAAAGCTTAATCCAGACCGAGTTCTTTCCATTTCTTGTCGACTAGCACCTTGGTCTTTGCGTCCATGACGATTTCATCGGGCCAGGGACGATTGAATCCTTCGCTGGGCCATTTGCGAGTGGCGTCGATGCCCATTTTCGATCCGTAGTTGGGCAGGCGCGATGCGTGGTCGAGCGAATCGACGGGGCCGAGGGTGAATTGAATGTCACGTTCGGGATCGATGTGGTTGAGGGCCTTGAGCGTGACTTCGCCGACATCCTGCACATTCACATCTTCGTCGACGACGATGATGCATTTGGTGAACATGGCCTGTCCGAGCGACCAGACGGCGCTCATCACTTTGCGAGCCTGTCCCGGATATGACTTCTTGATGGAAACCAGCATCAGGTTGTGAAAGACGCCTTCGACGGGAAGGTTGATGTCGACTATCTCGGGGATGGTGAGTTTCATCAGCGGCAGAAAAATACGCTCGACCGCTTTGCCCATGTAAGCATCTTCCTGCGGCGGTTTGCCGACAACGGTGGTCGAGTAGATCGGATTTTTGCGATGAGTGATGCAGCTGACATGAAAAACAGGATAGAGATCTTCGAGTGAGTAGAAACCGGTGTGATCGCCAAATGGGCCTTCGGTGCGAAGTTCGTCGAGATGAACGTGGCCTTCGAGAATGATTTCCGCATTCGCGGGCACTTCGAGATCGACAGTTTCGCATTTCACCAGCTCAACCGGCTTCTGACGAAGAAATCCGGCGATGAGGTATTCCTCGACATCCGGGGGCGCGGGAACGATGGCCGCAAAGGTTAGAGCGGGATCAGTGCCAATGGCGACGGCAACTTCCATTTTGCCGCTTGGGCGGTCGCCTTCAACGAGTATCGATCCTCCCGAAGAACGCGCCATGATGTCTACGGCAGCAGCCGATCTTGCGGGATCGCCGCCCGCCGCGGCCGCTCGCAACGCTTCACGGTAATGCTCGGCACCGACTTTTTGCCGTTGCCAATGCATCCCGGTCGTGCGTTCGTCGTAGACCTGCATGCGATACATGCCGACGTTGCGCTTGCCGGTTTTCGGATCGCGCGTGACTACGCAGGGGAAGGTGATGAAGCGTCCGCCGTCTTTGGGCCAGCATTGAAGGATCGGGAAATCTAAGAGCGAAAAGTTATCGCGCTTGATCACTTCCTTGCACGCTCCGGTGGAGACTGTCTTGGGAAAGAACTTTCCCATCTCCGCCAGCATGGGAAGCATTTTTACTTTGTCGAGAAAACCCTGGGGAGATTTGACGTCCATGAAGTGACGAATGCGGTCGGCCACTTCATCGAGCGAATCGACTTCGAGCGCGAGGTTCATGCGCAGGGCTGATCCAAATTGATTGATGAGTACTTGCGAGCCGGGATGGCCTTTTATGTTTTGAAACAGCAGCGCCGGGCCGCCGGCGTTGCCCTTGCGGTCGCGTCCTTTCGAGACGCGGTCGGCGATTTCGGTGATTTCTAGGATGGGGTCGACTTCGGTGCGGATTTTTTTTAGTTCACCGGCACGGTCGAGAGCGGCGATCCAGTCGCGTAGGTCGTCGTAAGCCAAAAGTTCCTCTTTCGCGAGAATCACGATTATAAGGCAATGGGCGGAAATGCAGATAGCCAGCGCCTTCGCATCGGCTGGACAGATGTGGGTAGCGTCCCACACAAGTTTGGGAGGGATTATGGTTGATGCACCTAAAGGGTTGGAACAGATTGCGGCGACGTTCGGGGATGTTCGAAAATATATTCTTCACGACGGGACGTTGGATCCGCGATGGCAGAGTGAATCTTTGGCATTGGTCGCGCTTCCCTTTCCACTGATTCTTTCTTTTGACGAGTCGAAGACAATCACGCATTTCAGTTGTCATAAACTGTTAGGTGGGGTTTTTGTGGATGTATTCGCAAAGATTGTCAGCGCTGGGTTGCAGAATAAGTTAACCAGCTTTGGCGGATGCTTTGCATTTCGTCCGGAGAGAACCGGCACCAAGCTTTCGACTCACTGTTGGGGCATTGCTGTGGATTTGAATCCTCAGAGCAACCAGCAGGGTTCCGCCGGTGACATGGATGCTGGGGTGATTGAAGTCTTTCGAGCGGCTGGGTTTGAGTGGGGCGGGGATTGGACTGGGACCACGAGAGACGGCATGCATTTTCAGTTTTGTAGCGGCTATTGAAGTTTAGGATTTACCGCAGAGGGCATAGAGTTTCACTGGGGAAATCAAAATCCGGTGCGACTTGCTGTTATATTCGTGGCCTTAGGGAAAACCCTTGGGAGTTGTGAGATACGAGGCAGCGTGCATGGTGGATAGCTTGAAGAAGCGCGTGGTGATTACCGGGATGGGCGTCGTTAGTCCTAATGGCATTGGCAATGCTGCATTTTCCGAAGCGATTCTGGCGGGGCGCAGCGGGGTGAAAAGGATTTCGCGTTTTGATCCATCGGAAGTGCCGGTGCAGATTGCGGGTGAGATCCGCAATTTCGATGAACTGGCCTGGATGGATAAACGTGAGCGTAAACATGTGTCGCGAGTGTTGCCGTTGGCGATTGCGGCCGCAACTGAGGCCTTGCAGACCGCGGGCATCGCGCCTGAAAAGCTTTCACTCAAAGAACGGCAGCGCTTTGGCATCATCATGGGTTCGGGTGGCGGATCGCAGGAATTCACCGAAGAGCAGTACCGCTTATTTTTTCATCAGGAATACAAAAAGATGAGTTTGTTTTGCGTCCCGACTGGAGTGATGGGGACATTGTCGAGCGAACTCAACGTGCGCTTTGGATTGCGCGGGGCGAGTCATGTGATCACTACCGGATGCACTTCGTCCACCGACGCGTTTGGATATTGCATGCGGCAAATCCAATCTGGACGGCTGGACATGATACTCAGCGGTGGAGCGGATGCGCCGATCGCATTGGGGATCGTGAAGGGATTTATCCTGATGAAGATTTTGACGGACTCGTGGAATGAGCAGCCGGAGCGGGGATCGCGGCCTTTTTCGGCGGACCGCGATGGGTTTGTTGTCGGTGAAGGCGCCTGGATGTATGTGCTCGAGGAATACGAACATGCCCGGGCGCGAGGCGCGAAGATCTTTGCGGAAGTGGCGGGATATGGATCGACCTGCGAGGCATTTCATCGGGTGCGACTGCAGGAATGCGGCGAAGAACCGGCGCGGGCGATTGGATTGGCGATGAAGCAGGCCGGCATCGGGCCGCAGGATGTTCAGTTCGTGAGTCTGCATGGGACATCTACGCAGTTGAATGATCGGATTGAAACGCAGGCGCTGAAACTGGCGTTGGGGGAATATGCGGCTGGGGTGCCGATGTCGGCGATCAAGTCGCAGATTGGGCATCCACAGGGGGCTAGTGGGGCGGCGGGGGTGGCGGCTACCATTGTCGCGATGCAGCATGGACAGATTCCACCGACGATCAATTTAGAGACTGTCGATGCGCAGTGCGATCTTGATTATGTGCCGGATGTGGGGCGGATGAAGACGATTGAACATGCGGTTTGTAATTGCATTGCGTTTGGATCGAAGAATTCAGCGTTGGTGTTGAGGAACTGCGCGTAGAACCCTATCTGCCAAAGATCAAAGTCAAAAGCCCCGCCCTCTCGCATACACCGCGAGAAGGACGGGGCACCCTGGACATGCACCCCATAAGGAGTTGGGGAGATTGTAGGGGTCCTTCGACTGCGGAGGGACTGCGTTTCACGCACTCCCTTCTTCGCTCAGGATGACAGGGACTTTAAATTTTATTGCAGCAAATGCAGCACTGTGGCTTCTACTTTTGGCCAAGCTGTTGAGTGGGGATCGATGACGTCGAAGTGGCTGGCGGTGGAGATTTCGAGGTAGTGTACGTCTTCGCTGCGGCCCTTTTTTTGCTGGGTGTAGGCGCGGCTTAAAATTGGCGGGACGATGTCGTCGGATGCGCCGTGGATTAGCCATTGAGTGGCTATGACCTTGAGTTGCATGGGATCGGCTTCGTGATAGTGCTCGGGAACTTGTGTTGGAGTGCCTCCCAGAAATTCAACTACGGCGTTATCGCTGAGATGTAGATCGAAGGCCTGCTGCAAATCGACCAGGCCTGCTAAAGAGACGGCGCGTTTGATGGAAGGCTCGTGACCGGCCAGACATAGAGCCAGTTGCGCGCCGGCGGAGTGTCCCATGACCAGAGTCTTGGCCAGATTGAGATTGTATTTTTTAGCGATAGTGGAAAGAAATCGGTAGCCGGAGCGGATATCTTCGAAGGTGCCGGGCCATCCCCCGCCATGATTGCCGACACGGCGGTATTCCAGATTCCAGGTTGCCATGCCTTGCGCAGCGAGAGCCGCACACAGATGGCCGGTATGCGCAAGATCGTACTTTGCTCGCCAGAAACCGCCATGGATGTTCATGACCACGGGAAACGGGGCTTTGCTGGTGTCTTTGGGAAGACGCAGCTCGCCGAACTGATTGGGGTCGGTGCCATAGGCGAGGCGGGCATCGGCGGGTGGCGGCGGAAGAGTTAGGATTTCGTCTGACACGGAAAATCGGGCTCTCGGCTTTGGGGCTTGGTTATTGTTCTTTTAGCTTTAGTTTGGCTTTATTTTCTTCCAGGAATTCTGAGAGTTTGTCAGCAACATCCAACAAGCGCTTCCACTGTTCGTAGTACAGCGTGACCGGAAAACGGCCCAGGCCGTAGATGCTGACTCCACCTTTTTCACTGACGCGGAATTCCAGGCTTCCGGTGCGGCGAGGTTGTTTTTCTAATTCTGCTAAACGGGCTTTTAATTCTTCATAAGTAGGTTCGGACATGAATCACCTCGATGAATTAAGAATGATGGTGAGTCCATGATAGAGATTGCTGGGGGATTCGTCGAGGCGCGTCCCTCTGTGTTCGACACAGGAAAAGCATTGGATCAATCTTCGAAGGGTAGGCCTACATAGTTTTCGGCCAGTGATTTCGAGGCGGCGCGGGAAGAGGTTACATAGTCGAGTTCGGCTAGTTGGCGGCGTTGGTCGAATGGGTTGTCGTCGGCGAAGCGGTGGAGCATGGAGGTCATCCACCAGGAAAAGCGTTGGACTTTCCAGACTCGGCGCAAACACGTTTTTGAGTAGACATCCAGAAGAACGGTTTTGCCTGAAGAATAAAATTCAGTCAAGGCGCGCGCCAGGACGCGCACATCCGCGACTGCCAGGTTCAATCCTTTGGCACCCGTTGGGGGGACGATGTGGGCCGCATCACCGGCCAGAAATAATCGGCCATATTGCATGGGCTCGATCACCACGCTGCGCATTCCGGTGATGCCTTTTTGGAGGATTGGGCCTTCAGTGAGTTTCCAGCCTTCATCGGATTGGAGACGGGTATGAAGTTCGTGCCAGATTCTTTCGTCGGGCCAGTTGGCGAGATCTTCGTCGGGCGTGCATTGGAGATAAAGCCGGCTGATAGTCGGCGAGCGCATGCTTAGCAGGGCGAATCCGCGATCATGATAGGCGTAGATCAGTTCTTTCGATGAAGGCGGAGCTTCGGCGAGAATGCCTAGCCAGGCGAATGGGTAAGTTCTGTCGTAGGTGGTCAGAACGCCTTCTGGGATTGTGGGACGGCAGACGCCGTGGTAGCCGTCGCATCCGGCGATGAAATCGCAGGCGAGTTCATGGTCTTTGTGAAAGCGAATGCGCGGTTTCGTTGTGTCGAAATCGTGAATGCTGACGTCTTCGACATCAAAAAGGACTTGCCCTGCGGCATCGAGGCGGGCTTTGATCAGGTCTTTGATGAGTTCGTGTTGAGCGTAGATGGTGATTCCGGATTCGCCGAAGTCGATGCGGTGTCCGCGGCCGGCGAAGTGTAGCTCGATTCCGTGGTGGACCAGGCCTTCGCGTTTGAGGCGTTCGCCGACGCCGGTTTCGTTCAGGAGATCGACGGTGCCTTGCTCGAGCACGCCGGCGCGGATGCGTTCTTCGCAGTGTTGGCGGCTACGAGATTCGAGGAGTACCGAATCGATTCCATTCAGGTGAAGCAGGTGCGAGAGCATGAGTCCGGCGGGGCCGGCGCCGATGATTCCGACTTGGGTGCGTGACCGCATGATTGGGCTTTCGGCTTTCGGCTTTCGGCTGCGATTTCGGTTGCGCCTTTGGGCGCGTGGTGTTGCTTTTATTTTTTTCCCAGGACTTTGGTCCTAGGCTAAGCTTGGTCGCTCCTCCGGAGCTGCGTTGGTGGCAAATCGTTCGTGGCAGTGGCAAGTCTTGCCAAATTACCTCCTTCTCGAACTTTTCGCTTCGCGACGGCCCCGTCGCATTACGAAAATCGCTCTATGACTTCGCGCGGGACTGGGCGCGACTCGATTTTTTCTGGATCGTCGGCAGAGCGGACAATCCATACTCGTGTTTCGAGACACTCGACCGCGAGGACATCTTCTTTCAACAATTTGTGGAGGACATCGAAGCTGCTGTTTCGCCACTCGGGTATGGAAGATTCGACGATGACATTTTCGCCGAAGCGGGAAGGCGCGAGGAATTTTACCCGCATGTTGACCATGGCAATGCCGGCAATGCCGTGGGTCTTGAACATTTCGTGTTTGGGCAAGCCGGCGTGCTCGAAGAGAGCGGCGGTGCAACTATCGAAATATTCCAAATAACGCGGGTAGTAGACGATGCCTGCGGGATCGCAATCTCCCCATTCGATGTGGATGGTTTTTCGGTTGGTCAGCATGGTTGCTTATTTTTTCCCGTCGATTTCGTTGAAGACATCTTCCGCAGCATGGAAGGCGGCGTTGGCTGCCGGGACACCACAGTAGATCGCGGTCTGGAGTAGGACTTCTTTTATTTCGTCTCTGGTGACGCCGTTGTTCAAGGCGGCGCGGACGTGGATGCGAAATTCGTCGGCGCGGTTCAGGGCGACCATCATCGCCAGCGTGATCAGACTCCGGGAGGGACGCGGCAGGCCGGGACGGGCCCAGATTTCGCCCCAGGCATAACGAGTGAGTAAGTCCTGGAAATCCCTGTTGAAGTCGGTGAGCCGGGTGCGGTCGACATACGCGTCACCGAGGACCGAGCGGCGGATTGACATTCCGGTTTCGTATTTTTCGTGATCGTCCATAGGGTTGTGGCGGTTGCGTCTTTGCCGCGTGGTCTGGTTCGTACTCAAGCCAGGACTGTGTCCCAGGCCTATGCGCTCCTCGGGAGCTGGGCCTGTGACGGATGCCAGTTTCTATCAAATTCTACGCCAGCAGAAAACGTTCGACGCCCATGGTAAATGCGGCAGCGTCTTCGATGTTCGATAAGTGGGCGGCGTCCAGTTCAAAGTATTGCGCACCTGGGATGCGATTTACAATCGCGTGGGCATCGGCGATAGTGGCCACGGGATCGTGAGCGCCGGCCACTACCAGCGTGGGGAGGCGTACAGACGAAATGGAATTAGTCGTGCCCTCCATGCTGAAGTCGGCGTCGCGAAGGGCGGCACAACAACCGACGTAACCTTCTTTGCAAGTGCTGAGCAGCATTTCTTCTGCACCGCGGACGATCTGCGGAAAACGGCTCCGGAAAGATGGAGTGAACCAGCGCTCCATGGCTGCGGCAGCGATGGACTGAACGCCATTTTTCTTCACGGTTTCGATGCGGGCACTCCAGGCGTCGGGAGTGCCTATCTTTAGGGCGGTGTTGCAGAGAACAATCTTATGGAGACGTTCCGGTGCGTGGATTGCCAAACACATTCCAGTGAGCCCGCCGATCGACAAGCCACAAAAATAAACGCGAGACAATTTCAAGTGGTCGAGAAGGCCAATTAAATCTTTGGTCAACCTTTCGATGGTATAAGCCCCTGACGTGGAAGATGACTGGCCGTGGCCGCGAGTATCGTAACGCAGGATGCGAAAGGTTTTCGAAAGCGCTTCGAATTGCGGGTCCCACATAGTGAAGTCCGTCCCCAGCGAGTTAGAGAGAACTAGCACGGGCAAATCGGCAGCAGCCGTGAGGTTGTAATGAATGCGCGCGGTCCTTAGTTTCGCGAACGGCATGAGATTTATCCGCGTTCCGCCACTTGTGAAAGCGCTTGGTGCGCTGCCAGCACTCGATCGATGAATTGCTGTGCCGCTCCAACATAGCCTAGCGGATTAAAGAGAGAATCGATCTCGGATGCCGGAATATATTTTGTTACGGCTACATCTTCGACGAGTACGCTGCGGAGATGACGGTGCTCTGAAATTGCGCGATGGGATGCCTCGTCCATCAGCTTGTGCGCAACATCACGGCCGATGTGTTTGGCGAGGGCCATCATGGCGGCTTCGGCGAAAATCAGGCCTTGAGTTTCCTCAAGATTCCGTAGCATCCGATCGGGTTTGACTTCCAAACCCTTGAGGGCCCCGATCATATGATGGAACGAGCCTGCAGTGAGTTGGACGATTTCTGAGAGGGTGTCCCACTCGGCGTGCCAGCCGCCTAAACCTCGCTCGTGCTCCTGGACCATGGCGGCGAGCATAGTGCTGGTCAATCCGGGCACACGGATCGCGGCTGCCAAAACGACGGCAGCCGAAACTGGATTGCGTTTATGTGGCATGGTCGAAGAGCCGCCGCGGCCTGCCGCAGCGGGTTCCAAGACTTCGGAAATTTCGGTTTGCATTTGTAGCGCAATGTCGCGAGCGATCTTGCCCAGCGTGCCTGTACATAGCGCGAGTGTAGTGGCGACTTCAGCGACGCGATCACGATGAGTATGCCAGGGCATGTCCGGCAAAGCGAGATTCAATTCTTGAGCGAGAGCTTTCGCGACGTCGAGGCCCCGGTCCCCTAAAGTTGCCAGAGTGCCGGCAGCGCCGCCGAACTGTAGGGTCAACGCCCGGAGTCTGGTTTCTTTCAGGCGAACCCGGTGACGATCAAGCGCATCGAGCCAGCCGGCAACCTGCAATCCGAATAAGGTGGGGACGGCGTGCTGCATCCAGGTGCGGGAGACGACTGGAGTATTGCGATGCTGGTTGGCCAATTGGGCGAGGATTTCGCAAAGTTCGGTTAGATCGTTCGCGATAAACTCCAGAGCGTCTCTTAATTGCAGGATCAGGCCGGTGTCGATTGCGTCCTGGCTGGTGGCTCCCCAGTGAATGTAGCCTGCGGCCGTTTCATCCTCGGCCCTGACCAGCGCGGTCAGTTGTTTCACCAACGGGATCGCTAAGATTTCCGGCGCTGGCACCGGCTTTCGCAAGGGCGGTCAGGTCGAATAAATCGGCCTGGCACTGGGCTTTGATCGGGGTAACTGCGGACTGCGGGATGATGCCGACTTTGGCCTCGGCCTTCGCGAGTGCGGCTTCGAAATCCAGCATGTGCTGGAGGCGTGAGTGATCGGAAAAGATTTGTTGTACCGGTCCCGCGCCGAATAATTGGTCGAGCAGTGTCATGGATTAGATTTCGATTATCTGTCGCCTCGTAGTTCCCTCGGGCGCTGAACTGCGATTTTCAGCGAACCACTCGACGCAGCGCTTACGCATTGCTCCACCCCAGGATTTCTAGATCTCGAAGAATACAGTTTCGTCCTTTCCCTGCAAAATTACATCCCAGCGAAAACTATTATTCGATTCGGCACGGGCAATCAGGGTTTCTCTTCGCGCCGGAGTTACCAGATTCAGGATGGGGTCGCTTGCGATCGCCGAATCGCCGGGAAAATAAATGCGGGACACGAGTTGTTTCAGAAGACCGCGCATGAAAATCGAGATTTCGAGATGGGGGGCCTGCATCTTGTTCTCGGGGCCTGGCACTGAACCTGGCTTAATGGAGGTGAAACGGAATTTTCCATTTTGATCGGTCGCCACACGACCGTAACCCCTAAATTCGGAGTTGAGCGGCTTGTCCTGCGGATCTTCTGGATGAGCGTACTTCCCGGCGGCATTCGCTTGCCATATTTCGATCATCGCATCTGGTACGGGGTGCCGGTCGCCGTCAAGAATGCGGCCCTCAATGCTGATGTGCGTTCCTGGAACGCTGGGGCCGGCTAAATCCGACACAAAGAGTTTGGTGCAACCGATGTGGAAGAACGGCCCGACGGTTTGAGAAGGGGTGGCGAGAAGAGTCATTTCTTTCGCTTCCTCGATGGCGGAGCTTCCATGGGGGTCTCTTCCCTGCCACGCAAAACGATATCGAAACGATAGCCGAGTGCGGTTTCCGGAATTGTGGTATCCCAGTCGAAAACGGAAATCAGACGGTTGCGCGCGCTCTCGTCGGCGGTCGAATTGAACAGCGGATCGTAGGGGAGCAACGGATCGCCGGGAAAGTACATTTGGGTGACCAGGCGGGTCGCAAAAGCCGGTCCGAAGAGGGAGAAATGAATGTGAGCCGGACGCCATGCGTTGTGGTGATTGCGCCAGGGGTAGCAGCCGGGCTTGACAGTAACAAAGCGATAGCGGCCGTCGGCGTCGGTAAGGGTGTGGCCACATCCGGTGAAATTTGGATCAAGAGGCGCATTGTGCTGGTCAACATCGTGCAAATAACGTCCGGCAGCATTGGCTTGCCAGAGTTCTACTAACGTATGCGGCACCGGACGACCGTTTTCGTCGAGCACATTGCCGCTTACGATAATGCGCTCGCCTGAGGGCTCACCGGAAGGCTGTTGGGTCAGGTCGCAGCCGCTGCCCTTGAAATCATTTTCCGTGAATTGCGGGCCGGTAATTTCTGACAGAGTATGAGGCAGAAAAACCAGCGGTTGAGTGGGAGCGCGTTTCACCGACGAGGCGTACCTGGAGTGAAGATATTCCGGCTGCGTGCCTGGCTTCGGACGTCGGTAGGGGATTTGTTTGGGCATCGCTTTGGGTAAGGCCGTAGCTATTATGCAACGCTGGAGGGGAATTGGCACAAACCGGGTTAACCACCAAAGATACTAAGTTACACAAAGGAAATCCTGCGACCAGCGGCTTCGGAATATTTCGTCGAAACGCCTGGCCTGGGTGGCTGTTTTTTGGGCAAAAATGCGCTAAGATTCTAGCCGTCGTCTTCGAGTACCAGGGAAGATGGCAATTCAATTGAGTCCATCCTGAGACTTTTGCGCCCGAGCCCCAGGCATACTTCCGCTCTTTAATCTTTAACGTAACGAATCGAGGAGGAAATTATGGCGACAGTCCTGAACATGGCTCCTGCCGGAAATAAGGTTTCGGATTTTGTTTCGAAGACACGCAAGATGCTGATCAACGGGAAGTGGGTGGATGCGGCGTCCGGTAAGACTTTCCCTAGTTACAATCCGGCGACTGGCGAGGTGCTGGCGTATGTGGCTGAAGGCGATCGCGAGGACATTGATCGAGCCGTCAAGGCGGCGCGCGCGGCGTTTGAGAGTGGGCCGTGGTCGAAGCTTACGCCGTCGGAACGCGGACGTTTGATCTGGAAGCTGGCAGACTTGTTGGAAGAAAATCTGGAAGAGTTTGCCGAACTTGAGACCATGGACAACGGAAAACCGCTGACGGTCGCACGCGCCGCCGATGTGCCACTTGCAGTCGATCTGTTTCGCTACATGGCAGGTTGGGCGACGAAGATTGAAGGACACACCATTCCGATTTCGGTACCGTACACGCCGGGCGCAAAATATCTGGCTTACACGGTGCGGGAGCCTGTAGGCGTAGTCGGACAAATTATTCCGTGGAATTTTCCGCTGTTGATGGCGGCCTGGAAACTGGGGCCGGCGCTCGCTACGGGCTGCACCATCGTTTTGAAGCCTGCCGAGCAGACCCCGCTATCGGTGCTGCGTCTCGGTGAACTGTTTCAGGAAGCCGGGTTCCCCGATGGAGTGGTCAACATCATTCCGGGATACGGCGAAACGGCGGGCGCGGCGCTGGCTGCGCATCCGGATGTGGACAAGATTGCCTTTACCGGGTCGACCGAAGTCGGCAAACTTATTCTTCATGCAGCTGCGGGAAACTTGAAGAAAGTTTCTCTCGAGTTGGGTGGAAAATCTCCGAACGTAGTTTTGGAAGATGCCGACCCGAAAACCGCTGCGGCGGGAGCGGCGATGGCGATCTTCTTCAATCATGGCCAATGTTGCGCGGCAGGATCGCGGCTGTATGTCGACAAGAAGATTTTCGACGAAGTGGTCGATGGAGTTTCCAAACGTGCTGCGAAAATCAGAGTGGGGCCTGGAATGGACGCGACTAGCGACATGGGGCCGCTGGTATCTGAGGACCAACTGAACCGTGTATGTAGCTTCCTGGAGTCGGGACGCTCCGAAGGAGCGAAGGCGATGACGGGTGGCGAGCGGCTCGGCGACAAGGGATACTTCGTCAAGCCGACGGTGCTGGTAAACACTAATCCGAAGATGAAAGTTGTGCAGGAGGAAATCTTCGGACCAGTGGTGACTGCGATGCCGTTCGACAATGTCGATGACTTGGTCTCGCAGGCCAATGACAACATCTATGGGCTGGCTGCGGGGATATGGACAAAAGACATCCAGAAGGCGCATCGTCTGGCGGCTCAACTCCGCGCCGGCACGGTGTGGATCAATTGCTACAACATTTTCGACGCAGCTCTTCCCTTCGGTGGATACAAACAATCCGGATGGGGACGTGAGATGGGCCGTGAAGCGCTGGAGATGTATACAGAAGTGAAAGCAGTTTGCTCGGCGTTGTGAGTTAAGTAAAGATTGTGGAAGAGCGGCGGTTTTAGCGCCGCGTTCGTCGTTCGTTGCTGCGACGCGGCCCTCAAGGGAGCTGCTCTTCCACGGTTCCTTCTGTTAGCTGTTTCCCAAATACTCAACGTGAACGTAGGTTCCAAGTCTCACGTTGTAGGCAAGGTACCAGCCGTCGTGGTCGGGATCTTCGTAGATCACGATATCGTCGCTGTCCCAAAGCCAGCCATCGCAGAAGCCCACGTCGTACGGGGCCACGTTGAAATAAAAACCACCAAACCAGAAGCGTCCGGGACCGCCGCCGCCGAGGTGCCATACGTGACCACGGCCAAAGCCGCCGGTAAAGTGACCGTGCGCCCAGGGATGATCCATGTGGTAGTGAACGTCGTCACGGCCGGTTCCGTGTCCAACCCACTTGCCATTAGAGTGAACGTGGGGAGCGTTGGGATGGCCGTTCTTATCGCTAAATCCATGTGGGCCTGGGGCCGGTGCGGGATGACCGACTCGGGCAGGTGCAGGACCGTGCGCAGGAATGTGCCCGGCACCACCGACACCATGCTCGCCGCCATGTTGGGCGAATACGGGGAGAGAAACCAACAACAGCACTGCTACCAATGCTATTACATTCTTCATTCAGCCTCCTGAGAAATCGCACTATTATATTCCGCGAGAAGGGACATTTTTCAAGTTGTTCGAGATGGAATGCAACCGGTTACCGCTGACACTTGTCATCTTGCGCCTTCGACAGACTCAAAACTTGAGGCGGCACATTCTCCATTGATCAGTTGGATGCGGGCGATGAATTTACCGATTTTTAATCATTGTTGGTCCCTCAAACGGAATACATTTCCGTCATCAAGGAAGGATCAAAATGAAGCTTGCCACGATTAGTTTGTTGCTATTCGTACTACCGGCCCTCGCCGCCGACAACTCGGTTTCCGGGACCTGGAAGGTCGAAGGCAGCGTTGCCGGCTATGAAGTTCATCGTGTTTGCATCTTCAAACAGGATGGCAAAGTGCTGAGTGGAACCTGTCAGGAAGCTGACCAGAAGCCTATTCCGTTTAACGGGAACGTTAAGGATAAGACGGTGACCTGGCAGTACGACGCGGAGTTTAATGGAAGCGCGCTGACCGCCACCTATACCGGCGATTGGGATGGCGATTCGGCGATCGCGGGAGCGATTGATGTCCAGCCGATGAATGCGGCGGGGACTTTTACCGCAACCCGAAATAAATAAGAAAGGCTCTGGGCTTTAGGCTCCGGGCTGCAAGATTAGGGCTTATGCGGCCATACCCTAACGTAGTCGACTTGCATGGCTGCCGGAAAATGAGTGTTTACGTCAGGGAATGATACCCAACCACCGACCGCCAAATCGATCAAAATGTACATCGGCTTGTGAGGAATCACCGAGGCTTTGGTGAATTTCTTGATCACTTTCCCATCGAAATACCAGGTGACGGAATCGGCTTGCCAATCGAGGCCGTAAGTATGGAATCCTGCGGACAGGTCGACCTTGCTGTCGTATGCAGTGCCGCTTTGAGGATGATGTCCGTTGACCTGCTTACCCCAGTGAATGGTAGCGTAATCGATGGTAGCGGTTCCGCCTTGCCATTCCATGGCATCGATTTCCGGAGGCCAGCTTCCATCGATTGGCAGCAGCCAGAATGCCGGCCATAAGCCCGGGCCGGGAGGAAATTTGGCGCTCATTTCCATGTATCCGTAAAGGAACGTGAAGCCGGGAGGCTGAGTTGGCGAGCCGCCGGTGACGATCATTCCGGAGGTGTAATCATACCCGTGACTGCGTTGCTTGCGAGCGGTAATGCGCAGCATGCCCTTCGATACTGGATCGTTATATTTCGTATACCACTCGAGCTCCAGCGGCGGTCCATTGCTGCAGCCGTCTTTGTCAGAAGCATAAGGGTAGCAACGATGCCACTTGGTGAGGTCCAGAGTCGTGCCGTCAAATTCGCCGTCGAATATGAGTTGGTCAGCGGCGGGAACTGGCGAATGGGGCTGGGCGAAGGCCGAGGCCGCCAACGAGAAGCAAACGATGACCCAGCAAATATTTTTCACGGCTGCTATGAGGCACATAGGTTTGGACTCTTCAGGCAATTCTGCAGGCGAGATCACTTAGTTCTTAGGAGGGTTGTCTTTCGAATCCTGTGCTGGTGGCTTGGGCCAAATCGGGCTTGCGAGTTCGATCCGCCAAATGGGGCCTCCGTAATAGAGCGGGCCTTCCATTTTGACGAAAGCTGGAACGGCATCGCCGAGAATCCAAACGTGAATGTCGGCTGGTTGTTTCCCGATGATCGGCGCGATGAGGCCAGCGGCTCCGCCGATTTCCACTTTCACGACGTAATGCATGGCTTTGCGAGGAGCACCGCTGACCGTGAACGTTTCCTCACCTTGGGGTGTGATGGCCAGCTTCACCAAGCGTGGCTTAGGATTAGCGGCCAACATCGACACTTTAGCTTGCTTGATGTCCGGCGGCATGTTCTTCAAGATCGTAGTGACCAGACCGTTGGCAAGATCCGGCGGGAGATCGAGATGGTCGGAGGTCATCTTCTCAATACCCTTGTCGTCGGCGCTCGTCACCGTAACCATGCCCGACGAGACGTCGATCTTGACTTCGATCGGATGTTGGAATGCCGGCCCCTTCTGGATCAGGTGATAGCTCCAAAGCTGAAAGCTGCCGCGCTGAGAAAAGACCGCAGTTTCATCATGAACCGAGCCATCCTTAAAGCGAAATAATAGGCGCGTGCTTACCCGGTTTCCCCTCGAAACCTGAATCAGATCACCTTCCGCGAGGGCGTTGCCGTCCAGGGTGCGCAGCACCAGGAAACCATGGATCAATCCTTCGGTGTGGCGGACCGCAATCGGCTCGGCCGGCATTGGGTTCGGTGCGAGGATCGAGAAACCAATTAGCAAGACAGCCGCGACAATTTGTAAAGATCGAATCATGTTGGAGACTAGATGGTTCCAGTGGCATCGAGGAAATGTAAAAAGATTAACTCTCTCGGGAAAACAGATCTCTCATAGCGAAGAAAACCCTAATCGCGGATGGTACAGGAGCGGTTCCCGTCGAGGACACACTTCCCTACTACTCAAAATTGGAGCGGGAGACCGGGGTCGAACCGGCGACATCCAGCTTGGGAAGCTGGCGTTCTACCGCTGAACTACTCCCGCTCATTGACAAATGTTGGTTTCTTCATTTAATAAACTGATAATAATGGCTTTGTAATGGATGCCAGCAGCGCAATCGGTGCGTCCAATTCCTTGCCATAGCAGGTTTTACGCAACTTTCTGGACACCATGGACACCATGAATCATGCCCCGGGAACATCGACGGACGGACTGAATCGCGGTGTGCATAAACCAACAAGAGTCTAGCACTCGCCGTTGCTGGAAACAATCCGTTCGTCCTCAACTGCCCATCGATTCCCCTTCCTCTTCACGGCAACCCTCCTCGTCCTTAGGCAGTAGAATTTGCCAGAAACGAACCCTCACTCTGTGTCCGAGATCGGTGGCCGATCAGCGCTGTAGCCGAAAAACCAGAAGTGCATTTTAACAGCTTTATAAAGATTGGTCGGGGAGAGAGGATTTGAACCTCCGACCCCCTGGTCCCGAACCAGATTCTAGCGCTTGTTGAGAGCTATTGAGTAGAGCGCAAGTGGTTGGGGATGAGCGAGTTACAGCCACCAAAACAAGAGCGTTAGATTCTATTGAATCCGGATGCTCCGATCAACACAATTTCGTCTACTGTGCCACGATTCAGGAAGTTCTCTGTTCGAAAAAGGCACAGCAAGAACTCTCCCGTCAAAATCCATTTTCCCGCAATTGCTAGGCCTGAAGAGGACTCCAAAATGCCTGGTTTTGATGGCGAATTGATGGCAAGTTTTCATCGTCTTGCAGATTTCCAGATTCTCCATCCCTGAGCTCAAAGAAGACAGCCGCATCAGCGCTCGATTTCGGCGATATCGATTCTCACCCGTCGAAAACCGCGACGAGTGGGCCCTCAGTTATGGTGGTGGAATGGTGGGCAGCCTCCAACCTCAGTTTACTTTCAGGGGGAGAGGTGGGCCAGACCCCCTTTTTAATGAATCTTGCCGACGACTCCCAGAAAATCCTCCAGGCCGTTCGAAGTGCCGCCGAATTCAGCCCATATTCCTTCGCGCAAAAGGAGGCAATTAGCACTTCTTAACATCGTGGGGGTTGCCTTAAAGGACACAGAAACACAGAAACGTCGGGAGTCAGCTCCAATCTGTTGTTCCCTCATATCGACGAATGCAACTGGCGAATACGTTCTTGTAACGTAGCTCCTCCACCCCTCATATGCCGTAGAGGAAGGGATCCATGAAGAAGGAAAACGGGAGAACATCATGATTTGGAAATATTCGTGGCCGAAGAGAAAAGCAGATCGTTTCCGGAAAATAATGCCATTCTGCGTTACGTCCTCTGGCGCAAGCGACCAGCCCATTGGGATAATCAAAGTTCTATTGTTGAAACTGATTGCGTGCTTATGTATCACATACCAGCCTATGGAAAGAACGCCAGGCCCAAATGACAGCAGTAGCGACAGCAGCACGAAGCACAGCACCTGATAGCGCCTGATTCCTCTTCTCCTAGACTCCTTCAAAACTTCTCCCTTCTTCCGGTGTAGTCCCGAACCAAGGACCCAAGGACCAAATTCTAACCGAATATCCTAAATCTAGCGATTTAATCAATGATCATGCGGCACTGTCTTTCCGCTAGATCCTTGGAAAGCAGCCGGATCGCCACCCGGCTGCGACTGTTGTTGTTGTTGTTGTTGTTGCTGTTGTTGTTGCTGTTGTTGTTGCTGTTGCTCGGACGATTTCTGTGCGGCATCTCCGATCGGGGCTGTGCCCTTTTCGATGCGATCGCCAACACCGGCATCGTGGGCACGCTTTTTGGCGGTTTCAATGGACTTTTCGTGATAGTCAAAACCCACAAATTTGGAATTTGTATAAGTCTTTGCCATCAGGATGGTGCTCCGCTTGCCAGCTTTTCTTTCACTCCTTCGAGTGACGGAATCCACGAGGCAATAAGATTTGCCGCATAACCAGGACGGAAAAAACGTTCGGTACCAACGAACAGTTCCGGATCATGCTCGTGCCAGCCCAAGCCTTTGCCTGTCTTGAATCGTTCGGTGATTGGCTCTTCAGCTTTGACCGCCGCCAGAGCGACTTGGAACATACCAGGCAGGAAGGCTGGGCTACTTTCGTCCGCCAGGATGAAGGCCTGTTCCTCGCTCAAGTGAAATTTACCGGAATCCTTGTCATACGTTACATATCCCCCGGCGGCCTGATTGCACAGCCATTCGCGGATATAACGTTCGGCTGTGCCGGTACGTTTCGCCAATTCCGTGGGAGTTTGAGGACCGGCTGCAGCCAGTGCTTTGTAGAGTCCAAGTTTGTCTCCGACTCCCACCAGCGCGGCGTGAAAGGTTGCGCCGAAATCCACTACAGCTTTGCCCAGCAGCTCGTGCAGTTTTTCTTGATTGATGCTCACGGCAATACCTCCCCAATTAGATCTAACCCAGCCAGCTACCGAATTGCGAGGATTATACCGCCAGACATGCGGATTTTGCTTTCGCGGGACTTGCGCCGGCGAATCAATTCTTGTTGAAATACAAGCCATGACGACCCGACCTCCGTTACCTCCCTTTACTCGAGAAAGCGCGATTCAAAAAGTGCGGCTGGCTGAAGACGGCTGGAATTCTCGTGATCCGGAAAAAGTCGCGCTGGCCTATTCACTTGATTCGCGCTGGCGAAACCGATCAGAATTTGTGAATGGGAGGCAGGATATCATTGCTTTCCTGGCGCGAAAATGGTCGAAAGAACTGGATTACCGCCTGATTAAGGAACTTTGGGCCTTCGCCGACAATCGCATTGCGGTGCGCTTTGCTTATGAGTGGCACGATGACTCGGGAAACTGGCTTCGCTCTTATGGCAACGAGAATTGGGAATTCAATGATGACGGATTGATGCGGTTGAGATTTGCATGCATCAACGATCTTCCAATCAGAGAAACGGATCGCAAGTTCCATTGGACACTTGGCCGGCGTCCGGACGATCATCCCGGGCTGAGTGACCTCGGGCTCTAGTTGATCGGTTATGATTTATCTTTCAGGTCGTGATTGGCACGAGAGTGCAGGAAAGGTCACACAGCATAATGAGCTTGGTTATTCGCCGCTCAAGAATTCACTCCGATGGATGCTATACAACTGTGCCGATCAAGCGGCGAAAGTTGGTCACGGAGTACACCGGGCCACGTATTACGATCAAGGAAGCGGACGATATCTATGAGAAATCGCCGCGGACTTATCTTTTCGGACTTACCGACGGCGAACATGTGATCGATGGCGACGGAGCGTCGGCATTCATCAATCATTCCTGTGATCCCAATTGCGAAGCCGATGAAATCGATGGGCTGGTGTTGATCACGGCGATCCGCGATATTCAGGCCGGCGAAGAATTGAGCTACGATTACAATCTTTATGACGGGGAGTTGGATGATGAGTCTCCGTGTTTTTGTAAGGCACCGAGTTGTCGTGGCAGCATGTATTCGGAAAAAGAGCTGGCAAGGCGGGCGAAGGCGAAGAAGGCTGTGAAGAAGAGTAAGTGAGGCGGTGCCGTTCTGCGGGACTCGGTTGATCGGCATGACTTTCCGGCGCTTCCTCGCCGGGCTTTCACATGGCGCCCTTTCGGGGCTGGCAACTACCCTTGTTAAATCACTTTATGTCCAGCGGAACCAGCGCAGAGCTAGAAGAAAAGAGACTCCTCCCCAAACCAATAGGACGAGAATGCGTCCGGATTGGGAAGCCAGCGACGCGCCCTGAAGGATGGTGTCGCGGAGAGCGTCGTTGAGTGCGGTTAAAGGTAGCAATTTTATAAATGGCTGGATGACGGCCGGGAAGCGCTGGTAGGAGAAGAACACGCCGGAGAAAATCCACATGGGCATCATGACAACGTTCATGAGTCCACTGACACTCTCGATTTTCTGGGCGCGACTGGCGGTGAGCAGACCCGATTCCCCCGAAAGAAATCGCGCCGATGGCCCCAATCAGTACGATGGTGAATAACGAGCCCACGATCCGCATGTGAAAGACCAGCGCGCCGAAGCCGAGCAGCAATCCGACTTCGACCAGCATCAGGATCAGGCGGCTGCTGGTCAGCGCCAGCAGAAAATCCGTGCGGCGCATGGGCGTGCCGACGAAGCGTTTGAGCAGTTTGCGCTGCCGCATCTCGACCAACGCAAAACCGATACCCCACATGGCCGCGTTCATGGTGTTCATCCCAAGCATGCCGGGAACCAGGAAATCGATATAGCGCGAGCCTGGTTCGCTGGAAGTGACCGCGGTGGTAGAGAATCACATCTTTGCGGCCCGCTGCGGATTGCAGGGCAGCAGTCAACCTCGGCTCGAGCCAGCACGCTTTCCGGGCGCGCCGGATCGTAGCGATATTGAAGGGTTCCCGTTTCTCCCGGTTCGACCACCAAATCAAATTTTCCCAGCCGGAAACCTTGAAGCGCTTGCGATGATTCGAGCAGCTCGGCGTGGACCAGGGATTTTTGCGGCGAGCTTTGAATCAGCGACAATACATTCTCCGCCTCCGGGCCGGAAACGATCGCGATCGGTGTAGCCTCCGCAGGCTTGTTGCGAAAGGCGATGCCGAGGCCCAGAGCAAGCAGGATGGGGAATCCGAAAACCCAGAAAATGACTTCGGGCTCGCGTTGCAGTTCCCTCATCCGCGCCAGCAGAAGGTGCTTGATAGCCCGACCAGCGGCCGTTCTGGCGGATTGTTTGTGGCATGGAGCTTCATATGGAGTTATGCTTTTCGGCTTTAGGCTACGCCGGTGTGGCTAGTGAAGCTAGGAGCTATCTTTCCAATCACTCCTCCCTCAGATGGCGGCCCGTCAGCCGCACGAAAACGTCTTCCAGGCTTGCCTGGCGGGTAGTCAGGTGCAGGAGTTGTGAGCCCTGTTTCGCGACCGCATCGAGCAACGCGGGAATCGTGAGATGCGGCTCGTGTACGGTCAGGCCGAATAAACCGTCGTCGTTACGCACCGACTCACGCCAGGAAGACTCCGCCAAATTTCAAGGGCCGCGTCGTCAGATACTGCCGCTCGCGGAAAACTCCACAACGTGATGCCCTCCGAGACGTTCGATGAGATCCGCCGGCGAACCTTCGGCGATAACTTGTCCATGGTCAACGATGGCCAGACGGTCGCAAAGACGTTCGGCTTCGTCCATGTAGTGAGTAGTGAGCAGGACGGTGCCGCCGGCTCTTTTGGAAGGCGCGAATGATGTCCCAAAGCTGACGGCGGCTTTGGGGATCAAGACCGGTGGTGGGTTCGTCAAGAAAAAGAATTTTTGGATTGCCGACCAGCGCGGTGGCGACCGCTAGCCGCTGGCGCTGTCCGCCGGAAAGTTTGCCGACACGGGCGTCGATTTTTCGGTGAGCTGCAATTCTTCCAGGACTTCGCTCGAAGAGCGGGGATGGCGATAAAAACTGGCAAAAAGATCGAGAGTTTCGCGGACGGTGAGCTTTTCCGTGAGGCGCGTCTCCTGCAAAGAGATGCCAAGCAGTTCGCGAAGTTCGCGCTGATTGGTTCTCCAGTTGCGTCCGAGAATGGTAACCTGGCCCGAACGTTGGCTCGAGCAGGCCTTCGAGGATTTCAATGGTCGTGGTCTTGCCCGCGCCGTTCGGGCCCAGCAAACCGAAGCATTCGCCGGCCTGGATTTCCAGATTCAGTCCACGCACGGCTTCGACCTTGCCGTCGTAGGTCTTGCGAAATCGCGGCATTGGATGGCGGCAGACACTTTGGCATTTTAGCGGAGAGCGACCTTGTCGTGCTGGAGTTGATGGGAATTTCGGCAGCGTAATTGGTTTAGAATTGCCTTCTGAAGGCCGAAGCACCTTCAATGCATCCTGCGGCGCGGCTTCACATGACTGCGATTCTCCTAAACGCCCGTGTGTCGTTTGCAAAACGGTCTCAGGTCATCGGTAATCTTCGATATTACCATTCATTCGGAGAGGATGATTTCTCATGTTGCGAAAATTTCGTGTTGCTGGTTGCGCTGACCTCGTTAGCTTCGGCGCAGGAGACGCGCCACTTTACGTTTCACTACGGTTTCACGGTCAAGAACATCTTAGCCGGAGACAAAGTGCGGATATGGTTCCCAGCCGCCCATTCGGATGCATTTCAGGAAGTGAAAATCGTTTCGGCCACCGGGGATTTGCCGCTTAAAAGAACCCGCGAATCCAAATTTGGCAATGAGATTTATTATGCCGAGACGTCGAAGTCGAAGAGAGTACGGAATTGCACTTTCGATGTTATCTATGACGTGGTGCGACACGAGCACTTGACCTTGGGAACCTATTCGCCCCATCTTGAACGATGCCAAACTGCCCGACAAGGAAAGGAAGGAATATTTGGCGTCCGGACAAACTGGTGCCGGTCACTGGATTGCCGGCTGAACTTGGCGGTAAAAGTCACGAAGGAAAGACCGCTCCGCTCGACAAAGCGCGAGCTATCTACGATTATGTTTTCACCACCATGCGCTATGACAAACTGGCACCGGATGGGGACGCGGCGATGTGCTTTACGCCTGCGATGCGAAAAAGGGTAACTGCACAGACTTCCATTCCCTGTTCATGGCCATGGCGCGGTCGCAGGGAATTCCGTCGCGCTTCGAAATTGGATTTCCCTTGCCTCCCGATAAACATTCCGCGGAAATCGCCGGATATCACTGCTGGGCGGAGTTTTTCGAACCTACTCATGGATGGATTCCGATCGATATTTCCGAAGCCTGGAAGCATCAGGAAAAGCGCGACTATTTCTTCGGCGCGCATGACGACAACCGGGTGCAGTTCACCATGGGACGGACCTCGTCTTGAATCCGAAACAGGATGGAGAGCCGTTGAATTATTTTGTTTATCCCTATGTGGAAGTGGGGGGACAAGCGTTTCCCAATGTCTCCACGGCATTTTCTTTTGCCGATGTAGAAGCGGGAGCGCGGCACGCAATAGTTCGCTGATTGGAAAAGGATCGCACCTATGAAAGAGAACCGGAGCCACCACGGCTTTGATTACCGGCGCCTCTGGCGGCATCGGATACGAACTCGCCAAGCTATTTGCCAAAGACCATTACAACCTGGTGCTGGTGGCCCGCGATGCCGCCAAGCTTACCGAAGTCGCCGATGAACTCCAGTGCGAATTCGGCGTTTCGGTTAGAACCATCGCGCTGGATCTTTCGGCAGGCCCTGCTCCGCAGTTTCTTTTCGATCAATTGCAGCGCGAGAATATTGCGATAGACGTATTGGTGAACAACGCGGCCTACGGGAAGTTCGGCGACCTTTGCTGACATTCCATTGGAGGAGTCCCTCGGACAGATTCAACTCAATATCACTGCTCTTACCCATCTCACCAAACTTTCCTTGGACCGATGATTGAGCGCGGTTCGGGAAAGATTATGAATGTGGCATCTACAGCAGGATTTCAGCCTGGGCCTCTAATGGCGGTTTACTATGCGACGAAAGCTTACGTGATTTCATTCTCCGAAGCGCTGGCCAACGAACTGAAACACTCGGGCATCACTGTGACCTGTTTTTGTCCGGGAGCGACTGATACTGGCTTTCAGGCGCGGGCAGGAATGGAAGATTCGCGATTATTCAAGAAACTGGGAGCCATGGATGTGAAAACCGTCGCGCGGGACGGCTATCGCGGCATGATGAAAGGCCGGACGCTGGTGATTTTCGGGCCTACAGAATTGGCTCACCGCAGAGTCTGTGCGCTTCGCTCCGCGCAAGATGGTGACAGCCGTTTCGCGGTGGGTGGCAGAGAAAATAGAGTAGGCCGATGACGGTTATATAAACAATGGGAGTTGATTGCGATGCATACAAATATCGATATCGATGACCGTTTGATGCGGCAGGCGATGCAATGCAGCCACGCGGGAACCAAAAGGCGGCTGTTGAAGAGGCGTCGAAGTTACCTATTCATACCCATGCGCAAGCCGCTATTCGTGGCCTTCGCGGAACGGTGCAGCGGGACGACGATTTGAACCACTCGCGTCGCGGCCGACGTCGCACTTGAGCCCGACTCGCTCCTTGCAGGCCGTGGGCGGATCACCCAGAATCCGCGCTGACAAGCCTTTACACAATCCTCACCATACTTTGCAAACCTTCACCAATCTCTAGATATCTTTCGCGCTCGAGTCCAGTCCAACTGAACGCGACGCGATCTTCATCTGCCGCGCCGTCAGATTGAAAGCTTACCTATGCAATGAGCTTCCCAAGGAGAAACCAATGACGCAAGATGCTCGAGTCCGTCAAGCTGTTTCGACCGTGGTTGCATTTTCTACTCTGGCCGAGACGAGAAATAAACCGTCTTTCATCCTCACCGCTTTACTCTTCGTCACCCTCACATGTTCTGCCCAGGACCAAACGACAACACCTCCACAATCGAACGCCGAGAGCAACGCAACGATCAGCATTCCTGCGGGAACTAGGCTTTCCCTGGTGCTTACGCATTCTGTTTTGAGCCGATCCATGCATCGGGGAGATGACGTCTACGCCCAAACCGTTTTCCCCGTCACACTCGGCAAGGACGTGGTGATCCCTCCGGGCACGTTCGTGCAAGGGAAAGTCGACAAACTGGTGCGGAATGGCAGCCGAGGTGAATTGCATTTGCAATCCATGTCGGTAATTTTTCCAGATGGGTATACCGCTCCCGTCCCGGGGCCCATGAATCTGGAGAGCGGTGAAGGTTATATTTTGAGCGATCCAGGGAAAGGAAGATTGACCGGAGCCATCGTGGCCCCGATCGCTGGATTAGGGGCCGGCTTGTTGATTGGCCGCGCCGTGGGCGACTCACCTGGCACTACGGTCAACGGCATGAACGTCAACATAGACAGAGCAAGAGACACCGGAATTGGTGCCGTTGTTGGCGCTGCCGTCGGCGGGATCGTATCGCTGGTAATTCTGACACGCGGCCAGCAATTCTTTTTGGATGTGGGCACGCCGGTCGATATGACGCTCCAGCAACCGTTAGTACTCGAAGCCGGACCGGTTAATGATGCGATACGACAATCGACAGATCGCCCAGTTACGGTCCAACCCGTGGAACCGCGGCCGCGGCCTTATGGGCGTGACGGCAGGTGCTACTGACTTGGTGTGAGTCTCGTTAGAAAATCCCCGCCCTCTTTCGCAACGAACGCGAAAGAAGGACGGGGAACCCTAGCTCTGATTTATTCCCACTCGATTGTTCCCGGCGGCTTTGAAGTGATGTCGTAGACAACCCGGTTCACGCCTTTCACTTCGTTCACGATACGGCTGGACATTGTTTTGAGAACCTCATGCGGCAACGGCACCCAGTCGGCGGTCATCCCGTCTTCGGAATGCACAGCGCGGACGGCGCAAGTGTAGGCATAAGTGCGCTGGTCGCCCATCACCCCTACGGACATCACCGGCAACAGCACTGCGAACGATTGCCAGATTTTGTTATAGAGGCCGGCTTTCTTAATTTCATCGACGACGATCTCGTCGCATTCGCGCAGGATCGCGGTCCGTTCGGCCGTAACTTCACCTACGATTCTTACTGCCAGGCCAGGGCCTGGAAATGGCTGGCGTTGCAGGATTTCTTCCGGCATCCCAAGATCGCGCCCGATCCGCCGGACTTCGTCCTTAAATAATTCTTTCAGCGGCTCGATGAGTTTGAGCTTCATTTTTTCAGGAAGGCCACCGACGTTGTGGTGAGACTTGATGATCTGCGAAGGTCCGCGAACCGAGCGCGATTCGATGACGTCAGGATAAAGCGTTCCCTGCACCAGCCAATCGACGCTTCCCTCTTCCTTTTCGATGCGATGGGCTTCTTCGTCGAAGACGGCGATAAATTCGTTGCCGATAATCTTGCGCTTGGTTTCGGGGTCGGTGACGCCCGCCAACTTGGTCATGAAACGCTCGGTGGCATCCACGGCGATCAAGTGCAGCCCTAGTTTGTCCCGCAAGTTCTGCTGTACTTTTTCAAATTCGTTCTTGCGAAGTACACCGTTGTTCACGAACACGCAAGTGAGACGCGTCGGTTCTTTGCCCACTCGCATCGCGCGATCGACCAGTACTGCGGCAACGGCAGAATCGACGCCGCCGGAAAGAGCGCAGATGGCGCGTCCGCTGCCGACTGTTTTACGAACACTAGCCACAGTTTCATCGATGAAGCGCTGGGCCGTCCAATTAGGTTTCGCGCCGCAAATGTTCAGGGCAAAGTTACGCAGGATGTCGGTGCCTAAAGGCGTGTGATGAACTTCGGGATGGAATTGAACCGCCCACATTTGCTTTTCAGCATTTTCGATGGCGGCGACTGCGCTCGGAGATTTCGCGGTCAGCTTGAATCCATCTGGCAAGGCTTCTGCTTCATCGCCGTGGGACATCCAAACTGCCAGGACTTTGGGAAGGCCTTCAAACAGACGGGATCCAGCTTCGACTTCGACTTTAGCGTGCCCGTACTCGCGTTTGGCCGCTGGACGGACTTTGCCACCAAGGGCATACACCATGTACTGCAGTCCATAACAGATGCCCAGCATGGGCAAACCAAGCTTGAAAATTCCTGGGTCGGTGAGCGGAGCGTCTTGGTCATAGACCGACGAAGGGCCGCCGGACAAAATAATCCCCACTGGCGAATAGCCGCGAATCTCTTCTAGCGTTGCATTGCACGGAAGAACTACGGAAAAGACACTCTGTTCGCGGATGCGGCGCGCGATCAGTTGCGAATACTGCGCACCAAAGTCGAGGACAACGATGGATTGGGTTTCCACGGATGAGTTTCTCAAATTGGAGAGGAAGTGTAAAGCTCTTGGGTCTCTGGACGTTAGGCTTCTAATTGGAGGTTTGGCAGGTCACTCAGAATTAATTCGCTTCGATCAATGCCTGAGGCAAATTGATCTGACGCCGAACCGCTTTCGAATGGCTTGGTGATTTGGGCTGCTGGCAGTGGCTCCGGCGCTTTTAGTATTGCGATGTACGCCGCTAGGCGAGCGACATACAGGAAATCCACCGCCGCGAAGTACAGTAAGGCGACCAGAAGAACTCCTGCCGAAACTATGCCTGCGGGCAACAGTCCGGCGAAGGCAAGAGGGAACCCCAGCATTGAAATGGCGATAAAAAAGACCACCAGATGTGCCAATCCAAACCATGTGTTAGCGGCGAGGATCGGGCCCGTCCGATCGCGGAACAACCCTACTGCGCCAGCAATCGCACCGAAAGTGTCACGGCCTTCGGCCACAGCCGAAATTGCGGCCAGCGAAAGAAACCAATTAAGCATGGACCAGGCTACAGCGATCAGCATCATGATGAAAAAACAAACCATCAGGGCGCTTCCGGGAGAAGGGTCGCCCGGCGTCGATGCAACTCCGCCGGCCAGGAAAGCCGCTACACATCCTATGATCGCGGCAAGAGTTGTGGCCACACGCAGGAAATTAAGTCCGAGGAGCGAGTGTAGGTGAAAAGGCCGAATCGGATCATCATCGGAACGAAAATGCCCAAGCAGAGCGGTCACGGTGGCGCTGCGTCCCAGCGCTCCGAGAATTACCCAGGCAAATGACAACGTGATGACAAGTAGAACCCCAGCAGCGATCACACGCAACGAACTGCCACGCAGAATGTGAGATATCGCCCGTGAGATGAGAGCCGGCTGCCGAGTGCGGAACATCAGTTCGTCGCGAGAGGTGACGGGCAGGGAGTCCAGATATTCAATCGCCGAGAACACGAGCAGGAGTGCGGCGGCGAAACCAAAACTCCAGCGCCACGCGATTTCCGCCAGTCCGACGGAAGGGCGGGAAAAGACGACGCCGAATCCTGCGAGCGTGGGCGAACGGCGCTTCATCTGTGACTAGAATAACTCAAGCACGGCCGGGGGTTGCGTACGCGGTCCGATTCAACGCACGACAATGTTGACCAGCTTTCCCGGAACTACAATCACTTTGACAATCTGCTTACCCGCGATGAGTGCTTTCACTTTTTCGTCCGCCAGAGCGGAGGCCTGTAAAACCTCTTGAGCGGCGTCGGCCGAGACGCGAACCAGTCCACGTAATTTTCCGTTGACCTGCACCGGCACTTCGATTTCATCTTCCTTGGCTAGTGCTGGATCATACTTCGGCCAGGGCGCGCGCAGCAGACTTCCCTTCTCGCCCAGCATTTCCCAAAGTTCATGCGCGAGATAAGGAGCGAACGGAGCGAGCAGGAGAACGAGATCGCGTTGGACTTCGGCTAGCAACGCCGCCGGAATGGACTCCGGAGGCGCCGGGTCGCGTTGTCTTCCAGTCCATAGAGCTCGTTCACCAACTCCATAGTCGCGGCGATGCAGGTATTGAAATGCCAGCGTCCCTGAAAATCGTCGGTTACGCGCTTGATGGTTTGGTGCAGCTTGCGTTGAATCTGGCGAGCTTGCGGCGGTAAAGAGATCGCTTGCGACAGACTCTGCAGCGGATGCCGTCCGGGCGCGCGTTGCGCGCCACAAACCGATACACGCGTCCCAGAAAGCGCTGGATGCCTTCGATGCCTTTATCCTGCCAATCCAGATCGCGGTCCGGCGGAGCGGCGAACAAGCTATACATGCGGGCGCTGTCCGCGCCATAGCGGGCCACCATGTCGTCGGGCGAAACTACATTCCCAAGTTCTTCGACATCTTTGCGCCGTCCTTGATCACCATCCCCTGGGTGAACAAACGTTCGACCGGCTCATCGTTCTTAATCAGGTTCAGATCACGCATGACCTTCGTCCAGAAACGCGAATAGATGAGATGAAGAATGGCGTGCTCCACTCCACCGATGTACTGATCGATGGGAAACCAGTACGCAATCTTCTCCGAATCAAACGGCGCCTTGTCGTTGTTAGCGTCGGCGTAGCGATAGAAATACCATGACGAGTCGACAAAAGTGTCCATGGTGTCGGTCTCGCGGCGCGCCGGACCACCGCATTTCGGGCAGGTCGCGTTGACGAACTCGGGCACACGGCTTAGCGGTGAGCCTCCAGTCAGAGTGATATCGACATTCTCCGGCAAAATTACTGGAAGATCTTTTTCCGGCACAGGAACGATGCCGTCTTTCTCGCAATACAGCATTGGGATCGGCGTGCCCCAATAACGTTGACGGGAAATTCCCCAGTCTTTCAAACGATACGTCACCGTGGCTTTGCCAAAACCATCCTGTTCTGCCTTTGCGGACATCTTCTTGATTGCATCTTCGCAATCGAGCCCACTGAAGGGCCCGGAATTTACCAACGTGCCATCCGACGTGGTGAACGGGAGCGCAGGCTCGGCAACGGTTTCTTCGATATCGATTGCGAGCGGAATGATCGCCAATCTTACTTCCAATTTATATTTTTTGGCGAATTCGTAATCGCGCTCGTCGTGTGCGGGTACGCTCATGATCGCGCCCGTACCGTAGTCCAAAAGAATGTAGTTGGCCACCCATATCGGCACGCGCTCGTGGTTGTATGGATTGATAGCAAATCGTCCGGTATTGACGCCGTGCTTTTCAATCGCGCCAATGTCTCCGACCTCTTTGGCTTTGCGCTGCTCGGCAATAAGTTGATTGACTTCTCCCCGCAACAAATCGTTATTCGCAGTGAAATCGGCAACCAAGGGATGCTCGGGCGCAAGCTGAATGGAAGTCGCGCCGTAGATTGTATCGACTCGCGTGGTGAAGACGGTGATCTTGGCGGCCGCCGCTCCGGCGGGGGCGTCCAGTCTGAAATCGACCAATGTCCCTTCACTGCGGCCGATCCAATTGCGCTGCATGGTGCGAACTTTTTCCGGCCAGCCATCGAGCTTCTGCAAATCGCGCAGGAGTTCGTCGGCATAGTTCGTAATGCGCAGAAACCATTGTTCGAGGTCCCGCTGCTCAACGACTGTGTCCTCGTGACGCCAGCAGCGTCCGCTGACAACCTGCTCATTAGCCAGGACGGTCGCGCATCTGGGACACCAATTTACCCGGCTTTTCTTGCGATAAGCGAGTCCGTGCTCGTAAAATTTCAGAAAAAACCACTGGTTCCACTTGTAGTACTCCGGCAGACAAGTAGTTACTTCGCGCGCCCAGTCATATGCAAAACCCAAGCGCTTCATCTGCCGCTTCATGCTGGCAATGTTGCGTAGCGTCCATTCGCGCGGGGGCGTGTTGTTTTGGATGGCTGCATTCTCAGCGGGCAGCCCGAAGGAATCCCATCCCATGGGATGTAGCACGTTGTATCCGTTCATCCACATGTAACGCGCGAGGGCGTCGCCAATGGAGTAATTGCGCACATGCCCCATGTGCAAAGCGCCCGAGGGGTACGGCAACATTTCCAGTGCGTAATACTTGGGCTTGCTGGTGTGAGGCTCAGCGGCGTAGAGAGAGTCGTCCTGCTGCCAGCGTTCCGACCATTTGGCCTCGATGCGCTGGGCATCATAGCGGATTTCGTCGGGCCGATGGTCAGGTGCGGCGGATGAAGTTTCGTCCTGTGGCATAGATGAGGTCATCGATTGATCATTGATTTTACAACGAACGCCCGTAGAGACGTGGCTTGCCACGTCTTACGGCGATTGCATCAGCCGACGACATTCGTCAACATCCCAATCGGCGGGATAGTGATGCGAATTTCGTCTTTCATTTGCAACGTAAACGCGTCCGGCGGGACAATGCCGGTTCCGGTGAACAAGAAACACCCATCCGGAAAACTATTGTTGCGATACAGATATTCGACAAGCTGGACAGGATTGCGCTTCAACTCTTTCAGGCTGGTCGTTCCGGCAAATTCGATTCTTCCCTTTCGAAGAATTTCCAATTGAATCTCGGTGGAGCTGGGTAAAGGTTCATCAGACACCAGAACGCAAGGCCCAATCGCGCAACTTCGGTCATAGACTTTGGCCTGCGGCAAATAAAGCGGATTCTCACCTTCAATATCTCTGGAACTCATGTCGTTACCAATGGTGTAGCCGACGATCTTTCCGCCCGGCGAAATCAGCAACACCAACTCCGGCTCAGGAACAGACCACGTAGCATCGTTGCGAACGGCTACCGTGCTGCTGGGGCCGACTACGCGCTGCGGGGTCGATTTGAAAAATAGTTCCGGCCGCTCCGCCGCGTAGACGCGATCATAGAAATCTCCACCGCCGGCGCTCTTCGACTCTTCCATACGAGCGTCGCGACTGCGAAAATAAGTAACGCCGGCGGCCCATACGTCCTGATTTCCAATGGGTGCCAGCACGTCGGCTGGGTTGAGTGCGGCGCTGGGGGGCGCTTTCTGAATCAAACCTTCGAGATGGACGGATAGGTCATCGCGTGCGACTAATGAATCCCAGGAAGGGCTGTTGATCGAAAAGAATTGATGATTTCGTTCGGCAAAGAAGCCTTGAGCGGTGCGATAGAGTTTCATTGGCTTATGAGCGTTTCATGATACTGGAAAGTTCCTACGCGGACTCTGTCATCAATCTTTTTAGAGTCTCAACATTTTTCTGGTCATCGCCCGTCTCGTATACGGGGGTTTCAGAAATGAATGCCGCATGGGCCAGACGCGGATCACTTAACAACCGGCGAAAAGTCGCTTCACCGATCATTCCTAAGCCGATTCGCTCGTGACGGTCAAGCTTCGAGCCGCGAGCAGCTTTGGCGTCATTGCAATGCCATACGCGGACATTCTTGAGCCCTATCGTCGCATCCAGACGCCTCAGCGTTTCCCGTAATCCGGATTGGCTGACGATATCGTATCCGGCGACATGGCTATGGCAGGTGTCGATGCATGCGCCCACGGGAACCAACCCCTGAAGACGATCCAGTATCTCGGCGACCTGTTCAAAGCTGCCGCCGAGCGAGTGTTCGGCTCCGGCAGAGTTTTCGATGAGAATGGTGAGATTTCCTTTGGCCAGGTCGAGGCCGTGGGTCGCGGCATTGATGGCGGCTGCCGTCTGTTGCAGGCCGGCTTCGCGATTTGTTCCTCGAAATGATCCAGGATGGAGCACAAGATACTCGGCACACAAGGCCAAAGCACGCTCGATTTCACCGCGAAACGCCTCAATGGATTTCTTCAGGAACAGCGGCGTGATGCTCGCCAGATTTATAAGGTAGTTGGCGTGAATGACCAACGGCTTCAGATCGAACTGCTCCCGCAGCCGCGCCATTTCGTCGCAGTGAGGACGATGAAGTTCATATTGTGCCCATTGGCGGGGACTGGAAGAAAAGATTTGCAGCGTGGTGCAGCCGAACCGTCCAGCCCGTTCGGCGGCATTGTGGACCCCTCCGCGCTTGAGGTGTGAATCCCGATACGTCGGGTCGCCGGTTTCTGTCGTACGGAACGAGGCATGATGAAATTATAGTTTGAGACAGCAGCTTCCTCGTCAACCACCCAAATCTCAATCCCTGTCATCCTGAGCGCAGCATTCGTTCGCGAGGCGAATGATTATGCGGAGTCGAAGGACGCCAACTCCTTTGAAACCCCTTCCATCTCGGGCTTCCGTTTAAGGTAGGGCGACAACCTCCGGTTTGCCCCCACCTCGAACTAACGATAAACTTGATGGTTTCGAGGTGTGTCCATGCTGGTTGTCATGAAGGCAAATGCCACGGCCGAAGAGGTGCGTGCGGTTTGTCAGAAAATCGAATCTTTGGGGTATCGCGCCCATTCCATTCCCGGCGCGGAACGGACCGCCATTGGGATCACCGGCAACAAGGGGCAGGTCGAGGCAGGAACGCTCGACGAACTGCCGGGCGTCCAGGAAGTCATTCGCGTCACCAAACCTTATAAGCTGGTTAGCCGCGACGTAAAACAGGAAAACACAGTCATTCGTTTTGCCGGCACCGACGCCACCATCGGGGGTCCTGGATTAGCGATTGTCGCTGGCCCTTGCGGCATTGAGACTCGCGAGCAGGCTTTTGCTGCCGCGGAACGGGTGCATCAAGCGGGGGCGCAATTTTTCCGCGGCGGCGCCTACAAGCCCCGAACCTCTCCGTACTCCTTTCAGGGCCTGGAAGAAAAAGGCCTGCAAATCATGGCCGAGATTCGCGACAAATTCGGCATGATGATTGTCACCGAGGCCATCGATAATGAATCGCTGGCATTAGTGGAAGAATATGCGGACGTGATTCAGATTGGCGCCCGCAACATGCAGAATTTTTCGCTCCTGAAGCGTGCTGGACGATCCAAGAAGCCGGTCCTGCTAAAACGTGGCATGTCGGCGACGTTGGAAGAATTTCTCATGGCCGCCGAGTATGTGATGAGCGAAGGCAACTACAACGTAATCCTCTGCGAACGCGGTGTACGTACTTTTGCCGACCACACCCGCAACACCTTAGATCTGAGCATTGTGCCCGCAGTGCAGCGACTCAGTCATTTACCGATTCTGGTCGATCCTAGTCATGGCACAGGTAAACGGAATAAGGTCACGCCATTGTCACGGGCTGCCATCGCAGTCGGTGCGGATGGATTGATGGTCGAAGTTCATCACGATCCGGACAAGGCTCTTTCGGATGGAATGCAATCGCTTTATCCCGATCAGTTCGATGAGCTAATGGCGCAGGTCCGACAGATTGCGCCGGTGGTGGGCAGGACGGTGCCGGGAATCGGGACGCACGTTCCTTCGCCCGTGATCGGCACGAACCAGCTTCGGCCCAGCTCACGACCGAGCTAAAACAGGGGCAGTACGATGAAGATTGTTCTTCGGGCCCTGGAAATTGCGATTCTTCTCAGTAGCGCGGCTCTGCTGGCTCAGAACGCTCCGGACAATGCCCAGCCTCTACACCCATCCCACGGCATCCTGGAAGTTTTAAGCGATACAAAGTGTATTAATTTCGCCCCGTATCTTGAAGAGGTAGTGCATGCTACCCAACAGAATTGGCGCACCATCACGATGGATTCGTCGCGCTATAGATTGACCGGGCCCGTCGAAGTCGTTGTCGAGTTTTCCATTCGAAGAGACGGCAGTGTCGACGGCTTAAAACTGGATGCGGCGAGTGGAAACGCGGCACTTGATCGAGCCGCGCGTGAGGCCGTCACGGATTCGTCACCGCTACTTCCTCTACCGGAGGAGTTTCCAGAACAGCACATTGAGTTGCGAATTCACTTTCACCAAAATTCTAGCAATGATGCCTCTGGGAACTGCGGCGATTCTGCCAGCCATCCTGGAGGCTCGGGGGACTGTCCGGCGATGGAAACAAACGGCATCTATCGGCCAGGAAGCCACGGCATTTCGAATCCAAAGACCATCTATGCTCCCCCTCCTGAATACGGTGAAAAGTCGAGTAAGGCGAAGGTCCAAGGAACGGTAACCCTGGGAATTGTTGTGGCCCCGGAAGGAATTGCCCATGACATTACTATAGAAAAAAGCCTCAACCCCGAGTTAGACCGGAAAGCCATTGAAACGATAAGAAAATGGAAGTTCGCACCGGCGATGAAGGATGGTCAGCCAGTCTCTGCGAGAGCGTTGGTCGAACTAAGCTTCCATTCGTATTGATCGCGCTGATGTTTCCATTTTGATGGGCCGGGTCTGGTAGTCTTAACTCCTGATTTTTCCCGCGATATTTTGAGAAAACTGCTCTTCATCGTTGTTCTCGCCCCAATCCTGGGCGGCCTCGGCTGGTGGTATTTTGGCGAGCGGCCCTTGCCCGCCAACGGGCCGTCCTATCGCGAATATGCTTACATCACCAATGGAAAAAGTAACACCGTCAGCGTCATCGACCTACGCACCTTCGAGCCGGCGAAGACGATCAGGGTCGGCATGGAACCGACGGGGCTGGCGGCGAACAACAAGAAGAATGAAATTTATGTGGTCAATACTGCGTCCGACAACATTAGCGTGATCAATGCCGAACAAAATGTCGTCGTTGCCACAATTGGGGTACACGGCAAGCCATACTTCATCGACGTCTCCGAAGACGGAAAGCGCGGCTACATCGCGAACTCCGCGTCGAACAATGTTTCGGTCATCGACCTGGATAAACGCCTCGTGATTGGCAATCTCCGGGTCGGGGGCGCTCCTGGACTTGCCCGAGTCTCGCCCGACGGCACAACTGTTGTAGTTAGCAATCGTGGCGACAATACGGTCTCGCTGATTGACGCTGTGCGACTCAAAGTACGAAGCACCGTCGCCGTATGCCAACAACCGGAAGACATTGTCATCCTGCCCGACAATAGCAAAGCTTTCGTGGCATGCGCCGGTTCTTCGCAAGTTGCATCCATCGACTTGAAGAGCGATAAAGTTCTGGCCCTGCTCGATGTTGGCAAGACGCCGGTGCATCTTGCGCTCAAACCCGATGGTGGCGAATTGATGGTCAGTAACTTCGATGCGGACAGCATTTCAATTATCGAAACGACGACGAATGAAGTTAGTGGCAGCTACTTGATCGGCACCAACCCGGCTTATGGCCTGGTGAGCGACGACAATTCACGCTTGTACGTAAGCAATTTCGGATCGAGCACCATATCCGTATACGACATCGACATGGGAAAAATGATCGCTTCGCTTCCGGTGGGAAGCCATCCCGATGGACTGGCACTTTCGCAGAGTCAGAATTATTTGTTGATTCTGGATTCGGCATCAGGGGATGTTACGGTGATTCAGAAACGCGTCCCGAAAAAGAAGTTCGAACGCGGAGAGTATTCCCTGCTGACCATGATCCCGGTAGGGGTGCAGCCGAATAATATTGTGGTGAAGTCGTTTGTGCTGGGAAAGCCGGAAAAGTAAGGTTCCGGGTGCCCTGTCCTTCCGTGGTTTTTGCGGAGGGCAAGGCTTTCGTCGCTGCCTAGCCCTGGGCTCCACAACACTTCTTATATTTTTTCCCCGATCCGCAGGGACAAGGGTCATTCCGCCCAATCTTATCGCCCCCGCGAACCACCTGTTGGACGGTTTGCATATCTCCAGAGCCTGCCATGCGCGCCTGATCCAGCTCACGTTTTTTTCTGCGCTGGAAAGCTTCTTCAATTTCATCCACCGACGTTGAAACATTTCGCGGCGGATGGTTGCCATTTCCATCTCCGCCTAGAGAGTGGGGTAAACCGTCAGCGATTGCCGGCGCCGGGCCTTCCTCGGGTCGCTCCAGAATCTGCATCAGGTAGAGATAGCGGACCGTCTCTTCCTGGAAGCGCTGCATCATGGCTTCGAACATGTCGAAGGACTCGCGTTTGTATTCGACCAGCGGATCGTGTTGGCCGTAGCCGCGCAATCCGATGCCTTCCTTCAAGTGGTCCATGTCACGAAGGTGGTCTTTCCATTGCGAGTCCATCACGCTCAACATGATCATGCGTTCGTGATAGCGCATGGCGTCCGGGCCAATGAGGTATTCTTTTCCGTCGTATCGCGCCTTTAGTTTCTCGAAAATTGCGTCGCCAAGTTCCTGGCGATTGAGTGTTTCCGGCTTGATCCCCTCTTCCAGAATATCCACCCCGAAGCGGGTGAAGATAGCGTCCTTCAGGCCCTTCAGATCCCAATCGTCGGCATGGACCTTTGCGGGACAGAATTCGTCCATCAGATCGGTAAGGATGCCGGAGACATAATCCTCGAGAATCAAATCTTTCTGATCGACACCCTCGAGCAATCGGCGACGCAGGCCATACACAGCCTCGCGCTGCTTGTTCATCACGTCGTCGTATTCGAGCAGATGTTTGCGGGCTTCAAAGTTCTGCGCCTTCGACAGCCTTCTGCGCGGCTTCAATGCGGCTGGTGATCAGCTTGGACTCAATGGGAATGCCTTCTTCCATGCCCAGCCGCTGCAGCAGAGTTCGAAACCCATTCCTTGGCGAAGATGCGCATCAGGTCATCTTCGAGCGAAAGATAGAAGCGGGACGATCCGGGATCGCCCTGGCGGCCGGCGCGGCCGCGAAGCTGGTTGTCGATGCGCCGCGATTCGTGACGCTCGGTGCCGAAGATGTGCAGTCCGCCGGCGGCGATAACTTCATCGTGTTCTTTGTCGGTCTGCAGCTTGTAGCGGTTGAAGATTTCGGTCCACTGATCGGTCGGGACGACGTACTCATTGCCGGCGTAATACCAGACGGTGCTCTTGGTTTCGTCGACATCAATCTGGATTTTGCCCTTGCGCGGCGCGCAGAGGCTGGGCAATTCCCTTCTTCACGCACTCCTGCTTGGCCATGAATTCAGGATTGCCGCCGAGCAGAATGTCGGTGCCGCGGCCCGCCATGTTGGTGGCGATCGTGACCATGCCTTTGCGGCCGGCCTGGGCGACGATCTCAGCTTCGCGCTCGTGATACTTGGCGTTGAGCACGACGTGCTTGATGCCTTTTTTCTTCAGCAACTCGGAAAGCCGCTCCGATTTTTCGATCGAGGTGGTGCCGACCAGCACCGGGCTGCCCGGTCTGCATGCAGATTCTGAATTTCATCGGACGCGGCGTAATACTTTTCTTTTTCCGTCCGATAAACGACGTCAGGGTTCTCCAGCCGCAGCATGACTTTGTTGGTGGGAATCACCATCACTTCCAGGCTTGATAGATACTTGTCGAACTCGGGCGCTTCGGTTTCCGCGGTGCCAGTCATGCCCGCCAGCTTCTTGTACATGCGGAAATAATTCTGGAAGGTGATGGTGGCGAGGGTTTGGTTCTCGCGCTCGATCTTGACGTTTTCCTTGGCTTCGACCGACTGGTGCAAACCATCGGACCAGCGGCGCCCCGGCATCAGGCGCCCGGTAAATTCGTCCACGATGATGACTTCGCCGTCTTTGACCACATACTCGACGTCGCGATGGTAGAGCGAGTGCGCTTTGATGGCGGTCTCGACGTGATGCTTGAGGTCCCAATTCTCCGGGTCGGCGATATTGCCGATGCCCAAAAGCCCCTCGATCTTTACCCAGCCATCATCGGTGACGGTAATGTTGCGGTGTTTTTCATCGACCACGAAATCGCCGGTAAGCTGCGCCGGCTCGCCGGGAGGAACATCAATTTCCTCGCCTTTTTCCAGCTTGGGGATGATGCGATTTACCTTGGCGTACTTGTCGGTGGATTCTTCACTGGCGCCGGAAATAATCAGCGGAGTACGGGCTTCGTCGATCAGGATGGAATCGACTTCGTCGACGATGGAGAAATTGTGTCCACGCTGCACGCAATCGTTGGCGTCGAACTTCATGTTGTCGCGCAGGTAGTCGAAACCGAATTCGTTATTGGTGCCGTAAGTCACGTCGGCGGCGTAGGCGTCGCGGCGCTGCTGGTCGTCCAGATCGTGGACGATCACGCCAACCGTCAATCCCAGAAAGGTGTAGAGCCTTCCCATCCACTCGGAATCGCGTTTGGCCAGATAATCGTTGACCGTGATGACATGTACGCCGCGTCCGCTGAGTGCATTCAGATAGACCGGAAGAGTAGCGACGAGCGTTTTGCCTTCGCCGGTCTTCATTTCGGCGATTTTGCCATCGTGCAAAACCATGCCACCGATCAGCTGCACGTCGAAGTGCCGCATGTTCAAGACGCGGCGTCCGGCTTCGCGCACCACGGCGAAAGCTTCGACCAGAATGTCGTCCAGAACTTCCTGGATCGCCTTGTACTTTTCGTCTTCGAGCTGTTTGATTGCGTCAAAATCGTTGGGATCGTCGGGGGCGGCCGGAAGCTTGCTCAGACGCTCCTGCACCTGCTGGCGGAAAACATCCGTCTTGGCGCGCAGTTCGTCGTCGGTAAGCTTTTTCATCGCGGGTTCGAGCGCATTGATGGCCTCAACATTAGGCATCAACCGCTTGACCTCGCGCTCGTTCTTGGTCCCGAAGACCTTCCCTAACAGAGTGTTGATCAAATCGTTATTCCTTGATGGGCTAGACGGGCGACGGCCCGTAATCTTGGTCTCTTTAGAAGCCTAGCATATTAGATGCAGCAGAAGGCGGTAAGTCGCGGAACCGATGTTTAGCCCTTTAGCACTTGCAAAATCCGGCGCCGGCAAATGACAGGCCTTATTCAGGAGTCTCGATAAACTCAGTGCCAGTCGAGTTTTTCAGGTATATTTCCCATCGAAGATGCCGACCTTTTACGATCGCTTTCGCGAATGCGCCGAACGCTGGCCCGGCGGCGTCGCGCTGGAGATTCAGCGTCGCGACCGCATGGAAAGCTTTACCTATGCTGAAACGCTTCAGATGGCGGAATCCATCGGGCGCTGGCTGGTAGAGAATAAATTTCCTCAGGGCACACGCATTGCGATCCTGGCCGACAATCACCCGCGCTGGGTCGCTGCCTATCTCGGAATTATTGCCGCTGGATGCACCACCGTCCCACTCGACACCGCGCTTCATCTCGATCAAGTCACAAAACTGTTGAAAGACAGCGGCAGTTCGCTGATTTTCTGTGACACCAAACACCTGCCGATTGTGCGCGACGTTCTCAAAGAAATACAGATCGAAATTGTGCTCACAGATGCTGCCGCCGAAAATGGCACGATCGATCTGGATTCGATCTTCGCCGCCGGACGAGGAAGCTTCACACCGGTGCCAGTCGGAACCGACGATCTTGCATGCCTGATCTACACCTCGGGCACGACCGCCGATCCCAAAGGCGTAATGCTCACCCATGCCAATATTTTGGGCGAAGTTGAAGCGGTCTTCGCCTGGGTGGACATCGGACCTGAAGATGCTTTGCTCGGCGTGCTGCCCCTGTTCCACGTGCTGTCCCAGATGGCGAATCTTCTACTGCCGCTGGTGAAGGGTTCACGCGTCGTCTATCTCGAAACTTTGAATACAACAGAATTATTGCGGGCGCTACAGGAACGGCACATTACAGTGTTCGCCGTGGTGCCGCAATTTTTCTATCTGATCCACGAAAAGATATTCAAAGAAATCGCCAAGCGAGGGAAGCTGACACGAACCGCATTCAAACTAATGATGTCGATCACGCGCATGGCTCGCCGCTTTGGCTGGAATACAGGAAAGCTTTTCTTCGGCAAGATTCACAAAACATTCGGCGGCAAGATGCGCTATCTGGTGACCGGCGGTTCGCGATTCGATCCGCAAATCGGATACGACTTCCATGCCCTCGGCATCGACATTTTGCAGGCCTACGGTCTCACTGAAACCAGCGCAGCCGCGTTCGCGACTTCTCCGAAAGACAACGTTATCGGCTCGGTGGGCAAACCGTTGCCGGGTGTCGAATCGAAAATCTTTGATCCGCAGCCACAAGAATCTGGTCCTGCGATTGGTGAAATCATCATTCGCGGCGCGATCGTGATGAAGGGCTACTGGAACCGTCCCGACGCGACCGATGCTGTCCTCAAAGGTGGATGGTTCCACACCGGCGACTTGGGCCGCTTCGACGCCGATGGAAATCTATTCATCACCGGCCGCATGAAAGAAGTCATCGTTCTTAGTAATGGAAAGAATATTTATCCCGAGGAGATTGAAGCACATTACCTGAAATCGGCCTTCATCAAGGAAATCGCCGTCATGGGACTGGAAGGGCCGCCGGGCGATCCGACTGCCGAGCGATTGCATGCCGTGATCGTCCCGAACTTCGATGTTCTGAAAGAACGCAAGGTGGTGAATTCCAAGGAAGTCATTCGCTGGGACATTGAAGGGCTGTCCGCTGATCTAGCTTCCACGAAGCGCATCGGAAGCTACGAAATTTGGCAGGAAGACTTGCCGCGTACCACAACCCGCAAACTCAAACGGTTTGAAATCGAAAAACGCGCCCGAACGAATCAGGCTTCAGGAAAGAACGATGATTTGTCCGACGCCGCTGAAAGGCCCTTGAGCGCTGACGATACCGCGTGGTTGGAAAATTCCGAGGTGCAGCGTGCTCTGACGGTCATGCGTGAACATTCGAAGACTGCGGCTCCTGTGATTCGCCCCGGAGACAATCTAGAACTCGATCTGGGACTGGACTCCATGTCCAGAGTGGAATTGTTAGTGGCACTCGAACAGGAGATTGGCGGCGATGTCGAAGAGTCACATCTTGCGGGAATCTACACCGTGCGCGAACTGGTCGACGCCATTCGGGAGAGCGCGGCGAATGGAAAGACCACTTCTCGCGGAGAATTTGCGGGATGGAAAGCAGTCTTGCATGAAGATCCGGATGATCCCGAAGTGCTTGCTCTAAAACACTCCGGACAGTTCGGCGAAGTGATCTTGTACGTTTTGACTCGCATTGTCGCTCTATTCGCCTACGTTTTCTTCCGGCTCCGGGTCACAGGATTGGGAAAGCTGCCCGCCCGCGGGCCATTCATTCTTTCTTCCAACCATCAGAGTTATCTGGATCCCATCATTATGAGCGGCGTGCTTCCGTGGAGCGTATTTCGCGGAATATTTTCTGTCGGGACCAGCGAAATATTCGGCTCCGGATTCATGCGAGTGTTGGCGCGGTGGTTGCGAGTCGTAGTACTTGATCCGGATGCAAACTTGATTCCCGCCATGCGAGCCGGGGCTTTCGGTCTGCGGAACGGGCGAACGCTGATTCTTTATCCCGAAGGCGAACGCAGCATTGATGGCACGCCGAGAATTTTCAAGAAAGGCGTCGCCATTCTTGCCACCCATCTGCAAGTTCCAATCGTGCCCATCGCGATTGATGGATTTTATGAGACATGGCCGCGTGGCAAGAGTTTCCAAAAGTTCGCTCAGATGAAGATCACCTTTGGAGATCCGATTCAACCCCCGCCAGAATCGGAAGCGTCCGAAGCGGAATACGCAAAGCTCACTACTGACTTGAAAGAACAAGTTGTAAGGATGTGGAATGAGTTAGGAAATCAGAAGTGAGAATTCAGAATGCAGAAGTAAACCGAATGCCCTAACTTCTGCATTCTGAATTCTAACTTCTGACTTGATTCACTTCGCCCTCGGGTGAGTCGAGTCGTAAACCTGCAACACATGCTTCATCGAAAGCTGCGTATAGCGCTGCGTAGTCGAAAGCCGCTCGTGGCCGAGCATCTCCTGGATCGCGCGCAAATCCGCGCCTTCCTCCAGCATGTGCGTTCCAAATGCATGTCGCAGAGTATGCGGATGGACGTCCGGCGAGAGTCCTTTGGCCACGGCGATTTTCTTTATAATGCGACCTACGCTGCGAGTCGTCAGCCGACCGCCGCGCTGGTTTATCAATAACGCCGAAACATTCTTCTTACACGCCGCAAGCAACTGTTGCCGGACCGGCAAATAGATCGTTAGCGCCGACCTAACCGAATCCCCGAACGGCACATAGCGTTCTTTCTTCCCCTTGCCGCGAATGAGGATGGCTTCGGCGCTGAGGCGAATGTCGTCGAGATTGATTCCAGTCAGCTCTGAGTTCCGAATGCCGCATCCATAAAGCAATTCGAGCATCAAACGATCGCGTTCAGGAAACGATGCCACTTCCGGCATTTTTCCATCGAGCACGCCGTTCATTTCTTCGATCGTCGGCACTCGGGGAAGTTTCTTCGGCAACTTGGGCGTAGAAACGAGCGCAGCCGGATTCTGCTCGACGACGCCCTCCTGCGCCAGCCAGTGATAAAGCGACCGCACTGCGGCAAGCGAGCGCGCCACGGACGCCTTCTGAAGTCCCTTTTCGTAAAGATGGGAGAGAAATCCGCGTATGGCAAGATGATCGATGGTCTTCCAATCACGTGATCCAGTGTAAGCGGAGAAATTCGCCAAGTCTCCGGTATAAGCCTTGATCGTATGAACCGAGGCATTGCGAGTCACAAGATTCCGGAGGAATCGGGCGACCTCTTTTTCAACAACCGTTTTGGGCTGTTTTGTCATGGACCAAGTTCATTCACCACTGAGGCACAGAGACACTGAGAAAAATAAAAAAGGTTTTGTCCGTGCCTCCGTGGTGAAATCTCTCACCTCGCCTTCGCCCGGGGATGATGTTTCTGATAAACGTTCTTCAGCCGATCCAAAGCCAGATGCGTGTAAGCCTGGGTAGTCGAAATGTCGGCGTGGCCGAGAATCGTTTGCACAGTGCGCAAATCGGCGCCATTCTCCACCATGTGCGTCGCACAACTATGACGCAGCATGTGCGGGCTAGCATTGCGTCCCATGGACGCCGACGCCATTCGCACCATCTGCCAGACACGTTGGCGTGTCAGCTTCCGTCCTCTGCGACCGACAAACAACAGCGGAGATATGGTTACCGTGTTTCCCTTCGCATCGCTCAACAAGATCGGACGCGAATGCTTCATGTATACAGCCAACGCATCCTGTGCCGATTTTCCCAACGGCACGATTCTCTCTTTGTCTCCTTTGCCACGTACCAGCATGTATCCCAATTCGAGTTTCAAATCTTCAAGCTTGACGCTGGTCATTTCAGAAACTCGTAGCGCTCCAGCATAAAAAGCTTCCAGCATCGCGCGATTTCTCGCAGCAATCGCTTCCGATTCTTTGCCACGCGGTGCCGCGTCTGGACTGCGCAGCATGATTTCCATTTCATCCCGGGCCAAAGCTTTCGGTAAGACCTTCCATTGTTTGGGCGAGTCGATATTCAACGTGGGATCGCGGTCGACGACTTTGTCCAGCAGCAAGTATTTATAGAAATGCCGCAGTGCTGACAACTTTCGTCCGACCGAACGCCCATCCACGGCGTTGGCAAACAATTGCTGGATGAAATTGCGGACATCGTCGCGACGCGCATTCAACAACGTTCGTTTGTGTTTTTCCAGAAACGCCGCAAATTGTCCCAGGTCGGTGGTGTAGGCGGCGATCGTCAGCGGCGCGAGGCCTTTCTCAACTTTAAGGTAGTCAAGGAATCCTGAGACCAGGCGTGAATTTGCTTCGGAAGGCACGGCTTAAGTATGTGCGTTATCGGACACTGAGAAAAGTGATGAGCTGGATGCACAAATCAATCAACCACCAAGGACACGAAGTGACACAAAGGAAGGCATTCTAAGGATTTCCTTGGTGATACTTCGTGTCCTTGGTGGTTCATGAATTTGAACTATCCCGTCCCAACTCCTGCAACATCTCGACGGCATACAGCGCTCCCTGCGGCGTCTCCTCGTGCTTGAAGTATGCAAAAACATTTCGTCCAGCCGCCACATGCTCCCGTATACGCCCAACCATGGCCGCGCGCTCTTCCGGAGAATAAGTCGGCTTACGGAAACGGTAGTAAACAAAATCCGAAGTCACCACATCGGGAGTCTCCCGCTCTTCGGTTTCAGCGACGCACAACGCGCGATTCTGTGATTTCAGCAGATTAAACACTTCCTCTGTAAACCACGAATCATGCCGAAACTCAAAGGCCGAAGGCAAAGTACGAGGCAGCGCTACCAAGAATTCTTCCAGGACTTTCAAGTCGATCTTCATATTAGGCGGCAACTGAAACAGCACCGGTCCCAGCTTTTCCGCCCGCGCCAACGGCTCGATGGTACTGAAGAACCGCGGCATAAAGTCTGCCGTATTTTTCAGCCTCTTGATATGCGTAATCACTTGGTGGGCCTTCACCCCAAACCGAAACCCCGCGGGCGATTCCGCAATCCACTTTTGTGCGGTTGTATCCTTAAGCAACTGCCGAAACGTGAAATTCACTTCAACGGTATTGAGCTGCGTTGTGTAATGCTGCAAAAAGTTTTTCTGCGCCAGCTTCGCCGGATAAAAATCAGGCTTCCACGTCGGATACGCCCACCCCGATGTGCCCACAAAGACTTGCGCCATCCAGACTCCTAGAAACTTAAAGTTTACCTGTCATCCTGAGCGTAGTGATTGCTTCGCGATGCGAAGCAATCACGAAGTCGAAGGACCCCTACGCGCGTAATTACTTTGTCTTCTTCCCAGCTTTCTTAGAAACCGCCTTTTTCTTGACGACGGCCTTCTTGGCGGGTTTCTCCGCCTGAGCAGCAATCTCCACTCCCGGCCCGATCTCCGCGATCCCGTCAAACTTAGGCAGCTTCTGCTTCAAAGTCAGCAGCGGAGCAAAAAGATCTCCGATCTTCTCCACGCGCTTGAGCACATGCCCAGCGTCAAATACCAGCGAGTCCGCATCTTTCTTTTTCAGCGCTTGTGCGACTTCTTCCCACTTCACTGGCGTCGAAACCGTCGGATGTTCCCGTGCCCGCAGCGAATACACGCCGATAGTCGTCTTATGTTCGTCGTTCTGACTCCAGTCCACCAATACTTTGCCCACCCGCAACTGCTTCTTCATATCGGAGACAACCAAGTCCCGATGTTGATCTTCCAGCAATCGAGCCAGTGCGTGCGCGAAACCCTTCGTCGCCTCGTAATTCGTCGACGTATTCAACGGAACATAAATCTGCAAACCTTTCGACCCCGACGTCTTGGGAAAACTTTGCAGTCCGAAATGCTCGAAGATTTCCCGCAACCACACTCCAACCTGGCAGCACTGAATAATGCTCGCAGGCGGCCCAGGATCTAGATCGAACACCATTGCCAGCGGACTCTCCATATCTTTCGCCAGCGAAAGTGATGGATGCAGTTCGATGGCCGCCAGATTCGCCATCCAAACCATGGTGGCCAAGTCGTTGGCAAGAATGTAATTTACGGTGCGCTGGTTCCCTTCACTCCAAATCGGCGTGGTCTTTATCCAATCGGGACGATGCTTGGTGGCATTCTTTTCGAAGAAGAATTCCTGGTCTACGCCTCCCGGATAACGTTTCAGCGTCAGCGGATGTCCACTCAAGTGCGGCACTAACACCGGCGCAATCCGAGCGTAATAGTCGATGACCTGGCCCTTGGTAAAACCAGTTGCTGGATACAAAACCTTATCCAGATTGGTCAGCGAAAGTTGCCTGCCTTCGATTTCGATGGTCTGTGAATTGCTCACTTTGCCTCTCGTGCATCATATTAGAAAATTCCAGCCTTTGAACTCCCGTTAGTGAGCCGCTCGGGCCTCCAAGTTGCCTGTACGGCTTATGTTTTCAATCTCTTTGCAGTGCCGTTGTTTGACAATGTCACTTCTACCACGTAGTTTCAGACTTTTGCCGTCCTGGTTCGTCTAACTTGTTGGAGGCTCGATGAAACGTCGTTTCCTGCATGCTCTGGTCTGCACGTTATTGCTCGGCTCATTCGCTCTCGCTCAAGATCTGGCCTCTTTCGAAAAGCAGGTAACGGTCAAGAAGCTGGCTAACGGCTTGACCGTAATTATCTGCGAGCGCCCCGAAGCGCCCGTCTTCTCCTTCTTTACTCACGTCGACGCCGGCTCCGCGCAAGACCCTCGCGGCGCAGACTGGCATGGCGCACATGTTCGAGCACATGGCATTTAAGGGTACCGACACCATCGGCACCAAGGATTACGCTGCGGAAAAAGTCGCGCTGCAAAAGGTTGAAATTGCTTACGCCGCTTTCATCTACGAACGCGACCGCCGCGTTGGTCACGACGAAGCAAAAACTAAAGACTTAGAAAAAGCCTGGCAGGATGCGGTGAAAGAAGCCAGCCAGTTCGTTATTCCCAATCAGTTCCCGCAGATTCTGGAAAGCAACGGCGCGGAGGGTTTGAATGCCTATACAGATTACGACGAAACCGCCTATCACTATTCTCTGCCGGAAAATCGTCTCGAACTATGGGCCTACCTGGAGTCGGAACGGTTCCTGCATCCGGTGATGCGTGAGTTTTACAAGGAGCGCAACGTCGTCATTGAAGAACGCCGCCTGCGCACCGACAGCAATCCTACCGGACGATTGATCGAACAGTTCAGTTCCGCGGCCTTTCAGGCCAATCAATATCATCAACCAACCATTGGCTGGACCGCCGACCTCAATACCTTTTCCGCCACTGAGGCCAAAGAATTTTTCGACAAGTACTACGTTCCTTCCAACATGGTCGTGGCCGTAGCCGGAGACTTAAAAGCCAGTCAGGCGATGCCGATCATTGAGAAATATTTCGGTCGCATCCCTTCTCACGAGAAGCCCGATGAAAGAACGACCACCGAGCCGCCGCAGAACTCCGAGCGGCGCGTAATTTTGCACGAAGCCGCGCAACCGCTCTATCTCGAGGGTTACCATCGCCCTGATTATCGCGATCCCGACGATGCCGTGTATGATGCGATTGCTGACCTCATGTCCAGCGGCCGCACCTCGCGTCTCTATCGCGTGCTGGTGAGAGACAAGAAAATCGCGGCCTACTCCGCTGGATTTACTGGCCTCCCCGGCAACAAGTATCCCCATTTATTCGCGTTTTATGCTTTCACCATGCCCGGCCACAAGCCCGAAGAAGTGGCGGACGCCATCCACGTGGAAATCGAACGCCTGAAAAACGAAGACGTCAGTGACGAGGAATTAAAAATGATCAAGACCCGGGCCAAAGTGAACTTGCTGCGCGGCCTCGACAGCAATGAAGGCCTGGCTTCTCAGTTAGCTATTTATCAGACGTCGTTATGACGACTGGCGCGAGCTGTTCCGAAGCGTCGATCGCATAGACAAAGTCAGCAAAGCGGACATTCGCCGCGTGGCCAAGCAAACTTTTGTTCCCACCAACCGCACTGTAGGAATTATCGAGACCACCCCTCCCTCATCGCAAGCCGGCAAAGGAGGTGCGCAATGAATCGGTATTTACCAACTTCTCTCATCGCAATAATGCTGACGATATGTGGGCCCTCTATTTTCGCGCAAACCACATGGCAACAGATTCCCATTCCTCCGCTTCAGGCTTTTCATCCTCAGGAACCCAAGCGGATTGAATTGCCCAACGGTATGGTGATCTTTCTTCAAGAAGATCACGAGCTGCCTTTGATCGATGGCACGGCCCGCATCCGTGGCGGATCTCGTGAGGAGTCCGCCAACAAAACAGGCCTTCTCGATGTCTACGGCGAAGTCTGGCGCACCGGCGGTACGAAAACTCAAACCGGCGATCAACTGGATGACTTCCTCGAAATCCGGGCCGCCAAAGTCGAAACCGGCAACAATGCCGATTCCACCAGCATTGCGCTTTCCTGCCTGAAGGACGATTTCGACGACGTATTCAAAGTCTTTACCGACCTATTGCGCGCGCCAGAGTTCCGTGACGACAAAGTCGATCTTGCTCAGAAAGAAAATTTCGATGCCATTTCGCGGCGCAACGACGAAGTCGGCGAAATCGCAGGCCGGGAAGCTGGCAAGCTGGCTTACGGTGCGAACAATCCCTATACCCGTGAGCCAGAGTACTCGACCATCGCGGCCGTCACTCGCCAGGACTTGCTCGACTGGCACCAGAAATACGTTCATCCCAACAACATTATTTTGGGGATCGTCGGTGATTTCGATTCCGTAGCCATGGAAGCCAAGCTCCGCAGGGCATTTGACGGATGGTCCATGGGGCCGGCCCCGCAGAAGCCAGACATTCAGTTTCAGCCCGCAAAACCTGGCTACTACCTGGTTCCAAAGGATGATGTGAACCAGAGCAATATTCACATGGTCGAACTCGGAACCCGCCGGGACAATCCCGACTACTATGCAATCGAGGTCTTCAACGAAGCCTTCGGCGGCGGCTTTGCCTCGCGTCTATTCCGCAATATTCGTACCGCGCAAGGCTTGGCTTACTCTGTCGGAGGCGGTGTGGGCACGCGATTCGATCATCCCGGCATCGTACAACTCGAGATGGCAACTAAGAGCGGCACCACGGTTGAATCCATTCAGTCGCTTTTCGCGCAGATCGACGACCTCGCGAAACATCCAATTTCGCAGGAAGAAATTAAGAGTGCGAAGGACGCCATCCTGAATTCGTTCGTCTTCAACTTCGACTCTCCGGAAAAAGTTATGCGTGAGCGCATGGCTTACGAGTTCTATGGATATCCTGCGGATTTCCTGGAACGCTATCGTGCCGGAATCGAAAAAGTCGGCCCCGCCGACGTCGCGCGAGTGGCGGCAAAGTATTTGCACAAAGATCAACTCGCCGTTCTGGTGGTGGGCAACACTTCTGAATTCGATAAACCGCTGACCTCCTTGGGCCCGGTGACCAACGTCGATATCAGCATTCCACCGCCTCCGGGAGAGAAGGCGTCGCAGCCGTAAGAAGAAGGCTCAACCGCCGGAGACACGAAGGTTCACTAAAGAATTCCTTTGTGTTCTTGGGGTTTGAGATTTGCTATTTTAGGGTTTTCCCGCACCCTGGCGACGGGCGCTTGGAGTCAACTTCCGGACAAGGAATTCTTGAAACAGGTTGGCTGCGGCTGTCGCACCGATTCCGATGGCCGCGTTTTCGAAGGTCAATCCGGCTCCATTGCGATCTTGCGACGGATAATACAAATTTGAAAGCCCGCCCGCGGCGAGATTTCCCAAAATATTCGAGTAACTGACCTGCCAGTGGCCGTTATCTCCCTTACAGATAATCGAATTCGCGATCGCGTAAAGCGACCTTGATCGGATGCTGCCAGTGCCGCGGTAAAAATATCGTGGATCCTGTTTAAGCACGGAGGGCAGAAGTGCGCTTCCAATCAGCGTGCTCGTAACCGTATCGGCATAGCCAGCCCCAAAGCGATCTCCATAACCTTCAGCGCCTTGGCCATATTCCTTAAAGTGATTTTGCGCCTGCTCAACTCCAGCGGCGCCGCCTACAAAGATGAGAGTGGCTGGATCGATTAGCGTCTTCCAGGCAATTTCGAACTTTTGCCTTGACGTCAGCGGGACCGGTTCAGGATCGTAGGTCACGTAGAAATTCGGAAGGACGCCGAAGACCCGTTGCTTCTCCTGGATCTTAATCTCTTCTTCCGCCAATTCCATTCGAGTCATACCAACCTCTACATCCGTCGTCGTTGTCGCCACCTCGAGCGTGATCTGCGGAACGGTCTGAGTCTCGCCTGGGTGCAAAATGAGCGCAGTCGTTTGCGACCCAAACCCTGCCGACGTTATGGTGAGCTGTAAATCTCCGGGAGCGACGTTGGCAAAGGAAAATTGCCCGTCCCCGCCTGACCGCAACTCCTGCGTGGCCGATGGATCGCCTTGCACCTGAGCTTTCCTGGTAAGGACTACCAATGCACCAGCAACTACAGCTCCGCTTTGATCGATCACCGTTCCATTAACGCTTCCCGGCGATTGGATGTCCGCCAACGGTAGGCTGGCCGGATCCACGTTTTGAAGTTCGGGAGCAGGCACCGGCGTCTGGTCTGGCACCTGTCCCAGTCCAGGCGACGCAGAGCCCATTGAGATCAACGTTAGAACCAAAGGTGCCAATCTGAATCGGAAGGCCATAGCAGATTTTATTTCCGCTCTCCCGTCTTTATAAACTGAATCGGTCAAAACTTCTTATCAGTCCCGCGAGCTGATTCACAGCCCGATTCTGCGGGCGAAAAGCTCCTCAGCTTCTTTTCTCAATGCTACCAGCGAGGGCGCCCCGCATCCCGTTACCTTAGGATGCGTACTTGTTTGCAAGGGATTGACTAGAGTTGGTCTTTTGATCGTTCTAGACAAACAATTTATATCCGCACCCTAGAGGCGACTGTCCGCGAGTCAAAGTTCTCTGCCAGATATCGGTGCGATTGTGGACTCGATCGAGTTCATTCAAAATCACCGGAAAACGCTGTTGACAGCGTCACGTTCGGGGGCTATTCTCACTTTTGTAAATAGCGAACAAAAAGCGAAATACTGAATGTCTTCCCTCCCTCTATTCGGCGATGCTCCTGCCAAACTGGTCGGCATTGCCCGCCTCGCCGCGCAAGGAGACTCCCTGCGTGAGGGGCACGACGTTGAATATTTCACTCTCCCAGTCCGCTCATTGTTGAATCGCTGCACAAGCGCCCGCGTACCCTTTTCCTGGACGATTAATCCATATCGCGGGTGCGAGTTTGCCTGCAAATATTGCTATGCGCGTTATACCCACGAATTTATGGAAATGCGCGACGGCCTGGACTTCGAACGAAAGATCTACGTAAAGCAACACGCGGCTAATTTGTTGCGCCAGGAAATACGACGGGTCAAAGAAGGTGAAGATATTGCGATTGGCACCGCAACCGACCCTTATCAACCCGCCGAACGCCGTTTCGAAATTACGCGGACGGTGCTCGAAGAATTCGCCCGTCACCGCGGCTTGCAGATAGGCATCATTACGAAATCGGACCTTGTGGTGCGTGACATTGACTTGCTGGGGGCCATCGCAAAAAACAATCGTTTGTATGTGAACCTCACCATCACAACTCTCGATACGAAGTTGGCCAGGCTGCTGGAGCCGCGCGCCCCCCGTCCAGATTTGCGGCTGCAAGCGGTGCGCAGACTGAACGACGCCGGGATTCCCACTGGAGTGAGTTGCTCGCCAGTGCTTCCGGGAATCACTGACTCGCCGCGCGATCTGGCCGCACTCGTTCGAGTCGTTGCCGAGGCGGGGGGTAAGAATATTTTCGCGAATCCGCTATTTCTGAAACCCTGCTCGGCTGCGGTTTTTATGCCCTTTCTCGAAAAGGAATTCCCGCAACTTGCCGGAAATTACAAAGAACGTTACGCCGGCCGCGCATTCGTCACTCAGCCGTATCGCAAGTGGCTGGCAGAACTAATGGAAAAGCTGCGTCAAAAGCATGGGATGGGCAATCGTTATGAACGCTATCAGCGGCGAAGCGACGCGAACACCACAGCAGGAACTCAGCTCGGCCTCTTCTGAGAAATATTCTCGACTATAATCGCTCACGACTATGGCATCCGTCCCGCAACCGAACCAGCCCTGGTTCCGCCCGTGGAGGCATCTCCGCGAATTCTGGGATCGAGTCACGGAAGGGCTGGAAATCGGCCAGCTTTGGAAGCAATTCCATACCGATGCCCGCGCCAGTTATCGGTTTTATCGCAAGGATTTCGATGCCCGTGCACCTCAGCAGACGCAGCACGGCGGCTTTGGGCACACCGTCCATGAGCTGATGTGGGCCATTCTGGAGAAGCTGACGCCCGCCCGGAGAGTTTTATTGCTGCTGGGCTTGGTGTTCCTGGTTTTTCCTGAACTTCGCTTTTATGGCGGGGTACTGCTGTTCCTCCTCCTCATGCTGGAAATCGCCGATCGCGTGGTCATGAAACGGGACCTCGAAATTGCCCGCGACATACAAAGTTGGCTGCTGCCGGCAAATCCACCGGAGATCCCAGGATTGAGCATCGCTTTTGCCACCCGCGCAGCCAACACCGTCGCCGGAGATTACTATGATGTCTTCTCCCGTACGCAGTCAGCCCTCGGGGAATCTTCATTCCTGATCGCGGTCGCGGATGTCGCCGGCAAAAGCATTCCAGCAGCCCTCCTCATGGCCACCTTCCAGGCGAGTCTCAAAACCTTGTCCGTCACTCCCTGCTCGCTGGCCGAGCTGGTTGCCGGGATGAACCAATACGCCTGTTCCAACAGTCAGAGTGGACTGCGCTTTACCACGGCTTTTCTAGCAGAATTCATGCCCGCTAGCCGCGGGCTCACCTACATCAATGCCGGACACAACGCGCCCATCCTTCGGCGCGGTTCCGGCGCGATTGAAAGGCTAAGCAATGGAGGCGTACCCTTCGGCATCCTTCCGGATGCGCCCTATCAATCTGGAGATGTAACCTTGCAGTCGGGCGACTGGCTGGTCATTTTTACCGATGGGGTCGTCGAGGCCATGAATGCTCACGGTGATGAGTACGGCGAAAGCCGCCTGTTACAGGTAATCGCCGCCGGCGCCGCTGCAACGCCCACCGAAATGCTTGCCCGGATCATGGCCGATCTGGACATCTTCGTAGGGGCGACGCCGCAACACGATGACATTACCTGTCTTCTGCTCAAGGTGAGCTAAGCAATTCACCTCTGCATGATTTCTGCGTACATCCTATGGAACGCGTGCACGCCTTTTTCCTGCTTCACGCTGTATCGCCCCCGCTGATAACTGCGGGAATGCAAATTCTTTTGCACCCGCTCACAGATAGCAATGTCTTCCATCTGTATTTGATCGCTGAATTCCACGGATGCTTTCGCCGCCGCGCTGCCCAGATCGTTCTTGGGCAGGTACCATTCGAAAATCGCCAGAGATCGCTCCGCATCCAACGGCAAAACAATGTTGAGTGAAACATTGTCGGGATAACAATTCAGCATCCAGTTGGGAAAAATCCAGAAATAGTCGGTGGTCAGGTCTTCCTGCGCTTCCTAATATCGGCGAGGTGTCGTGTCGCCCGTCTGCGCGCCGCGAATGGGACTAAATTGCCGCACATGTCTCGCATAAGGCTCGACGATGTAACCGTTGTAATCTAACTCGCGGTTCAGCCCTGGATGCACGCTGGGCAAATGATACCCCTCAAGATAGTTATCGACGTAATTTTTCCAATTGCACTTCATCTCGTAAGTGCGGCGCTCGAACAATTTCATTCCGCCGAACCCGAAGCGCCCAGCCTGCTGCGGCAGCTCGGCAAGACTATTGATCAACGGTCCAGCGTTCGCATCCAGATTGACGAAGATCAGATTGAACCATTCCTCCACCCGCACCGGTTCGAGTGCAAAATACGATCGATCGAATTCCTGAACATTTTCGAACTCGGGCGCGCTAACCAGTTTCCCGTCCAGGCCGTACGTCCAGCCGTGATATCCACAACGAAATAGTTTCCGAGAGCCGCATCCCTCGGCAGGCGGTCCGGCGCGGTGCCGGCAGACGTTATAGAAGCCCCGTAATTCTCCGCCAGAACCGCGCACCAGGAGCAACGGTTCGCCCTGCAGATCAACGGTAAAGAAGTCCCCAGGATTCATGAGCTGGTGTCGGTGTCCCACAACCTGCCAGGTTCGAGCAAAAATCCGGTCTTTTTCCTCAGCAAAGATGGCGGAGTCGGTATAGAAACGGGCTGGCAGCGACCAGGCACGGGAGATGTCGGCATCGATCTGCAAAGCATCCAATGGAGTTGGTAGAGGAGGCATAAGAGGGTCGGGACATTGTAAGGCACCTGACCCCGGTCTTGGACGGCGCCTATTGCTCGGGCGATCCAAAGGTATCGAAGCAGCTGCAAGGGCCTCTTACTTGCACGTTCTTATAGGTATAGGGCGGACGTGGAGCAGTCTCAGGCCTTTATTCAAACTGACACAACTTGTCAGGCTTGAAGACAAAATCTGACACAGCGGGCCCAGATTGACCGATTCTGCGCAGGGCCTTTGGTTACCAAAGATCGCGAACACATTGAAAACAAAGTAGGGTCCGGAGTGGCATCCCCACCCCTTAGTAACTTCCGGTTATGGCGGCTAAAATGCCAACATAATCAACAATTGGGTCAACTGAGACCAAGCTATCTAAATCATTCGGAGAAGAGGACAAAAGAGATGCGGAAACAGAAGGGTTTTTCACTGATCGAGTTGCTCATCGTCGTAGCGATCATTTTGATCATCGCTGCCATCGCCATTCCTAACCTGTTGCGTGCACGTATCGCGGCCAACGAGTCGTCTGCTGTGGCTTCGGTTCGTACCGTGAACACTGCCGAAATCACTTATCAGACTGCCAACCCGACGGTCGGCTATGCAGTTCTGGCCACCTTGGGCGGCGCTGGTTCGCCTTGCGTTCTGTCGGCGACCGCAGCTTGCCTGATTGACAACACCTTGGCGCTTGGCACCAAGAGCGGCTACTTGTTCGTGGCCACTCCTCAGGGCGCGGCTCCTTTCGGTCAGTTGACGGTCAGCACGGTTCCGGTGAGCTGGAACCAGACGGGCGTACGCGGCTTCTGCTCGAACGAAGATGCCGTGATCCGTTCTTCAGTGACACCTGTAACTGCTGCACCGGCTCAGGTCACCACTGATGCGACCTGCGCTGCCTTGATCGTCCTTCAGTAGTTCGATTGAATGGGCAAAATACCTCGGGGAGGGTACAAGCCGGGAGCGTCGGATGGCAACATCCGACGCTCTTTTATCATTTGCAATCAAGAATTTCCCGTCTTGGGAGTTGGTTCGAAATCTCAAAATTACAAAAATTGGCAGTCGGACCGGCAATTCTTGGCATGATTTCGAATTTCCGGCTGAAGGGTTCGACGTAGTGCCCTGTCGATGTTATTGAAAACAGGGTGGTTTCTCAAATCGTTCATGTTTGCCTGGATCTGGCTGATTCTGGCCTGAAACGTGCGATATAAGTTTCAAGAAGTAAATTCGAGACGCAAAAATCACTTTGATTGGGGCCAAGGGACGGAAAAATGAAAAGGAAAGAAAAGGGTTTCTCACTGATTGAGTTGCTTATAGTCGTGGCAATTATCTTGATCATCGCCGCCATCGCCATTCCGAACTTGCTGCGGGCACGTATTGCCGCCAACGAGTCGTCCGCGGTAGCTTCAATTCGTACTGTTAACACTGCTGAGATCGCTTACCAGACGGCCAATCCGACTACCGGCTTCGCGGGCAGCCTGGCTACCTTGGGCGGCACCGGTTCGCCTTGCACTTTGTCGGCGACTGCAGCCTGCCTGATCGACAATACTCTGGCGCTAGGCACCAAGAGTGGCTTCCTATTCGTTGTCACCCCACATGCGGCTTCCGGCGTTAACTCTACGAACACGGTGAGCGCGGTTCCGTCGAACTGGAACCAGACCGGCGTTCGCGGCTTCTGCTCGAATGAAGACGCCGTGATCCGTTCCACACCAACACCGGTTACCGCAGCTCCCGCACAGGTGACGACTGACACTACCTGCTACGCTTTAACCGTATTGCAGTAGTTGAGTCGCTCCGGCAGTCTTGCGAAAAAAGAAGAGAACGATCTGAGCATTGGATGGAAACATCCGATGCTCATTCTCTTGCAACCAGCATTGGTTCTACCGAAGGATAACCTCGGCTACGTCCGCTACGATCCGGTCGAGAATCCAAAACATCTTTTCACCCGACAATTTTTCTCCAATTGAGATTTAGTGTCTCCGACTGACAATAACTGTCAAGCTCACCTCCTAATCCTCTCTCTCGGAAGCTAGCAACTCCGGTACGCAAAGCCCGTAAACCTCTAACCCAGTTAGCTTTAACCGAAAGTGAAACGACCGTTAGAATCATGAAGACGGGTGGCAGCCAACCTGCATACAACCACACATGGGAGTTGGTGGGTACCGTTCCATCAGCCTTTTGGTTGAAACATTATGCGAAAACAGAATGGTTTTTCACTGATTGAGCTGCTAATCGTTGTGGCGATCATTTTGATCATCGCTGCCATCGCCATTCCGAACCTGTTGCGCGCACGTATTGCGGCCAACGAATCGGCGGCGGTAGCCTCGCTGCGTACGATTGACACGGCAGAAATCACCTATCAGTCGGCTAATCCGACGATCGGCTTTTCGCCGGACCTGCCCACCTTGGGCGGTGCTGGTTCGCCTTGCACCCTGAGTGCGACTTCTGCCTGCATCATCGACAATACGCTGGCCCAAGGCACCAAGAGCGGCTATCTATTCGTAGCCACGCCACACGCTGTAGGCGGGGTCAACTCGACGAACACGGTAAGCGCGATCCCGGCGAACTGGAACCAAACCGGCGTTCGCGGCTTCTGCGCCAACGAAGATGCGGTGATCCGTAATACACCAACACCCGTGACCTCAGCGCCAGCCCAGCAGACAACCGACACCACCTGCGCGGCCCTGACCATATTGCAATAGTTGAAAATCGCTTTTGGCAAATACCTGGGGGAGGGTATTGAGCCATACGGCCAGGACGCGAGTCCTGGCCGTTTTACTTTGGTAACATCCCGCACCCTCGCGGCCATCTCTTCCCCGCCAGAATTTGCATATAATTTTCTCTAGGAAATGACACAACTTCGTCTCCTGCCATGGCTGCCATAGAAATTCTGGGTTTGGAAAAAAATTACAGCGTAGGCTTCTGGCGCAAGCGGCCGAAGCGCGCCTTGCATCCGCTTCATCTGAAAGTGGAGGAGGGCGAAATTTTCGGGTTTCTCGGCCCCAACGGCGCAGGCAAGACGACCACCCTCAAGATGCTTATGGGTCTGGTGTTTCCTACTGCGGGGTCTGCACGCATATTGGGGATGGAAATTAACAATCCCCGCATGAAAGCCCAGATCGGCTTTCTGCCTGAACAACCGTACTTCTACGATTATCTGACAGCACGCGAACTGCTCGAATATTACGGCCAACTCTCCGGTGTGCCGGCCAAAGATCGATCACGCCGAGTAAACGAAATTCTGGCGCGCGTCGGATTGACCGATTCCGCCTCGGTGCAGCTGCGCAAATTTTCCAAGGGCATGCTCCAGCGCGTAGGCATTGCGCAAGCCATTCTTCACGATCCCAGGGTGGTTTTCTTTGACGAACCAATGTCGGGACTGGATCCTATGGGACGCCGCGAGGTCCGCGATCTCATGGAGCAGTTAAAGCGCGAAGGCAAAACCGTTTTCTTTTCGACCCACATCCTTTCCGATGCTGAAGCATTGTGCGACCGGGTTGCGATCATGAATCTGGGACAACTCCGCGGCATTGGCGCTGTGTCCGAACTGCTCGCCAGCGTGCGTGGAAAGGTGGAACTGGTGTGGCAGGGCACTGGGGTGCCGGCGGCTATACGAAACCTCGGTGCGGACTGTCATGTGGTCGGCGACACCGTCCGTGCTGTGCTCGCCGAGGAAAACCAGGACGCCGCGATTGAAGCCCTGCGCCGGGACCGATTGCGCCTGGTCTCCGTGATTCCCGTTCGCATGTCATTGGAAGATTATTTCGTGGCCCAGGTCAGACCGACAACGGCCACGGCGGGGGTTTCGGCATGAACAGCCGCATTTTTCATATCGCGACCAATACTTTTCGTGAGGCCGTGCGTGACCGGGTACTCTACAACTTGATCGCATTCGCGGTGCTGATGTCCGGTGCCGCCATTCTCGTGGGACAAATTTCGTTCGGCATCGAGCGCCTGGTTGTCGTCAACCTGGGACTGACCGCGGTCTCGCTATTCGGGACAGTGATCGCAATCTTCATTGGCATCGGATTGGTGTCCAAGGAAATTGACAAGCGCACCCTTTATAGCGTCCTCTCCCGGCCGGTGAGACGTTGGGAGTTCATTGTCGGCAAGTTTTTTGGCCTGTCCGGCACTCTGATCGTCAATACGTTTTTTATGGCGATTGGAGTGTTTGCATCTCTGCTCTATGTTTCACACCATTTCCATAAGGCGGATGCCTGGCTTCTGGTGGCGTTGTATTTTATTGTCCTGCAATTCCTCATGATTACGGCGCTGGCCTTGCTGTTCTCCACCTATTCTTCTCCGTTGATGTCGTCTGTCTTTGCGTTTTGCGTATTCATCATTGGCAGCTTTGCCGAGGACCTGCGCGGCTTCGCCGCCATGACGCAAGGATTCACACACTGGTTGGCTACAGGAGTTGCCTATCTGGTGCCGAATTTTTCCGCTTTGAATGTGATCAGCCTGGTGGCCCATGAACAGCCAGTCTCCGGCCAACTGATCTTTTTCAACACCGCTTACGCTCTGATCTACGCCACCATGGCGATCTGCGGCGCAGTATTGATTTTCGAACATCGGAACCTGAAATGAACAGTTCGCGGCGAACCACGATTGCTTCCAGCATTTTGCTTATGGTTTGTCTAGCCGCATCCGCCCTGCTTATTCATCATGTGGACCACATTCGAAATCGAGCGACGCTCCGGGACGTGCTTTATGTTTCCTCTCCAAAAGTCCTAAAGCGCCTCAGCCTTGGCTACGATGGCTTGCTTGCGGACGTGTACTGGACTCGCGCCGTACAGTACTACGGCAATGGTCATCACAGCGGCGCTACCGAATATAATTTGCTCGCTCCTTTGCTGGAGATAACGACCACACTCGATCCTCATCTGACGGTGGCTTACGAATTCGGAGCCAGCTTCCTGGCTCCCAAACCGCCGAATGGCGCGGGCATGCCGGCTCGCGCCATTCAGCTCGAGGAGTTCGGCATCCGCAACAATCCGAATGATTGGAAGCTCTATTACGAACTGGGCTTCGTCTATTACGTGGAGATGAAGGACTACTCCAAAGCCGCCGATGCTTTTGCGCGCGGCGCCCAGGTACCAAATGCGAACCCCTTTTTGAAAGTCTTGGCCGGACGGATGGCCGAGCACGCGGGAGACACTTCGACCGCCAGAATGATGTGGACGAGCGCCTATGAAACCACACCTGATTCGAGTATTCGAGCGAACGCGGCCGCCCACTTGCGTGCCATTCAGGTGGATGAAGACGTCACAGCTCTGCAAAAACTCACCGCAGCCTATCAGGAAAAAACCGGGAATTTCCCAGTCGCATTCGCCGAACTCGAAGCCTTCGGTATGTTGCGCGGGGTTCCGCTGGACCCACTTGGCGTCCCCTACAAGCTCGTCGCGGATGGACGGATTGAAGTACGCAATCCTGACAATCTTCCGTTCATTGAGAAAGGCGCACCACCGGGATACGTGCCGCCCAAGATCCCCAAGTTCCTACCCTCTGATTATTGATTCGAGTGGTTGCCTCAACCCGTCTCCGATCTTTCGCGCACGGTTGCACTCACGCAGTTGCATTACGATGGCTGTGTGGCCTCAACATCAACAATTCTCTCGACCATCCGGCAATGGTGGAACGAGCAATCGGCACAATACGGGCCAGTGAAAACGCTGCAACGCCTGCTCGCCAACATATGGGAGTTCCTGCGCGACTCGACTCCCTCCAGTCGAAAACAACGCTATGGTGATATCGAATACGACTGGGACAATCGCGTCGACACCACGAGTGCCACGATCAGTTGGCACACCCGCCTGCTTGGCCTTTTCCACTCTCCTTACCAACCCACGGAACCCGCGCTCTTCGCCGAAATGCTCGAATATCTCAAGCTCGATTTTTGCGAGTTCATTTTCATCGATATAGGGTCGGGCAAGGGACGGGCATTGTTGATGGCTGCGGAATTCCCTTTTCGCCGCGTCATTGGAGTCGAACTTCTGACTGAATTGCACCGCATCGCGCAGGAAAACATAAAACACCTAAGCGAGTCGCGGAAATGCCGGGCTGTGGAGTCTGTATGCGCCGACGCCCGGGGATTTATTTTTCCAGTAGAACCGACGGTACTGTATTTATTCAATCCTTTACCGGAAGCGGGCTTGCATCAGTTCGTGGAGAATCTTGAGAAATCCTTACGCGCAAATCCCCGGTCAACATTCTTGCTCTATCACAATCCGTTGCTCGAGCATGTGCTGGCACAGAGTCCGGTATTGAAGAAAGTCCACGGCACGAATCAGTTTTCCATCTATTCCGAAACTTGAACGTACATAGGTTTTTTCCTTTGCGTTCTTTGCGGTTAGAGGCTTTTGTCCTGCAAGCATTTAGAATAATGCTGTAATGAAATCACGCGAGATTCAGTCCATCAGGCGCGCTGCGAGGTTATATTTCGTTGTGTGCAATTGCACCGTCTTGCTGCTTGCTGTCGCAATAGCGGCCGCCTCCTCCGACGCCGCAACTGTCGCCCACGCCGTAGACGACCATTACAACCACTTACGCACCTTGCAGGCTGAGTTTACCGAGATTTATCGCGGAGCTGGAATAGAACGAACCGAATCGGGCACGCTTTTGCTAAAAAAACCTGGCAAGATGCGCTGGGAATATCGTTCTCCCAGAGAGAAATTGTTTGTCGGTGATGGGAAAGACGCATGGTTCTATCTACCGGGAGACAAACAATTGCGCAAAACCTCCATGCGAAAGCTCGATGATTTGCGCTCGCCCCTGGGCTTTCTCCTGGGTAAAACGCGGTTGGAGAAGGAGTTACAAGGATTGTCTTTGGCCCCGGAGGTGGCGCCTCTGGCTCCCGGCAATGTGGTCCTAAGGGGCATTCCGGCGGCGATGGCTGAGCGGGTGGGCCAGGTTTTGCTTGAGGTCACGCCTGGGCGTCAGATCGCGCGTATTTCGATGGAGGCGGCGGACGGTTCGACCACGGAGTACCGGTTCTCGGATCAAAAGGAGAACCTGGAAATCAACGAAAAGCAGTTCCGATTCGTTCCTCCCGCCGGGGTTGAGGTGATCGACGGCGATTTTGATCATTAGATCGCGTTTAGCGCCTATCGGCCATTATTTGCTTGTATTTAGAGGAGATTGCTGAGGTGGGGCCCGACGTTACTGCCGACATGCTCACGGGCCTAACGGGCGTCGGAACGACTAGCATCAATGTTAGACTTGGAAGGCAGAGCGGTTGCGAGTTTAGGGCATGGCCGAATTTCTTGTCAAAGTAGCCGATGAGCGCGGGCACCTGGTGCAACAGGTCGAGAACGGGTTCTCGGAGTCTGAGATCCGCGACCGGTTCGAGCAACAGGGCTTCCTGGTTTATTGGGTCAAACCGCGCGGCATGCTCTCCGGCGGAGATTTTAAACTCCGGCGCGGCACCAAGGTAAAACAAACTCCGTTCCTGATTTACAATCAGCAATTTTTGACTCTGATCAGGGCAGGCTTGCCCATTCTGAGTTCTTTGGATCTCCTGATCAAGCGGCAAAAGGACGCAAATTTGCGCAGCCTTTTGCAGAACGTGCGCGATCGAGTCAAGGGTGGCGAGTTGCTCTCAGAGGCCTTCGCGGCACAACGGGTTTTTCCTAAGATTTATACCGCTACGTTGCTGGCGGGCGAGAAGAGCGGGAATATGGAAGAAGTGCTCGGGCGCTATATCGCTTTTCAACGCCTGGCCCTCACTTTCAAGAAGAAACTGGCGGTTTCGCTGGTCTATCCCGCGCTCCTGGTGAGCGTTGTATTTTGCATGTTGATCTTCCTGATTACCTACGTGGTGCCCCAGTTTGCCAAGCTGTATGACAGCCTGGGGGCCAAGTTGCCAACCATTACGCTCATCATGCTTACGGTTGGCAATAATGCACAAAAGTATGCGCCGTTTGCGATACTGGCTTTCGTTCTGATGGTGTTCGGTTTGTGGCGCTGGAAGAGTACCGATCGCGGCGCCGATCGCATTGATCGTATTATTTTGAAGCTGCCTCTGCTGGGCGAAATCTGGCTGAAATATCAAGTCGCCAATTTTTCGCGGATGCTCTCGACCTTGCTCACCGGCGGCATGCCGCTCGTGCCATCCTTGGAAACCGCGGGCGTCTCGATGAGCAGCCGGCGCATCCTGAACGGAGTTTCGGAGTCAGTGATCCGCGTCCGTGAAGGCCAGTCGCTGGCCAAGAGCCTGGAAGAGCAGAAAATGTTTCCTGACCTGTCAGTCGAAATGATTGAGGTCGGAGAATCTACCGGCGCTTTGCCGGCGATGCTGAATTCGGTTGCAGAATTTTACGAAGAAGACGTGCAAACCGCTCTGGGCGCTGCCATGGCCCTGATCGAGCCCCTGATTCTGATTATTATGGCGGTGTTCGTTGGCGGCATACTGATTGCGCTTTATTTGCCGATCTTCACTTTAGGATCGACAATTCATTAGACAGAAACATCATTCAAATAGAATCGCTCCCCTGGATAGGTAGTTTGTAAAATGGCAAGCATTCCGGAAAAAAAGACGGTGGTGGCAAGCGGCGGAAACGGAAGCCCGATCGTGGCGGCTTCTGGGTCGCACGCGAACGAACTTGAAAAAGCCCAGGACGTGGCCCGGCGCTATCGCTGCGAGTTTGTCGATCTGCACGACTTCCAGCTTCATCACGACCTGTTCAAGAACATTCCCGTTCATCTGATGTTCCGTTACAACTTCATTCCGCTGGAAGAAACCGCGGATGGCCGCCTCGCGATCGCTATCGCCGACCCCAGCCAATTGATGATGATCGACGAAATCAGCCTGCTGCTGAGCAAGCGAATCCTGACCAAAGTTTCCACGCTGGCCCAGATCACGGAAATTCTAAAGAAGACGGAACAGTCAAAACGCGTTCTCGAAGATGCCAGCGAAGGCTTCACTCTCGACGTGATCCGCGAAAACGCGGACGGCGATGAGGAAAGCATTTCCATCGATCGCCTGACCGCGCAAGGCGACATCAGTCCCATTATCCGTCTGGTCGATACCACGATCTTTACGGCTTTGCAGCGTCGCGCCAGTGATATTCATATCGAAACACGCGATGATTCCGTGTGCATCAAATTTCGCATTGATGGCGTGCTCACGCAAGCCATGCCGCCTATTGCGAAAGAACATCACTCCACAATTATTTCCCGTATCAAGGTCATGAGCGAGCTCGATATCTCCGAGCGCCGCGTTCCCCAGGACGGACGTTTCCGAGTGAAGTACGGCCAGCCGGAGCGGCCCATCGATTTCCGCGTTTCCATCATGCCGTCGATTCACGGCGAAGACGCTGTTCTCCGCGTACTCGACAAGGAATCGATGAGCGAGAAGTTCCACAAACTCGTTCTCGACGTAGTAGGTTTCGATCCAGACGACTTGCGGCGCTTCCGCCGCTACATCGCCGAGCCTTACGGCATGGTGCTGGTGACGGGACCGACCGGCAGTGGTAAGACCACAACCCTTTACGCCGGACTGAGCGAAATCAAAACCGATGAAGACAAGATCATCACCATCGAAGATCCGGTCGAATACCAGATACGAGGGATCACGCAGATCCCGGTAAACGAAAAAAAGGGCCTGACATTTGCCCGTGGATTGCGGTCGATTCTTCGCCACGATCCCGACAAAATCATGGTCGGGGAAATCCGCGACTCTGAAACCGCGCAGATTGCCATTCAATCCGCGCTCACCGGTCACCTGGTGTTCACCACCGTCCACGCCAATAACGTGGTCGACGTGATTGGGCGATTCCTAAACATGGGAGTCGAGCCCTACAACTTCGTTTCGGCGTTGAACTGCATCCTGGCCCAGCGGCTGGTACGGTTGATTTGCGAATCCTGCCGGACAGCAACCCACTACGCTCCCGAAGTCTTGATCGCCAGCGGGCTTGATCCCGACCAGTGGTCGAAAGTCGCGTTCTACGAGGGGCAAGGCTGCATCGAATGCGCGGGGACCGGTTTCCGTGGACGAACCGCTATCCACGAATTGCTGGATTTGAGCGATCGCATCCGGGAAATGATTCTTCTGAAGAAACCGACCTCCGAGATTCGACGTGCTGCACGCGACGAAGGCATGCGTTTCCTGCGCGAGTCGGCTTTGGACAAAGTTAGGTTAGGACTCACGACGCTGAAAGAAATCAACAAGGTCACATTCATCGAGAACATGCGGTAAAGCTTCTGATACGAATTGTGATCTCAGCCACCAGCCGGATTTTCGGACAATGGCAGGCAGTGCCCTTCCAGGTATTGCGTTTCTTCGCCGTACAGGGTTTGATTTAGTAGAGCTAATGCGGTCCGCGCAAAATGCAGCCGCACTTGGCGGCTTTGAGCTATGAGTCAAAATTTCAATTCCGGGTCCCGTCCGAGAGTGGCTTGCGAAATCGCCGCTGACCGGATCATTGCCGGACGCATCGGGGAAAAGGGTCGTCTGGTGGAAATGTGCGCCTCCCACGACTTGCCGCCGGGATGCGTCGTACCCGATCTGATGGAAGTGAATTTGCGCGAGCGCAAATCGGTCTTTTCCACCCTGAAGGAAATCCTCGACAGTGTAAGTGGACGTTCGCGCGACGTGATCGCCGTGTTGCCCGACGCTGCCGTCCGCGTCGTGCTACTCGACTTCGAGACCCTTCCCGGCAAGCGCCACGAAGCCGAAAGCGTAGTCCGTTTCCGTCTGAAAAAATCTCTACCGTTCGATGTGGAGAAGGCCCAGGTCTCCTACCATGCGCAACCTTCGAGCACTGGCGTGCGGGTGATTGCAGCCGTGGCGCTGACCAGCGTAATCGAAGACTACGAGTCTGCGTTCCGCGACGCCGGCTATAGCCCGGGTGTGGTCATGCCGTCGATGCTGGCGGCGATCGGCGCGGCCGAAGGCGACCGGCCAACCCTGGTGGTGAAAGTGGATACTCGGACCACCAGCATTGCGATCCTCGATAAACAGCAATTGCTTTTGTTTCGCACACTGGAAAATACTCGCGGAGTCACCATCACTGGCGAGCAACTCGCTGAGGACGTCTATCCCTCTGTGGTTTTTTTTCAAGATACTTATCACTTGAACATCGAGCAGATTTTTGTGGCAGGCTTGTCGGATTCGGGCACAGCGGCACCTGCCTTACGGGCCCAGACCGGCGCCGACGTACGAGATTTAGTCGAAGCCTCGCAGTTGGGAACAACCTTTGGCTCGATTCCCAAGTGGAGAATGGCTGGAGTGGTGGGGGCCCTGATCTCCTGATATGCGCGTAGAAATCAATCTCGGAACGCTTCCCTACGAGGATGTGCGGCAGTTCTGGGTACGCTGGGGCGGAGGCTTGGCTGCGCTGGTTTTGATGAGCCTGCTGCTCCTGTTCTACACCGCATTGGGCTGGGTAAATGCCAGCAGCGACCGCAAGACCATCCGGCAATACGAAGCCCAGATTGCGAAACTCGATCAGGAGAAAGCCAACGACCAGGCCATGTTGAACATGCCGCAGAACAGCAGTACGCGCGATCGCTCCGCATTTCTGAACGACCTGTTCGAACGTAAAGAATTTTCCTGGACTAAGGTTTTCGAAGATCTTGAACGAGTTATGCCGGCCCGCTTGCATGTGGTTTCCATCCATCCTGAAATGACGCCGGACAATCAGTTGGAAATCAAGCTCATAGTCGCCGGGGACAGCCGCGACCATGCCCTGGAATTGGTGCGCAAGATGGAAAGTTCGCAACGCTTCCAGCGCACCCAAATCGATGAAGAGAGAGCAGACCCCGGCCAGGGGCAGGGACAGGGAGATTCGGTCGAGTTCGATATCAGTGCTCTGTACGTTCCGGCCACCGAGACCGTGGGTCATGGGGGGTCGCAATAATGCCCGACCTCAGACAAACCCGGAGTAAGTTGAAGATTGCGATCGGCGCCGTAGTGCTCTTGGACGTGGCGCTGGCAGTTCTGCTTTTTTCGCCGCTGGTCGGTTCGCAGCAATCGCGCAACGAGCAGACCAGCCAGCTTCACAGTGAGTTCCTTCAGAAAACTCGCGACGTAAAACCCCTCCAGGGGCTGGACAACAAAATTCATCTAGGCGCAAGGGCAGATCGATAGCTTTTATAAGCAGCGTCTGCCTGCGGAGGATTCAGCGATCTCCGGCGACTTGAACCGCCTTGCGACTGAAAGCGGCGTGAAACTCACCGGCATCAAATACACCCAAAAAGGGACCGAGGATGAGACGACCGCCGCCGAGGCAGTCGGTCTGCGCCGTGTTGTCATTGACACCGAGTTGACCGGGGACTACCTGCCGCTGATGAAGTTCGTCAATGCGCTGGAGCGGAACCAGCTATTCTTTTTAGTCGATAGCGTGCAATTGGGAAGTGAACAGGCTGGCGTCATTCGAGTGACCATGAAGTTGGAAACGTATTTAAAGACGGGCGCTTAGAGACTGGTTATTTATCGATGAAAGTCGGAGCCGAGGAACGGAACAAGCTGATCGCAGCCATCGCGTTGATGGTCGTGGCGCTCCTGTCCGTAGGATATTGGGTAGTAAATCTGAGCGGATCGCCATCGACTTCGGCGTCCGCAGCGATACCTGCTGCCACTCCGATCGCTCCGGCCGCCAGAGCGGCAAAGCACCCCAAATCCAACACCAAGAAAGTTGCGCCCGCTCGCTCGCTCGATCCCTCGTTGCGCTACGACTGGCTTCGGGTCAGTGAAGACACAAAATATAGCGGATCGGGAAGAAACATCTTCCGGGCTCAGGCCGATATTCCAAAACCCATCGCTCCGCCGAACATCGAAAAAAAGGCGCCGGAAGGCCCGGTTTTGCCGCAGCCGCCTGCCCCACCGCCGCCCATCAATTTGAAGTTTTTCGGATTTGCCAGCAAGCCTGGTGAGCTCAAGAAAGTGTTCCTATCGCAAGGCGAAGATGTATTCATTGCACATGAAGGCGACATTGTGGATCGGCGCTATAAGGTGATGCGTATCACGCCGATGGCAGTCGAGATCGAAGACGTACTAAACAACAATCGACAGAGTATTCCGTTGACGCAGCAGCAATAGAAAGCAATCAGCACTCAGCATTTAGCCATTCCGGGTTCGAGGTAGATTCGGCAAAAGCCCAGGGGGCTAAATGCCAAGTGCTAGATGCCAAGTGCCGGATTTCAATATGTTCCGCAGACCTCAATCTCCGAGCCTGAAGCGCAACCGCCGTCGATCCGAGGGCGGCTACATTTTACTTACCTTTCTGTTGGTCATAACGATTCTCGCCATATTCGCCGCCGCTGCTGACTTCAGCCTTACTCAACAAATCAAGCGGGATCGCGAAGAAGAATTGGTCCATCGCGGAGTGCAATATTCCCGCGCCATCCGCCACTACTATAAGAAACTGGGTCGATATCCCACCCGTATTGAGGATATTGAAAGCACAAATTCAATTCGCTTCCTCCGCAAGCGCTACAAAGATCCAATCACCGGCAAAGATTTCAAGTTGCTGCATCAGGGCGAAGTGCAAATGTCATTCGCGGGTGGAGTCGGGGGAGCGGCTGGATTGCAAGGTGGCGGGGCCGCACTCCAGGCTCTTGCGGCCCAGGCCGGACTCAGTGGCCAAAACGGCCAGAACAGCCAAGCCATGGCAGCAGGAATGGCAGCAGCGGTGGCAGCGGCTCAACCCACAGGTCAAGTGAATGTGAATCCGACCGACACTGATTCATCCGATCAGGATCCCAACGCCAAGGCAGCCGGACAGACAGGTGGTCCCGGAACCTCGCCGGGCAGTCCCATCGGCAGCGGTCCCACCTTCGGCGGCGGAGCAATTGTGGGTGTGGTCAGCACCAGCAAGCTTGAAAGCATCCGGTCGTTCAATAAAAAGGACCACTATAACCAGTGGCAATTCATCTACGATCCCACTTCGGATCGCGGTGGCCTGCTGATGACTCCCAATCAGCCGCCCTTAAACATTAATAACAACAATAGCAACGGCCAACCCGGTCAACCCGGAACTGGACAACCGGGTATGGGACAACCGGGATCAGGCATCAACGGCGGGAGCGGATTTGGCAATCAGCCCACCTCTCCTGGAAATCCACCGACGCAACAACCGGCCCAGCCGGATTCTCCTCAGCAATAACTCCAGTTGGAAAATAGAAAAGCCTCATCGTGAAACGATGAGGCTTTTTGATCTTTTCGATTGTGCTCAATCTTAAACGCTGAACGACGATCCGCATCCGCAGGTGCTCTTCACGTTCGGATTCTCGAACTTGAAGCCCGCGCCTTCGAGCGTCTCGACGTAGTCGACGATGCAGCCGTTCAGATACATCACCGAGGTTGCATCCACATAGACTTTCAATCCGTCCATGTCAAAAGTTTTGTCCATCATCCCGGAGCATTCTCAAACGACATGGAGTAGGAAAAGCCAGAGCAACCGCCGCCGACCACTCCTACGCGCAGTCCTGCCGGAACCGGGTTCTGCTGCGACATGATCTCCCGAACCTTGGTGACCGCGTTCGAGGTCAGGGTAATGGGCGCCGTCTTGGTCTTTACTTCCGGGGCCGCGGTTGTGGTGTTCATAGTGGTGGTGCTGGTAGCCATGGGTATCTCCTTGAAACTAATATAACGCGATTATAACAAAGCCTGAATCAAGTCTGACAGAAAATCCTGCCATTAGCTTAGATGAGTCCTGCACCCCGGAAAGGTGCTGGGATCCCGTTGCTCTTCTTTGCGCACTTTTTCGGCTGTCTTTGTGCCCTTTGCGATTAAAAGCTCTATCCCTAAAGTCTAAAAATCCCTCCGTGCGCTTAGGCCGTTTCGAGCTATAATCCGTGGCTGGGACCCTACCCCGAATGCTGGATTATGGCCAAAGCCAGCGTTCCCCGGCAAGGATCCTCGGGACCCGCACTAATTCGTACCGAGGTGACTTCATGATGACTGTTCTGTTTTGGCCGTTAGTCGTTTGGGGAGCAATCACCACTCTCCTGATCATTCTCATCATTTATCGCAGCACTCTCACCATGCAGGAAGACGATCAACTGTTCCTGGGAGATTCCGCGTCGCAGATGGAAAAGGACCAGATCGAAATCCTGAACAAGGTGCAGAAAATCAGTCCCTACGTTCGCTGGCTGGGCGCGACATCAGGCGTAATGATCCTGATTATCGGCGGCATTGCCCTCTACCAGGGCCTGAGCCAGAGTTCCCGACTAGTCCGGCTGGCCAACGGGACTGTGTCGGCAACTCTCCAAGGACAGGTGTATTCGCCGGGTGATTCTTCTTGCGCTAAGTGCAGCGTCTCACGCACACTTCTGGTAGCGTGTCTTCCGAAAATCTCATCGCAATAGTTGGCGGCGGTCCGGCTGGATGCCTGGCGGCGGCCAATCTGGCGGGCGCCGGACGCAGCGTTCTTTTATTTGACGAAAAGCTCGCGTGGGAAAAACCTTGTGGTGGCGGCATCACGCACAAAGCCCTCATCGAGTGGCCATTCCTGCGCGAAGCTGAGGTGGAACGCAATTGGATCAACGAATGCGAACTGATCGGCCCCTCGGGACGGAGATCTCGTTTCATCTCGATCAGCCCATCGCGATCTTTTCGCGGCAAGTGCTCAACGGATTATTGCTTCAGCGAGCGAAAGATGCCGGAGTTCATATCATTCAAGATCGGGTGACTGGCATCGATGGCACCGCCGGTAACTGGGCTTTGCAGTCGAGTTCGAATTCTTACCACGCTTCTTATGTAATTATCGCCACCGGCGCCCGCAATTCTTTCCGCAAACAATTCTCCGAGCCTTTTGCCGCAGAAGACATGCTGGTGGCGGCGGGATATTACATTCCCGGTAAAAGCGCAGTAGCCCGGATTCAATTCCTCCGCGGATTGCAGGGCTACATTTGGGTTTTCCCCCGCGTCGATCATTTCTCCGCAGGAATTTGCGGCAAGCTGCCAGGCAAGAGCACTGCGGATTTGCGGCGGCTTTTGGAAGATTCGCTGCCCCAACTCGGACTGAATTTTGAGGGCGCCAAGTTTTATGCCCACGTGTTGCCGTCGCTACGTCCGGAAACGTTGCGCGATGCAGCCTTGTGTGGCGAAAGCTGGGCAATGATTGGCGATGCCGCCGGCTTCGTCGATCCCATCACCGGCGAGGGACTTTACTATGCGATGCGCTCCGCGGAATTAGTTTCGCAGGCTCTGCTCGCAGGTCAACCGCAATCTTATGCTTCTCTTGTCCGGCAGGATTTCCTGCCGGAGTTGGAACGGGCTGCGCGTATCGCCGACCGTTTCTATAGCGGCCGATGGTTGGGAAGTAACGTTCTGGATCGCATGATCCAATTCACCGCATACAGCGCCAGCTTCCGCGAATTGATGTGCGGGCTTTTTGCAGGGTCGCAGGGGTATCAGGATTTAAAGCGCCAGACCTATCGCAAAATGCCGAGAATTTTCGCGGAGAGTTTGATAAGCGCAGTACATCCCACCCCTCTGTCATCCTGAGTGAGCGTTCTTGGCGAGCGAAGGACCCATGCATTTCTGGCCAGGAGGCAAAATGCATAGGTCCTTCGTTGGGAGTTCCCGGCTCCGCCAGGAACTCCGCTGCCTCAGGATGACGGCACAAACAAAAATGCCCGCATCCTCTCGGATGCGGGCATTCTCAATGTTGTAGCAAGCCGTTACTTAGACGCCAGTAACGTTCTCTGCCTGCCAGCCCTTCGGCCCCTTGGTCACGTCGAATTGCACGGTCTGGCCTTCTTGCAGGCTGCGGAAACCGCCCGCCTGGATCGCCGAGAAGTGCACGAAAACGTCTTCGCCATTTTGACGGCTGATGAAGCCGTAGCCCTTGGCGTCGTTAAACCATTTCACTGTTCCTTGTTCTGCCATTGTTGATGTTCCTTTTCTATTTGTTGAAATTGTGCTGAGAAGAGTCGCTTTGCTAGTGAGAAGGGGTGACGCTGGTTGGCGGTACCGATTTTCAGCTGCGTGTGAATCAAACTTAGCTACGGCTTTTATTATACACACCGAGTCAAGTACGGGGCAAAATCTTTGTTTTTGGTGCCGGGGACAGGACTTGAACCTGCACGCCTTACGGCACTGGATCCTAAGTCCAGCGCGTCTGCCAATTCCGCCACCCCGGCTTGGTAATATCTTAACCCAGGCAAAATTCATTCACCACAAAGGCCACAAAGTATCACCAAGGAAACATTTTGGGACTTCCTTATGTGTACCTTCGTGACCTTGGTGATTGAAGATCTTTCTTTCTTCCGGCAAATCCCGCTACACTGTCCACCTATGGCGCACAACCCTACACAACCCAATATCAAGCTGGTGAACACTCCCGCTTACCGCGAAAATTATGCCAACAGCGTGCAGGTTCGAGTGAACGTATGGGATTTCTTCCTCGTCTTCGGAACCATGCAGCAGCAGACCGAGACTCAGGTCGAAGTCCAGAACTTTCAGGGAATTTACCTGAGCCCACAGCAAGCCAAAGCGTTGATGAACATCCTTCAGCAGAACGTGGTGAACTACGAAAGCGCATTTGGCGAGATCAAGCTTGATCCGCGAAGCACGCCTCCCGGCCCTGTACACTAAGCGGCGGTGCCAAACTCTGCGCTCGATTTCCGGCGAATCCCTCTTGCACTGATTTTCGTGCTGTTGTTCGTCATGGTTTTGCTACTTCATGCCTCCCTGCTTCGCCTGCCTTATTTTTGGGACGAAGCCGGATACTACGTCCCCGCCGCTCGCGATCTGCTCTACTCCGGCAGCCTGATCCCCCAATCCACTCCGTCGAACGCGCACCCTCCGCTAGTGATGGCATGGCTCGCTCTGTGTTGGAAGATTGCGGGATTTTCAACGATCGTCACCCGCACGGCGATGCTGGCCATCGCCGCGTTTTCTTTGATGGGAATATTTCGCTTGGCCAAGCGCGTGGCAAACGTTGAAGTCGCGATCGCATCCACGATCTGCACCGCGCTGTATCCCGTTTTCTTCGCGCAGAGTTCTCTGGCTCACGTCGATCTAGCGGCAGCCGGTCTGACTTTTTGGGGATTGTCCGAGTATGTGGAACGGCGATTTGGACTTGCCGCAATTTGGCTTTCTCTGGCGGTGCTGGCGAAAGAGACGGCGGTCCTGGCACCGCTGGCTCTGTTCGGATGGGAACTAATCTCAGGGATTTTTGGATTTTGGGTGGCGCAGCGCTTCCGCGCCGCGATTCAGGCCCCTGCTTCATCGAAGGCTTTAGCCCCCGCGGTCTCGAAATCTGCGACGCTTCTGATTCCGATCATCCCACTCAGCCTCTGGTATGCCTATCACTACTCCCGCACCGGATTTGTATTCGGAAATCCAGAGTTCTTTCGTTACAACGTCCAAGCCACAGTCGAACCTCTACGCATATTTCTCGCTCTCCTCATGCGTCTCTGGCAAGTGCTGGGATATTTCAGCTTGTCTTTGCTCACCCTCGCAACCCTGCTGGCGATGTGGCTGCCTCCACGCCGGGATGCCGGTGAAGAACGGCCCAGAATCGCGTTGAACGTGCAGTTCGCATTTCTCGCCGTCATCGCAACTTACGTCCTGGCGATGGCAATCGTCGGCGGCGCTGAACTGGCTCGCTACATGCTTTCGGCGGTTCCCTTAGTCATCATCATCGGAGTTTCCACGTTGTGGCGCCGGGCGCGCCGGTGGCGTGAAGTGGTCGCAATCATAGCGCTGTCATTCGTCATCGGACTCTTTGTCAATCCGCCTTACGGATTTTCCATCGAAGACAATCTTGCCTATCGCGATTACATTGTGCTGCATCAACACGCCGAACAATTCCTGCAAACGCATTACCCTCGCGCGCAGGTACTGACTGCATGGCCGGCCAGTGAAGAACTCACGCAACCGTTCCTGGGATATCTTCCTCGCCCGATGCGAGTAATCCGAGTAGAAGACTTTTCGGCTGATCAACTAATGTCGGGAATCCACCTTCCTTCCGACTTCGATGTGGCGTTAGTATTTTCCCTGAAGTACGAACCACCGCATCCTATTCTCGAGCGCTGGCATACCTGGCTGGAATGGAAGACGCGCTACTTCGGATATCATCGCGACCTGCCGCCCGCCGCCGCCGCGCAAGTTCTAGGCGGACATCTGGTCTACATGGATCGCCGAAATGGTCAATGGATCGGGATCATCGAGATGGATCGAATACAAGAAGCGCGTAAGTAGGTCATTACGGCGCTGAGGGTGCCCCGTCCTTAGTATTAATAATTCCGACTTAGTGAACAGATTCCGACCGCATGTCCTGAGCAAAATTCCAGAACGCAGCCCGATCTTCGACCGGTCCAGAGGCAAGATCTTTTTGTCGAGTGAGTGCGTCACGCGCAGCAGCTTCGGCAGTCCAATACTTCAAGAAGACACCCTCCCTCAAATACCGCAACTGCTGCAATGTGGAATCGGACGCGCCTGCATACCTGTCCACCTGTGAAAGAAATAAATCGAAAAGTGGCTGGGGAATCACAAATGAATCGGCAACGTCATGCCGCGTGTATTCATGAATCGTCTTTTGCTTCCACGGATTGAACTTCCTTGTTCCAAAAGAATCGTTCATCCCAAGAAATATCTGCGACGTCGGTACCACGACCCGAACCGCTGCCACTCCCGCTGGATGCAACTCCCAAACCGCAACTGTGTGGTTGTAAGTTGGCCAGAAAAGTCCGACACCTTTAACTCCGGCGCGTGCGACAAGAAATGAATAGAGCGCCGACAACTCGTCGCACTCCGCAGTTGCGGTTGGATTCAACAATGACGGTTTAGCGACAGCCTGCCACTGATGCCATATCCGATCTGAATTTGGTGGCTGGTCGGTGATGTCCCAATGCATGTTCCAAAAGCCCGCGTCTCTGGTGGCCTCGTACAGCAAGCGAACTATGACAAAATCAGAATAGCTGACACTCTCCGGCGAGATTTTATAAGCGGCGGTAAACGATTGGAATCCCGATCGCATGCCGCTGCTGTTTTCGAGGATCTTGGCTTTGCCTCGAATCGAGGTTACGAACGGGGAAAGACTGGTGGTAGCAGGTTGCGCGGAATCCGCGCCAAATCCACTTGCCGTCGCAGCTATCCAGAGGACGGCCGAGAGGACACGGGTTCGACGTCGCGATCTCATGGTCTCCCCAGCGAAGTATATTCCCATGAGTCAAAAGCCCTCACAATCCTGTCATCAAATGACACGAGTGGGTTTTTACGATCAGCCAGACTTCCCGCCCAGCTTGAAGTTCCAGCGAAGCCCGTGCCGCCAGTGTCATATGCACCGACATCTCCACGCCGCAATCGACTTTCGCCACCACGATCACATCACGCTTTGCGAGAGAAGCAATCTTTCCTCGCAGAATGTTACGAGCGCTCAAGCCGACGGGTTTCACGGTCGCCAAAAGAATGTCGCCGGCGCGAATTCCAACGCGCAGAGCTTCGCCAAGCTCCGCGCGCATCAGCGGAGTTTCCAGTTCGACGTTGCTGTCGGCAAGTTTGCAGATCATCGTCCCACGATCTTCGTGCACCGACATTACGGTGCAATCGAAGACATTTTCGAAGCCGGCCAGTTGCGCCACGGTTTCTTGCCGCGGCGCGGACATCACTTCATGAGGTGTTCCCTGCGCGATAATTCGACCGTTCTCCAGCACCAGCACCCTTTCGCCCAAGGCAAAGACTTCCTCGCGCGCGTGGGTCACGTAAAGAATCGGAATGCGATGCGCCTGGTTCCAGGAACGCAAATCGTCGAGGATTTTGGATTTAGTCATCGCATCCAAGCCAGCGAGCGGTTCGTCGAGCAGAAGTACACAGGGATCGGTGACGAGAGCGCGGGCCAGCGCCACCCGCTGGCGTTCTCCGCCGGAGATCTCACCGGGCTGCCGGTCGCGCAATTCCGAAATCCGGAAACGGTCCAGAGCGGCTTGTGTACGTTGGTGGCAATCTTCCTCGTTCAACTTGGTCAAGCCATAGCGGATATTTCCTTCGACCGTCAAATGGGGAAACAGCGCCAAATCCTGGAAAACATAACCTATCAATCGTTGCTGAGGAGAAAGGTTCGTTCGGTTATGGACACTGAACAATTCGCGGCCGGCGATGCTGATTCGGCCAGAATCGGGAACGGTCAGCCCAGCAATGCAATCGAGCAACGTAGTCTTCCCTGCTCCGGACGGCCCGAAGAGAATAGTGATCCCGTCGGGCACTGAGAATTCCGCGCGCAGCTCGAAACTGCTATCGCCGGAAAATCCTTTCTGGATATCCACCGAAAGATCCGGTTTCTTTATCTCCATGGCCACACGGCCCACGCTTTCCGGTTCAATGCGTACACCAAAGAGAGCACCACGAACGAAATTGCCAGCAGCAGCAGTGCGGTAACATTCGCCGACGCGTAGTCGAGCGACTGAACTTTGTCGTAAATATCGATAGAGACCGTTCGCGTGACTCCCGGAATATTTCCGCCGACCATCAGGACCACCCCGAATTCGCCCATGGTGTGAGCGAAGCTCAGCGCCACACCAGTCACGACGCCAGGAACGGACAAGGGCAAGATCACCCGAAAGAAAGTTCGCAGTGGCGATGCTCCTAGAGTTGCGGATGCAGCCATGAGCTTCGAATCTACCGAACTAAACGACGCGGCAAACGGCTGCACCGCAAAGGGCAGGCTGTAAATGATGGAACCAATAAGCAGCCCTTCGAAGGTGAAAGCGAGGGAATGTCCCGTAAGAACTTCCCAGGCACGCCCGAACGGACCACGTGGCCCGAGCGCCACCAGAACGTAAAATCCGAGCACGGTTGGAGGTAATACGATCGGTAAGGCCACTACGGCTTCCACCAAAAACTTCCAGCGCCAGCGCGAGAAAGCAATCCAATAGGCGATTGGGAGGCCGATGGCAAAAAGCACGGCCGCCACCAGCACCGCCAATCGAATTGTTAGCCAGAATGCTTGCCAATCCATGGTCGGCCAACAGTTTAAATCAACCACCCCGATCAACCACCAATGGCACGAAGCGGCAAAGCGATACTTGGCATTAGGCCCCTAGCATTTGGCCAGCAGTGACACCCAGAAACCCAGCAATACCATTCAAGGGCTAAATGCCAATTGCCCACTGCTAAATGCTTCCTTGCAGTAAAAACCCTGAAATTCCCATTTTGGGAGAACAACCTTTCACAATGGTCACATGTCACAGACAACCGCAAACGCTGATAGCTACGATTGTTCTAGAGAGATGTCTATGGAAATCGCAGAAGCTCTGAAGATCATTCGTGCGTTGGCAGACGGGGTGAACCCGAAGACGGCTGAGAACTTGCCACCCGATTCGGTGTGCCGGGATACCCAATGCGTTTGTGCATTGCATAAAGCCGTGGGCACATTGGAATACGCACAGGAACGCGAACGCTTCCGGCAATTGCTGCCGCAAAATGCTGGCAAGGCGTGGACGCGAGAGGAAGAACAGCAAATTTGTGATGCGCTCCGTCAGGGAAGCAATTTCCAGGCGATCGCGAAAACCCACAATCGGACAGTGGGGTCGATTGTCGCCCGATTAGTGAGATTGGGAAAGATCAATGCTCGTCCGGCGCGGGACAAGGCCGCTTAGGCGCGCATGAAGTCTCTGCATAGCGTGTTCGTTTTTATCGCTGGCGTTCTAATCCTGATTTCAGCCTCCGGGAAGGTTTGGGGGCAGACGGGGTCGAGTAATCCCTCGTCCGGCCCCGTCATCATTTCGGATCAGGCGAGCCGGCAGGAACGGTGGTTCCAGCGAGGCCGGATAATTCCCGGCCAGTCTGCCGCAGCGCTGCGCTATCGTGCTCATCAGCAAAAAATGTGGATGCGGGTGTTGCGCGCGGAAACGTCTCAGAGCCCTCAGATCATTACGGAGAGTTGGATTCCGTTGGGGCCTGCGCCGCTGGCGTCGGATGCGAGTGGCACTGGAATTCAGGACTACGGCTGGGTCTCAGGGCGGGCAACGTCGGTGGCGATCGATCCCGCCGATCCCAGCGGGAACACCGTTTACGTCGGCGGCGCATACGGGGGCGTGTGGAAATCAATTAACGCAGGTTCCCAGAGCGCCGACCCCGCAAGCGTGAAGTGGATCGCGGTCACTGATAGCCAAGCCACGCTAGCCGTGGGCTCCATTGCCATTCAGCCGCAGTTGACCAATGCGAATCCAGCCAACAGCGTGATTCTCGTAGGCACCGGAGAATCCAACGGATCAGCGGATTCCTATTACGGCCTCGGCATCATGCGATCCTCCGATGCAGGGATCACGTGGACGCTTGCGACCCAGGACACTACTCAGACTCGATCCTTCGCGGGACTTGCCTTCGGCAAGCTTGCGTTCAGCACCATTTCTCCGAACCGGGTAGTAGCGGCAGCCGCAGCCGCGCCGGAAGGGATCGCCGAAGGATTAGAAAATCCAGTGGCAGCGAATCGCGGAATTTATTACTCCGCTGATGGTGGCATCTCGTGGACATACGCGACCGTGAGCGACGGTACGGGGACGCCCGATCCAAGTTCCGTCAGCTCAGTAATCTATAACGCGGCGGCTGGACAATTCTTTGCGGCAAGCAGCCTGCACGGATTTTATTCCTCCCTCAACGGAAGTCAGTGGACGCGCCTTCCTAATCAACCGGGCACTGGCTTAACTACGACTGCCTGCCCCTCTCATACTGCTTCTCCAAGCACTTGCCCTATTTATCGCGGCGAGATTTCGGTCGTGCCCGGGCGCGACGAAATGTACGTCTGGTATGTCGATGTGAACGATAACGACCAGGGTATTTGGCAATCGACCGATGGCGGCACTACCTGGACACAAATCAACGACGCCGGAATTACAAACTGCGGAGATGTGTTCGGCGGCTGCGGCACTTCGCAAGGCAGGTACAATTTGGAGCTTGCTGCCGTCCCGGATGGATCGGCAACCGATCTGTATGCCGGGGCAGTCAATCTCTACAAGTGCCGGATCACGGCTGCATCGCCAAGCTGCACTGGGACCGGCACGAACACATTCTTTAATCTAACGCACGTCTACGGATGCAGTTCCATTGCGCTGGTGCATCCCAATCAACACGCCATTGGTTCGCAGCTAATCGATAACGCCGCCGAGGATATCCTGTACTTCGCCAACGATGGCGGAATTTATCGCGCGCTGGATGGATACACAGATTTGACCACCGGAGCCTGCGGCGGGAGCAATCAGTTCGACAGCCTCAATCTGACCCTGGGCTCGATGAGCCAGTTTGTTTCATTTTCGCAATCGTCCACGGATCCGAGTGTGATTCTTGGCGGCGCGGGCGACAACGGAACGCCGGCAAGCGCCGCCGCCGAAGGCAACAGCAGTTGGCTCAACGTGAATGCCGGCGATGGGGGCTACGCAATCATCAACCCTGCCAACGAGGACGAATGGTTCATAGCCACACCTCCAGACTCGGTTTCGGGAGTGAATATTTTTGGCTGCGCGGCAGGAATTAATTGCCACACCGATGACTTCATAAACAACCAGATCGTGAGCAGCACAAGTGTGGGCGGGGATATCGGGGCATTTTATTTGCCGTATATGCTTGATCCGCAAAATTCGAGTGAACTCCTGGTCGGAACTTGCCGGGTCTGGCAAGGTCCCAGTAACGGCGGAGCATTTTCGCTTCTCAGCAATAACTTCGAAAGTGGCGGCAGTGCGATTTGCAGCGGCAATGAAACCAATCTCGTGCGCTCACTGGCGGCGGGCGGAGCTGTGGTGAACGGTTTCTCCAATGTGATCTATGCCGGGACCGACGGTTTTGGACCGCTGCTGAGCACATCACCGGCGGGTGGCAAGGTTTGGGTCAGCAGCAATGCCGCGGGTGGGGATTCCACTTGGACTGACCAGACCGGCGCGATCAATCCGGACAATTTTCCAATCTCCGGAATCGCGATCGATAGTTCGGACGGGCAAGGATTGACCGCCTACGTCACCATCATGGGATTTCATGTTTCGCATGTATGGCAGACGAAAGACGGCGGTGCGTCGTGGACAGATTTTACCGCCAACCTGCCGGATGCGCCGGTCAATGCCGTCGTCGTAGATCCCGGAACCAGTCCGACAAGCGGAACGATTTATGTTGGCACCGACGCGGGCGTATTTTTCAGCAGCACATCCGCTGCGAACTGGTCGGAAGTCGGGCCCAGCTCCGGGCAGACGGGATTCTTGCCGAACGTGGCCGTCACATCCCTGAAGATTTTCAACAACCAGGAGACCAAACGGCTGCGAGCATCGACTTATGGACGAGGAATATGGGAGCTCAACCTGATTACGAGTCCAGATTTTCAGATAGACGCCGCCCAGAATCCTTTGACCGCGTTCGCGGGAGAATCAGCAGTTTTCGCTGCCACCATCACCGCGCTCAATGGCTATACCAGCATGGTCAGCTTAAGCTGCACTAGCGGCACGACGGTAGCGCCTCCGAATTGTTTGGTCGCACCACGAAATCTGACGCCTGGCAATTCGGGTTCGGGAGTGACCGTCACCGCCAGCGGACCGGCGGGTGATTATCTTTTCAATCTCCACGGAGTTGGAGCAGATTCGAATACCGTGACTCGCGACCTTCCGCTATTTCTTTCGGTTGTGGACTTTAATCTGACTCCGCTTTCGCCCGTAAACATCGCTGTGACGCCACCGAATATCACGGCACCCATAACATTTCAAGTCACGGCCGCCGGGTCTTTCCATGGGGCGGTGAATCTTTCGTGTCTGGGCTTGCCTGTAGGAGGATCATGTAACTTCACGCCCGCAACCGCGAGTCCGACCTCAACCATTCCGGTCAACGTCACGCTGACAATCGGTACCACGGCAAACACTCCAACAGGACCGTTCTCGATCATGGTCGTCGGCGCGACGGCTGGAGGGCCCAACAAAGTACAGAGTTTGACTCTGTTTATAAATGCAGCCGCCGCTCCCAACTACATGCTGACCATCAGTAACCCGGCTTTGTCGGCACTGGTTAGCACGACAGCTACTTTTAATGGGACCCTGACATCGGTGAATGGCTACAGCAGTCAAGTCAACCTGAGTTGCGGAGCAGGCGCGCCACCTTCGTGCGCGGCAGTACCAGCAATCGCGACACCATCTACGGCTGGTGAGCCGTTCACTGTAATTGTGAGCAGCGTTTCGGCTCAGAATTACAGTTTCAACATCATCAGCCAGGGCATGGACGCTTCTTCGATCACGCAGGCGGCTCCGGTTACGTTCAGTACGGCGACCCCTTGGAACGGGGATTTCTCGATTTCGAATACTTCTGGTCCCCAAACTGTACCGGCAGGCACTGCCGCGCAATACGTGCTGACCTTCACACCCATTCCGGCGGGATCAACGTTCTCGAATTCAGTGAGCTACACCTGTTCTTCATCCCCGGTTCCGCTGAGCAGTTGCTCGTTTGCTCCCTTGTCTCCGATTCCGGCCAACGGACTCGAAGCACAAATCACTCTGACCGTAACCACAACGGCCGCTATCGCTTCCGTCCGGGGATCGACCAACACATGGATTTACGCTATCTGGCTCCCGTCACCGGGATTGCTGTTCCTGAGCGGACTCGTGCGACGGAGACGTCATAGATATCCACGCCTAATAGCACTTGTAGCGATGCTGGGAATCACCGTCGCTTGCAGCGCCGGGTTGCAGGGATTCAGCAGCGGCGCTGGAGAGCCGGGCACTCCGGCCGGGACTTATACGGTCACGGTGAATGCGAACGAGGGCTCGCTCAGCCATAGTTTGCAGGTGACGCTGATCGTGCAATGAGACCCTAAGGCATGAACCGGACGGCTTAACGAGAACACGCGACCTGCGAAAAAAAGCCTCAAGCAGTTCTTTGCGATCTTTGCGAAGAAAAGCTTTCAGCATTCGTGTCCGACGCTAAGGCGGCAAGTGAGTCCACAACTTCATCGGCGCCCCGGTAGCGTTCTTTCTGACAGCGCTTACAGCCTCTCTTCGGCTCTCGACGAAACTTGTCTCTGATACGATCATCTATTCGCGTTTCCATCCTAAGCTCGCTGTAGACAGTTCTGGGCGTTTGCGAATATTTCGTTCGGCATCGCCATTGGAGGCATAAATAATGGGGTTCGATTTTTCGGGAAAGCGCGTGGCCGTGCTGGGTGCGGGAAAAATGGGCAGCATCCTGCTCAAAGCTCTGCTGGAAAAGCGACTACTGTCCCCGAAATTAACGCGGGCGACGGTCCAGCACGAGGAACGTGCGCGATTGCTGACGAAAAAACTTGGCGTGCCCGTCGGCACCGACAATCTCGCGGCAGTGAAAAACGCGGACGTGGTTTTTGTATGCGTCAAGCCTCAGGTTGTGCAGGAGGTGATGGAACAAATTCGTCCACATGTTTCCGACAAACAACTCATCATTTCCGTGGCCGCATCGGTGGCGACGAAGCAGATCGAAAGCGCGCTGGGAATCGAAGCGCCGGTGGTGCGGGCAATGCCGAATACGCCCTCCTCGGTTGGCCGCGGCATGACGGCCCTATGCAAAGGAAAGTTCGCCGGCGCCAAAGATATGGAAACTGCCTGCGCGCTGTTTGATGTCGTGGGCAGGACCGTGGTGGTTGACGAGAAGCACATGGACGCTGTAACTGCCCTTTCGGCAAGCGGGCCGGCTTACATCTACATCATTCTGGAATCGCTCGCGGAAGCCGGGGTGAAGGTCGGCCTGCCTCGCGATGTGGCAACGCTGCTTGCGGCTCAAACAACGCTAGGGGCGGCGACGGTAGTACTTGAGACTGGAGATCACCCCGCTCTTCTCAAGGACGCGGTCACCACCCCGGCCGGATGCACGATTGATGGCATCATGGAACTCGAGGAAGGCAAACTTCGCGTCACGCTCATTAAGGCAGTGGTGAAAGCTGCGCAGCGAGCGAAGGAATTGGCGAATGGGTGAGAACGGAGTTGTGCTGCCTTGGCCTCTGGGCTCCGGTCTCTGGGCTTGGAAACATGAGTTCATCCAATAACCCGCGTTCGGAAGCATGCGGTTTGAAACGCGTGCCAAGCTAATGAGTGCCGCCAGGCGGCTGGAGCCCAGAACCAAGCCCGAGGCCCAGAGCCCAGAAACCACACCGTAAAGTTAAGATTACGGCAGGCGAAAATCTACGGCGATTTTAGTTTGAAATTCGACCGGCCTTCCAGCTTTGAGGAATGGCAGGAAACGCCATTGCCGAACTGCGTCACCGGCAGCGATCGCCAGTTGGGGCTCGCCGCTGATCACTGTCAGTTCTTCCACGCTCCCATCTTTACCCACGGTTGCCTGCAGCAACACTTGTCCTTGAATATGTTGTTCCCTCGCCGCATCCGGATAGGCCGGCTCGATCCGTTGTTTTAGAAATCGTTCGGCAACTTGTGGAGGAAGATCGACCTGAGGGGCTTGCGAAAGGGCGTCCGTTGGCGTACTGCCATCAGACTTCAACTCTTGTCCGGCTTGCGCCTTGGCACGATAGATTACTTTGCCATTTTGGTACACAACTAATGCCCCGGGAGCCGGTGGAGAAGATGATTTTTGGACTGCCGTCGAATTCGGATCGGGGCTGGGTTGCAATGGCGTAGCGGCGCTCGGAGTGGGTGGTGGATAAATTTTGGTTTGTGCCGATTTCATTTTCATGCTGCGAACGGTCCGCTGCCATCCATCGCGGCCCATGAGCCATCCTAAAAACACTGCCAGGCCTACAACTAGAACGGTAAGAGGCAATGTCCAGGGATCGCGTGGACGGGTTTGGGCGATCACGGCTTCGACAGAAAGACTCGGGCGCTGGGGCGAAACGGCTTCGGCACTGCGTGCGATGCAATCCACCGTACGGCGGGAAAAGGCATGCAAAGTTTGAACATCACGATCGCCAAAGGCGTAGGGCCGGGATGAAAAAACCTCGAAGACTCCCAGCAACTCTTGTTCCTTAAGAACCGGAACGATCAGGATTGAGCGGACGCCGAGTTGGCGGCAGGCGATGGAATCCACCCGCAGGTCGGTTTCGGTGTCATCGCAATTCTGTACTTGCCGGGATTGCACACATGCACCGGACAGGCCAGACTCTTCATTCAATCGGACTCCAAGATCGGGAGCGTTCGCGCCGGTGGTGGCACGGCAAACGATATCGTCTCCGCGGCGCAGGGCGATGGCCGCCCCAGTTGTATTGGTCGCCAGTCGGGCCTGTTGGGCAATCCGGTTAAGCACGAGATCGAGCGCCAGATCGGCGGACAGAGAGATTCCGCCGCGAGTCGAAAGCGTAGTAGCTAACTGCGAGAGGGAAGATCGAACGTCGCTTTCGTCTTCGTCCCGATCCCGCATTTGCGTCTGGGCGTCACGCTGCCTTTGATCGCCCACGAGACCAAGCCGAGAGATGGGACGAAGCGCCATTCAAAAAGCCGCAGATAAACTACTCAGAAAACTGTGGCTGGATCATGACTTCAAGGTCTGCCAAGAAACGGTAACCAGCAGCCTTGAGACACTAAACTGATTAAGCGGAGTTTCCCGCGAAACTCGCGCGTTGTCAACGTGTACCAAGTGCCGTCTCCGATAGGTTACTGGTTACCTCATTTCGCGGGATTGTCTTTCGAATAGAGGGCCGCCGGCAATGTCCGTGCCTGCAATTTTTCGGCCACGGTGTAAACTGCACGGGATTCCATGACAGCTTCCGCTTCGAGTTCCCCAGGATTTTCGCGCGCCGAGCAATGGCACGCGGTTACGGCCAGCTTTCTTGGCTGGACACTGGATGCCTTCGACTTTTTCGTGTTGGTCTTCCTGATCGATACCCTGGCTGCTCAGTTCCATGTGGGGAAAGGCAAAATCATTGAAACGATTTTTGCCACTTTGATCATGCGCCCGGTGGGAGCAGTGCTGTTCGGGCTACTTGCGGACCGTTATGGACGCCGCCGACCTTTAATGGCAAATGTCATCTTTTTCTCAGTCGTCGAGTTGCTCTGCGGATTTGCGCCCAATTACACGGTATTCCTGGTGTTGCGCGCGATTTACGGCATTGGCATGGGCGGCGAATGGGGCGTCGGGGCGTCGCTGGCGCTGGAGAACACGCCCGGAAAATGGCGCGGAATTCTTTCCGGAATTCTGCAAAGCGGGTATTCCGTCGGCTATCTGTTAGCAGCATTAGCGGCACACTTTGTTCTTCCGGCCTGGGGATGGCGGGCCATGTTCTGGGTGGGAGGAGCGCCGGCGCTGCTGGCTTTTTACATTCGATCCAAGGTACGGGAGTCAGATGCCTGGAAGCAACATGCGGCGCCGACCATCAAGGCGATTGTGCAAACCGCCGGCGGACATTGGAAAGTTTTTTCCTATCTCGTGCTGCTCATGACTTTGATGATGTTTCTCTCGCACGGTACCCAGGACCTGTATCCCGACTTCCTGAAATCGGCGCACGGATTCAACTCCGGTACAGTTTCAAATATTGCGATTCTATACAACATCGGCGCCGTGCTCGGCGCGATTGTGTTCGGCTACTTTTCGGAGCGACTGGGTAGACGGTGGAGCATGGTTGCCGCGCTGGTGCTGGCCTTGTCGGTAATTCCCTTCTGGGCGTTCGGCGAATCGCTTCTGGTCCTGACGGCGGGCGCGTTCGTGATGCAAGCCGGTGTGCAAGGCGCGTGGGGCATTATTCCGGCGCATCTCAACGAACTATCGCCGGACTCGGTGCGGGGACTGATGCCGGGATTCGCTTATCAGCTCGGAATCGTATTGGCCGCTCGAACGAATTCCATCGAATATTTCCTTCGCGACAGGTTAGGGTATTCGCGAGCGCTGGCAACATTTGAGATTGCAAATATTGTCTTGCTCATCGTGGTGGTGGCGCTCGGGTCGGAGCAACGGGGCAAGAGCTTTATGCGTAGCGCGAACTCCGTCGCGAGCTGAGGCTCATACGCGGATGAGGCGTGCGGGCCTATGCCAGCGATTTTTCCCGTTTTGCGACCTGGGTTCAAAGGTTGAGGCTTTCTGGCTCTTCCCGGCTTGCGAAGACTGGTAGAGTAAATTCTTGCGGCGGTGAAATCCCAAATACTTATGAGCAGACAACGTGCGGTGGTAACCGGTGGAGCGGGTTTCCTGGGCTCGCATCTTTGCGACGCATTGCTGGCGGAGAATTATTCAGTCGTCGCGGTCGATAACCTACTGACGGGAAGAGAATCCAATTTCGCCCATCTGCGGAACGAGCCCCGTTTCGAATTCGAACAAATCGATATTAACCAGCCGTTCGATTGTGGGAAGGTCGATTACGTATTCCATTTTGCCTGTCCGGCCAGTCCTGTCGATTACACTGTGCATGGAATTGAGACGTTGAAGGTCGGCTCTCTTGGGACCTTTCACGCTCTTGACGTAGCTCGCAAGTACAACGCGAAATATTTGGTTTCCTCAACCTCGGAGTGTTATGGGGACCCGTTGGAGCATCCACAGAAAGAAACGTATTGGGGAAACGTGAATCCGATCGGCCCGCGTTCGGTCTACGACGAAGCCAAGCGTTTCACCGAGGCGGTGACCATGGGTTACCACCGCTACTACAAGGTGGACACTCGTATTGTGCGAATTTTTAATACTTACGGGCCGCGCATGCAATTAAATGATGGCCGCGTCATCCCGAATTTCATGAAGCAGGCGTTGCGCGGCGAAGACCTGACGGTATACGGGGACGGCGGCCAGACCCGCAGCTTTTGTTACGTCAGCGACGAAGTGGAGGGTTTTTTGCGATTGTCAAAATCGTCGGAGCATCTGCCAGTGAACATCGGGAATCCTTCGGAGTTCACGATTTTGGAGTGCGCCAAGAGAGTGATCGCGGTGACGGGATCGAAGAGCACAATTCGCTACGAGGCGTTGCCACCCGATGATCCCAAGCGGCGCTGTCCTGACATTACCAAGGCAAAGAGTCTGCTGGGCTGGGAGCCGAAAATCGATCTTGAGAGCGGACTGAAGATGTCGCTGGAGTACTTTCGCAAGGCCGTTGGGGAAGAGAAATCCCAAGCCACAAAGTAAAGAATAACGCAGCCTTGCCTGCCGCGCTGCAAGCAGGGTTGCGGGCAAGTTTGGTGCGCCTTGGACAGACGGGGCGTCTGTTCCTACGTGCGCCCTGTTGCGTGCTTGCCTTGATTCTTCTCAAAAGCCCGGTGACTTTCGTCATCTTTAGTAAATTCCGAGAAGCCGTTATGGTCTGGGCATAACCGTTACTCGGGTATTCAGGGCGAACGGAACGTCTTTTTACCACCACAAAGGACCAGGAATATGTCGTCACGTTCTAGCAACTGGATGATCGCGGCCGGGGCGCTCGTCCTGTTCATCGGAGTCTGTGTGCTCGCGGCGGCTATGGGCAAGAACGCTGATCCCGACCAGTTGGTTGCAGGAGCAGGCGCCTTCTCGGTGGGCGCTTTGACCGTAGCTGCCGGAATTTACCTGAAGGCCCGTGTCCTACAAGCGGGGGCCCCCGCGCCAGCAGCCAAAGATCCGAATGCCGGCAAGCGATCACGCGGCGGTTGCGAGTTATGTGCCACGGAAGCGCCGGTCATTCAATGCAAAGTCCATCAGTTGCATCTCTGCGGAACCTGCCTTGCCCAACACTATGATTTCCGTTCATGCGCCTATGTGCCAAGCACACGTGCCGGATCGAACAAACCTGCCAAGGGAATGGCAGCGAAGGCCCGAGCCTAAAGCAATGCCTCCGGAATTTACCTCTTCGAATCGCCAAAGTTACTAGAGTTAGGCCCTGAAGTTACGTTACGCAAGGCCATGAGAAGTGCCACAACTTTGGTACTTTGACGCTCCTTTCCCCTCTCCATACGATGAAACTGCATGCGGTTAGTTCCGCAGGGCCGCCCTCCCCATTATGGTCCAGTCGGCAGAACCAGGGTTGATTCTGGGATGGAGTCGGCAGTGGAGGTCCGGTTCAGATTGACCTCGGCACGGCCTCCCCGAAGAAGAAAGGGCAAATGTTTACACGCAAAATGCGCGGGTTCTCGCTGATCGAGATGATGATCGTACTAACGGTCATCCTGATCGCGTGCGCCATCGGGTTCATGACCTTACAGCCTGCGATCAAGCAGACGCGAGTGACCAACGGCTACAACTTCGCGTTGGGAGCGCTCCGCCAGGCGCGTGAAGATGCAGTCGGCGATCGCCGCGTTTACATGGTGACTTTAAGCAACGCCGCGATCCCCAATACCATCACCATCACTCAGTCCGACACCGGCGTAGTGAAGGCAACTTACCAATTGCCTACGGATGTGGTCTTCGGGGTACAAACCGGCTTTCCGACTTCGCCCACCACGGCACCCACGACTCCGGACGGATTTGGTGCAGGAGCCACCGCGATCGACCTGGACCAGGGCGTAACCGGGGGAGTAAAAACAGCAATTTATTTTTATCCCGATGGATCGGCGCAGGACGCAAATAACAACATCAACAATGGCGTTTTGTATCTGTGCCGGGCCGGCGATTTGTATAGTTCACGCGCGATCACAATCTGGGGAGCTACCGGACGCCTGCGCGGATGGCGCCTGTATCTGAACGGCGGCACCAATTATTGGAGGCAGATGTGATGGCTCAGCACAAAAAGACAATTCAACGTCGGGACCGTACTCGCGAGCAAGGTTTCACGCTCCTGGAAACTTTGATCTCGATGGTCATCCTGACCATTGGCCTGGTGGCATTGCTGGGCGTAGTTGCAATGGCTTTGTCGGCGACCCAGACTTCGCAAGAAGACATGATTGCCAAAAAATTGGCGCAGGAAACTGTCGAGAGCATTTATACCGCGCGCGATACCGCGAACATTACCTGGAGCCAGATTCAGAATGTGGGCTCGACCGGAATCTTCGTAACCGGATTCACCCCGATTCTTCAGGCCGGACCGGATGGCCTTTACAACACCACGTCTGACGGCGCTTCCGCGGCACAGACGCTGACCTTGGCGGGGCCGGATGGAATCTACGGGACCGCCGATGACGTCACCGTCAGCTTGGCCAACTTCACACGCAGCATTGCCATCGCTAACGTGTCCAATCCGGCAACCGGAGCGCCATACGGCAACTTGCGGCAACTCACGGTCACGATCCAGTACACCACTCCCCAGTTCAGACTCCCCAAGCAATACGTTTTGACCAGTTTCATTTCGCAGTATCGATAAAGGGGAACGAATGCAAAGCGCAATGAAAAATTCCAGTCGCGGTTTCAGCTTAATTGAGCTGTTGATCGCCTTGGCGGTGGGAACACTCGTCCTGGGCGGGGCGGTGCAGTTATTCAGCAGAAGCGTCAACGGCGCTTGGCTAGTTTCTCAGAGATCCGAGATGCAGCAGGACGCGCGCGCGGCTTCCAACTTGCTGACTAAAGACATCAGCCTGGCGGGTGCGGGACTGCCCTCCGGTGGAATCGCGCTGGCTTCCGGCACCGGTTCTTCGCCGGTTTACGGTTGCAGCTACAACGCGACTTGCTATCTCGGCCCTACCGGCGCCACGGCGGTTGCCTATCCCACGCAGACTGTGGGCGCATCTACCATCCGCTACATGTATGGCGTGATTCCGGGTTGCACTACCGGAATTACGGTGAGCGGAAACGTCACTGACACCATTACCGTCGTCTACGCCGACAATACCTTTCTATTGAGCGACTACACCGTAGCGTTCATGAACGCAGGGGGAACCTCGGTCAAGTTTACGTTGCCGTCCCCAGCACCGAATCCGCTGGACCAACCCGTGAACAATACCGCAGTAGGTCTGCAAGCGGGTGATTTGGTTCTTTTCCAAACTAAACTGGGAAGCGGAACGGGAGCCACCACTGGATACGCGATAGGAGAAGCTACATCTCCACTTCCGCTCGGTACCGGACCTTATACCGTAAATTTCGCCAACTCAGATCCGCTTTTGTTTAACCAGGCGGCTGCCACTTCCGGTGATATGGCGCAGATCTCCGCCGGCACGGGGACGGTCGCCACCCGAATCTGGGTCATCACGTATTACTTGAAAATTCTCCCCGATCCCACAGGGGTTGGAGTGGGCACGCCGGTGCTGATGCGTCAGGTGAACGGGCGCACTCCGGTTCCCGTAGCGGAAAACGTGGTGAATCTGAAATTCACCTACGACACTTACGATTCCAGCGGCAACTTGCTGCATGCCAGCTGCGACGGCGGCGCGACCGCAGTTCCTCCCGTCTCTCCCAATTTGATTCGTACCATCAACATTTTTCACTTAACTTTCCGCAGCCAATTGGCGGGCGGAAATTCAAATACCAGGGGCGCGCTGAATGGGTATCAAGGCTATGACGTGCAGACCTCGGTCAGCGCGCGAAATCTGAGTTTCTCGCAGCGCTACGACTAGAACGAAATCTTTGAAAGTGAGTTTTTTAAACCGTTGTACAAGGTCGGTATTCAGAAATGGGGAGTAACAAGATGAATAGCATCGAACGTAGTTCGCGAGGGTTTACGCTGATTGCGTCCTTATTGCTGTTGTGTCTTTTGTCGGGGATTTGCATCGGTCTGTTGATGATGGTCAACACCGAAGGCCGAGCCGGCGGCGACGACCTTCAGAACACCATGGCTTATCGCTCGGCCGAAGGCGCCATCGAGAAGATGACATCCGATCTGGCCAACTCATTTCAAACCACAACGCCCACTCCGGCTGTGATTACCGGCCTGTCATCGTTGATGCCGTCAGGCGACCCCTCGGTGTCTTATCCCGACTACAGTTTCACTCCGGCAGTTACACCTCTTGGAACTTTGAACGCTAACTATGCCGAGATCCAGACCGGGCCTTATCAGGGACTCTATGCACAGACCGTGCCCATCACACTGAAAGCCACCGCGCTACGCTCCCTGGGCCAGGAAGTAACCATGATGCGCACGGTTGAGATGGCGCTTGTCCCGGTATTTCAGTTCGGTATTTTTTCGGACAGCGACCTGAGCTTCTTTGCCGGCGTCAATCTTGATTTCCAGGGCCGGGTTCATACCAACGGCGACTTGTACCTTTCCGCGGGCACCGGCGACACCGCAACTTTTCACGACAAGATCACGGTATACGGAAACGTACTCCGCAACTATCAACCGAACGGTTTAACCAACGCCGCGACCGCGCACTTGGGCACGATCGACATTCTGACGGCGGCGCAAGGCTGCGATGGCGCCCAACCGGCCTGCCGTTCACTTGCGGCGACCGAAGGCAGTGTCGTCGGCATGGGCGGCAACCCGGCGCAATCTGCATACAATACCGGGCCGCCTTCCTGGCAGACGGTTTCACAGAGCACTTACAACGGCTGGATCATTACGGGAAATTACAGTCAGCCGATTAATACCGGGGCCAAACAGCTCACTCTCCCCTTTTTCACGGCGGGAAGCTCCAACACCAGCGCGCAGCCACAGCAGTATGAAATTGTGCGACGTCCTCCAGCCGGCGAATCGGCGACGTCGACGCTAGGTGCGGCGCGACTCTACAACCAGGCTGAGATTCGAGTGTTGATGGCGGACGACCCGGCGGAACTTTCCGCCGGCGGGGCGGCTGACGCTGAGAACGTCCGCCTGGCCAACGGATTATTTAATGGCGGTCCGGATTACACCAGAGGAGTCAAAACCTCCACTCCCGCGATGGGTGCCACAGCTTCCGGCCAGCCTCGCACCACTTATTTCGCGGAAGGTTCGACAGCTGTGCCGGATCCGGTTACCACCGCGCCGTTTCCTTCGAGTCTGTCACCCGATTGGCCAGCCGCTCCGTTGCTTACCGGCCTTGATCTGGTCCCAATGACCGCCCCGCAAGCGCCGCTGCGAAACACCGGTGCAACTCTTCCGACGGCGGCAAATCTCTCCATGGCTTGCGCCGCCTTCGGGACGACGACGAATCCGGCGTGCCCCTACCCCTATTACGCTCCTACGCCTGTCGCCAATACCAGCCAATGGAATCTGCTGGACGGTTATTTGCGCGTCGAAGTTTTGCAAAACAGCGGCGCATGGTTGCCTGTGACCCAAGAGTGGTTGTCACTAGGATTTGCCCGCGGCATGCTTCCACCCAGCACGCCAGGCACGAACCCGATTAATCCCAACGCGATTCTGATCCTGCAAGAGCCCGCTGACCGGAACGGCGATGGCTCGGCCCCCGACTCAACCGGCCAGACAACGGTATGTACTCCAAACGCGGCCGGAAGGTACCTTACCGGTTCTTGTATCTGGGGCAAACCACCCGAGGTGGTAAACGACGCAAATAGCGGCAGCCCCTATTTTGGAGACTTCGGTCAAGCCACCAGCCCGACCCGCAGCAACTGGTATCCCATTAATTTCTACGATGCCCGAGAAGGCGAAGTCCGCGACAACAAGGCGGGAAATGACAGTTGCACGCCGAACGGGATCATGAACGCAGTCGAACTGGACGTGGGCAATCTGAAACGATGGCTCGCCGGCACCACCGGCACCAATGGTCCGTCGGTCAATTCCACGAACCAGAACGGCTACATCTTGTACTTCTCCGACCGCCGTGGAATGTTGACCAATCCGCACGGCACTTATGTGACCGGCTTTGCCGCAGCCAAGACGGGCGATTCCGGACTCGAAGATTCCATCAATAGCTCGACTGCCGCAGGCACGCCGGACAATGCTCTGGAGCCTATTCCGGCAGGCAAGCAGGAATCTCCCGAGGACGTCAACAACAACCTGTTCCTGGATAGCTTCGGCGAAGCCAATCTAGGAAGTGGATTCGGTATCAATACGTCGGCTGGAAATCAGTACGTCCGCATTGCGAATTGCCTCGCCACGGGCCGTGCCAATTGGGTTTCCGGCGCGCGACATGTATTGAAACTAGTGGATGGTTCGTTGGGAAATGTGCCGACTCAACCCGGCGGCGCCGGCGGCTTCACGGTAGCCTCGGAAAATCCGGTTTACATTCTCGGCGATTACAACAGCAGCGTGGCCGATCCCATGTGGACCAATCCGACCACGGGAGTTGAGCCAGCCCACGCCGCCGCAGGCATCATCGCGGATGCGGTAACGGCGCTCTCCAGCAACTGGAGCGACCTCGAAAGCATGCAGTCGCCCAGTGACTCCACGGGCCGTCCCGCTGTGACCACCTACTATCGGGCTGCCGTTGCTGCGGGAAAAAATATCAACTTCCCGGTGGTTGGCCTGGCCTGGCAAAACGGTGACTGGGGCACCGATGGCGGAGTTCACAACTTCCTGCGCCTGCTGGAAACCTGGGGAGGTCAGACATTGAACTACAAGGGATCGCTGGTCAATCTTTACTACTCCACCTACGCCACCGGTACCGACAAGAATGCGGGCGGCACTGTGTACGGACCGCCAACGCGAAACTACATTTTTGATCCCCTGTTTTCGCAGCCGCAGAATCTCCCCCCGGAACACCGATGTTCCGCGACGTCGACAACTTGAGTTATCAGCAAAGCTTTACTCCTCGCAGCGACTAATGGCGAGGGCATGGATTTTGAAAAGAGGAATAGAGATGTACGGGAAGAAACAAAGTTCGCGCGGATTCACTTTGATCGCGTCGCTGTTGTTGATGTGCCTTTTGTCGGGCATTGCAATTGGGCTGCTGATGATGGTGAACACCGAAGGCCGGGCCGGCGGCGATGATCTCCAGAACACCATGGCGTATCGCTCGGCCGAAGGCGCCATTGAGAAAATGACGTCGGACCTCGCCAACTCCTTTCAAGGCGGCGCAGTGCCGACTCCAACTCAGATCACCGGCCTGACCTCATTGATGCCGACGGGTGATCCCTCAGTCACTTACCCGGACTACACCTTCACCCCTTCGGTCACACCGGGGGTGCATTGAATGCCACTTACGCGCAAATCCAGACTGGCACCTTCCAGGGGTTGTATGCATCGACCGTACCGATTACGCTGAAAGCCACTGCCTTGCGTTCACTGGGACAAGAAGTGACCATGCTACGCACCGTCGAAGTGGCCCTGGTTCCGGTATTTCAATTCGGCGTATTTTCCGACAGCGATCTGGGCTTCTACAGCAGCCCCAACCTCGACTTTCAGGGACGCGTCCACACCAACGGCGATTTATATTTGGGCGTCGCCAACGGATACACTTTGACGTTCCACGACAAGATCACCGCTTACGGCAACGTTCTCCGCACCGTGCTTCCCAATGGTTTGTCCGCAGCCGCGAACAACGACAGCGGCGAGGTAGACATTCTGACCGCGGCGCAGGGTTGCGATGGAGCGCAACCGGCTTGCCGCGCAATCACAGCCGCTGAGGGCAGTGTGGTCGGTGCCGGGGGAAACCCGCCGCAATCTGCGTACAACGCCGGCCCTCCTTCCTGGCAAACCATTTCTCAAAGCACCTATAACGGCTGGATCACCGACGGAAATTACGGGAACGCCATCAATACCGGGGTCAAGCAACTGACTCTGCCGTTCGTCTCGTCCAACACGGGCGGCCCGGTGCCGCAATATGAAATCATCCGCCGGCCTCCCGCCGGCGAATCAGCATCCACACCACTGGGCTCATCGCGCCTTTACAATGAAGCGCAGATTCGGGTGTTGCTGTCCGACGACCCGGCGGAACTTTCCGCGGGCGGCGCTGCCGACGTGCAAAATGTTCGGCTCGCCAATGGACAATTTAACGGTGGCCCGAACTATACAACTGGCGTGGCTGCATCTACACCTACTTTAGCTGCGCTGGCCTCCGGCAAGCCGCGCATGACATATTTCGCGGAGGGTTCGACCGCGATTCCAGATCCAAATCCTGCGTCTCCTTATCCTTCCAGTTTGCCGCCCGACTGGGGGTTTGCACCTCTGACCACCAACCTTGCTTTGCAGCCGCTTACTCCGCTGCAAGCCCCGCTCCGCAGCACCGGTGCAACCCTTCCCACGGCCGCGAATATCAGCATGCTGTGCGGCGTGTTCGGCACAACTACAAATCCTGCCTGCCCCTACCCGTATTACGCGCCCCCCGCAGTCGCCAACACCAGCACTTGGAACCTTCTGGATGGCTATCTGCGAGTCGAGGTATTGCAGAACAACGGCACTTGGCTGGGAGTCACGCAGGAGTGGCTGGGCTTGGGATTTGCACGAGGCCCGATTCCTCCAACCAGTCCCGGCCCGGCGACCAACGCCGGCAGCAACCAGGTTAATCCGAATGCGATTCTGCTCTTCCAGATGCCGGCTGATCGCAATGGCAACGGAGGCGCCCCGGACGCAACCGGCGTGGCAACTGTCTGTACGCTATCCGGGTCGCCCGCAAGATATACCTCTTGCACTTATGGCCGGCCGCCGGAAGTGCAAACCGACTCCTTCACCAACAGTCCGTATTATGGCGACGGCAACCAGCTCACCAGCTCAAGCCGCACCAACTGGTATCCCATTAATTTCTATGACACCCGTGAAGGCGAAGTTCGCGATATCATTCAGGGAAACAACAGTTGCACCGCCAGCGGCGCCATGAACGTCGTCGAACTCGACGTGGGCAATTTGAAACGCTGGTTGGCCGGTTCGACCGGCGTCAACGGCGCTTCGGTGAACTATACCAATCAGAATGGATACATTCTGTATTTCTCGGACCGCCGGGGAATGTTGCCGAATCCCACCCAAAATCCTTCGCTGGTCGATCCGGCCAATACTAAGACTGGCGATTCCGGCTTGGAAGACTCCATCAACAGCGCGTCGGCAGCAGGCACGCCGAACAATGCGCTGGATCCGGTTCCGCCTGGAAAAACAGAGTCTCCAGAGGACGTGAACAATGACGGCGTTCTCAACATCTTTGGCGAAGCCAACCTCGGAAACGGTTTTGGCACCGGCTTTAACGCGAGTGGAGGCAATCAGTACGCGCGCATTCCACTTTGCCTGGCCACGGCGCGCGCGAACTGGATATCAGGCGCGCGGCACGCCCTAAAGTTAGTCGACGGCGGCTTGGGCAACCTGCCGGTGAGAGCCGATAACGGTGGCGGAGGGTTCACTGTAGGATCAGAGAATCCTGTTTACATTTTGGGCGACTACAACACCAGCGCCGCAGATCCCATGTGGGCGAATCCCAGCACCGGAACCGAGCCTGCCCATGCTGCCGCCGCCATTATTGCGGATGCAGTGACCGTGCTGTCCGACCATTGGAGCGACCTGGAAAGTTTCCAGAATCCTACTCAACCCACATCGCGTCCGGCGCAGGACACTTATTACCGAGTGGCGATCGCGGCCGGCAAGAGTATCAACTTTCCCTTCCCGAACTGGACATCGGCAACTGACTACGGCTTCGGCACCGACGGCGGGGTACACAATTTCATTCGCTTCCTGGAGGATTGGCATAATCCTGGCGCGACTTTGAACTATAAAGGTTCGTTGGTGAGCCTTTATTATTCCACCTACGCCACCGGCACCTTCAAGTGCTGCACCTATGCGGTGTACCAACCACCAACGCGAAACTATGTTTTCGATCCGCTGTTTTCGCAGCCGCAAAACCTGCCGCCAGGAACTCCACAGTTCCGCGACATCGACAACTTGAGTTATCAACAAAGCTTCACTCCTCGTAGCGACTAGGCGGGTTGTGAACCGAGTTCGGCCCCGGCCCTGCATCGCAGGTTCGGGGCTTTTGTTTTTGATAGAGGCTCTTGGTGGTTATCGGTTTTCGATTCAGCCCTCAATGTATGATGATCGCTTCAAGGAGAGAATTTTGTCCAAGATCAGCGCGCTTTTCTGGGATGTCGGCGGTGTTTTGCTTTCGAACGCGTGGGACCACAACGAACGACTGCAAACATTGAATCACTTCCTGCTCTCCGAGGCGGAATTTCATGATCGTCATGAAACCGTGGTCGCTTCGTTTGAACAGGGCAAGATCACCCTCGACGAATATCTCGACCGGACAGTCTTCTATCGCGAACGGTCATTCACCCGGCAAGCCTTCAAAGACGACATGTTTTCCCAATCTCAGCCGGACAATGAGGCACTGGCGCTAGCGCGAGAGTTGGCCTGCGCAGGCAAATATTTGATGTCCACCATCAACAACGAATCGAAAGAACTCAACTTGTTACGCATCGAGAAATTCGGCCTCGACAAAATTTTCAGTCTGTTCGTCAGTTCGTGTTTTGTCGGATTACGAAAGCCGGAACCGGCCATCTACAAACTGGCCTTGGAGATCACGCAAAAGCCGGCGGAAGAATGCTGCTTCATTGACGACCGCGCACTCAACCTGGAAAGCGCAAAGCAACTGGGCATGCAGGTCATCCAAATGAAAGGCGCGGCGCAATTGCGTCAGGACTTGCAAAAGCTGGAAGTGAGCTAGCTAAACCCAATACGCAACTCTGTCATCCTGAGCGGAGAGGAAACTTCGGAACGAAGTTTCCTCGCAGTCGAAGGACCCCTACAGTCGGTATACATGCTGGACGTAGGGGTCCTTTCACTCCGTAGTTCGCTCGTGCCGAGTGAACTCACTGCTCTCAGGACGACAGCAAACTGTTGCAGCAAGCTAGCTTTTCCGTGGCGGCCGTGCGGCGGTCGCTGGCGCAGTCGCCGCTTCCGATCCAGCTCCAAGACTCAAATCGCTCAACCAGCAATCCGCCATGATCTTCCATTCTCCGGACTGCCGCACCAGAGTAATCAGATATTTTCCACGTTCCTCACGCCGCTTGCCCATATGGGGGACGAGCATTTTGCAGCGTCCCGCCTCGTACGCGATCTCTCCGGCTAATTCCACTCGCAACGGCTCCAACTCGACTTCTCCCAATCCGGCATCCAGAACGGAGAAAAAGAACTCGCGAATGGCCGCCGTGCCTCGCACCGGCGGAACATTGGGACGCAGCACAATAGCGTCCGCTTGATAGATCTCCACCAGATCGTCGAGATTCTTGGTATTGCAGGCCTGCACCCAGTCCTGGGTGACTTTGCGAACGGCAGCCTCAGATCGGCTAAGCCCCGGCGTCCCTAAAGGAGCGCGAGTCCTGGTCGCGTCACGCGCGGGCGCCGCCCCATTTGCCGGTCGCTGTTCCGAAGCGGCGGCTTGCTGTGGCGAGCCATCCGATGAAAAATAATGATGATGATAATGGTGATGGTAATGGTGCGGTCCGGGAGCATGCGAAGCCGGACTGTTGTGGACAAGGGTAGGCGCTTCGGGCAACGGAACTCCGCAAAAGGCGCAGAACCGGTTGTCGCCGGGGTTGCCGCTGCCGCAAGCGTGGCATACACGCTCTGCCGAAAGGCCGCCTGTGGATTCATCAAATCCATCCCCGGAAGCCTCGCTGTCGCCTTGCAAACCCAATCGCTGGATGGCGTGCAGCGCGGCTGTAACCGCCTCCTGGCCGGGCTTGGGACGCCGCATATCGTGCTTCATCCGGTTGAAGAAATCGTCCACCGACGGATCGGGCACAACTGCTTCATCGGGCTCGCTGGCGGGTAAATTGCCGGGCGGTTTGGAGAATTTTTCCTCGTCCACAGTGGTATATCCAGTAGCGCTTATTCTATTCGAAATTAGCGCTAGTGACTGGAAAACTCAATGTTACCTTCGACTTCGGTGGGCACCCCGTTGCAGGTCGCGGGGCGGTAACGCCAGGCGCGCACGGCATTCAGGACCCTACGATCCGGCAGGGTGCCGGCGCTTTCGAGGATCAGCGGACTATGCACTCGTCCGTCAGTGCCAATGATGAAACTGACGCTGATTCTGGCTCTTAAGTCCGGAGTCTCAAGTAAAGGATTTGGTGTGGTCAGAGGCTCGGGGGCGGATGAAGCTTCGCAACTGGTACGTGTCGCCGCATGCGGAACAGCCGCAAACCGTGAATCTCGCACTACTGAAGTCCATACCTGCTGTTCGTGAACCGCCAGGGATGCCTGCAAATCAGAAACTCGGACGGAGGAAACAGTGGTCACGGCGAAGCCCGGCACTAAAGATGGGAACATCAAGAGCAGTGGCCAGAGCTTGCGGAAAAGCATTGTCTTGGACCATTTTCGAGGCAGTGGTGAAAACTCGTGAAGCGGTGGTAGAGAAGAGGAAAACCACCGCTCCGAATCTGAACTTTAAGCGTCGCAATCGAGGTGCCACCAAGAAAATGCCGCATAACTCTGATAACATTACACTTACCGTGTTGCCACATTTCTGTCGAGTGAAAACAGTTGCAGTCCCTCGCCGTTCTTCAATCACCCTCCGCGGTGGAAATCGCTTCGCATCTAGCCGGACAAACCCTTAGAACGCACGATTTCGCTCTCGTGGGGTATCTTAAGGCTTTCGGAGAATTGATCGGAGTCAATCAAGGAACCATGCCCGCCCCCAAAAAAGAACTGAACGTCGCCATGATCGGACACGGTTTCATGGGCCGCGCCCATTCCAACGCCTTCCAACAAGTCGGCCACTTTTTCGATACCCCTTACAGGCTTCGGCTGAAAGTCATCTGCGGACGTGATCGCGCCACACTCGATCCAATGGCCGCGCAGTGGGGTTGGGAAGAAATCGAAAGCGATTGGCAAAAGGTCATCAATAGACCGGATATTCAGGTTGTGGATATCGTCACGCCAAATGCTTTGCACGCGCCAATCGGAATCGCCGCGGCGAAAGCCGGAAAAATTGTTCTCTGTGAGAAGCCTCTGGCCGCGTCGGTCCAGGAAGCCGAGACGATGGCATCGGCCGCACATAATGTCCCCAATCTGGTTTGGTTTAACTATCGCCGCGTCCCTGCGATTGCCTTTGCCAAAAGACTGATCGATGAAGGAAGGCTCGGCCAAATATTTCATTATCGTGCCACTTATCTGAACCAATCCGGAAACGATCCCTCAAAAGCCGCAACTTGGCGATACCGACGAGCACTGGCGGGATCAGGAGCCATCGGAGATCTGCTTTCACACGTTGTCGATCTGGCATTTTTTCTCAACGGTTCAATCACCGAATTGAACGCGATGACCCACACCTTCGCTCCCGGGCGCGATGTGGACGACGCTGCGTTACTTCTGGTTCACTTCGCCAACGGCAGCATCGGAAGCTTCGAAGCCACCCGCTACGGGGTGGGCTGCCGCAATCGCAACGTTTTCGAAATCCATGGCTCCAAGGGAATGCTGCGTTTCAATTTCGAGGACATGAATCGGCTGGTGTTTTATGACGCGACCGAGTCGCCAAATCTGCAAGGCGAACGAAGCATGTTGATCACCGGCCCCGACCATCCTTATTCCGAAAACTTCTGGAAGCCCGGCCATACCATAGGTTACGAACATACCTTCATCGCGACTTTGGGAGACTTTCTTACCACGCTGGCCAGTGGAAAAGAGTTCCACACCAATTTTGACGATGCGGTACAGGTCCAGAAAGTTCTGGATGCAGTCGAGCGTTCCGCCAAAGTAAGAGAATGGATAAGCTTGTAACCTCACGTGAGCGCGGACGCCTTGTCTGCGCCCGAGCTTTAGCTCGACATATCGCTGGCTGAAGCCCAGAGCAGGTGAGGCACCCGCTCCCGCGATGGCATCGCCATTCCCAAGCTCGAGATGGGCCCGTCCCAGGGCACTTCGGTAACTTGCCGAGATGACCCTCAAGTTCATAGCATCTGTCTGTATGCTTAGGGCTTTGCTTCTCTGCACCGATAGTTCGACGATCCAGACCGTGACCCGGGTCTTCAAGGACTTGGGCGTCGAGGTGGAGACCTGTCCTAATCTCGCTGCCGCGATTGACGAAATCACCGCCCACAAATTCGATGCAATTATGGTCGATGATCAGGTGGAAGGTTCGTCGCTGGTGCTCGAGAGCTCGCGCAAACTTCCGAACTGCCGGAAGTCTGTAAGGATCGTATTAGCCGACACACCTATTAGCATTGGCGCGGTTTTTCAAACTGGAACTCAGATTGTTCTTTACAAACCGCTTTCTCCCGAACGAGTGCGCCATGGACTCAGGGCAGTTCGCAACCTGATGGCGCAGGAACGCCGGCGGGGATCGAAACGGGTCCAGGTGGAAATTGCCGCCAAGCTCAATTACGGGCGCGGCCGGAACATCGCCGTCATCGTCGAAGATCTAAGCGATTCAGGCGCCGCAGTCCGATCTACGGGCAGATTCTCTGGATCTCAGCAATTCACTTTTGAATGTTCCCTTCCCGATGCTTCCGAAATGCTGACGGCCAAGGCTGAATTTGTCTGGCGCGACGAAGGCGGAATGTGCGGCATTCATTTCACCGATATGTCCGCATCGTCTCGCAGAACGCTGTTAGCATGGATCAAGGGTCGTAGTATTGGGAAAGTCGAAGCCGCGCCCGAAAGCGAGTCTGACCAATTGAGTCGGGCTGCTAAGGGATCTCAGTAACGGTATCGAACCTCTGGTCTCTGGTTTGACGGCTGCACAACTCCACTCCGAAACCTGACACCATACACCGAAGACCTGCCATTAAGAGCCCACATTTTTACCACGCAACCTTCCGCCCGCCAAGTCGCATCCGAAAGGCCAGAACAGCCGCGCAGAAAAATAAACTCATGCGAATTTCGAAGGCTAACGCTGGGCTACGCCACGGGTTTTTATCACTACTCTTGACATTGAGTCTTCTGCTCGCGGAACAGCCGTTGAGCAGTCAGCAGGCACCGACATTTTCCTCCGAGGTGAAAGTCGTCACCATGCTTGCGACAGTGCGCGATAAGCATGGGAAAATCGTGCCTGGTCTGACTAAGGACGACTTCACATTGGAGGAGGACGGCAAACCTCAAATCATCCGTTATTTCTCTGAAGTGACCGATCTTCCTTTAACTCTGGGCCTGCTCGTGGATACCAGCTTTAGCCAACGGCGGCTCCTCGATCAGGAACGGGCCGCCAGCAAGAACTTTCTGGTGCAGGTATTACGGGAGAGCAAGGACAAGGCGTTCCTGATTCACTTTGATCATGAGGTCGAGCTCTCGCAGGACCTTACCTCTTCGGAACAGAAACTCGAAGCCGCGCTCGATATGTTAAACACCCCGCAGTTCAGTCAGGACGCCGGAAACAATTCGCCGGATTCGTCGCCGGGCTCCGGTCGCGGGAGCCATCGCGCCGGGGCTGGAACTTTGCTTTATGACTCAATCTATCTGGCGTCGAACGAGTTGATGAAGAAGGTGACGGGTCGAAAAGCTGTCATCGTCCTTACTGACGGCGTCGACCGGGGCAGCAAGGAGAGTCTGGAGACGGCCATCGAAGCAGCCCAGCGGGCGGACACGCTGGTCTACTCAATTTTGTTTAAAGACGACGAGGACCATCAAAGCCATGGCGGCTTCTCTGCCCCTGGAATGGGCCGCGGCGGTATGGGCCGGCACGGTGGAGGACAGCGATATCCTCAGGAATCCCATCCTGACGGGAAGAAAATTCTTGAGCGGATTTCCCGGGAAACCGGCGGACGCTTCTTCGAAGTAACCAAAAAAGAAACGACTGCGGATATCTATTCGACCATTCAAGAGGAGTTGCGCGGTCAGTACAGCATGGGATATACCCCGGCAAAAACAGACTCCGCAGCACCGGCATCGGGTTATCACAGGATCTTTCTCAAAGCCAAAGAAAAAGATCTAGCTGTACAAACCAGAGAAGGATATTATGCAGAACCATAAGTTCCAGTAGGACTTACTTTCGGGGACAGCGGCCCAGGAATTACTGAATTCATTTTTAGTACTGACACTAGCAGGCAGCGCTAAGACGGAATTGAAAGCGGCACTTGGGTAATGGCCCCTGACGAACAAAACCGCCGGCAATATCCGCGCTTGAAACTAAGCGTTCCCATTGAATTCCGTCCCGAAGGCACTGAATTCCCTATTCGCGGCGCTACCTCGGACCTTAGCTTGAGCGGCTGTTATATAGAGATGAGTTTTACATTTCCGGTCGGAACTGTACTTGAAATCAGCCTGCAGCTCGATGACCCGGTAATCGCAGTTGCCACGATTGTGACTTGCGACACTCAAGTGGGAAACGGGATCAAGTTCACAAAAATGCTGCCAGAAGATCAAGACCTGCTTCGCGCCTACCTCGAAATCGCCGAAAAGTCCTTCGAGACTTAAAGGATTATCGCAGCAAGGCAATATTGCGTCCCACAACGGCACCTTCACCGGCCAGCATCAGGCGCACGGCAACATGCTCGGCCTTGTAGTGGTGCGTCCTATGCAACATGTATGCGACCCCCACGCCAGCTCCAAAGCTCAATGCTGAGGCAGCGGCTGCTCCCGGGGCCCCCCGGTTCACGAACGGAGCCGCAATTGGATTACCTTCCCGGAAGCCGTTACCGAGCCCACGTTGGGTGGTAACCGCATCGGCAGCCAGTTGGCCTGCAAATATCGAGAAATCAATCTTGTTCTCTACTCCCCAAAACCTGGGTTTCGGGGCCTCCAGTGTCTGGTTGGTTGCCACAAAGCTCTGCCGGGAACTGGTCGCAATGAACGCTGACGCGGTCGGGGCGGCATTTTCCGCCACCAGGATCTGCTGCGCGTTCGCGACACCGGCGACTACCAACAAAAGGCCCAAAATTGCTGATTTCATTCTGTCTCCAAAAACTTGAATGGGTTTGGCTGAATCAAGGTTAGTCGAGGGGGGACGGGTAGTACATGGCCTAAACGTGTAGTTAGACCTCCCTTTAGTAACATTAACTTGGGTATTCTGGGGCGCCTTCGAGGAACTGAGATCGGCGCAAGTAATTGAATCTAAGGATAATAGACTTTGACTTACGGTAAACGAGCCATCCTCGCCCTATGGGCGGACAGACGCAGATGCCCCATAAACAAGATAACCCCCAGATTCAAGATCAGAATGCCGACGTGCAGGGGGTTAATGTGCTGGATGAGCTTATAAATCTCAAACGGCACGTAGAGAGTAGTTGAGACCAGGGCGATCCACTCGGCCCAGCCACGGGCCATCCAGAGCCCGTAGCCTTCAACAAAGCGAAGGATTGAATAGACGGTAGCGGCGCCGGCTATGGCCCATAGCTTGGCATCGGTCAAATCGTTGGCCCAGACCAGGAAAGCCTGAGCAAAGTGATGATCAGGACTGATATGCAGAAGCCGAAGGAAAGTGTCTGCCATATCTCCGGTATCTTTGTGGACCAGGAAAAGCACGCTGCAACCGGCCAGAAACACGATCAATCCCTTGGCCAACTCGAAGGAGGCCACTGCCCGCAGCAATTTGAGCTGCGCCTGCCGTTCGAGTTCCCCATGCCCCATTCTTAGGCCCAATATGCCACTCATCGCAAACATTATCCCCCGGGCTGAAGCAGCAATTGTTCCGCCGAAGTAAAAATCTGCCCCCGAATCAAGAGCGTACTTACCAGGGAGGTCAGGCCGGAAGCCGCAAAAATCATGGCTAAGACTACAAACTGATAAATCGCGGCGTACACCGGGCGCGCCCCCGACAGCAACATCCCCGCCATGAGACCTGGAATCCAGACAATCCCGAGCGAACGCAACGAATCAACTGCCGGGATCAAGCTCGCCTCAAAAGAAGCCTGCAGGTAAGGCGCAACGCTATTTTCTGGCTTCGCCCCCAACGCTAAAGCACTCTCAATCTCGCCCACGTGGGCCAACACGTCTGAGCGGAAACGGTTCAACGCCAACCCATTTGTGTTCATTGCATTCGCAATCAGCATACTGCCAACTGGCACAAGCGAAGTAATCGCGGTATCAATCACTCCGAGCCAGGTCATTAAGGCGATTACCGAGCCCGCGCCAGAAATAATTGCCCAGGCAGAAACCCTGAAGGCTCCGGGGATGCCTTTGGCGCGGCGGGCCGAAATCGCGCCTGCGGCAATCATCATTCCCGCGAGACAAAATCCACTCGTCCATCGCGGACCGCGCAGCAACAAAACCAGAATCGATCCCACCGCCACGATCTGTATCATTCCCCGGGCCATGGCGATCAACGTTTCGCCTTCCAGATGAATGCCCCGTTTGCGAGCCAGTAAAACTACCAGCATTGCCGCAAGAGTTGCCATCCCGGCCTGCGCCAGTCCCAAGTATAGTTGGTTGCTAAACAGAGACCTAAGCATGGAACACCTCATTTACCAAACCAATCCGGACGATCCGTCCCGATTCGATAAGCATGGCTCTTTGTGCGAGGCGGGCCGCCTGCGATCGATCGTGAGTCACCATGACGCATGTGAGCTTTTGTTCGCGCACTATTTTCTGAATCAGGGTTTCAATCTCGAGCTTGGAGACGTCATCCAATCCCGAGGTTGGTTCGTCGAGTAAAAGCACTGACGGCAGGTTGGCGAGCGCGCGAGCCAACGAAACTCTCTGCGCTTCCCCTCCCGAAAGTTTTGCGATTTCGCGAAAGGCATATTCCTTCAATCCAACTTCGGAAAGAAGCCGATCGACCGCCTCCTGCGTCATATTCTCGCCACGTTGGCTGGGGCCAAATCGCAGATTCTTTTCCACCGTGCCCGGAAACAAATACGGACGCTGGGTCACCATGCCAAGTTTCCTTCGCAACTCGCGGGGATCCATCTTCCGGTAGTCCATGCCCTTCACAAAAACCGTTCCGCTGGAAGGCTCATCGAGCCGGTTCAGAAGTCTAAGCAAAGAACTTTTGCCCGCTCCACTCGGGCCCACGATAGCCAACACTTCGCCGGTTCGCACTTCGAATGTGGCGTTTTCGATCAGAATTTTATCTTTGTTTCTTGCGTCTTTGACTACGCGACCCAAATGCTCACAACGCACGACAACATCGGGAGTTTCGTGCATGTTCACAGGAATACTCAAACCACATAGCCGCGGACGCCTTGTCCGCGCGACACAAATAAATGCCAGGGCAGGTCAGACACCCGCGCCTACGTTAACCACGAACGCTGGCGCGAAGCTCTTCCACAATCTCCTTCGCGGCTTTGTGGGCGGCCTCATTTTGGCTGACATCAAAAGAAATGGCGCCGACCCGCGCGTGCCCTCCTCCACCGTAGCGTTCGCAGATTTTGGCGAGGTTCACCACTGGCTCCGAAGGCGCCCAGGGATTCGATCCCACTGAAACTTTCACGCGAAAACTACTCTTGCTCAAACCCACGCTATAGATCGAGTCGGGTTGCAGATAGTAGGGCACAAACTTGTTGTAGCCTTCCATCTCGAGATCGGTAACATCGAAGAAAAGCGTGCCGTCTTTCAACTCAGTGCGGTCCCGCAGAATAGCGATCGAGCGCTGATGCCGCTCCAGAAGTGCAGGCAAGGCGTCCGCCACAAACGGCGCTTGCAGGACTTCCTCCAGCGACTGCGTCGCCAGGAGCGGAATAAGTTTCGGCGCAAAATCGGAATCCCTGGCCGACTCGATCACCATGGTCAGCTTCATGGCCGGCGCTTTCATTTCCACCGCAGTGCGGGCATCGGCATACATGGCGCCATCGACGACGTCCGCCCAATGCACCAATTCAGCCACCGGTTTTGGATCGAAACCAAATCTTTGTTCTCCGATAGTGGCAATAAAGCTGGTACACGACTTGAAATCCGGATCATAGAATTTGCGATTGCTCTGCTCCTGTTCGAAATGGGCAGCATCGGCTGGAGACAGGAAAGCACTCTCATGATGGTCGAACCACCACGTGATTTTTGGTGAGCTGGAATATTTGAAATCGACAATCGCGTTTTCGTCGCCGTCAAAATCCTTCTCGTTGAAGAGTGAGCCAGCCCGATGCAGTAGCCCGGAAAATACGAACTCCACGTCGTTACGAATGCGTTCGCGGTAGAAACGCGAGAAGAGCGCGGCCGAACAGGCCCCGTCAAAACACTTGTCGTGATAGAACACCCGAACTCGCAAACGCCTCTCCTCTTTCCGAACGATCAACAAGACTACCCGAAACCAGCCGAAAACGAAAAGAAAATGGGATGCCGGAAGCCCCTTGACGGGTTCCATGGTAAAGCTTCGCCCTGGAGGGCGGAGAAGATTGTTATGAAGAGGGGTTTCATTAGCTTGGGTTTGCGATCTTTGCGGTCAAGAGCTTTAACCGCAAAGATCGCCAAGAAAGACTTGCCGGCATTCCGCGGGGTGTATGCTTGGTCGCGAAGCGGGGCCTCGTACTACATGCGAGTCAAAGTGAAGTTTCCGTTCCCGGTGCAACCGGAAGTCGTGCCCGAAAGACTCCAGGTGCCGGAAATGGTGTTGTTCTTCACCGTTCCCTGAAGCGTAAGGGTATTACCACTCGGATTTTCGGACTGGATGTTCAACTCAAATGATCCAGTGACATTTCCGCTAAAATTTCCACTCAGCATGAAAGACGCACTCTCGGTCCCACCCGAAACAAAGCACGGAGACGAAGTCGTAAAAGTAAAATTACTGACCGTTACGTCCGTGCCGCCACCTTGATGAAAAGAAGTGGTGAAAGTAAGAACCGGCGAGCTTCCGCTATCGTTTAATGTCGCCGTCCAATTACCGTTGATATTTCCCGAACCCGGATTGGAATTTTCTCCGCCGCATCCTACCAGGAACAAACCAAAAGCAATAAGCAGAACAATGCAAAGATGTCGCATGGGGGATCCTCCAGGTTGTTCTAACCTGAACGAGCCTTAGAAGTTGCGCCATCGACGATGGTGTGGACTGTAGGTCGTTGTATCTAAAACTCGAACACGCATTAAAAAATGTAAAACGAAATCGCTAGAGTTCGATGTCGAACAAACTTTCCGAGGCAAAATACTTCGGCCTCCGTGCCGGCATTCGGCGCCGAACGGAGGCCGACAAATGAATGCCAAATTAAGCGTTGGCTTGTTTTTCCGCCATGTCGCCGATCACGGGTAGCTTATACATCAGTCCCTGATTGGCCTTGATCAGCAGAATGACCCAGATGATGAAAAATCCGACACTGATCACCATCCACAAAAGGAGTGCGATCAAATGCCCGAGGATGGGGATGACCGTCAAAATCGCGGAAATGATCATAACGGCAACCCAAAGCGCAATCCATCCCACCGCGAAGAAGATGCTCTGAAAGGAATGGAAGCGGATAAATCGATTCTTGTTGTAAGGTTCCAGCACCAGAAACAAAATCGCCGGAATAATGGTCACGTAAGCCAGCATACCTGCCACGTTGTCCGTAAGTCCGCTGCCCGACACCTGCGTTGAGGCCACTACGGCCGGAGCTGCCACAGAATGACCGCACGCCGGGCAAACTGCCGCGCCGGCTGGAACTTGCCCCCCACATGAGCTGCAAAAAGCCATAGATCCCCCCGAGATATCTTTTGGATTAGAGCACAGACCCTTTGAGTGACGCCGGAAGTGTCCGCACGAGAATGCGCGAAAGTTAACAGAATTGAAACTTTAAGGCAACCTTAGCTTTTTGAAGCCAAAATAGCCACGTGGCCGCGGATGCCTCGTCTGCTCCGTGAGCACAGCGAGTCACATCCCAAAATCCCTACACCACTCTCTGCTCACTATTTTTCTTGCGGCAGTCTTCGCACACCCCGTAGATCTGGAACGTGTGCCGGGTCGTCATGTAGTGATGTTTGCGTCCAATCTCCTGCTCCAGGTTATCGACTTCCGGAGAAAAGAATTCCACTGAACTGCCGCAATCCGTACACACCATATGATGATGGCTGCGGCGGTTGTATTGGTGTTCGTAACGGGCGATCCCATCATGGAACGCAACTTCGCTGGCAAGTCCGCACTCGGCCAGTAATTTCAGCGTGCGATACACCGTGGTGAACCCGATCTTCTGGTCTTTTTTCTGCACTAACCGGTGCAGTTCATTGGTGGAAAGGTGTTCCCGGGTTTCGAGAAAGGTCCGCAGGATGGTGTCACGCTGCGCGGTGTGCTTCAACCCCACTCGTTTTAAATGACGATGCAGGATGTCTTCCGCCTCGCGCACCATCTCGCGCGAAATGCTGGGCTGATCGTCGATACGCTTCTGCAACATGATTCTCTTGAATCATACTGGCCTTTGGCACCGCCGCCAACCAGCTCCTCAAGTTGTCTTCCGGTTCTACACACCCTAGAATCGAGAAGACAAAATGGTCACCGCTAGCCCCTCCATTTCTCCGCCGCGTCCGCGCCGCTCCCGAATGCGGCGAGTCGTGATTGTTCTGGCGTCCATCTTATTGCTTGCCATGATGGGCGCCGCTGCATGGCTTTATTCCGTGGCCCGCTCTGCTCTGCCTCAACTCGATGGCACGCTAAAAGTTCAGGGGTTATCGGCCTCGGTGACGGTCAGTCGTGATGCCCGCGGTGTCCCGGCCATTGACGCCGCCAATCTTGCAGATTTGTTTTTCGCCCAAGGGTATGTGACCGCTCAGGACCGCATGTTCGAAATGGACGGCATGCGCCGCTACGCGGCCGGAGACCTCTCCGAAATTATTGGCGACAGTATGCTGAAACACGATCGCCGGCAAAGGATTCTTGGTCTCCGGGTGGCCGCTCGCAAGGCTGTCGAATCGATGCATGCGGAAGATCGCACCCGCTTCGAAGCGTATGCGCGAGGAGTTAATGCTTACATCGAGTCCCAACGCGGCCGCTTGCCTTTGGAGTTCCGCATCCTGGGATACTCGCCGCGTCCCTGGACGCCAGAGGATTCCATGCTGGTCGCTGCACAAATGGTCGAAGATCTCAGTATCAGCCCGGACAATGCCTTGACCCGGGAGAAAATTCTGGCAAAGCTCGGCCCCGAACTTACCGCGGATCTTTACGTGAATTCTTCCTGGCATGATCATCCACCGACCGCATCTCATCCCAGCCTCGACCAGGAAACTGGCAAGAGCGGCGATAAAGATTCGGACGACGATGATGAGGACGATGACGACAGCGGTCCCAACAATTCAGTCGCCTATCGAACCCCAGACCCGGCTCCGTCCCAGTTATTTCTTGAAGATCTTCACCTGACACTTGGCTCCAATAACTGGGTGGTTTCAGGCGCACATACCGTGTCCGGCAAGCCTCTCCTTTCGAATGACATGCATCTGGCCCACCAGATGCCCAACCTTTGGTATGAAGCGCATTTGCGATGCGGCAACTTCGACGTTGCCGGAGTTACCTTGCCTGGAGTGCCGTATGTGGTGGTCGGTCACAATCAGCGCATCGCCTGGGGATTCACCAACGTCGGCCCCACCGTGGAAGATGCATTCATCGAAACCTTCAACGCCGATGGACAATACCTGACTCCCGATGGCTGGAAGGAGCCCGAACATCGCCGGGAAGTGATCCACCTCAAAGGCAAGCCCGACGTGATCGTGGATGTCACGCTCACTCGACATGGGCCCATTGTGAGTGAATTGTCTCCCGGAGAAACTCGTAAGATCGCTTTGCGTTGGACTTTGTACGACGGCATTCGCAATCCGTTTTTCGATTTGAATTCGGCCCAGAACTGGGACCAGTTCCGCCACGCATTTTCTGAATTCGACGCGCCCGGACAGAACGTTGTTTATGCAGACGTCGACGGCAATATCGGATATCAGACCACGGGGAGAATTCCCATTCGCGCCTCCGGCGACGGAAGCCTGCCCGAAAACGGCAGCGACAATGCTCACGAGTGGACCAGCTATATTCCGTTCGAAAAATTGCCCAGCATTTTCAATCCGCCGTCCGGCATTCTGGCCAGCGCCAACGGCCGCATCACCCCCGATGGATATCCCTACTCCATCAGCACCGAATGGGAAGCTCCCTGGCGCACCGATCGTATCTATCGTGTGCTGAACTCCGGGAAGAAATTTGCGGCGGCGGACATGTTGGCATTGCAGACCGATATTTTTTCCGAAGCCGAACGTTTTTTTGCCGAACGCTTCGTCTATGCCGTGGACCATGCCAAAAATCCGTCAACCCGCGCCAAATCTGCCGCCGAAATCATGCGCCAATGGGACGGCCGTATGTCCGCCGATTCGTCTGCGCCAACTCTTGAGGTCCGAACCAGAGAACAATTAACCAGGCTGCTGCTGGAACCAAAGTTGGGACCAGCATCTGGCGATTCGCACGGAAACTCCACGCTGAATTGGAAAAGTTATCGGTGGTCGATGCGCTCCGTCTGGATGGAAAACGTCCTCGAACACCAGCCCCCGCGATGGCTGCCGGACACCTATCCCAATTACGACGAACTAGTGACGGCCGCCGTGCAGGCCGCCGTCAGCGATCCAGGAGCGCCTCAAGATTTAAATTCGTGGAAGTGGGGACAGCAGAGTCCGGTAGAAATCCAGAATCCAGTGTTGGGCAATATCCCGATCTTGAATCGCTGGACCGGCCCCGGACTCAAGGAACAATCCGGCAGCGGCTACACCGTGAAAGCGTCTACAAGATATGACGGGCCGTCCGAACGAATCACCAGCGATCTCGGCAATCTGGATCAATCGACTCTGAATCTGGTCACAGGCGAAGCCGGCAATTTTCTAAGTCCCTACTACATGGACCAATGGCCTGCCTGGTATGAGGGCTATACCTTCCCGTTGCCTTTTTCGAGCCAGGCGGTAGTAAAAGCCACAATCCACCACCTGGTATTGGAACCGAAATAATTCACGAGCCACACCCGCAACTGTCATCCTGGGCAATTGCATTCTGCATAAACCCTAAGGGTCGGTGCCATGTCCAAAGAATGCACAGGTCTTTCGCTTCGCTCAAGATGACAGGTTTAAGGGGTCTGCGCCGCGAGCGTCAGCTCGCCGAAGCGATTACCTAATTGAAATTCCCCGGCGGATCCACCAGCTTCACGTCAATCGCCTGTCCCACAATCACCGTCTGTACAGTTTGCAGTTGATCGGTGGTGGTGTCATAAATCCATAATTTCCCGTGTTCGCAAACATAAACCACGCTGCGATCAGTAATCGGCTGAATGCCCGTTACATCGCCGTTGCCAGGCGGCATTACGGCAGTGCCATCCGAAGTATTGAAAATCGACAGGCAATTGGTGCAAGTGCTCCGCGCCCCAATAAATATTTGCCCATTTGCACCTAACTCCATGCGATCGTGGTAGCCCGGGGTGATTGGAGTCGTGCTCGTAACCGCCATTGTCCCAGTATCGATCGTAGTCAGTTCCCCGCACTGCGGAGCAGTCGAACCCGAAGGGCACGCAGCGCCGGGAGGAGTTCCGGCCACATAAAGCGTCGTGCCAATTAAAATTCCATGAGTAGCGGCTGGAACACCCAAAATGTTTGGCGCTGTGACAACCGGAGGATTTTGGGTCATATCCACAATTGAAATACTGGCTGCTGCTCCGCCGCACTGAGGCCCGCAATTTAAAACGTACAACGTGGAATCGTCGCCGCTGAAAACGCCCCAAACTGGATGATCGAAATTCGTACTGTCAATCGGCGTGCGCGGGTCGGTGGTCGTGCCAAGAAGCCCGGGAGAAATCAATGTAATGCAATGCTCCGTCGCACACTGGGAAGGTGAAACCGGGTTACTCTGCGGATTGTCACTGAACACAATGACGCGATTGCCATCGTGACTCTGCACCAGAAAGTGTGCACTGGCCACCGGAATCACCGCGGCCGGGGATGTCGATCCGCTCAGAAAGCGCAGCACTTCCACCGCCCCTTGCGTCTGATCATTTACCGCAGCGCTCGGAACGGCAACGAAAAGTGTTTGACTGTCAATATATGGCAGCATGCTTTCGGTGGGGCCTAACAACGGTATGGCTGGCAGCCCTGCAGAGGTGCCCTGGGCCAGAGCTTCACTGGCGTTGTCGACGACCGCAATAGTGTTGCCGGTACTGCTGAAAATAAGGGTGTCTTTCAGGTTCGGAGTCACGGTCATCAGCCCGGGGAATGAACTGGATCCCTCCAAGCCAACCGACAGCCCGGTGTAGGAATCCTTGGCCGCGTCCACAATGCTCAAAACTGGAAGATTTCCTGCAGCAGATGGCTGTAATGGATTGGAAACAAAGGCCCGGAATCCGAAGCCACTGCTGGAAGACTTAGTTGAACCATAGCCTCCACAAGAGACCATGGACAAAGCAATAATCATGGGAACCGCAACACTGCTTAAGGCTCTTTTCAAACCTGGGACTCCGAAGAGCGTGCAAGGATAGCAATTTAGATGCAAAGGAGCGGATTATAACAGAGCGACTTGCAAGGATTTTTATTGGCGTGCCGCAATCCCGGTGGGTCTGTGCAAAACTCCCGGCCATCTTGTATTCTCGAAAGGATGGCCGCTGCTGATTTCCTAGCTCGCTTGAAGAAGTCGCCCGTCCTTTGCGATGGTGCGATGGGCACGCTGCTGTACTCCAAGGGAATATTTATCAATCGGTGCTATGACGAATTGAATATTTCCCAACCCGACTTGATCCGGGGCATCCACCACGAATACCTGCAGGCGGGTGCGGAAATCATAGAAACCAATACCTTTGGCGGGAATTCATTCCGCCTGGGCCGACACAGTCTGGGAGACAAAGTTCGAGAAGTCAACTTCGCCGGGGCCCGTTTGGCCCGCGAAGCGGCGAAGAGTTTCGACGTGTGGGTGGCCGGTTCCGTGGGCCCGATTGGCATTCGCATCGAACCTCTGGGCAAGACTTCGCTGGAAGAAACTCGGGCCGCATTTCGCGATCAGATCACCGCCTTGGTTGAGGGCGGGGTGGACCTCCTCATCATGGAGACTTTCGGCTATCTTGAGGAACTCCATCAGGCAATACTGGCTGCTCGGGATGTCGATCCCAAGATTCCGGTCGTTGCCCTGGTAACGATCGATGAAGACAGCAATTGCCTCGACGGTTCCACGCCCGAGACCTTCACTCCTCGCCTGGAAGAATGGGGAGCAGATGTCATTGGCTGCAATTGCAGTATTGGCCCGGTGGCCATGCTGGACGCCATCGAGCGCATGCGCGCGCTGACTTCCCTGCCTCTCGCCGCTCAACCGAACGCCGGTATGCCGCGATCGGTGGAGGGCCGAAATATCTATCTTTGCTCGCCCGAGTACATGGCCAGCTATGCGCGCAAGTTTGTGGCCGCGGGTGCGCGCCTGGTGGGCGGATGCTGCGGAACTACGCCCGATCATATTCGCGTGATGAAATCCGCATTGCGGGTCGGGGAAGCTCGTTCCAAGACGGCGGCGGTTCAGGCAAAAGGCGAAGCTGCCCCGCGCATCGCTCCAGCAGTTCCGCTGGCCGAGCGTTCACGGATCGGCTCGAAGCTTGCCAAGGGCGAGTTTTTGACGATGGTTGAAATCGTGCCACCCAAAGGCACCGACATCCGCAAAGAAATCGAGGGAGCGCGATTTCTGAAGTCTGTCGGCGTGGATGCAATCAATATTCCAGACAGTCCCCGCGCCTCGGCCCGCATGAGCAATCAAGCGCTGTCGCTGCTGGTGCAGCAGGAAGTCGGGATTGAAGCTATCCTGCATTACACCTGTCGGGATCGAAACGTGCTTGGGATTCAGTCGGACTTGCTCGGCGCGGCCGCAACCGGCATCCACAATCTAATTTGCATTACCGGCGACCCACCGAAGATGGGCAACTATCCTGATGCGACCGCCGTGTTCGACGTCGACGCCATCGGCTTGGTGAACATTGTTCACAACCTGAATCGCGGCCAGGACATCGGCGGCAATCCGATTGGAGCGGGCACGGCTTTTGCCATCGGCGTCGGCGCCAATCCCGGCATTTCCGATCTGGACGAAGAGATCCGCCGCTTCGAATACAAAGTAGAGGCCGGCGCCGAGTACGCCGTCACGCAGCCAGTATTCGATCTGTCGTTGCTGGAGACTTTTATCCGCCGCATCGAGCAGTTTCGTATTCCAGTGGTCGCAGGAATCTGGCCGCTGGTAAGTGCTCGTAACGCCGAATTCATGAAAAACGAGCTGCGAGTTTCCGTCCCGGAGACGATCCTGGAACGCATGATCAAAGCGCCGACACCCGAGGCCGCACGCGAAGAAGGCATTGCCATCGCCCGTGAAATGCTGATCGCTGTCCGCGAAATGGTGCAAGGAGCGCAGATCAGCGCCCCGCAAGGGCGGTACGCCTCGGCAGTGGATGTGCTGGAAGCGTTGGGAACGTCGAAACCGGCGGCGTCGGTCTAGCGCGAACTGGATTAAAATAGACGAAGGAGCTTGCCTTGCCAAAATTTGAAGAATGCCTCCAGCGTCTGGAAAAAATCGTGCAGGAACTCGAAAAGGGAGACGTTCCCCTGGAAAAATCTCTGACGCTTTTCGAGGAGGGCATGAAACTTTCCGGTACTTGCCGCAAAGAACTCGAAGACGCCGAAGGTAAAGTAGAAATTCTGCTCAAACAAAACGGCAAGCTTCATGCGGAAGCATTTGAACCTCTCTCCGAATCCGCGCCAGGAAAAAAATAAAACCTTGTCATGCTGAACGAGTGAGTCATGCACGGCGAAGGAGAGTGCTTCGCTTCGCGAAGCACTCGCTGCGCTCAGAATGACGGGTCTTTGAGGCTCGTTGAAATCACTCCCTTGTTATACTCACCGTCATGCTCAACCAGATTTTAGAGCAGGGACGCGTTCTAACCGACGCGGCCCTGGAACGCTTGCTCCCGCCCGCCACGCAACAGCCTGCGTCCATTCACCAGGCGATGCGGCACAGCGTTTTCGCTGGAGGCAAGCGCATCCGCCCCATTCTCTGCATGGAAGCCGGCCGCATGATCGCGAATTCCCTCCCCTTGGGAGTCGCGGACCTCGGCGCAGCGCTCGAAATGCTGCACACCTATTCTCTGATCCACGACGATCTGCCCGCACTTGACAACGACGATCTGCGGCGCGGTCGTCCCACCTGCCACAAAGTTTTCGGCGAAGCCATTGCAATTCTCGCCGGAGATGCCTTGCAAACTCAGGCGTACGAAGTGCTGGCCTGCCTTCAATGCCCGCCAGAGGCCCGCGTTCGCATTATTGAAGAAATTGCCCGCGGCACCGGCACCATCGACGGCATGATCGGCGGCCAAGTCGTCGATCTCGAGGCCGAACACACCAAAGCTGACGTGACCACGCTCGAATACATTCATCGCGCAAAAACCGCCGCACTCATTACCGCCAGCGTCGTGAGCGGCGGCATTTATGCGGGCGGCAAGTAGCATGAAGTTGAAAAGTTGCGCGCCTTCGGACAATCCATCGGCTTGGCATTCCAGATCGTGGATGATGTCCTCGACGTAACCCAAACCTCCGAGCAACTCGGCAAGACCGCCGGCAAAGACACAGCCGCCGAGAAGGCAACGTATCCCGCGTTATTCGGCATAGAGGAATCCCTGAGGAAAGCGGACGCGCTGGTGGAATCCGCATTCGCCTCACTGGAAAGCTTCGGTTCGCGCGCAGGGACCCTGAAATCCCTGGCGCGATTTTTGGTAGAGCGAAAAAAATAATGAGGGAAGGTTTGTGGGCAGCGAGAGATCTCGGGTTTCGGGTTTCGGGTCTACGATAAGCCCGAATACCTGAGACTGAGACCTAAGACCTGACACCCGACCCACTTCCGTGGTAAAAAAGAAGCTCCGGCGATGGAGTTCGCCATAACCGCCTGGTTCGGCTCCGAATGAGCCAGTGCTGATAACTCCTACAAACTTTTGTAGGGAGAACTCCGTCATGAAAACGTTTCTGATTCTTTCCCTCGGCGCCATTGTCGGCACGAACGCGCGTTACTTTCTGACCCGCTTCGCCAATAAAGAATTTGGGCCAGCCTTTCCGTACGGGACACTCTTCATCAATATCGTTGGTAGTCTAATCGTGGGCTTCTTCGTCATCTGGACGACGGAGAAAGTATCTGGTCGATCCGCGCTGGCGCCTGCTGGTCGTAGTCGGTTTCTGCGGATCGTTCACGACCTTCTCCGCCTACGCCTTTGAGAGCATGGCGCTCTTCGATCAAGGCCGATGGATGCTCGCGACTGCAAACATTCTCAGTACCAATCTTTTATGTCTGGGCGGCGCTTTGGCGGGCATGGCCCTGGCGCGCGTACTGTAAAATGCGGCTGTGCCGAATCCATCTACCCCACCACTCGATATTCTCGCTATCGCCGCGCACCGGGACGACGTAGAACAAACCTGCGGCGGTACCATGCTGAAGATGGCGCAGCAAGGCCATCGCACCGGCATCCTCGATCTCTCGCAGGGAGAAATGGGAACCCGCGGCACCGCCGAGAGTCGAGCCAACGAGGCGGAGGACGCCGCAAAAATTCTCCGGGTAAGCTGGCGCCACGCTCTCGACATTCCCGATGGGCGCGTCGAAAACACCTGGGAAAATCGCCTAAAAGTTGCACGCGTGATTCGCCAGCAACGTCCGCGCGTCGTGATCCTCCCTTACTGGAAAGGCCGCCATCCCGATCACTACACGGCATCGACGCTGGGATACGAAGCTTGCTTCCTGGCAGGGCTGAGTAAGCTAGCCGTCAGCTCTCAGCTATCGGCTCTTAGCCAGGATAATGTGGCGCGGGCGCCCTCGCCCGTGGCTGCCGGCAGCGAGGAACTGCCTCCCCACCGTCCCTACAAAATTATCTACGCAACTCTCTACTACGACATCCGGCCGACGTTTGTCGTAGATATCACCGACCAATTCGAAGGCCGCCTGCAATCGCTGCTAGCTTACAAAACACAATTCAGCGATCAGGAAGCCGGCAAAGATCTCTTCCCCGCTCACGCAGAAATCCGCACTCGCCTGGACGCCATGGCCCGTTTCTACGGAATGCTGGGAGGAGTTACTTACGCGGAACCGTTTTTGCAGAAAGAAGTGGGTTTGGTGGAAGACCTAACTCTAATTCCAGTGAAGTCGATATAGTTCAAGAGAAGCATAAACCACCAAGGACACCAAGTATCACCAAGGAAATTATTCTTGATGGCCTTCCTTGGTGTTTCTTCGTGTCCTGGGTGGTTATCTAGCTTTTGCTTATCGCTTCACGGCAATCGCCAGCCCGTCCCTGATCGGCAAAATCGTCGTAAACAAATCTTTTGCGTCATAGAGCAACCTATTTAATTCCAGAATTCCCTTAGTAGTCGCCTCGGTCGGATTCTTCTGGGTAACTTTTCCACTCCACAAAACGTTGTCGGTCACAAACAATCCTCCTTTTCGTAAACGAGGAATCGCCGCTCGAAACGCACGTGGATAGTCATCTTTGTCGATGTCATTAAAGATGATGTCGAACTCCTGCTTTTGCTCGGAGAGGATTTCCAATGCGTCGCCGACTCTCACCGTGATGCGATCACTCACACTCGCCTTCTCGAAGTAGCCGCGAGCTTCATCGGCATTCTTGCGATCACCGTCGGTGTAGAAGACTTTTCCTTCCTTCCCTACGGCGCGCGCCCACCAAATGGTCGAATAGCCGATGGCCGATCCCATCTCGAAAATGGTTTTAGCATTGATCATCAATGCAAGTTGATACAGCACACGCCCAACGGCAGGGCCAACGATCGGAATTTTTCTCTTCCCAGCTTCGGATTCCATCGTTGCCAGCACTTCATCGCGCGGTGGAAGTAACGAGTAAAGATAGTCGTCGACTTCCGGCTGAGTGATCTCTCCATGACGCCATGCGGGTTTCGGATCGGTTGGCAATTGCGGTCTCCCTATCTTGAATTACGAAATCGTCACTCCCGGCTGCATCTCGAACACTTTCGTGCCGGGCACCAGCTTCTGCAACGCACCCGGCGTCCCCGTCAACGCCGGAAACGTGGCAAAGTGCATCGGGATAACCGTTTTCGCCTTAAGTAAATTGCAGGCATACGCGGCCTCGCGCGGCCCCATGGTGAAGTGGTCGCCGATGGGCAGCATGACAATATCCGGCGCGTAGAGTTCGCGAATAATCTGCATATCACCGAAAACATTGGTATCGCCGGCGTGATAGATCTTCACACCGTTGGAAAATTCAATCACGTACCCACAGGCTTCGCCGCCGTAAATGATTTCGTCTCCATCCTGAATGCCACAGGAGTGGTCGGCATGCACCATGGTGACTTTAATATCATCGACGGTTTGCGTTCCGCCTTTGTTCATGGGCGATGTCTGCTTGACGCCTTTTTTCTGAAGCCAGCCGCATAGTTCAGAAATCCCGACTACTTTCGGATTGTGCTTCTTCGCAATTTCCACGGCATCGCCAATGTGATCACCATGTCCGTGAGTGCACAGCAGAACGTCAACCTTCTTGACGTCCTTGTCTTTCTCCGGACAAGCCGGATTGCCCATAATCCAGGGATCGACAATCACGATCTTGCCGCCAGGAGTTTCGATTCGAAAAGTGGCGTGACCCAGCCAGGTGAGTTTGATTCCGTTGAGATTCATAAGATTTCAATCCTAAGCATTCAGCACTAAGCATTCAGGCACTTAGCATTCAGCACTTAGCCATTTCCGGTCGTGATGGCCGAATGCTAAGTGCTCGATTGCCGAATGCTAGTTTAATATGGATCGCTATGACCGAGCTAAAGGTCCTGATTTCGCGGCAACAGATTGCCGAGCGAGTGGCTGCCATTGGCGCCGAGATCACCCGCGATTTTTCCGGCGAAAACGGTAATTCTCGTAGGCGTACTAAAAGGCGCGGCCATTTTCCTGAGCGATCTGGCGCGGCAAGTACAGCTCGATGCCACTTTCGATTTCATCGGCGTATCCAGCTACGGCAATCGCCCGAGCCCCGCTCAGGAACTGCAAACCGGCTGGGACTCGACTGGTGAGGTGCAACTCACCAAAGACATGGACCAGCCAATCAAGGATAAAAATGTCATTCTGGTCGAAGACATTCTCGACACCGGCCTTACCCTGACTTATCTGAAAAAAATGTTGAGCAACCGCCAACCCAAGTCTCTGCGCGTGGCGGCGTTCCTCGACAAGCCGTCCCGCAGAAAAATGCCGATTGTGGGCGATTACATAGGCTTCAGCATTCCCGACGAATTTGTCGTGGGATATGGTCTCGACTATGCCGAGCGTTATCGCAATCTGCCGGATATTTGCATTGTCCCCCGTGGCGTCTGAGTTACGCACACACCAGCGAAATCAGCATCAATTGTTGCGGCTGGTATGATTGATGTACGTTTCCCATGACAGCCGTTCAACCAGATATTCAATCCAAAGTAGACCCCTGCTGCTCGAAGTAGCAGATGTGGTCAACACCACGCTCGACCTGGATACCACTCTCAAGCGGGTGGCGGAGCTCGTCCGCAAAGTCATTGATTACGAAATTTTCGGCATCCTGCTGCTCAACGAAAAGACCCAGGAATTACGTTTTCGATTTAGCGTCGGGCACAGCAAGGAAACCGCCGAGCGCATGCGCATCAAAGTTGGCGAGGGTGTGACCGGCCTTGCCGCTCAGCGCCGCGAGGCTGTGCTGGTGAACGATGTGACCCAGCTACCCGAATACATTTCGGCCGTGCCCAATGTGCGTTCCGAGCTGGCGATTCCACTGATCATCAAGAACCGGCTGATCGGCGTGATCGATATCGAATCGCAAAAGCCGGATAATTTTACGGAAGAACACAAACGGCTGCTCACCCTCATCGCCTCGCGCATGGCGGTTGGAATTGAGAATGCGCGTCTCTATACCCAAACCACACGCCAAACTCGCACTCTACTGCTGCTGAATGAAATTGCCCAAGAGCTCACGTCAATTCTGAACGTGGACGAATTGCTCAAGCGCATTGCCGAGCTTCTCAACCGCCTGATCGATTATCAGATGTTCAGCATCCTGCTGCTGGACGCTGCCGGAGACGAAATTGCAACACCGTTTCTCCCTGCGCTTTCAGGAAAATATCCATCTCAAGCACGATATCCCGCTGGGCCTGGGCATCGTGGGACATGCTGCGGAGCACAAGCATGCCATATTGGTTCGAGATGTGAGCAAAGACCCGCGCTATATCGCGGCCAATCCGGAAACTCGCTCTGAACTGGCGGTGCCGCTCATTTACAAAGACAAAATCATCGGCGTCCTCGATCTCGAACACACCAAACGCAATTTTTTCACCGACGATCACCAACGCACGATTACCACGCTGGCGGCGCAAATCGCGATTGCTCTGGAAAATGCCCGTCTGTATGAAGAGATTGCCAAACAGGAGCGCCGCCTCGAACGCGATATGGCGATGGCTCGAGAGTTGCAGTTCCGGCTTCTACCTCATGCCCTTCCCAAGCTGGCGAATCTGGAAATCGCCGCCAAGTTCGCGCCTGCCCGGGCCATCGGCGGAGATCTGTACGACTTCGTCAACTATTCGCAATCGCGTACCGCCATCGTAATCGGTGACGTCAGCGGCAAAGGGCGCGCCAGCCGCGATTTATGCCGCGCTGGTCAGCGGAATTTTGCGTTCCCATGCTCCGATTGAGCCGAGCCCTGCGGAGATGCTCGCGGCCGTGAACTACTCATTGGGCGAGCGCAGAATTGAAGCGCAATACGTTTCGCTGATCTACGCAGTATGGGATGACACCAATCGCACTCTGCAAGTGGCCAATTCCGGCTTGCCGCGGCCAATGTTACTTTCACGATGGCAAGATCGAACTCATCGAAGCCACCGGCCTGCCCTTGGGCTTGTTCGAGGAAGCGGACTACGAAGAGTTCACTTTCCAGGCCAAGCCCGGCGACATGTTCGTATTTTTCAGCGACGGCATTCTGGACGCCAGCAATAAAACGGGTGAAATGTTCGGACGCAGGCGCACGGGAAGAGATCGTCGTCAGGTGCTGCCAACGTCTCCGCCGATTGTGCCGTGAAGTCGCTGTTCAAAGCAGTCGCTGAACATGCCTCCGGCGTGGAGACATTTGACGATCAGACCATCGTCGCCATCCGCGTAAAAGATCGCATCCCGGGAAACGCAAGTGAGCCGCGAAGGCCGGCCGCCGGGACGTCTCCCAGGATTTTCATATCGCCCTATGGCAACGCGGCGCCGTTCCATAGCGTCCGCTTCTCCATTGTGAGGATGTCTCCGCAGTCGAGCTTGCCGAGCGCTTCGACACTCCCCTCTACGTCTATTCCGCTTCTACCATTCGCCAACGCATGTCAGCTTTCCAGCGGGCCTTTCGCAAGGTTCCGCACACCATCTGTTATTCGGTAAAAGCAAATTCCAATCTCAGGATTCTCCGGCTACTGGCAAAAATGGGATGCGGCTTCGATGTAGTGTCGGGAGGTGAATTGGAACGCGTTCTCAAGGTGGACCGGAAAGCAGCCAAAAGAGTCGTCTTCTCCGGAGTGGGTAAAACCAAAGCCGAGATGCAGGCCGCCCTAAAGGCCGGCATCCTCTTATTCAATGTGGAAAGCGAATCTGAGTTATGGGCGCTGGCCGAATGCGCCGCCCAGCTCAAACTGACCGCGCCACTGGCTCTGCGAGTAAATCCCGATGTTCCTGCCGAAACGCATCCCTATATTTCGACCGGCCTGCAAAAACATAAATTCGGCATTCCCATCGGCGAAGCCCGCCGCTTATATGCCCTCGCAGCAGGAATTAAATATCTGAACGTGACCGGCGTCAGTGTTCATATTGGATCGCAGATCACCGACGTGAAACCGTTTGCCGCCACCATGGAGCGGGTCGCCGAACTCGTCAGCAAACTGCGTAGCGATAGCCACACCATCAAGTACGTAGACGCCGGCGGTGGACTGGGCATCAACTATCAGACGTCAGAACCATCGAAAGAGCCTCGCGGCTTTGCCACGCAAGTCGACGGCTATGCGACAGCGCTTCTGGCCCCGTTGCGCGGATTGAAAGTCCATCTAGTGCTCGAACCCGGTCGTTCCATCGTTGCATCCGCAGGCGTTCTGCTGACGCGAGTGATCTACAAGAAGACCAATGGCGCCAGGAAGTTTCTAGTGGTGGACGCAGCCATGAACGATTTGATCCGGCCCTCGCTTTACCAGGCCTATCATGAAATTGTCACTACACATGTGGAATCCCCTTCCCCGAAAAAAGAAACGGTGGACGTCGTCGGCCCAGTGTGCGAGACCGGAGATTTCTTCGCTCGCGATCGCGAACTCCCAACCGTGAACGAAGGCGACTTACTCGCCATTCTTGACGCCGGCGCTTATGGAATGGTCTTGGCTTCCAACTACAACACCCGGCCGCGTCCTGCTGAAGTTCTGGTCGATGGAAAATCAGTCAAAATGGTTCGGCGACGAGAAACCACAGCGGATCAGCTTCACAATGAAACTTAGCAAAGTGAGTCCGATTTCACTGGCGTGGAATAGACGCCCGCCGTATCTGGATAACTATTTCCAGGTTTGCAATCTGTGAGGCACGAACTGAATCAGGACGTTCGGCGACGATCTTGCGCATGGCATCGATCTTTTCCTCGGCCTGCTGTCTCTGATTCCCTTCTGCATACAACCCAGCCAACAATCCCAACGCGTCCCAATAGGCATTTCCCGGCATCATGCGAGTCTGAGCGGCGCGCTCACTCATTGTGGCTAGAAGCTCCGTAGCCTTTTCCGCCTTGCCGGCTTTGCGATAGCAACGCACTTGAAGGCTCCAAACCCTCCAGTATTCCGCCTGAAGCTGGCGCTGGTTCTGTATTTTGTACCCAACGCTGTACCAGTCGAAGGGACGGATCCGTTGCAAACGCCATTCATCGTCATTCAATCCTTGCTGCGCCAAGGCAGCAACGTGATCGGGATCTCCGCCTTCAGCTAGCAGGCGCTCGGCTTGATCAATCAGCGGACTCGTATCAGGCGCCGGAATTGGATAGGCAGCTACAACGTATCCCGGACACAGACTGAGAAACTTTTCTCTCTCAAGCTTTTCTTTCGCCACATCGCGAAATGCTTCACTCGAGTAAATTCCGGCCAACATGCGGCGCGCCGGCGCAAATTCCGGCTTGCCGGCAAGAATTTCGTTCATCTCCTGGATCGCTGGATAAGTCCCCCGTCCAATCAGGCTCCGCGCATAGAGATAGCGATACATCAACTCCCCGGGATGCTCGGCCGCGAGCGTTTGATAGTCATCGGTCAATCCTCGCAAATGACCTTCAATTCCAAGACGTTGGACTGCATTTTGATAGCTCTCGTGTACAAACAAATCGTTCGGATAACGTTCGCGAAGCGCCTGGAATGCCGCAACATTTTGATCGAACGCGCTCCGGTCGGAAATTCGAATCGCCGCTGCATTTTCCAGTTCGGCAAGAATTTCGGGACGGGGTCCGCAAAAACGTGCACCCGTTTCCGCCACTGCCTTTGAACTTGTCCAGCACAACAACAACAAACCAAACCGCAAAATTGCGGAGGGAATGAACCATCCCCTCCGCGCGCCGGTTTGGCAATCGGCCTCCACGTTACAGCGAGCGCAGGAAGTTCAACAGATCCTGCTGCTGTGATGGTGACAGCCGGTTAAAGTTGCTGACCACCCCGTTGGATTCGGAACTACAGTTACGGGACGAAGCAGCCTGATGGGAAAACTGATCTCGATCACGCTTAGCATTTCCTCCGCAGTCGGCATGATCTTCGATTGCCTGGAGAAGGTCTGTCGTGCGGCCGTCATGCAGGAAGTATAAGCGTTGCCCCAATCCCCACAGCGGTGCGCTGCGGAACTGGTCGGGGCCGGCCCCGCCCTGGCTGATGTCGTCCGCCAACTGCCCTCCCATGTGGTGCAAGGCAAAGTCCGAGTAAGGATGGTAGGCGACGTTCGACATTCCGGTAAATCGTGAAGATCCAGTCGTCAACGTTGGCGAATGGCACAGAGCGCAGCCGATGCGGCTGAACAACTGCGAGCCATTCTGGGTTGAAGTTGTCTGCGGAGCAGGTGTTGGCGGTGCGGACAGTCGCATGAACGCGGCGAAGTCCACCATGTCAGACGACATTTCCGCAATCGTGCCCAGTGTAGTGTTGTAGTTGGTGCTTAGCGTATTTTGGTTCATCATGTTGCTGGTGTCTTCGGGCGTGCCGTTGAACACGCAGCCCGGGGTCGCCGAGCGTTCGTTGGGAAAACTCTCGTTCGATACGCCTTGCTCCACGTTGTAAGCTTCGCCGGCGAAAATCACCAGCGACTTGTTTTGCGCCTTCCACCCGAAGCGCGTGACCGTGCCATCATTGCCGCTGGTATTCAACATGCCGCCAATGCCCAATTGCGACTTGGCGCTCTGGTTTGCCGCCAAATTCGCCCTCAATGTAGAGTCCGGCGTGGCTTCCACCAGTCCCAGTCCGAATGTAGGCGTTGGTATGCGGAAGATTGCGTTATTACTAGTGAGCGCTTGAGCGAAATTCGGCTGAGCGAGAGTGCAACCTTGCGCATCCGAACGGCCCGTAATTGTGTAGAGACCATGGACTCCGCCGTCCGCGGTGCCGTTGGAGTTCCTGATGAACCGGGTTTCCCGCACCGGCCCGCTGTTCGTAATAAAACTAGGGACAGTGTTGGCCCCGCTATCCAGAGTTGCTAGCGCGACCTGCGGATTTGGAATTGGATTCTGCGGGCTTGCTAAACCCGGACTACTGCCCCCCATCGCCGGTTGAGCGTGACACATGGCGCACCCGTTTCCGTTAAACGTAGGCCCCAGCCCGACGCCAGTTTCGCCGGGGATGGTTCCCGCTACTGAATCCACTTCCATGAAGCGGCTGATTGCCTGGTTGAAAAAATACTGTTCACTGGAGTTTAACGTCGGGTAATAGTTACCAACCGACGCCGGGCCAGGACGCGGACCGGGATCGGTTTGGGCTGAAAGACTTGCGGTGGCCACTGCGAGCCCACCGAAACACACCAGTATCCTGCGAACGTTCTGGTTTTTCATTCGCTCCTCCATGCGCGGAGTGGACACACTCCGGCGATAGCAAGATTTGGCTTTCTGGAACTGCGGCGCGAACTCTGTCTAACTTGTTCAGCTCGAACTACGGCCGGGCCGAAGCCGGTGCCGTGTCCGATGGACGGAACAGTCTAGGGGAGTGGCGAACACCCTGCTTACACTGAACATCCGGGAGGATTAGAAAATCTTTATGAGATGCAATTTAGATTTGAAGCGTTCCCCGGTCAAGGGCTCGGAAGTACATCGCAGTTACCCACGGCTCGATGTCCGGAGGGCCATTGCAAGGCGTGGAGATTTCCTAGTTACTCTGTGGTGACCCAGCGACCCAAATCACTTTGCCACCAAGAATCGTGTCCTCAACTTTCACATCCCGAATTTTCTCGGGAGCGATGGAAAAGATATCGTCACTCAACAGGACCATGTCCGCTAATTTCCCAGTGGTGATCGAACCTTTTTCCTTTTCCTGAAATTCAGCGTAAGCGGAACCCATGGTGTAAGCCTCAACCGCTTCGGAAACAGTAAGCTTTTGCTCCGGAAACCAGCCGTTCGGATTCTTGCCATCCAAAGTGGCGCGAGTCACCGCCGCATAGAGCCCCAGTAAGGGATTGAGCGGCGCGACGTCCCAATCAGTTCCAAATGCCAGGGGCACGCCATGATCGAGAAAGGTGCGGAATGCATACGTTCGGCTGGAACGATCATGACCAATCCGGCCCTCGGCAAAGCGTCCATCGTCGATCGCATGATAGGGCTGTACCGAGGCAATCACATGCAATTCTGCGAAACGGTCGAAATCTTTCGCAGCCATATGCTGTGCATGTTCAATGCGAAATCGACGGTCAGCTTCGCCGTGCGCTTTCACCACGTCAGCGTACAAATCCAGAATGATCGAGATTCCCTGATCGCCGATGGCATGGGTGCATATCTGAATTCCGGCAGCATCCGCTTTCATCATGCGTTCGCGCATGAGCGACACCGGATGCATTTCATCAGACAGCAGTCCGTGATTATTCGGCTGACCGAGGAATGGCTCAAAAAAATAAGCGGTTGAAGAACCCAGTGAGCCATCGGCATACGCCTTCACCGCCCCCATCTGTAGAAACGGTCCGCCGAAAGCATGTCGGATTCCAAGCTTGGCCTGATCAGCAACGCCCGTGATGTAAGGAGCCACATAAAGCCGCGTGGTCAGTTCGCCAAGCTGAAGTAATTCGGAGTAGACAGCGACATCGGCATAATCCGGATTCATATCTTGCGCGCTAGTCACTCCCAGCGAAGCCGCGTGCGCCAACGCTCGCTTCACCGCTCGCAAGCGCTGCTCGTGCGACAGTGCTGGCATCACCTTATAGACGGAATCCATCGCGGCATCTTTGAGAATTCCCGTCGGATTCCCTTTTGCATCGCGGACCAGCACACCACCCGGCGGATCCTGCGTCTTTGCCGTCACGCCGGCCATTCGCAACGCGATGGAATTCGCTAATCCAAGATGACCGTCATAGCGATAAACGAAAACCGGTGTGTTGGGCGTGACTGCATCAATGAGTTCTTTCGTCGGAAGCTTCGCAGGATTCCATTTCGTTTCGTCCCAATCCCCGCCAACGATCCACTCACCTTTCGCCGTCTTCTTCGCGCGTTCCCCAATTCGCCGCGCGAATTCTTCAGGAGTGGTGACGTCATTCAACGGCACTGCATCGAGCTGTAACCCACCACTGACAAAATGAACATGCGCATCATTGAAGCCCGGCAGTAACAATTTGCCGCCGGCATCGATCACTTTCGTGACAGGCCCTCGCCAGGCTTCGATATCTGCGTTCACACCAACCGCAACAATCCGATCCCCCAGCACAGCCACAGCCTGCGCCGTGGGATTGGCTTTGTCCACCGTCCAAACTTTGGCGTTGGTGACAATGAGATCAGCCGCAGGGTGCGTCTGAGCGAACACGCACACTGGCAGAAAAAACAAGAGTACTCGAATGAAAGTTTTCATTTTGTTTAACATGGGATAGCCGTCCCGTCTGTCCGTCGACAGCAAGCTCAATAGCTCTATCCCTGACCCCACTTCAGCTTCGTCCGCAACACATCAAAAAACGTCCCCTTAAAATGCAGCAACTTCACCTGATAATCCGACTTCCGGCAGCGAATCACGTCGCCATCCTGCATCGGCATGCCAATCTGCCCATCGATGCTCAGGTAAGCTTCATCCTCGCCAGTCTTCACCACGATCTCAATCTCGGCAGTATCGGGCACCACCAACGGACGATGCGTCAGCGAATGGACTGCGACCGGCGTCACCGCAAACGCATTCACCGAAGGCATCATAATCGGCCCGCCCGCTGCCAGCGAATACGCAGTCGAACCGGTTGGCGTGGCCACAATCAAACTATCGGTCTGGTATCGAGAAACAAAAACGCGGTCGATATAAACATCGCAGTGATTCAAACGCGCAATCGTGCCCTTGCCGACCACCATATCGTTGAGCGCATCGTAACTGGCCACGGTCGCGCCTTTGCGGATGACCTCGCAATGGACCATGGAGCGCGTTTCGATTTCGCTGCGATTCTCTTCGATGGCCTGTAAAGTCGAATACAACTCATCGACAGGAACTTCAGTCAGAAACCCCAGTGATCCCAAATTGACTCCCAGCACCGGAATGCCCGACTTGGCCACCGCCCGCGACGCAGCCAGCAGCGTCCCGTCCCCACCCAGCACGACCACAAACTTCAAGGGACGACCGCCCATCGCCTCCCGCGGCAGCACTTCAATGCCGGGAGCATGCGCAGCAGTTTCAGGATCTACTACAACTCCGTACCGATGCTCGAGAAACCACTTCAACAGATCAGGCAGAATCCCCGCCAACTCCGGCTTACCCGGTTTGGAGATGATGGCAACAGCTTTAATTTGCGATGAATCGTTCGTCGTCATGGGAAATGAAATTGTACACGCCCCCCTAAGCTCGATGGCTAAGTAGGTCGATGGCCCACGCGGGCACGGACGCCTCGTCTGCACAGCGAGCGTAAGCTCGCCCGTCCTATGCGAGCCCGAAGGCGCCCCTGTGCTCCTTAGGGACCCGTGGACCTCGTAGGGGTCCTTCGACTCCGCAGCGCTCACTCCCTGAACGTCTCACTCCGTTCAGGATGACGAAACTGGTGGGATTTGCCCAGATCGGATCCCTCTCAACAAAAATTCCCGATTTCCCTCCGCCCCCAAAATCGGCGAATCGATCGCATCAGTCTGCGCAAAATTCAGGCTGACGATGGTTTGTCGAACTTTTTCTACGGCGGCCAACTGCAAACCTTCGTCGCGCACAATGCCGCCTTTCCCCACCTGTTCGCGTCCCACTTCAAATTGCGGCTTCACCAACACAACAATCTGGCCGCCTGCGATGGGTTCCGGAAACGCTGCCGCAATCACAGCAGGCAAAACCAAAGTCGCCGAAATAAATGAAACATCCATACAAATGAAATCCACGGCTTCGCCGAGCTGTTCCCGAGTCAAATACCTTGCATTCGTCTTTTCCAACAACCGCACTCGCGAATCCTGACGCAGCCGAAAATCAATTTGCCCATGTCCGGTATCAACGCCGATCACGCGGGCCGCGCCGCCTTGTAACAAACAATCCGTAAATCCGCCCGTGGAGACGCCGACGTCCAGACAGACTTTCCCGGCCACATCAATCCGCCAATGTTCCAGCGCCCGCTCCAGCTTGAGCCCGCCACGCCCTACATATTTCAGATCTTCGCCAAGCAATCGAACGTCAGCTCCGGAATCCACCCCAGTCCCAGATTTTTCGATCTTCTGCCCGTCGACTAGAACTTTCCCTGCAAGAATCAACGCCTGTCCACGCTCCCTTGACGGCACCAATCCGCGTTCCAGCAACAATTTGTCGAGACGGACTTTCAATTTTTTCCCACCCACCACCAAAGTGCCAGCACCCGCATCAGTGCAAAGTGTAGAACCATCACTCGCTGAGGCAGTTACACAGGTAATTTCCAACTTTTACACAGAATTTTCCACCATGATGTTGAAAACCGGGTTGCAGTTGCTGATTCGCAGCATAAAAATAAAGCCGCCTCGAAGGGCGGCTTCACTTTAAAATCTTCAAGTCTTGTGATTCCGAGAAGCGCAGCGCCGAGGAATCTTGCGCCCGCGCCACTCAAGAAAAATTACCCGGCAACTTCCTCCAGCAATTTCTGGTCGATATCGAAGTTCGAATGTACGTTCTGCACATCGTCCTGATCTTCCAGCGCTTCCATCAACCGGATCATCGTATTCGCCGCCTGACCTTCCAGCTTGATGTAATTTTGAGGAATCATCGCCACGCTCGAAGAGGTAACTTCAATTCCAGCTTTCTTCACCGCTTCCAGCACAGCCTCGTAGGCAGAAGGTTCGGTCAGAACTTCCCAATTCTCGCCATCATCGTGCAGATCTTCGGCGCCGGCTTCAAGCGCAACGGCCATCAAATCATCTTCCTTCGCTGCTGCCTTCGGAATCACGATGTCGCCCTTCTTGTGGAACATCCAGGACACCGCGCCGGCTTCCGCCATGTTGCCGCCATTCTTACCAAAGCAGTGGCGAATTTCACTCACCGTGCGATTGCGATTGTCGGTATTGATGTCCAGCAAAACAGCCACGCCACCAGGCCCGTAGCCTTCCAGCGAAAACTCTTCGTAGTTCACGCCCGGCAATTCGCCGGTACCGCGCTGGATTGCGCGCTTTATGTTGTCCTGCGGCATGTTCTCGGACTTGGCGGCGAGAATCGCGCCGCGCAAACGCGGGTTGGTGTCTGGATCGCCGCCGCCATTCTTGGCAGCAATGCTGATTTCCTTGATCAGACGGGTAAAAATTTTGCCGCGCTTGGCATCCAGCGCGCCCTTCTTATGCTTAATTGTCGCCCATTTTGAATGGCCGGACATGGAGATACCTCGCTCAATAGATATTGATTGCGATAATCGTCGCTAAGTTGGATTCACCGCTCGGAGCGGAATGGAGGAGATCAGAGGACATCAGTGGATACCTCAGAATAGCCCCAAAACCTAGGCAGACGAACGAGATTATAGCACGGGGAAAGGGATCGGACGGCGTTCACAGTAAGGCAATAACCATCAAGAACACCAGGTATCACAAAGGAGACCCAGTGCAGGATTTCCTTGGTGTTACTTCGTGTCCCTGGTGGTTCAAGCTCTTTACAGAGTGTGTCGAAGCTTTAGCGTTCCCTGCGTTCAAACTGCCGTTACAAGCAGGGTCTTCCGCGCACTTGCGGAACGCCGGCACCACCAGTGCCTGCTCCAGGCTCGGATCGTTGAAATTCGAAAGCGTGTCATCGATACGTTTAACTCCGGCGCTGTATCCAGTCTTTTGATACGCCGCGGCCAGCAACTTCAACGACAGCGGATTGTTGCGGGTCTTCTTCCAGATGCGTGATCGCCTCATCGTACTTGCCTTCCGCAAATAAAGACGCCCCGGCAGCCCCATCATAGGCAATCTCGACCAGCTTGTCATTCGAGCTTTCCGACATGTCCGAGAGCTTGTGCGACCATGAGGACGGGCCTGCTCCAGCTTCCCGGTTTTCACCGCGAGTTCAACTCGCAACCGCAAAATCTGCGCCGATTCTTCGATCAGCAGGGACTTCATGGAATTCTTGCCTTCCCTTACCGCGACATCCGCTTTATCCAGCAAAGCCAGCGCCCGTTTCGGCTTTCGCTGATACATCGCCATCTGGCGATAAGTATCGGCCTCGCTCTGGTCAATGTGCCCGGAGTGAGCATAGTCGGCTATCGATTCGAATGCCTTTTCCGCCCCAACGAAGTCCCCTTCGCGAACGTACGTACCCGCTTCCCGGATTTTCCACATAATCCAATGCTGCTGTGGAATGGAAAATTTCTGAAATCCTATTTCGTATTCTTTGCGCGCCCGCACCTGGTCTCCCATCAGAGAGTAGGTATCGGCAAGGCCGAATTGCGACGAATAGAATTGCGGATTGATCGCCAGTGCCGCGTGGTAGTGTTCGATGCGCCTTATCAAATTGACCCGCCATGCGTAGGATTTCCGCGTACGAGTCCGGAGGATTCGGGTCGCCGGGCATGGCAGCAATATATTTCTCCATCTGCGCAAAAGCCTTGTCGAATTGCCGGATGCTGGCGTAGTTGTATCCCGTATTATTCATCAGGCCGGCGGAGTTCTTGATCCCCGATTTCTCCATGATCGCGATGGAGCGTTCATATTGGGTCTGATTCATCAGCCACCACGTCATCATCCAAACCACCAACTTGTCGTGCGGATATTGGCTGAGCAGATCATTCATCTTGGTGATGGCGGGAATCAGTTTTTCGTCACTCGCATCCTGATACCACTCGATCAAAGTTTGTTCCGATTGCGTAGCGTGGGTGCGGATCGCGAATGCCTTCTCCTGCTCACTCACTTGTTCCGCGGCATCGAGGCTGATTTGCGCCAGCAGTTCATGCGCCATGGCGGAGTCAGGATCGGCCTTGATGGCTTGATGCAGGACCACAATCGACTTCGCCTGCTCCACCTGGTCGAGATAAAGGTTTAAAGCGTTGTCGATCAGACGGCGGGCCTCAGGCGACTTAGTGGTGATTGGGAACTCGGCATTTTGCGGTACGGCAAAAGTCTGCTGCGCCATCGCGTTTCCCGCGATCAACAGGAACGTGGAAATGGTTGCTTGGCCGATCATATTTCGTGTGGACTTGCTGAACATTTTAATTTCCCCTCAGCAAGTAACCCTGTTCGACCGGTAGCTTGCCATCAATTTTCACAACCACCACATCTTTCGTGAGCGAATACAGGTCCACAACGCCGAGCGCCCCATGCGAAGTCGCAACAAAACGAAGCACCGCATCGTCGGAATCGGCGATCACTATGGCATCTCGATGGGTCTGTATAAATGCATGCGCCTGGTCTGGCGTCATGTTGAAGAGTTTGCGAAGGACCAACTGCATGTCCGACGAGGATGGATCGCGCATCACAATCTTGATGGCCCTTCCATCCGGCCAGGTATGATTGTGACCGTTGAAGATCTTTATCAAGTCTGCCGCACTGATGTTGAGTGTCGTCGTGGCAGTATCGGCGACAATCGCCAACTGCTTCGCATGCGCAGCCAACGCGATTCCCGCGAAACATAACAACACCAATAATTTGCGCCTGATCGTCACTCTGGGCAGTGTAGCCACATCCCTTTTGCGAAAACAGGTAACCAACGTAACGGGTCAGAAGGTGAACTTCCGGGGTCGGGCGAGCTACGGATGTCACTCACTCAAGCAAAGGGATTTCCTCGGTACCCGTGGTGGTTCGGCGATTTGGGTACCGACCCCCCCCAAAACGCCCCCATGCTAAACTTTAGTCATCCCACACCAAGGAAGCTGCGATGAAATTTGGCGTCCTCATCTTCCCCGGATCGAATTGCGATCACGACGCATATTGGACCATTCAGCAGGTTGCCAAACAGCCGGTCGCCTTCCTCTGGCACGAATCGCACGATCTCGAGGGATGCGACGCCATCATCGTCCCCGGCGGATTCGCCTACGGTGATTACCTGCGCACCGGCGCCATCGCCAAGTTTTCACCAGTCATGGAGTCCGTGCGCAAGTTTGCCGACGGCGGCGGCTTGGTTCTGGGGATTTGCAACGGCTTTCAAATTCTCTGCGAATCGGGATTGCTGCCGGGAGCGTTGACTCGCAACACCGGCCTCAAGTACGTTTGCAAGCCGGTTGAAGTCCGCGTGGAAAACGCACGAAACTCCGTTTACCAACGCCTGCCGTGTGGGCGACGTTCTGACCATTCCAATCGGCCACATGGATGGCAATTATTTCTGCGACGATGCCACTCTCGCCGAATTGCAGCTAGATAATAGAATTGTGTTTCGTTATGCAGGGCCGCGATGGCGAGATTACCCAGGCCGCCAATCCCAATGGTTCGCTCGACAACATCGCCGGCATCTGCAACCCGGGACGCAATGTGCTCGGCATGATGCCTCATCCCGAACGCGCCAGCGAGCCAGAGTTGGGGAGTACCCAGGGCTTCAAGATATTTGCCTCGCTGGTCGGCGCAATGGCTGAAAAATGACCGGCCTAACACTTCGGGCTATTCCTCAGCGTTAATAATTTTTATTTTTCCACAGGCGGGTTCCTTGCTACTCTGTGCTCCCCGTTAGCTTCATCGCTGTCTGCGCGTGGATAGGTGTTTCTCACCTGGAGGTTCCACGACGATGGCCGCACACGAAACAATCGAAACTCTCTCCGGCGCATTGATGAGCGACGAGCGCATCCTGAATGCCAACGAAAGAGAACTTCTCGCAAGTCTCATTCAGCGCGCAAACCACAACCTCTTGCCCGAAAACAAGAACGTTCCCGGCGCAATTGTCCACCTGATCGGTGAAATTGTGGCGGAACGCGCGTACGGAATTCTGGGGAGCACAATTAAGAAGCATCTATTAGACGAATTGGCCGGCCCTGTGCCAATTCCGCTCCGGCTGGGAAGTCCAGCTCCCGGTCTGCCGCCAGCGCCGAGTCCCAATGCTCCCCGTCCTCCTGGCCCCACTCCGCCCGGCCCTCATGTTCGCAGATCGGATGCTCGTATAAACCTCAGCAGTCCCGCGCCCGGACTCCCCCCAGCCCCAAGTCCGAACGCTCCACGTCCGCCCGGCCCTACTCCACCGGGCGATCACATTCGACAGTCCAAGGCATCATCGGGCAGCATCGCCCTCGCCGAGCAATCCTCGGTGCTGCCCGCGCAATGCGTGCTGCTCGACGAATTCCTCGCACCTGCTGAATTGCACGATCTGATGCAGGACACCCTGGCGCGGGAAATGGAATTCCAAATCAGTGAAGTCGTCGCTCCCGGCGTTCCTGGAGGCATCACTGATTTTGAGCATCGCCGCTCCCACGTTCTAACCGAACTGGGCAAAAGCCGCCAACTCATTCTGACCGGCCTGCAAAGCTGTTTGCCCCGAGTCTTGCGAAAACTTGAACACGAGCCTTTTCGGCCGTCGCGCGTGGAGATGCAAATTACCGCCAGCAATGACGGCGATTTCTTCCACTGGCATTGCGACAACACCGGCGAAGCCATCGTCTCGCGAGAAATCACCTTTGTTTATTTTTTCCATCGTGAACCCAAAACCTTCCGCGGTGGCGAACTCCGGATCTACGATTCGCAATGGGAAAACGGGATGTACCGCCCCACGCAAAATTATCGAACCATCGTGCCCCAACAAAATCAGGTGGTCTTGTTCGCAAGTGCGCTGGCTCACGAGATCACCCCGGTTGAATGTCCCTCAAGGGCATTCGCCGACAGCCGCTTTACGGTCAATGGATGGTTTCATCGCTAAATCACGACCCTTGGAGGCATCCCGCTCGGAAAGAGTTAACGCTGACCGACAGCGTTGACCTTCCGAAGCGACTCTTCCATTGCCGCTTGGACGATCAACCTGACCACCTGGTCCCGGAGCGTTACCTCCGCGGATGGGAGGGTTTGCTTGATCGTGCACTCTTCATCAATCCCGATTGCAAGTTTGCCCGCAACGGCGAACTGCCATCCGTCGTGCCAGACCGCGCCTGGCTCCTCGAAAACTTTGCCCTTAATGCGGACATGATCTGGATCGAAGACCCGGTTCGCTATTCTCTGCAGCCGTTCTGGCTAGGCCCCGGGTTCGGTGCGCTGTTGTCCGGACTGCAACCAGGCGATCGCGCGCCTTCTGCGATGTCTCACGATGCTCGTCGTGTTCTGACCATGGCCCAGGTCCTCGTTCCCAGCGACGAGCGTGCTAACTACAACGCCATTTGGAATGAAGCCGCTTCCCGTTGCGCTTCGGAATTTGAAAGCAGACGCTACACCCCGATCGCTCAACTCATTCATCCGTTTCACATCTCCGCGTTACGCTGCTACTACCGCCATCTGATACGACAGGGAAAATTCAAGTTGGGTGATAATCAAAGCCCTCGCCGTTACACCGCCCAAAACGAAGCCGTCGCTCGTTTTTTCCATCATCAACTCACGGAAAGCGTAAGCCGGATCGTGGAAGAACCAGTTAAACCTTCCTACGTTTATTTAAGTTCCTATCAAGGAGGGGCAGCCCTGGAAGCTCATATCGACCGTGAGCAATGTGAATTCAGCATCAGCCTGTGCATCGACTACTCGCCGGAACCGGTCTATGAAACGCCCTGGCCACTGCGATTGCATACACCTTCAGGAATGACCACGGTGTTTCAGGGAATCGGCGATGGATTGCTTTACTGCGGGCGCGAACTACCCCATTCTCGCGATCCTCTACCGAAAGAAAACACTTCCACGTCCCTCTTCTTCCACTACGTCCGCCAGGACTTCGCCGGCCCCCTCAGCTAACTAACGCTTTAGGGTGCCCCATCCTTACTTTCGCGCTTTTTGCGAAAGAGGGGCTCATGAACTTAGTAGTGAAATCTGGGAAACCCCTGCCCTCCGCAAGATACGGTCTCGCTGGCATCGAGCTTTAATAATGCGCACGGGGCGCCCTGAGGCTTGATTTTCTTGTCCTCTCTACCGCAGCCCAGACACCACATACAAAACCGAAATCACCTGATAATAGCTATACGCAAATTCCGTCCCACTCGCATTCGTCACCAACGGTCCAATCGACACTACCCCGCCGCGATCATCTGGCACTATTTCCTTCACCAAATCTCTGCGGCCCGTCGCGATATCCAGCCGATAAAGTTTCAGCGGAATTTCTCCCGGCAGATATACATACAAAGCCCGGCTATCTGCGGACCATTGGGCCGGCATATCGCTCTCGGTAGTTTCCGGAACCAGCCGCGCATCTCCTCCATCGACCGGAAACAGAGCTCACTCCTTTCCGCGTCGCGCCGGCCAGAAATCTTCCGTCGGGAGAGGGAAGGATCGCGAATGTTCCCTCCGGAGTGACTGGACGCGGCGTGCCTCCCGAACTATCGACGACAAAAGTTCGCGTGGGTCGTCCGGGTTCATTGCCGTCGATCACTAACTCTTTGCCATCCGCCAGAAACCGCGCCGACCCATTTCGCAAATTCTCGAGTCCAGGCAGCGGGACATCCCGAGGCTGCCCTGGCCCCACGGGAAGCAAGGTAAGGCGTTCCGGCTTTCCTGTAAACACCGACGCCGCCCACTTTCCGTCCGGCGAAACCCACCGCCGGTGCCATCTCCCAAACGAATCGGCGGCGAACCATCAATTTTCCGGATGGCAACCGAATAATTGTGCGCCTGCGGGTTCGCTGCTTTCTTCAAACAATACCCATTGGCCGTCGGCGGAAATATCCTTCGCGATCGTCCAGTCGTACCAGGAAAGTTCGCGTGCGCCTCCAGCGTCCTTAACTTTGCCCGTCCAGTCCATGCCCAGTCGTTCGCTGCCTGAGGTTGCGAGTATTCGGCCGTCTTGAGCAATGTCCTGCAAACGTGAAGCCTCCCGGAACTCCCAGAATCTGACGCTGCTTCCCCGACAAACTCACCGCCCAAACCGCTCGGCTAGATCCACTTTCACCGCCGTAAACCAAATTTCTTCGCCACTAGGTGACCAAGCCAGGCCGCTTCCGGACTCCCATCCCGACGAAAGCGTGGTTCGCTGTCCCTTTAGATCGACGACGCCAATCGATCCACGATCATCCCAGGGGTCAGGATGGTCCATAAAGGCGATACGTTCTCCCTGCGGAGAAAATCGGATATTGCTGATTGATCCATTAGTCGAATACAGCACATTGCCAATGGGATATTCCAGTTGATCGTGTCCACTTACATGGTGTACCACCGCCAGCTTTCCGTCCGGACTCCAGTCCGCCCAGGTTGTATCCTGCAGAATCTCTCGTGGCGTTCCGCCCGCCAGCGGAGCGCTGGCTAGCATGCCGTGATCGAAATCGAGGCGACCTGCGTTGGTTCCGTGTAGAGAAAGTGCCAGTTCGTTGCTGCGCGAAAGTGACAACAAATGCGCGGACGGCAAGCCTAGCGGATGTTCCAGTGGGGAATTCGCCAGCGTAGAGAAAATTTCGAGCGGACGCCCATTCCATGCAGCGCCATACACAATGCTTCCGCCATCCGGCGCAAAACGCGCCGAATAAATGGTGCCGCGCTCGAACGTCAGCCGCCGATAAACCGGATTCGACGCACTCCGCAAATTAAATCCGGCAAGAATCCCCGCAGCCGGCACTAAGACTGCAGCAAGTGCCCACGGCAGCCACTTCCGCCAGCGCATCCCCTCGGTGCGAAAAGGCACAATTGGCCGATTGGTCGATAGATCGGACAAGGTACTGAGCGCGAACGCCAATTCCCGCGCCGACTGAAACCTCTCTTCCGGCTCCTTTTCCAGGCAATGCCGGACGATTCGTTCGTATGCAGTCGGAATGCTCTGGCGCACCAAAGTCATTTGCGGCGGGTCCTCTTTCAACACCGCAGTGATGGTGTCCACTTCGGACTGGCCGGAGAACGCCCTCTTTCCGGTGAGCATCTCGTAAAGAATTGCGCCAAAACTAAAGATGTCGCTGCGATGATCGACCGTTTGCGCCCGAAGCTGCTCCGGCGACATATAAGCCATCGTTCCCAGCAGAGAGCCTGACTTGGTTTGGGTTGGCAGGTTGGCGACGGAGGGATCGGCGTCCCGATCGGGCGACGTGAGCTTGGCGATGCCGAAATCGAGGATTTTCACCCGTCCATCATGGGTAACAAAGAGGTTCTCCGGCTTAAGATCGCGATGGACAATCTGCTTTTCATGCGCCGCCACCAGGCCCTGTGCAATCTGTCCCGCGTAATCGCCGGCTTGCCGCAACGGCAGCGGGCCGTTCAGAAGGCATTCGCGCAAAGTCTTTCCCTGCAGCAATTCGGAAACGATGTAAGGCGCGCCATCGTGCATGCCGATGTCGTAAATGGCAACAATGTTGGGATGATTCAGAAGAGCAGCCGAGCGGGCTTCCAATTCAAAGCGGCGCAAACGGTCTCGGTCCTGCGCCAGGGAAGGTTTCAGGACCTTCAGAGCGACGTCGCGTCCGAGGCGATCATCGGTCGCACGATAGACTTCACCCATTCCCCCGGAACCTATCTCTGCCAACACGCGATAGTGATCCAGAGTTCGTCCAATCATCATTTGCGTTCTGCCGGACGAGTCGGCGCGGGTGCCACCAATCAATGGTAGGACCGCCCCAGGGCCAAGTCAATATGAAATAAAGGTGTTAAGGGCTAACGCCAGCAGCCCCCAAACAAAAATTCAGGAAAGAAAGTACTTCCCTGGTGATCACTGAGGTCCTTTGGTGACCATCCAGATTTCCCGTCCTCAAACCCTTACATTTACAAACAATTACATTGCGCCCGGGACTCGGCCATCCACATTTCCTAGAATCGTGTTTAAATTGCACTTACGAAATACTGAAAACCTTGCATCTAAGCCAGGAGAAAAGACTTCTGGCAGTAAATTCGCATTGCTGAAAGATTGACTCGCATCCCATAAGACCAGCATGAGACGAAATCGAACTGCTATATTGCCTTTGGCGCGCTTCCCCCGATGGCGGGACGCCGTTAACTTCATCTTGATGAAAATCCAACCGCAAGGCACACATGGCAAGACCGCGACTGTTGTGGGCCTCGTCGTCCTGGGAATGGTACTGTTCTGCGCCCCGGTTTTGTCCGCGCAGCAAATTCCATTTCACATGGAAGTGTTTGGCGGCTATTCCTATATGCACTTCGATAGTCCGGAGTTTGGGTTTGCGGACTATGCAAACCTCAATGGCGGAGACCTCGAGTTGAGTATTCCCCACCTGTTTCACCGTCGCCAATATCACTCTCTTGGCGTGGTGGTGGATGCCAGCGCGGATTATGGTTCCCACTTGACCGTGTATAACTTCATGGCAGGCCCGCAGTTAACCGTCGATAAGCGCGGCCTGACCTTTTTCGCTCGCGCACTTTTCGGAAAGTCGAGAGAACGGTTCGGGGTTGAGCCGACCACGATTGTTGGCCTTTCCAGCTTGGGACGCGCCTTCGCTTTTGGGGGAGGGGTGCAGAAGAACTGGCACTCCAGGCTTGCCGTTCGTATTCTGCAAGTGGATTATATAAACAACGACAATTTCACTCTCACCCAGAACAACCTGCGGATTTCCACTGGTCTGGTTTATCAGTTTGGCGGTAAATGAGTCGCGGTTCTTTCCGAAAGGGTTTGATGATGCAAAAGAAGGGAATAGCTCTGCTGGCTCTATGCCTTGCGCTGGCGAGTTTGCCTGGATGCAATTCGTTTTTTTCCTCGACCTCGGCATCTCATGTGGTCTACGTCACTGTGCCTAATCAGGGGGTCGAGGCGTTTCGCCTCGATAACAAAACGGGCGAATCCACCAGTATTCTGGGATCGCCTTTCACCACGGGAAATTCACCGTTTGCGATCCAGGTGCATCCTTCGAAAAAATTCCTTTACGTTTCCAACACCGCCGATAACACCATTTCCCTCTTCAACATCGACGCCACCTCCGGCGCACTGACCGAAGTGATGCCACGTACCGTTACCGGACTGAGTCCGCAATCTTTGGCCATCGATAGTGGTGGGACTTTCCTGTACGTCGGGAATGAAACTTCGAACAATATTTCGGTTTATTCGATCAGCTCGAGTAACGGCGCGCTGACCGAGATTTCCGGTTCCCCTTTTCCGACGTTCTCCGGGCCGGACTCGATCACCATCTCTCCTACCGGAACGTACCTTTATGTGCTGCATACTAATCTGGGGGTCGTTTCGGCTTACACCATTGCGTCCGGCATTCTGCAACCGATTCCAGGATCGCCATTTTCGGTTGGGTCCGCTCCATTTGCATTGGCGATTGATCCCACCGAACACTTTATGTACGTTACCAATGCGGCGGCGAGCATCACCGGTACAGGTACGGTTTCCGAATTCCTCATCACCTCCGGCAGCGGCGCGTTGACCCTGGTTCCAGACTCTGCATTTCCGACCGGAACCAATCCGGTGGCTGCTCTGGTGACTCCCACGGGTGCATATCTCTACGTGGCCAACAGCGGCGGTAACAATATTTCCGAATTCACCATCGATTCGACAACCGGCGTATTGACCGAGGTGCCGACAGCCACGGTCGCCGCCGGCACCAGTCCTATATTCCTCGCCTTCGATCCCGTCAGCGGCTTCGTGGATGTAGGCAACCAAGGCAGCGATAACGTCACGCAATTCTCCATCAACCTCGTCACCAGCGGATTCAATAATGGTTTGCTGACGGCGGTCATCAGCTTTACTACGACTAACTCTCCGACTGCCATCGCCTTCGGCAAATAACCGGGCCGACCGGCAGCGGTAAAGTCGCATTCGAAAAGCGCTCGTGTATATCCATGATTAGATTTGGAATAGCCGGATTCGGCCTACATGCAGTCAAACGAATGATGCCAGGATTCCTCTGTGCCGAAAATTGCCGGGTCACGGCATTATCCCGGCGGGACTTGGCCAAAGCGAAGAAATCGGCACAGGAACACAACATTCCCCTGGCCTTCGATTCCGTAGAAGCTCTCGCCCGATCCTCCGAAGTCGATGCCGTGTTTGTCACCACGCCTAATTCCCTGCACTTGCAGGATGTTCTGACCGCCGTTGCGTGCGGCAAGCCGGTACTCTGCGAAAAACCGCTCGGCATAAATGCCGACGAATGCCGCCAGATGGTCGAAGCTGCCCGGAAAGCCATGGTTCTTTTTGGAGTAGCTCACGTCTTCCGTTTTGAGAACAGCACGGCGCGACTTCGGGATTGGATCGCCGCCGGCCAAATCGGCCGCCCGGTTTTCGCTCGCTCCGAGTTTTCTTTTCCGGGCGGCCCCGGTCATCCGCGGACTTGGCTTTATGATCCGAAAGTCGCTGGCGGTGGCCCCATCGCCGATGTTGGAGTGCATTGCATCGACACGCTGCGTTTTGTTTTGCAGGATGAAGTGGTACGCGTGAGTGCTCGTGGCGTTTTCGATGCGGGATCTGGCGAAATCGAAGCGGCAGCCGCGCTCACTTTGGAGTTCGCTCGCGGAACTTTGGGAACGGTATTGGTTTCCTACCGCGCCGAATATCGCTCGCCACTGGAGTTCGTCGGTGATAGTGGTGTGCTTCGCGCCGACAATGGCTTGAACGTAGAGAATCCGATTGAACTGCGGCTTCGCCGCGACGGCAAGGTGGTCGAAACCGAAACCGTCTCCAACCAATTGGCTTACGCGCGGATGGTGGATGCTTTCGCCGATGCCGTTGAAGGCAAGTCGAAGTTCCCTGCTCCAGGGGAACAAGGCTGGCAGAACCAGGAAATCCTGGACGCGGCTTATCGCAGCATCAAAAGCGGAAAAATTGAGGACGTTCCGCGCATCTCACTTTGATTCGCTCCTGGCTAAGTGCTTGATTCCGCGTTGAGGCCTATTTTTACTGCACTTTCCCGCCCTGAGCATCTCCTACAATGCCATTTAACAGCGCTTGCCGCCTCGTAGACGCAGGATCGAAGATTGAGCGGGACTGTCTTGCCCGCCGAGGGTTTTTGGGCGGCAGGAACGCGTACAGCGGTAATATTATCTTTAAGATATTAATTAGTTCGAACCGGGAGCGGCCGGTGCGCCAGAAGCCGGCGGTATTGCCGAAACATCGGGGCTGATGGGAGGTGCTGTATTTGTCGAAAGCGTGGGATCTGTGGCGGGAAATTGGCTTGGCGGCAGGGCTGGAGTCGGCGGAATGCCTTTGGCTGCAACAATCGCCCAATGCCAGTCCTGGTCCGGGCCCGGCGTGCCTTCCAAAACCGATCTAAAGACAATCGTCGCCGCTGGCGCTGCCGATCCCTTCAAATGATAGAGCGCGGTAAGGTCGGAGTGCTTTTCGGCAGATACCGCCGGATCAGTGACGCCGACCGAGGCCTGAATCAGTTTGGCGGGCGCGAATTGTCCGGCCGCAACGGTACCCTCATGGCGCACGATGGTAAGACCCACCGTGATTTCCTTCACGTTCCAGCCCGATCCGTTATAAACCTGCACCTGCAAACTATTGCCATCAATGGACGCCGGCCCGTCAAGTTTGGCGATTTCGCTCTGCGGCAGATCCTGCGAGACATACGGTACCGATAACAAAGCCGTCGAGTTGGCATTAAAGCTCAGGCTGCAGGAGCCGTCCGGTGAGCTGACCTTGAAATCTTTGTTGGCGCTGTCGATGGAAAATACTGGAGCGCCGTCCAGTCGTTTGACCTCAACCTGCTTCATCACCTGGATCAGGTTGTCATTATCGATGACTGCGGGGGCTGCCGGTTCGGGCGCCTTGCTCTTACGCAGCGACCGTGCCAGATCGCCAAGCGGCACTGAAGCGTCTTCCGACTGAGCAAATGCCATCAGCGGCAGAAGCAATCCTAGTAGGACCAGAGCGAGATGGAGCTTGCGCTTCATGTAAAATAATTCGCTTGCGACAGACGGGTACGAACCGGAATCGTTGCAAACTGTTCTTCTTAAATTGTAGTCAGAAGCGAGGCAGGACGGGCGACAGCGCGGAAAACCTAAGACATAGTACTAACGGAAACTTGGCCGACGGTGGGCGTGGGTGACGAAGCAGGTACGCAACGAGGCTCCTCACGCCCAGACCGGCCAGCTCGGTTACAACAGGCCAGATGCACGGAAATGCGTTACCGGATCAGTCGCCGGTACCGGTTCTCGCTTGAAGATCCAGCGTGCCACCGCGAAACCCAAAGCCACATAGCAGACGTGAACTAATCTCATATAAGGCCACCCCATGCTGCAAAATCCACTTCACCCAGGGAGGGGTTTCTTCATGCAACCGATGGTTCAACTTAACAAGCAGGTATCGCCCGGTCAATGAACCGTTGGTGCCAGAGGCATGGCACGAAAGTAATAGATTACTGGGTGGATTTCGATGGTTGTGGTCAAGTCGAAGATAGGGCGGGGCTCTTGCCTGGATTAAGTCTCGAAAAGCCCTGCCCTCCGCAGGAACTGTTTTTCGGTGACATTGAGTTTTGGGACTGCGGAAGGACGGGGTACTCTGGAGCGTTCACGAAGGTGGCTCGCGCCTATCTTTATTTGGGTTAGAGAAGAAGTCATTTCTTTACTAGACGCTAAACTCGGGCGACTGTAGCTTGGTAAGCATGAAATGCTCGCGGAGGGTGTTGCAGTGGGGATAACTCGACTGATTCCATTTGGTCCTCCAATCCTCGTCGTAGGAGTTCTTTTTCTGATTTCGTCTGCGCTCTCCGCACAAGAAGGTGCGCTGGCTGAAAAGTTAAAAGACGAAGCGCGGGTTGAGCTCTCTTTCCGAAACCCCAGCCTCCCTATGAAGACCCTGGTGCTGAAAGCCGTGGACACGGGTTTGCAGGGAGGACACAAGACGGTTTCGTATTCCGTCTCGGTCAGCGGGTTGTCACCGAATAAACCCTACATACTCATGTTTTGGGATATTGGGGGGGCGCGCTCCGCTCATCGCGCTGCGTGGGGTTCGCGTGGATGACAACGGAACTTTACGGTGTGGTCCTGGAAAAGGCTGCCCAATGGAACACGCAGGGGATGCCTTGGTACTTCATGTCACCGGAATGCTTGGCCAGCCGCGCAGCTTCGTTCTGACGGGGGACGATAAGAAGCCCCTCGCCTTGGGTGAAGCGGTCCCTTTCCCCGCAATCGGAAAAGACAATCAATGCTCTGTGGAATCCGTGCTCTTGCGGCCGAATGCCAGTGCAGTGTTGGTGATCGGTCAGGGCTTTGTTCCGGGTGAAGCGGTTAACGATATAAGCTCCTCGAGGGGCGAAGTGATTCCTGGCAGCCTGAGAGCCGATGAAAACGGAAGAGTCCTTACAGTCGTTCTGCCGTTTGAAAAAGGCTACGATGATGGACAGACCACGTACACCTATCAAAACTCCAAGTGTCACCCAAGCACCACGTTCAACTGGGGTTCATATCACGAGGAGTAATCCGACGGACCCGGATGCGATTCAATGGGTCTAACTATCTCGCGGAGATTTCTTTTTTTTTGCTTTTGTTCTCGAATTGGTTTCGATTCGTAGCTTCCATGCGGCACGGAGAGCGCCGGACAAAACATCTTTGGTGGCTTTCGCGAGCACGATGTGGGTCGCGCCCATGCGGCCCCATCCGCCTTTGACGGGCAGAAAAATTTCCGGCAACTCGCCGACGAAGTCGGCTTGCAACTCCGGCGTGAGCATCAAGTTGCCATAGCCCTGGGCTTGCGTGGCGAGGGTGGCGAAGATCCGGCCGCCGACGCGGAAATCTGCGGCGCCCATGTGCGAACCTTCTTCAGCGCCTTCGAGACTGAGAGCGATGCGGCGGAAATCAGCAGCGGTCATGGGGCCTTCAGGTTATTGTTTATTTTGTCTTTGGCGCTTTGCCTTTCGTTTTGCGCCTTCGAGCAGGGCCCTGGCTCCTTGCAACTCTTTCTTGATGGCTGGACTGACCTCAGGATAGTTCAACTTCAGATCCTCCAGAGTTTCGACGATCGCCGCAGCTACGACCACACGGGTAAACCATTTGTTGTCCGCTGGCACTACGTACCAAGGTGCGTTGGCAGTAGCGGTGTGGCAGATCATGTCTTCGTAGGCTTTCATGTAGTCGTCCCAATATTTGCGTTCGTGGATATCGCCGACGGAAAATTTCCAGTTCTTTTCGGGATGATCGAGGCGGGCGAGGAAGCGCTTCTTCTGTTCTCCCTTGGACAAATTCAGGAAGAATTTCCGAATAAGGAATCCATTGCGGGAAAGATAGCGCTCGAAACCGTTGATATCTTCGAAACGGTCCTTCCAGATGTCGGCAGAGAGGAGCGAAGGCGGAATTTTTTCGGCCTGCAAAATTTCTGGATGGACGCGAACAATGAGCGTCTCCTCATAATAAGAGCGGTTGAAGATGCCGATACGCCCACGCTCGGGAATCCGCTGGGAAGTGCGCCACAAAAAATCATGATCGAGTTCTTCGGTCGAAGGCGCTTTGAAGGAATAAACCTGACAACCCGCGGGATTCACGCCGGACATGACATGGCTGACGGCCCCATCTTTGCCGGCTGCGTCCATCGCCTGAAAAATCAACAACAGCCCCCATTTGTTGAAGGCAAAGAGCCTTTCCTGCAGCTCGGACAGGGCGGCGATCCCCTTCTGTAAAAGTTCCTGGGCGTTTTCTTTGGAGTGGAGTTTGCCGGTATCGGCAGGATCGAAATCTTTGAGGCGGAATTTCTTGCCCTCAGAGACGCGATATGGTTTTGCCAGCTTGCTCGCCCAGCTCATGGGGACACCCCTCATTTACTAAGGATTAGTTTACGGGAGATGCGGATTCCTTGGGGAATCGGTTCTTGCGAATGGACGGTGATGGGTTGCTTCCGACGTTTTTTCTTGCCGGGGTTTTCGATATGCACAGCCTGCACGATGCGATCGTGTGCAGAAGGCCTCTCGAATGCTATAGGAATTGAGTCAGACCGGATGGGTAGCAACGGGCTGGCGGATGCAAAGGCGGAATGGGAACGCAAACTGGTTTTTGCTGCCAGGCCGAAAGCAAGGTAAGCACCTGATTTTGCAGGCCATCTTACAAGAGCAAATGTAAGTAAGGTGGCGAAGCTGCATCTGGACATCCATGATGACAATCCTGAATGAATGCGCTTCGTATAATTCCGCTGGGGGAAGGCCGTTGTTGATTGCGCCCGATCTGGAACGATCGGTTCCGCGATGGTACGCAGCCTATACCTGGTCGCGCCATGAAAAATCGGTGGCGAGACAGCTGCAAGAACGGCGGGTGGATTTTTTTCTGCCGCTCTACCGCAGTTGGCATCGCTGGAAGGATCGGCGTCAGGAAGTGACGCTGCCGCTGTTTCCCAGTTATGTGTTCGTGTACCTGGCGGTGGCGGAACGATTGCGGGTGCTGGAACTGCCGGGAGTCGTGGAGTTAGTAAGTTTTCAGGGAAAGCCGGCTGCGTTGCCGACGGAAGAAATCGAGGGTCTCCGGCGCGGTCTGGAGCAGGAGATTCATGCTGAGCCGCATCCTTACCTTCATGCTGGAGACAAAGTGCGGTTGCGCAGCGGACCGCTGGCCGGGACTGAGGGCATTCTGGTGCGCAAGAAAGATAAGTTGCGGATGGTGATTTCGCTCGAAGTGCTGATGCGTTCGATTGCCGTAGAAGTAGACGCGGCGGACATTGCTGCAGCCTGAACCCGCGTCGGTCTGATTCCAGCATTGCCTCAAATGATTTTCTTCACTCTCTTCGTCAATTTGTTTCTTTTTATCCTGTCACAGGCCACTGAGTAACCATGCAGAATTCATTTCCTAACCTTGGCGAAACTTCGACCGCTGGAACTGTGGTGCGAGCGTTAGCGATAGCCCTCGTCGGGCTTGCATTGGTTTCACCCTTAACACTGGCGCAGAACCCCGACGACGCAATGCGAAACCCTCCGATCGCAGATACTCGCGCCGACCAAGCAGCGGAAGAGACAGTATCCTTGTCAGCCGTACAGATCATTGAGATTCTACGCCGGGAACCGGGACTGTTGCTGGCGGTGAAAAAGGCCCTGGTCCGGGAAGCCTATGGCCAGGGACGCGTGCTTGAATCCGCTGACCTTCAGGATGAAGCGTTGTATGGGCGGCTGCGTGAAGATGAAAATATGCGGGTGCTGGCGACGCGCGAAATCGAAGAGCGCAAATACATTCGGGCGAAACCGAGTCCGGAAGAAGAAAAGACACTGGAAAAACTGGAGCGCGAATCTGGCCGGGTGGCGCTGGCCGGCTTGCCGTCGAATCCGGAGTCTTCGCTTGGCGCCATCAGTGGAGATACGCTTGGCCGCCAGGAAGACATCTATTGGAAAAACCACGATTCCTCCCAGCGAGAGCTTCGGGGCACGGATCCTGAGACCACGCCCGCGTTGCCTCGACAACCAAATGAGAGGACTCCGCAAGAGTTCTGGCCGGAGAATCCTGTACAAGAGCAAGCCCTCGGACGCGACAATCTTGCGCCCGATGGTTTCCTGGCTGACCGTCCCGAGCCAGAGCGGACACAATTGGATGGAAGCCAGATCGACGCCAACACTCTAGAGCGAATTGGGCCCCCGCGACCGGATACATCGGTTGGGATCTCGCTGTCGGGCGCAGACGCGGGAACCGGGGAAATGTCCCGAGTGGCACTTCCCCAGGCACCTCAGGGATGGAGTCCACTGGAAAATGCGGCAAGTATTTCTAGTGATGTTTCAGCCGGCAATTCCAGTTTTGAGGCCTCCGCGACAGGCCCGGAAAAGCCACTGCATATGGATGGAGCTCGACTGCGATCTTTGTCGCCCTATGAATCGAATGCTTCATCCCACCGAAATCCCGAGCAGGATCGCACCGTAATTCGCCACCGCGCCAACCCTTACGCCAATGTGCCTTCGCTTTACGACCTATACACCCAGGTTGCGGGAAGGTCGCCGGTGCTCGAACGTTTTGGGATGACCGTGTTTCGCAATCGCAACGGAAATCTGGATTCGCTTCCCATGGATTTGCCGGTGGGGCCAGATTACGTGTTGGGACCGGGCGATAGCTTGAACATTCAACTTTCGGGAAGCGTCGCCCAAAGGCTGGCTAGAGTCGTCGATCCGGAAGGCCGGGTTGCACTTCCGGAAGTAGGGGCGATTGAGGTTGCGGGCCGGAATCTAGGCGACGCGCAGCGTCTGCTGCAAGCCACGCTTCGCACTGAGTTTCATGATGTCCGCGCCGATCTGGCCCTGGGGAGAATTCGCACGGTGCGGGTTTATGTGGTGGGCGACGTTCAAAGTCCCGGTGCCTATGACATCAGTTCGCTTTCGACTGCCTTAAATGCCCTATATGCCGCCGGGGGGCCGACTGATCGCGGATCGTTGCGCCACTTGCGCCAATATCGGGGCAAGACGTTAGTTCAGGAAATCGATGCTTACGACCTGCTGCTGCACGGAATCCACCACGAACTGTCGCGACTGCAGGCGGGCGACACTCTACTGGTGCCGCCGCTCGGCCCCCAAGTTACGGTGCAAGGGATGGTTGAGCGTCCCGCGATTTACGAACTCGGAAACGAAAAAAGTCTCGCGGAAGTTTTAGAGTTGGCGGGCGGCGTGCTCTCATCAGGCAGCTTGCGGCATGTCGATGTGGAACGCACTCTGGCTCATGAGAGTCGGACCATGCTGCGGCTTGATCTGCCTGAGAGCAATGACCAGCAAGCGGTTAATTTGGCACTTGATCAGTTTCCGGTCCAGGATGGCGACAAAATTAAAATATCGCCCATTTTGCCCTATGCCAATCAGACCGTATATCTCGATGGGCACGTTTTCCATCCCGGTAAGTACCCTTATAAGGATGGAATGGGCATTACCGACATTCTTCATTCCTACAGCGACTTGATGCCGGAAGCCTCGGCCCACGCTGAGATTATCCGCCTAGAGGCTCCGGACTATGCGCCCGAGGTACTCGCTTTCCCGTTGAGCGAAGCCATGGCCGGGAAGAGCCTGGGGCTGGTGCTGCGGCCATTCGATACCATCCGCATTTTCAGCCGCTACGATTTCGAAGATCCCCCGATCATCACGGTCACCGGCGAAGTGCGCTTTCCCGGCGACCATGTCACCAACGGTGTCACGCACCTGCGGGATGCTATCTATCTGGCAGGCGGAGCAGGTCCCGACGCCGAATTGCAGGATGCGCAGGTCTTCCGCCGGACCGGGGACGGAAAATTGAAAGTCATGAATGTCAACCTGGCGAAAGCACTGACCGGAGAAACCGCGGACAATGTGTTGCTGCAGCCCAGAGACCGGCTTTTCATTCATCGCAACCCCAGCAAAGTTGATCCACCCACAGTGCTGGTCCAGGGAGAAGTGTCCCATCCCGGCAGATATGCCCTGGGAGCGGGCATGACGGCGTCCGAATTGGTGAGGCTGGCGGGGGGGTTAAAGCGCAGTGCGGATATCGGAGGAGAGGCTTGGGCGACTTATCATCTTTCGGCAAGAAACATGATTGAAGCGTCTTTCCGCCACATGGAGGTCGACCACAGTTTTCTGGAAGGTGGCCACATCAACGATTTTTCTCTGGAAAGCCAGCTCCGGCTGCGGGCCGGCATTCTAGTAACCTCCCGGATCCAGTATGAGCGTTGGGCTTTTCCTCTGCTTGGGCCCGCTCCCCAACGAAACCTGACGACCTCGTTACAAATCACTTTCGCGCCCCGGAGCAGTGCCGCAGAGCATTCGTTGTTCCCTAGATCGGCTCCGAGTCGGGCACAAGCAGCAGGGCAAGGTCAAAAACCATGACGCCAACTCGCACCGCGATGGCGGCAGAAGCAGAAGCGGCCGCGGATTTCGCGCCTCCCTCGATTCGCTCTTCGCCCTCCGTACCGGTTGCAGAAGGCACCGGAGGACGTGGCCGCGATCGGACTTATCTGGCGGCGCGCCTGCTGTGGGAACGCAGACGTTTTCTGGCCTTTGCGGTAATGCAAGGTACATTGGGATTCGCGCTACTGGCTTTTCTGCTGCCGATCCGCTACGAATCGAGGACCGAACTCATGCCGCCCGATTCGTCCTCGTCCGCGATGGGAACATTGGCGGCCTTCAGCGGCGGGGCTGGAGCGGCGGGAGGAATGTTGGGATCGGCTGCGGATTTACTCGGCGTACATACTTCGGGTGCCCTGTTTATCAGCATCTTGAACAGCCACACGGTAGAGGACCGGCTGATCGACCGTTTCGATTTGCGCCGCGTGTACTGGACGAAGACTTATGCCACTGCCCGGGAAGAGCTTGAAACCCGTCGAGTCATCAGCGAGGAAAAGAAGAGTGGCGTTCTGACCATCGTGGTGCATGACCACGATCCCCGGCGAGCGGCCGCCATCGCCCAGGCTTATGCAGAAGAGTTGAACCGGATGCTGGCTGATTTGAATACTTCGGCTGCCCACCGCGAGCGCGTGTTCCTCGAAGAGCGGCTGCAAGTGGTGAAGCAGGAACTGGACCGCGCGGCCAAAGACTTTAGCGACTTTTCCAGCCGAAACGCAGCCATCGATATCAAGGAACAAGGCCGGGCGATGGTAGCGGCTGCAGCCACCGTGCAGGGACAAGCCATCGCCCTGCAGGCGGAACTGCGCGGCCTGGAGCAGATTTATACTTCGAACAACGTGCGAGTCCGATCGGTGCGGGCTCGACTGTCCGAACTGGAAAAGCAATTAGAAAAACTGGGAGGCGTGGCTTCGGCCCCGGCAATTGATCCCGCCAACGGCGAACCGGCTTATCCGTCTCTGCGGCAATTGCCGGTACTCGGTCTGACCTATGCCGACCTCTATCGGCGTCTCACCATCAATGAAAGTGTCTTTGAAGCTTTGACCAAGCAGTATGAATTGGCCCGGGTCGAAGAAGCCAAGGAAATTCCCAGTGTCAAGGTAATAGATCCCGGACTGGTTGCGGAAAAACGGTCGGGACCTCCCCGAGTGGAGATCGTGATGGCCGGAGCATTATTTTCGTTCTGTAGCGCGGGGGCCTGGCTCTTTTCGCGGCAAGCCTGGCTAAACACCGACGTACGCGATCCGCGTAAAGCCTTGGCTGCGGAAATCGCGGCCACCTGCGCCCGCTATCTGGGATGGCGCGGCCAGCGGGAAACTTCACACTCGATTATTGCTGGACGCTTCTGAAGGGCTGATGGTGCGGGCGCAATCCTGTCACATCCGTTCATGGTTCATGGTTCATGGTTCACGGTTGACGGTTGACGGTTCACACTTACAGACGACCTAGTCATTTGCGATCCTAGGCACTCCGGGCAAAATCATTTGATCAAAAGGGGGGAAACAAGCAATGCGAATTTTCGTTGATTCCGCAAACATGAAGGAAATCGAGCACTGGCATTGCCAGGGCGTGGTCGATGGCGTGACCACCAATCCCAGCATCCTGCTCAAGGACGGCGTCGGTGATCTCGAGGACGGGGCGCGGCAATTGTGCAAGCTGCTTGGCGAGCGGCCGGTGAGCATCGAAGTGACCTGCAGCGAACCCATGGAAATGCTGCGTCAGGCGCGGGTAATGGCCGGATGGGCCGACAATATCGTAATCAAAATTCCGGTCATCACCGAAGACGGGCAGTCCTGTCTTGCAGTGGTGAACACGCTGATCCGGGAAAACGTCGCGGTCAACTGCACCGCCATCCTCTCCTTCAACCAGGCCCTGCTCGCCGCCAAGGCCGGCGCTACTTATATAAGCATTTTCGCCGGACGCATCGGGGATGAAGGTGGAGATTCGAGTGGAGTTGTGGCCAATGTGCGAAGCTGGCTGGATCGATGGGCTTACGGAATCTTTCCAGGCCGTGATCTGGCACCTGCTGGTTTCTCACCCTCGATTGAAAGCAGCCGCAATGAAGTGGGAATCGCTCGATCCCGCTCCAGCCGCGTCGGTTGCGTAAACAACATCTCCGCTTAGCCTGCCGACAGATCAACAACCGTTCTACAATGCTCGCCCGGCGCACGCGCCGGACGCCCACGCCCACTGAAAATTAAATCCGCCCAACTGCCCGGTCACATCCACTACCTCTCCGATAAAAAATAGAGCCGCCACCTTCCGGCTCTCCATCGTCTTGGCCGACAAATCGTCGGTGTCTACCCCTCCTGCCGTAACCTCAGCTTTTTCATATCCCTCAGTCCTTACCGGGGTCACGGCCCACTCGTGTATCTGCCGTTCCAGATCTTTGAGCGCCGAGTTCGTCCAGGCGCTGGGCGCATGATTGTCCAACCATCGATTGGCCAGCCGATTGGGAAGCATTTTTTGCATTGCCGTTCGCAGCGATGCAATATTTCGTGGAACATTCGATCCAATTAGATCCGCGGTGATGTTCTGGTCGGGCGCTAAATCGAGCACAACAGGCTCCGGCTTTTTCCAATACGACGAAATTTGCAGAATTGCGGGCCCACTGAGTCCGCGGTGAGTGATCAGCATCTTTTCCCGGAAGTTTCGGCCGTCAAAGGCAGCCACAACTTCGGCTGAAATCCCGGCCAGGTCCGCATAATCGTGCGCAATCTTCGGTTCCAAACAGGAGCGGCACCAGCGCCGGACGAGTCTCGCTAATCGCTGATCCCGAATTGCCGCGCCAGATCGTACCCGAATCCGGTGGCGCCCATCTTTGGAATCGAAAGGCCACCGGTGGCCACGACCAGAACCGGTGCCCGAAATTCACTCTCCGCCGCGCGTACCAGGAATTCCGCGCCACGCGTTACTTCCTGTATCTCAATATTTACGAAAATCTGCACGCCCGACTCGTGGCATTCTTTCTCCGAGCATCCCAAGGATGTCCTGCGCGGACCGATCACAGAAAAGCTGGCCCAGAGTTTTTTCGTGATAAGGAATGCCGTGCTTTTCAACCAGTGCCAGAAAGTCCGTGGGAGTATAGCGGGCAAGCGCCGACTTTGCGAAATGCGGATTGGAGCAAATGAAGTTTTCCGGCGAGCAATAAATATTCGTGAAGTTGCAGCGTCCGCCGCCGGAGATCAGAATTTTCTTTCCACGCGTTCGGCGCGCTCAAGGATGGCGACGCGCCGTCCCCGTTTGCCGGCTTCGATGGCACACATTAAACCGGCGGCGCCACCGCCTAGCATCACCGCGTCAAAGTTCTGGCAAGAAACTCCCATTCGCAGCCGCAATGAGATTCTAACCGGCGACTTTCAACTTTTGAGTCCGCGAGATCGGCTCTCTGCTCATTTCTCCGTCGATCATTCGCCACACATGCAAAGGGTTTCCGTCCTTCAACTCATCGGGAAGTGTTGTGTCCGGGAAACCCTGATAGCAGACCGGCCGCGCAAAGCGAAAAATCGCCTGGCTGCCAACGGAGGTGGAACGTCCATCCGAGGTTGCAGGATAAGGACCACCGTGGACCATGGCGTGCGAAACTTCCACGCCGGTGGGGAAACCATTCAAAACCAGGCGTCCAACCTTGCGTTCGAGAACCGTGATGAGATCAGTGAAGTCTTCCAGGTCCTGTTCAGTGGCATGGATGGTCGCGGTCAGGTGTCCCTCCAAAGCACCCGCTGCGTCAAGCAGTTCGTTGCGGTCGGAGTGACGGACTAACAGTGTGGCCGGACCAAAAATTTCCTCAGCCAGTTCCGGGTCTGCCAGAAGCGAACGGGCATCGGTCTCGAATAGTGCGGCCCCGACACCTTGATCGGCGTCACTCCCGGACTGCTGGTTTTCAGCGAGAAGCCTCAAGCTCTTTTTTGCCTTCCGGGCGACGAGACCCGCACGATAGGAAGATTGGATAGCGCCCGTCAGCAGATGAAAGGGGGCTGAGCCGCCAACCGACTTTTGCAGTTGAGTAAGAAAACTGGACGCATCCTCGCCCTCGGGCAGAAAAACCATTCCCGGCTTCGTGCAAAACTGCCCGGCGCCCAATGTGAACGAAATATGCAATCCGGTAGCAATCGCTTCGGCGTGATGCCGCAGCGCGTCCGGAAGAACAAAAACCGGATTGGTGCTGCTCATCTCGGCATACAACGGAATGGGCTCGGGACGGGAAGCGGCAATCGCCATCAATATTTTTCCAGCGTTTCGTGATCCGGTGAAGGCGGCGGCCTTGATCAGGGGATGCTTCATCAACGCCGTGCCAACTTCGTTGCCCTGATCGAACAAAAGTGAGAATACTCCCTTCGGCAAATTGCATTCGCGGACTGCATCCCGCAAGGCCTGGCCTACAAATTCACTTGTCCCGGGATGCGCCGGATGAGCTTTGAAGATTACCGGATTTCCCGCGGCCAGAGCTGATGCAGTGTCGCCACCCGCCACTGAAAATGCGAGCGGAAAATTGCTCGCGCCAAATACCGCCACCGGGCCCAGCGGACGCAGCATCGAACGAATGTCGGGCTTGGGAGCAGGCTTCCGGTCGGGATCGGCGCGATCGATCCTCGGCGTGGTCCATGAACCCTCTTCCACCACCTGCGCGAACAATCGAAGTTGCCCGCAGGTGCGCCCCACTTCGCCCTGTAGCCGGGCTTTCGGTAGAGCGGTCTCTTCTTCTGCGCGTTCGATTATCTCGGCCGCGATCGCTTCGATGTTGGCGGCAATCGTGCGCAGGAATGCAGCTTTTTCGCGTCCGGAAGTTCGTGAATAGGTCGCGAAAGCTTGTTGGGCAAGATTCGCCGCGGTATCGATTTCTTGTGAAGTGGCGGAGAAGAAATCCTGGGGCAGGAGTCCGCCAGTTTTGGGATTCGTGGCATGGAAAATCTCACCGCCGGCAACACCCTCGCGAAATCCGATAATTGACTTCCCTACTAGTTTCACTGTTCACCTCAAAAATCGTGGGGCCCTGTCGCAATTTTTTCAATCTTAACGGTTCGCCATTGCTTGGAGCATCTGAATTTCTTCAGAACCACTGCCTCAATGCTGGAACTGCTTAGGATAGAATACGCGGTAAACGTTTACTAGTCTGTCAGGTTTCGGGAAGGAGAAATGAGTGCTGCGTTGGCGAATTGCCGTCCTGGTCAGCGCCGCAATTGCGATTAGTTACTTGGACCGGCAAACACTTCCAGTCGCAATAAAAGCCATCACCAGAGATATTCCTCTTTCCAACCAGCAATTTTCTTATCTGCAATCGGCGTTCTTGGTTTCGTATGCCTTTATGTATGCCGGCGGCGGCAAATTGACCGACGTTTTAGGGACTCGTCTTGGCTTTACCGTGATCATGTTGTTCTGGTCGCTGGCCTGTTTCAGTCACGGATTGGCAATCACCTTTGCCATGCTGGCGGTAAGCCGATTTCTGCTCGGCATGGGAGAAGGCGGCGGTTTTCCCGCAGCCACTCGTGTGGTCGCGGAGTGGTTTCCGGTGAGTGAACGGGCAACGGGTATGGGCATTATTAACGGTGGCACGGCGGTTGGAGCGTTGGTTGCGCCTCCCTTAATTGCACTCACTCTCGGATATCTAAACTGGCGCTGGATTTTTTTTCTTACCGGAGCGATTGGCCTGCTTTGGACCGTGTGGTGGAGGCTCGCCTACTTTCCTCCTGACCAGCACCCAAAGTTGAGCGCCGACGGGCGTTCACGAATGCAGTTACTGGCAGCGCCTGAAGTTTCCTCGCGGAAAATAGCATGGATTCACCTGCTTCGCCTCCGCGAGGCCTGGGGCCTGGTGGCGGCAAAATTCTTGAGCGATGCGGCCTGGTATTTTTATCTTTTCTGGTTGCCCAAATATTTGTATGACGCGCGTGGTTTCGACATTAAGGCAGTCGGCACGCTGGCATGGATTCCTTATGCCGCCTCTGGAATCGGATGCCTGGTCGGCGGAGGTTTTTCCAGTTATCTGGTACAGCGGCGATTTTCGGTGGGAACGGCAAGAAAACTCGCACTCGGATTAAGTGCCTCAGTCATGCCATTCATCCTGCTCGTGCCTCATGTTCGTGTGTCCTGGGCCATAGCGATATTTAGTCTGGCCTATTTTGGGCAGCAGTCCTGGTCGACCCTGGTGATGGTATTACCGACAGACTTATTTCCCAGCAATGTTGTCGGATCAGTCGCGGGTCTTGTCGGTTTCGGAGGAGCGATGGGCGGAATCGTATTCGGACAACTGGCCGGATATTTGCTGGACCACGGTTTCGGATATGGATTGGTATTTACGTTGGCCGCGACATTTCATGTCATCGCCTTTGTCATAATTCTAATTACTGTTCCGTCAGTTCGTCTTTTGGATTTTGGGCCAAAACTTCGCTACGAGGCTGCGCTTTGAAGATCAAGGGAATTCGTACACGGGTTGTTCGATGGAATGGCAAGACTGCTTCCTTGCCACCGCATTTCTGCACGAATCCGATGGATTTGCTGGCCCTGCCCTCAGGGTCGATGTCGACGTTTACTTTCCATGGCTGGCTAGTCGTGGAAATTTTTACGGATGACGGCCACGTCGGAATCGGAAATGCGGCCCTCGCTCCTCAGGCCACCAAGCAAGTAATCGATCTGTATCTCAAGCCGCTTCTGATTGGTGCCGACCCATGGGACATCGAATTTCTCTGGCAGCATATGTATCGCAAGACGATGGCTTTCGGCCGCAAGGGCATCGGGATGACTGCCATCAGCGCCGTCGATATTGCTTTGTGGGACATTCTCGGGAAGTCGGCGAAGCAGCCGGTGTACCGTCTGCTCGGAGGCAGGACCAAGGCACGAATTCCCGTCTACGCCAGCCGTCTCTATAGCATCGGGCTCGACGAGTTGGCCGCGGAAGCGAGCCGCTACAAGGCCGAGGGCTACAAGGCCATGAAGCTGCGCTTCGGTTGGGGGCCGGTGGATGGGGCAGCAGGCATGCAGAGCAACGTGGATCTCGTCCGCACGGTCGCGAAATGCGGTCGGCGATGGCGTCGACGTCATGGCCGACGCTTACATGGGCTGGACGCTCGATTATGCCAAGCGCATGCTGCCGCTGCTCGAGCCTTTCAATCTGCGATGGCTCGAAGAGCCGGTGATTCCCGACGATATTCATGGCTATGCCGAGCTGAAATCGTATGGACGCATACCCATCGCGGGTGGCGAACATGAGTTCACTTTGTACGGCTTTCGCGAATTGCTGGAAGCCCGCGCCGTCGATTACATCCAGTTCGATACCAATCGCGTCGGCGGCATCACCCAGGCCCGCAAAATCGCTGCGCTGGCCGAAGCTCATTCGGTTCCTGTGATTCCTCACGCCGGGCAGATGCATAATTATCACGTGGTCATGGCCAGCCTGAATTCCCCCATGGCGGAATATTTTCCCGTGGTCGATGTGGAGGTGGGCAACGAATTGTTCTGGTATATCTTCAACGGAGAGCCGAGCGCGAAAGACGGATTCATCGATCTCGACGAAGAGTGTCGCTGGACTGGGATTGACCATCAACGAAAAAGCGTTCGAAAAATTCGAAGTCACTGAGTGAAGTTCATTCGAACGATATGACGCGCCTGATACAAATAAGAAACGGTAGTCGTCGCGCCGAGTAGCGCTGGTCGAAGAGCCGCACCTTCGACTGTTGCGTGAAGTTTCGTCGATTTATGCGCTGGCTAATCTCGCGATTTTGGCGGGAGTTAAATGATCCGAGGCCGCGCGGCAAAGGGTCACCCAGGATTTGCTGGAATATGACAGCCATCTACAATGGCGACTCCGAATGGCGCATTCTTCCTGCGATTGATCATCCTGAAGAGCCCGCCCGCTGCCTGGTTTCCGGCACCGGACTGACTCATCTGGGCAGCGCTCGCGACCGGCAGAACATGCATGCATCGACTTCCGAACCGGAGACCGATAGCATGAAGATGTTTCGTTGGGGCATTGAAGGCGGGCGGCCACCCCGGGAAATATCGGCACTTCGCCTGAATGGTTTTACAAAGGGCACTGGTACAACTTTGCGGGCCCACGGCGAACCACTCGATGTTCCTCCCTACGCCGAAGACGGCGGCGAAGAAGCTGAAATCGCCGGGATTTATCTGATTGGCCCCGATGGCGAACCGCGGCGAATAGGAATGAGCAGCGGCAACGAATTCTCCGATCATCGATTTGAAAAACATAACTACTTGAATCTCGCGAGTTCGAAGCTGCGCACCTGTTCACTGGGACCGGAACTGGTGGTCGATGCCGAATTTCAATCCGTACCGGGTGAAGCGACGATCTCGCGTGGCGAGAAAGCCGTCTGGACAAAACAAATCCGCACCGGCGAAGCTGAGATGTGCCATAGCCTGCAGAATATCGAGCATCACCACTTCAAATATGAAGCGCACCGGCGGCCGGGAGACATCCATGTTCATTTTTTCGGGGCAGATTGTTTGAGTTTCGGCGAGGGCATTGAAATCGCCGACGGGGACGTCATGCAAGTCAGGTTTGACGGCTTCGGCCGCGCGTTGCGTAATCCGATGCACCTTGGCAAGAAAATTCCTGCGTTGGTCCGTGTCATTCCGTTGCTCTGAGTAAATTATGACGAAACCGCGAGTAACAATTCTGGGCGTTGGGCTGATGGGGTCGGGAATGGCGGGGCGTCTGCTCTCCGCGAATTTTCCCTTATCTATCTATAACCGCAATCAAGAGAAGGGCACGGCTTTTGCCGACGCTGGCGCATTTGTTGCGGGTTCGCCGCACGAGGCTGCTGCACGATCTGAAATTATCATCAGCATGCTCTCCGACGATGGCGCTGCCCGCAGCGTTTGGCTTGGAGAAAATGGAGCGCTGACAGGGACTGCTCCGGGCTCTGTGTTGATCGAATCGAGCACCGTCACGATGAATTGGGTCAAAGAGCTTGCCGCCGCGGCTGGTAAAAAAGGATGTCAGCTGCTCGACGCGCCGGTCACAGGCAGCAAGTTACAGGCTGCGTCAGGCGAATTGCGTTTCCTGGTTGGAGGTCCAGAGACAGCACTTGAGATCGCCAGACCGGTGCTCTCCGTGCTTGGAAATGACATTGTCCATTTCGGCCCCAGCGGTAGTGGCGCCGTCATGAAGTTGATTAATAACTTCATGTCCGGAGTGCAGGTGGCGTCACTGGCAGAGGCGACTGCATTCATTCATGCCAGCGGCCTTGACCATGACAAAGCAATCGCCGTGCTCACCAATGGCGCGCCTGGCAGCCCGCTGGTCAAACTGCTCTCTGCCCGCGCCAAAATCGGCGACTTCACTCCTAATTTTGTTCTGCGGCTAATGGCGAAAGATCTCACCTATGCCATCGAAGAAGGAAGTCACCACGAAATTTCTTTGCAGACTGCGAAAGGCGCCCTTGCGGTGTTCCAACAAGCGATTGCTAATGGATATGGAGAGAAAGATTTCTCCGCGGTGATTGAGTCGTCTTTGAATGCCGCCAAAGATCATGGGGCGTAAGCAATTCTTCGAAGAACGGGTTCACCAGCGATTTTGGACTAGCGGCCGAATTCTCTCGGCATAGGTTCGCTGAATTGTGGCCATTGTCTCCGGCGTAAGGGGCGGCAAATCTGAGGCGTGACAGTTGTCCTCCACCTGTTCCGGCTGCTTGCCCCCGGGGATCGCGCATGTAACTGCATCGAACATCAGAATCCAGCGTAGCGCAAACTGACTCATGGACACGCCCGCAGGCAAGAGCCCGCGAATCTCTTCCACTGCTTCCAGGCCCAGGTTGTAATCGACGCCGGAAAAAGTCTCTCCTACGTCAAAAGCTTCACCGTGACGGTTGAAATTACGATGGTCGTCGGCTGAGAACGTAGAATCTCTACGAAATTTCCCCGTCAACAAGCCGCTCGCAAGAGGAACACGAGCCAGAATCCCCACCTGTTTTTGCTTGGCAATCGGGAATAATTTTTCAGACGGCCGCTGGCGGAAACAATTGAAGATAATCTGTACCGTCTGCACGTTGGGAAATTCGATCGCCGTGAGAGCCTCGTCAACCTTCTCCACGCTGACCCCGTAGTACCGAATCTTCCCGGCTTTCACAAAATCATCGAGCAGACCGAAAACTTCCGGACGCGAATAGAGCGCGGTTGGCGGACAGTGCAGTTGCAAAAGATCAAGCGTATCCGTCGCAAGATTGCGCAAACTATCTTCGATCCAGCCGGAAAGATTCTCGCGGCTGTAGCCCTCAACCGTTTGGCAGGGCAGACGGCGTCCCGCCTTGGTGGCAACGATGATTTCGTCTTTCGCGTTGCGTTCTTTCTTGAGCCTCGCGATCAGGCGTTCGCTGCGGCCATCACCATAGACATCGGCGGTATCGATAAAATTCACGCCGCTGTCGATAGCTTGATGCAGGGTTGCCAACGCGTCTTCATCGGAAACGTGGCCCCATGAGCCGCCAATGGCCCAAGCGCCAAAACTAACCTCGGAGACTTTCCAACCAGTACGGCCTAGAGATCGGTATTTCATGACGGAATCAGAATAGCGGGTGAGTGGGATTTTCGGGCAACTTGATGCTTAAATCGATTAACCGCCTAGGGCACAAAGCTACGCCAGGGAAAGCCGAGCTATTTGAGATTTCTTCAATGGGAATCGCGAGCGACGGCGGAGCCGCTGTTGCCGACCAGGAAATCGAGGTCCGCTCCTTTATCCGCCTGCTGAACATGCTCAACATACAGCCGCAGCCAGCCCCGCCCCGGTAACGGCGGAGGCACCCATTGCGTCCGACGGGCTGCCAGTGTTGCCTCATCGACTTCCAATTGCACCACCCGTTTTGCCACGTCAAGCGTGATCATGTCGCCGGAGCAAACCAGCGCGAGCGTCCCTCCCACAGCGGCTTCCGGCGAAGCATGCAGCACGACGGTACCGTAGGCGGTCCCACTCATACGGGCATCAGAAATGCGGACCATGTCCGTGACGCCCTGGCGTAGAAGCTTTGGCGGCAAAGGCATGTTGCCGACTTCGGCCATTCCCGGATAACCTCGAGGTCCGCAATTCTTGAGCACCATAATGCAATTTTCGTCGATATCCAATGCGTCGTCATTGATTCTGGCATGGAAGTCCTCGATGGTTTCGAAAACCACGGCCCGGCCACGATGGTGCAACAAATGCGGGCTTGCTGCGGAAACTTTGATCACGGCGCCATCGGGAGCTAGATTTCCCCGCAGAACCGTTATCCCCGCGTTGGCTTTGAAGGGATCAGAAAATTCGTGGATGACATCGCGGTTCCAACACGGCGCGTCCGTAACATTTTCCCAAATGGATTTTCCATTGACAGTCATCGCATCGCGATTGAGCACTCCAGCTTCGCCCAACTGGCGGAGGACGGCCGGCAATCCTCCGGCATAGAAATAATCCTCCATCAGATATTTCCCCGAAGGCTGAAGATTGACCAGGCAAGGCAACTCGGCGCCGAGCCGCTCGAAATCGTCCATACACAACGGAACCCCAACCCGCCCGGCGAGTGCGATGAGATGAATCACGGCGTTGGTCGAGCCTCCGATCGCCGCATTGGCTCGAATCGCATTTTCGAAGTTCGCGCGAGTCAGAATTTGCGAGATAGTCAAATCGTCTTTTACCATCTGCACGATGCGGCGGCCGGTCAATTGAGCGAGCCGGTTGCGACGAGCATCGACCGCCGGGATGGCCGCATTCCCAGGCAAACTCATACCCAGCGCTTCGACCATATTTGCCATCGTCGATGCTGTGCCCATGGTCATGCAGTGGCCCTTCGAGCGATGCATGCAACTCTCGGCTTCCTGAAATTCGTCGACCGTCATCTCTCCTTTATTGACTTGATCGGACATTTGCCAGAGACCGGTGCCCGATCCGATATCGCGGCCATGGAATTTTCCGGAAAGCATGGGCCCGCCCGACACACCGATAGTCGGAAGTCCGCACGATGCAGCTCCCATCAGAAGCGATGGCGTCGTTTTGTCGCAACCCATCAGCAAGACCACGCCATCCAGGGGATTACCGCGGATCGATTCTTCTACGTCCATGCTTGCCAAATTTCGAAAAAGCATGGCGGTGGGACGGATCACCGTCTCACCCAGCGACATGACGGGAAATTCCAGAGGGAAGCCACCCGCCTCCCAGACTCCGCGTTTTACAAATTCAGCGATCTCGCGGAAGTGGGCATTGCAGGGGGTCAACTCTGACCAGGTATTACAGATACCGATCACCGGGCGGCCGTCGAAAAGGTCCTGAGGCCAACCCTGATTTTTCATCCAGCTCCGATAGATAAACCCATCTTTGCCGTGCCGTCCAAACCATTCCTGGCTGCGCAACTTTTTCATTGTTCTCCTGATTGGTACTGGCATTACTTTTGAAGAAGCAGTCTTGATTATAAGAGACGCCAAATCATAGCGCAGGATGCGGGGTAAACGTAATCTCAACTTGACGGAATGAAGAACTGGAAGGATGATCTCTGTGACTATCTCCAGCGGAATTCGGAATGATCATGATGATTCTGGCTTCGTCCAAATTCGATTTAGTGCACCGTTCCATCCAACGCATTTCCATGGCGCTCGGCGCAATTCTTGCAGTCGTCTTCTGCATCGCATCTCCGCTCTGGGCCGCTCCGGCCGGCAAAGCATTGCAAATCTATTTCATCGATGTTGAGGGCGGACAGTCGACACTGTTCGTAACGCCAGCCGGACAGTCGCTATTGATCGACACCGGTTGGCCGGACAACAATGGCCGCGACGCTGATCGAATTGTTGCAGCGGCCAAAAAAGCCGGCGTCGACAAGATTGATTATGTCTTAATTACTCATTTCCACACCGATCACGTGGGTGGCGTTCCTCAACTGGTGGCGCGCATTCCGGTGGGAACGTTCATTGACCACGGCGAGAATCGCGAGAGCACCGATCCCGACACGGTCACAGGATGGAAGGCTTATCAACAATTATTGGCCACCGGAAAATACAAGCACATTACGGTGAAGCCTGGAGATGCGTTGCCGACCCAAGGAATCAGCGCCACTGTCATAAGCGCCGACGGCGCATTGATCGACAAGCCCCTTCCGGGCGCGGGAAAAGAGAACCCGGCTTGCAAGGACACCCCATCAGTCGCTGCGGACAAGACAGAGAATTTGCGTTCTCTAGGCACGCTTATTACTTTTGGCAAGCTACGAATTATCGATCTAGGCGATCTCACCAAGGACAAGGAACTGGAGTTGATGTGTCCGGTGAACAAGATCGGAAAGGTCAATATCTACATCGTTTCTCATCACGGATGGGGGCAGAGCAGCAGCGCGCCGTTTGTTTATGGACTTGCACCCCGGGTCGCGGTCATGGACAACGGAGCCAAGAAGGGCGGAACGCCTGCGGTTTGGGACGTCATCGAAACCTCTCCGGGCCTCGAAAATCTCTGGCAGCTGCATTATTCCGAAGAGGGTGGCGCGGCGCACAATGTCCCGAACCAGTTCATTGCGAATCCAGATGGTCCCGATGCAGGCAATTACCTGGAGCTGACCGCCCAGTCTGACGGAAGCTTCGACATTCTTAACTCCCGCACCCAATATACGAAGCACTATTCTGCGCGTTGAATCCACATCGGGTCGATCGACCCTGACCGTCGAACAGAGTGCCAGACGGCGCATCGCGCGGCGCTTGCTTCCTTTTTTGTGGTTGCTGTATGCGATTGCTTTCCTGGATCGCGTGAACGTGGCCTACGCCGCGCTCGAAATGTCTCACGATCTCGGGTTCAGCGATCGTGTCTTCGGCATGGGTGCGGGGATTTTTTTTATCGGCTACGTTTTGCTGGAAATTCCCGGGGCCGTCATCGTCGAGCGCTGGAGTGCAAGGCGATGGATCGCCCGCATCATGATTTCGTGGGGCTTCATCACCGTTTTGGTGGGATTGGTCCACACGTCTCGCGAATTCTATACGGCTAGATTTCTGCTCGGTATGGCGGAAGCCGGTTTTTTCCCCGGCGTTATCGTCTATCTCACTCATTGGTTTCGCCATGAAGATCGCGCCAAAGCGATCGCAGTATTCATGACAGCAATCCCGCTCTCCAATGTTTTTGGGTCTCCTCTTGCAGGGCAAATTTTAAAAATTCATTGGTATGGATTACAAGGGTGGCGCTGGCTATTCATTCTCGAAGGTATCCCCGCGGTAGTGTTCGGCGTAGTCACCCTTTTCTATCTGACGGACTGGCCGAAGCAGGCAGCCTGGTTGAATACGGACGAATCCGATTGGATTACCGGCGAATTGGAGCGAGAGAAAGCTCGAAAAACGGCACGTCGTTCCTATACCATCTGGCAGGCGCTGACCAATCGGGACGTCCTATTGCTCACGTTGGTTTACTTCATGGGTAGTACCGGGATTTACGGATTCATTATTTGGTTCCCGACCATCCTCAAGCGGGCCTCGGGACTCTCCACTACAACCGTAACCATGCTGGTGATGATTCCCTATTTTGCCGGACTGATCGCGATGGTGCTAAATGGCTGGCACTCGGATCGCACCAGAGAGCGACGCTGGCACACGGCGGGATCACTTTTTCTCGCCGCAGCGTCCTTGGTATTAGCTCTGGCGTTCGGTGCGCACATTTGGATCCAATTAGTTTTTTTTATTCTTTTCGCCGCATTCATCAATGCGTATCAACCCACATTCTGGGCCCTTCCGACTGCTTTGCTGGGTGAAACCGCCGCAGCTGCTTCTATCGGCTTGATCAATTGTATCGGGGGGTTGGGCGGGTTCGCAGGCCCCTTTATCATGGGTTACCTTAAATCTCGAACAGGCTCATTCGCTGCGGGCCTGACATGGTTACTGGTGAATCTTTTCATCGGCGGGATTTTGGTTTTATGCGTCCGCCGAAGCCCGGTGGAGGCAAAATAGCATCCCCCAAAATGCGGCCCTGGTCTCCGGCAAACTCGAGGTTCCTGCTACAATTTCCGCTGCTTCGAAGCCGACATTCTAAATAAAGTTCGTCCATTCAACCCTGCCCGGGTGGCGAAATTGGCAGACGCACGGGACTTAAAATCCCGGGTCTCGAAAGAGACGTACCGGTTCAATTCCGGTCCCGGGCACCATTTCATTTCCCCGTTTTAACCCGCTCTAGCTCCAGAGCCGGTCCCACGAGCGTTCGTGGTCCCATTCCGGGGTGGGATCGAAATAGCCGGTGCCGGGCGCGAGATGCTGTCGCAACACGTCGTCGTTGAGCGTTACTCCCAGACCCGGACGATCTGGAACTTCAATCCATCCGTGGTTGACGATCGGCGTCTTTACATATTCCTGCACCATCGACGACCACCAGGGAACGTCGAGCGAGTGGTTTTCCAGAGCAAGGAAGTTCCTTGTGGCCGCAGCGCAGTGGACGTTTGCCATACAACTGACTGGCGTTCCCGCAAAGTGCATGGCCATCGGTACACCGTATTCTTCGGCCATATCCCCGATCTTGTGCGTTTCAAGAATTCCGCCCGATGTGGCGAGGTCGGGATGAATCTTGCTGACCGCGTGTCTTTCACACAAGACTTTGAACGATTCCTTTAAATAGATATCTTCGCCGGTGAGAATGGGCGTCGGGCTTTCGTCGGAAATCTGTTTCAGCAGATCGGTGTAAGTCCAGGGAATCACGTCTTCCATCCAGGACAAATTATATTTCTCGTATGCCTTGCCGAGGCGAATGATCGATTTCACGCCCAAATGTCCGAGGTGGTCCATGGAGAGCGGGATTTCCATGCCCACCGCGTCACGTACCGCTGCGACATATTGCTCAAGCATTGCGATTCCCTTGTCGGTGACTTCCCGCGCCAAGAACGGATGCTCGATCTGGGTATCTTCCCATTGGGTCTGGTCGGAAGGCGCGGTCAACGTACCCGGCGTCCCGGAAACCATCTCGACTCCTAAATCCATCTTTAGCCAGGTAAGCCCCATTACTTCTTTGCGCTCTTTCATGCGCTGCGCAAAGACTTTGGGATCGTCGGATTCGGTGGTATCGGCATAAACACGAATTTTGTCGCGAAACTTGCCCCCCAACCATGGCGTAAACGGGCGCGTTGTAAACTTTGCCGGCAATATCCCAAAGCGCCATTTCGATGGCGCACACGCCGCCGCCCTGGCGGGCGTGGCCGCCGAATTGCTTGATCTTGCGAAAAATCCGGTCAAGCTGCAGCGGGTTCTCGCCGACGAGGCGACTCTTCAGGAATAAAGCATAAGTCGCACTCGCGCCATCGCGGACTTCGCCCAGTCCGTACACGCCTTGATTGGTATCGATTCGAATGAGGGGACAGGGACTCGGCCCGGGTTTCACAATCGTGGCTACGCGAAGGTCTGTGATTTTCAGAGTGGAAGGAGCGGAGTTGGTGTTCACCGCCTTGGGATACGCCTCCATCGGCGCGCCCATCAGGAGACCGCCGCCCAAAGCCATAGCCGATGCCTTCATCACATCACGACGATTGAAACCGCTGCTTTTGCTGTTGCTCATGGCAAATTGATCCTCTCCTGAGTTTTCTGAACGGATTGGCGGTTTTCAATATACGCGCACAATCCCTTCACTTCAAAATCGATTTTCTACGAGGCGGCGATAAAATCTGTTTAAAAATGTTCATGGCGGGTTGCCGCCAAAGATTGTAAGCTGACGACGAAAGATTCGGGTTTGACAAATCACTCTTGATTTGAGAGTTTCGGTGCGCGATCCCACTCGGAGGTTGTCGATGAACTGGATTTCTCGCAGCGTCGTTCGGTTGATTCCCATTGCGGCCTTTGGTCTTAGCGCAGTTGTGCTTCTCGCTCCCACCACGGCTTCAGGTCAACTCCTTACTTTTTCCAAACAGGACCTTATCGACTACACCGCGAAAAACCCATTCGATCGTCTGCCAGATGGACGTCCCAAAGTTCCCGACAATTTGATCGAAAGAGCAAAAGGCCTTTCCTCGGAGGAAGTTTGGGCGGTGCTGCAGGAGAAGGGATTTAACAACCAATACGCGGACGGTTTCCAAGTTCTGCATCCGGGAAAAACCATGGTGGGCCGCGCCTTCACGGTCCAGTTCATGCCGGTGAGAGAAGATGTCGATGAGGTCGCGCAGGCGAAAGCCAAAGCGCATGGCTTGCCGCGTCTAATGAATCAGACTGCAATCGACATGCTGCAACCGGGTGACGTTCTGATCGTCGATCTGTTCGGCAAAAAGGTGGGCGGGACGATCGTTGGCGACAATCTCTTCTTCTATGTAAAGGAAGCCACCAAGAGCGGCGGACTTGTAGTGGACGGTAGCGTCCGCGACCTGGATGGGATTGCAGAAATCGACATGCCGGCTTATTTCAAGGCCGTCGATCCCACGCCGATCGGCAACGTCATGTTAACCGGCATCAACGTTCCAGTACGCATCGGCGGGGTAACCGTGATGCCAGGCGACCTCGTAGTAGGCGATCGCGAAGGCGTGTATTTCGTGCCGCCGCAGTTCGTGCAGGAAGTCCTGGATCATGCGGACGAAACCCACATCCACGACGAGTGGACGAAAATGAAATTCGCCGAAGGCAAATACAAGTCGAGCGAAATCTATGGTTCGCCCAGCGATCCAAAGTTGAAAGCGGAATACCAGGAGTATCTAAAAAAGAAGCTGGCGGAAATTCACCAACAGCAGAACTCGAAATAGAGGGGATCGAATCATGTCAGATTCGGGAATCACTCGACGTGGATTCATTGGAAAGATAGGCCAGGGGCTGCTGGCGGCGAACGTGGCCGGAGCGCTGCTCAAGGATGCTTCGGCACAGCTTGTAGTTCCTGACCCTCCGGGCAAGAAGCTCGGCTGGGCCGTCGTGGGACTCGGGAGTCTTGCGATCAATCAGATCCTCCCGGCGTTCGCGAAATGCGAGAAATCGAAGGTCGTTGCGCTGGTCAGCGGCCATCCGGACAAAGCAAATAAGCTGGCTTTGCGCTATGGCGTGAACCCGAAAAATATCTACAACTATCAGAATTACGATTCGATCAAAGACAATCCCGAAGTCGATGTCATCTATATTGTTTTGCCCAATGGCATGCACGCGGAATATACAGTGCGTGGACTTCAGGCAGGTAAGCATGTGCTTTCCGAAAAGCCTATGGCGAATTCGCCAGCTGAATGTCAGCAGATGATCGATGCCGCACGCAAAGATGACCGAAAGTTGATGATCGCTTACCGCTGCCGCTATGAGCCCTACAATCAGGAAGCCATCCGCATCGTGCGCTCAGGGGAACTCGGTCCGCTGAAAGTCATTCTGGCGGACGCGGGATTTCCCCAGGGCGATCCCAAACAGTGGCGCTTGAACAAGACCATGGCTGGTGGCGGCTCTATGATGGACATCGGCATTTATGCGCTCAATGCTGCCCGCTATTTGTCCGGCGAGGAACCCACTGAAGTGAACGCAATGATGTACAGCACTCCGAACGATCCCCGCTTTAAGGAAGTCGAAGAGAATGTTAATTTTCAACTGCGCTTTCCCAGCGGAGTTTTGGCGAATTGCACTTCCAGCTACGGTTATTTTCAGCAAAGTCACTACCGCGCCGTAGGTTCGACAGGCTGGGTTGAGTTGGACCCGGCTACCTGGTACAGCGGTTTGCGAATGCATAGGCATCACGGAAATACTCTCGAAGACATTGAACTGCCCGAGCGCGATCACTTTGCGTCCGAAATGGACCACATGTCGGAGTGCGTAATGCAAAACAAGGAACCGCTCACGCCCGGCGAAGAAGGGCTGCGCGATCTCAAGATCATCACCGCAATTTACGAGGCGGCAAATACTGGGAAGACAGTGAAGTTGTAAGGCACAATCCACATGAATGTCCCAAAGTGCGTTATCGGTTTTTGTCTGCTGGTGGCAGCGACTGGGCTCCATGCCAGTGGAGGGTGGCAAAGCCTTGGAAACGTCACTGGTGTCGAAGTGTTGCCGGATGGCGTGCAGGTTCTCGCCGCCGCCGGCGGAGTTCGGGTTCAGGTCCTTTCCTCGAACGTAGTGCGTGTTCGCTATACCCGGAGCAGCAGCTTCCCGCCCGAGCATTCATTTGCCGTCCTGCCAAACGTATTTCCCCAACCCAGCAATGTCCGCGTGCAACAGACCGCCGGTGAGGTAACGGTCAATGCGGGCGCCGTCACAGTCCGGATTATGCGCACGCCGCTGCGCCTGATTTTTTTTGATTCCGCAGGCAAAGTCATCTCACAGGACCAGCCCCACTACCCCGCATCTTTCAACGACACCGCTTTTCGGGTGTGGAAGTCGATGCCGGAAGACGAGCACTATTTCGGTCTGGGAGACAAAGCCGGCCCGCTTGACCACCGCAATATCTCTTTCACCATGTGGAACACGGACGCGTTCGGCTGGCAGGAATCCACCGATCCTCTTTATAAAACCATTCCGTTCTTGTTGGCGTTGCGCGCCGGCTCTGCCTACGGAATATTTCTCGACAATACTTATCGCAGCAATTTCGACTTCGGCAAAGAATCCAACGATTTCTATTCGTTTGGATCGGAAGGCGGCGAACTCGACTATTACTTCTTCTACGGCCCCGATCCCAAGCGCGTGGTCGAGGATTTCACAACTTTGGTGGGCCGAACTCCTCTTCCGCCGCTATTCGCGCTGGGATTCCAGCAGTGCCGCTACAGTTACTTTCCGGAAGCCCGTGTGCGCGAAGTCGCCGGTGAATTTCGCAAACGCAAGATCCCGGCCGATGTCATTTATCTCGATATCGACTATCAGCAAAACAATCGCCCCTTCACCATCGACCGCGAACGCTTTCCGACTTTCGAAAGCATGGTGACGGACCTGAGGGCCGAGGGTTTCAAAATTGTCGCCATCACCGATCTGCACCTGGCGAAGCTACCGGGCTACAAACCTTACGACGAGGGGATCAAAGGCGATTATTTCGTGCACAATCCAGATGGGTCCGTTTTCGTCGGCAAAGTCTGGCCGGGGGACAGTGTCTTCCCGGATTTCACCCGCGCCATCGTCCGCAAATGGTGGGGAACGTTGTACACGGATTTCGTAAGAATGGGGATTCGCGGATTCTGGAACGATATGAATGAGCCGTCGGTTTTCGAGCGTGCCGACAAGACCATGCCGCTCGACACCGTGCATAGTGTTGAAGGCCGCAAGACCGATCATCGCGAGATCCATAACGTCTTCGGGATGGAAAACGCTCGTGCCACCTACGAAGGCCTGCTGCGGTTGCAACCTGATCTGCGGCCATTTGTGCTTACGCGCGCGGCATACGCCGGCACCCAGCGTTATGCCTCGACCTGGACTGGCGACAACAGCAGCACCTGGAACCACATGCGGATGTCCCTTCCGCAATTGATGAATCTTGGCCTGTCGGGTTATTCGTTGGTGGGCGATGACATTGGTGGTTTTGCCGGCAGCCCAACTCCGGAATTGTTGACGCGCTGGATGGAACTGGGCGTTTTCAACCCGATCTATCGCAATCATGCAACCAAGGGAAGCCGTGACCGCGAACCTTGGGTGGATGGTCTGGAGCATGAGGCCATCCGGAGGCGTTATATTGAAACCCGCTATCGACTCCTGCCTTACATTTACACCGGCATGGAGGAAAGCTCACGCACCGGGATTCCATTGATTCGTCCCATGTTCCTGGAATTCCCTCAGGATAAAACTCTGCAAACTATCGACACTGAATTCATGTTCGGAGCAGATCTTCTAGTTGCCCCTAAGGTCGTTGAAACCGTTGGTGCCTACGAGGTGATGCTGCCTCAAGGCGTTTGGTATGACTTCTGGACCGGAAAAAAGATTGAAGGCAGATCTCAAAATGTCGAGCCGGCACTCGACGTTTTGCCCGTGTACGTGCGTGGCGGAACGGTGCTGCCGGAGCAACCGGTGGTGCAGAACACTGACGAACAGCCACAGGGACCGTTGCAAATATCGGTTTATCCCGGGCCGGATTGCCGCGGGTCGCTATATCAGGATGATGGTAATACTCTCGCCTACACTCGCGGAGAGTTTTTGCGAATGCAGTTTGCCTGTGATTCCCTTCCGGAATCCCTGCGCTTTACTTTTTCCACCCCCGAGGCAAATTACAAACCCTGGTGGAACTCGATGAAGATTGTTTTTTTCGGCGTGAGCAGCCAACCGCACGAACTCTCGCTCGATGGGAAGGCATTCACAGATTTTCAGTTTGACTCGGCAGCGGGAACGGTCTCAGTCACCTTGTCTGCTCGATCCCGGGGCGAGATCGCGATCGCGCGGTAAACCATACTCACATACGCTTTCGCACCGCCGCCAATTCCATTCCCACCGGAACGCCCATGGCAATCTTGACTCGCACCACGGCTTCAAACGGCTTGAGGTCGGTGGTAGAAGACGCGGAAAGTTGCGCAAGAATCGCCTCGACCGAGTTACGCCGGCAAACAAACTCCACGGCCGCCTGTGTCCCGAAGGTTGTGGTGCCCGCCAAAACTAACAATGACCGCGCCGGATTCAATCCCGGCATCAGCGCAATCACGGCATAGTCTTCCGTGATGGGCGTTCCGGAAGGACTGGCCACGAACGATTTGGGCTCATTCGCGCGAGGATGAACGTTGACGATTGCCAGATCTCCTTTTCTGGGCCCATCGGTCAAGCGTTCAAACACAAATTCCCGCATGCCTGGCAATTCCGACAGTGTCAGGTTCTCCGAAGGCGAACCTAGAAAAACGAGGTCGTTGTTTTTCGCATCATCCAGAGAGAACAGACTGCCACGCTTAACTCGGATGCGTTGATGCAGCCCATCAAAGACCTGGTCCAGATCATGAACTGCCAGCACTTCGCCGACGCCGGTGTAGTGGTCCCATATCTGACTTCTGGTATCACGTTGCGGATTGAAATAGCGCATTCCGGTTTCCGGCCGGCCAATAAATGCGGCATTGCTGAAGACCACCAGCGGGGTCTCTGGCCCCTTGAGAAACGGTCGCCAGAATACGCTGAAGGCCTGGGTAGCTGGATCCGGCTCGGAAGGCAGCAAACCCGCCTGTATGGCTTTCTTTTGGTGGGCAACGATGGCCAGCCCCGCCGCCAGAATCATCACTAACACGGAGAGCAGCGTGAGCGCGATTAGCAAAGCTCCTGACGCCTTCGGCGCGACCCGTTGATCGGTTAACTGACTTGTTGCTTCATTATCCGCTCCGCGGCTCGCAGGCGCGCGATGACGAAATTGCAGTGAGTAGGAACCTCGCGGCAACTCTACGATTAACGGATCAAGCAGACCCGCCGAGGAATAATATTCACCGAGTTTTCCCCGCAAGCGGGCCGCTTGCACACGAATGGTTGATTCGGCCTGGGGATCAAAATCGGCTGGGCGTCCATAGACCTCGGTGGCAATTTGATATTCCTTGACGTGAACTCCGGGAGTTTCCAGTTCTTTCTGGGCCAGATAGCGAAGCAGACGGCAGAGGGATTCCGAGCCGTGGAGTATGTCACTGGCGCAGAGACGATCGACCTGCCCCAAAAATTGCTCTCGCTCAACCATGTAAGAGCACCCATGTAACAATTCGTAACAAAAAGTAACATGGCCTCGAAGAGGCATGCAAGACAAGGACTTGACCGTGTAGCGGTATCTGTACTTTGTGATACTTCCTTCCTCAAAGCCCTCACCCTAAACTCCGGGCCGCGAAATCAAGATTCCTGGCCGCTCGCGCGAATCCATTCGGGAGTTGCCGGGGCGAAAAATCTGCCAGTTGTACTTTTGGGATACAGCTGGAAATAATCACGCTCAGGGAAAACAAATTGCTTGACAACGCTTCATTGCTACGAGCAGACTGCGTGCGGTTTTGCTCCAAGAAAATCGATTAGGTGGAGGTTTCGATGTCTAAGCCGGGGAAGCTTTTTCGCATCGTATCGCTGTGGGCACTCTTGTCAACCAGCCTATGGGGACAGGGTATTTTCGCGACGCTGACCGGTGTCGTTTCCGACCCTTCTTCGTCAGTAATACCCGGCGCCAAAATCACTTTGCGAGACGTAGGATCGGGTTCGGCGCGCGACACGATCAGCAACGGCGACGGCTATTTTACCTTCGCATCGGTCCCGGTCGGCTCCTACTCACTCACGGTTGAGGCCAAAGGCTTCAAGTCCCACAAGGACGACCAGATCCAACTGGGTGGTGGCGAGCGGCGAAACGTCAACGTCAACCTGGTTTTGGGTTCAAGCACCGAGACTGTTGAAGTCACAGCTGCGCAAGACATGGCCGTGGCGACTATCGATTCCGGTGAAAAGTCGTTCACCCTGGAAACCAAGGAACTACAAAATTTCACGCAAGTGGGCAGCAACGCCGCTGAATACATCAAGATTGTTCCCGGCTTTGGTATCGCCAACGGAACGCAGAATAAAGCAAATTATAACGGCCAGACTATCGGCATCAATGCCAACGGCGATTCCGGCAGTCAAAGTCCGTTGAATGCGGCTTTTTCGTACAACGGCTTGCCGGTAAACAGTTTGGATATCACCGCGGACGGAGCACACGTATCCGACCCGGGCTGCAACTGCGATACTCCAGTCAATCCGAACTCGGATTTCGTGCAGGAGTTCAAAGTTCTCACTTCGAATTTCAGCGCTGAGAACCAAAAAGGCCCTGTGGTCATAACGTCCGCTACCAAGGCCGGTGGTTCTTCCTATCACGGCAGCGCATTTTTCTCGGCCCGCAACCATGTACTGAATTCAAATGACTGGCTGAATAACTTCACTGGAGTGTCGCAACCCGCGAACTCCTACTACTACCCCGGCGGCACGCTGGGCGGGCCCATCCCGATCCCCCATACAAATTTCAACAGGAATCGCGACAAACTATTTTTCTTCACAGGATTTGAGTACTATCACCAAACTCTCGACACTGGCTTGCTGCGAGCCATCGTTCCGACCCCAGCGGAAGAAACCGGCGACTTCTCAAATTCCGAGGTCGACAAGGAATGGCCGAGCACCTACACTCCGCCCCAGAAAAGCTATCTCAATCCGAACGGGTTGGCCACGTTTGGCGGGACTCAAATTCCCGCCGGCATGATTGATCCCAACATGCAGGCCCTGATGAAGCTATATCCGGCGCCCAACGTAACGCCCACGATGGGCAGCCCTTACAACTACGCACAGGCGGAAATCTTCGATCAGAACAATAAGCAATCGGTCACGCGCATCGATTACAACTTGAGCGACAATACCAAAATCTTCGTCCGTTATAACTTCCAAAACGAGGTCCAACAGTTCCCAGTAGGGCTATGGTGGCGGCAATCCGATCAGGTTCCCTATCCCTCTCCCATTGAGGGCAAAAACGTTTCCAAGTCCTGGTCCGGAACGATCACCCACGTGTTCAGTCCGACCATGACCAACGAAACCGTCATGGCTTACACCTTTGTCGGATTCCCCAACGTTTTTGCAGATCCCACGAAGGTCTCCCGCGCGACCGCGGGCTACACTTACACCGGACTTTTCAATAATGGCATTGCGCAGATACCTTCGTTTGGCGGCAGTGGCAACTCGGGCGAAGCGGCCTTGATATTTAACCCCGGCGGATTCGAAGCTGGAGGAGCAAGCCAAGGTTTGTACGCCGACAAGTACATGCCGAGCGTGAGCGACACCTTCACCAAAGTATTCAGAAACCACACATTTAAGGCAGGATTCTTCTATGAGTGGATTCGAAATACGCAGCCGGCCAATAATGACACCAACGGCTATCTGCAATTCGTTCCCTCGGCCAACCCCGTCGACACATACGGCAACGCTTACGCCGACATGTTGACCGGGAATATGTCCAGCTATACCGAAGCGAATTTCAATCGCATCTACGACATTTCGTATAACACGGTTGAGGGCTTCGCCCAGGATTCGTGGAAGGTCAGCAAGAAACTTACCCTCGAGCTTGGGTTGCGTCTCACCCATTTTTCGCCCTGGGTGGACGACGAGGAGTTTGGATACTCGATATTTAACAAGTCCGAATACAGTCCGAGTTGCGCGGCAGCCCCGCCTAACGGAACTTTCTGCGGCTTCGAGTGGCATTCAAAAGACAACTCAGTTCCGCTGGGAGGATTCCCCACTCGATTTGCGTTCTGGCAACCACGCGTTGGCGCTGCGTATGACCTTCTTGGTACCGGTCAGACGGTGCTTCGTGGCGGCTGGGGACGCTTCTACTACCATTCTGGTCAATTCACCAGCGGGCTCGACGCATCCGCCGGTTCGGCCAGTGTCACTTTAACTCCAGTAACCGTCGGCGGACCACTGTTTGCCAAGAATTTGTCCAGCATTCCGTTCACGGCAGCTCCAGCCGCACCTGCAGCTGTCGATTCCACGGACGACGAACAACCCTATACCGACAGCTACAGCTTTACCGTCGCGCAGCGAACTCCATTTCGCAGTTTGCTGGAAGTCGCCTACTTAGGAAACCGAACTCGAGACATACAAAATACCGGCGGTTACGGAAGCAACATCAACCTGGTTCCGCTAGGCGCAATGCTCAGTGCGTCGAATCCTGCGACGGCGAATCCGAATTTCTATCGACCGTTGAACGATCCGACGACCGGCGAAGGGTACGGTGACGTAAACATCACAACCAACTCTCTCTATGCGAATTACAATTCCTTACAGGTAACCTGGGGACGTCAGGCGGGCCGCTATACCTTGCAGGCAAACTACACCTACCAAAAAGCATTAGGGATTGTTACTGGCAACAGTCCGAACGGCTCGGCAACGATTAACCCTTTCAATCTGCAAAGCAACTACGGTATCCAACCGACCGATCGAAGACAGCTGCTCAACCTTGCATACTCGGTCGATTTAGGGAACCCGCTACACGCCCACGGATTCCTAGCCGGTGCCACAGCCGGCTGGCAAATCTCCGGGATCACCCAGTTGCAGAGCGGCGCCAACCTCACCTTTAGCGGCGGCATGAATGGCAACAGCGATTACAACATGCAGCTGAACAACTCGATCATTCCCGGTTCGATCAGCGTCGCGAACCCAACCGGGATTCAGATCAACAATCAATCCATTTTGGGCACCAATGCAGTCCAGCTGAATCCGATCGTGACTTGCAATCCGAATTCGGGTTTGACCTCTCATCAATACATCAACCCGAACTGTTTCGCGGCCCCCACGGTGGTCGGTCAGAACGGGCCAACTCTTCTCCCGGTATCGTACGGCCCGGGATACTTCGATTCCGATCTTGCGCTGTTCAAGAACTTCGCAATCTCAGAGTCGAAACGGTTGCAGTTCCGGATTCAGGCTTATAACTTCCTGAACCATCCTCTGTACTCGTTCCCGGACAGCGGTAACCTGACTTTGCAGTTCACTCAGGACCCGACCACCGGGACGATTACTCAGACCAATACTAACTTCGGCAAAGCGACCACCAAACAAGGTGCTCGCGTGGTGGAACTGGTCGTCAAGTTCTACTTCTAGCCGCAGATTGGACTAACAAAATGGAATGGCTTCGGCCATTCCATTTTTTTTGTTTCTCTGTAAACTGGTTCAGGACAGGCTCAAGCTTCGCCATGTGGAGAATTACTTTCCTTTTGACTCTGGGTTTGTGTGGAACGGTGCGGGCACAAACTCCACAGGCATTAGTCCAGGACGCGCTAGGCAAGCAACAGGCGGGCGACCTGGCAGGCGCGGTCCCTGAGTACCAGCAATTCCTAAAGGTTCATCCTGAAGCCACTGCGATCCATTCCAATCTGGGCGCGGCCCTGGCTGGGCTGGGTCGCTTCGAGGAAGCTGTCGGGGAATACAAAATTGCCCTCAAACAATCCCCAGCGCTTCCCGGCGCCAGACTTAATCTCGCACTGGCCTATTACAAGATGGGGCGAATTACCGATGCGGTAACGCAACTGAGCCGGGTGCATGCCGAAGAGCCTGCAAACCAGCAAGCGGTTCTACTGCTGGCCGACTGCTACTTAAGGATGGGCCAGGACAAAGACGTCATCCGTGTTTTAAAACCCGCCGAACGAGACCATCCGGATGACATGGCCATCGCCTACATGCTGGGAACCGCCTACATCCATGACAAGCAGGTCGAGGCCGGGCAAGTCTTAGTGGATCGAATTCTGAGAAATGGAGACTCGGCGGAAGCGCATTTGATGATGGGGAGCGCCAAGATGAATGTCGCCGATTTTGCCGGAGCGCGCGACGAATTTGCGAAAGCGGTTGCTTTGAATCCGAATCTGCCCCAAGTACACGTCCTCTACGCGAAGGCGCTACAGCTTACCGGGGATTCGGACCAATCTTTGGCGGAATACAAGTCTGAACTGGCCGCTGATCCTTTCAACTACGAAGCGAACCTTCAAATCGGCGCGCTGCTGCGTCAAGAACAGAATTATGCCGACGCCAGCCGCTATTTCAACCAGGCTTTGCAAACGAAACCGGGCGACCCGGCGGTGCGCTATCAGTTGGCATTAATCGCTCTCGATCAGAACAAAACTGAAGACGCGAGGCGAGCACTCGAGGCCCTGGTGAAGGAATCTCCGCAGTTCACCGAGGCCCACGTTTCTTTGTCGATTGCCTACTACCGGCTTAAGCGCCCGATTGAAGGAAAAAGAGAGCGGGACATCGTTGTAAAGCTGACTGCAGAAGCGCAGGCCAAGCAGCCCGGAGTTAAGGCACAATAGTTTCTCCATGAATCTGACTAGAAGACAATGGCTTCGCCTGGCATCCGCGTTCGGTGCGGCCCACCTTTTGGGTAGGCAAAAAGCTTTTGGCCAGAAAGAGCCTCTATTCGTAGAGGTGCCCGCCTCGAAAAGCGGAATCAGCTGGGTCCATGAAAATGCCATGTCGGACAGCCGATTTTTGCCCGAAGCTCTGGGCCCCGGCTGCGCTTTTCTCGATTACGACAACGACGGATGGATGGATATTTTTTTCGTGAATAGTGGCCCCAGCGATTTCTGGAAGCCAGCGAAACCCGTTCGCAATGCGCTGTACAAGAACAACCGAGACGGTACATTCACCGACGTTACGGAAAAGGCCGGAGTTTCCGGCGCCTATTTCGGAATGGGTGTCGCGGTCGGCGACTATGACAACGACGGCTGGCCGGACATGTTTGTCACCGCTTACGGAGAGTGCATCCTCTATAAAAATAATCACGACGGCACGTTTACCGACGTGACTGACAAAGCCGGCCTGGCCACTCCCGGCTGGACCACCAGCGCAGTCTGGTTCGATTACGACAACGACGGTCGGCTCGATCTGTTCGTTTGCAGTTTCGTCGACTATTCGGGCGTGCGCAAGCTGGAGTGCGGCAACAACAAAATCGGCAAGAATTACTATTGCGTCCCTCGAGTTTTCAAACCAACCGCGAGCTTTCTCTATCACAACAACGGCGACGGCACCTTCACTGAAGTCAGCAAAGGAACCGCGATTGCCCAGGCCCTCGGGAAGGGCTTGGGAGTGGTGGCGACCGATATAAACAATGATGGACGGTCCGACCTGTTCGTCGCCAACGACACAGTGCAGAATTTTCTCTACATAAATCGCGGACCCGGCGCTAACGGCCGCTGGAAGTGGGACGAGGTCGCCTTACAAGCCGGCGTCGGATTCAGCGAGAGTGGACGTCCTCGATCCGGCATGGGAGTGGACGCTGCCGATCTGACCGGCAGCGGCTGGCAGGATCTGTTTGTCTCCAATGTCGATCACGAATTTTATTCCGTCTACCAAAATAATAAGGATGAAACTTTCCGCGATTCTGCACAGACACAGGGCGTGGCCAGGTCGACCCGGCTGTTAAGTGGGTGGGGACTGAAGTACTTTGACTACGACAACGACGGCGCGATTGATTTGTTTCTCGCCAACGGCCATCCTGACGACATGATCGACAGTTATTCGATGCAGGTGAAATATAAAGAGCCTTTGCTCTTGTTTCACCAAGGTAATGATCACAGGCTCCACGATGTCAGCGAACAGGCGGGGCCGGCATTTCAACAATTCCTGGCGGCGCGGGGCTTGGCGGTTGGAGACTTCGATAACGATGGAGCGGTCGATGTTCTTATCGGCAATAATGGCGGTGCGCCGCTGCTTCTGAAGAACAATGCCGCCAAAGGAAATAATTGGCTGGGAGTAAAGCTGGAGGGTACGCAAAGTAATCGCGATGCCATCGGCGCCAGGATCTATTGGACAGCGGCAGGAAAGAAACGCGATCGGCTCAAGAACAACGGCGGCAGTTATTTGTCATCGCACGATCCGCGCGAAGTGCTGGGGATCGGAACTGCCACCAAGATTGATGAACTGGAGATTCACTGGCCCGCGCCAAGTAAACGCATCGAGAAGTTTACGCAGGTGCCGATCAACCGTTACGTTAAGGTGAGAGAAGGCAGCGGAGTTCTGGAGTAGTCTGAAGGCTCGGATCGACACGAATAGAGTGCAATGGTCGTCATCACAGAATTTCCGCTCGAAACCCGCCAGAGAAAGCTTCGCAAAATTTTCGTTCGCGAACCGGCTCTTGGGCTGCTGTTGATTTTCATCTCGCTCTGCGCCGTTTCTGACAGTTATTCCCAATCATCAGGCCGGCATTCGTCGGCGTATTTGTCTTCGTCGCCCACGGAACTTCGCGTGGAATCTTCGCCTTGGTGGCCGACTAAGGGATTCGCCGATCGAACGGAATACGCAGGTACCGCAGCCTGCGCCAAATGCCACGCACAGAAATTCGCATCCCAGTCGCTTACATCGATGGCCCACGCTTCGACGCTGGCACCGAATTCTGAGCTGCTTCAGAGTCATCCACAACTTGGCTTTAATCTGGGTGAATACAAATATGAGCTGGTTACAAAAAATGGCCAGAGCCAGTTGTCGGTCGCCTCGAAAGCCGGAAAAACCACCAAAGACCTGGAGTGGGCCGTGGGCAATGGCAGCTTCGGTCAGTCCTATGTGTACCGGGAAAACGGAAAGTATTACGAGGGTCAGCTTAGCTTTTACACCGTGTCAGACGGATTAGATATTACTACCGGACACTCGCTGGGAATGCCACAAAACCTCGAAATGGCTGCTGGTGGCTACACGCCGCCGGCCAGCATTCGTCAGTGTTTCGGCTGTCATTTTACCGCTTCTACCACCAGCAATCGGTTTAATCCTGATCAAGCTGTTATTGGCGTTACGTGCGAAGCCTGCCACGGGCCCGGGTTGCAACACGTCGTACTGATGACCTCTGGAGCGCAGGACGCCAAAGGATCGATTATGAATCCAGCGCACCTCGATCCGGCAGCTTCCGTAGATTTCTGTGGCGCTTGCCACCGCACGCCGGCTGACGCGGTGCTGCAGGGACTCTCCAAGATGGGGATTCTCAACGTGAGGTTGCAGCCCTACCGTCTGGAGAGAAGCAAGTGCTGGGGCAAAGGGGATTCCCGCGTCACCTGTGTTGCCTGTCATGATCCTCACGCGGAAGTGAAGCGCGACTCGCAGTTCTACGACAGCAAGTGTTTACGATGTCACACCGTAGGCCCGAGCACTAAGCTGGCAGTTAATCACCCGGGAAGAACCTGCAAGGTGGGCACGAAGGATTGCGTAACCTGCCACATGCCCAAAATCGAAGTACCTGGCACTCATTCAAACTTCACCGATCACTGGATACGCATCGCCCGGAAAGGCGAGGCTTATCCGGAGTGAGGAACCGGGAAAGCCAAATAAATATTTTCGGGAAAGGTTTAATTTAAACGGTCGCGGCGGTTTCCGCGTTGGTGTGGCTGCCACGCTGTTTGCGCAGCTCGATTTGGAATTCATCAGTGGTCAGTTCTGACTTGATGCGGAAAAGATCGAGCAAAGGATCTTCCACTTCATCTGAATCGCGGCTGATCGACAAGGCCCCTTCGCTGCTATCGATGCCTTCCGGTTTGACCAGAAGCTCGGGAATCGCACCATTGCTGTTCATCAAGGCCTGAATAAATCTCTCAACCTGGGTTCGTTGTTCGCTCGTGTTCTGCGTGAGTTCTACGCCCATCCCCACTTCAGGATGCATCACGCGCACCATGCCCTGCGCTTCAACTTCCAATTGAGCAACTTTCATCGAGAGGACAAGCTTGGTGCGTACGGGAAATGGTGAAGCCATTTCCAAATAGCAGCCGCCGAGACTGAGGTCGGTCAGCTTGCAGCCAACCGGCGGATCGTCGCTCTCCATGTCAGGAGAATGTTGTTTGAGCCAGGCATTGAGATGGTCGCGGTTTTCCGCCGAAACATCGACAAAGCGGACCCCGGATTGTTTGCCGGCATTTTCCCAGGCAAATTCGCCGGCGCAATCGATTTTCGTCTCCGTCCCTGGCAGAGTGAACTGGACGCGTACCTTGGTCGCATTCTTGGTCCGCCGGAATTGTTGCAGCGCTATGCCGCCCTCGCTCAGATCGGTGCTGGTGATGTTTTGCTGTCCTGATTCGTCGGCGGCTACCAGAGTCACAGGAATCTGAATCGCTATCCGGGTGTTACGACGGCGCTCGCGCTTCATCAAGGCGCGGGCCGCCCGAAAACTGGCCTTGGAGCGCTCGGAAGAAACTGGCTTGTACAAAACGAAATGTGCCCCCAGCTCGAAAGCGCTGCGCAGTGCTTTCTGGCCATCCACGATGGCCACCGCCACAGCACGTTTGTTGCAAGGAGCGGAGCGGGCGCTGCGCAGAACCAGTGACGCGACTTTTTCGTCGGTGCAATCGACGATTACGGATTCGAATCGCTGGCGAGTCAGTTTGCGGATTGCCGAGTCGGCGTCGGTGCAATGCTCGACGGAAATCTCCAGGTCGCTGAGCACACGGCGCAGCACCCGGACGATCTTGTCGTCGGAACAGAACAACAGACACTTCAATGTCATATCGCGTTTTCAACCCAAAGAACTGGAAAATTCACCCTTAGCCGCGGCCGGCCGCCGCTGCTTTTTCGTCGTCCTCATCAAGCAGATGGGCGACGGTACGGAGCTGCTCTGCGGCATTCTGCAGGGCCTCAATTTGTTTGCCTAGCTGCGCTTGTTCAGCCTGCTTCTTGCGAAGCACTTCATGGATATCTCTCACAATGGTTCTCCCTTTATTGACTGTAGGGAGGCCAGCCCGAACCCGTCAATCGCTCCGGGTTGAATGTGGGTTACGGCCGTAACTGGCGTCCGGAGGGCCTTTTCTGGGCGTAAGCATCTGAAGGCGTCTTCACGGGTCTCGTCATTACCGTGGCGGTGATGGTGGATTGGTTCCCTGGTGCCTCATTTCACGAAATTTCCTCTTGACTAATCTCGAAAAACCTGTAGAATCATGAGCTTCCGTATAGTATGACAATTAAAGCACGAACATCGGCCGTTACTGTGCGAGCCAAAAAAGGTCTGGAATCCTTGAATGGCAAGAGTGAATCTAATTTTTTAGCAGTCGTTATATGGATATATTGATACTTTCAGGTACGAGGCGCAATCTTCATGGCTAAGCGACGTGGAAATCCAAATTGGGGCAAACCGGAGCCGATCGGGCCCATCACCCCGACAGTAACGGAGTTCGAGCAGGTGGTTCGGGAGTATAAGCTCTCTCCCGATCAGTACTTACGCTCTACCCGGCTGCGGGAATGGGCGCGGCGGAACAAGAACTCGAAGTACATCCCTGAACCGCTTTTGGAAGCCTGGGGATTCGAGATCGAGTCCACCCTGTAATCAATCTAAGTAGCTACGAAAAAGCCGCCCACGAGCGGCTTTTTTTCTGTGGAAAAGAGTTTTTAAAACGGTTTGCGGATCACAATCTCGCTGTCATTGATAAAAAACTGCGCCGAACAATGGTCGGACCCGCAGATCACCGGCAGTAGTCCCCCAAGTTGTTTGCGCGTGATGAGTCCCAGCGTGCCGCAATTCGGACACGACAATACCGCCCAGTAGGGATCTTCCTTCTCGCCGACGTTTCCGGCATTCTCCAGCACGAAAATCGTCCCCGGAATCATCTGCTCCGGGATCCATTCATTGAGGACTTCGAGTTCTGCGATCATTGATCCTCCCCTATACCCTTCTTCAGGAAGCCTTTTTTTTCCTGCGCGGAGAAACTGACCCGCTTGCCTTGCGCCCACTACGAATCTCTGCTCGGACCTGTCGCACGGTGTCGCTAAGACATATCGTGAACATCGGCTGCCGCGAATTCTTCAGGATGTCGACAATCTGTTTTGCCGACGTCTCCAGATACAAACTCTTGCCATCGGTGAGCAGGTGATACTCCGACGCGCCACTGACGGTCTCCGCCAGGCGTTTGCTGAATTCTTTCTGCAAAAACGTAATCACCTTGCGCACTCTCTGTAACGAGAAGCTTCTCTGTCGCAGATCGCAAATAACGGCGACTTCGACGAGGTCTTCCATCGAATACAGACGCCGATGCCCTTCGCGCGCAGGTTTTACGATTCCGCGTTCGTCCCACCATTGCAGTTGGCGCGGCGTTATGCCGGTCAAAGACACGACATCGCGGGATGTAAATTGCTCCTGCATAGGTAAATGTTTCAAACAAAAGTGCTTAAGAATGTTTGAAACATTCTAGGCGTAAGTTGATTCCTGTCAACGAAAGATTCGGTGGATAAGGGGTGACTAGAGGAGTTCCCCAGTGAAGAGGGAAGTAGCGCAGACACTCATGTCGGCGAATTGCTTAGCGCCAGCCACCACCGACAAATTGAACGATCTCCAGCCGGTCGCCTTCAGCAACCGGTGTGTCAGCCCACTGCGAGCGCGGAACGATATTGCGATTCAATTCCACAGCCACACGATCAGGCTTCATCCCAAGCTGCTCGATGAGAGTAGAGAGTAGAAGCGAGCTTTGAAAATCGCGGCTCTCGCCATTAATCTGAACTTTCATAAATGAATTTTCGCAGGAGGAATGAAGAACGGCAAATGATGGATCGTCTACAAGCTTTAAATCTTGTCATCCACATCTAAATCTTGTCATTCCGAGAAGCGCAGCGCCGAGGAATCTCGCTGCCTATACCGAGGAAAAAGCAGATTAGCGAGAAAACGCCTACGCTTCGACTTTCCTCAACTCAAACTTTCGCGTCGCCGTCCGCCCGGAAAAACTGGCCTGCACTAAAATCGAAGAATCCGGCAGCGCCGAATCTTCCACATCAATCTTCATCTCGGCTTCTCCCGCCGAATCCGTCACTACTTGGGTATAGAACGGCGCTTCCGAAGGACGCGAAAATCGCACCGTCAGCCGCGCACCCTGAGCTCCAGACCCGCCATCAGTGACTCTCAATCGCACCACCAAATTATGATCGGCATGCACCGCATCAGCATTCAGCCACTGCACGTCCAGTTCGCGGATCGCCGACAAATCCGGCGCATGTTTATCGAGAACATCGTCCAAATGCCCGTCGCGAATGGAATCAAGCACCAGCCGATGCTGGTCGCGAAGAATTTGTTCTTTCTGGTGATCGGTAAATCCGGCGTCGGCAGCTTTATCGGCGTAGGAACTCGCGCGTTTGCCGATGCAGCGCCCACGGACGAACACCTGCGTCTGCAAAAGCAGCTCGCCTTCCCGGGCCTCGCTCTGCACGTGATACACGGTATCGTCGTGCTTTACGTCCGTATTAAAGCCAAAGATCATCGGGTTCCGTCGCGGCTCTTTAAGGTCTGTTGGAAATGTAGCATGTCTCGATTACAGATTTCTCAACAAAGGTGGCCGAGAACCTTGACACTACACGACTTGAAATCTAATCTAGTGTGTTTACTAACTGCTGGCGCAAATTATATATAGCTCCCCTATGCCCGACAATTATTTCGCCAATTACCTGCCATTGCTGATCCATATGGCGATTGCAGGCGCCGTAGCAGGCGGGATGGTCACGCTTTCTACAATTCTTGGGTATCGGCGGCCCACTGCGCTAAAAATGGCGCCCTACGAGTGCGGCATGGCCCCGGTTGGAGACGCCCAAGCCCGCTTTTCGGTAAAATTCTATCTGGTGGCGATGCTCTTTATCCTGTTCGACGTGGAAGCGGTGTTCTTATATCCGTGGGCAGTGGTCCTTCGCCAGTTAAAAATGTTCGGATTCTACGAAATGATGGTCTACATCGCCATTTTCCTGGTCGGCTTCTTCTACATATGGAAAAAAGGCGTGCTGGATTGGGGCAATCCCTCGGCAAAACGAGGTGAGGTCTAAATGCCCTGGCCTGCGGCAGTCACCGATCTTGAACAGTTGAAAGAGCATCCCGCGATTGCGGCATTGATCGCGTGGAATCCGGCTGCCGTCGAAGGCGCAAAATACGATCGCGATGAAACCTCCATCTATGTAGAGCGATCAGCCATCCGCGAAGCCTGCGCGATACTTAGAGACAACCCCAGCGTTCCCTTCAATTATCTTTCGGACGTCACCTGCGTCGACTGGTTCCCTTCCGAGCCGCGCTTCGAAGTCGTCTATCACTTGCTTTCGATCCCGAAGAAAGAGCGCGTCCGATTGAAAGTTCGCCTTAGCGGAGACAGCCCCGTCATTGAGTCGATCTTTTCGGTGTGGCCTGGATCGAATTACTTCGAACGCGAAGTTTTTGACCTCTTCGGCATTCGCTTCACCGGACATCCTTATTTACGCCGTCTGCTGATGCCCGAAGATTGGGAAGGCAACCCGCTCCGCAAAGACTATCCGGTGGAGGGCTACCGCTAGTGGCCCATCTAACCTCAGTTCCCGCGCTCGAACCCGGTCAGGACAAAACCATGATCCTGAACATGGGCCCGCAGCATCCGTCGACGCACGGCGTGTTGCGCCTGATGCTGGAGATCGATGGCGAAAATATTGTCCGCCTCATGCCCGACATCGGATTTCTCCATACCGGCATTGAGAAGACGTGCGAAGCCAAGTTTTATCAGCAGGTAGTGCCGATGACCGACCGCATCGACTACCTATGCCCGATGACCAACAATCTTTGCTACGTGCTCGCGGTCGAAAAACTGCTCGGCCTGGAAATTCCGCCGAAAGCGCAATGGCTGCGGGTAATGATGAACGAGTTGACCCGCATCAACTCGCACCTGGTCTGGCTCGGCACCCATGCAATGGACATGGGCGCGATGACGGTCTTCTTGTATTGCTTCCGCGAACGCGAAGACATTCTGCGCCTGTTCGAAGCCATCAGCGGCCAGCGCATGATGACGTCGTATTTCCGGATTGGCGGCGTGTCGCTGGAACCGCCGCTCGGGTTCCTTGATCGTGTGAAAGATTTCGCCAATCGCTTCCCCGCGAGAATCGATCAGTACGAAAATCTGCTGACGGGAAATCCGATTTGGGTGATGCGTACCAAAGGGGTGGCGCGAATTACTAAAGAAGATGCGATTGCCTTGGGCGCAAGTGGACCAACCGCGCGTGGCAGCGGCATCGATTTCGATTTGCGGCGCGACATGCCATATTCAGGCTACGAGAACTTCAAATTCAAAGTGCCAATCAGCCAGGACGGCGACGTCTTTGCCCGATACATGTGCCGGGTGGCGGAACTCCGCGAGTCCATAAGTATTGTCAAACAAGCGGCGGAAGGCATGCCCGAAGGCCCCATCAAAGCCGACGCCCCCCAGGTCGTTCTTCCCGATCGAGAAAAGATGAAGACGCAGATGGAAGCCCTCATCTATCACTTTAAGATTATTACTGAAGGCTTTGCCGTTCCTGAGGGTGAGGTTTATCAGGCAGTCGAATCGCCCCGCGGCGAAATGGGATATTACGTAGTTAGCGACGGCACGGCAAAACCGTATCGCGTCCACATGCGTTCAGCGTGCCTGGCGAATATGCAGACGCTTCCGTCCATGTGCGAAGGACGATTGCTCGCAGATGTAGTCGCCGCCATCGGTAGCATCGATATTGTTTTAGGGGAGATTGATAGATAAATTTCGAGGAAAAACATTATGAATTTCCTCGGCGGTCTCGGTGCACTCGGCGGTAAATATATTTGATGAAATTTTCAGACCAATTCGAACAGCGTTTCGCGAAGATGCTGACGCATTATCCGACGCCGCGATCCGTGTTAGTCCCGACGCTGCTCTATGCGCAGGACGAAACCGGCTATTTAAGCGACGAGGTGATCCACGAACTCGCGGAGCGGCTGAGCCTCACCGACCTCGAAGTCCGCAACGTGATCAGCTACTACTCCATGCTGACGACCAAGCCGCGCGGAAAATTCAACGTGCAGGTCTGCACCAACATCGCGTGCATGCTGCGCGGTGGCGAAGAACTTCTGGATCATTGCAAAAAGAAATTAGGCGTCGGCCATAAAGGCACCACCGCCGACGGTATGTATTCGCTGGAAGAAGTTGAATGCATCGGCGCCTGCAGCTGGGCTCCGGCAGTACAGGTGAATTACGATTTTCACGAGAACCTGACGCCGGAAAAGATGGACAAGGTTCTGGAGAGCTACAGAGCAAGTCAGAAGTGAGAAATCAGAATCCAGAAGTGAAGCCGGTTTTAATTCTGCATTCTAATTTCTGAATTCTAAATTAGACAAAATGGCTGATTTGGTCTCCCATCCCGACGAAATAAAAGTCGTCTCCAAACGCTTTGGCAAAGGTGCGGCCAATATCGACCGCTACCTGGAGCTCGACGGCTACAAGGCCGTCCAGAAAAGCGCTGGGGATGCAGCCGGACGCGATCATCAACGTAGTGAAGAATTCCGGACTTCGCGGACGCGGCGGCGCCGGATTCAATACCGGCCTGAAATGGTCGTTCGTCCCCAAGCAATCCGCGAAACCGAAATATATTCTGTGCAACGGCGACGAAAGTGAACCCGGCACCTGCAAAGATCGCCTGATTTTCGAGCACGATCCGCATTCGGTGATTGAAGGAGCGATGATCGCCGGGCTCGCGGTTGGCTCGCAGGCAGGATACATCTACGTTCGCGGCGAGTATCGCTATCTGCTCGAGATCATGCAGAAGGCGATTGCCGATGCCTACGCGAAGGGATTTCTCGGCAAGAACATTTTCGGCAGCGGACGCGACTTCGAAGTTTATTGGCACGGCGGCGCGGGCGCCTATGAAGTCGGCGAAGAGTCGGCGCTGATGGAATCGCTCGAGGGCAAGCGCGGCATTCCGCGCATCCGTCCTCCATTTCCTGCGGTGGTCGGACTGTGGGGCGGGCCGACGGTCATCAACAATGCCGAGACGCTGGCCAGCGTGCCGCCGATTATTCTGGGCGGCGCGGAGTGGTTTGCAAATCTTGGCACTCCCAAAAATGGCGGCACGCGCCTGTTCTGCCTGGGCGGCCATTTGAATCGGCCCGGCGTGTACGAACTGCCCATGGGTTACAACCTCAAGAAAATGATTTACGACGTGGGCGGCGGCATTCCCAATGGACGAAAACTGAAAGCGGTCGTGCCCGGCGGATCGAGTTGTCCGCTGTTTGACGGCCGACGAAATCGATGTCCCCATGGATTTCGATTCGCTGGCGAAAGCCGGCTCGCATGCTGGGATCGGGCGGCGTGGTCGTCGTCGACGACACCACCTGCATGGTGAAATTCGCGCTGCGCATCATGAAGTTTTATCAGCACGAAAGTTGCGGATGGTGCATCCCGTGCCGTGAAGGCACGGACTGGTTGAAGAAAACCTGACTCGCTTCCACAACGGCGGCGGAGTGAAAAAGACATCGACAACATCCAGTATCTCTCGGAAAACATGCTGGGCCGGACGTTTTGTCCGCTGGGCGACGCGGCGGCGATGCCGACGATTTCGCATTCGTGAAGAAATTCCGCAAAGAATTTGAAGATCATTTGGAAGGCAGGCCCTGTCCGTTCGAAGCGCACGACGCGGCGGTACGGTGCTGGCGTAGGGACGGGCGATCGGCCAATGGCAGGTTTAATGCAGAACGCGCCAAGAGGAACTTATGGCAGACGAGCTGCGGCACGTAAACATCACGGTGGATGGCAAGAAAGTCACGGCTCCGGCCGGGACCCTGCTGATCGAAGCCTGCAAGACGCGTCGGCATCGAAGTGCCTTCGTTCTGCTACTACCCGAATCTGTCACTGCAGGGCGCATGCCGCATGTGCTTGGTCAAAGTCGAGAAGATGCCCAAGCTGCAGACTGCCTGCACCACGGTGATCGGCGAAGGCATGGTCGTCACCACCGACAGCGACGAGATCCACCAGGCCCGCAAAGGCATGGTCGAAATGCTGCTGGGAAATCATCCGCTGGATTGTCCGGTATGCGATGCCGGCGGCGAATGCGAATTGCAGGACATGACTTTTTCCTACGGCGCCGCCGAGTCGAAATATATCGACGCCAAGAATCATAAGGAAGAGCAGCAATGGTCGCCGGTGGTGTTCTTCGACCGTCCGCGTTGCATTCTTTGCTATCGCTGCGTGCGGGTCTGCGGCGAAGGCATGGATGTCTGGGCACTCGGCGTTCAGAATCGCGGCGTAAGCTTCCATCATCGCTCCCAATCAGGGCGATCATCTGGAGTGCGAAGAGTGCGGCATGTGCATCGATATCTGCCCGGTGGGCGCGTTGACTTCAGGCGCCTATCGCTACAAGACGCGTCCCTGGGAGATGAAGCACGTCGGCACGACCTGCACCCACTGCGCGCGATGGATGCAAGACGACTTTGGGCGTGCGCCGATCCGAAACCGGCATGGAGATCGTGCGCGGCGACAATCGCGACAAGAGCGGAATCAATGGAGATTTCCTTTGCATCAAGGGCCGTTACGCTTTCGATTTTGCGAATCATGAAGACCGCCTCACGCAGCCCTTGATCCGCAAGAATGGCCGCTTGACCCCGTCCACCTGGGAAGAAGCGTTCGAACTGATCGGCAGTAAGTTTGCGGAGATTCGCGATCGGGATGGTGGGCGGCAATCGGCGTGATCGGATCGAACTCGCACCACGAACGAAGAAAATTATCTGTTGCAGAAGTTTGCCCGCGTGGTTCTTGCAGACCAACAACATCGACCACCATCGCACCGCCGACTTCCCTGCCTTCGCGGCTGCGCTGGCGGGAAAGCCGGAAGCCACGGCGAGCATGCGGGATGTGTACTAATGCGCCGGCGATTCTGCTGATTGGCAACGATCCCACGGAGCAGCATCCGCTGCTGGCCTGGCAGATTCGCAACAACGTCCGATTGCACGGCGCGCGGCTTTACATAGTCAATTCCGCAGCCGATCAAGCTGCGGCGGCAGGCGGCCAGCTTCACCCAGATTCCGCTGGTCGGAAGCGAAGTGGCTGCATTCCTCGCGGGCGATCGATTCCTCGCTGGAGACAGCAATCGCTACGGAGACAATCGCGACTGCGTGCGACGCGCTGCGCGACAAGCTGCGCGGCGAAAAGAATCTGGTTATCATTTTCGGATCGGAAATTCGCGGCGAGGCCATCGCTTCGCTGGTGAAGTTCGGTTCCGAAATCGAAGGCGCAAAGTTCGTCTGCCTGAGCGACTACGCCAACTCACGCGGCGCCGCCGACATGGGGCTCTATCCGGACTTGCTGCCCGGCTATCAGCGCGTTGCCGATGCCGGGCCAGTTTCACGAAGAGTGGGGACAGCATGCCCTGCGACTCCGGGCTTGACTTTGCCAGGAAATGTCGGAGAGCGCGAAAGCGTGGATAACTGAAAGCTCTTTATGTTGTCGGCGCGAATCCGGTCGCACGCTTGCAGCGTTGATCCGTTGCTTTCGTCGAAAAGTTTCGTCGTCGTGCAGGACATGTTCCTGACCGAAACCGCGGCCATCGCTGACGTGGTTTTGCCGGCCGCCAATGCTTATGAGAAATCCGGCACTTTCACTAACACTTGCGGCGATCTGCAGCTGGTGAAAAAAGCCGGCGAAGTCAGCGGCGTCGAAGTCCGATTTCGAGATGATCGTCCGCATCGCCGACGCCATGGGACACGACTGTTACAAGACTGGTGCCTTTCGGTCGCGGAAGCAGCGCCGACATGGGCCAATCGCGCGGCGCGCAATCCGGCGAGGCCGATCGTCACAGCGTGTGGCTGGAAGCCAATGGTCTCGAACCAAAGATGAGTCCCTTCGATCCCATGGCGATTCTCGATGAGATTCAACGGCTGGTTCCGGGATACACCATTTCGCGCATGAATTTACTGGCGGGCAACGACGAGCACACGACTTTATCCGCCAGCGGCCCGGGCGCATCGCATGATCCAGCATTGATCGTCCCAGCAAACAACGACTTGTTCAGTTCCGGAACCTTGGGCCGTTATTCCCGCACGTTGAATTCTGTGATGGAAAATCATCACCCCGAGCCGGCGGAAGTGCGGGCGAATGAACCGGCAGTAATATTTGAAACCGAATTCTGTCCCGGAAGAATCAGGAACGAGAGATTGCTGAACATCGTACCTTTCATTATTGTTTCGGTGATAAAGATCGCGCTTGCACTGTTCGTGCTGCTCACGGCGGTCGCCTATACGGTGTGGCTGGAGCGCAAGGTCGTGGGACACATCCAGAATCGCTGGGGACCCACGCGAGTTGGTCCGTTCGGTCTGCTGCAGCCAGCCGCCGATGGAGTGAAGTTTATTTTCAAAGAGGACATGACCCCACCGCACGTCTACCGGCCGCTATACATTGCGGCGCCGATGATCGCGGTGGTCTTCGCCTTGTCATCGATCGCGCTGATTCCCGTGGGGAACGAGTACGATCGCCGGTTACCGCATCCCGCTGCAAATCTCGGATGTGAATATTGGATTGCTCATGGTCCTCGGAATCACATCACTGGGCGTATATGGGGTCGCGCTTTCGGGCTGGTCTTCCAACAGCAAGTATTCCCTGCTCGGCGGATTGCGTGCCAGCGCGCAAATGGTCAGCTACGAAATCGCCCTGGGACTTTCCCTCGTCGGCGTGCTGATTCTTGCGGGCAGCCTTAACCTGCGGACTATCGTGGAAGATCAGGCAGGACATTTCTGGTTCACGCTGGAATATTTTTGGCGGCGGCCAGTTCATCGCGTTTTTTATTTACATGATGGCGGCCTACGCGGAGACCAATCGTATTCCATTCGATCTGCCGGAAGCTGAAACTGAACTCGTCGCCGGATACCACACCGAATACAGCTCCATGAAATTCGCCATGTTTTTCATGGCCGAATACTCCAACATGATTACGGTGGCATGCCTGGCGTCGCTCTTGTTCCTGGGCGGATGGAGCGGCCCGCTATTTGGTCCCGCGATCCTGAGGGCGTTTTGCCGGTGCTTTGGTTTTGCCTGCGGATTTTCGTGTTTCTGTTTATTTACATCTGGATTCGCGGCACGTTGCCGCGTTTTCGTTATGACCAACTGATGGCTTTTGGATGGAAATTCCTGTTGCCACTGGCGATTGCGAATCTGGTCATCACCGCGTTTATAGTGGCGATACGAAGCTGACGAACTAATTCAATGATCTCTGTTCACCTGGTTTTATTTTTGATTTTCGGCGTGATCTGCGTCGCGGGGGCAATCAATCTGCTGGCGCAGAGTCACCCGATCAACAGCGCTCTGTCGCTGGTGGTGGTCATGGGCTCGCTCGCCGTCGAATATCTTTTACTGGGCGCGGAGTTCGTCGCCGCGGTGCAAGTGATTGTTTACGCCGGCGCGATCATGGTGCTGTTCGTTTTCGTCATCATGTTGTTGAATGCCGGGGAAGAAGAGCGCAGCAAGGGTGGAAGCTACGTTGCCATGATTATCGGAATTCCAGGATTGGTGGCTGGCAGCGGCATGCTCGCTTGGGTCTTGATCGCCCGCTCGGGCACCGATGCTGGTCCGGCGGGCGCTCTGCCGGGATCTCCCGAGCAGGTCGCGCGGCTACTGTTCCACGAATTCTTGTTGCCCTTCGAAGTCACTTCCGTTCTGGTTTTGGTTGCGATCATGGGCGCCGTCGTTTTGGCGAGCCATCCCGACGCCGACGAGAAGAAGGAGCGCGCCTGATGGTTCCTCTTTCTTATTACTTGGTCCTCAGCGGAATTCTGTTCGCCTGCGGCGTCGCCGGATTTCTGATCAAACGCAACATCATCACCATCTTCATGTCGATTGAGCTGATGCTTAACGGCGTGAATTTGTCGTTCGTCGCTTTTGCGGCGCAGTGGCACGCGCTCAGCGGACAGATTTTTGTGTTCTTCGTAATGGTCGTCGCCGCCGCGGAAGCGGCGGTCGGTTTGGCCATCATCATCGCGGTCTATCGCACCCGTGAGACTTTGAACGTCGACCAGGTGAATCTGCTCAAATTATGACGTCGAACCTGCATCTTTGGTTGATTCCGCTGCTGCCGTTGATCGGCGCCGCAATCAACGGATTTTTCGGCCGCCGCTTTTCGAAGACTGCGGTCACCGCGGTTGCGCTCGTTTTCAGCGGCGCGGCGTTTGCCATGGCGTTGTGGATCGTATTTCAATTCTCTTCCCTCACGCTCCCACACACCGAGACTCTCGCGCACGTGGATCCAGAGCGGCGGTTTCCAGGTCGACTTCGCGTTTTATCTCGACCGCTTGTCGCTGATCATGCTGATGGTCGTCACCGGCGTCGGCTTCCTCATCCACATTTATTCCGTCGGATACATGTGGGAAGACCCAAGCTTCTACCGCTTCTTCGCTTATCTGAATCTGTTCATGTTCTTCATGCTGACGCTGATTCTCGCCAGCAACTATCTGCTGATGTTTATCGGATGGGAAGGCGTAGGTCTGGCGTCGTATCTGCTGATCGGGTTCTGGTTCACGAAAGATTCCGCTGCATCCGCGGGAAAGAAAGCATTCATCGTTAATCGAATTGGCGACTTCGGATTCCTGATCGCTCTGTTCCTGATCATCAAACACTTCGGCACGTTGAATTTCGAGCAGCTTTTTCAGAGCGTTGCGACGCTATCCCCTGAGACTGCCGGTGCCGGCCTGCTCACATCGATTGGCTTGTTACTTATGCTCGGCGCCTGCGGCAAATCCGCTCAGATTCCGCTCTACGTCTGGCTTCCAGACGCGATGGAAGGCCCCACGCCAGTCTCAGCCTTGATCCACGCTGCAACCATGGTCACGGCCGGTGTCTACATGGTTTCGCGATCGCACACGATCTTCGAACGCGCCCCGATGGCTTTGACCGTAGTCGCGATCATCGGCACTCTGACTGCGCTTTTCGCCGCAACCATTGGCGTTACCCAGACCGACATCAAAAAGGTTCTCGCCTACTCAACAGTCTCGCAACTCGGATATATGTTCATGGCGCTCGGCGTGGGCGCGTTTTCCGCCGGAATCTTCCATTTAATGACGCACGCTTTCTTCAAAGGCTTGCTCTTCCTCGCAGCCGGATCGGTCATTCATTCCGTCAGCGGCGAGCAGGACATGCGTCAGATGGGCGGCCTCCGCACCAAAATTCCCTGGACGTTCTGGACCATGACCGCGGGCACCATCGCCATTGCAGGCATTCCGCCCTTCGCCGGATTCTTCAGCAAAGACGAAATCCTGTGGCGTGCGTATCAGGCCCATTGGATTTACTGGGCGGTCGGCCTCTTCACCGCGTTCCTGACATCGTTCTACATGTTCCGCCTGTGGTTCATGACGTTCTTCGGCGAGTATCGCGGCAAAGCCGAAGACAATCACGGTCACGACGCGCACGATTCTCACGGCGGCCACGGACACTCCGGCATTCATGAGAGCCCGAAAGTCATGCTGATCCCGTTAGTGCTCCTCGCGATCCTGTCGATCAGCGGAGGATGGATCGGCGTCCCCGGATCGCTCGGCGGCAACAACTTATTCGAAAAGTTTTTGGCACCGGTTTTTAATAGCACGACACCGGCCCTCGCCTCCGAGCAGCAAACCGAAGGCCCTGAGCCAAAAACCGGGCACTCCACCGAACTTCTTTTCACAGGAATTTCAGTCGTCACCGCGCTTTGCGGATTCGGCTTGGCCTGGTTCCTCTATTACAAGAACCCAGACATGCCGGCGCGAATCGCAGTTTCGCTGAATGGCTTCTACACCACGGTCGTCCACAAATATTACGTCGACGAAATCTACGCCGCGATTTTCGTAACGCCTCTGCTCAGAGGCTCCACAGAAATCCTGTGGCACGGTGTCGACCAAAACATCATCGACGCCGCGCTCGACGGCAGCGCCGACGGCGCACTCGACGTTTCCGATACCGCCCGCCACATGCAATCCGGAAACATTCGCTCCTACGCAGGATGGATCGCAGCGGGTGCGGCCGTAGTCATCGGCTACATGATCTGGATAGGCACCCGATGAGCGAGCCCAGCATGAACAATTCCATCCTGACGCTGGTCACGTTCATTCCCCTGGCAGGCGCGCTTCTGCTGATGTGCATGCCACGCCGCGACCGTGAAATTCGCTGGTTCGCGCTGGCCATCTCGCTGGTAACTTTCATCGCGTCGTTGCATTTGCCGGTGCATTTCATCGCCTCGCAACTCGGCTACCAGTTCGAAGTCAACGCGCAGTGGGTCACCAGCCCCAACATCCATTATCATCTCGGCGCGGACGGCATTTCCATGTGGCTGGTCGTCCTCACCACATTCCTCACCCCACTTTGCGTACTGATTTCCTGGAAGTCGATCGACGAGCGCGTCAAAGAATTCTTCGTCATCCTGCTGGTCCTCGAATCAGCCCTGATCGGCGTTTTCGTCTCGCTCGATCTCTTCCTCTTCTACTTCTTCTGGGAAGCCACGCTCATTCCGATGGCCCTGCTCATCGGGATGTACGGACACGGCCGCAAGATTTACGCCGCGGTAAAGTTTTTCCTGTACACGATGATCGCGTCCATGTTCATGCTGGCGGCGATCCTCTGGCTCTACGCAAAAACCGGCAGTTTCGATCTTCCGATTATTCAAGCCGCCATCCGCGCCGGCAATGTTGAAAACTTCACCGCCGCCGCGCCCTGGCTCTTCCTCGGATTCTTCATTGCATTCGCCGTGAAGGTTCCAATCTTCCCGTTTCACACTTGGTTGCCGGACGCTCACGTTGAGGCCCCCACCGCAGGCTCAGTCTTGCTGGCAGGCGTGCTCCTAAAAATGGGCACCTACGGCCTCTTGCGCTTCAACCTAGGCCTGTTCCCCGAGCAATCGCGCTCCAACGCCTGGTGGATCATGATTCTCGCGCTGATTGGCATTATCTACGGCGCGCTCGTGGCCATGGTCCAGCCCAACATGAAGAAGGTGATCGCGTATTCCTCGGTCAGTCACCTCGGCTTCGTAGTTCTGGGAATTTTCAGCTTCACGCAAGCCGGACTCGATGGCGCAACCTTCGTCATGCTCGCTCACGGCGTCGCCACCGGCGGACTCTTCATGCTCGCCGGAATTCTCTACGACCGAAAACACACTTACGAAATTTCCGAATTCGGCGGACTCGCCACTCCCATGCCGAAATATGCGGCATTCTTTCTATTCATCGTGCTGGCCTCCGTAGGACTTCCCTTGCTCAACGGCTTCATCGGCGAATTTTTGGTCTTGACCGGCGCATTCCAGGCCCGCCCCATCTACGGAATCCTTGGAGCCACCGGCGTGATCTGGAGCGCCGGCTATCTGCTCTGGATGTACCAGCGTGTCTTTTACGGTAAGGTCACGCACGAAAGCAACAATGCGCTCTCTGATCTGGACATTCGCGAACGCGTCACGCTCATACCCGCCGCGGTGCTCGCCTTGGTCATGGGTGTCGCTCCGCTATTTTGGCTGAACGACATCGGCCCCGCAGTTCAGAACGCTCTAAGCAGGATGGTGGGCCAATGAACCCCGTACAAATGCCCCACGCTGCCGATTACATTCGCATCCTGCCCGAACTCGTCCTGTCCGCTTTCGGCATCATCATCATGCTGCTCGACCCCGTGGTCGATAAACGCAGCAGCCAGCGTACTCTGGGATTCGTCGCACTCCTCGGTTCGCTCGCCGCCATCGCAGCGACGTATTACCAATCGTGCTACGCCGGACTCGGTTTCTGGAACATGGTGCAGGTCGATGCCTTCAGCACCTTCTTTCACTATCTGATCATTGCCATCACCGTCGTCGTGATACTCACTTCTTTCGATTACATGAAGGTGCAGGAAATTCGCGCCGGAGAATATTACGCACTGATTCTCTTCGGCGCAGTCGGCATGGTCCTGATGTCATCAGCCGTAGAATTGGTCCTGATTTTCATTGCCCTCGAAATTTCGTCGATCTCGACCTACATTCTGGCAGGCTACCGCCGCCGTGCCGCCATCAGCAGCGAGTCGTCGGTAAAGTATTTCTTGTTAGGATCATTCGCCACCGCGTTCTTCCTCTACGGCGTCGCTCTGATGTTTGGTGCCACGGGATCCACGCGCATTCCCGACATCGGCTACGCTCTGGCCACGGCCCCGATTCCTCTACTCGCATTCGTCGGAGTCGCTCTGATGTTCGTCGGCCTCGGCTTCAAAGTCGCCGCCGCCCCGTTCCACGTCTGGACACCCGACGTCTACGAAGGCGCGCCATCGCCTGTGGTTGCCTTCATGTCCACCGCGCCCAAAGCCGCGGTGTTCGCTGTGCTGCTACGAATCTTCTTCGAAGCCAACGCCCCCGGACGCCTCTGGTTAATCTGGATCGCCGCCGCCTTGTCGATGACCCTGGGCAACATCGGCGCGCTGGTGCAAACCAACGTCAAGCGCATGTTGGCCTACTCCTCGATCGCCCACGCCGGCTACATATTGGTCGCCTACGCGGTCGCGCCTCATGACGGTATCCCGGCAGTCATGTTCTACACCGCTTCCTACGCCGCCATGAATGTAGGCGCATTCGCGGTCGCCAGCCACTTCGGCGGCGCGGGAGAACGTTATGTCACCCTGGAAGATTACGCAGGCTTGGGCCGCACCTCGCCCATCCTCGCTGCGACTCTGACGATTTTTCTGCTCTCGCTCATCGGGATTCCGATGACCGGCGGTTTCTTCGCTAAATTCTACGTTTTCAAGGCCGCCATGGGTGCCAACCTGGTGGGCCTCACTATCATTGGCCTGCTCAATAGCGCCGTCGGCGCCTACTATTACCTCCGCATCATCGTCTTCATGTACATGAAAGAAAGCCAGAAAGAAGCTCCGGTCTCGTCGATACCATGGGGATTGGGCGCCGCTCTGACCATCAGCCTGGCCGCCACCCTTTATTTAGGCCTGCTTCCTGGCCGGATCCTCGATTACGCCTCTCGCTCGGTGGCCGATCTCCTCCACTAGATCCTCGGGAACCTGCGTCGTTAGTAGGGTTTAGTGAAATCCACAGCTAATCGTTTGACAATGGCGTAGTCGCCCGTCATCATGGTTACACCCACCCCCGGAGGATGTATGACTCAGTTTATTCGTAATTTGTGGTCGGACGAGCAAGGTCAGGATATCGCCGAATATGCCGTGATGCTGGCCGTAATCCTGGTATTAGTCGTCGGTACGATTCGGCTGATCGGGACCAATGCCAACAACGCTTTTTCGAGCGTCGCCAGTTCCATTCAACCTTAAGGGCTGGTGGAAACCGGCGCGAGCAAGCGTTGACACACGGTAGGCTTGGCTAGCAGTTCGGGTTGTTCCGAAATGGGAATCCCTTGCGGGAAATGCACCGGTATTGTGCCCGCACTTCCGCGTCTACCCTGTAAGTTGAAAATCCCAAATAACTTAGCGAATGCCGCTATCTCAGTCGACTCCACGAGTGCGCCGCTACATATAGGTTGGCACTCGTGAATAGAGCCTCGGGAACAATCCAAAATGGGTTGTGGCTCCTCTTGAGACGGTAGCTGAAGTAAGCCACTACTGCGTCTGCTGGAATTCCGACACCATACATGGCCACCCGGCTCGACAGGGCCGAAGGGAAAAAGGTGCAGGTCCCCTGATTCAGGCAACGCTGGGTCAATTCCGTGTTGGCGACGGTGGCTGCAAACATCCCACCCGTCAGGCTCATATATTTCCAGTCGGCTACCCGGCCATTGACGCCAAAACTCCCTCCTCGGGTAGCTGGCGAGGCTCCGGCGTAGGCATGCCTCCGGGGAGCCTGGGTGGGCGCTGGTTGGCTTTGCGAAGAGTCCTGGCTCTGGCTGGCACTGGGAGCGTCTGGCAGGCCGGCGTCGCTGGCTCGCAAATGGATGGTCGATGTTAAAGTCAGAATGAATATCATCAGAATCAGTCGATTGTGAATCAGCATTCCTCTGCCTCCTGGTTTCTAAGACCGACTCATCGCCGTAAACAGCCATTGCAAATAAAGATGTTAAGTGGGAAATATAACGGCGAGATCGAGCCCCATAGGTGCGCTCTAGTGGCAAAGCTTAGCCCTGATAATTCTGACAAGCCAGTAGCCGAGGAACTATCCGTCTCGTCGCCGAGGGACTAGCACTCTAGATTCCTCAGAGGCCTGCGAATGGCCATTCGCGAGCTTGAACCGGGTTGCGAAGTGATTTCCTGCCCCTATACTGATGGCCGTGGGACTTACTTCCAATGAGCTTGTAGGACTCCTGGTTGCAACCAGTTTCGCGGCCGGACTGAATGTGTATGCCACGGTTGGCACACTGGGCTTGCTGGCACACGTTGGAGTGCTTGCGCTGCCGGTTCCGCTGCACCTGCTGGCAAATTGGTGGGTAATTCTTGCCAGCATGATTCTGTTTCTGGTGGAATTCTTTGCCGACAAAGTGCCATTCTTCGATTTGCTGTGGAACGCTTTGCAAACATTCGTACGCGTGCCTGTAGCGGCGCTGATCGCCTATGGCGCTACTTCCCAGTTGTCTCCCGGAAAGCAATTGCTCGCGGTAATGATTGGCGGGGCGATTGCGCTGGCTGCCCACGGCGGCAAGACCGCCATGCGGGCGGCGGTTACGGCTTCTCCCGAGCCGTTTTCGAATGCAGCCTTGAGTTTGGGAGAGGACGTGTTGGCGGTATTGCTGACTACGTTCGCGACCCGGCATCCATATTCGGCTGCGACGATCGTGTGCGTGTTCGTAGCCATTATTGTTTTCCTGACGAAGCGAGTCGTCCGCGCCCTCCGCGGCTTGTTTCGCGACGCAGCGCATCAACTTGCTGCCTGATTGAAGTCTTTCTTGACAGCGCCGGGGCATCACTGATAAAAACTGAGTCCTCTCAGTTCTTCGCATATTAAAACGATTTACAAGTCGATTTGAGGTGGCACATGTCCCGTCTTTTTCTGCTGCTTTCCCTCTTCGTTTCCCTTTCCCTCCCATCCCTTTCCCAACAGAGCCCAAGCAACATTGTCGGATACTTCCCACAATGGGGCCTCTACGGCGGATACTTTGCCAAGAATCTTGTGACCAGCGGTTCGGCGCCGCTGCTCACTCATGTCAATTACGCTTTTGGAAACATTGTGAACAACCAATGTCAAAGCTACGACAGCTGGGCGGATTATCAGGACCCGCTTGCCGCAGCCGAGACGGTGAATGGCCAACCCGATAGTTCCGACCCCAATGCGTTCGCAGGAAACTTTCATCAGTTTCAGGAATTGAAGCAGCTTTATCCACAACTCAAGATTGTCATGTCCATTGGCGGAGGAAGTCTCGATCCGGCGCTTTGGAGTTCGGCTGCGTCCAAGGAAAATCGCGCGGCGTTCGTGAAATCGTGCATCGACATGTATATCAATGGCAACTTCGCGGCTGGGATCACGCAACCCGGAATTTTTGACGGGTTCGATATCGATTGGGAATTTCCGAGTTCGCCCGCTGATCGCGCCAACCTCACCAAACTGTTGGCCGAATTTCGCAGTCAGCTCGATGCGGTCCGTCCCGGCCTGACCTTGACGCTGGTAGCCCCGCCCGGAAGTTGGGCGTTTAACTTGATTGATCTGGACAAAGTGCAACCGTACGTCGATTTTTTCAACGTCGAGACTTATGACTACGCCGGCCCCTGGCAGAATACGACTGGGTTTGTGGCGCCCTTGTACCGGTCACAATTCGATCCCAATGGTTCGAATAATGCGGACGCCACCATCCAAACCTATTTGCGCCGCAAGGTCGATCCACAAAAGATAATGTTCGGCGTTCCCTTCTACGGATACGGGTGGGCCGCCGCGCCGGGCAAGCATCACGGTTTGTTTCAGCCGGGAACGCCTGTCGATCAGGGCGACGGCGACGCCTACATCAGAAGCGTCACTCGTGGATTCGGAAAATATCGCGATCCCAATACAAAAGCTCCATGGTCATACGATGGCACCACTTTTTGGACTTACGATGATCCCACGTCAATCTGGTTCAAGATGAAGTACGTGCACAATCAGCACCTCGGCGGTGTGATGATTTGGGACCTGAGCAGCGACTTTCCCGACGGCTTATTGCTGAAAAGTATTGTGTCAGGTTTGGCACGAACGCAGGACGCTCCATAAAACACTTTAGAATTCTCGGACACCAATCTATGCAAACTACTCTTCTCAAGAAGTGGAAGCGAAGTTCTGCCCGAACTTTATGCGGCGCAGCCGCGGCATTCCTTGTGATCGCTCTTGTGCTGCACGGCAGACTCGTCTCCGCGCAATCGGAGCCGGCGACCGTTCACGTAGATGTAACGCCCAGCCATGTCCTCAACTCGTTCGATCCTGACAGTGCCCTCGGCAGTTCGGTCGATGTTTTGTCGCGCGTCGACATCAACAAAACCTATTCGCCGCACATTGTGCAGGAATCGCTTTCCGCCGGATGGGGCCCGATCACATATCGCAATAACACTGAATTACGGATGGCAGCATGGCATTGGACGGAAAATGGTACGTGGAGCGATCCGGCGCACCGCAGCGGCTATTTCACCGGCAGCACGGAACTAAAGGAACCGGTCCGCGCCATACTCGCTTACGCCCTGCCGCATCGCGGATTCGCAACCAGCGGCGACCGGCCTTTGCAAAGTCCGGATTTAAGTTATTGGAAGAGCAATCCGTACCTCACCAGCAAGTTCACGGGCGAGAGTGATGCGATGCATCCCCAGTGGGTGGTGGTCGACCTGCGAGCTGCAAAGCCGGTAAGCGCGATCCGCATCGCGTGGACGAGCCCGTATGCGGCCACTTACCAGGTGGAATATTGGATGGGCACGGAGGCGCTCGACTTTGATAACGGTCCCAAGGGTGAATGGAAAGTCTTTTCTTCCGGCACGATCAGCAATGCCCAGGGAGGCACGGCGACTCTGAAGCTCACCGATGCGCCAATCTCTACGCGATACGTACGCGTATTCATGACGCAATCGTCGAACACTTGCGATGAACACGGAGCGGACGACGTCCGCAATTGTGTTGGTTATGCCATCCAGCAAATCGCAGCAGGCACGATGGATGCTGGCGGAACATTCGTTGAAGTTTCGAAAGATCCAGGCGAAGCACGTACAACATTTTGCGTTTCATCTATTGACCCATGGCATTCGTCGGAAGACGTGAATGATGGCGGAAGCTACCAGCACACCGGATTCGATATTTTCTTTACCAGCGGCATCACCAATAATCTGCCCGCAATGATTCCGGTCACTATGCTTTATGGAACGCCGGAAGACGCGGCCGCGCAAATTGCCTATATTGAACGCCGCGGCTATCGCATCGGATATGTGGAAATGGGTGAAGAGCCCGATGGCAAGCATGCGATGCCGGAAGATTACGGCGCGCTTTATCTGCAGTGGGCCACGGCCATTCATAAGGTCGACCCCACGCTCAAGTTAGGTGGCCCGGTGTTCGAGGGTGTCACCGAGGACATTCATGTGTGGCCCAACGCTCAAGGCCAGACTTCGTGGATGAGGCGCTTCATAAGTTATCTCACATCCCATGGTCGTCTTTCAGATCTGGCTTTCGTTTCGTTCGAACACTATCCCTTCGAAGCCTGTGACATCACCTGGAAGACGCTCTACACGGAGCCGAGATTGATGAAGCATATCCTACAAGTGTGGCGAGATGATGGTGTTCCCAAAGATGTCCCGCTGATGGTAACCGAGAACCACCTGGCAGCCAGCCTCACCGGACCCATGACCACAATTTTCGCGGCCCTATGGCTGGCCGACAATGTCGGTTCATTTTTCGAAGGCGGAGGCGCGGCGTTTTATCACTCGCCGATCCAGCCTCAGAATATTCAAAATACATGCCTCGGCTGGGCGTCGTGGTCGAATTTCGTGAGCGACGAAACCTACGCCATCAAGGGGTACACTTCGCCTTACTTCGCTGCCCACATGATCAATCTGGAATGGGTGCAGCACCGGTCAGGCCTGCATCATATGTTCCCTTCTACCACGGACATTAAAGACGCCGACGGCAATGTGCTGGTGACTTCTTATGCGGTACATCGGCCCGACGACAATTGGTCTTTGATGCTGGTCAACCGCGACGAAACGAATCCGCATACGGTGCGGGTGGAGTTTGACGATTCAAGAAATAAACGAGGTTCGGCGTTTGCGGGCCCAGTGACTCTCGTTACCTTTGGCAGTGAGCAGTATGTCTGGATCAATGACGGGCCGAACAGTCATCCGGACCCGGATCATCCCCCGGTGGCTTCGACGCTGACAGGAGGTCCGGAGACGGTCTTTACCCTACCGAAGGCTTCTGTCACTGTTCTGCGAGGCAAAGTGTCCGGGCTGAAAGATTGAATCTCACGAAGTGCTTGATCGATTTTTCTTCCGCGGCGCCCACCCGCACGCGGCGGTATAGTATTTTCTCTATGTGGAAACTTGCCCTACTGTCACTCATCTTCATTCTTCCAGCCTACGCTGCGGACAAATTGTCCGCCCTGCAATTGATCGATCTCGCCAAGTCTCACAGTAGTGCTCTGGGCGACGCGATCCATGCAACTTTCGAACCGAAAGACCTCAAGGACGGAACTGCCGTGGCTGGTCATGGACCTGATTTCTTCTTTGCAGCAGAAGCTACGACACAGCCATCTCTTGTCATTGACGATACGCCAGGTCTACAAATGCAGTCTCTGCCCAGCTCGGATCTCTGGTATTCGTCCGCGCACATTGAACCGGCAGGCAGATTGCACTCGTTTCATTACTTAATCAATGGGGCCAAGTTTGGCGGACGTCTTGATCTGCCTGCATTCGCCCCACTCTCTTATCTCCAGCCGGGAGTTCCCTCGGGTACCCTTTCAGAAAAGATTATTCACGCCAGCAAGATTTACGACGGCATGAAGAGTGAATACTGGATTTACATCCCAGCGCAATATGACCCCAGGATTCCGGCCGCTCTGATGGTCTTTCAGGATGGTGGTGGCTACATCCGGCGCGAAGGCAACGATCTAACCCTGAATGTCCTAGACAATCTGATTGCGCAGAAGAAAATTCCAGTGATGATTGGCGTGTTCATCAATCCGGGAGACATCAGCGACTCTCCGGGGACGCCAACCTATAATTTTGTAAAGGCATATTCGGACAAATGGCACCGTACCCTGAAAGATTCCATGCGCAGTACGCTATACGACACGGTCAGCGACCGGTACGACCGCTTTCTGCGGGATGAAGTGTTGGCCGAGGTCGAGACCAAGTACAACATTCGCAAAGACGCATACAGCCGATCAATTACCGGTTTGTCGTCGGGCGGCATCTGTTCGTTCAATGCGGCATGGCAAATGCCTGACCAGTTTGGCCGGGTCATTTCCTGGATTGGCAGCTTCGCCAGCATCCAGTGGAAAGAAGATCCTAATGTTGCGGACGGCGGCGAGGATTATCCTGATAAAGTCCTGCGTGAACCAAAGCGCAACATAAGAGTCTGGCTGCAAGACGGGTCCGAAGACATGGAGAATGATCGATATGGAAGCTGGCCCCTGGCCAATATTCGCATGGCCAACGCTTTGAAGTTGAAGGAATACGACTTTCATTTCAGCTTTGGAAAGGGCACGCACAATCCGGGCCAAGGCGCGGCGGAATTGCCGGAAGAATTGATTTGGCTCTGGAGAGATTATGATCCGGCCAAGACCAGTCAGACTTTTGAAGTGGATCCCTCAGAGAAGTCGAAGCCAGCGTTCAGGGTTTCGATTACTAATCGCGATAACAACTAGCAGGCGCTAAAAGCGCGTGATTGCGGGGCGAGACTCTTACTGCAGCGCTGACTGCGCCACCCAAAAACCTTCGAACAATTTCTATTGCCGACTCAACTATAAAGCCTCCTTCGAGCAGAACCCCAAACTCGTTATCATTTTTTCGAAGCAGATTTCTCCCTTCACGCTCGCTGCGGTTCGGAATGACAAGACTTGATCGTTTGATCACACTTTGCGAATTGGGTCTAATTGCAGCGCATGCTTTTTCAACTGCGCACGCAGTTTCTGCATTGCCGCTTCTACGCTGATCCCGTATTTGATTCGCAACGCATCCGGCTTACCGTGTTCGATGAACTGATCGGGCCAGCCGATACGCACTACCGGCGTGTTCAAACCCAGGTTGTTAAGTTCTTCGAGCACTGCGCTGCCAAAACCGCCTTGCAGCACGTGATCTTCGAGCGTCAGGATGACTTGTACGCTTGGCGCATAAAACTCGAGCATCTCCACATCGATCGGCTTGGTGAAGCGCGCATTGATGACTGCTGCAGAATAACCTTCCCCTTCTAGCTTACGGGCGATTTCCTGTGCCATGGGTATCAGTGCGCCGAGGGCAAAGATCGCCACCTGATCGTTCTCTCCATGCTGCAAAAGTTCCGCCTTGCCGATCGGAATGGTCTTGGGAACGTCTTTCACTGCGGTGCCGGGTCCTGCACCGCGCGGAAAGCGCACTGCGATGGGTCCATTGTGCTGCATGGCAGTGTAGAGCATGTCGGCGAGTTCGTCTTCGTCCTTCGGAACCATGTGCACGATGTTCGGAATCCCGCGCAGATAGCTGATGTCGAACAGACCATGATGCGTGGGCCCGTCGTCCCCCGAAAGGCTGCCGCGATCCATGCAGAAAACTACCGGCAGATTTTGCAGGCAGACGTCATGCACAATGGGATCGAAGGCGCGTTGCAGAAATGTCGAGTAAATCGCGCAAAACGGCTTGAAGCCTTTGGTGGCCAGACCCGCCGCAAACAGGACAGCGTGCTCTTCGGCAATGCCCACGTCAAAATATTTATCAGGATGATGTGGCCGAAAACGATCTAGGCCGGTGCCATTCGGCATGGCTGCAGTAATCGCCACCACCTTGTTATCCATGTAAGCGAGTTTTACCAAGGTGTCGGCAAAGACTTCGGAATAGGTGCGCTGAGCGACCGGCTTGGTTTCGCCGGTCGCTGGATCATAGGGACCCAGTCCGTGAAATTTTTTTTGCTTTTGCAAGGCAGGTTCAAAGCCTTTGCCTTTTTGAGTAAGCACATGGAGCAGCACCGGACGCTCTTGAATCTTAAGAAATTCGAAGGTCTTGATGAGGGTGGAAATATCGTGGCCGTCGATGGGTCCATAATACTTCATCCCCAATTCTTCGAAGATGACGCTGGGCCAGAGCATGCTCTTGGCGGCCTCTTCAGCTTTGCGCGCCATTTTTAGCGCGATTTTTCCACCCAGCTTTTCGACAAACTTTGCTGCTTGATCATGCAGATAATCGTATTTTGGATTGGTAACGATTTTGTGCAGATAGCTTGCGATCGCCCCGACGTTCTTATCGATCGACCATTCGTTGTCATTCAGAACTACCAACAGACGCCGGGTGTGGTGCGCAATATTGTTCAGCGCTTCATAGGTAATGCCGCAGGTAAAGGCTGCGTCCCCGGCCAGAGCAACCACGTGTTCCCTGCCACCCTTTCGGTCTCGGGCGACCGCCATGCCTAATGCTGCAGACAGCGCCGTGCCGGCATGCCCGGCGCCGTAACAATCATGCGGGCTTTCGGTGCGCAGCATGAAGCCATTTAGACCGTCGGGAGAGCGTATAGTGTGGAACTGCTCGCGGCGTCCGGTAAGCAACTTGTGGACGTAAGCCTGATGGCTGACATCGAAAATGAAATGGTCCTCTGGCGTGTCGAAGACGTAGTGCAAGGCGATGGTCAGTTCCACCACGCCGAGGTTGGGACCAAGGTGTCCGCCGTTCCGGGACAGGACGGTGATGAGCTCTTCGCGGATTTCCCCGGCGAGCCGTTCCAGCTCGGGAATCGAAAGCCGCTTTACATCGGAGGGCGAGTCAATGCGATCAAGGATGCGAGGCATAACTGTCTAAATTATATGATGCAAAGCCTCACAGAATGGATGAACGAAAGGTGTCCTTTCGATTCATCCAAGGCTCATTGCGGGTCTTTCGGCTCATCCACTGCGGGTTCTTCCACGGAAGCGGCAGGACGAAGCTTGTATGCTCCGGTGACCACGCCGCTGGGCTGGAGCCCAGAAGCTACAGCGAAGGCCTTAACCGTCAAATCGCCGTTGAATGGGATGGGCACTGTGTAAACGGTGGAGGAGGTCGTCGGAATACTGCCGTTGGTCGTGTAGTAGATAGTCGCTCCGGGCGTAACGTCCTTCAGAATTACATTTCTGGGCAATTTATAAGTTCCGGGCGGAGGCCTAAAGGTTGGCGGTTGGGTTGCAGAACCACCCGAAAGCAGCCCGAAGACCGCAAGCCCTGTGGTCGTATCGATATAGACTTTACCGTTGGCGATTGTAGGCGTAAGGAATTTGCTAGCGGTTCCAAAGTGGTCGCGACTTCGGAGCGCCTGATTGCTGTTGTAAATCTCTTTCAAATCGGTTGCATCGTAGGCATGCAGGACTCCCGGACCAGAGGTCTCCGTCGCCCAGACGATGCCATTCATATTGCCGTCGGCTGAGACGCTGGGGGTGGTGCCGGGATAAGCAAACGAAGTGCCGGTCTGCGCCACTGGCCCGGCCTGGAGTTTGGCGTTAGTAAATTGGAAAGCCAGGATTGGCGATCCCACCGGGCCGTAATAAATCGTATTGTTGAAATATGCCGGGACTGCCCACACGCCACCGGGCAGCGCGTCTGGAACCTCCTGATAAATCTTGTTGGCGGCAGAGCTATATTTGCCCATGGAGTCGCGATTCACCAGATAGAGATTTCCGTCTTTGCCCGCGCCCACGGCCAGATGCCACGCGGTACCGGCACCATCCTTCACGTCGGGCAACACCATGGCCCCGCCAGATCCGAGATCGGTGTCCGTCGAGTTTTCCTGACGTTCGTTTTTCATTTCAAAGTAGTCCGCCACCGCCAGGCCTCCCGAGGTCGAGAGTTTGAGAAATGCGTTTCCGTAATCGCCTTTGCTGGGAAAGCCTTCGGCATTGAGGGTGGTGTCAAAGCTGCCATTTGCATCGAGTAAGTAAATGTTTCCCGTGCTGTCTGCCGCCAATCCGGCTTGCGCCATCCAGATCGCGCCTTCTTCGCCATTCGGGGTCACATCCAGAACCGTAGTTTGGGCCAGCGTAGTTGCACTGTAGCCCATGATCCAGCCGGTGTAAGGGCGAATGTCGCAATGCGATGCCCATGCGGTATAGACGGTCCCTTTCACTAACAGCAGGCCGGTCCGTTCTTTGTATTGCGCTGGATCGAAGA
>CAWCCU010000013.1:0-106565 GCA_963794195.1 uncultured Acidobacteriaceae bacterium
TGCTCGCAAATCAGACAAGTTCCCGTCCGATGCCGATGCCCCGATGGCTCGGCGCGGTCGGCTAGCGTACCAAATTTGACTGTTCTGTCACCCAGCCCTCGGCCCAAAGGCCGTCCTCCGCGCTCGCATAGAATTCGTTCACCAACTTCATCAGCGCGGAAATCAGGTCGCTGTCCTCGGCTGCCCGGGGGCAGCGCACTGATTTTGAATTCCTGTAGCAGCCGGGTCCCTGGAACTCGGCATATCCTATAGCTCCTTATCTATCTTGCAGGCCCCAGCTTGGCCTGGGTCGGGCAGCCCAGGACCCGGCCTTTGGCTAGGCAGGATTACGCCACATGGGATACAGGCTCGGGCCACCCGGCATGTCGGTCGTCCGGTCAAGCCGCTTGTAGCCCCAGGCGCTCGTAAAGCCTTGCGCTATCGCAATTGCTGGCCTCCAGACGGGTGGGCCCGGGCCGCGGTGCAGCCACGCAATCGCGGGAGCAAAGCCGTTCCGATGCCCTGGTCGAAAAACTGTGGCCGGACGGCGATAAAGGGCAGGTAAAAATGGTCCTCGTGGTCTGGGTGATTGGCGATGGAACGCTCGTCGAAAGCCGCGATCCGTTTTGCATTATCTGCTCCGAGGATCGGCTCATAAAGTTCACCCAGCCCTGGCTGATCCTCATGATGGGCAGTCACGGGTAGCCACAAGGCGGTTCCTGACCGATCTTCGGTCGTATATATTTCGCCGCCTTCTAGCGCCATTTGAACAATGGGGCGGAAAAAGTCCGGATGCAGCCGTTCCCGGGCATCGTCATCTGGGAATAGCCATGGGCGGACGCCTGAAGCCCTCAAGAATTTACGGAGAATGAGTGATATGGGTTGGTTGGGAGCTACGGTTTTTATGAAGCGGCTGATTTCACAGTGTCCCGCAATCGCTCGTGGCATCGCCGATACGAGCTGGTGCCGGCCTGGATGGCGCATCACCAGGGGATGAGCCTGCTGGCGATCGCGAATTTTCTCCATCATGGAGTGGTGCGGACCTGGTTTCACAGCGAACCGCGAGTGCAGGCTACAGAGCTTCTATTGCATGAAAAGCCGGTGCGCTATGTTCGCTTGCCGCGTGAAGGATACGGGAATGCCACGGCCTGATATTAAGACTGCCGGAAGTAGCTAGCCTGGGAGTTCCGGGCGATTGATAGGCCTGGAAACCGGCGCGTTGCATGCCGCGCTTCGCTTCGGGTTTTTCATAAATGTCTCCCAGACAAATCCGGTGCGGGCATTCTCGGCCATCAACATGGTGATTCCGGTATCGATTCCGATCACGTCGGCGTCGTACCAATTCTTTAACGGATTGAAGGCGTTCACGAATCCGTAGCGGCTCCAGGCGTTGCCGTAACGATTCTTGATGTTGTGCAGCACTCGCATACCGGCCTGCGGCAAGAAATGGCAACGAGCCCGCCGCCGCGCTGGGAGCCACGGTTCCATCGATCGGTCCAGTCGCTGGCGGACCTCCCCAAATCACATAGCCCTTCTGTGAATCTGAAGCTGTAATTCCCCACAAGTCGTCGCTGTAATCCGGAAACTGCCGCGCCAATTCCAGGCAGAAGCGGCGATGCACATCGGTCGCAATCACCGAATTCTGAAAATAATCGGCATACTTGTCGCGCTTGCCGCGGAAGTCAAACCATGCCTGCGAATATTGGTGTACAAACAAGGGCGCGAACGATCCGATGTAGCGAAGGCCGTCATATTCGAAAGTCGGTCCGCTTCCACGCGTTCCAGGTCTCGACCCGCAGAGGATAGCGTCGTGGATCCCAATCCCAGCAAGATACATCATCATCAACTCACTGTAATAGTCCCAGCGGCACGGCAGGAAGCCCATTTCCGGCAGCCAGCCGTGGGCAAGTAGAGTTGTGTCTTCGGAAAGCCAGGTCCAATCGACTCGATTGAATATCTCGTAGGCCAGCAGACGTGATTTCGGAATGTTCTTGAAATACTGTCGGCAGGTGAGAATTCCGCAGAGCAGAATGGCGGTGTCGACGGAAGACACTTCTGAATCCCACACTCTTTCGCCAGTATTGATGTCGGCAAAGTGGTAAAAGAAACCCGCGATGAGTAGGCAGCTTCTTCCACAGGAAATCGCAGTGTCGCCAGGACCCTAGCGTACGCATCGGGATAGGAAACGAAGCCACGTTTTTGCCCGATGCAGAGTGCAGTCAGCCCGAAGCCGGTCGCGGCGATGCTCGCGACCGTTCGAGTGTCCTGGGTGCGAACATTGGCGCGATCTTTGACCAGGCCGGTTTGCGGGTTGGCCCTGTTCCCAGAAATAAAGGAAGTTGGCTTTTTCCAATTCTTCCAGGAACTGGTCGTCTTCCGGGGCGAGAGCTCAGTCGGTAGCGGCGCTGGAGCGGCATGTTTGTGTGGTTCTTCCGCGGACAAGAACGGCAGCATACCCCGCCCGGCAAAAGGCATGAGCACACCCATGCCCGCAACCTGCTTCAGCCACTCTCGGCGTGAACGCATTTTGGGGGCGACGGTTTTCTTGTCCACTTAGATAATCTAGAACGATTTCGGGGCTGAGTGAAGTCCCCAGGAAGCGTCATATCATATTAAAGTAAGAGTGGGCTTCGAGTCAGATTCGAATGGAGGTTAAAGTAGGAGCCAATGAGTGGCGGACGAAAAATCGCGGCATGGATCGTCGGCATCGCATTCTGGGGACGGCTCTGACCGTAGGCTTGATTGCCGGGTTCCAGGTCATTGCGGCCGATCTCCCTCCAGGGTGCGGTGGTGACGCAGGATTCCGACCCGGACAAGCAACTGCCGATCTCCAACGTTTCCGTTTCGGCGACGGCCGATAAAGTGATCGTCGGGGGATGGAGACTCCGATGCCGCAGGTTTTTTCAGTTGACTTTGCGACAGGGCGTACGACGCGGCCAACTGATCAAACTGCGGTTCCGGCACGCGGACTACGAACCACTTGATCTTCCAGTCGACAAGGTTGGCAAACTGTATATCGCGCGCCTGGTTCCCGTATCCGGCAGAGCCAGCCCAGTCGTCGCAGCCGGATGTAATCGTCGCCAAGGTGCGAGTCCGGTATTCGATGAAGAGTACCAGTGCGGCGGACGTGGGCAGCGGGGTGAAAACTTTTCAGGTGGTCAATGTCGGAAACACTCCCTGCCTGGGGCTCCTCCCTGCTCGCCGGACGGCAAATGGAAAGCTGTGACGGCCTCCGCTTCACTGGAGGCTGGAGAGGGAAATCAATTCCGCAATGCCCGCGTTTCCTGCATCGGGGGGCCGTGTCCTTTACCAAGATCGACTCTGACGATTTTTCTCAGGGGGGACGCGCCATTAGTGTGTCGGTCCGGAACTGGTCCGACACGACGACTTTCTTGTTGGAGGCAGAGGTCGTTCATCCCATGGTCAGCGACATGGTTCGCGAATCGTATCCGGTAATTTTTGGTCCGGCGTTGAATTTCACATTGCCGTCCACAGCGGAGGGTCCGAGCATCGAAGCTGAGATCAATGGCGAAACGATTATTTTCCCGTTGGGTCCCGATCTATTTCTGAGCTGGGTGAATTGCAACGTTCGTGGGAATCAGGACCAGACCAGGGCCTACCGGCTGTGAATTAAAACCTGGTTATCGTTTTCGTTGATCACTCCGGACGCCTTGCAACCAGGTATAGAATTGGGAACCATCTCAAGACTCGTCAAGAGAAGAGGTCAGACAAAATGAAATCAGCAGCTAGCGCGTAGCGAAAAACCTCCTGGCGGTTGGCATCATGTATGGTGCTTTGGCCGGCATGGCCTGGGCCGCCGATGACAAAGACAAAGATCAGTCCGACATCGACAAACGTATCGAAGCTTCGGCCGACGTCCTCAATGAAATCATGGCCACACCCGACAAAGCCATTCCAGACAAAGTCATGGACGATGCAAATGCATTGCGGTCGTGCCTTCCATGCTGAAGTTTGCCATCGGCTTTGGCGGGAATCAGGAAAGGGCATTGCGACCTGCGGAACAGCCAACGGGTGGAGCGCGCTGGCTCCAATCACGATTGCCGGGGGAAGCTGGGGTTTGCAACTCGGTGGTCAGGCCGTCGATCTGGTAATGGTGGTCATGAACGAGCAGGGAATGCAGCATTTACTGGCCAGCAAATTCAAACTGGGCGGTGAAGCGTCCGCAGCGGCGGGCCCGGTGGGCCGGGACGCGGCAGCCGGTACCGACTGGAAGATGCGGGCTGAGGTTTTGACTTACTCGCGGGCTCGCGGCATATTCGCCGGCATCGATTTGAACGGATCCGCCATCACTCAGGATAAGGATGAGACTCGCGTTCTTTATGGCAAGATGGTTCCGTTCGCTGACATTCTGAACGGCCAACTTCCGCCTCCCGATGGGAGCGAGGCATTTCTCGCAGCGGTGCGAAAGTATTCGCACCAGGCCAATGTTCAGGGTAGAGTGACGCCCCCCGTACCCGTGCCTGATCCACCGGCAACTACAGACATCAAGTGAAGATCCGAATTTTCGGATCGCATAACGGCCTGGCTAATGCCCGGCCGTTTTTTTGGCAAATCATTAAAAGGTACCTATGTGATGTAAACTTTCCCTCGACTCGATACAAATCGCCTCGGCGATTCTCGATGCGACTGAGGGACTTCTATTCATGAAAATTTCCTGCAATCTTATTCATTGCGCAATGCTGATGCTCACGGCGATCCCATGCATGTTCGCCCAGACCTCGGTCGAAGACCGCCGTACCCATCTCAAAAAGGCGATTGACGAAGAGTGGGCGTATGAGCTTCGCGTCAGTCCCGAGTTGGCTACCAGACTGGCGACAACCGCTATAACGACCAGTTAAGCGACTACTCTGCAAAATCCTTCGCCGAGCAGACAGCCCACGCCGAGAAGATGCTGCGTCGCATCGAAGCGATCGATACTTCGGGCTTTCCGGAACAGGAAGAGTTGAACAAAGTCCTCATGGTCCGCCGCTTGCGCGATGGTATCGCGTCCGCGAAATTCAAAGATTGGGAAATGCCAGTCACGCAGTTTGGCGGGGTTCATCTTGACTACGGCTCTCTGGCTTCTGAAGTTCCTCTTAGTACGGTCAAGGATTACGAAAACTATTTGGCGCGTCTGCGCCTGTTCCAGAATGTTCGACCAGGTGACGGCAAATATGCGGCTCGGCATGGCTGACCACCTGATGCCGCCTCGGTATCTTTTGGAAAAGGTCGCTACACAGGCGCAGGAGATCGCTGACGATTCGCTGGAGGCAAGTCCCTTCAGCCAGCCCGGTCTTGAAGTTCCCTTCCACGATTACCGAAAATGATCAGAAGCGATTACGGGAGGCTATTTTTGCCGCGGTAAAGAACGATGTTTCACCTGCCTACGCAAAGTTTGCCACCTTTGTCCGCGATGAATATGCTCCTAAGGGCCGCACTGAGCTTGGCGTTTGGGCGCTGCCAGGCGACGCTCGCTACCGCTTCGACATTCACAGCATGACGACAACTGAAATGGATCCCGAATCGATCCACCAGTTGGGCCTCAAGACAGTTGAGCAGATTGATCATGACATGCTCGCATTAGCGCAAAAGCAAGGGTTTTCGGATCTTAAGAGTTTCAACGAGCACATTCGCAAGGATCCCGAACTCTACGGAAAATCGGGTCAGCAGATATTTGATTTGTATCAACATTATGCCGACCAGATGTATACCAAGTTGCCGCAACTATTTGGAAAGCTTCCCAAGAACAAGCTGGCCGTAGTTCCGATGGAAGCATATCGTTCACCCGACGCGGTGCCCGCCGACTACAGTCTCGGCGCCGGCGATGGTTCACGGCCGGGTCGAATCAACGTGAACGAATACAATCCGAAGGGCCGGCTGCTCTTGAATGTTGAAGCGATCGCCTATCACGAGGGTGTGCCGGGCCATCATTTGCAGTTTTCGATTATGCAAGAGCTGACAGACCTTCCGCCATTTCGCAAATTCGGAGTCAACTACAACGCCTACACTGAGGGTTGGGCATTCTATTCGGAGCGGTTGGGCAAGGATGTCGGTTTTTACCAGGACTCGTATAGCGAATATGGTCGCCTGGAAAACGAAATGTGGCGTGCCGTCCGCCTGGTTGTGGACACCGGAGTGCACTACAAACATTGGTCCCGTGAGCAAATGGTGGATTATTTCCGGCAACACACCGCGATGGACGAACCGAACATTCAAACTGAAGTGGATCGCTACATCGCGTGGCCAGCGCAGGCACTTTCCTATCAGCTCGGCAAGATGAAGATCCTCGAGCTACGCGAACGCGCCCGTAAAGAGTTGGGTGATAAATTCGATATTCGCGCTTACCACGATGCCGTGCTCGATGAAGGTGCGCTCCCGCTCGATTTGCTGGAAACGAAAATTGATCGCTGGATTGCCGCTCAGAAGGCTGCAATAAAGCATTAAGGGCGAGGCTCGAGCCCGAATTCCGAAGGCTTTGACTGCAAAAAATGCAGCCTGCCGTCTGGTGCGGAAGGTGATATCTTGCTGAATTAAAGTAATCGTTTACTGGAAATCTCTTATGCATAGATTTCTTTTTGCAGAGAAATCAGACCGGCTGTGGTTTTCTATCCGTACTGGCCTTCTAGTCCTGACTTTTAGTTGGTGGCTGACCGCTCAGGAAGCCGCCCCCACCGTCTCCATCCAGGTACGAGCTGATCAGACTGACGGAACTCTCTCGCCCATCTGGAATTACTTTGGCCATGACGAACCGAATTACACCTACGCTCCAAATGGGAAAAAGCTTTTGGGCGAACTGGCTGCGATGAGTCCGGTTCCCGTGCATATTCGGACACATAACTTGTTCACGACCGGAGACGGATCGTATTCGTTGAAATGGGGTTCTACCAACGTCTATACGGAAGACGCGAATGGCAAACCGATTTATGACTGGACGATTGTTGATCGGATCTTCGACACTTATCGTGAGTTGGGTATAAAGCCGTTGGTGGAGTTGGGCTTCATGCCACAAGCGCTCTCCATCAATTCCGAGCCCTATCGCCACAAGTTTCCGCAAGGACAAATCTTCACCGGTTGGGCCTATCCGCCAAAAAGTTACGAAAAGTGGGCGGACCTGGTGTTTCACTTTGTTCAGCATCTGCGAGAGCGGTATGGCGACGCCGAAACCAGAAGTTGGATGTGGGAAGTTTGGAACGAACCCGACATTCCCTATTGGAAGGGGACGCGTGAAGAATATTTCAAGCTCTACGACTATTCCGCGGACGCGGTCCTGCGCGCTTTACCCGGAGCACACGTGGGTGGCCCCGATTCGACAGGGCCCGGCAATGATCGGGCCGCGGAGTTTTTGAAATTGTTTCTCGAACACTGCGCCCGCGGACAGAATTATGCAACCGGCAAGGCTGGAGCGCCACTGGATTTCGTCAGCTTCCATCCCAAAGGAGCGCCGGTGTTTGAAAATGGCCACGTTCGCATGGGAATCCGCAATCAATTGGCCGCCATTGATCGTGGGTTCAAGATTGTTGCGTCGTTTCCGGAGTGGCAAAAAACGCCGATTATTCTGGGTGAGTCGGATCCAGAAGGTTGCGCGGCCTGTTCTGCTCAACAGCATCCCGAAAATGCTTACAGAAATGGACCGCTCTATGCGGCTTATACGGCGACAGTGCTGGCTCAGATCTATACGCTTGCGGCCCTCGATCGGGTGAAGTTTCAGGGCGCCGTCACGTGGGCGTTTGAATTTGAAGACCAACCCTATTTCGCCGGGTTTCGAGATCTGGCAACCAATGGTGTCGACAAAGCGGTGTTGAACACCTTTCGAATGTTCGGACTGCTTAACGGCGAACGGATCGCCGTCACCAGCAGTGGGGCGGTGCCGGTAGAGGAAATGTTGCAGAGTGGAGTTCGTGGACGTCCCGATGTCGATGCGATTGCCGCTCGTCATGATCGCGAGATCACGGTCCTCGTCTGGAACTATCAGGATGACGACGTCGCAGCGCCAGCTTCTCCGATTGATTTGGCGATCACCGGAATTCCAGATGCAGCGAAAACGGTGCTTCTCGAGGATTTTCGAGTGGACGCCTCCCATAGCAATTCGTTCGCTGAATGGCAGAATATGAATTCGCCGGCGCATCCTTCCGTCGAACAGCAGAAACGTTTGGAAGATGCGGGTCAATTGCAGGAGATGGCTTCACCGCGGTGGGTCGCAGTTAAGGAAGGGCATGTGAACCTCAACTTTGCCTTGCCCCGCCAGGGACTCTCGCTCATACGAATCATTTGGTAAACTCACGACTCGCAGAGTGCCGCTCCGCCGGCGATGCCGGCATCCGCTCCGTAACGCGCCTGAAGTAGTGGGATTTCTGAGGCGCGCGAATTAATACAAAATTGTTGGATACGCTGGTGGATTTCATCGAAGAATGAATTAAGCATAGCCGCCACGCCGCCACCAAGAATCATTACATCCGGCTCCAACAGGTCCACGATATTACTAAGCCAGAGCGACAATGCTTCGATAGTTTCCTGCAAAATCTCTTTGGCCACGGGATCACCAGCTTCGTAAGCTTTGCCGACGATTTCAGACGTGACCGCCTCGATATTTCCATTCGCCAACGCCAGCAAGGAAGAGCCAGCACCAGACCCGGCACCAGACCCGGCAGCTAAGGAAGAAAGTCGGGCGCGCGTTTTCGCCGCGATCGACGTTCCCGATGCAAAAATTTCGACACAACCAGGCTTGCCACATTTGCATAGAGGGCCACGGTAATCGATGCTGAGGTGTCCGCCTTCTGCCGCGGCGCCGGTACGGCCGTGGTAGATGTGCCCGTCGAACACGATGCCTGTCCCAATTCCAGTGCCAATGCCGGCATAGAAGACATTGCGATAGCTGCGTCCCGCGCCCCAGAGCGCTTCTGCCAATGCAGCAGCGTTCGCGTCGTTGTCGATTTTGACGGGCACGCTGTAGATTTTCGCCAATTCCGCGGCCAGAGGAAAATTACGCCAGCAGGGAAGGTTGGGGGGATTGATGACCACACCCGTGTTCGGATTGAGCGGCCCCGGCGCGCAGACTCCAATGGCTCGAACGGTAGTCTTTGAAACACGCGCGAATAATGAGTCGATGGCAGCCTTCACTGGCGCGAATCCGGCCGCTGCGTCGCCATTGATGATCATCGGCGCGCGAGTCTGGCTTATGATTTCGCCATTCCCATTGACAATCCCGGCGGCAACTTTGGTCCCGCCTATGTCCACACCGATGACAAATTCTTCGCTCACCCTGGTCTCCGCATACGCTCAATCTCCGTGGAAAACTAACCTTTGGCGTAGCGTTCGCTGTTGGGTTTCGATCCGCTCACGGCGAAGAATAGAAGATAGAGATAGCAGAAAGCCGCAATGATCAGGGCATAGTGAATTCCCTGGCCCCAATTCACTCCTCCATAGGATTTGGCATTGATCCTGTCGCCCATAAGCCCTACCAGCAGAGGGATGATTGCGCCACCGACGATAGCCATAATCATGATCCCCGAACCCTTCCCGGTGAGCGGGCCCAATTCGGCGATGCCCATGGTAAAAATACTTGGAAACATAATGGAGTTGAAAAACCCGACCAACAGGATCGACCACATCGCCAACGGACCACTGCTCATCACTGAGATGGTGACCAGCAACGCCGCCATGATGGTGCAGAACGCGAGCACTGAACTCGTCTTGATTTTTTGCAGTATGGCCGATCCGATAAACCTGCCAATCATCGCTCCGCCCCAATACAGAGAGATGTATTTCGCAGCGGCCCGCAATGCCTCCTGATAACGGAGCGCGGCGTCGGGGAAACTGGATGGCGAAACCAAGTGGCCAATATTGTCCAAGGCCAAATAGTTTGCGATAGAGCTACCAATCGCGACTTCCGCACCCACATAGACGAAGATTCCGATCGCCCCATAAATCAGACTGGGATGCTTCCAGATGGAGTCGTTGACCTTTTCCCCGACGTGATGTTCAGCGGACGCAATCTTTGGAAGTTTGAAGCTGGCGACGGCGACCGCAAGCAAGACCAACGCAATGCCGAGTCCGACGTAGGGCTTGATGACTGAAGCCGCCTGCTGCACCGGGGTTTGATTCATAGCGACGGCTGCGGAAGAAAGGATAAAAAAACCTCCAATCCAGGGGGCGATCGTCGTTCCCAGCGAATTAAAAGCCTGCGTTAGATTGAGCCGGCTGGATGCAGTTTCAGGTCTTCCCAAAACCGCTACATACGGATTCGCGGCAACTTGCAGCAAAGTGATTCCGGCGGCCAGAACAATAAGAGCTGCCAGGAATAAACCAAACGACGGTACTTTAGCAGCGGGAACAAACAGAAATGCGCCAAGACCCATCACGAGCAAGCCAGTGACCATGGCTTTGTGATAGCCCATCCAGTCGATGATTTTCGCGGACGGAAGAGAAAATACAAAATAAGAAGCGAAGAAAGCGGTCTGTACCAGCATGCTGAACTTCAGATTGAGACTGAAAACATGCTGGAAGTGTGGGATCAGGACATCGTTCAACGATGTGAGCGCGCCCCACATGAAAAACAGCGTGGTCACCACTGCCAGTGGTGTTCCAGTGTTCTGCGGAATTTCGCTTGGGACTGCTTCGGAAGATTGAGGAGTGTTGATCGCCATCGGATTTTCACCTGAGTCTCGCAGCATTATAGCGCCGGGCACTATCTGGTCAGGGAATCCCCTTTGGTTCGACCATCTCGCTGCCGCCATCCGCATCGAAAAACCAAGGTAACGCGGCCGCTAATTGACCACCTCTCCCGCGCATCCTAAGATGCAAAGAGGTTCTTCGGTCGTCCGTTAGAGGTCCTTCACCATGAAAACCACAATCTTTCTTGTTGCGTTCATGCTGGCCACGGTGTATCCGGGATTTTCTCAGGAACCGGTTTTCAAAGGGGAAGAAGGTCAAATCCTGGCGCTGGAAAATGCCTGGAACGCGGCTGAACTGCAACACGATCCGGGCGCTCTCGACCAAATTCTTACCGATGACTTTGTGATCACCGAACCCGACGGAACCCTGCAAACCAAGCAGGGGCATATGGCCTTCACCAAAGACAAGTCTTACCACTACGATCTGCTGGTGTCAGAAAATTTCAGAATCAAGGTATATGGTACCGTCGGTGTGGTGAATGGCACGTATCATGAAAAGGGAAAGTATAAGGGCAAGCTGTTCGACCGGCGAGGGCGCTTTACGGATACTTGGATCAAGTTGAATGGAAACTGGAAATGCGTAACCAGTCATGACAGCCTGCCGGTGAAAAGTTAAATCTGGTGCAGCGGGAAGGGTAGAGTCCAATTCCTTTGGAACGAAATCTTCTGAAACTCAGAATCATTGGCTTGGTATTCTGGAGCCTGGCTTGGTTTGTTCCCTGTACTCTGGCGCAAGCCGTCCGCGTGGAGGGAGTGGTCCGCGACAGCTCTGGCGCTGCGGTGGTAAATGCTGTCGTGAACCTGCAAAGCGGGGCTTTTTCGGCGAACACAACCACGGACGCGACCGGGAAATTTGCTTTTGCCGGCGTGCCGCGCGACAGTGGGTCGATTTCCGTGCAGGCCAAGAGTTTCACCCTCACCACCAAACCCTGGAGCGCTAGTCAGAGCGTAATCGTTCAAATCGAAATTACCTTGCAGCCCTCCCGCGCGAACGAGCAAGTGGTTGTTTCCGCAGCCCGGTCGGAGCTTCGCCTGTCCGAAACTCCTGGAAGCGCGGTCCAATTGTCCGAGATCGACGTGGCTTCGACTCCGGCGCTTATGTCGGACGACGTGTTGCGGCAGGTCCCAGGCTTCTCTTTGTTTCGGCGTTCCGACAGTCGTACCGCAAATCCCACGGCCCAGGGCGTGTCACTGCGAGGATTAGGGGCGAGCGGTACCAGTCGGGCACTGGTTTTAGAAGATGGCATCCCTTTACTCGATCCTTTCGGCGGATGGGTTTATTGGGACCGCGTTCCTGTTGCCGCGTTGTCCAGCGTGGAAGTATTTCGCGGAGGCGCTTCAAACCTTTATGGCACCGACGCCATGGGTGGAGTCGTGCAGTTCATCACTCGCGAAGCGCACGATGGTCCGGCGCTATCGGTTGAAACTTCTTACGGAAATGAGCAGACGCCGGATCTTTCGATCTGGAGCGGCACAACCATAGGGAAATGGGACCTCCAGGGATCAGGCGATTTGTTCCACACCGACGGTTACATTCTGGTTCCCAAGGTCGATCGCGGGATTGTGGATGTCCCGGCAAATTCCGAACATGCCGCCGTGGATTTCAGCGTCGGTCATCAACTCGGCCCCAACGGACGGGTTTTTGTTCGCGGGAATTTTTACGACGAGTCGCGGGAGAATGGCACGCCGTTGCAGACCAATGACACGCGGATTGGCGAGGGTGCTGTAGGAATCGATAAGCAACTAGATACCAACGATTCAATTACGGCGCGGGTGTATGGCGACGTTCAGGGATACAACCAGGTGTTTTCATCGATAGCATCCACTCGCGCGACCGAGGCGCTTACCGACCTTCAACACGTTCCTGCCCAAGAGCTGGGCAGCGCGGTGCAATGGACACATGTCCTTGGCAAGTATCAAACCTTAGTGGCCGGCGCGGACCTGGTTGAAGTGATGGGCGCCAGTGATGAACAATTGTTTTCAGCTGTCACCCATCTTTCTACCGCCGACAGTGTGGCGGGCGGTAGGCAGCGTTCGCTTGGATTGTTCGGCGAGGACATCTTTCACATCAATAACAAATGGACGATCATTCTCGGTGGCCGTTTTGACCACTGGAGCAACTTCGATGCAGAATCGGTGCGCACGCCAGTTACCCCTCCGCAGAGTGTGACTCTGTATCCGGACCGGTCGGCCAACGCCTTCAGTCCGCGCCTCTCGGTGCTGCGTTCACTTACCCGGAATGTCTCCTTGACTGGTTCGATGTATCGCGCCTTCCGTGCGCCAACGTTGAACGAACTCTATCGCAGCTTTCGGCAGGGGAATACTTTTACCCAGAGCAATGCAGCTTTGCGTTCCGAGCAATTGACTGGCGCGGAAGCTGGAGTGAATGTTTCAGGATTCAATCGCAAGCTCGATTTGCGAGGTACATTCTTTTGGAGCGACATCGTTGATCCTGATGAAAACGTGACTTTGTGTTCTGACGGAGTGACTCCGCCCTGCTCGGCTTCGATTCCTATCACCCGGGAACGCCAAAACCTCGGGCGCACACGATCCCGGGGGGTGGAGCTGGATGGGGTGGTTCACGTTACTAAGGACATCCAGATTTCGGCGGGTTACGACTATACCGAGGCCACGGTACTGAGCTCTCCGGGAAACACCGTCCTGCCCGGACTTGATATCCCGCAGGTTCCACGTCACGAGTTCACCTGGGAAGCGCGCTATTGGAATCCTTCGCGTTTACTGTTAAGCGTTCAGGGAAGGTTAGTCGGCACTCAATATGACGACGATCAGAACGCATTTCCTCTCAATCGGTTTTACGTAATGGATTTCATGGCCGGCCGCGCAATCGCCCACGGCATCGAGGGTTTCGTGCAAGTTGAGAATGCTCTGGATGAACGTTATACGGTTGCGCTCACGCCAGTGGCCAATTTGGGGCCGCCGGTTCTGTTTCGCGTGGGCTTGCGATATGATTTCCCGCGCGAAAAGAAGTGAGGTAACTGGCTTGCGCGGGTTCACCTTGACGGAGCACAATCATAGCTGGGGATGAAGCCATGCAATCAGACAATAGTCCGGATGCGAAGCTGGGTGAGGGGCAGGACAATGCCGTGAAACATGTTTCCGGGGCCCACGAATTACTGAAGACGCTCCGGGAAAGAGTTGGAGAACATCCGGAACTGGGCGAAGCCATCACCGAACTGGAGATGGCCCTGAGCATATTGACGGTACAAACCGCCGGCTTGCTTTGAAATCGCGGTCCGCGGCCAAATAACGTAAAATAGGCACTGGCCTAGCGGCCTAATCATGAACGAAAACAACGAACTCGATCTTCTTCCGCCGGTCAGCTTGACTCGTCCATTGTGGAAGCAGCTGTTCGTGAATCTCCGCAACAATCTCAAGCGGGATAATTTGCCGCCGCTGCAACTTACATCGCGGCCCGTAGACGTAGGTATGCTGCCGGGCGATCGATTGAGTCTGCCTTGGTATAAGACTGTATTTACGAATGTAGGCGATGTTATTTCTCCAGAGAGTCTGCCCCCGCTTATTCTGGAATCGCAACCTGTGGATGTGGGCGAACTGATCGGCGACCAAATGAGCCACATGTGGTGGAGCTCTTTACTGCGAAATCTTGCCGATAAAGTTGCGCCTGAAAGGTTGCCGGCTCTGCAATTGACTTCCGCTCCTATGAATCTGGCGAACATTGCGGAGTCGACTTTTCTCCAGGTACCGCAATGGTCCTCCGCGATCAGCACGCCCAAGGTGTTTTTACCCGATAGGCCAAAGACCTACCCAGCCGTGCAACTTGCGCCACCGCGTCCGATGCCAAAGCCCGACCCAGCTGAGATTGAATTCGTGAATATTCTAGAGCAGGATGTCCGCCGCGACCTGGGGCGTTCGCGAATTCGAGCGCGCATCTGGATTTCGGTCGCGGCTGCACAGGTGTTGCTACTGGTTGGCGGACTGCTTCTTCCTACGCTCAAACACCTTCTAGCGACGAAGTAAACACCTGCGCGCAAGAGTTTTTAATCCAATATTGGCAAGTGGACGCAGGGCTGCACCAGGAAATCCAGCTTGGAAATCTCCCCGATCGCCTTCTCCACCAGCGACGCCTTACACACCTCTAGCGTAATCACAAAAGGCAGGCTGGATTTTAGATATCCAGGTTTCTGCAAGACCGAGTCGATATTGATTCCGCAATGCGAAAAGATGTCGGCGAGCGCGCCGATGATCCCGGGACGGTCCTTTACCTTGAAGCGCAGATAATGCCGGGTACTGAAGTCCGCCGTGACTTTCGGGGAAGTTTCCGGAATCTCCGCGAACCCATGAGTAGTGTCTTGTTTGGCGCGAGCAATCGCAAGGATGTCTGAGACCACGGCCACTGCAGTCGGATTTCCTCCCGCGCCATGTCCGGCAAAAACCGTCTCGCCGCCATACCTTCCCGTTGACATCACCAAGTTCTGACTGCCTTGGACGCGTGCCAATGGTGATGACAGAGCGACCAGCGCGGGCTGCACGGTGGCAAATAATTGTTGGGCACCCAACTCAGCCCAGGAAATTTGGCGGATGGTGCAAAGCAATTGTTTTGCATATTCGAAATCAACTGCTTCAATCGAAGAGATCGAACGGCACGAAATCAATGTTGGATTGACAAAGCTGTGAAGGCCCACCCGAGCCAGGATCGCTAGTTTGGCACGTGCGTCCAGGCCATCCACATCGTCGGTTGGATCGGCTTCCGCAAAGCCCAATTTTTGCGCTTCAGCCAATGCAGTAGCAAACGAAATTCCGTTGCTCTCGATCTGACTGAGAATGTAATTACACGTTCCGTTCAGGATCCCGTAAATCTTGAACAGTTCATCGCCTGCAAGACCTTCTTGCAACCCTGAGATCACCGGGACGCCGCCTGCGACGGAGGCTCCGAAACCTACATGCCGCTTCATTTTTTGTGCCAGGCCGATTAATTCGACGCCCGAATGTGCGATTAATTGTTTGTTTGCCGTGACGACCGATTTGCCCGCGCGCAGAGCGCTGCGTATCCAGTCGCCGGCCGGTTGAAGGCCACCGATGACTTCAACCACAATATCGGCGTCAGAGGATAAGACGTCATTAATATCGTTTGTCCACCGCACCTGCGGCGGCAGCCAATCGGCAGTCTTCTTGCGATCCAGGTTCCGATTGCAAATATGGGTGAGTGTCAGACCCGTGCGCGTGCGTTCGCAAAGAATTCGCGCCACCGAACTTCCGACTGTGCCGAAGCCCAGAATAGCGACTTTGCATGTGCCGGAACGTGTTTCACGAGTGGACGGTTTCCTGTGAGATTTCATGTTCGTTAATGCTTCCGGGCTTTGCGTATGAGGCGACCTGATTTCGCTGACGCAGCATGGCCGGGAAAGAAACGATCGTGCAAGTGCCGCACTGCCCTCGGAACGTCGCTTTCCTTAATCACAAAGCTGATATTAATTTCCGATGCTCCCTGGGAAATCATGCGTATGTTGACTCCGCTTTCAGCCACCGTGTTGAAGACGCTCGCCGCGATCCCCGGTTTGCCGTGAATGTTGTCGCCGACCAGGCAAACAATAGCTTGCTGATCGTCGCAAGTCACGTCCGCAATGCGTTCCAGCTCGGCGAGCAAAGCTTTGGGCAGCCGTTTGGTTTCCATGGTAAACGACATGCTCACCTCGGAAATAGCAACGATATCGACGGAAGCTCCGTGTTGATCGAGCCCTTCAAACACCGACCGGAGGAAGCCATGCACCATAATTCCGCGTGACGCTACGACGTTCACGATGCTGATTCCCGTTTTTGCTGTAATGGCGCGAAAGGTATCCAGACTCGGCGGGGCATGTTCGGTGATTCGCGTTCCTTTACTTTTCAGATTGCGGGAATTCAGAACATATACCGGAATATTCTTGTGGATGGCGGGCAATAAAGTTGCCGGATGCAACACCTTAGCCCCAAAGTAAGCTAGCTCAGCCGCTTCGTTGAAGCTTATTCGCTTGATGGTACGCGCCTCGGGACAGAGCCTGGGGTCGGTGGTCATCATGCCTTCGACATCGGTCCAGATCTCAATGGATTTTGCATCCAGCGCGGCACCTACAATTGCGGCCGAGTAGTCGGACCCGCCGCGTCCCAGTGTCGTCGGAATACGGTCTTTGGTCGCTGCAATAAATCCTCCCATCACTGGAATTTTTCCTTTCTTGACGAACGGAGCAATCCTGGCCAATGAACGTTCGCGAGTCTCCTTCATGAGCGGCAAAGCGCGGGTGTGGGTGGCATCGGTGACGACACACGTACGAGAATCAATCCAAACTGCGTCCAGCCCAAGTGCCGGAAACGTTGCGGCTACGATCACGCTGGAAAGCAGTTCGCCAAAAGAAAGTAAATAGTCACTGCTGCGCGGCGAGAGCTCTTTGACTGCGGCCACTCCTCGCAAGAATTCTTCGAGCTGCCCAAGAATTTTCGTTATTTTCGGAGCAATTTTGGCGGAGAGTTTTTTCCCGAGTAATTCGTCAGCCGTAGCCAGATGGCGCTCCCGAAGCGTCTGCCAAAGTTGCAGGCAGGAATCGACATCACCTGCCGCAGCTTTCTGTCCGATCAGGACGAGTTGATCGGTGACCCTCGCAAAAGCGCTGACTACGACTACCGGGCCCAGTTTCCGGCGGCTCCTTACGATCTCCGCTACGCGCTGGATCGCAGTGGCATTTTCCACCGACGTTCCACCAAATTTCATAATTACCATGAGTGCACCGTTCTCACATAGATACTCTTAATTCGTCGGCCTTTCGCCTATCAAGTTCACCGGTCAAGCAAAAAGCCCACCTGCCGGTTTATTTCCTGGCGGTGGGCTTGAGCTTGTCTCGAATCTGATTTAGCTCAGAGGTGCCCATCCCAGAAGGACGTAATTCGTGTGCCCGACTTCGTAATAGGCAGCATAATCGACGAATTCGACTTCCGAGAGGCACTCAACATACCGTCCAAATATACGCGAAGGCCGCACGGGCCACTATCCGAGTTTTCGATTTACGCTATCAGGAAATCGCTTAAGGAAGAATGAGGGCGTTCGTTTGGATCCTCATGAACGGGTATTCCTAGGCTGGTCGGCACGACTCTCAGTGCGCCTGAAAAATCCATCCTGTCTATCGAAATTCTGAATTGTACATTTTGGTACCTCAAGCATTATTAACAAGATGGAAGGTTTTCTGTGAGCTGGCTTGGTTGTGCCATGTGAACGTCGGTCTACGGCGAGACTTGCGGTTCATAGCTAACGATCCTGAACGGAGACTCGTCGACGATGACGCGCCCCAAGACAAAAAACGGCCTGCCCCCGGCACAGGGACTGTATGACCCTGCTCATGAGCATGATGCTTGTGGGATCGGCTTTGTCGCCAGCATTCGCTGTGAAAAGAGCCACGACATTATTCTCAAGGGCATTCAGGTACTGATCAATCTCACCCACCGCGGCGCCTGCGGTTGCGACCCTGAGACTGGCGATGGCGCCGGCATCCTCATTCAGATTCCGCACAAGTTCTTTGTTCGCGAATGCTTGGCGCTTGGATTCCATATTCCAGAAGCTGGAGAATACGCAGTTGGCATGACGTTCCTGCCGGTCGAGAAACATCAACGCCTGCAGTGTGAAGGAATTTTCGAACAAATCATTCGCGAAGAAGGCCTTGCACGTTCTTGGTTGGCGCGACACGCCCGTCAATGGCGATGCGATCGGCCGCGTGGCGCGGGTTTCGCAACCATATATCCAGCAGATTTTTGTCGCTCGCCCCGCCGGCATGGATGAGGACGCTTTCGAGCGCAAGTTATACATCGTCCGCAAACGCGCGGAAAGTCAGATCAGCGAGTCCGATGTGGAAGACAAGGAAATGTTTTATATCCCGTCCCTGTCGGCGCGAACCATCGTTTACAAAGGGCTGTTGTTGGCGCCACAGATTGCGAATTTCTACGGCGAGTTGTCCGATCCCGATGTGATGAGTGCGCTCTGTCTGGTGCACCAGCGCTTTTCGACCAACACATTTCCCAGTTGGCAACTGGCTCATCCCTTTCATTACGTTGCGCACAACGGCGAGATCAATACTCTCAAAGGCAATGTCAACTGGATGCATGCGCGCCAGTCCATCCTCGGATCGCCTCTGTTCGGCGACGACATGAAAAAACTGTTCCCCATCATCGCCCCCGGGGGAAGTGATTCTTCCAATTTCGACAATGCGGTCGAACTACTTTTTCAGTCCGGACGAAGTCTGCCTCACGTTATGGCAATGCTGATACCCGAAGCCTGGGCCGGCAATCCGCACATGAAGCCGGAGAAAAAGGCATTTTACGAGTATCACGCCTCTTTGATGGAGCCATGGGACGGTCCGGCGGCGATTGCTTTTACTGACGGCCGCATTATAGGAGCCACGCTCGATCGCAATGGCTTGCGTCCTGGGCGTTACGTCGTCACGCATGATGATCTGGTGGTTATGGCGTCCGAAGCTGGGGTGCTGACGATTGATCCGTCCGAAGTGAAAGAGAAGGGAAGACTGCAGCCGGGAAAAATGTTCCTGGTCGATACGGTCGAAGGCAGGATTATTCCTGACAAAGAGATCAAGAAGCGTTTGGTATCACGCCAACCGTACGGGCAGTGGCTGGAAGAAAATCAGATCACGATGGAGCATTTGCCGGAGCCGTCGCGCGTACACACCGGTAATCGCGACACGATTCTCTCTCGACAGCGCGCATTTGGTTACACCGACGAAGATCTTCGGATGATTCTCGAACCCATGGCCGCGAAAGGTGAAGAGCCTACCGGTTCGATGGGCACGGACACTCCGCTGGCTTGTCTTTCCGATCGGCCGCAGCCGCTGTTCAATTATTTCAAGCAACTATTCGCGCAGGTTACCAATCCTCCGATCGATCCCATTCGCGAAGAAATGGTGATGTCGCTCATCAGTTACATCGGCACGGAGCGCAACATTCTCGAAGAGACGCCGGAAAATTGTCATACGCTGAAACTGCCACACCCGATCCTGACCAATCGCGATCTGGAAAAACTGCGCCGGGTTTCGCGCGGAGATCTTTTGGCGATCACGTTGCCTGCGTTATTCCGCGCGTCCGACGGTGAAGCCGGACTTCGGCGTGCGCTGGATGAACTGTCCCAACGAGCGTCGCTGGCGGTAAATTCCGGATATTCGCTATTGATCCTGTCCGATCGTGGGGTCGACAAAGATTACGCACCCATCCCCAGCTTGCTGGCTTTGGCTGCCGTACACAACCTACTGGTGCGCGAAGAGACGCGAACCCAAGTCGCGCTCATCATCGAATCCGGCGAACCGCGCGAGGTGATGCATTTTGCATTGCTGATCGGCTATGGAGCCAGTGCCATCAATCCTTATCTCGCCATCGAAACTCTCGAAGATTTGGCCGCGCGAGGCTATCTGCCCGACGGTCTCTCGGCCGAAACTGCGGTCAAGCACTTTACGAAGGCGGTGAATAAGGGATTACTGAAGACTTTCTCGAAGATGGGGATCTCGACGCTGCAAAGTTATCGCGGGGCCCAAGTATTCGAAGCTATCGGACTGAGTCGAGAGTTAGTTGACGCCTACTTTGCAGGTACGACTTCCCGCTTGGAAGGGATTGGACTCGGCGTCCTGGCCCGCGAAGCGCAAATGAAGCACGAACATGCGTATCGTCCGATAACGGAATCCGATACTGAGCTCGCGATCGGAGGCAGCTATCACTTCCGTACGGACGGCGAATACCATCTGCTGAATCCGGAAACCATCAGCAAACTTCAGCATGCGGTTCGTGACTCAAATTTCAAGACTTTTCAGGAATATACCGATCTGATCGACAAGCAAAGCCGCAATCTTGCGACTTTGCGCAGCCTGATGCTGATTAAGACGTCCGATAAGCCGGTTCCGATTGAAGAAGTTGAGCCCGCAAAAGACATTGTGAAACGTTTCACCACGGGCGCGATGTCTTTCGGTTCGATCAGCAAAGAAGCACACGAAACGCTTGCCATCGCCATGAACCGCATCGGCGGAAAATCTAATACCGGTGAAGGCGGCGAGGACGAAGAACGCTACAGGCCCGATGCGAATGGAGACCTGCGTCGCAGTGCGGTGAAGCAGGTAGCATCGGCGCGCTTTGGAGTGACGGCAAATTATTTAATCAATGCCGATGAGCTGCAGATCAAAATGGCGCAGGGCGCCAAACCGGGCGAAGGTGGACAGCTTCCCGGACACAAGGTCGATGAAGTGATTGCGCGACTGCGGCATTCCACGCCCGGCGTGGGCCTCATCTCGCCACCGCCGCATCACGATATCTATTCGATTGAAGACTTGGCGCAATTAATTTACGACTTGAAGAACGTAAATCCTCGCGCGCGGATCGCGGTAAAGCTGGTCGCGGAAGTGGGTGTGGGAACGGTCGCTGCGGGCGTCGCCAAGGCCCATGCTGATGTCGTGCTCATCAGTGGTGATAGCGGCGGTACAGGTGCATCGCCCTTGAGTTCGATCAAGCATGCCGGCATTCCCTGGGAGTTGGGTCTTGCCGAGGCTCAACAAGTCTTGGTGCTCAACGATCTCCGCGGCCGCATTCGTGTCCAGACTGACGGCAAGCTTCAGACCGGTCGTGACGTCGTGATCGCCGCCTTGTTGGGCGCGGAAGAATTTGGCTTTGCCACAACTCCTCTGATCGCGATGGGCTGCATCATGATGCGCAAATGCCATCTCAATACCTGCTCGGTGGGCATCGCGACGCAGGATCCAGAATTGCGCAAGCTTTTCAAGGGCCAACCCGAGCATGTCATCAATTTCTTTTTCTTTTTGGCTGAGCAAGTTCGCGAATACATGGCGCAATTAGGATTCCGAAAAGTAGACGACATGGTGGGCCGCGTCGATATGCTCGATGCCCAGCCCGCTGTCGATCACTGGAAAGCCCGCGGCCTGGATTTCTCGGCAATCCTCTACAGTCCGCCGGTGCCGGCGCGGGTCGCCCGTCATTGCGTACAAGCCCAGGACCACGGCTTGAATCAGGCCCTCGATTATCAACTCATCCAGTACGCGCGAGAGGCTTTGGAATTGCGCACTCCGGTCGAGATGAGTTTCCCCATCCGCAATGTGAATCGTACGGTGGGCGCGATGTTGAGCGGTGAAATCGCCCGTCGCTATGGTTCGAACGGCCTGCCGGACGATACGATTCGTATTCACTTTAAGGGCTCCGCCGGACAAAGTTTTGGAGCGTTCCTGGCCAACGGGCATCACTCTTACTCTTGAAGGCGAGGCCAACGATTACGTCGGCAAGGGACTCTCGGGCGGACGGGTGATTGTGTATCCGCCACAAAATTCCAGATTCCCAGCGGAAGAAAATATTCTTATCGGCAATGTCGTGCTCTATGGAGCGACCACTGGTGAAGCATTCTTTAACGGAATGGCCGGCGAACGGTTCGCGGTACGTAACTCAGGTGCAACGGCGGTCGTCGAGGGAGTCGGCGATCACGGTTGTGAATACATGACCCAGGGCCTGGTGCTTGTCCTTGGAAAATGCGGGCGAAACTTTGCCGCTGGCATGAGCGGCGGGATCGCCTATGTTTTCGATGAAAAACTGGACTTCACGGAGAAGCGCTGCAACCTGGCGTCGGTCGATCTTGAACCGGTGATTGAATTCCAGGACGTGCGGATCGTTCACGATCTGGTTGCGCGACATCACGGATTAACTGGCAGCAGCCGTGCCAAATCAATCCTCGATAACTGGACGGAAATGTTGCCGAGATTCATCAAAGTATTCCCTCACGAATTCAAAAGAGTGCTGGGAGTGAGTCGTTCGCAGGAGCAGTACATTCCGGGGCATCCGTTGCCAGTCCCTGTCGAACTTGAGCAGGTGCAGCATGGGTAAGACCACCGGTTTCATGGAGTTTCCGCGTGAACTTCCGCAGCGTCGACCGGTGACTCAGCGAGTTAACGACTGGTTTGAGATTTATCTCCATTTTCCCGAGGACAAACTACGTACACAAGGCGCGCGTTGCATGGATTGCGGAGTGCCGTTTTGCCATACCGGCTGTCCGGTGAACAATCTCATTCCCGACTGGAACGATCTTGTCTATCGCGGACGCTGGAAAGAAGCCGTTCGGCAGTTGCACTCGACCAACAATTTCCCTGAGTTCACCGGACGCATTTGTCCCGCGCCGTGTGAGGCGTCGTGTGTGTTGGGAATCAATCAGCCGGCAGTGACGATCAAGCAGATTGAAAAAAGCATCGTGGAGCGCGGGTTCGCGGAAGGTTTGATTCGTCCGGAGCCGCCGAAAGTTCGGACCGGCAGAAAAGTAGCAATCGTCGGCTCGGGGCCGGCGGGACTTGCGGCCGCGCAACAACTCAATCGCGCCGGACACTGGGTCACGGTTTACGAGAAAGCTGATCGTATCGGCGGATTGCTGCGGTACGGCATCCCGGAATTCAAAATGGAAAAGCGGGTGGTGGACCGGCGTCTCGAACAGATGTCCGCCGAAGGTGTGCAATTCGTGACTAAGGCGCACGTCGGAAAGAGCGTGCCTGTAGACGATCTCCAACGCGAGTTCGATGCCGTCCTTCTGGCAGGCGGTGCGGAGCAGTCTCGAGACTTGCAGGTTCCGGGACGCGAACTGAAGGGTATTCACTACGCTATGGATTTCTTGCCCCAGCAGAATCGTCGTTGCGAAGGCGATACGCTGGATGGGGAAGTGGAAATTCTGGCAACTGATAAACACGTTGTCATCATTGGAGGTGGCGACACCGGCGCGGATTGTCTGGGTACGGTCCATCGCCAAAGGCCACGCTCCGTGCGGCAATTCGAGATCATGCCCGTACCCCCCGATGACCGCTCGCCGCTGACTCCCTGGCCGCTTTGGCCGATGCAGTTGCGCATCGAAGGTGCGCATGAAGAAGGCGGACTCCGTGAGTGGAGTGTTGCCACTCAGAAATTTTCCGGCGATGCCGATGGCAATGTGAAGCAGCTTCACGGCATTCGGGTGGGAGCGCCGCCTAAGTTTGAGCCCGTTCCGGATGGCGAATTCACAATCGATGCTGACCTGGTGCTGCTGGCGATGGGATTTTTGGGCCCGGTACGCAACGGAATGATTGAGCAGTTGGGATTGGCGCTTGATGCTCGCGGCAATGTGGCCGCCGACGCGAACTACATGTCCTCGGTGTCTGGAGTCTTCGCCGCAGGCGACATGCGCCGGGGACAATCGCTCGTGGTGTGGGCAATCGCGGAAGGCCGAAAGGCTGCGGTTGGCATCGATCGATATCTAAAAGAAACCAGCTTGGGACTGCCGGTTTCGCAGACATCGGTGGCTACGAACGCCTCTCTTTTCTAGATTTCCGATACACTCAACCATTGCATGGTTACGCTCCCCGATATCCAGGCGGCCCTAGAACGCATTCGCGATTCGATTTATCTTTCGCCCTGCGCTCGCTCCGAGCATTTTTCGCAACTGACCGGAAATTCCATTTATCTCAAGCTCGATAACTTGCAGCGCACTGGCGCTTTCAAAGAGCGCGGCGCGCTGAATAAGTTGTTGACGATGACCGCTCAGGAACGCGCCCAGGGCGTGATTGCGGCTTCGGCGGGGAACCACGCTCAGGGTCTGGCATATCACGCGGGCAAGCTTGGCGTTCATGCGATGATTTGCATGCCGCTCACCACGCCTTTGATTAAAGTTTCCGCTACCAAATCCTACGGTGCGGATGTGGTTCTCTATGGAGCGAACTACGATGAGGCTTGTGAGGAAGCGATCCGTCTGGGTGAACAGAAGCGTTTGACGTTTGTCCATCCGTTCGATGACGACGCGGTCATCGCTGGGCAGGGAACGCTTGGTCTTGAAATTCTTCAACAGCATTCTGACATTGAAGTCGTTGTGGCTCCGATCGGAGGAGGCGGGTTGATCGGCGGCATAGCGTGCGCCGTCAAGGAGACCAATCCTAAGATCAAAATTATTGGGGTGCAGCCGGCGCGACTTCCATCGATGAAAGCCGCGGTTGCCGAAGGCAAGCCGGTCACACTCGCGCCAGCAGCGACGATTGCCGATGGAATTGCGGTACGTCGAGCAGGCGATCGCACTTTGCCGCTGGTGCAAAAATACGTGGATGACATTGTTACCGTCGATGAAGAGGAAATCGCCAATGCTGTTCTTCTTTTACTTGAACGCGAAAAAACTCTAGCGGAGGGTGCGGGTGCCGCGGCGCTCGCGGCCTTGGTCAATCGCAAAGTACAACTAGTGGGGAAGAAAATCGCGGTGCTCGTTTGCGGCGGCAACATCGATGTCACCTTACTCGCTCGCATTATGGAGCGCGGATTGGTAAAAGACGGGCGTCTCGTCCGGTTGCGCGTGCATCTCCCGGACTATCCCGGCGCTCTGCACAAACTCACTGGGATACTCGCCGATCATCGCGCCAACATTGTCGAGACATCCTACGATCGCGCTTATTACGGAGTGAACCTGGGCGACACTGCCATCGACATCACCATGGAAACTCGCGGCCCCGAACACATCGCCGAACTGCTTACGGCGTTGAGCGCGGGCGGATATTCCCACGAACGAGTGCTCTAAGAAATTATCTCTACTCTGTAGGACGCCCCGTTCAAGCTCCTGATTGGGAGAAGTTTTGTCCCACAAGCAATTCAATCCTTGGCCGTCACTCGATCTTTGATCCTGTCATATTCGGCTTCGGACAGAACGTGTTTACTCACTAATTCTTCGGATTTTTCGTAGGGCCGTTTTGCGATCACCCGGTCTGCCCGTATGCTGGTAATTCCGGGCAGCGTCAGCAACTGCCCTTTAGTGGCCTGATTCAAATCGATCGGCTTATCTCGATTTAGACCTTCTCTGACACCTTCGGCGAAGGCTTTAGTATCGGTCTTCAGAGTCGCGGTCGCTTGTGCAGTCTTCTCTCGAAGTTCGTCCGGATTTTCCTGTTTCGATGTGCATCCGACCATTAATGTCAGGCAAAGCGCGAATCCCACAATCATCGACGCTGCGGAGATAATTTTCACGTCGATTATGATGCCGGGCATGTGTTTCGCGTTGTGCAGTGTTCCCGGCCGTATCAATGTCGATGCGCCGTCACGGATTATTGGCCTCCACACCCTCCCGAACTCCCGTAGAATTGGAGATACACGAACGTTAGCATTTAGGCAGCTTGGAGGTTTCATGCGATTAGATTTACTGGCGCTCTACGCTGGTCCCGACCAGGTAATGACAGTCACTTCCGGGCTGGCCGGACTGCTGGGACTTTTGCTGATGTTTTGGAACAAAGTAGTTGGAATGTTTTTCAAGATAATTAGGAAAATTAGGGGTATTCCCGAGCCGGCTGTCGAATCCACGAAAGATAATTCCGCCAAAACTCCTTAATCCAGGGCTTCTTTTTTGCGAAAAAAAGTAATCGTCATCGGTTTGGATGGGCTGGAACCTACCATTGTGGAAGCCATGCTGGGACGTGGCGAGCTCCCGAATCTGGCCAAGATTCGCCACACCGGAAGTTATAGCCGTCTGCGCACCACGTATCCGGCACAGACGCCGGTTGCCTGGTCGTCGTTCATGACCGGTACCAATCCCGGGGGACACGGGATTTTCGATTTCATCTCGCGCGATCCTGAAACTTATTTGCCAGACGCAGCGCTGAGCCGATTTGAACGTCCCAAGAGCATGTTGGCCCTGCCTCGTGTAGTGAATCAAAGAAAAGGCGTGCCGCTTTGGCAGCCGATTACCCAAGCCGGGGTTCCCAGCGTGATTCTCCGCTGTCCTTGCACCTTTCCGCCGGAACCGCTTCACGGGAAAATGTTGGCGGGTGTTGGTGTTCCGGACCTCCGCGGCAGCCAAAGCAAGGGGACGTTCTACACGCAAGACAAGAGTGTGCTGGCAGAGGAAAACGAACAGCTGATTCAACTTGATTCCGGCCTTGATCTGACGACTCGCGTCATTGGGCCACGCAACACCAAGCTGTCACCTCCGGGCGATACCTTTTGCGAGATTAAGGTGCGGGTGGACAAAGCTTCTCGCCAACTGGTTATTCTGACAGGCGGTACACCGGCCAAAATCGAGATTGTAGAAAAAACCTGGAGCGAGTGGGTACGATTCAAATTCAAATTTTCCTTGTTGCAATCGGTGACGGGCATTGCGAGATTTTACGTCCGTCAGATCGAGCCGCATCTTGAATTCTATGTTTCGGCTGTGAACTTTGATCCCGCAGCGCCCATGTTTCCGGTGTCCTCTCCCAACGACTATGCGAAAGAACTTTCCGAAAAGGTCGGACTTTTTTCGACCCTCGGAATGGCCGAAGATCACAACGGCTTGAATAACGGACGCCTCGATGAGGCCGCTTACTTGCTGCAATGCGAGCTGGTGTTGCGCGAGCGCGAGCGCATGATGCAGTTCGAACTGAACCGCTTCACCGAGGGTTTTTTCTACATGCTGTTCGACACGCCAGACCGCGTGCAGCACATGCTATGGCGATTTCGTGATCCCGGGCATCCCTGCTTCGAACCGGATCTGTCACCCGAACTTGCAACCCGAATTGAAGAACACTACCACCGCTGCGATGCATTGCTGGCCGCCGTGCTCGACAAAGTCGATGAGAACACTTTGCTCATCGTGCTTTCCGACCACGGCTTCGGAACTTTCCGCCGCGCTGTCGATACCAATACCTGGCTGTGGCAAAACGGTTTGCTGACCCTCAAGGACAACAAAAAACCAGGCACAGAATTAGGCGACGGCTTTTCCTCCGTCGAATGGTCGAAAACTTCTGCGTATGCGGTTGGTCTTGGCGGAATCTATTTGAATTTCAAAGGCCGCGAACACGCTGGAATTCTCGAAGAAGGTACAGAGGCGGACCGGGTGCGGACGGCGATCCAAAGTGGCCTCGCGGGTTTACCAGACGCACACACGCAACGAGCGCCCATCCGAAGCGTTTCGCGCCGGGAAGATCTGTACTCGGGCGCATTTGCTGGCAACGCGCCCGATTTGCTGGTGAATTTCAACCCTGGATTTCGCGTCTCCTGGCACACGGCGGTGGGTGGGTTCGCGAACTCAATGATCGAAGACAATATGCGGCGCTGGAGCGGAGATCACATCGTCGATCCCGAAGCTGTCCCCGGCATTCTGTTTATGAATCGCACCATGAGCAAGAACTCTGCCGCCACCAATGCGCCACAGATCATTGACCTTGCTCCGACGATTTTGAGCCATCTCGGCATACCGGTACCGGATTCCATGGAAGGCAGTTCGTTGATCTGAAATTCTCTGAGGGTGCCCCATTCCAGCTTCGCTTGGGCGGGCTGTTTGCGTCGGCTGTAAAGCGAAGGTGATTCACCAATGAAGCTCTCATCGCTGGTAATCTTAACAACATGAAAATCTGTGTTCTCGGACTCGATTGCGCCGCCCCTGACGTTATTTTCCAGGACGAGCGGCTGGTAAACATCCGCCGCTTGATGGACATTGGCGTTTATGGCCGGCTCGAAAGCGTCATCCCGCCGATCACCGTGCCTGCCTGGATGTGCATGACAACTAGTCAGGATCCGGGTTCACTCGGAGTTTACGGTTTTCGCAATCGAGTCGATCATTCTTACGAGAAACTCGGATTCGCAAATTCCGCTTCCATCAAAGCCTTGGCCATTTGGGACCAATTGGCTCGCGAAGGGAAGAAGTCGATCATTGTTGGCGTGCCCCCTAACTATCCTCCACGCCGGATCAACGGAATCAGCGTCGGATGCTTTCTCACGCCTGACACGGTCAAGAACGACTTCACATATCCGCCGCATATCAAGACAAAGATCAACGAACTGGTCGGCGAATATCCCACCGACGTCAAGAATTTCCGCACCGATCGCAAAGATTGGCTGAAAGATGAAATTTTCGAAATGAGCCGCAAACAATGGCAGGTAGTGCGTTGGCTGCTCGCCGAGCAGGAGTGGGAATATTTTCACTTCGTCGATATCGGCCTCGACCGCATGCATCATGGCTTCTGGAACTATTTCGACAAGCAGCACGTGCAGTATGAAGCAGGCAATCCGTACGAAAATGCCATTCCGGAATATTATTTGTGGCTGGATTCGCAGATCGGAGCAACCCTTGAGTTGCTCGACAATGACACGATTGTCCTCGTAGTTTCCGATCATGGAGCGCAGCGCCTTGATGGTGGTGTCGCCATTAACGAATGGCTCATCAAAGAGGGTCTACTGGTTTTGAACGAATATCCGACTTCGCTCACGCCCTTCGACAAGCTCAACGTGAACTGGAGTCGGACCAAAGTCTGGAGTGAAGGCGGCTACTACGCACGAATGTTCTTTAATGTGCAGGGACGCGAACCGCAGGGCGTGATCCCGGCGGCCGAGTACGAATCTTTCCAGAACGAAATGAAAGCCCGCCTCGAGGCTTTACCGGATGACAAAGGACAGCGGTTGAATTCGCTCGTGTTCAAGCCCAAAGAGCTGTATCAGAATGTGCGCAACATCGTGCCTGATTTGATTGTCCACTTCGGCGGTCTGTACTGGCGTTCCATCGGAACAGTGGGTCACTCGAAGATCCATGTGCAGGAAAACGACACCGGCCCGGACGGTTGCAATCATGCACAATATGGAATGTTTATTCTTGCCGCTCCAAATTGCCCGCTGAGCGGGGAATACGAGGGAGCTCGCCTGCTCGATATTGCTCCCACCTTGCTCGATCTCGCGGGATACGAAATCCCTGACACCATGCAGGGTCGCTCTCTGGTGGCGGGAATGGAAAAGAAGAACCCCAACAGCGATCCACCCGATGAAGATGCCGAAAATACGATTCACGATCGGCTGGCAGGACTCGGATACGTTTGATTCCCAGGTCGAACTACTCGATCGACTGCGACGTGAACTGAGCCATTGCCAGCTGCTCTGCCCGGAGCCCAGCTGGAAACTCGAAGAACTCACCCGGCCTTGACACTGGGATAAACTCCTGCGTAGTGTTCCGCCAGCGGCCGCTTTAAGATTCGAGCGCTAGCCAACTAGAAAGCAGTGGGAGCATGAAAGGTTCAATGGTCACAATCCGAGAGGTGGCGAAAGAAAGTGGATTCTCATCTACTACCGTCTCCATTGTGCTGAACAATGCCCCCTTAGCGCGCTATATTCCGCCGGCCACCAAGAAACGAATCGAAAAGGCAGCCAAGAAGTTGGGCTACCGCCCGAATCTTTTTGCCCGTTCTTTGCGCAGCCAGCGCAGCCATACTGTCGGGGTCATGGTCTTCGACATGACCGACCCTTATTGCACCCTGGTTTTGCGCGGGATTGAGAACTCGCTTTATCAATCGTCCTACCTTCCGATTCTGACCGACGTCCACAATGAGCGCGGCCGCTTCGAGCGCTATCTTGAGATGCTGCTGGACCGGCGGGTTGAAGCTCTCATCGTGTTGGCCAACTGGCTCTTTGTAAATATCGATGTGCTGGCCGACTTGGAAAAAAGCAGCATCCCGACTGTCATGATTGGGCAGGAACTGCAAACCGATTCGCTCAGTTCCGTGATTGTTGACAACGAGGTCGGCGCGTATACGGCGATCGAGCATCTTTACCTGCTGGGACATCGCAAGATCGCCATCATCCGGGGACCCAAAACTCTCGGCGACAGCGCGCCCCGCTGGAAGGGAATTCGGTCTTTTGCGAAGACGAGCGGGCTGGATCTTGATCCCCAACTGATTCTGGACCTTCCGGAATCGAGAGATCCGATTTCAAGTTTTGAAGCCGGATACAAATTAACGGAGGAATTGGTAAAGCGAAAGCGTCCTTTTACGGCATTAATGGCCTTTGACGACATGACTGCGTTTGGAGCCATACGTGCACTAGCTAAGGCAGGTCTCCGTGTTCCAGAGCATTGCTCAGTCATCGGCTTCGATGACGTGGCCGCCTCGGCGCTCTACACGCCGTCGCTTACCACCGTGCGTCAACCCATGGAAGCGATGGGCGCCATGGCAGTGAGCATCATGGCAGACGGAATTAATGCGGTCTTAGAAAAACGGGAGGTCTCAGCAGTGCACCGTAAGATGGCGCCGGAACTGGCCGTCCGCGAATCGACGCGAGGCGTAGTGTAAGAAATTCCGCAAAGTAATTCTGTATTTCCCTTTTCCGTTTTCCGCTTGACAACGAAAGTCGCTATAAAGCACTATTCATACGTTTTAATAAATGCTTTCATGTAATTGTGATACGACCTCGACGAGAAGTGCATTCAGCAGGAGATTCTTGATGATAAGCGGAAATGCAATGGCCACGATGGTGCGGAATTTTCTTTTCGTTTGTATTCTTTTCCTCGGCGCCGCTTCCATCGCGCTTGCCCAAGCGGGCAGAGGCAGCATCAGCGGTCTGGTTTCCGATCCTTCAGGGGCGATTGTTCCTGGAGCCGCGGTAGTCCTGAAAAACCCCACAACCGGAGTCACGCAGCACACCGTTACTTCCTCCGGGGGACTGTACACATTCATCTCTCTTAATCCCGGTGTCTATCAGGTCACCGCCAGCCAGAGTGGATTCAAGAGCATTGCCCAGGAAAAAATTACGGTCAACGTCGATCAAGTCACCGAGGTCAACATCACCCTGCAAGTCGGTGCTGCGTCGGAAACGGTTACCGTTACAGAAGGAGTTTCGCTGGTTGAGCCCAGCAATTCGACCGTCGGTTTGCTGATTCCGGCCGAAGCCATCGACCGGGTGCCGTTGCTGTACCGCAACGTGTTCGATCTCGTGCAGTTGAGCGCGGGCGTGACGCCGCCGAATGGCTCCCCCAACTCAAGCGACTCCATGCAGTCGGTGCAGAACATTTCAGTAGGACGCCCCGGTGTCGATGTCTCTTCCTCTACGATCAACGGGTCGATTGTCGGCTCGGTCTACTACATGCTCGATGGCAGCCCCATCGGCATTGCGGAAAATAACTCCGCCGCCATTATCCCTGCTATGAATATTCCCGAGGATGGGGTTGAGGAAGTTCGGGTTGAGACTCAGAACACTCCGGCCTCATACCAGAGTGGCGCTGCGGGTGTCATTAGCCTGGTGAGCAAGTCCGGCACCAACAAGTTTCATGGCGACGTCTTTGGCGTGTTCCGGCCCGATATTTTGTCGGCGAACGACTATTTCGTCAAGCAAGGAGAGCTGCTCCAGGGCCAAAGCAATACTCCTCCGGATTTCCACCGCTATCAGGAGGGAGCAGCCATCGGCGGGCCCATCAAGAAAGATAAACTCTTCTTCTTCGCGGATTACGAGGACACGCAGCAGCAACAGTTCGAGGGCATTAAGGACTACACCGTTCCCACCAGTGCCGAAAGAACAGGGGATTTTTCGGCCATGGGCTTCACCATTTACGACCCGACCCTGCCCGATAACCCCGATGGCACACGGCAAGCCTTCCCAGGCAACATCATCACCAATCCGAATCCCATTGGCTTGCTCTATCTGTCGAAAATGCCGTCGTGTAATATTCCCAATCCGACGACGTGTGAGGCTGCAACCAGCGACGTCAGCCCTAACTACGCGGCGCCAGGGCTGGATCCGTTCAATGGCCACAGGTTCGATTTTCGGTTGGACTGGGCCAAGAGTGAAAGGCAGCGGATCTTCACGCGCTTTTCCTATGACAAATTGGTGTTCTCTACGGCCAACGTCTTCCCTAGTGGCTGGGACCCCGATTACGCACAGAACACGACTAATGGGCGCAATATTCTCATCGCCGACGACCTGACGCTGAATTCCTCGACTGTCCTGAACTTACGTTATTCATTTACCCGCCACCACGAAGGTCAGGGTGGGCCAGCATCGTACCTGAGCAACGACATTACGACCGAGGGCTTCCCGTCCTCGCTGGCTTCGCAGGTCGTCTTTAAACAATTGCCTTACATCCTCTTTGATGACGTTGGCGGGGGCGTGGGTGGAACCGCCGACTACAACAACTTCGTCTATGCCAGTGAGAACAGCGACTTCAATGCGACCATTACCAAGGTTCGGGCCAAACATGAACTAAGTGTCGGCTTCGAATACATGAAGCGTTACCTCAATGTAGGCCAGCCACCCGCACCTGCGGGAGCCTATGGGTTCGATGTCAGCGCGACTGATCAAACCGTGGCGAGTGTCGTGGGGGGCAGCGATTTCGCATCCCTCCTTATCGGCATGGGATCGCAGCCCGGCACCGAAAGCAACCAGGGCAACTACCCCAGTTTCACAAAAGATATCTTCGCCGCTGAGTCCAACCCGTATTATGCGGCGTTTGTCGAAGACACTTACCACGCCTCCAAGGCTCTTACGATCACGGCTGGCCTGCGCTGGGACATCTTCGGGGGACGCAACGAGCGTTCGAACCGCCAGGAGTACTTCAATCCGAACGTAAACAATACGTTTGACGGCGTCTCCTATACCGGTGCGGAAGTGTACGCCAACAGCAGCAATCGCTCTCCCTTTACAACGAATCTGAAGGACTTTGGACCCCGATTAGGCTTTGCCTGGCAGCCCATTACTCACCTGGTCGTGCGCGGCGGCGCTGGCTTCTACTACGGTCCCAGCACCCACAACGTGGGCAGTGCTGGACTGAACACCGACGGCTTCGCATCCAGCACAACCTGGCAGTCCACCTGTAGCAATGCAGACAGCAATACCGTCTTCAATACCGGTAACGCTCCTTGTGTGGCCGGGGCAGCGGACAACTTTACAGGTGCATATTCTTTGAGCAACCCATTTCCCAATGGAGTGGTTCCGGTCTTTACTAGTGCTCCTCCGGGGCTGGCTAATAACCTGGGAACGACTCTGAATACCGTCCTCCAGTCCCAGCGTACACCGACCATTTATAACTACAATTTTGCCTTGGAATATGAGCTGCCGCATCAAGTGGTTGTAACCGTCGGCTATGTCGGCAGCCGCGGACTCTTTCTACCCTTCGAGAGCGTTGATTTGAACCAGTTGGATTTGGGCACAATTGCCAGGTATGGTGCTTCGCTCTGTGTTTATAACAACCCGGCATGCGTGACTGTACCTAACAAATGGGCTCCCATCCAGCCCGCTACGAATGAATGGGCAGGGCAAGCCAATGTTCCTTTGTACGTATCGCTCGAACAGTACCCGCAATTTGGCGACGGGAGCTACGGCAACGGCGTCGCCGTGCATGGATATCCCGCAGGCGATTCCGAATACGACTCTCTGCAAACCAAAGTGCAGAAGAGGCTGACCAGCCACTTCACCACGCTCGCCACCTTCACATGGGGAAAAATAATGACTGACGACGGCAATCCTCCTCTCGGTTTTGTCGGAACTCACAATGGAGCCCCTCAGGACTGGAGAGATCTGCAATACGAACACTCGGTTAGCCCTCAGGATGTGAAGTATCAGTTCACGGGTGAGGCATCCTATGACCTGCCCGTGGGCAAAGGCAGGGCTGTTAACTTAAATGGCGTGGCAAACTACATTGCCGGAGGCTGGACCGTAAATGCCATCGCCTATTTCAGCACGGGCGTTCCGATCGCTTCGCCGAGTTCGGGAATAGGCCAGGGATACTTTAGTCAGCGAGCTGACCTGACTTGCAATCCTTCATCGGGCGCTCCCCACACCGCCGCTGTTTGGTTCAACGATAGTTGTTTTTCCATTCCAACCAGCGCGTTCATTCCCGGGACCTCACCGGCCTATCTTGACAACGTTCGCACCATGGGCGCTCGCGATGTCGATCTCTCCATTTACAAGACGTTCACTTTCGGAGAAACCAGGGAACTCCGCTTTGATATCTCTTCCTACAACATCACTAATAAAGCGCAACTCGGATATCCAAACGTGCCCAGTATTACGGATACGCAGCAGCAGGGCCTTCCTTTCGGACAGATCACAAACACGATCAACACGCCACGCCAATTCCAGTTTGGAGCGCGATTTAGCTTCTGATCCCTTCGCTACGAGAGAAGCGGGCCTGACGGTCGGCTTTTCTTTTTGGTGATTGGAAGAAGTTTTACTTGTACTGAACCTGCATCCAGCGCCGTTCGCGGTCGCTGGCGGCGATGGTATCGCAAAGAATCAGTTCTTCGTGGCCGGTCTCGAAGGTGGGGAAGGTTCGAGGAGCTTTGAAATCGCCTGCTCCGATGTAGGCATAAAAGTCCTTGAAAAGCTGGGCGAAAGTGTCGGGATATCCCTCGGCATGGCCTCCGGGATAAGCGGCATAACCACGCGCCTCGGGACTCATCAGCGATGGATCTTTGATCATGCTCGAATTCGCTTCATTGCGGCGGCCGATCCAAAGAATATTTGGCGATTCCGCGTTCCACGCCAGCGATCCTTCTGATCCGTCGATTTCGAACCACAGATTGCATTTGCGGCCGGCGCTGACCTGCGAAACTGTCATCGCCCCCCGCATCGATCCTTCGAAGTGCAACAGGACCGACGCGTAGTCGTCATTGGTGATGTTGATCTCATCGAATGCGGCGTCCCCTCGCTTCTGAAAAGTTTCTACCCGCCCCCGAGGCCGCTGACGGACCGGGACCACAGTGGCCAGGTCTGCGCACAGTTCGGTGACCTTGCGCCCTGTGATCCACGTGGTGAGATCAAGCCAGTGGGTGCCAATGTCGGATACCACTCGCATCTCGCCGCCAAGTTTTGATTCCAGACGCCAGTTCCAGTCGGAAGGATAGAGCAGCCAATCCTGCAAGAATCCGCCGTGTACCAAACGCGGTTCGCCGATCGCCCCACTTGCTACCAGTGATCGCGCTTCCTGGCAGAGCGGGTAATATCGCAAGTTATGGGCGACCCCGCCGACCCGATTCTGTCTTTTAGCGAGTTCGATCAGGTCCGCGCTTTGCTGAGTGTCCAGGGCCAGCGGCTTTTCGCACATCACATGCTTGCCAGCTTCCATGAGAACCTGGCTTTGTTCAAAGTGAACGTTGTTTGGAGTGCAAATGTGGACCACATCGACATTCTTGTCTTTGGCGAGCTCGTCGAGCGAGCCGTATGCATGATCGAGATCGAGGGCCTGAGAAGCTTCTTTCGTCCGCTCCGGAGAACTGCCGAGGATTCCCTGAATCGGAATCCCTCGACGCCGCAATGCTTCCAGGTGCGCTCGACCTACGAAACCCAATCCAATGATTGCCGCCTTCAAATTTGCCACCGATCACCTCAGCGAAAAAATATTCACGGCAGTGTACAGAAAGCCTTATCCGACTTCGGCATGCTGCCGAGTTGAACTCACTCCCGCCAGAGCCTGCTCCAGATCGGCGATCAGGTCGTCGACATTTTCGATCCCTACCGATAACCGGATGAGGGTATCGGTTACGCCCATTTTTTTCCGATGTTCCGGTGAAATCATTGCATGTGACGTGAGCACGGGGAGACAGACCAACGATTCCACGCCTCCAAGACTAGGAGCCAGGTTGAACAGATGTAACGATTCGGTCAAGAGACGGGCATCCTGATGGGCGCCGTCCACTTCAAAGCTAAGCAATCCTCCGCCGCCCCGCATTTGCTCCACGGCCAGCGCACGTTGCGAATGACTTTCTTCAAATGGATAGTACACGCGCCCTACCTTGCCGTGCCGGACCAGAAATTGAGCGATCCGAAGCGCATTCTGGTTGTGTCGCTCCATCCTGACAGCCAACGTTTTAATTCCGCGCAACAGCAGCCACGCCGCATGGGGATCCATGGTGCCTCCCAGGATGGTGCGGGTGGAATGGATTTTCTCGATCAGGTCCCCGCGCCCGGCAATAATGCCGCACATCAGATCGCAGTGGCCGCTGAAATATTTCGTTCCCGAATGCATGACCAGATCAACACCAAATTCAACTGGACGCTGGTTGATGGGGGTAGCCAGCGTGCTGTCGATCATCGTAATGAGCTTATGTTTTCTGGCAATCGCCACGGCTTTGTGAAGATCAGCGATTCGCAGTGTCGGATTGGTCGGAGATTCGAGATACAGCAATTTCGTGTTCGGCCGAATCGCACGCTCATACTGCTCATACTCCGTGATATCGACAAACGTTGTTTCTATCCCCACCTTCGGCAACCACTGGGTAAGAAACTTTGCCGTGCCACCATAAATTTCCTGCTGTGCCACAATATGATCGCCCGCCTTCAACAGCGCGAGGATTGAAGATGTAATAGCACTCATGCCGGAGGCAAAAAGCTGTGCGCCGTCCGCACCTTCCAGTTGCGCAATCGCCACTTCGGCCACTGAGTTCGTGGGATTTCCGTAGCGGGTATAAAACTGGTCCGTCGGAGTGGCGGCGAGCTGCTGATCGTTGTCCGTGACTTCAAACGTGGAAGTCTGGTAGATCGGCGTCGACAGCGGTCCATTTTTCCGGGTGTGGTCCTTGCCGCCACGCACGGCTTCGGTTTCCTGGCGATGCTGATGCGGTTTCATAACACTCCTCGAAATCTGGCTTCAAGGGTAACGTTCGGGAACGAACTCGGCAAGACCTTCGCAGCCGTTGGCAGTCCGACACCCTTATAATCGCATTCTATGGATACCGGTCTGAAGAACCGGGTAGCGATTGTGGCTGCATCGAGCCAGGGCATCGGGCGAGCGACTGCGGAAGCCTTCGCTGCCGAAGGATGCCGCGTAGCGATCTGCGCTCGTACCGCCCAAACCTTGCAGGCAGCCGCCGATCAAATACGCAAACAATACAATGCGGAAGTATTTGCCGAGGCCTTCGATGTCGCCGATCCGGATGCCGTCCACCGTTTCATAGATGCGGTGGTCGCGAAATTTGGCGGCGCGGATATTTGCGTCACCAACGCGGGCGGACCTCCGGCTAAAGGCTTTCTGGCTGCCACGCTCGAAGAATGGCGACAGGCAGTGGATCTCAATCTGCTGAGCACCGTCTACTTTGCCCGCGAAGTCATTCCTCACATGCAACGAAACCGCTGGGGACGAATTGTCACCATCACCTCCATTACCACTAAACAGCCGGTCGCGGATCTGGTGCTATCAAACTCCGTTCGCGCGGCCGTCGTCGGATTAGTCAAGAGTCTGGCCAATGAATTCGGAAAAGATGGAATTCTGGTGAACAATGTGGCGCCCGGCTACACCGCGACTGATCGCCTGAAAGAACTGGCACAGGCGCGTTCCACTGCGCAGAGCAAGACCGAGAAAGAAATTTCCGAAGGCTGGGCAGCGGACACCCCACTCAAGCGCCTGGGAAAGCCCAGCGAGATTGCAGACGCCATCGTATGGCTAGCCTCTGAGCGAGCGTCCTACATTACTGGCCAGACCATCCTGGTAGACGGTGGCCTATACAAAGGCCTGTAAGAACATGTGACTGGGTGGCGCGGGCGCCCGCGCCTTGCATTTGGTCCCTGATAATATTGATTACGCGACGACCATCTTAAAAGGGGAAGGCGCACTGAAATGGCGAAAGCAAAACGGTCCAGCAAGAACGTCAAAAGGCGTGCCGTCAACCCCAAGAAGCGTTTAACCCGAAAACCAGTTAAGAAGGCCACTTCGAAAGCCTCTCCAGCGAAGCTGAAATATATTGCATGGAGCGCAGTCGAACTGGAAGACATGAAACCGTTGTTGCAACGTCAACTGATTGTGGGACAAAACATTATGGTGGCGCGCGTCCTGCTTCAAAAGGGCGCAACCGTGCCGGAGCACAGCCACCACAATGAACAGGTCACCTATGTTCTCGAGGGAGCGTTGAAATTCTGGGTGGATGGACAGGTGATCGTAGTAAAAAGCGGCGAGGTGTTGACCATTCCTTCACACATGCCCCACCAGGCGGAGGCGCTCGAGGATACCGTGGACCTCGACATCTTCAATCCGCCTCGTGCCGACTGGCTAAATAAGACCGACCAATATTTGCGTGGTGGAAAATAGCGGCATCACTCTCTCAAAATCCAGATGAAAAATCCAGCAACCTCAGGGTCTAAACCGGGTACGTCTCAGTTGCGATGTATTGGGTGCGCCGCTGTTGGAGGCACGCCTACGGCAAACCTGCGCTGCTCGATTTGTGGCGATTTGCTCGAGGTGTTTTATCCCGATTGGCGTTCGGACGAGGGCATCCGAGTCGCAGGACTGGACGCCGTGGCGCTGAAGTCGTTGTGGCGTAATCGCAAGACCTTGTTGCGGGATGTGGACCAGAGCGGTGTATGGCGTTTTCGAGAAGTGCTTCCCGCTCTAAACCAGGGATTCGATCCCATCACTTTACGCGAAGGCAACACGCCACTCTACGAGATGCCTTCCTGCGGCAAAATTTCGGGAGTCCAGCATCTCTTGGCCAAGCATCAGGGCATGAATCCGACCGGATCTTTCAAAGACACCGGCATGACTGTGGCCGCATCATTCGCGCGCCAACAGGGATTTCGTTGGGTGGCATGTGCCTCGACGGGCAATACTTCCGCCTCCATGGCTGCCTACGCCTCGCGCGGCGGCATGAGAAGCCTTGTCCTCATTCCTGACGGACAAATTTCCTGGAGCAAACTCGCGCAATCGTTGGATTATGGCGCTCTGACCTGCCAATTGAAAACCGATTTTGATGGCTGCATGCGTGTACTCAATGAAGTTGTGCAGCGCATGCCGGTCTATCTTTTGAATTCCGTCAATCCCTATCGTTTGGAAGGTCAAAAAACTCTCGCCCTCGAATTGCTGGAGCAACTCGATTGGCAGGTGCCGGACCACGTCATCGTTCCCGGAGGAAATCTCGCCAACTCTTCGGCCATCGGCAAAGCATTTCTTGAGATGAAAGAACTGGGATTGATTTCCACATTGCCCAAGATTTCGATTATTCAAGCCGAAGGGGCGAATCCGCTGGTGCGCACCATTCGAGAAAACGGGGGCAAAACTTTGGTCCCAGTGCAGGCAGAGACCTATGCGACGGCCATTCGCATCGGCAATCCAGCTTCCTGGAAGAAAGCTTTGCGCATACTACAAGCGACCGGGGGAACAGTCGAACAGGTGAGTGAAGTAGAGATTGCGTTGGCCAAAGCGGAAATCGGAGCTGAAGGGATTGGCTGTGAGCCAGCTTCAGCGGTTACCCTCGGCGGACTTAAGAAACTAGTTAAGCAAGGATTTGTGAAGCCACAGGAAACTACTGTCCTTGTCCTGACAGGACACCTGCTCAAAGACCCCGATTTCACTTTGAAGTTTCATCGCGGCGATCTTTTTTCCGGAACTGCTTACGAAAAAGAATCAGCGGTGTTGAGGCCGCAGCAACGTGCGCCGCTGGTTCTCGAAGCCAATTCCGATGCTGTCGTTCGAGTGTTAGAAAAGGCCGGCAACTAACCTAATTATGACTAGCCGCCCACGTCGACAAGTTCAACAACAGCAAGCTTTGGAGCTTGTTCTACCCGCGACCTCCGCAAATCTGGGTCCAGCCTTCGATGCTGCCGCTTTGGCTTTAAAGCTTTTTCTCAGAGTCCGCGCCCGGCCAGCCGAAGAATTCGCCGTCTCAGCCACGGGACGGAACGCCGACATCTGCGGTCGCCTGAACGACCATCTGATTCTCACGACCTATCGTGAAGTGTTGCAATCCGAAAACAAGTCAGTCCAGCCGCTCGCGCTTCGAATCGAGAACCAGGCGCCGATTGGCAAGGGTTGCGGTTCCTCGGCATCGGCTCGGCTGGCGGGGATCGCCCTCGCAGTACACTTCGGCGGATTGAAGTGGACGGACAGTCACATCGTAGGCGAGGCTTCGCGTCGCGAACATCATCCTGACAACGCCGCCGCCTGCTGGATGGGCGGCTTGGCCATTGCGAAAATGTCTGATGACGGCGACGCCCAGATTGCCCGTATCGCCCCCAAAGGCAAATGGTCTTTGCTCCTCGCCGTCCCCGAGGAAAGTTTGTCCACGGAAAAAGCCCGCAGCGTTCTGCCTCTGCAATACAGCCGTGCTGATGTAGTGACCAACATCCAGAATTCCATGCTGCTGCTGGCGGCATTTACGCAGGGGCGCGAGGATTTGCTTGCGGCTTCCCTGCAAGATCGTATTCATCAGCCTTACCGGTCGTCGTTATGCCCGCTGTTGCCGGCACTGCAAAAGCTGGATAAGTCGTCGGGAATTCTGGGTGTGGCGCTAAGCGGCGCGGGGCCATCGGTGCTGATTTTTCTGGATGCAAAGGCGAATTTGCGCCGGGCCAAGGCCCGAATCGCAGCCCATCTTCGCGCCCATCGCTTGTCCGCGGAATTGATTGCGACTCAAATCAGCAATGCCGGCGCGGGGCAGGCCGGTGGCTGGAAAAAACGATAGAGTTCTTCAGCGAGAAGATCAATCTCGCGGTCCGGGCTCAGCCGGCGCCTTTTCGTTTTCTTCCGAGACGCGCATGAGATGTTCCTCAAAAGTGATTTCGGGATTGCTGGCGAAGTGGGCCGGATAGGAACTGACGGCCTTCACAAACTTTTGGATTTCATCTTGCGCGTCACACTCATTGAAAATGGCTGATCTCGTCGTGGGTTTTTCCTGGAGGGTCATCTCGCGGCTCGCTTAAACGCGCCTGTTATCGCAGGCGCGAAGATTCAATTAATTTAAAAATATATGAGGTCAATTCCGAGGGGGAACGGAATACCGGGCCTCCAAATTACAGGCCGTTCCGCGACCGGTATATGGCACTTCGGTGTTACTCCAAATGGAGCAAAAGACCGGCTGGGAGCCGGTCTTGGGGCATTTCGTTGAGTTCGATTTCTACCGGCTGGCCGGAGGAATAATGCTATTCATACGCAAATATTCCACCATTTGCCCGTAGTGGTCGAAGGGGTGCGAAATGGCTATAACAGAAAGTCCCAGGCGCGTCGATGTCCCTTCACCAAACGGATTCTTGATTCCCTCGACTTCGTTTTTCTCATCGACGGATTTCACCGCCTTATGCAGATAAACGAATGAGTCTTTTAAATACTTCATGATGTCCGCCTTCGAGGTGATCGACGCTGGCCCGTTCTCTTCGCCCGTATCCGCAGGCGGCTTCTCCTGCAAGATCGCTCCGCCGAGCAAGTAATTCACGGCCGCCACATGCTTTATTTCCTGAGCGAAGGTGCGGACGCCCTTGAATTCGCCGCTGGTGGGAGCGAATGAATACTTGTCCTCGGGCATGGCCTCAGCCGAGGGAACAAATTCATTTTCAACGTTGGTGAGGGAATGGTCCAATACGATGCTCACGGTGCGAGCCTCCGCAGGCTTGCTATCCTGAGCAGAAGCAATTCCACCGGCCAGCATCAACAACGACCCCAACAGCCATTTCATTTTCATCATCAGCTTCTCCTTGAAAGATTTTGTCCGCTAATCCCGCACCACCGAGGGCGAAAGCTCCAATTCGCGCGCTGTAAGCCGATAGCGCCGTACCGCCAGCAATCCGACGACCAGCGCGACGGAAGAATAAAGCAACGTCGCCGGCACGCCGACCCGAGTCGCCAGCGCTCCCCAGGCCGCGCTGCCCAAAGCCATTCCTCCCTGGAGTACCAATAAGTACATGGAGAGCGTACGCGCACGCAACCACGAAGGTGACATGGTTTGCGCCGCAACATTTAAACACGCCAGAATGCCGATCCATGCCGTGCCGCTCACGAAGAGTACCAAAATCAGCCAGCCAAAGTTGTGTACTTGTCCGGCGGCGCAGGTCATGGCGGCAAATGCCAGAATGCAGGCTGCTACCAAACCGTCCACCGACAATCTCCGACGCAAACGGGGCAACAGGGCAGCGCCGCCCAATGCACCGAGTCCGAAAGACGTTAGCAGCAATCCATAACCGGTGGCCCCATGGGGACGGGCCACAATTGGCAAAAGCGCCAGCAGGGAACTCGCCGCCAAACTGAAGGCACCGGTGCGGATGAGTACACAGCGCACCAGCGAATTGCCCAGCCCGTATCGAATCCCGGTGCGGATCGCGTCTCTCACCCGGCCGGTCTCGACGCGCTCAAGGCACACCCGCTTCCAGCTATACAGAACGAAGATCACGCCAAAAAACGAAGCCGCATTCAACAGAAAAGCTACACCCGATCCGGCGGCGGCAATCACCATTCCACCAACCGCCGGACCAATCGCCCGCGCCACATTGAATCCCACGGAATTGAGCGCGACCGCGGGCGCATGCAATCCACTCGAGACAACCTCCGGCGTTATCGCCTGCCACGCAGGATCGTTCATCACCGAACCCAACCCCAGAACAAAGGTAAGACTGAGAAGTATCCATGGCGTGACGTGATGAGTTAGCGTGAGCACCGCGAGGACGGTCGAAGCGATTACCATCCATCCCTGCGTGATCAACAGAAAACGGCGGCGATCCACCATGTCAGCCAATGCGCCCGCCGGCAGGATCACGAGAAATACCGGCAGCATCGTCGCCGCTTGCACCAGGCTGACCATCAACGGGGACATCGTGAGTTGCGTCATCATCCAGCCGGCGCCTACGTTTTGCATCCATGTGCCGGTGTACGAAATCACTGCGGCAATCCATAATGACCGGAAGAGCGGCTCGCGCAGCGGCGCCAATGCCGACCCAACGTAAGGTGCGGTCAAGTTTCCCGGGACCGGATTTGGTGAGAAATCGGCCATGCACCTAGCTGTTGCCGGCCTCCGGAAGAGCGGGTGTCGTCAGGTTGCCAAACGGCCACTGTTGCAGACGCCACGCTCGCATCATATAAATCACCAGTCCCGTAATCAGGACTGCGAACGCGTAGCGCACCTGCACCATGGAGTTAGTACGCGAGATCACCACGAAAATAAATCCGGCCGACGCCAGCAGTGCCGGCAGCTGGATAGAGCCACATGTGAAATGGACGAGGAAGATCCGGCCGCCGTATCCGCAACACAATCAATCCAATAGCCTGCATCAGAAATTGCAAAGTGATTCGAATGACCACCAGCGCCGCAATCACATCCGCCAGCGAGAAAAAACAAAATAAGCTCGCGAAACCTGCTAGCGAGAGCAGTGAGACATATGGAAAGCGATGCACCGGATGGACCCGCGCGAATATCCGGAAATAATTTCCGTCCATTGCGGCCGCATACGGCACGCGAGAATAGCCAAGCATCAGCGCAAACACCGATGCAAACGCCGTCCACATCACCAACCCGGTCACCAGTTTTGCCGCCCAAGGACCATAGATTCTTTGCATGAAAATCGAAACCACATACAGGCCTGTGTCGTGCGGGCCGGGATGGATAATTTCCTGCCACGGCACTACGCTCAGAATGCAGACATTCATCACGATATATAGACAGGCCACAATCAAAATCGATAGCAGCAGCGCCCGCGGAATCGTCTTTCCCGGATCTTTGACTTCATCTCCCAAAAAACTGACGTTGTAATATCCCCAATAATCATAGGTAGCGATCAGCATGGCCGAACCGAGTCCCAGAAAAAATCCGTGAGACAACCGCAACGCCCCTGGCGGAAAACTAAATGCTCGCGCTGCGTTGAAGTGAGTTAAGCCCCGCAAAAATAATCCATCCGATGGTCCCCATCACCCCGAATAGCAACAACTTTGACATCCATCCGATCGCCGTGATTTTGCGATAAAGCAGCATTGCCGCCAATATCACCAGGCCGATAGCTACGAAAGTGCCGCCCGAAACCAGCCAGCGGAATTGCAATGGCCCCAGCAGCGGGATTTGCAATATCCAGTTGCGACTCGCGAATTGCTGGTCAAGGACCGGCCAAAAGTAGGATGCATAACTCGCTCCACCAATCGATCCCGAGGCAATCGACAGCGGCGCGCTAAAAGACAGTTGCCAGATAAATAGAAACGAGACCAGCCGGCCCAATTTATTGGGGCCATAAATTTCTTTCAAATATCCGTACGATCCTCCCGAACCCGGCATTGCCGCACCGAGTTCAGCCCAAACCAATCCGTCACAAACCGCGAACAGTGCGCCTACAACCCACCCCAACATTGCCTGCGGTCCGCCCATCGCACCCACGATCAGGGGAATGGTCACGAATGGCCCCACCCCAATCATGTCAATCATGTTCAACGCTGTCGCGCTGCCGAGAGCGACGCCGCGAATCAGGCCGACACCGTCGTTGGCCGTTGGCCGTTGGTCGTTGGCAAATTCCATGAAGTGACAAACCGAATAATCTGAACGAATAATTAAAACCAGGTTGTGAGGCCAACGACCAACGACGCACGACCAACGACCGTTTCAATGTCCCGCATTCAACAAATTCACATACAAACGAATCGCCCCCGGAACGCCCGCAGGCAATTGCCGGAAGAACGCATATCCAGTGTAGATATATGTGCCTTTGCCAAACTGGGCTCGCAACATCCCACCCTTCAATGGCGCCTCACCTGGATCGTGAGATGCAAGCAGAGGCGTGAAATGGCTGTCCCAATCGGTCATGAAATACAAACCGCGCTCCTGCACCCATCCCTCAAAATCCTTTTGCGTAATCTGGTTGGGGGAATGAAAGATGCTGTCATCCGGCGCGAGAATCTCGACCGGTGCCTCTTCCACTGAAACTCGAGCGCGCGTCAACTGCGCGGCATAGGGCGTGAAATGCCCGCTATTGAAATCTCCAGTGGCGGCGTTGTACTGCACTACCAGCGTGCCGCCGTCCGAAACATAATCAAGCAACTTCTTGTTATTGGCAGCGACATTTTTCTGGGTATCGTAAGCCCGAATGCCCAAAACAATTGTTCCGTAATTGCTCAAGTTTGCGGCCGCCAATTTCTCGCCAGGAAGTTGTGTAACATCCATTCCGATTTGCCGCAGCACAGTCGGGATGTTGTCACCCGCGCCCATAATGTAAGCAACTTTTAAGTCCTTTGGAACTTTCACATTGGCGATGCTGATGCGTTGCGTGGCCGGTTGATAGTAATAAAACGATCCCAGATCTTCCCGCGTGACCAGCGAGTAGCCTTCGCTATATTGAACATCTCCGGAATCGAGCACAGCCCGGATTTCCGCGCGTCCCTCTCGCAAACTTTCAGGAATGATCCTGAACTCGAAGCTGCGGCTTTCGCCGCGCTTGTGAAATTCCACGGGAATACGGGAAGGTTCGACATGCCAGCCCGAAGGCACAACCAGATGGAGGTCTCCTTTGCTGGTTTCAGCAAGATTAGTCGTGACCGCAACCTTGACCGTGGTCGCGGCGGCATTTTGAATTGCGATCACCTGGGACCCCGGATCGAGAATGACCGAAAACGCCGGCGCCACCGCCAAAGACCTTTTCCACTCGACGCCCTTGTCATCGCGGAAAGGAACGATGACGGAACTTGTAATCCCCGCGCCCGGTCCCTCGGTGCCTTTAATCTTGTGGCCCATGAGCGCAAGATCTTCACGGCCGGTAATCTGATAGGCAAGGCGCACGTGCAATGGCGATGGAGGAAAGGGAAGGGTCGCATAACGATTGCTATCGCGCGTGGCCACAGCGTCTCGCTCAGGATCAGCGCGATGCCAGTAGGGACGTGTTATTTCGGCGTCCGCCGGAACGGTCAGGCGGAAGTTGGCATAGAAATCGTCCTTGGGTTTGACGAACTCCTGATTGTCTCCCTTATAAACCCCGCTTATCCAGCTCTTCGGACCTTCCAAAGTCAGGCCGGTAATTCTCAGGGGAAACTTCGATCCATTGTGAAACTTCACCAGAACAGTCAACTTTTGGCCGGGGGACACAACCGTTAGGGCATCCGCTTCCTTCGGCAAATCCTGCTGCGGGCCTTTGGGCGGCGCCACCGTAGTCTCCAGCGATACTCCCATTGCAATGTCGGCCGCGTCTTCGCACTGATCGCGTTTGTTTCGCAGCACAGTCAGAATGTCCAGTTTCGTGCGAGGGTCCAGCGAGCTCTTTCCGACTTGATCGATGATCGTATTCAGCGATTTCAACGCCTCAAGCAACGGACCTGCGGCGTGAGCAGGATTGTGAGCATCCCCCGAAGCCTGCTTGATCTTCCCTTCAATATCAGACAATTCCGAACGCAGGTCCGGCAATCGCGAAGCATCGTCGCCCAGCCGTCGTGCTAATCCAGACAAGCTGGTGTCCATGCCATCAAAGAAATTCTGTTCGTGCCCAACGCTCTGTGTTCCGGCCGCGAGCACCGAATCCACCAACTTGTAAAAAGTAAAGCGATCGCCGGGATCGAGCGTCCACGCGCCCGCGCCCTGTGAAAGCTGGTGCTTCAGTCCGGCCATGGCAAATTGCGCGTAGGACATTCCCAACGCCGGATCGTTGGCGCCCGTATTCAGTTTCACGGTATAGTTTTCATCCGCGCAGGTCATTGCACCGAAACCGCAAACGTTGCCGATATAAAGCTTCTTCGCCTGCCAGGGCAGCAAGCCTTCTTCAATCTGCTCCGGAAATCGATTTGGATCGGCCGCCGCCCGAAACGCTTCTTTGGTCAGAATCGCCGAAGCCTGGTGATGTCCATGCCCGTCCCGTTCCGTCCCCGAGAAACGCGCCACCAGAACATCCGGCCGAAACGTGCGAATCACGCGTACGATGTCGGACAATGCGAGGTCGTGTCCTCCCCATTTTTGGAAAGTCTCTTCTGGATTTTTCGAATACCCGAAATCCGAGACCAGCGTGAATCGCTGATCGACTCCGTAGTATCGGTCCGCTGCCAGCACTTCCAGCGAACGCAACACACCGAGGACGTCGAACAGATTGCTGCCGACCTTGTTCTGTCCGCCCTCGCCGCGATTCAAAGTCAATAGCGTCACGCTCGCCCCTTTGCCCCGAGCCTCCAGCGTCAGCATGCCCCCATCTTCATCATCAGGATGAGCATCGATCTGCAACAGACGGGCGGTGGTTTGCAGTTTTCGCAAGTCCTGCGTGAACCCGGCCACTCCGGTGTCCTGCGGCAAAGGATCGACCGGACTTAACGGGCCGGCCTGTGCCCACATTTCAAAACTGGAAAAGACCAGGAACAACGTGGCCAGTAGCAATGCTGTGTTCAAAAAAGAACGATCGTGCCCAGGTCTGACTGTTCTCATGGATATAGGATTTTGCTTCGCGGGAATGAGAAACAAATATTTTTCCTGTGGATAAGCTCTAATTTGTTGGACCCTCTTCGGTCATACGACTCAGTAGTCGGAACGTCAGGAAGGTTCGTTTATGGTAGGCCCCGCCTAATCCAAGGTCAACCTCTCTCCGTCCGCATGTCACCGTGCGAGTCGAAGGGACCCCTGCATTCTCCACGCAGCTTCACACCATCGGCTCTCGTTCTAGCCGCGATGAACGTAATCCAAAAATAGAATGCCGCACCCATTGCCAAATCCCGTGACTCCGGGCTACCATCAAGGCCTTTGCCAAGACAAGCAGAGTCGTACTAAAGCGTAATGCTTCGGCTCTATCTCTCAAACTGTAAAGCGAAATCTCCCTGGGGGAATGATGAACACACTCACCAAAACTCTGCCGCTCTCGTTTGCATCTTCCGAAATCTTTCCGCTTCCCTGTCATCCTGAGCGCAGTAGTTGCTTCGCGAATGCGAAGCAACGACGGAGTCGAAGGACCCCTGCATTCTCGACGCAGCTTCGCGCCGTGGGTTACTTGTTATCGGTCGTGGCCCTAGTCGCGATGAGTTCCGCCAGCACCATCGGTGGCAAAATCATTTCCAGCAGCACGCCAGCCTACGTCGCCACCGCGAAAAATCTCGGAGCGGAAAATCCCTCGAAAGTAATTGAAGTAAGCCTCTGGCTCGAACTCCATAACCGGTCCGAATTTGATGAGCTGACCGCATCGCTCTATGATCGCAACTCTCCCAACTACCATCACTGGTTGAAGCAAAAAGATCTCGCTCGCTTCGCCCCAACCGCGCAGGAAGCGAAAACGGTGCAGCAATTTTTAGCCGCACGCAATCTGAAAGTGGTGAAGACCGGCCCTAACAATTTCTATGTGCGGGCACAGGGAACCGTCAGCGAAGTTCAAAGTGCATTTCGGATCCAGCTCAACAACTACGAGATCAATGGAAAAACCATTCGTTCTAACTCCAATGATCCCTATATAGACGCTCCAGCCGCGGATTTGGTGAGAGCCGTGTCCGGACTCGACAACGCGGAGTTCGAACATCCCGCCATGGCGCGGCCGACACTCACTTCGTCGAAGCCCGGCGTCGCAGCCGTGAAACCGAATGCCACAAGCGCCGCTGACCTCTTTTCCTCGCAGTGCTTCACTGGCACAGAAAAAGAAACGTTCTCCACCAACGCCGACGGAGAATTGCCAATCGGAACCTACAGCGGCAACAAGATGAATCTGCAATCGTTCAGCAGCAACGGCTGCGCCTACACGCCGCCGGTCATTCAGACCGCCTATAACCTGACCGGCCTGTACAAAGAAGGCTACAACGGCGCAGGACAAACCATCGCCATCGTCGACTGGTGCGGTTCGCCGACCATTCAAACCGACGCCAATGCTTTTTCGGTCCAGTTCGGATTGCCGCCGCTCACCTCGTCCAACTTTGCCATCACCTACACCGCTCCCAGCCTCTGCATCGCTCCCGACCAGACCGAAATCAATATCGACGTCGAGTGGGCCCACGCAGTCGCTCCGGGAGCCAACATCAACCTTGTCGTTCCTCCCTCGGCAAATTTTCAGGATGTCGACGAAGCCGAATTCGATGTTGCGAATTATGGTTTAGGCACGGTCCTCTCCGGCAGCTTCGCTTCGCCTGAGCTCTACACGGCGGCCACCGAACTCGAAAACGAAAACCTGATTTCGGAAATCGGTGCGGCCGTGGGCATCTCGATGAACTTCGCTTCCGGCGACGATGGCAGTTACGTGCTCGACTTTTTGCATGAAACCGTGAGCGCTCCCGCCGATTCTCCATGGTCCACGGCGGTCGGCGGCGTGAGCCTTGCGCTGAATCCCGATAACTCCATCGCGTGGCAATCGGGTTGGGGAAATCAGGAAGGCGTGCTCGCCGAAGAAGGCGCGGTTGCCGATCCTCCCGGCTCTCGTTTTATCGGAGGCTCCGGCGGTGGTGTCAGCGAATGCGTCACTAAGAACACCCGCTTCCGTCCGCCGATCTGCACTGGAGGTTTCCTGAAACCTTCGTATCAGGCGAGTCTTCGCGGCAAATATCGCCAGCTTCCTGACGTTTCGTGGTTAGCTGATCCGTTTACCGGCGCCGCGATTCTGATCACGGTTCCAGGCAATCTTCCAGAACAAGTCTGGCAGGTCTGGGGAGGCACAAGCCTCGCCACGCCAATGTTCTCGGCGTTGTGGGCCATCGCCAATCAGGAAGCCATTGCCGGTAGTGGCGCACCACTCGGTCAAGCCGCGCCCTACATGTATTCCATGCCGGAGGGTACCATCACCGATATCGTTCCTGTAACTTCCAAAGCCGATGTAACCGCAACCATTCAGGATTCAAACGGCACTACTAAATACACGGCGGTCGCCTTGGCCGAGCGTCCGGGTGTGAAATTTGTGAGCGCTCTCTGGGACTACCCGTTTCTTGAAGACACTGTGGCTGTCCTCACCTTCGGCACTGACCTGGAACTGAAAACCGCTCCCGGCTGGGACGACGTAACCGGCGTAGGAGTTCCGAATGCACAAGCGTTCGCCGACTCCTTCTACGGAAAGTAAAAGCTGCGCCTGAGAAAAACCCCGCCATCTCCGGACGGCGGGGTATTTTTTGCGCTAACCGGACGGCGGAAGAATCCTGCAACTCTGCCTGATCCTGCTTTCGGCGGCATGAGGCTGCACAAACTGAAATCCATAGCGAAACGCATTTCGCGATCGCACCACCGCCAGAACATTCGCCGGCCCAAAGGGCAATTCGAAATCCAACTTAACAACTTCTCCCACCGTCAGTTCCGGAACCAGCATCACCGACATTCCCGCTTCACTGATCTCCGCCGAACGCCCGACGACCAGCCCCGCCGTCTTGGAATGGATCTTCACTTCAACATCCAACTTAAACCTCGGATGCCGCCGGGTGCCGCGATCGGCAGGTCTCTCAATTGAAGCCATGGGAGATTCGCAGAGCAACGCAGTTCTCGCGGCTCTATGCTTGTTTACTATAGATATATCGACTGCTGGAGAAATGTCTTTAGTTCTTCTGGCCAGGCAGTGCGTAAGTTCGCACAACAAAAACATTAAAACTTGTCATTCCGAGGCCAGGTTTATCGGCCGAGGAATCTGCTTTTCTCAACCGCGACACTGCAGATTCCTCGCGATGGCGCCGACTCACCAAACTGCACCACAATGGTGCATAATGGTGCTCACATGGCACTCACAGAGCGATCGGCTTCTTCAAAGACCACAACTCGTCCGTCGAAGCATCAGTCTGCCGCCAAAAATCGCCAAACAGGTTAGAAACACTTGCGAAGCAACGCGATCTTAGCGATAACCGCGTATTAGTCGAACTCATCGAGCAGGGAATCGAAGCTCAAAAACAGAAAGAAAAGAATTTCTATCAATTGGCCGAACGCTTCCGGGCGGCGAGTGATCCAGAACAGGTTAAACACCTCGGGAATGAGTTGGGGCGGCTCGTGTTTGGTGAGAAAACGAAGTGAAGTTTTTGCCTTCGAGGCGACCGGTTAAGCAAATGCTCGATCACAATATTGACCTCGGGAATGTGAACCGCGTTTTCAAGAGAGCGAAAGCGTGTTTTGGAACTGGGCCGACGAAGAATTACCAAGCCGGTTTCAAATTACTCAAGCAGGCCGCATCCCTTGGTCATGTCGGAGGGCATGAATGGCTGGGAGCGATATACGACTACGGAATAGGCACCAGAGCCAATCGTCCTCGGGCTTTTGCTCACTACCGTATTGCCGCTGAGGCGGGGAATGCAAACTCGGAATATCACGTTGGCATCTTTTATCTCGCTGGCATCGGCGTACGAAAGAATCCGACTTTGGCTGTTAAATGGTTACGACGATCCGTCAGACATGGCGACGCTGATGCAATGCATGTCCTTGGTCAATGCTATCGATATGGCAATGGCTTGAAAAAGAATCTCGAGAAAGGATTCCAGCTTGAACTCAAGGCCGCCAGTCAGGGTATCGTAGAGGCTCAGTTCTCGGCAGGAGTCTGCTTGAGCAGGGGAAAGGGAGTTCGTCCTGATTCCGAACAGGCCTTTAAGTGGTATCTCAAAGCAGCGAAGAGAGGCCATGATGATGCTGCCTACAATCTCGGCTACTTTTACGAGATCGGTCGAGGCGTGAAGATGAACAGGCGAAAGGCAAAGCTCTGGTACGACCGCGCCGATGCATTGCGGAATGGGAGCGCGTAGGAGTTTAGCAGAACTGAACCTACCCAGACATCCATCGTCCTTCTTGAGCACTCCGCCGCGAACCTGCATCTTAACCTCCCGCGCTTCATTCCTACCCTTTCCTTTTCAATCACTTAGCCCCGTCCAATGCGCCAAATAACCGCTAAACCCCGTTTTTACCCCTTTCGTTGGGTTCATCGTGCGTTACTATTGAAGATTCAATAACATAATCACATTGGATCCTGAGGAAGAGCTGCATCTTCCCCAGGACGAGTAAAGGTCGAAACGGTAGGATTTTTTGGTAGAGCCCCAGGAACCGTGGCAGATGCCTGTCATCGAGTCCTAAAAGCAGAAAGCGAGAGCGAATGCATAAGCCAGTGAAGTATGTGGAGAAAGCAGTTACCTTGGCCGCCCGTGGCGCATGGGTGATTTTTGATGGTCTCAATCGGATCAAGCAGAATCCTTCTCCCAAACCGAAGTGGTCTGATAAGCCCCTGCTCAAGTCCTATGAGAAGTCGAAGCCGCCACTCGGCTGGCCGCGCTCGACCGATTCTCTCTGCCCCAAGTGCGTCCCTGAAATCCGCCAGCAGATCCTCGACGGCAAACTGCCCTATGAAGTGTTGATGAACGAGAAGGTCGGCGAAATTAAAGCCACCATCATCGAGCGCGACGGCAAGATCCTGATGGTGAAGGACTGCCCGACGCACGGTCACTTCGAAGACGTCATGTCGATGGACACCGAGTTCTCCAAGCATCTCGAAGACGTTTTCCCGGGCCGCGACATTCTTGCCCACGCGGACGAGAAGCTGCATCACCACGGTTCGTCCACGGTGAAATACGGACGCGGTTCCGTGCTGACCATCGATCTCACCAACCGTTGCAACATGATGTGCGATCCCTGCTTCATGGACGCCAACCAGGTTGGATTCGTTCACGAACTTACATGGGACGAAATCAAGACCATGCTCGACAACGCCATCACCATTAAGCCGCGCCGCCAGATGTCGGTGCAGTTCTCCGGTGGCGAGCCGACATTGTCGCCCTACTTCCTGGACGCCGTTCGCTACGCCCGCAAGGTTGGTTACAACAGCGTGCAGGCTGCCACCAACGGAATTGAATTCGCCAAGAGCTTCGAGTTCGCCCAACAGGCTGCCGAAGCCGGCATGCGTTACGCCTACCTGCAATTCGACGGTATCGGCAACGCTGCCAACGCTCACCGCAAAGTCGGCAACCTGTTCGACGTGAAGTTGAAGGCCATTGAAAATCTGCACAAGGCCGGCGTCGAGATCGTTCCTGTCGTCACTATCGTGAACGGCATCAACAACGAGCAGGTCGGACGCATCATCAAGTTCGCTCTCGATAATCCCAAGACCATCGGTTTCCTTTCGTTCCAGCCGGTTTCTTTCACCGGACGCGATGAAGCCGTCACCGACGATCGCCGCGAAGCGCAGCGTTACACGCTGTCTCATCTCGCGCACGACGTGAAGAATCAAACCGGACTCGGCGAGCCTGCCCGCGACTGGTTTCCCATTTCTTTCATGGGAACGTTCTCCGATTGGGCCGACCTGATGCACGCCGAAGACCTCAACAACGATTGGGGCCAGCTCTCCTGCGGTTGCCATCCGAACTGCGGAACCGGCATGGCGGTTATGATCGACAAGGAAACCAAAGAAGCGGTTCCTGTCACGGCATTCCTCAAGGGTGATCAACTCGCGAAGGACATTGCCAAGGTCAACGATGCGGCGCGCGGAAAGTTTCTGACCGTCGTCGGCATGGCTCTGTGCCTGATGAAGAACTACGATCCGTTCCAGTCGCCTACGCACTTCCAGTTGATGGACTTGCTCAAGAAGTTCGACAAGAACTTCAACGCCACTGGCAAAAACTACGGCAAAGTCGGACCGGACCGCACCATTGACGACGTGATGAAACGCCGTCAGGACCGCTGGAACTTCCTGTTCATCGCGGGAATGTGGTTCCAGGACTTGTTCAACTACGACTTCCGCCGCACCGAGCAATGCATCATCCCGTACGCCACGCAGGAAGGCGAAATTTCCTTCTGCGCTTACAACACCGGCGTGGGCTGGCGCAACATTATCGAGAAGATGCACATGACGGCCACGCTCACCAAGTGGTACGAGGAGCATGGACGCCACGAAATCTTCGCCGGCGGCAAGAACGTCAACATGGAAACTGCCGGACACAACCTGATCCTGAAAGACGAAATCATGACCACGGAAGTGCAGCATGATCTCGACAAGCTGGGCATCGCGAAAAACGCCGGCGAAGAAAAGAAGCGTGCTCGTGACGCGAAACAGAAAGCCGATCCAGCCTACAATGCCCGCATGTCTGCGCTGTATCGCGAAGTCGTCCTGAAAGAAAAGCCAGTCGTGGCCGAAAACGGATTCATTCCACTAGGCGCGCTGGTAAAGCCCGTAGCTGAGGCCCCGAAGCAGGAAGCTGCCGAGCCGGTGTTTGGAGACTAGCTCTCAGCCGTCAGCTATCAGTAAAATCAAAGGCCGCTCTTACGAGCGGCCTTTTTGTTTTAGCGAATGCACTTAAGCTTCCCAACTCCCAAAGTTCCCTGTCATCCTGAGCGGAGAATCATCGTTCGCATCGCGAACGATGATTCGGAGTCGAAGGACCCTTGGGTTCTCAACCGCGCCGAACTTCCTGATCCCTAATTCCAGATTAGCAGTTCGGCCTAAGTAAATGGGCCATCTCTGCCGTCAGAATTTTCGCAATTGAATCAGCGTCTTGCAGCAAAGTGCGGATTTGCGGCTCTTGACAAGCGTCGGAAATATGAAAAGCCCCGCCCTCTCGCAAAAAGCGCGGGAAAAACGAGACACCCGCTTTGAGATCAATTTCTAGCCAGGGATCCCAATCACCAGCGTCTTTCGCTTGGGCAACTCGGTATCGGGGATGTCCGCAAGATATTGCATCTCGATGCCTTCCAGATCACACGCGGCGCGGGCTTGATCGTTGAGGAAGTAAACAATATCTCCACCGAACTGGTCTTTGAAGCGCTTGCGCTCGTCGAGATCGAACGGGCTCACCTGATACACCTTGATGTCTTTCTGCTCGCGGACGATTGCGCTCAGGTGCCGTTGGAAATCGAGCGCTCCGGTGCGGACTTGCGCCATGGTGAAGGCGACAACGTGGTAGGGCATCGTTTGAGTTTGGCAGAAAATGTTGGCGAAGCGCAAATGAACTGGACGCGAGAATCCCCGCCCTCTCGCTTAGATCCCGAGAAGGACGGGGCACCCGCGCAGTGTTTACTTTGCGCGGGCCCAGTGGGCGTCGATGAAAGTGGATTTGCCTTTGGCGTCGACCAGCTCTATGTGCGACGTCATATCGTCGTTGCTGGTTCTGGTGAGGGTGCTTTTCTTGGGATAGGTGCCGTTGTGGTTTTCAAAGATCAGTTGCGTCGATGAGACGCTGGCCAATTCCATGGTGAAGCTGTCAGATGGATCGGACTTCAAGTCGGGGGAGAACATTTGCACCCGCTCCTCAACGCCGGTCGGAGTGTTGCGGAAAGTGTAGAACTCGATCATCTGCGTGCCTTTGTCGTCCATCAAGCGAAACATGCACATCATGAACGCAGGATCGCCGTCGGTGCAGGTTTGCTCGATCTTGTTGTTGTCGACTGAGCCCAGCCAGCGTCCTGCCATGAACGACATGTCGGAAACTTTGGAAATTGTGGCAGGAGTTTCGGCGGAAAGGTTTTGGGCAAGGGCGATCGCGCTGCACAGGCAGAGCAGGGAAATTATCAGGCGAAAAGTGGTTTTCATTTTGTTTTCCTCTTGGATGGTTTGGTGCGAATTGGTTTTCGGGACTTAGTGCCGGTCAATAGAGTGTCGAAATATGTTCTTAATTGCGCAACGGATGCGTCGTAGGGCTGAATGGCGCGCTGGGCACGGGATTGCATGACTCCGCCTTCCATTACGGTCAGCACCAGTTGGGCAAGTTGTTCGCGGTCGACGCTGGCCGGGAGTCGGTATGCGGCGGCGTCGAGGCATTTGCGGACAGCGGCTGTCCATTGGTTGAAATTGGCTGCGATCTTTTGATGGATCTTTCTTTTCGCGGGATCGATTTCGAGGGCCAGGCGACCGATGGGGCAGGTGAACGTGAAATCGGTCGTAAGAATTTTGTCGCGGTAGTCGTTGAGCAGGAGAAAGACGCGTTCAATCGGATCGTCGCAACGTTCATAAATCGGACGGATGATGTATGGATCGAGATTCGCCAGGTACCAATCGAGGACGGCGTCGAGGAGTTCTTCTTTGCTCTTAAAGAAGAAGTAGAAACTGCCGCTGTTGGCTTTGGCTTTTTTCAGAATGTCGGCCATGCCGGTGGCTGCGTAGCCCTTAGCATAGAAGAGTTCTGCGGAGGCCATGAGGATGCGCTCTCGGGTGGTGTTGGTCATTTACTTGAACGATCAAGTAAGTATAGAGATGGGATGGAAAATGTCAAATGTTTATTGAAGCATTGCGAAAGTCCAAATCGAAACCCCTGCGGTGGAAATGTAGGGGTCCTTCGACTCCATGAATGCTTCGTTGCGCGGAGTATCCATTACGCTCAGGATGGCAGGGAATTTTAAGGTTCGCTTGAGACTATTCGTCGCCGCGGACGCGCCACGAATCCTGCTGTTCGAATTCGGCCATCTTTTCGGCGCCGTGCTCGGTGTACCAAGCGCTCCACGCGGAAGCGTTCTGTGGGAGGTTCTGGTCGGTGATTTCGGTCAGAGCCATGAAAGACCAATTACGCATTTGCGGTGAAGTTCGAGGATCGTTCAATAGGGACAGGAACTTCGGCACCATGTGCATGCGCTGCTTGCGGGTGAACATTCCGCAGTCGGAGAGATTGCATCCCGCCCGCTCACGCACGCTATCCGAAGCATCAGTGGTAAAAGCCTCAAAGAGTTGATCGAGGGCCTCGTCCGTGCCAAGGAATCGCATGCCCTCGACGGCCCATTGGCGGACCGTGGTGTCCTGGTCGTTTTTGGCGAAGTTCACCAGCACGGGATAAATGCGATCGTAGGCGACGCCTCGGCCGGCGAGCATACCCATGAAATAAACTGAATTCGCTCGGGACTGGGGATCGTTTTCTGCGTTTTTGATCATGAGATTGGCGGAATTGTCGTCTTTCGCCCAGCCGTCCATTGCCAGATTGAGGTCGGCATTGGCCTGGCGTACTCGCAGGTCGGTGGAATACTGGGAGCGCTGTTCCAATTGCTTCATGCGAGCGGTGAGCTTGATGGTACCCAGCCAGACACCCATCTTTTGTTCAAACAGATCGAGCGCTCGCGGATCGTGTTGGATAGCGCGTTCCAGCAATTCTTCAGCCTGCTTTTGGGGCGGAAGCAGGCGGAGCCGCTGCTCATCATCGTCGGTAAGTGGGGAGTAGGCGATCCGCCGAAGTTGCGTGGCTTTCGATCCAGACGGCACGGCTCGGTGGGAAGCGGTGTGCGGCAGAGCGGCGGAGCGAAACACCATGAAGCCGATTCCGGCGGCGAACAACAGAACTCCAACCGCTGCTGCCACCCGGTTGCCGCGTTGCTGCGATCGCAGGACAGTTTGGGCTTGTCCCCGTTGCGGCGGCGGGCCATAGCCGTAGGCCACGAACGGAGCGTCGACGGCCACATGCGTGTCTAATTTCAGGCCGGCCAGCTTTTCCATTTGCGCGACGATCCAACGGGCTTCCTGCCGGTTGTAAATCGCATTGACCAGGTTGAGTTTCTTTCCGGCTTTCGTTACCACGCGAATGGAGTAACTCGCGTTCGTTGTCATGGTCCCTTGTTCGGGGCCGGTGACGGCAAGAATTTGCGCGATCTCGGCGAATGGGGTTTCCTGTGCGTTTCCAAGGCCCAGCAAATTTTTCCGGGTGGCGATCTTTCCGTTGCCGACCTCAATGTGGACCGTTCCCAAGGCCGATTGAAGGGAAGCATGAATCAGGAAAATATCGAACAGTCCAAAGACGATGGGAAAAAACCAGGGAGCCGTCGAACGGTGGAGGAAATAAACAATCCCTGTCCAGAAATTAGTGAAGAAAATGAGCAACCACACTTTGCCGGGATTACGGAATGCGTGAAAGTAAAATTCCGTGCCGCCATTGGGCCCGGTGGAAACGACGACCGTCGGATTGTTGGGAGCAGCAACGTCGGACGCGTCGCTCTCGAATGCAGGAGCCGTGGCCGCGGCGGAAGAGGAAGATGCAAAGTTATTCGCAGAGTTGTAATTTGCAAAACTGGTATCCGAAACTTCGGCAACGGGTGCCGATGCCGGACTTAATCGGAATACCGGAACTTCGAAATCGTCAGAATAGTTGACTCCGGGAACATCCGCCTGGGCGTGGAGAAGCCAGAGCACCTGATCGTTGGGATGATCGTGATTGCTTTCAAACGCATCGCTGGGAATGCCGAAATCGACCGGGATGGCAGAGTCGCCCATTGAGCCGGTGTTGAGTGAATCCGCCGGAATATTTTTTTCGTCCTGCCATAGCAAGATCTGACTGGTATTGCTGTTTTTTCCCGATTGAGTCACGATTCGGCGCACACACGAAAGCCGCAGGGTGATGCCGTGAGCAGCGGTCGTATTGAAGCGCAGATGGATCGTGCCCTTGAACTGACGTCCGGGTGTGAACGGCAGGGAAGCGAACTCAAAGTAAGTCTTGCCAAAGCGCTCGCGGCGGATGGATGCGCGAACCGCGAATGCGAATAAAATCGCTCCGATCAGGCAGAAGCCAAGTGGCACCAGCCCTTTCATATCGGACTTTTGTAGGAGTGGTGGAACTACAAAAGCAGCGATCGTAAGCGAAATCGCATTCCAAAAGATGGTGGCGATCCACAGTCCGATCGCGGCGTTGCGATTATTGCTTTCCGCACGGCTGACTGCCCAATCTTCGCGCCAAAGCCAGGGAGAATCGGGACTAGCCTGCTTCAAGGCATCCAGTTGCTTGACTTTCCGTCCGCCATAGATTCCTGCAAAAACAATGCCCAAGCCAACCGCGATAAAAATAGAGCAGACTGCGACGCCGACATAAGGGTTGCCGTGAACGTTTGCAGGATTTCCAAAGAAAATACTGCCGGCACCGAAAATCCCAAAAGCCGCGAAAACCAGGCCAAAGCAGATAAAAATCCCTACGCCGATTTTGGAACTCTGGTTCACCCTAAAATTATAGGGTCGTTGCCGACCATGGCAGCTGCGTAATGACCCATTGGCATTACGGCAGTAACCCCTTCTGGCATGGTAACTTGGGCGTATCGACGGGATCAATTTGATAGGAGCGTTGCTTGGTCGTGATTGTGATGGGCGTCACAGGAGCGGGGAAGACGACGATTGGCGTGTTATTCGCTTCTCAACTGGGATGGGAGTTCGTGGACGCCGACAGTTTCCACTCGGCTGCCAACAAGGGGAAGATCCACCAGGGAATTGCGCTTACGGATGCCGATCGCGCTCCCTGGCTCCAAGCCATGCGTGATGCAATCGTTAGTTGGATTAAAGAAAAACGAGATGTTGCTCTGGCGTGTTCGGCTTTGAAGTCTACGTATCGTCAGGAGTTGGCAGTAAATAACGACGTAAAATTTGTTTATCTCAAAGGCAGTTATGAATTGATCGCCAAGAGATTGCAATCGCGACACGGACACTATGCGTCTGTGTCGATTTTGGCCAGCCAATTTGCAACGTTGGAAGAGCCTCAGGATGCGGTTGTTGTCGATATTGATCAATCGCCGGAAGAGATTGTCGGGGAGATTCGGTTGAGACTGGGGCTTTGATGGACAACCGGGAAAGCCCCGCCCAAGCGGAGCTTGAACGAGCCACCCGGAGGAGTCGATGTTCTCGTTTCTCCCTTTGGCCGCAATTGTTTACAATAGGACACTTCGCCTTCCTTTCCAGGAAAGGCTGGGCCCGACTGTGGGGCCGACGACAAATTTGGAACCGTTAAATCACAATTCAGTTTCCGCGGACCGGGTGTACTGGCGGGTCGAAGGTAGCTTGTTGGAGCTGACTACGGTCAGGCCGATTGGCTTCTTCACCTGGAATGCGCAGACGTTTACCGAACGTTGGGTGCGGCGCGGGTTGGTGTTGCTCATGGCGCTGCTGCGTCCTTTTCTGTACGCGGCGAATCGGAAGTTTGCGACCCGGGCGGTGCACACCGTTTTGCGTGGAATCAGCCGCGATCGGCTGGATCTGCTGGGTGAAGAATACTTCCAGTACAAGTTGAAGCCTTACCTGAAACCTGATGGTGTGCAGGCACTTAGCGCATTGGTTAATTCCGGCAAGAAAGTCGTGTTGGTGAGCCAGGGATTGGATCACGTGATGCGTCCACTGGCGCAACACCTCGGAGTGAAGTGGCTGATTGCGAATCGTTTGGAGTTTCGCGATGGCATGGGAACGGGGAGGCTGCTTGATCCGGTTGTGCGTCCTCGCGGACTGTTCGCGCGAATTACCGGCACCGGTCCCGACGGAAGTCGTACGGCGGAAAAACTTGTTCACGATTTAGGTTTAGCCGACGTCGCGGAATTGCAATCGGCGGTAGTCGCGGCGAAACGGCAGGCGCCGGAGCTGGAGCGTCCGATCGTTGATTTCGACGGAAACGGACGTTTGCAACCTTTCTCGGTCCGCAAAGCGCTTGCCGGCAAGCACGTCATGCTGATCGGCGTGACCGGGTTTATCGGAAAAGTCTGGCTAGTGAATACGTTGATGGATCTCCCGGAGATTGGCAAAATTTATTTGCTGATCCGGCGGCAGAAATCGAATCCCGCGCAGCAGAGGTTTGAAAAACTGGTGGAAGAGTCGCCGGTATTCGATCCTCTCTACGAGCGCTATGGATCCGGGTTGTTGAGTTTTCTGCAAGAGCGCGTGGAAGTAGTTGAGGGTGATGTCTCGCAGCCTGGTTTGGGATTGACCGCCGGAAAAATCGGAGGAGCTGCGAAAGAAACTTGATGTCATCATCAACAGTTCGGGGTTGACTGATTTCAATCCTGATTTACGTGAGGCGTTGTCGTCCAATGTGGATGCGACTCTACACGTTTTGGACGTCGTGAGAGCGTCTGACCATGCTGGCCTGGTGCATCTTTCGACCTGTTATGTTGCCGGGACCCGTGATGGACGGGTCAACGAGACGCTGCGTCCGAACTACACGCCTGTAGGTGTGGCGGATTTTGATGCCGAGACCGAGTGGCGATCCCTGCATGAATTCGTCGATCAGGCTGAAGTGAAAGCTGAGAGCGCTGAAGTCACGGACGAATTGCGGCGGCAGGCGTTGAGCAAGGAACATGCGGCCAAAAATCTGCAGGGCGCGGCGCTGGATAACCAGATTCGCAAGAATCGGGTGCGCTGGTTGCGCGAATATTTGACCGAGGCAGGGAAGAAGCGCGCCAACGAATTGGGATGGCCGAATACTTATACGCTATCGAAAAGTTTGGCGGAGTCTTTGATTTACAAATACGGCGAGGGCCTTCCGATTGCCGTAGTGCGGCCGGCGATTGTCGAAACATCGGTAGAGAGACCGTTTCTAGGATGGAACGAGGGCATCAATACTTCCGCCTCGCTTTCTTATTTGCTCGGAACTTCGTTCCGGCAACTGCCATCCAATGAACGCAAACGTTTGGACATTATTCCCGTGGATTCGGTTTGCCAGGGGATGACTTTGATTGCCGCTGCGGTCATCGAACGGCGGAACGATGCCATGTATCAGCTGGCCACTTCGGCGACCAATCCTTGCGACATGCGGCGGTCGATTGAGCTGACTTCGCTGGCGCACCGCAAACATTATCGGGCGCAGGAAGGGCTGGAATACTGGCTGCGCTTGCGGTTGGATGCGATTTCGGTATCGAAAGAACGTTACCAGCGGATGTCGGCGCCGGCGCAGAAGGCGATAATTAAATCGATCCAACGGGTGATGGCGCCGTTGCCGTTGCGCAAAACGCCTTTGGCGCGGACCGAGCGCAGCTTGGAGCGAGTGGAAAAGCTGATCGAATTGTTCGAACCCTTTATTCTGTTGAACGAACATGATTTTGTCGCCGACAACGTGGAAAAACTTTCCTACGCTCTGGTAGAAGAAGAGAAGGCTGATTTCGGATACAACACGCGCTCGCTCGATTGGTGGGAATACTGGATCAACATTCATATTCCCGCGCTGCGCAAATGGACTTATCCTTTGATTGAGGGCCGTCCGCTTGAGGCGCGGCCAGCGCGCAACCTGCATTTCGCCGACGAGAATGGCAATGGCGAAATTGCGCAAACCGGTACAACGGGAGCAACGTGGCGATATTCCTGACAGGTTCCACCGGATACATCGGCGCTCACGTCGCCGCCAATTTGATGAACGACCACGGGGCCGGATTGAATGTGCTGGTGCGCGCCCGCGATCCGCAGGAGGCGCAGGCGCGGTTGTGGCAGGCGCTCCAACTGCACATGGATTTTCCACGCTTCTACGAATTCTTGCAGACGCGTATCCGGATTTTTTGTGGTGACCTTACCGATTTGCAATTCGGATTGGGGCGGGACGATTACGATCGCCTGATCCACACCACTGATTCGATCATCCATTGCGCGGCTTCGCTGAATCGCAAATCCGAAAAAAGCTGCATGAATGTGAATTTGCGCGGGACTTTGGAAGTTCTGCAGCTGGCGCGGCATTCGCATCATTACCATGGCTTGCGGCGATTCAGCCAGGTGAGCACGGTAGCCGTGGCGGGAAAGCGGCAGGACGAAGTCGTCACCGAGGATAAATCGATTGACTGGAATCGCTCGGATTACGATCCGTACGCGCGTACCAAAAAATTCTGCGAGCACATGGTTCGCCAGCTTCTTCCCGATGTGCCGCTGACAATTTTTCGGCCGAGCATCGTGCTGGGAGACAGCCGCCGTCCCGAGACTACGCAGTTCGATATGGTGAAGGCGTTTGTATTTCTCGCCGGACTGAAGGCGCTTCCGTTTCGTCCCAAAGACAAGATCGACATTGTGAACGTGGATTTCGTCGCCGATGCGATTGCCACGCTTCATCAGCGGGACCAGACGCGATTCGATACTTATCATCTTTCTTCCGGCGTGGAGTCGCAGACTTTTCGTGAGCTGACGACCGCGCTGGCTGCAGCGCAACATAAGCGTGCCCCTATCTTCCTGCCGTTTCTTGGGAAACCATTTGCCAGCACGGTGAACCTGTTGGCGAATCGCAAGGGCAATGTTGGATTCGGCGCGTCGCTGATGAAGGTGTTCATGCCCTATCTGCAATGGAACACGGTGTTCGACAATAGCCGTGTAACTTCGGAGCTCGGTCGCAAGCCGGTGCCATTCTCGCAGTACAGCTATCCGCTCTTGAAGTTCAGCCAGGATTCGAACTTTGCATACTCCTATCAGGATTGGCCCGCCAAAGTTGGAGGGTCTGCCGCATGATGGATTTCATCCTCGAGACCTGGGTCAGCAGCGCCATCGAGAGATCGAAAGCGGGATGGATGCTGGGCAAAGGCAAGCCTTGGAAGCCGGGCGACCGGCTGAAGCTTCTCTTTGCCGGCTATAACGGCACTCGCAACATGGGATCCGATGTGCGCGTTGAAGAAATGTTGCGGCAGCTTCGTCACATTTTAGGCCCCGATAACGTGGCCTTCAGCGTGATGTCGCAGAACTTTAAACGCTCTGAAGGATATTTCGAAGATACCGCCCAGGTTTTTCTGCCCGACATCTTTCCGCCTTTCCTGGCCAAAGAAGTTCCGAAACATCACGGAGTAGTGGCGTGCGAAGGGTCGACGTTCAAGAGCAAGTTTGCGAACGCCCTGACGACGATGATGATTGGATCGTTGGGAATTGCAGCCGCGCAGAATAAATTATCGGTAGGCTACGGCTCGGAAGCCGGACACATGGATCCGCCGATCAAAAAGATGTGCGCGCGTTATTGCAAGGATTCGTTTGTCATCACGCGCAACGAAGAATCGCGGACGGTTCTTCGTGAGCTTGGTGTGCCCACCGAGCTAGGCACGGACACGGCTTGGACCTTCGATCCCAAGCCAGCGGAATACGGACAGAAAGTTTTGCGTGAAGTTGGTTGGGATGGCGTCACGCCCGTGCTCGTAGTGTGTCCGATCAATCCGTTTGAGTGGCCGGTGAAGGCGTCTGTAGCGAAGTTCGCGCTGCACGGATTGACCGGCGCATACAGAGAGAGCCATTACCGGTCAGTCTATTTTCACAATTCCGGTGCCGCAGCCGATCGCGCTTATGAGCATTATTTGAAGTCGATCGCAAATGCTGTGAATGCGTTTCGAAAAAAGCGAAAGGTGTTTGTGATCATGGTCGCGACCGAGCGACTCGACGCGCGTCCCGCGAATCGGATTTCGGAACAGCTCGGCGGAGTTCCCGTTCTGAGTTCCGACGACTACAACATGTACGAGCTAGTCAGTGTTCTGCGTGCCTGCCACATGATGGCTTCGTCGCGCTATCACGGCATCGTGACTTCCATGCCGGGATTGGTGCCGTCGGCAGGCATCACCATGGACGAACGCATTCGCAACCTGATGCGCGAACGCGGCCACGAAGAGTTGCTGATGAATGTGGACGATGCCGACCTGGAACCCAAGCTGCTTGCGGCGTTGGAAATATTGGCAACTCAAGGGGAACGGATTTCCGATGGCATTGGCCGCACCGTGGTGAAGAACTTGAAAGTCATGGCACGGATGGGCGTTTATTTTGAGGAAGAAGTGCAAAGGCGTTATCCGAATTTTCCCACGCGCAAAGGTGAGTGGAGTTGGGAAGATTATTTGCCGCCAATGAGCGAGAGTCTGCATGGACTCGTTAAGGCTTACGCGTGAGTTTTCTCGATGACATTTTTGCACGGGTCGAGTCGGCAGGCACAACCACCGTCCTACAAGAGCTCCGCGGCGGCGAGACAGTTGCGGTCACCGGGCACGAACTGCTTCGTCGTCTTGGGCAGGCCCGCGGCTTTCTGGTATCCAAGGCACTGAAGCGGGGTGACCGCTGCGCGTTGCTTGCTAACAACGGCGTCGATTGGGTTGCGATGAATCTTGCGGTCATGGCGGAAGGATTCATTATGGTCCCGCTCTATGCACGTCAAGCGCCGGCTGAACTGGTGGCCATGATGAAGGATTGTTCTCCGGCGCTGATTTGTTGCGGGGATGCGGTGCTTCGCGATGGGATCCTGCAGAGTTGGCCCGACGCTCCGCCGCAATCGTTGTTCTCGGAGATATTTGTTCAGACTGACGCCGTCACGCGGGGGGAGCCGCCCGCGCCACACTCCGTGGCGGATTCGGATCCTGTGACGATCATCTATACATCCGGGACATCTGGCGAAGCGAAGGGTGTGGTGCTTACCGCGGGCAATCTCGGATATATGCTCGCGTGCACTTCTGGCCGGCTGGATTTGTTGATGGACGGCAAGGCCGGTCAGGACCGAGTGTTCCATTATTTGCCATTCTGTTTTGCTGGTTCTCTGATCATGCTGCTTACGTGCCTGCTCCGTGGCAGCTTGCTCACGTTGAATACCGATCTCACCAAGATTGCGGCGGAAATGCGGGCTGCCGGGCCGGATTATTTTCTGAATGTTCCCGCGTTGCTTGAACGCATGCGGAAAGCTGTCGATGAGCAGCTTTATAAAAGCGGCGGGCTCGCGCAGAATCTTTACAGCAAAGCCAAGCTGGCGTGGACCCGCAAGCAAGAAGGTCAATCGAGCTTCGCCGATTCAATGTGGCTGAGTTGGGCCAATACGATCGTGTTTCCGACCATCCGAAAGAAAATGATTGGGCCGAACTTGAAGGCGCTGATCTGTGGTTCCGCGCCGCTAAATGTGGAAACGCAACAATATTTCATGATGCTCGGTATTCCCGTATTGCAGGTCTACGGACTCACCGAAACCACCGCCATTTGTACGATGGACGATCCGCGCCAAGTAAAAGCGGGGCGCGTGGGACCGGCCATCAGCGGCATTGAAATGAAATTGGGCGAGAGCGAAGAGATCATTGTGCGTGGGCCGAATATTTTTCCTGGATATTGGAATCGTCCACAGGAAACCGCAAAAGCCTTGCGCGATGGCTGGTTCCACACCGGCGACCAGGGCGAAAAGGACGCGCAGGGGAACTGGCGAATCAACGGCCGCATGAAGAACCTCATCATCCTCGGGTCAGGGCATAACATCGCTCCGGAGCCGATCGAAGAAAAAATTCTGGATAATCTGCCGGGAGCACAGCAGGTTGTATTGATGGGAAACGGCCGTGGGTATCTTTCTGCGATCGTGACTGGAAACGTGAACCGCGAACAGATGCAGGCTGCACTGGACGATGTGAATCCAGGCCTTCCGCATTACAAGCAAATACGAGCGTTTTATATTCAACAGGATCCATTCTCGATTGAAAACGGATTGCTGACTGCGAATGGAAAATTGAAGCGCGATCTGATTGCGGCGCGATTCAAAGCGCAGATTGAAGAGATGTACGAGGTCAAACAAGCGGTATGAAGAATTTCCAGGGCCAATCGCTTTCGTGGGAACTGAAGGACGGCGTGATCGAACTCGCGCTTCATCGCGATCCTTGCAACGAGATTGGATCGACCACACTGGTAGATCTGGAGAAATTTTCCACTGCTTTGGTTGCAGTTGAAGACGAAGCCCACGCAGTCATCATTTATAGTTCGCTCAAGTCCGGATTCTGCGCCGGAGCCGATCTGCGCGAACTCTATCGGCGCTCACAAAATATGGATCATGGCGACGCCATCAAAGGCGTTCGTGATTTCCTCGAGCGTATTCACCATGTGATGAATGTGATTGACGCTTCGCCTTTGACTACCATCGCTGCCGTGCACGGAGTGACTTTCGGCGGCGGGTTTGAACTCGCGCTGGTATGCGACCTAATCATCGCCGATAAGATGGCGCGCTTTTGTTTTCCCGAACTGCGCCTGGGACTTATACCCGGATTCGGCGGTATCCCGCGCCTGAAGCGGGATTTGGGGAATGGTGTCGTCCGAGACTTGTTGCTGACCGGGCGTAGTTTCAATGCCACGAAAGCCCAGCAAGTTGGCCTGGTAAGCCAGGTTGTCGCTGAAGGAGAATCACTCCGAGCGGCGCGTACAACTGCCGCCCAACTCAAGAAGTTCGACCGCCGAACGGCTGTGGCGGCCAAGAAATTCATCAAGCCCATTCCTCTCGAAGAGCTGCGTCAGGAAATCGATTTGTTCTGCGAACTGTTTGCCCAACCCGCGGTTGAGGCTGGACTGAAGAGATTCGTGGAGAGCACCGAAGCGCAACCGTATTTGCCGTGAGGCGGAGATTATGAGAACCCCTGACCAGACATTGGACGAGATACTTACCCTGGCCGCGACGCACTTCAAAGTTCCGCGCCAAAAACTAACGCCGGACGACGATTTCTTTAAATCGCTGGGAGTTGACAGCCTTCAGACTTTGGATCTCCTTACCCGTCTCGAGCATCACTTCAATGTGGAACTGCCGGACTATGAGTTGCAAGGTGTGTCCGACTTCCGGACCCTGGCGGGCAAGATTCAATCCAGATTGTGATGCAGAGCAAAGGTGATGAAGTGATTAACAATGGTTTCTGCAGACCGCATGCCACTGTGGTGAAATAACCTCTCATGCTCAATCTTGATCAATACAGCTGCCTGGGCGCAGCGCTGCGGGATGCGCTCGATCACTGGCCCAACGAGACTTGCCTGATTGAGGCCGATCGAGACAAGGAGAAGACGCGCCTCACCTATTCGGATTTCAAGGAAATGGCGCTGCCTCTGGCGCGAGCCTTGCAGGACGCCGAGTTCAAGACTGGAGACCGCGCGGCTGTCATCATGACCAACCAGTCAAAATGGTTGATCTCGGCCTACGCTGTTTTCTTCGATGGCGGTGTGCTGGTTCCACTCGACTACAAATTAAGCGCGGATGAGCACCTGCAATTGCTGGCGCATTCTCAGGCGAAAGTGCTGATCGTTGAATATCATCTGTGGCGCGCGATCTTACAGGCTTCGGAATTCAAGAATCTCAAGGCACGTGTTTTGGTCACGGAGGCGCCACTCAGCGCAGAGCTTGGAGGGGCCAATCGCTGGGAGGATTTCCGGCGCAAGGGCGATCCGGCTTTTGTCTCGCGGGAGCGTGAAGACACTGCCTGCATCGTCTATTCATCCGGAACCGGCGGGCGTCCCAAGGGGTGTGTGCTCACCCATGAAAATTATCTTGAGCAATGCAAGGCGCTCACTGCTTGGTATCCGTTCAAACCGGGCGATCGCTATTTGAGCATTCTGCCCACCAATCATGCTATCGATTTCATGGTCGGATTCATTGGCCCATTTGTCTGTGGGGCCTGTGTGGTGCATTTGCGCACGCTGCGTCCAGAGTTCGTTCGTGATGCTTTTGTGCGCTACAAAATTACTTATGTGAGCCTGGTCCCCATGGTGCTCAAGAACCTTGAACGCGGACTCAGAGCGAAGTTGGAAGCGCTACCTGCGGGCAAGCGCGCGATGCTGAATCGTTTGACTGCCGTCAACAAAGCTTTCACTCGCAAGGGGCCCAAAGTCCGTTTGAGCAGAAGGCTTTTGAAGCCCGTGCATTTGGCCTTTGGAGGAGAGTTGCGGGCGATGTTTACCGGCGGCGCTTTCATGGAAGCCTCCACGCTGCAATATTTCTACGATTTGGGGATTCCGATTGCTAACGGATACGGACTCACCGAGGCCGGGACCGTACTCACGGTTAACGATTTCAAGCCTTTTCGCGCCGACACCGTTGGTAAACCACTGCCCGGAGTCGAACTCCGCATTTTGAATCCCGATGGGGAAGGCATTGGCGAAGTGGCCGCTAACAGTAAGACGGTGATGTCTCATTACCTGGACGATCCCGAATTGACCGCGGAAACAATCGTAGATGGCTGGCTGCTGACCGGCGATCTGGGCAAGTTCGACGACGCCGGACACTTGCAACTCTTCGGTCGAAAGAAAAACATGATCGTCACCGAGGGCGGAAAAAATATTTATCCCGAGGACATCGAAAACACCTTTGACGGCCTCGCCGTCAAAGAATATTCGATTTACGCCGCCGACTATATTTGGCCGGCCAAGAGTTTAGGGCGCGAAATGCTGGTTCTAGTTCTGCGTTTGGAACAAAATCAGGAATTCAACGAAGCATTGCGCCAGGAAATGATTGCGCGAAATCGGATATTGCACGCCTACAAACGAGTGGGCGGCTATGTGATATGGGAGCAGGATTTCCCACGCACCGCGTCGATGAAGATCAAGCGCACGGTCCTGGCGGAGGAGATCCGTAGGAAGCTCAGTCGCGAGGCCGTGATTTCGCTTTAGACACTGCCGGAGACCCCTTGCATTCCGAAATGGCGGGACTGAACTTGAGCGATACATTCCTTGCGGTGGTCAATCCGGCGGCGGGCGGCGGGCGGAATCGAAAGCTCTTGCAGCCGGCGCTGGATCGCTTGCGCGCAGGCGGAATCCAGATTGATGTCCTGGAAACACAGGCGCCCGATCAGGCAGCGGAGTTCGCCCGAAATGCTTATGCGAAAGGCTATCGGCGTTTCATCGCGGTCGGCGGCGACGGGACTTCCTACGAAATTGTAAACGGATTATTTCCGCTCGCGGCGAAGGGGGAACCCCCAACCCTTGCGTTCCTGCCGCTCGGTACCGGCAATTCGTTTCTTCGTGACTTCAGCGATAAGGGTGTTGATTATGCCATTGAGTCGCTGCTCGCCGGCCGATCAAGACCATGCGATGTGTTGCGCCTCAAACACAAAGATGGCCTAATTCATTACATTAACCTATTGAGTGTAGGATTCTCCGCCGATGTCGCAACCTTGCGTGCCCGCTATTTCAGCGGATGGGGAGAGGTAGGATACCAATCGTCAATTTTTATTTGTCTGGCGCGATTCCGCCGCCGACCGTTCCCCCTAAAGGTCGATGACGAAGAAAGAATCGATCGCCGTCCCTGTCTCTTCCTTACTTTTAGCAACAGCAAATTCACAGGCGGCACGATGATGATCGCTCCCAAGGCGGAAATCGATGACGGGTTGATCGAATATGTTCGTTGGGGCCCAATTGGCCGTGTCGGTCTAATTCGCAACCTACCGACGCTTTATGATGGCACTCATATTGAGCATCCGCTGGCCGAACATCGCGCCGCAAAGAGAGTAGAGTTTGCTCTTGATTCTCCCGTCGATGTGATGGTCGATGGCGAAGTGCTTACCTTGCATTGTCAGAAGCTCGACGTCCTGCCGTCCGCTTTGAATGTGGTGGTGTAGAAAGACCGGGGCGCTAAGGCAAGAAGATCAAAGAATGGTACAGAAAACTAATAAGCAAAAAACGAAGGAAGACATAAAGGCCGAAACCAGGACGACGATCGCAATTGCAACCATTGTCGTCATCGTTTTTGCCTGCGTCTACTATTTCGCGCGTATCCGGGGGGCCACCCGATACGACGCCTTCGCCCAATGTCTGACCGTAAAACAAGTCAAGATGTACGGGCTTTACTGGTGTACCCACTGCGCCGAGCAGAAAGAAATGTTTGGTGCGTCTTTCAGGCATGTGACTTATATCGAATGCGGGATCAAAGGATCGAAAGACGAAGAGCCGGCATGCAAGGCAGCCGGCGTCAAGAATTTTCCAACCTGGGAGTTCCCCGACGGATCAAGAAAAGAAGGCGCCCAGCCGTTGTTGGTATTGAGCCGGCAAACGGGATGTGGCCTGCCATGAATGTGAAGAGCCGCCGGATATTTGCGCTGATCTCGTTGCTGGCAATTGGAGGAGTGGTCATCTCATCGATATCGCTGTACCACCACTACGGTACGACAAAGTCTTCCTATTGTGATTTCGGCGCGTCCTTCAATTGCGACATGGTGAATCGCAGCATTTATTCGGTTGTGCTTGGGGTGCCTGTCGCTCTAATCGGAGTGCTCGGTTACATAACGCTTTTCCTGCTCTCGGCGATCTATCGCTCCAAGGCCGAAACTCCCGCCATGCTGCTGATCGCAGCTTTAGCTGGACTGGGGTTTGCCCTCTACCTCACGTATCTCGAAAAATTTGTGCTGGTCGTGTGGTGCATTCTCTGTTTGTCGTCATTGGGAGTGATTTTGTTTATCGCAGTCTTGGCGTCGCTATCGGTTGTACATTCCATGCGCAAGGCCTGAGACCGAGCCTCATTCATGCAGGACCATCCTCCTTTTCGGCGACGTTGCTCAACAATTGCTTTGCGAATCCTGAATTCGCCGTTGGCCATTTTCATGGTTGCACTTGTTGCACGTTTGCGCGTGATCCAACAATTAGTGCCGGGAAATGCCTGGCCGGATTTTTATACGAATAATGAATCGGCCCGCATCGCTTGGGCGGTCGCCTCTGGTTTCGGGTTCAGTTCCCCCTGGCCACGAACGCCCCTGCTGCCAACTGCAGTCGAACCTCCTATTTATCCATATTTGTTGGCTGGTATTTTCAGGCTGGCGGGACCATATAGTGATTTATCGCTCTGGCTGGCGGTTGAACTCAATGCGGTGTTCTCCGCACTGACTGCGGTCGTTCTCCTTCACCTTGGACGACGAGCCTTCAACGCAACCGTTGGTATGTTCGCGGCCTGGATTTGGGCCATCTGGCTATATGCGTCTGTGGTTTCCATTCGGCTATGGGAGAGCAGTTTATCGTCTTTGCTATTGGTGTTGGGATTGCTGCTCCTGTTAAAACTGGCTGATTCGCTCCAAATCTGGCCATGGCTGCTATTTGGTGGTTTGGCCGGATTTTCGGTTCTCACCAACACAACTTTTCTTTCATTGTTTCCGCTCTTCTGGATTTGGCTTTGGATCACTTACCGTCGTCGCGAAGCTCCGTGCGGGAGACTGTTACGGATTTCAGTTGCCGTCTGCATACTGGTTGTCGTTCCCTGGACGATTCGCAATTATGAAACGTTTCATCGCGTAATGCCGGTGCGTAATAATCTTGGTCTGGAACTCTGGATTGGAAACCACAAGGGTGTGGTTCATCTGTCCGAATTCGCCCGAAGCTTCCCGCTCGTCGATCCAACGGAATACAACCGGCTGGGAGAAATACGTTTCATGGAGACGAAACGTGAAATCGCTCTTCAATTTATTCGCCAAAACCCAGCACAATTCCTGCGCCTTTGTGGTCAACGCTGCTATAGCTACTGGACTGCGCCTAATACCTATATTTGGCTGCCTATAAGTCTCTTAGCCTGGTCGGGAGGCGTTTTAAGTTTGTGGAGGAAATCACCGGGCGCAGTTCCGTTTGCAATCGTTTTGCTGATATTTCCGTCAATTTACTACATCACCCATACCTGGCCCACATATCGGCACCCCATGGAGCCTGTGATGGTTCTTCTGGCGGTTTATGTGCTGTGGAGCGCAGCAGAATATTTAAAGACAGCTATGGCGCAGTGGGTGGAACAGAAATAGCGGAATAAGGCAACAGCCGGGGCGGCACGTCATCAGCGTCGAGCATCCATGCTTGTCGATTCCTGAAATATTGCAACAGCTCCTGGTTTTTCGTGTCGCCCATATCTCGCGCCCAAACCACTTTAGAGCCGTCAATGTCCGCGCGATTGTAAACCCATTCAGAATCCAGATTGTGATTTATTCCATAGTGGACAATCACCAAGTGCCGCCCGTTAGAGCTGCCCAGCGTATTCAGGATTTGCGCACGCTCCAAATTGCCGGGAGGCCAACGCAGTTCTGTGCGGGCGTGCAGCGGGATTGCGGCCAACCGAAAGATAAAAATTGCACAACAGGCGAGCAGAAGTCCCCGAGTAACGGTCGTCCCCAATGGACGATCGCGCCATCGCCACTGCGATAGATGTCGCAGGCATTGCACAATCAGAAGAAATAGCAGGGAAGTGGCTGGCGCCAAATAGTGTGCAAACAGCCACGCACCTGGCAGCACTCCGAGAGAAAATATGAATCCAGCGAGCAGTGGAAATCGCATGCGCCGGTCGCGAAAAAGCGCTGGGAAAAAAAAGAGAGCGGGCGTGAGGATCGGACCCAAGAAAAACGCCCAAACCAAAAAAACCATCTCGCCCATCCGGGCGAGTACACCCCGGGCGCTTCGATCTTTTCGGAACCGGTCCAGTTCTCTTTCATAAAATTGGCGCACGACGGCGTGGTGATACGCCGGCTCCGGAAGGGGCTGCTTCCACAGAAAGAAGGGGGCAATCCCGTAAGTTTGTCGGTCCACATCGTAGGTCATCCGAAACGCGCTGCCGGTTACCTGATGGTAGTAATAGCCGGTGCTGGCAGACGCGATCGCCAAAACAATCGCAATCGGCGCCAGCACGCGAACGATCACGATCCCAAAAGGCGGACGTTCTCGCCCGGTCAGCCACGCCAGCATCCCTAAGGCTACGGCTACACCGAGAACGAATCCTTCATAAGGACGGCTATTCGCCAGGATCGCCATCCCCACCGCCATAACAACCCCATCCCGAGCTCTCGGTTCTCGTTTCAAGCGTGGAAGAGCGCCAAGCAGAAGCGCTCCGCCCAACGCCGCTACTGATCCCCCCAATAACTGTTCATCCAATAACTGAGAATGCCAATTTGCGAGACTGCCAGTACTCCGCCCAACAGAGCCCATTCCGCTGGCAACCAGCCTTGCAGCATCCAGCACATTGCCGCGCACATCGTGGCAGTCACGAGGAGAACGCCTATCCATGGATCTCCCAATCGCTGTCCAGCAGCCAACACCAATCCCTGTGCAGGAGGATAGATGGACATGTACGTGGGATGTTGTATGACGTGAAAGGTCTCGAAGTGCTCCCCCATGGGATGGGGCGGATTTGTTAGCCGTCCGTGGGCGAAGGTATCGGCAGCCAGCAAATAACTGAATTCATCGTGTGCCGCAGGTTGGGGAATTCCGAGAATTGGGAGAAGCGCGAGGCGAATGGAAAAAACGGAAAATCCCACCAACAGCACGGACAATCGTTTTCTACGTGCGAGTCGGCGGAACCAAACAGGAAATGGAGAGCCGGTCGCACGGGAAGATTTTGCCCATGATCCTAGCCAGGCCATCGCCACGACCACGAGGGCCACTTCCAGTTCGATCAGCAGGAGGGCCCAGGTCATTTTGCAATTAGAATCGGCAAACCGGACGCCGTTGTCTCACAGAAGCCGGTACTTTGCGATGCTCATCCGATTGCGATCAAGCCAGAATGCCGGCCGCCACATCCATCATTTCCTGGTCCACGGTGCGGTTCTTGGAGAGTGCCTGAGTCAGAGGAATCGAAACCAGTTTATTCCCCTGCAAAGCAGCCATGCATCCGAAATCGCCACGGTGCACCATATCAATTGCGGCCAGGCCATAACGTGTCGCCAGCACCCGATCGAAGGCGCTAGGCGATCCCCCCCGTTGGATGTGCCCTAACACTACCGTGCGAGTTTCAAACCCAGTGCGCTTTTCAATTTCTTTCGCGAGCGTGTTGCCAATGCCGCCCAGTCGCGCATGTCCGAATTCGTCTTTGCCGAGATCTGAAATAACAATTGCACCCTCTTCGGCACCCGCCGCAAACTTCGCCCCTTCCGCCACGACCACGATGCTGAAGTAACGGCCTCGATCGTGCCGCTGCCGAATGGTAGCGGACACACGGTCGACATCAAATGGCTGCTCGGGAATCAGAATCACATCCGCGCCACCAGCCACGCCACTGTGAATGGCAATCCAACCGGCATCGCGGCCCATCACTTCCACCACCATCACGCGGTTGTGAGCTTCGGCCGTGGTGTGCACCCGGTCGATGGCTTCAGTAGCGATGTTCACCGCGGTATCGAATCCGAAAGTATAATCCGTGCCGGCCAGGTCGTTGTCAATTGTCTTGGGACATCCCACAACCTTCACACCTTTTTCACCCAACTTCTTGGCGACAGAAAGAGTGTCATCCCCACCAATCGCAATCAGGGCCTCAATATTATTTTTCTTTAGCGTGGCGATGCAAATATCCAGACCATCCGGCTTCTTTGCAGGATTTGTTCGCGAGGTCCGCAGAATCGTGCCGCCTCGGGGCAAAATTCCGGCCACGGACTCGAGATCGAGCACAATGCTCTTGTCTTCCATCACGCCGCGCCAGCCTTCGAGAAATCCCACAAACTCGTCGCTATAGTGAAAGCTGCCTTTGCGCACCACCGCGCGGATCACCGCATTGAGTCCGGGGCAATCGCCTCCGCCGGTCAGAACACCAACTTTCATTGCCTGCTCCTTGGGGTCGGTAATAAATATGCTGTTTGCCGTTCAGTTCTGCTTAGGACACCTGAGGGTGCCGCTGTGGATCTCTGCTATCTGAGACGGAACACTAAGATTATCATTAAATCCATGAAGTTCGACCGAGGGAATCAGCGAATGGATCATGATTACCCACGGTAATGATTTAGAATCTCGCTGCTGCGGCGAGCAAGGGTCGGCGCCCTGGCGATTAAGGAATCTGCCGCAAGAGAATCGAAGTCGAACGGGTCCGCGCCTTGCGAGCCGATTGAGCTATTACTTCGACAGCACAAGGGTGGAGCAGCGCTTTAAGCACTGCGATAAAAGTTGCGAATTCGAGAACGCGCTTCGGCGACTACGGTACTTTGATACAGTCATTTCGAATTACCCACGTTAAATCGAACCCCAATGCCAAAACCATTAAGCATCCTGCTCTGGCTGGTGATTGCGCTCACCGGCACCCTCGCCGTTGCCACCATCGCCATCCATCGCGGCGAGCAGATCAATGCCATATGGCTGGTAGTGGCCGCAGTCTGCACATTCGCCGTCGGCTACCGCTTTTACAGCAAATTTATTTCCGCCAAAGTTCTTGCGCTCGACGCCCGTCGCGCCACTCCCGCCGAGCGCCTGGAGAACGGCCGCGATTTTGTCCCCACAAATAAATGGGTTGTCTTCGGACATCACTTCGCCGCCATCGCCGGCCCCGGGCCGCTCGTGGGCCCAGTGCTCGCAGCGCAATTTGGATATCTTCCTGGAACGCTTTGGATTCTCGCCGGCGCAGTCTTTGGCGGATGCGTTCAGGATTTCGTGATTCTGCTTTTCGCCGTCCGTCGTGACGGCAAGTCTCTCACCGAAATCGCTCGCGAAGAAATCGGGCGCGTCGGGGGATTGGTTGCGTATGTGGCGGTCATCAGCATCATTGTGATCCTACTCGGAGTTTGCGCCCTGGTAGTAGTGAACGCGTTGAAAGATAGTCCGTGGGGAACTTTCACCATCGCGATGACCATTCCTATCGCCCTGTTAATGGGCGTTTACCTGCGCCGCTTGCGTCCTGGCAAAGTGCTCGAAACTTCCGTGCTCGGGTTTGCTCTCGTCATGCTGGCCATCTGGGGCGGTCAATGGGCTGCTCAAACTCCAGTCGTGGCCAAAATATTTACCTTGAGCGCGCCCACCCTGGCAATCGTGATTATTCTTTATGGATTCGCCGCCTCGGCACTGCCAGTTTGGCTACTGCTCGCCCCGCGCGATTATCTCAGCACCTTCGTGAAGTTGGGAACCATTGGACTACTGGCATTCGGCATTGTTGTGCTTCATCCTACCCTGCACATGCCTGCGCTCACCCGCTTCATCGATGGCACCGGCCCTATTTTTGCCGGAAATGTTTTTCCATTTGCCTTCATTACTATTGCCTGCGGGGCGATCAGCGGGTTTCATTCGCTGATCGCCAGCGGCACCACGCCAAAGCTAATTCGCAACGAGACGGAGACTCGCCTGGTTGGTTATGGCGCCATGTTGGCGGAATCCATGGTCGCTATCATGGCGACGATTGCTGCATGTGTTTTGCAACCGGGAATTTATTTTGCCATCAATAGTCCGGCGGGAATCGTGGGTCAGTCTCCGGAAGCTGCGGCCGCCACCATCAGCAACTGGGGATTCGCCGTCAACGCTGCCGACATGCATGTTCTCGCCCAGGCCGTCGGCGAACAGACACTCTACAACCGCACCGGCGGCGCTCCAGCTTTCGCCGTCGGCATGGCACACATTTTTTCCAACAGCCTTGGCGGGCAGGCTGTCATGGCAATCTGGTATCACTTCGCAATCATGTTCGAGGCTTTGTTCATCCTGACCGTCCTCGACGCCGGCACCCGAGTCGGCCGTTTCATGATTCAGGACGCTCTCGGCCACGTGTGGAAGCCACTGGGCCGTACCAGTTGGTATCCCTCGATCCTGGCCACCAGCGCGATCATCGTCGGTGCCTGGGGATACTTTCTCTGGCAGGGAGTAAAGGATCCTCTAGGCGGCATTAATTCTCTGTGGCCGCTATTTGGGATTGCAAATCAGTTGCTCGCCATCGTCGCGCTGTGTGTGGCCACAACCATCATCATAAAAACGCATAGAGCCCGCTACGCAGCAGTCACTTTGGCCCCGCTGCTTTGGCTGGTTGCGGTCACGTTCACTGCATCCTGGCACAAGATTTTCGATCCCAACATTCGCATTGGATTTCTGTCTCACGCACGAATGGTCGCGGCAAGCCGAGGCAGCGACCGGCTGATCTTCAATGATCGATTGGATGCCGCTGTGACCGGAATATTAATTTTCCTGATTGCTCTAATCCTGATCGAAGCCGTCATCATCTGGATCCAGATACTTTCCGGCCATAAAGAAGCGAGCGTAAAAGAATCGTCATTTGTACCCACAAGATTCGCGGTGGGCCAATGAAAACGAAAGTCCTCACCACGGCTCACGGGGGGACGGACGCCCCCGTCAGTCCAGTCGAGCAACGCGAGACCAGTTTTCGCCATGTGCTGCAACTACTTCTGGCAACCGCTCGAGAGATTTTCGACGAATCCGCCTACCAGCGCTTCCTGACCCACCACCATCTAAATGCAAACCCCGCCTCTTATTCGTCATTTCTTAAAGAGCAGGAAACCCGCAAAGCGCGCCAGCCCAAATGCTGCTAGCCTTTGACGCCGCTCCCACACTTGGATAGGCTGGATGTTCCGCATGAGTGAGCCAGCCATATCCGTCCAATCCCTGCGCAAATCTTATGGCCCTTTGGAAGCGATCAAAGGCGTCGATTTCGAGATTCGTCCCGGCGAAGTCTTCGGATTACTGGGGCCGAACGGCGCGGGCAAGACCAGCACCGTGGAAATTTTGGAAGGTTTGCGCCCGCGCTCGGGTGGGGAAGTCCGCGTCCTGGGTTTCGATCCCGAAAAGCAGAAAAAGCAGCTCAAGGACCGCATTGGAGTCTGCCTGCAAGCCACCAATTTGCCGGAGAAGATTCGCGTTCGCGAAGCTTTGCAGGTTTATTCGTCTTTCTACACGCAACATGCCGATTCCAACGAACTGCTGAAGCGACTGCAACTCGTTGACAAGCGGGATGCCTTTTACGGCACGCTTTCCGGCGGCCAAAAGCAACGCTTGGCACTCGCGCTCGCCCTGGTGAACAATCCATCTTTACTTTTTCTCGACGAACCCACCACCGGTCTCGATCCTCAAGTGCGCGCGGAAATCCATTCGTTGCTGGAACAGTTGCGGGGCGAGAATCGCACTATTTTACTGACTACTCACTACATCGAAGAAGCGGAGCGCCTGTGCGATCGCGTCGCCATCATGGACGAAGGCCGGGTCATCGCTCTGGATACTCCAGCAAAGCTGCAACAGCAGAGCCGCGCTGCGTCCACCATTGCCGTCACTTGCGATAAGGCGATTCCGGCGCAGCGCCCCAACTTCGCGGAATCGATTGACACCATTATTGACGCCACTGGCCGCACCATGACCGTGGTCTCAAGGCGTCCCGCGACCACGCTCGTAGAGCTGATTAAATGGATCGATTCGAGCGGACTTGAGCTGATCGATGTCCATTTAAAGAAACCCACACTCGAAGACGTATTTATAGAAATGACGGGAAAGCGTCTGCGCGAATGAAACCATATTTGGCGCTGATTAAATTAGATCTCAAGCTGGCCCTGCGCCAGAAGTCTGTCATTTTTTTCAATTATCTATTCCCGTTCGTCTTCTTCATCACGTTTGCTCAGATCGAACATGCGGACCACGGCGGCGGCACCATGGCCCAGGTCCTCACCATGGTGATCATTCTCGGAGTGTTGGGCAACGGACTCTTTGGCGCGGGCATGCGCACGGTACAAGACCGCGAATCGAACGTCCTTCGCCGCTACAAAGTTACTCCCATCACGCCGCTCCCAATCCTGGTTTCAATGACCATCGTTGGCTGGATGCTGTTTCTGCCATTCGTCCTCCTGATGTTTTGCCTGGCGCACTTTGGCTATGGCATGCCGTGGCCGGCCAGCTTGGGATCGATTCTGATTTTCCTGACTTTCGGTATCATGGCGTTCCGCGCCATCGGAATGATTCTGGCATCGGTAGCGAACTCCATGCAGGAGAGCCAGATTCTCGTGCAACTGGTTTACCTGCCTATGCTCTTTCTGAGCGGCGCCACTTTCCCAACCTCCATTTTTCCGGATTGGCTGCTGACGGTGACGAATTTTTTGCCCGCTACATATCTCGTCTCGGGACTTCAGGGAATGATGTTGCGCAAAGGCCAGGAAGGTCTGATCCAGAATCGCGAGGCGGCCGGCGCGCTGGTTCTCACCATTGCCGTAGGCCTGTTCGTTTCCTACAAACTGTTCCGTTGGGAGAAAGAAGAAAAAATCAGGGCTTCCGCAAAATTATGGATTGTCGCGGTCTTGCTGCCCTTTATCATCCTGGGGACATGGCAAGCGCACACCAGGCAGAACGCGAATAAAACCAAATCTCTCAATCGTCAGCTGGCCCGCAGTGAAAGTTATCTGATCCGCGGCGGACGTATCTTCGTCGGCAACGGTAAAGTCATCGAGTCCGGCGCAATTTTGATCGTCGACGGCAAAATCGCCGAAGTATACGAAGGCGAAGGGCCAGACCCGAAAACCGTGAAGGCTTCCGTAATCGAAGCCTCTGGCAAGACGATTCTTCCCGGCCTGATCGACGTACACGTTCACCTTGCTGCCCCCGGCGGGTTTCTACCGGACATGAGCACTTATCAGCCGGAGTCGGCTATGGAGCGCCATCTTGCCGCCTATCTCTACAGCGGTGTTACGGCTGTAAGGAGCGTTGGAGACCCCCTTGACACCGTGCTCAAAGTACGCGAAGCCGTGAATAGCGGCCAAAAACTAGGTGCGGAAGTTTTCACTTGCGGACCTTTATTCACCGCCCCCGGCGGACACGGGACCGAATATTTTAACCGGCTACCCGAGGCCATGCGCCAGCAGGCGCAAGCCCAATTCACACGCCTTCCCGCTTCAACCAACGAAGCCCGCCAACAAGTTGACGCGCTCAAGCACGACAATGTGGATTGCATCAAAGCAATAATGGAGTCAGGTGGTGGATCGGAAATTTTCAATCGGATGGACGTTTCATATTTGCAAGCCATCGTTCAGCAGGCCCACACGGACGGGTTGCCTGCCGCAGTCCACACCGGAGATGCCCGCGATGTGAGCGATGCAGTCTCCGCCGGTGCGGATTCCATCGAACACGGTTCATTCCGTGACGCAATCCCGGCAACCGTCCTTCAGCAGATGGCGAAACAAGGCACATTCTACGATCCCACCCTGAGCGTGGGCGAGGCTTTCACTGACCTGGCCAAAGGAAATACCGAACTGCTCGATCGCTCTCTGGTCCAGCAAGTCGGCCCCAAAGAATTGCTCGACGGCACCAAAGCTTTCCTGGCGTCCAAGGACGCCGAGCCAATGCTTCAGAAAATGCGTTCATTTCCTTTCGATATGAAGGCCGGGACCGAGAACTTTAAGCGAGCATATCAACAAGGCGTCACGCTCGTGACGGGCAGCGACGCCGGCAACATCCTTGTCATTCATGGCCCGACAATTCAACGGGAAGTGGAGTTGTGGGTACGTGCCGGAATCCCTCCGGCCGTCGCACTCCAGGCCGCAACTTATAACTCCGCACGCCTGTTGCGCGCTGAAAATCACATCGGCTCGATCCAAAAAGGCAACGATGCAGATCTGCTCGTATTGGACGAAAACCCATTGCAGGACATCAACAACATCGAACGCATCTCAATCGTCTTCTTCAAAGGCGAACGTCTCAATCGCTCCGAGCTCTTCGACCAACCCTAAAAGTGTTCTCCTCAAATAAGATTTTCTTTGCGGATTTTCTTTGCGCCCTTTGCGGTTAAAGGCTCTCCGGAACGGGCAACGCACTTCTCGCTTCACCAGTAAACAGATTTCCGCCCTTCCGGTGCTAAACTTCTCCCAATGCGAGTCCTCGGCATTGACTGCGGCACCGAGTACACCGGATTCGGCGTGGTCGAACTTTGCCTCGATGGCAAGCTGATCTGCCTGACCTGCGGCGCCGTGAAACTGTCTCCCCGCGAACCGCTTCCGCTGCGTCTCGCAACAATTTTCCAGCGTCTAGGCGCGATCATCCAGGAACACCAACCGCACAACGTCGCCATTGAAGACGTCTTCTACGCATTAAATGTGAAATCTGCACTCAAGCTGGGACAAGTGCGCGGTGTCGCCATGCTCGCAGCATCGACTGCCGGCCTGGGAGTCGCCGAGTACGCCCCGCTCACCATCAAGTCCGCCGTCGTCGGCTACGGTCGTGCAGAGAAGCAGCAGGTTCAGCACATGGTCACACGCCTGCTAAATCTAGCCGAAATCCCCGAGCCCCCCGACGCCGCCGACGCCCTAGCCATCGCAATCTGCCACCTTCACACCGCCGCCACCCTCGAACGCCAGCAAGCCATAAGCGAATAAAAACGCCAGCATGCAATGGGCAAAGAAAAATGCCGGCACGCGGCATGAAGATAAAAAGTTTGTCATCCTGAGCGAAGTCTCTCGCGGTCGAAGGACCCCTACCAGCGTCAGGTCCCGTAGTGCGAGGGTCTTAACTCGACCTCACTCGAGGCTGCGACTTGTCCGAATTTTTGGCATAATCCTTACTGCATGTTCCCAAGCAAGTGCAAACGTCCGCCCGCACTTCGAGGACCCGTATTCTGTGCGGTGGTTTCGTTTTTGTACTGTTTCCATCTGGCGGCGCAAACCGCATCCCCCTCCATCACCTTCAGATTCGATTTTCCGGGCGCCGAGCCCGATCATTATGCAGTCTCGATCGCCGCCGACGGCCACGCCAGTTACGATTCAAACGGCAAACTCAGCATGCAATCCGAAGCCGGCGATCCCTATCATTTCGACTTCAACATCTCGGAATCCACCCGTATCCGCATCTTCGATCTCTCCCGGAAAGCCAACTACTTCGGAGGCAAAATCGACTCCGGCAGAAAGAATCTTGCCAACACCGGCACCAAAATCCTGATCTACAAGAATGCCGACCGCACCACCCAGGCCACTTACAACTATTCGCCGATCCCGGCGATCCAGGATTTGACCGCCATTTTTCAGCAACTCTCCATGACCCTCGAGTTTGGCCGCCGTCTCGATTATTACCGCCATTATCAGAAAACCGCTCTCGACGAAGAATTGAAAAATATGGAACAGCAATCGACCGAAAACGGTCTGCAGGAGGTTTCGGCGGTCGCGCCTATTTTGCAGCAGATTGCCACCGATTCTTCGCTCATGAACGTGGTTCGTGCCCGTGCCCAGCGCCTGCTTGCCGCCCCTGCGAAATGACACTATTTTGACAATTTAAATCGTGCACCCGGTCCGGTTCAGGTAGATAATAGCTCTGACCCGTGGTGGAGGCATTCCCATGTTGAAGCGAAAGCTGGAAACCGTTCCGGTCGCGCTGGTATCCCTGATTCTCGCACTCTGTTCCATCCCATCTTTCGCTGACTCGCAAGTGCGCATCGTGCGCCTGAGTACGATCGAAGGCAATGTGCAGATTGATCGCAATCTAGGGCAAGGCTTCGAGCGCGCCTTCTTGAACCTGCCCATCACTCAGGGAACAAAGTTGCGCATCAGGGGCGAGGGCCGCGCCGAAATCGAATTCGAGGATGGCAGCACCTTACGCATCGCCTCCAATACTCAGGTGGAATTTCCCCAACTCTCTCTGCTTGAATCGGGCAGCAAATCTTCCAGCGTGAACATGATGACCGGCACCGCGTACGTAAATTTCGCCGGCGCCAAAGATGATCAACTTACTTTGATGTTCAGCCATGAAAAGGTCTTGCTGAATCACGCTGCGCATCTGCGTCTTGACGCCGGTAATGGCGCGGCCGCCTTGGCAGTGTTCAAAGGTGACGTACAGGTCGATGCACCTTCCGGCCCCGTCGCCGTTGGCAAGAACCATACGGCCAGCTTCGATCTTCGCAACGACGACAAATCTTCCGTCGCCCACGACATCGAGCCCAGCCCGTTTGACGCCTGGGACAAGTCCCAGAATCAATACCACCAGCGCTACACCACCGCTTTGGACACTTCCACACCCTATGCTTTCGGTAGCACCGACATGGCATACTACGGCAACTACTTCAACGCGCCCGGCTATGGCATGTTGTGGCAGCCTTATTTCGTGGGCGCCGGCTGGGACCCCTTCATGGATGGTGCCTGGGCGTTTTCTCCCGGCATGGGCTACGGCTGGGTGTCGGCCTATCCCTGGGGATGGACGCCATATCACTATGGTTCGTGGATGTTCATCCCGAGCTATGGATGGGCCTGGCAGGCTGGTGGTGCCTGGTCAGCATTCTCCGTTCCGCGAGTCCTCAATGCTCCACGCAATTTCGTGACGCCGCAAGCTCCGGTCGGTGCTGGAAAAACAATCATCGTGAACCGCGGCCCAGTCTCTACGGTGGCCGGCAATTCCTCCAACAAATTATTGGTTCGGAATAATTCTGCCGGCTTGGGGATTCCGCGTGGCAGCATTGATAACTTAGACAAAGTTTCAACTTCGGTCCGGCCAGGTGGCGAGGTCGCTGCCAGAATTCATACCGTGCCCATGAGGTCTCCGACTCCCGCAGGAGATTTTGGACACGCCGAGCCGATGTCGCGCGGCGGATCAATTGCACCTCAGCCCATGTCCCAGGCGCCGGTTTCTCACGGCAGCGTTGCTCCTTCCCGCACCAGCAAATAGGAGCCGACGCCATTTTGCGCGTGCAAAGAGGCGGCCTCCTGGTCGCTTCTTTCTTCTTTACTCTTCGTCTGTGCCTCCACTGCCACAGCGTGTCTAACCGCACACGATTTCCATCAGCATAATCCAGATTAACTTCATTAAAATCAGCAGCATACAAGATGGTTCACATCGTGCCACCTCTCTGGGCAGGGCAGTTCAAAGGGAGGCAGTTATGAAGTACTCAGAAGGTCCAAATGAAGTGAAAACCACAACGCGGTATAACCCAAACACCACCTCAGATCCCAAATGGATTGGCAAATACAGGGCCGCCATCCTGGGCAGTTCGCTCATGCTAGTAGGATTGCTGGGAGTTTACGGATGCACAAAAAAATCGGAACAGCAGATCTCATCTGTATCGCCGAATCCACCAGCATCGCCAAGCGCGCCACCAGTTCCGGCCGCCGTCCCAACCGCAACTCAACCGGCGGCGCCAAAACGGGTCGTGCAGCGCAAGTCCCCGACCGCAACCTACACCAATGACGCTTACGGAATCTCATTCCGTTATCCCCTGAGCTACAAACTAAAAACCTGGGACGTTCCCGCCGGGGACGCAAAACCGGCGTCGCTCGACGAATCGGTGGGCGGCGATCCCGCCGAAACGCCTCTGGCAACGGTGCAGATGCCGCAAAGCATGTATCCCAAAACCGACTTTGACGATGGCTACTTCAGCTTAAGCGCGAATCGCAACTTGACCGAAGCAACCTGCCAGCAATCGGCGATCGTCAACGAAGACTCGAAAGTGCTCACCGGCACGGTAAATGGCGTCCCATTCCACTGGACGGAGAACACCACAACCGAAGGCGACTACCACTCCGAATGGCGCTCCTACGCTGGCTTCGCCAACGGGATTTGCTATGAAGTGCAACTCGGTTTGGCAACCTCCGTTACGCCGGAGCCGGCGGACAAATCCACGATCAAAGAAGTCAATAGCGCCCGAGTATTTGCGCGCCTGAATTCGATTCTTTCATCGCTGAAAATCCACCCCGTCGCTGCGCCTGCGGTGGTACCTCCGGCAAAAGCATCCAACGAAACTCCAGCGGCGCCGGCGGTCGAAACCACCGGCAACGCAACCATCGGACAATCCGCACCCCCGGTGGTGGGCGCTACAAAACAATAGCAACCATCGGTAAGGCCTCGTTCAAGTGGGCGAGGCCTACCGCACCACCATCCCCGCATATCCCACCACCATGTTGCGATCACCAGAAACATCTCCTGACGTCGAGTATCGAATCAACTCAGCTTTCGTCGCGCCTGGATGCCGCGCTGCGGTCAACATCGCGACGGTAGGCCCGAATCCACACATACTGATCTTTTCTTGCATGACTACATCAAAAAGTCCGCGAGCATCAAGCGCCAAAATCCTGTCGATTGCTTTGTGATCTTTGATTCGGGTAATGCCGTCGCTCTCGTAGTGATTCATGTCAGAAGAAGCGATGACAAGAACCGGTTTCGCTTCTGCCATAAGCAATTCGCCAATCGCATTCCCCAGCGCCTCCAGAATCTCGAACTTGCTTGTTCCCAGAACAATCGGGACGAATGCGAAATCCGGCCTGCGCACCTGTAAAAACGGCAATTGCACTTCAATCGCATGCTCGTTTCGATGTGCCTCAGTATCTTCCGTCAGCAGCGGAAATTTCTCGCGCAGCGCCGTTGCCATCGCGGAATCGATGGAAGCCACGCCCAACGGCGTTTCCCACTCCCCGCGGCTCATGATGGAAAGTGGCGCGCCCTTCCCAGTATGGTTGGGACACAGCACAATGCAGCTCCGTGGAATCTCAAGCGCAGCGTAGACGGCGCCCGCGACCGATCCCGAGTAAATGTAGCCCGCATGCGGCACCACACACCCAATTGCCGGAATCAGATTCTTCTTTGGAGCGCAATATGAGTCAACAGCGACTCGGAGGTCCTCAGGGTTTCCAGGATAAAATCTCCCGGCCACAGCGGGATGGCGTACGATTGAAACCAAGATTCAACCTTCCCCACAAATCTTTCCGGTCCCATGTCATCCCTGAGCAAGCGCACTTCGCGCCGCGAAGGACCCCTGCATTCTGATCGTCCTTCGCCAATCTTTATCCGTCCAGAGCCAAAAATCGACTGCCAGCCAAACCCGGGAAGGGCCCGAGTTTACTGGGGACAGTAAAACCATCCAAGCCGACCACGCGCGTCAGCGCGAGCCTTCACCCCGGCAACGCCCTGAACAAAGCCGCACTCTTCTCCAACGACATCGCCTCAGCCCGCACCGTCGGTTTTACCCCCGCTTTCGCCAATGCGGCTTTCAAAACTCCGGGCTCATAATCCGACTTCAAATTATTCCAAAGAGTTTTCCGCTTTTGTCCAAAAGCCAATCTCAAAAATTTAATGAAGCCAGCCTCCGGCACCTGCAACTCCTCAATTCGCGATGCCATTGTTAACCGCACCACCGACGAATGCACTTTGGGGGGCGGCGAAAACGAATCAGGCGGAAGCGTAAACAGATTCTCCACTCGCGCATAAAGTTGCGTGGTCGCCGAAAGCACGCCATACTCGCTCTTTCCCGGACGCGCCACCAGCCGTTCCGCCACTTCACGCTGAACCATCAGCACAATCGTCTCGAAATATTGCCGGTAAGAAAATAGCCGGAACAGAATATCCGACGTAATAAAATAAGGTAAGTTACCCACCACTCGGACCGCCTGTTGCATATCTTCAAGGCCAGGGCGCGTCATGCCCGGCTTCTGCCCAAAGATGGTATGAAAATCCATCGCCAGCACATCGCCTTCGATGATCTCCACATTCGGCGTTAACCCAAAATTCATCCGCAACTGCGCCGCCAGCACGCGATCCAATTCAATCGCAATCAGCCGCCGCGCCCGCCGCGCCAACAGGGAAGTCAGTGCCCCGCGTCCCGGCCCGATCTCCAGCACGGTCGCTTGCGAAATATCTCCCATCGCTTCCACAATGCGCATGGCGGCGGCATCATCCACCAGAAAATGCTGGCCTAATTTTGGTTTTGCGCGAGTTGGCCGCGCGGCGGAAACCTTCGGCACATTGACCCTCTTTCTCTCCGGCTTTAGACTTGACCTTCACCCGCGAGTCTTCGAGCGCAAGCGTGGCGTCCTAATCATAGCTTGCGCGGATGGAACCTGCTTCGCAGTCAGGAGTCGGGTCCATGCACATCGCCTTTGCCGCCTCGGAGTGCGTGCCATTCTCGAAGACCGGCGGCCTGGCGGACGTAGTCGGCGCCCTTCCCAAATGCCTCGCTGCCGCTGGACATCAGGTCAGCGTCTTTCTCCCGCGCTATCGTCAAACCAAACTCGCCGATCCCCAGACCGTAGTGGCCAGCATTACCATTCCTTTCGACGATCACTACCGTTTTTGTTCGATCCTGAGCGGAGGCAATCAAGGTCGGGGTGCGTTATTACTTCGTCGAATATCCCGCCATACTTCGATCGCGAAGCGATTTACGGCGGAGCTCGCCGGTGATTATCCCGACAATGCCGAACGCTTCGCGTTATTCTCCCGTGCTGTTTTCGAGGCCACAAAAATATTGGGCGTGCCGCATATTTTTCATTGCCACGATTGGCAGACGGCGCTCATCCCTGTCCTTCTGCACACGCAATATGCAACGGATCCGGCTTTCCGCGCCGCCTCCACCGTGTTCACCATTCACAACATGGGCTACCAGGGCCTTTTCTCGCCGGACACCCTCCCGCTGCTCACCTTGCCCTGGGATTTGTTTCACCATCTCGAAAATGGAATTTTTCGGCCAGGTGAATTTCCTGAAAGGCGCGCTCGTCTATGCGGATTTCGTCACCACAGTCAGCCGCAAATACGCCCAGGAAATTCAGACCACCGAATTCGGTTTTGGACTCGATGGCGTTCTGCACGACCGCGCCGCCACCATCGCCGGAATTCTGAACGGCGTCGACTACAACGAGTGGAGCCCACAAGCCGACAAATACATCATCACGAAATATTCTCCGGAAGATCTTTCTGGCAAACTCAAATGCAAACAAGATCTGCTCAACACCTTTGGCCTGGCCAATGCGGATTCCAGGTTGCCGGTCATCGGCTTGGTCTCGCGCTTCGCCTCGCAGAAAGGATTCGATCTTATCGCCCAGATCGTCGATCGCCTGATGCGCGAAGACTTACTAATCATCGGTATCGGCAGCGGCGACAAGAAATACGAAGAGATGTTCACCACGGCTGAACAAGCAGTATCCGAAAAAGATCGCCGTCAAGATTGCGTATGACAACGCCCTGGCTCATAAAATCGAAGCCGGCAGCGATATGTTCCTCATGCCGTCGCAATACGAACCCTGCGGCCTCAACCAGATTTACAGTCTGAAATATGGCACCGTACCCATCGTGCGCGCCACCGGTGGCCTCGATGACACCATCGAATCCTGGGACTCCCGCACTGGCAAAGGCACGGGCTTCAAGTTTTCCGAATTCAGCAGCGAAGTCCTATTACTCACGATCAAACACGCTCTGCTGGCCTTCCGCGACCAAACCTCCTGGCAAACCCTGATGCGCAACGGCATGAAAAAAGATTTCTCCTGGACCGCCTCCGCCAAGGAATACATCAGCATCTACGAACGCGTAAAACAATTGAAAACTGCGCGCTAATAGAGATCTAACTGGGTGCCCGTCCTCGTCGCATTCTGTGCGACAGGGCGGGGCCATTGAACTGGATAGCTCGCGTAGCCACAGCCGCCCCGGTTGTCCAGCAAGGGTAGGTAGCGCAGCGCATCAGCGCTGCGATGAGGTGCGCGCCCAGAAAAACGTGCTTTAGCGCCTGAGGAAACCCGGCGGTTGTAGAATTCTTATCAGCCCTCATGCTCTCCGCCAAAACCATCTTCCACGTCGATATGGACGCGTTCTTCGTCTCAGTGGAAGAACTGTTCGATCCATCCTTGAAAGGAAAAGCAGTTGTGGTCGGCGGCCAGCGGGAGAGCGTGGCGTGGTTTCGGCGGCATCGTACGAAGCTCGTAAGTTCGGAGTGCACTCGGCAATGCCCCTTCGCACTGCGGCAAAATTTGTCCGCACGCCATCTTCGTCAACGGTCATCCCGACCGCTACCGCGAATGCTCGGAAAAAGTTCATCACGTCTTGAGATTCGTTTTCGCCGCTGGTGGAGATGGCGTCGATCGACGAAGCCTATCTGGACATGTCCGGCACGGATCGCCTGCACGGCCCGCCGTTGCGTGCCGCCCATGCGCTGCATGACAAAATGAAAGCTGAGACGCAGTTAATTGTTCCATCGGCATCGGTGCTTCCCGCTTAATAGCTAAAGTGTCTTCGGCAAAAGCCAAGCCCAATGGCGTGCTGTGGGTCATCCCCGGAGCAAGAGGCGAAGATTCTGGCGCCGCTCGATGTCCGCGATATCCCCGGCGTCGGCAAGGTGACGGAGCAGAATCTGCACGCGTTGGGCATTCATAAAGTCGGAGATCTGGCACGCTTCGATGATGCATTTCTTCACGAACATTTCGGCAAATGGGGATTGGCTCTCGCCGGCAAATCCCGCGGCGAGGACGCCGGCGGATGGTTCGATAGTGAAGTCGGCGAGGACAGGGATCCGAAATCCATCAGCCATGAACACACTTACACCGACGACACCGCGGATCCCGAGCGATCGAATCGACGCTGATGCGGCTTTCAGAGATGGTGGCGCGACGTTTGCGTGAAGCCGGCCTGCATGCCCGAACTATCCAACTCAAATTGCGCTATAAAGATTTCACTACCATCACGCGGGCACATTCGCTGCCATCGCCAACCCAACTCGACACTGAAATATTCGAAGAGATTCGCAAGTTGTTTCGCAAGAACTGGCGCAACGGATCGCAGGTACGATTGCTGGGAGTGCAGACTTCGTCGTTCGAAGGGCAGGCGGAGCAGGGGAATCTTTTGGAAGACGATCGCCGCAAGCGCTGGGAGCAAGCCATGTCGGCGGCCGACAAGCTGCGCGACAAGTTTGGCGAGTCGAGCGTCACCCTGGCGAGAGGAATGAAAGGCGGATTCCGCGAGCGGGTCCAGGAAAACCCGGCCGGACTGCCCGGAAAAGGAAAACCCAAGGGCTGACAAAATGGAGAAATGTTCCCCGTGGAACAATTTGTACTGGCGGAAATGTATGTACCGTTGTGTACTTAAATCGCCGTAAGCTTAACCAGCGAAATGAGTTGCCGTCTCAGCGGATCTGCGCTTTGATGGCGATGCTTGCCTCATCGAGGAGATTTGCCTGTGCGCGATGGGGGATGGACCTCAGTAGAGGACAACAGCGGCCCGGGACGCCTCATAGTCGGGCTCTGATTGAAACGTAAGGCGGCCGATGACGAGAGACCACTCACCTGTTACACTCGCGGCCATGTCGACATTCGTCCTGGTCCACGGCGCGTGGCAATCGACGGGAACGTGGGACCTGTTGGCGCCAGTGCTGGAAAATCGCGGTCATAGGGTAATCACTCCGGTGCTGAGGGGACTTGGCACGGACCAAGGCCGTCTGTCTCGCGACATCACGCTTCAACAGCATATAGAAGATGTTTCACTGGAGCTGTCAAAGCTCCCGGAGCGGGTCATCCTCGTAGGGCATAGCTACGCCGGCATGATCATCAGTGGCGTGGTCGAAAGCAATCCAACTCGAGTAGAACGGTTGGTTTTTCTGGATGGTTTCATTCCCGAAAATGGGCAAAGTGTTCTGGACCTGCTTCCGCTTGCGACTGGCGCTTATTTTCGCGAAGTGGCGCGAGAACATGGAGACGGCTGGCGTTTGCCGGGTGGGGAGGGTCAGCTTGATCTCTGGGGACTGAAGCCTGGTGAGGCCCGGGATTTCGTCCGCGCCAGATTGTGTGATTTCAGCCTGCGTTGCTTCGAGGATCCCGTTCGTCTTCCGGTCAATCGGAAAGCCGGGATCCCAGCAACGTTCGTTGCCGGGGTCGCGGAAGGATATCCAGCGAGGCCGATTTTCGAGCCTTTCGCCACCAAGGCCCGCGCTTCCGGTTGGGACGTCACCGAGATTGAGACAGGTCACGACTGCCATGTCGAACGGCCTGAAGAGGTCGCGAATATTCTGCTATCGGCGCCGCATTGAAGGACAACCCTGGGCTCCCGCATTCGTAGGCTATTGAAGGCTGCGCGAGTTCCGCGGATGTATAATCCGGGCAGTTTTTTAGCAAGCTGACCAGCAGCTTCCTTAAAACATGAAAGAGGTGATTTCGTGCCTGTGAAACAAGGGGATCTCGAACTCTTGCGGCATCCTGCCTCGCAGGCGCTGCTGCAATCAACTATACCGGCCCGTCTGGCTTATGTCTGGACTGATGGTTCGCCCAGAGTTATACCGATCTGGTTCCATTGGAATGAACGGGAATTAGTGCTGGCAACTCCGCCCAAGGCGCCCAAGCTGAAGGCGCTCAGGCAGAACCCCAAAGTAGCGCTCACCATCGATGACAATAATTTTCCCCACAAGGTTCTGCTGGTGCGGGGCACAGCGCGGCTGGAAACTCTAACGGGGATCGTTCCGGAATATGCGGTAGCTGCCGAGCGCTATTTTGGGAGCCAACAAGGAAAGGCTTGGATTGAGCAGATGGGCTCAATGATTCAATCGATGGTGCGGATCACCATCACCCCCGAATGGGTCGGGCTGCTCGATTTCCAGACTCGATTCCCGAGCGCGCTGCCGTTGTGATTTTGGGGTTTGGTGCGGAAGAGGGGATTTGAACCCCTACGCCTTTCGGCGCCACCCCCTCAAGATGGTGTGTCTGCCAGTTCCACCACTTCCGCAGTTCCGATCGATGACTTAGCAAATCCGGTTGGTGAGGGGTCTACAGATGCACCGGATCTTGCAACGACTGCGGCACTCTCTTCCTTGGGTAACAGAACGCAGCGAATCGCGGTCTTAATGTTACCGTGTCCGGCCACGTACTGCAATGTGAAGGGGACGTTTTGAGACGGGCGGTGAAGGATTCCGCAATGTTGTGTCGAGACCCTATTCAAGCATTTCTTAGCAAACTTTGCCGCAAAGAAGTGCCAGCCTCATCTCAATCAATTTTTGCGGATTAGCGCCACGATTGTCCTAGTTCGGGGCATTTAGCAGGATGGTTAGTGGCGGCACGTGCTCAGGTTTGACATAACGGTTCACCAGAAATCGCTGTCCATTTTTGGCGACATCGTAGGTAAAGATGTCGGTGCTGGAAATTGGGCGAACGGCCGCGAATCTGGAACAGAGGCGCGGGAGTCCCGGTCACAAAGGCACCGGCACTATTGACAGAGACTGCCATCAACATGCCATTGGGTGCGATATAGAAAATCTCTTTGCCGTCTGCGCGCCAGCGAGGCTCGGTGCCGCCGCCGCGCGACACCTGCCATTTTCCGGCCGCGCCAGGGAACGAGGTCACATAAATTTCCCAATTGCCGGACTCATCGGAGGCATAAGTGACCCATTTTCCGTCGGGAGAAATCTGTCCATTGGTCTCGCTGCTCTTGCCGTTCAAAAAACGGGTCGGCTCTCCGCCTGCCACTGGTAGCAGCATCAGATAGTCGCCGGAAGCAGTCTGACGAGTGCAGAGAATCTGTTGGTCGTCCAGGGACCAGGAATTGGGCACAATGTCGTCCATGGACCCCTGCGCGGCGGTATATCTGACCTTCTCGCGCTCCAGCCCGGTCGCACGTTTAAGAGAACGCTTACACGGCCGCTGCCGTTCTCTCGGTAGGCGACGGTGCTTCCATCCCGTGACCACACCCCGACAACTTCTTCCGCCGGATCAAAAGTGAAACGCGAATTGCCGGCCCCAGTTGTGCTTTCAATCCAGACATCTACGTTGTTCGCCTTCTGGTCACTGATATCGACGCGACGCGGCTGCCATCGGGCGAAAGCGTGGGGTTGTCCATGATGGCGGCATCACCGATCCGGCCTAATTCCTTGCCCGAACGGTCGATCCAGGTAAGCGCGGACTCGGCCGCCCCACACTGGTGTTGTAAATCAACGTCCCATTCTTGCGACTGCCAAAGCTGCCCAATAAGTAGACGGTTGAAATCCGACAACATTCGCGATTACGGACGTGCTCCCCGAAACCGTTGCCGGAGGATGGATCGAACGCAATGCTGACCAATTGCCTTTGGTCATCGGCATAAACCAAATTCTTCGCGCTGTAACCAAAACTCGAATGACAAAGGACAACCAGCTTTCGGTCCTGACTATCGAGAGAGGTAAGGTAAATGCCGCTTGAGCGGTCGTCTTTGGTATTTGAAAAGTTTCCGGTCCAGAACAAAAAGTGGTTGCCGTCGGGAAGAAAAACGGGCCAGCGGTGGGTTTGGTCGTCGCCGTTGGATTTTGCGTGGCTTCCGCCGCGCCCGTTCCATCGGCATTAATGCGCCACAGGGGACTCTCAGCGTTGGGGGTATAGATGATTACACCTTTGCTTCCCCAACTGCCTCCGCGTGCCGACACCGCGGCAGCAAGTACCTGCGGAGTACCACCCGAAGCTGCCATCTTTTGCAACTTGCCGTTAGCGAAGAACCCGACGTAGGAATTGTCCGGCGACCAGAAGGGAAAACTCGCACCCTGCGTGCCCGGGAGCAACGTGACAGTGGACGAGCCGACACGCTGAACGTACAACATGGGCAATCCGGTATTTTCGTCCGGCGTGACGAATGCCAGCATGGAACCGTCATTCGAAAGCGCCATGTGGCTGACGCTCATTTCTTCGGGGACCGCAATCGCAAACTGCATGCGAATAGTTGTAGGCGGACGCCGCGCCGCAAACCAGGTCACCGCCGCAACCGCGGCCAACGCCAAAACTAGGGAAAGCCAGAGCAGCAGCGGCTGGCGGCGAGAGCCAGTTGCGGCGGCGGCCCGTGCGATCGCACTGGTTTCGGTGCCGGAGAGTGCGCCCAGAGCGAATGATAGATCTCGCGCGGACTGGAAGCGCTGTTCGGGGTTTTTCTCCAGACATCGTCGCACAATCCGTTCAAGCGCGGAAGAAACGGGATGGCCGGCGTCGGAAATTTCCGGAGGGTCATCCTTCAAAACCGCGGTCATGGTCTCCGCGGCGGTGTCACGATGGAAAGCCCGCACGCCAAAGAGCATCTCGAACAGCACCGTGCCGAAGGCGAAGATGTCAGTGCGCGCATCGGCGTTTTCACCGCGCACCTGCTCGGGCGCCATGTAGCTGGCCGTACCCATGATAACGCCGGCCGCGGTCTGTAAACCGGTAAGCGTGAGTTCCTCGGGTGTCGCGCCCGCGGTTTGCGCCAGCTTGGCCAATCCGAAGTCGAGGATCTTGATGCGTCCATCTTTGGTGACGAATATATTTTCCGGTTTCAGGTCGCGATGAACGATGCCTTTTTCGTGCGCGGCCGCCAGTCCGTGGGCGATCTGCACGCCATACTCGATCGTCTTACGCTGCGGCAGAACACCACGATCGAGCGCCACACGCAGGCTTTCGCCATCCAGCAGTTCAGAGACCAGAAAAGGCGAGCCGTTCCGTTCGCCAATATCGTGGATCGCCAGAATGTTGGGATGATTCAAAGCAGCCACCGCCCGCGCTTCCTGCTCAAAGCGACGCAGCCGGTCTGGGTCACGGGTGAAGGATTCAGGAAGAATTTTTAGCGCGACTTCGCGTCCGAGACGCGTATCTTTCGCGCGATAAACTTCGCCCATGCCTCCGGCTCCGAGCGGAGACAGGATTTCGTACGGACCGAGTTTTTCGCCGGAAGTGAGTGCCATGGCAGCGCGCCATTATAACCTGCGGAGTGGGGTGCTGGGGACGGGCCGGCACGGCGTCTGATGATGGCAAAATTAAGGCTTTAACCACCAAGGTCACGAAGGTTCACGAAGGAATACCTTCGTGATACTTCGTGTCTTATTGGTTCAGGGTTTATTTCGCATCCATGCGTTCGTCGGCTTTGCCGACGGGACAGCCGAGGCGGCTGTCCCTACGTGATTCGGAGTTTATTTGCTGGGCGTGGTGTTGGCTGCTGCAGTGGACGTGTCTGCGGTCGCGGTGCCGGTGTAGCGGGCCAAACGCGGGAAGAATGGAGTCACTTCGAATGGCATTTTGTCGCGGATGGAGGTGATTGCGACAGGTGCACTCTTAATGAGTTCCACGTGATCGTCCCAGGGATTCATCTTCACGCGTCCGCCCATGGGCAGGGCCGCGATCTGATCGAGCTTAACCGGATCCAGAGCAGGTCCGCTTTGCAGCAACGCCGAGAGACGAATGATCGTTCCCTTGGAATCGGTGAAATTGTTTCCCAAGTGCGCGGTCAGCAGGGCCGAGAGCGCAGGCGCACGTAACGCCAGCTCTTTCATGTACAACTCAGCCTGATCGAGCTTTTGCGCGTAGGGCGAATTCTTCAAGATTTCGAGTGCTTTGGTGTCGGCCGCGGTTTCCTCTTCGGGACTATGGCGGAATCCAAAATTGCTGTAAGTGGATTCATCCGAGAAGAGCATGCGATCGCTGAAGGCAAACTTGCTGCCCAGGTTGTGTCCCAGGACGATGTGCGCCAGTTCGTGGGAAAGCACCATGGCCAGGCTGGCTTCGTCAGGAAGGGTATCGATGAGGCCGCGGCTGACCACGATCACATTGCCCACGCTGAAAGTTTCCAGCGGGGAAGTGAGCATGACGCGGGCGCGAACGGGACGCGGCAGATCAATGTTGTTGGTGACTTCGAGATTATTGACGACTGTCTGTAAGATCTTGTCGATTTCACCTTCGGGAGCCAGCAAGCCGGATGCCTGGAGCCGATCCATGACGTTGTCTTCGGCTTGTTGCTGCCATTCACGCTGGGCCTGTAATGGGGTAGCATCTTCGGCGGCGGCGCTATCGTCCTTCACCGAGTCGACGCGAATCGATGACAGCTCATCTTCTTTCACTTCTTTTTTCAGGTCGTAGCCCCAGATGCGGCTCTGCGCCTTGAAGGCCAGCTTGTCCTTGACGCCGTAACTGAAATCGCCTTCTTCGCTGTAGATGTAGGACGGGACCCAATAGCCGGGAATCAGATTCAAGCGCCAGCTATCCATGTGGAAGAAATATGCGTTCTTGGGACGAGGAGCGTAAGTGCCGTTCAGGCGAACGATGTTGTAATCCTGATCTTCGACCCAGATGCGGCCAAGGAAGCGGCCTTTGCCGGCATCCTTTTTGGGTGTGATATCAAACACCAGGCAGCGGATGTCGCCGAGAAACTCGCGGCGAACATACTTGAATTCGTAGTGGGCGCGATCGAAATCCTGGCGGTCCGCAAAGATCATCCAGGAAAAGCCCATAGGTTCGTATTGAAACTTGAACAGCTTGGTGACGCCACCCATCAGAGACTTCTCGAGGCTCTCGTCCTTCGAAAGATAGTCACGGCGGTCGATGCTTTCGCCAAGATCCATGCGGCCGAGAAAATAATGGTCCGCTGCAGGAACGGCGCCGAGTTTGTCATCGGGCTTCAGATTCTGCAGATAGGTTTCGACCAGCGGGGTTCGGTTCTTCAACATATCCATCAGGGCGTGCTCACGCAGAATCGCCCGGTTGACCACATCGTCCATGGTGGTAGCGGGACCAGTGGGCTGGGGACGCTTAGCGACTTGGGGTTCGGATGCTCCGTTGGCCGATGCATCGGGCGCCGCGGTTTGCGTTGCCGTCGAAGGAGCCACCATTTGCTGCGCTGTCGCGTTCATCGCGATCGCTAGAAATCCGCTGAGTATGTATTTAGAAGTGCTCATTGCTTCCAACCTCTCTGCTCTCTTACTACCTAAGTCTCACAATCCGTGATCAGGACGCCAACTGAAACAGGACATGGACCACGGCCGTGGAGTCCACGGCCGCGCCATTGCGTAAAGCCGGTTTGAATTTCATTTTGTTGGCCGCGGCCACGGCGGCTTCATCGAGACCGTGTCCCAGGCCGCGCACGACCTTGTTCACCTGCAATTGGCCATTTGCCCCAAATGTCACTTCCAGCAAAACTTCTCCCTCGAGTTGAAGCTGGCGCGCCTCGGTGGTATAGGCTGGACTTGGTTTGTAAAGAATTTGCACCGGAGTGGTCGCCGCGCTGGTGTCCGATAAGTGTTGGGTGGCTTGGGCGACTTGTTGTCCGCCGAATCCGCCCACCTGGAGAGCCTGTCCGTTGCTGCGGCCATTGCCTTGTACGGCGACGCCGTTGCCAAAACCTGAACTGGCGACCGTGCCCTTAATTCCTTTCGCACCGCCGGTGCCGTTCCCCTGACCTTGGCCTTGCGGCAGATCAAACGAACCCAGGCTGGCAGTCTGCAAGTGTGCGTCTGCTTTGCCTTGGCCCTTCAGCCCATCAGGAGCGCCGAAGCCACCGGTCTGAACCTTCTCGATCGGTGCATTCACCGTGGCAGGAGCCGAACTGCCGAAGGTCCCGGTTTGCACAGGTTTCTTGGGCAGAGCGACCGGGAGCGGGACGATTTCGGGAGTGTTGAACTTGGCTTCAAGTTTCGGAGCCTCGATAGGTTCCGGCTTCTTGAGCTTTACCCGAACATCCTTCGGAACAACCAATTTCGGCGCCACGATCTCTGGCGGCAGAAGCTTGGCGACAACTGGTTTTGGAGTCTTCTTGATGACGACCGGCTTCGGTTCCTCGGGCGGCGGCGGTGGGGCCGGCGCCTCGGGGACGAGTTCAACTGCATTGTAATGCCGCGTCAGTTGCAACTTTTCTGGAAACAACAGGCCAACAGATAAAAGACAAAGAATGGCAAAGGCGACAAAGGCGTAGCTGGCAGCCAGGGCGCGGCGGTCGATCTTTCGTTCGGGTAAGAGACCCAACTTAAAGTTGTCAGGCATAGATATCCATATGTTCTGTAGGAGGCCCGAGGTTGGGGGTAGATGCTCGGGTGAGTCTTTAAGCTACGGGAGATTGGCCAATGGGTAAATGTGTCCGCCGCCCGTGACCTTAGGTAACCGGTTTTTTGCCGGAAAGGGAATTGTCCTGAAACTGAAAACGTTGGTCTTAGGCCGAAAACCTGCGATTTCTGGCAAAGAGATAAAAGACTGGGATGCCCGCCAGAATGATGAGAGATCCCAAGCTCGAGTAAAGGAGGTTGCCGGCGAAAATGCGGCACAACAAATAGGCAGAGGCAGCGACGAATAATCCCGGAACGAGAGGATATCCCCAGACCCGGTAAGGCCGGACTATTTGCGGATCGCGGCGTCGAAATACGAAGACGGTGCTGGCAGTAATCATATAGAAAAGCCATTCGGCGAAGATTGCCAGCGAAAAGAATTGCCGGAAGTTGCCTCCCAGCAGCAACAGAATGATGGCCAGAACCGCTTGTACGACGATGGCAATATAAGGAGTGTGAAAGCGAGGATGAACTTTTCCCAAGGTCGAGAAAAAATAACGGTCGCGAGCCACAGCGAAGGTGACCCGCGCCCCGCTCATGCTGCTGCCGTTTAATGTAACCAGCATGGAGAGCGCCATGCCCGCCGAGACGATACCCGCGCCGATCGGTCCCCAGACCAACCCGATGGCGTCCGAAGCCGGGCGCTGAGATGCGGCAATCGCGTGCACGGGGAGAACGTACTGCACGGCTGCATTCACCAACATATAGAGTGCGCCCACGGTCGCCACTCCCGCGATCAACGCGATCGGAATGTTGCGTTCGGGCTGGCGAATCTCTCCGGCAACCATGTTCAGGTCATTCCACCCGTCATAGGCCCAGAGCGCGGCGACTAAGGCAGTCATGAATCCCGCGAGCCCGCCTTGTGCCGCGGTGTAGTGGCCGGCGAAGTGACTCCAACTGCCCGCGCTGTAGCTAAAGCCGATCGCGACAATGCCGATGATGATGGCGATCTTTAACAAAGTGAAGACCAGTTGGAATTCGCCGGCCTTCTTGACTCCAAGGTAGTTGAGAAGCGAGATGAGGACGGTGGCGGTAATGGCGACGAGTTGTCCGTAACTGATAGCAAATGGCCAAGTGATGGCGATCTGGGAGAAAAAAGCAAAAACAGAAAAAGTCCCGAGAATGCGCACCAAGCCGGTAGTGATGGTCGCAATGGAGGCGGGCTTGGAGATTAAAAGAGTTGTCCACGCATAGAGAAAACCGGCAAGTGGCCCGTAGCCATCACGGACATAAATATATTCGCCGCCCGCCTGCGGTTTCATGGCCCCCAGTTCGGCATAAGTGAGCGCGCCGAAAAACGAGAGTAGTCCTCCGACCAGCCATGCCAGATAAACAAGTTTCGCGGAGCCAACCGCCTGCATCATTTCGGCGGGAACGAGGAAGATTCCGCTGCCAATGATAGTGCCAACCACGATCGCTCCGGCGTGGCTTACGCCAAGATCACGGGCAAGTTCTGAGCGGGCGGTCATGAATTGTTGCAGTATACGGGAAAGCTTTGGACCGCCGAGATCAAAGCATCAGCTATCAAGGACACGAAGTACCACGAAGGAATGCCTTCCGAGAATTTCCTGGTGATACTTCGTGTCCTTGGTTGTTAAATGCTTTTCCTGGAATCGATCACGAAACTCGCAGCATATCCCACAGCGAAAGTGACCGTGGTTCCGATCGCCACATACCAGGTAAACGGAACGCGGGTTCCCACCCATAAATAAACTTCAATCGAGAAGCCGCATAGCATTCCGAGCATGGCGCCATTCTGATTAGCGCGGCGAGTCAGGACGCCAAGTAGGAACACTCCCAATAAAGCACCGTAGGCAACCGAGGCGATTTGCAATCCTACTTCCACCACACGGCCTACTTTGTGCAATGACAGCACTGCCAAAGCAAACAATAAGATCGCCCAGAGCAATGTCGAAATCCGGGAAAGACGAATCTTGCGGGGCTCACTCACATCCGCATGCCGCAGCATATAAAAATCCATCATCGAACTCGAAGAAAGGGAATTGAGGGCTGCGCTTAAGTTCGACATCGCCGCGGCCAGAATTGCGGCAATCAGCAGACCGGAAATTCCATGCGGCATTTGATTGACGATGAAGGTGGGATAAATTCGATCCGCACGGCCGAAGGTTGCGGACGGAACATGGTAATACGCGAACAACATCACACCGACGACCAGGAAAAGCGCGAACAGAATCAAGATGGCAATCCCACTTGATAAAAGGGCAATCACCGACTGCCGCTGATTACGCGCCGCGAGCAAGCGCTGCACGATCAGTTGATCGGTGCCGTGACTGGCGGTGTTGAGGAAGGCTCCGCCAATCATCCCTGCCCAAAATGTGTAAGGAGTCCAGAAGTTTAGAGAAAAGTCGAAGATCCGAAATTTTCCTGCTTGGGTGGCTACGGCGTGAATATGACTCCATCCGCCTGGAACCAGGTGCACGATGGTGAACACTCCCACCAGCGTTCCGGCGACGTAGATCACGGTCTGCACAACGTCGGTCCAGATGACCGCTGCCAAGCCGCCTTCGAAGGTGTACACCAGTGTCAGTGCGGTGATGATGGCAATCGAAGTGACTTCGCCGGTACCAAGTGCGATCGCAATCACAATCGACACCGCGTAAATACGGACGCCTTCCGCCGCCGCGCGGGTCAACAGAAAAAGGCCGGCAGTGACCGAGCGCAATCGCCGTCCGAAGCGGCGTTCGATCAGTTCGTAGGCAGTATAGAGATCTCCTTTAAAGTACTGTGGCAGGAAAACGAAACTGATAATGACGCGGCCGACGAGATATCCGAGAACGACCTGCAGAAAAGCCAGATTGGAATCGTAAGCCAGGCCCGGAATGCTGATGATAGTCAGGGTGCTGGTTTCCGCCGCGACGATCGAGAGCGCAATCGCCCACCAGGGGATATCGCGATCGGCAAGAAAATAATCACGCAGGGTGCGCTTGCGTTTGCGAAAACGCAGTCCGAATAGAGTGATTCCTAGAAGGTAGATCGCGATAATCGCAAGATCGAGTCGGTTTAATCCCATGTGGTTCGCGCGCCGCTTTTATTATGGCGTGAAGCACATGCCTGCGGTAGTGAGAGTCTGGCAACCTGCGAACCTGCGAGGCCAACCGCGGATTCCGGGCGCTATGGTAGAACTACGCTCGTGGCTATCTTTCTCGGGATTGACGGCGGGGGCAGCAAGACATCCTGCCTGATTGGTGACGAGCATTCGGTGCTGGGAAGCGGTGCGGCGGCCGGTAGCAATGTGGTTCGCGTAGGCGAAGTACAGGCGCGGGCGGCCCTCGCGAATGCCGTCCAGCAGGCTTGCGCCGGAGCAAAGATTAATCCCTCCCAGATCAGTCGCACATGCATTGGATTGGCGGGAGCCGCGAGGCCGGGGATGAGCGAACTTGTCCGGCGAATGATGGCGGAAATCGCCTCCGGTGAAATTCAAGTAACCGGCGATATGGTGATTACTTTGGAAGCAGCGTTCGGGCCGGGTCCCGGTGTGATTGTGATTGCGGGCACGGGATCAATCGCTTACGGACGCGATGCAAAAGGAGAAATCGCCCGCGCCGGCGGCTGGGGATTCGCTGTCTCCGACGAAGGTTCCGGACATTGGATTGGGCAAACGGCAATTTCATGGGCATTGCGGGCGCGAGATCAAGGTAAGAGCGCGGAGATATTTGGCAGGATTCTCAAGGCCTGGCACTTGGAAACAGACGAGCAATTGATATTGGCTGCCAATGCTACTCCGCCGCCCAATTTTGCAGCATTGTTTCCGGTGGTTCTGTCTGCGGCAGAATCTGGGGATGCCGTGGCCGTCGAGATTCTCACCAAGGCTGGCGGTGAATTGGCGGACTTGGCCGGAATTGTAATGAGACGAATCTTTTCGGATGCTGAAGGCGTTCCAGTGGCCATGTCCGGTGGTGTTTTCGGGAACAGCGCACAAGTGCGCGAGGTTTTCTACAATAGATTGAGTTCCGAATTCTCGGGAATCGTGCTGAACGAAAATGTCGTGGAACCAGTGGTCGGAGCATTAGAGTTAGCACGCCGAGGCGCGCGGTAGTGCACGACAGTACCCCTCGTTCCGCGATCATGCGAGCAGATCATGGCATCCGACGAATCGAGTATCGAGCGAAACGACGTCGAAACTTCGCCGTCCCATTCCCAAGAACCGGTTAGCGGTTCGATCGATGAAACAACTGCTTCGGCCCCGTCCCTGACCGAAGATCAGGCGCTCCTGCTGCTCAAGCACAACGATCTGCCGGCGGAAATTCTGGAGCGAGTCAGCAAGAACGGTGCCATAGCCAAAAACCGCAAAGTCCGGTTGGCGCTGGTCAAACATCCGCGCACGCCGCGTCATGTCTCTATGCCGATGTTGCGGCTTCTTTATACATTCGATCTGATGCAGGTGGCTCTCGCGGCTGTGGTTCCTGCGGACGTCAAGATGTCGGCCGAAGAAACCCTCAGTCATCGACTGGAAACAATCTCGATCGGAGAAAAGCTTTCGCTGGCGCGCCGCGCGTCAGGTCGTATTTCGGGAGAATTGCTGCTTGATTCGGAACCGCGCGTGGTTTCCACCGCGCTGGAGAATTCCCGGTTAACCGAAGCAACAGTCATTAAAGTTTTGATGCGGCAGGATGCGCCCGCGAATTTTGTCGAGATGGTCTGCCATCATCCCAAATGGTCGGTGCGTCGCGAGATTCGCGTTGCCTTGCTACGCAGTGAAAAGACTTCTCTTGCACGAGCGTTGGAGTTTGCGCGTTCACTGCCGGCGTCCTTGATCCCAGAAATTCTTCATGCGTCGCGGCTTCCGACGCACATCAAAGCGCAGCTCCTCAGGGAAGTGAATGGCGTAAAGCCCTGAGGCCTTACCCGGCCGTTGCCGACTTTCTTCCCCTGATGGATTCCCGCCTCGCCGGTGCGTTCCGCTGCACACACCGACGTAACCTTCCAGCGCGCTGCCGGGAAATCTAGAATTGACCAGCATGATTTGGCCGTGGCAAACCGACGATCGTCGCTGGCAACCGGTGTCGCGACCCGCGCTGGTTGCGTGGCTGCTGTTCTATCTGCTGTTTTTGGCCTACGCTTTTTCGAAGCATGGCGAATTTCTATTCATCGACCTGGCGAATCTGGTGGTGCATGAAGGCGGCCATCTTCTATTTGGTTGGTTCGGGCGGACGATTGGATTATGGGGCGGAACAATCCTGCAGTGGACGGTCCCATTTCTGTTGGCCGCCTATTTTTTTGTGCAACGCCAGACCGCCGCGTTCGTTTTTTCCTTATTCTTCTTCTTCGAAAATTGGCTCTATACCGCAACCTATATGGCTGACGCGCGCGCCATGATTTTGCCCCTGGTCACGGTTGGCGATCCAGATTTTGCCGAGCATGACTGGCATACCATCTTCACCAGTCTGGGAGTTCTGCAGCACGATACAACCATCGCCGGAATGATTCGATTTTTGGGTTGGTGCGGCATGCTGGGAATTGTCGGATGGATGGTTTGGCGCTCTTTACATGAAACGGAACAGTCAAGCAACCGGCTACCGAACCCTTAGCGTTCTTTGCGGCTCTTCTTTGCTAAAGACGCAAATAAAATCCGCAAAGGTTGCCAAGAAGATCATTTCTGAAAGTGTTGCAGGATTGCCTCGGCCTGGCTGCGAGTCACAACCGACGAAAGCGCGGCGACATCCGCCTGCTTGACCGCCTGCAAGCTCCCAAAATGCTGCAAGAGCCTTCGGGTAGTGTTCTCACCTACGCCGGGGATTTCCAAAAGTTCAGTCGATCGGTCGCGCATTTGACGGCGCTTGCGATGGAAAGTCAACGCGAAGCGGTGCGCTTCATCGCGAATCATTTGCACCAGGTGGAGCACCGGGGAGTGATGATCAAGTACCACCGGTTCGTTTTCCTGTCCCAGCACATAGATAATTTCCTCACGCTTGGCAATTGCCGCCAGGGGTTGATTGATGATCTCGATCGAATCCAATGCTTCGGCGGCGGCGTGCAATTGGCCGAGGCCGCCATCGATCAACACCAGGCTGGGCATCTTCTTCTTTTCTTCCTGAATTCGTTTGTAGCGGCGCGAGACCACTTCGCGCATGGACGCAAAGTCGTCCACGCCTTCGACCGTCCTAATGATGAACTTGCGATAGTCGGACTTCTTCATTTGCCCGTCTTCCCATACCACCATTGATGCGACGGTCTCGGCGCCTTGAATGTGCGAGATGTCGAAGCATTCAATGCGTTCCGGCAAATCGGCCAGGCCGAGGGCGTCTTGCAATGCTTCCTGAATGGCCTTGGTATTGGGCTTCATCACCCGAAAACGCTGATCGTAGGACTGCTTGGCATTGTTCCCCGCCAGATCAAGCAGAGAACGTTTGTCGCCACGTTGGGGCACCAGAATGTTCACTCGGGTGGCGCGGCCGCCATCGGCAGCGAGCTGCTCCGACAACAATTCCTCCAGCATCTCGCGATCTTCGAATTCCACCGGAACATAAATATTTCGCGGAACATACGGCTGCCCAATATAAAGTTGCTTGAGCAAAGCCGAAAGAAATTCGCCGGGATGAAAATCACTTCCGTCGGTGCCTGCCGGCAAATCTTCCCAGAAAAACTCGCGGCGATCCAGCACGCGGCCGCCGCGTACATGAAACAGATTCACCGCCAGCATGCCATTTTCGTAGTGGTATCCGAAGACATCGGCGTCATCGCCTTCGACGGTCGCGATGCGCTGTTTTTCCTGCAACTGCTCGACAGTTGAAATCAGATCGCGGTACTTGGCGGCCCGCTCGAATTCCTGGGATCCGGCGGCCTGCTCCATGCGTTCACGCAGCGACTTCGAGAGATCGTTGGGACGGCCTTCGAGAAACAATTTCACGTCGCGGACCGCTTCCTGATAAATCTCCGCCGTCGTTTGGTTTTACGCACAGGCCTAGACAGCGCTTGATATAAAACTGTAAACAGGGTCGCGGATGAAAACGATCGAGATCCACTTTGCAGGACGGAATCAGAAAGTTCCGGTGAATGAGATCGACCAGCCGGTATGCCGGATTGGCGGGAATGCGGCCAGTAGTAAGCCGCCGCCATCTTTTCTTAAACGGCGCGTCACGTAAACCCGCGGCCAACGCTCGCCGAGGGTCAACTTCACATAAGGATAGGTCTTGTCATCCCGCAGCAGAATGTTGAAGCGCGGCTGCTTCTGCTTGATGAGATGGTTTTCCAGCGCCAGCGCTTCTTTGGTGTTGGCTACGACGATGTAATCGACGTCGACGGCCTCGCGTACCAATGTTCCAGTCTTTGCATCAGCCGATGTGGCGGCCCTCATGGAAATAAGATGAAACCCGGCTGCGCAAATTATTGGCTTTGCCGACATAAATAATGTCGCCTTCGGCGTTTTTGTACAGATAAACGCCCGCGGAGGCAGGCAAGGTGCGAATTTTCTGCTGGAGATCCATCTGGGGATATTTCATTTTAGATGATGTGCCGCCGGTAATTGGCTCGAACTCACCAATGGACGAGGCGGAATTGCGTTTCAGTGCGATCGGTTGCGAACCCTTATTCCACTCAGGCAAACCTCGAGCCGAACCGGGCATGCCGATGACGCATATCGCCCGCGCTTGTATGGAGCAACTCCAATCATCGAGAAACGCACTATCCGGAGCTTCTTGTCCCACTCAGAGCCGATCCGGGGATCTCGCGATCTTTTCTCACGAAAGGGATTTTCCAAGATCCGACGCAATCCACCGTATAAAATTTCCTCAGTTCGTAGCGGTTTGCTCACCGTAAATTGTCTGCGCCCCGCATTAGTTAACATCTAACCATAACAAAATAAACAAGTTATATCGCCAGCAGCCGCAATGGCAGGTTGGCAAGCCCCGTGCTCTTATAGAATACGAACGTTAGTAGCGAGACTGAAGATTGCAGCATCCAAGGTTCTGACGCAGGACTCGCACTTGAGATAGAGACGAGGAAGGGAGCCCTCCACCAATGAATCGCACTTCGTTAACGATATTGCTCGCAGCAAGCATGGCGGCGACGGTAGGTTGCGCCAGGCCGGTGTTCTGTCCGCCAGGAGACTACGCCGCTCATTAACAAAACCAATGAGCTTGACGACCTTACCGCGAAGAACACCAAGGACATCCGTGATGTGGATGCCCGCGCGCAGGCCGGTATTCAGCAGGTGCAGGCCAAGGCTGCTGAGGTGGACCAGAAGGCCCAGGTCGCTGCGGACAGCAAGCCGCCGCGGCACAAACCAGCGCTGACTGCGGCTACTCATCGCGTAGACACGCTACAGACCACCGTGGCCAATCTGGACAACTATCACGTGGTGTCCGAAACCGCGGTGCATTTTGGATTTAACAAAGACAACCTGACCAAGGATGCCAAGGAAGAACTCGACAAGATGGCGACCAATGTCGAGAGCACCAAGGGATACCTGATCACTGTGGAAGGTGCAACTGATTCGGTCGGCAACGCTGACTACAATTACGGTTTGAGCCAGCGCCGCGCGGATTCGGTGATTCAGTACCTGGCGGCAGGAGCACAATATTCCTGCCCACAAAATTTTCTTGATTGGATTGGGCAAGGACAAGCCGGTAGAGAGCAACAAGACTCGTGAGGGTCGTGCGGCCATCGCCGGGTAAACGTCCGCTTGATGACGAACACAGCGGACGCAGGCGCGCCGGCAGCTCAGGCGTCCGGACCGTCTCTGTAAAAAATTTTCCCTCCTTCCCTGGGAGGGCTTCGCCAATCGGTAGGCCGCTCCACTCCCCCATGGAGCGGCCGTTTTTTGTTCGGCGAAATTTTGGACTCGTGCCTGAGGAAAGCGCTAAAATATACTATGTTTCGCTTCTTCGGCCTTCTGCTGTTATCGATCTGCGTCGGCCCTTGGGCAACGGCCCAGATGGAGCAATTGCCGCCATCCGATAAGGCTCCGGGGCAGAGCGATGCCCCCCTCGCTACGAACGAGACAAGGAAGCCGGTGAAAGTTCCAGCCGCGATACCAAAATTGACATCACCCCGCCCAAAGACGACGACAAGAACCATCCGTTAAGCGGCACAGCCGT
>CAWCCU010000014.1:0-384628 GCA_963794195.1 uncultured Acidobacteriaceae bacterium
CTACCTTGCCATTCGTACTGTTGTCCCCTTTTCCTGGATAGGTCGCCTGAATTTCTTTGGGGCCGCTAAAAAGCTCCGCACCGGTCGTAAGATCGAGCGCGTGCAGCCGCTGATGATAATTGCCCGATGCGTCCTTCGACATGGCGACTAGATAAATGGCTCCATGGGGGCCTCCGCTGCGATTAATTACCGGCGCGGAAGTGACGCCAATTTCAGGCGCAACCTGGCCGCAATTTCTGGAATCAGAGGGCGTCTCACCCGGCTTCAGCACCGAAACCTTCCAAAGCGAGACGCCGGTGTCCGCATCAAGGGCGTAGACGCTGTCGTGTTCCGTGACCACGATCAGCACATTGTGCGTTCCCTCGCCTGAAATCACGACTCCATCGGCCAATAGTGGCTGCGCGTCCACCTTACCGTCGACAGTGAGAGTAAACAGCTTCCCAAAAGAATCGGAGTTCACATTGCTGGGATTCAAGATAGTTTCATCCAGATTTTGCCCCGTGCGTGCCATGTCGTTGTGGAAAGTAAGCACGTCCTGTGCCTGGAGCGGATTGCCGGCGGCCAGTAAAAACAGTGAAAGCAGCCACACCAAATTGAATGCTCCCAAGCCACGAGAACAAAAACGTTCAGTTGATCGGATTTCCATAGTCCACCTGGGAAACATCTTTAAACGCTACCGTGACCAAACTGCGCCTTCCATCCCCACGAATCAGCCATAAATCTGCACGGAGCGTCTTTAGAGACCAGGACAATGCGGGAGGTTGTATCTCGTGCCCAGCCGGCTCTGAAACAGTCGCCGAACCGCATTTCCGGCCTGAATTCCGCCCGGTCCCGATCGATTCGACCAGCTATTTTACGGGGAAAGCGGGTAACCTAACGAAGACTTTTCCGGGTTTAGGCCAATTGGAGCGGACGCGGCCGCGTTGATCAGCAACTCTTCTCCTCCGATGATCTCTGCAATGACCGCTGATCATGAACCGGCCAGCCATCACAAAAATAACGCTTACCGTACTCACGATCCCACTTTCGTGTTCTATCATTCAGCTGACCAAATCGTTCCGATTGTGATGCGAGGGAAATACGAAACCGATCATGGAAATCAAATCGATATGGAATCGAAGGAAGTTCAATGCGGGCCGCGCGAGCGTCGCCACGTTCTTGAGTATTGCTTTTCTTGGCGCATTGGCTGCTGCGCAGCAAACCGCCCCCCACATGCCCATGCAGGCCAAACTTGAAGACGGAGCGGAGTTCCGCTGGCTGAATAAAAAGGTTCTCGATTCCCGCCTGTTGGACAGCATGGAGGACCTTTCGAGCTGGTCGTTCAAGGGCAAAGGGGAAATGACCTTCACCGAGGTCTAAAAGACGGCCAACACTCCCTGGAATTCGCTCGACCACCAACATCGCCCGCGTAGACGGCAGTGGAGAGTGGGAAGATCTGATCGCGACGCGGAAATTCCGCAGCGAGGACTGGAGCCAGTACAACCGCATCTCGCTGTGGGTGTATGCAGATGTCGTGGGCGCCCCGTCCTTGCACGTCTCTCACGCTCCATAACGAAGGCGTGCACAGCTGCCGGACCAGTACAACGAAGGCCGCATGAATCATCGCTGCTCAAAAATCACGCCTGGACCCACTCGTTTGGGAGATCGCGCCGCTCGACCGCGAAAGATCACTGCACTCGATTTCGCTTACAGCCTGCCGAAGAAATGCTTCCCGATCCCGGTGACCACACGATTCTCTACATCGACCAATTGGAGCTGCAGACTGTCGTTGCCGATCACGTGGAAGGCTGGGATGTCGCTGCAGGCAAGATCGCATTCAGCCACAGTGGTTACACCGTCGGATCGTCGAAGTCCGCGATCGCCAGCGATCTCACGGCGCCACGATTTCTCCGTCATCGACCAGGCCACAGGAAAAGTCGGTCTCACCAGAGCGGTCGAAGAAAAGAAGACTAGCCTGGGCGCGTATCAGGTATTGGACTTTTCCGCGAGTTGCAAAAGCCGGGAACCTATCAGATCCGCGCCGGCAAGGAGCTCACCCGTCCTTTCGTCATCGGCGACGATGCCTGGAACAGCAGTGTCTGGAAGGCCATCAACTTCATGTACAGCGAACGCTGCGGAACCGTGATTCCCGGCATTCACGGAATCTGCCACCAGGACGACTACACCGTCCACGGCGACAAACGCATCGTCATCAACGGCGGCTATCACGATGCAGGGGATCTGACCGCCACCGGAAACGTCACCGGAATGACTTACGCCCTGCTCTCGCTATGCGGAGCGCCTGCAACAACAGGAGACCGATCCCGTGCTCTCGCGATCGCCTGCTCGAAGAGGCGAAGTGGGGACTCGCCTGGGTACTCAAAACCAGCTTCGGCGATGGATACCGCAGCACCGGCCAGTTGATCAGCTACTGGACCAACGGGATCATGGGCGACGCCGATGATCGTTTTGGCCAGGCCGTGAACGATCCGGAATGGAATTTCCGCGTCTCCGCGGACGAAGCACTCGCAGCCCGCGTGCTGAAAAGACACCGATCCAGAATTGGCGAATCGCAGCCTCGCAACGGCCAAAGACGATTGGAAATTCGCAGTCGCAGGCTTGAAGAAGCGCTCCAGTTAGCCCCGAAGTCTACGGGGCGAAGGACGAGTTGGAACTCATCTCTTTTGGCGCCATCGCATCCGTCGAACTTTATTTCGAGCCACGGGCGAAAAGCAATACGCTGACGAGGCGATCACTCTCGGCGATCTCATCCTGCAGTCGCAGGAACGCAAACTGCAGCCGTGGACCATTCCGGTGACCGGCTACTTCTATTCCAGCCCGAAGCGCGAAAACCTCTTTCATCGCTTCCATATCGGAGAGGAAGAACAGCCTATCGTCGCCCTCGCCCATCTGTGCGAACCGTTCCCTGAAAACGAAGACTGGATCAAGTGGTATGGAGCGATCGTCCTGCACTCCAGGTATTATCAGCAGGCGCTTGCAACATTCGATGCTCCGTACGAAGTTCTCCCGGCGGCGATCTATCGCGAAAGCGAAGTGCGCCTGATTCCCCAGGATGAAAAGTGGCGCCCGCTTCGCGCGGCGGATCGCGAGTCGTATCTCAACAGGTGCACCACGGCGTACCGTTAGGCGGCGACTACTATCTCCGCAGATTTCCCGTCTGGTTCAATTTCCGCGGCAACTCCAGCATTTTGCTTTCAGAGGCGAAAGCTCTCTCCACGGCCGCGCACAATCCGCGGCGATCTTGGCGCAGATGACCTGGCGCAGAAACAGGCGCAGTGGCTCATGGGACGGAATCCTTTCTCTGCAAGCATCATGTACGGCGAAGGATACGATTGGACTCCGCTCTACAGCGTTCGCTCCGGCCAGATGGTCGGTGCTCTTCCCGTGGGCGTCGAAACCAGGGGCGATAGCGACGCGCCCTACTGGCCAACGCAGATTTGCTGGACCTACAAAGAGGTCTGGACCCAGCCGGTGGGCGAATGGATCTGGCTGATGCAGGACATCAGCGTGCCTGCCCTGGTGCGAGGCACTATCGATCTCGCCGATCGCGAACCTGTGGAATTTCGCGAGCAGAATGGCGGACAAGTGATAACGGTACCTTTGACTCCGTTCGATCGCGAATTCAATATTCATTTGCCGCAAGGTCACTACGACGTCAGGCACGGGCTGGTGCATAGCAGCGTCACGGTCATTCCGGGCGGGCGTTACGATCTGGACCTGCGCGGCGACCATGTTCTCGATTTTAAAGTTACTTATCAGGAAGTGCGCCACAATGAAGTTGTCGTACGCATCTCCGGCCAGGGCGGTGGCCGTCATTCATTTGTGGTGCGAAGCGATAACCTCACTTTAAGAGAGCCAACGAAGCAGGAGATGGCTCTCACTCCAGGGAATACAGCCGAGGTCATCTGGCACGCGCAGGTTGTCTCGAGCGAAACGCCCTGGGTGGCTGTGATTGTCCCCGACGGCGATCAGAGCGAGCGCCGTGAAGTCACCGGCGCCGGAATGCCACACCTGGCACGATGATAAGCCGGAATGCCCCAGGCCAGAATTGGCTTGGAGCATTCCGCATCCAAAAAGGCTTTCGTTTAGAAAGCGCAGCCACCGGTATATGCACAACCAGTGTCATAGAAGAAGACTGAATACTTGCCTTCGACCACGGGCTGCGAGATGACCTGGTTGAAACCGTCATCCTCCATGCTAAAGATTTGAGTCGCGGGCGTGGTCGCGCCAGGCCCGAACTCCGTGCCTTTCAAGTTGTAGTCCCAGGACAGAGAGAAGTCCCAAATGTAGTTGGCCAGCGGATAGTAATTATTGTTGTCACCAAAGGGGCGCTCCACAATAATTTCAGCGCTATTGCCCACCAGGCATGGGCCCGACAACCAGCCGAGTTGATAGGTTCCGTATGCCAGAGTGGTTTCGTCTTCCACGAACACAGATCCCGGATCACAGCCTCCTGCAGTATCAAAAGTTTCGACGTACATGTCGTCGCCCGGATTCACGGGAAAGACTTCCGTTATGAAATAGCTTGGGTACCATTCGATCCAGGCATAATAGTTCTGGCTGGTCTTGTTATTTTTGCAGATGGCTTGGGAAGAACTGCCGCCCTGCAACACATCGCCGCTGCCCGTCCCATCAATCCCGTTCCAGGTCACTTCCCAGTCAACGCCGCCATCACATACGTCAAACGCCTGTTGCACTACCGGGACATTGAATTGGGAAAATACTGTACTGAATGAAGTCTTGGAGTTCCACTTGGTTAGCTTGACGGTGTTGGCAACCCCACTCCAGTTCGGGCTTCCGTAAGTAGTGGGCACTGCGGAGTTTCCCGCCAGCGCTTGTGCCTGGTCTTTGCCCAGTTCGACCGGGCGGGAAGCTCCTTCGGGATGGGTTTTCAAGTCTCCCGTCCAGCGCTTTCTGGCCTTCGTCATGGCCCCTGCCCACAGCATATAGCCGTGCGCATTGTTTACCTTATCGGGTCGCGGCGGAAAGCCAAAGCTAGCCAGAGTCTCTTCGGACGCCTCTAGCGGCTTAAAGTCCGCCGGCGGCGCCGGGTACGTGCGAATGCCGGGTATGTTGGTTTGAACGGTCGCTGCGGATTCATAGACCTGGCGGGCGGCGTCACTCTGCGCCGTCGCTAGATTGGTCAGGCCGGTCAGGACCACGATGGTTGCCGCCATAATAGTAGATAGGGTCGAATGTCTCATATTGTCCTCCTAGTTTTCCGTGAGTTTTTCGGCGGAAACAGTGCCCTCCCCAGGCGATGCCAGACCTCACATCTCCTAAACATCTGCGTCCCCGAAAAACCGTCTCACGGATGCGTGCATACTGCCGCAATCGCCGGTTTGCTTCAATAGCGAACACCTGTCGGTTCTCTTAATTTTGATGTCGCCGTAAATAACTACAAACAATGTAGTTGCGACGCCTCCGGATCGTCGAGCCCGAAAACTTTACGCCACTTATTCACTTGATAGGTGCGGGGTTTACTTCTCGTTTTCTCATTGGGCCCACGGACGGTTCCTGCGGTAAAATTGCGCGATAAGTTTGGGGCGTTCCCTCGATGTCTGCCGACCCAGTCAAAATCAGTTTTGAAGTCCGTTTTGGCGACGAGTTTTCGCTGGATACGCGCGCCTATGAATTGCGCCGCGCCGGACGCGTCCTCAAACTCGAGCGCATTCCCATGGAATTGCTCATCCTCCTAATAGAGGAACACGGGCAACTGGTCAGCCGTAACCAGATCATTCAGAGGATTTGGGGCGAAGACGTTTTTCTGGACACCGATAACAGCATCAATGCCGCCATCCGCAAAATCCGACAGGTACTGAAAGACGATCCCGAACAGCCCCGCTTCGTACAAACCATCACTGGCCGGGGATACCGGTTCATTGCTCCTATCGCCAACGTCAGTCCTCCACCCGCACTTGAAGTTGCGAAGACACCGACGCAGAACCCGGAAAACCTGGCGGGCAAGAAAGTGTCGCATTACCGGATTCTGCAAGTACTCGGCGGCGGCGGAATGGGAATCGTCTACAAGGCCGAAGATCTGAAGCTCGGCCGCCGGGTTGCGATCAAGTTTTTGCCCGCCGAGATGGCCAGCGATCTTACGGCTTTCGGGCGTATGGAGCGCGAAGCTCGCGCGTCTTCCGCTCTGGAACATCCCAACATCTGTCCGATCTATGAACTCGGCGAACACGACGGCCAGCCCTTCATCGTAATGCAGTTGCTCGAAGGGCAGACGCTGCGGGAGTGGATCGAACACGCATCGCACGAAACTGCGCCTTCGCGAGTGAAACAATTGCTGGAGATTGCGCTTCAAATTGCGAACGGACTCGACGCGGCGCATCAGAAAGGCATTATCCATCGCGACATTAAACCGGCTAACATTTTCATTACCACGCGAGGAGAAGCCAAGATTCTCGATTTTGGGGTCGCTAAGTTCATGGGATTGGCGGAGCCACCTGATGATGCTTCGGCCGGCGAAGATTCCGCGGCAACACCTGCAGATCCGAGCCTGACCCGAACCGGCATCACGGTGGGAACTCCGTCCTATCTGTCGCCGGAACAAGTTCGCTGCGAAAGACTGGATGCCCGCACCGATATTTTTTCCTTCGGTCTGGTTCTCTATGAAATGGCCACCGGCCAACGCGCCTTTACCGGCAATACCGCCGCCATCATCCGCGATGCAGTCTTGCATATGCCTGAGGTTCCAGTGCGGCAACTCAATTCGGAGTTACCGGTCGAATTGGAAGTCGTCATCGCGCGAGCGCTCGAGAAAGATCGCGATCGCCGTTATCAGAGCGCGGTCGAAATCCAGGCCGATCTGCGGCAAGTATCGCCACCTGAAATCATCCGCGTAAAAACGAATCCGGCCGCGCTTTCGAGAGAACGCACGCGGACACGACGAGTGGCCGCCGCCTTGGTCGTCCTAATCTGCGCCGGATTGATCGCCGGCGCCTTTTACTATCGAGCCCAGCGGGCGAAACGACTTACTGAGAAAGACACAATCGTGCTCGCCGATTTTTCTAACTCGACGAATGATCCTGTTTTCGATGGAACATTGAAGCAGGGCCTTAGTATCGCGCTGAGCCAATCTCCATTCCTCAAAATCCTTCCTGAGAGCAAAGTGCGATCCACGCTCCGGCTCATGACCAAACCTGCCGATGCTGCTCTTTCTGGCGACAGCGTCAGTGAAGTTTGCCAGCGGTCCGGGAGCAAAGCTTACGTTGCGGGGGCGATTGCCGCGCTGGGCACCGAGTATGTCATCGGGCTCCAGGCTGTGAACTGTCAGATTGGAGAAACGCTCGCCGAGGAGCAAGTCACCGCAAAATCGAAGGAGGAGGTTATTTCTGCTCTGGGACGGGCCGCATCAGGACTTCGGCAAAAGCTGGGTGAGTCGATTTCCACGATCAAGAAATTCGACGTTCCACTTCGCGAGGCAACGACCGGCTCGCTCGACGCCCTGAAGGAATACACGCTGGGTGGACAGGTGGAAAACCAAAAGGGCGCGGTCGCTGCCATTCCTCACTACGAGAAGGCCATAGCTCTTGATCCGTCATTCGCCAAGGCTTACAGCGGTCTGGCGACTCTTTACTTTGACGCCGGAGAAAGTTCATTAGCGGCAAAATATGCCACCAAAGCTCACGAGCTGCGGGACCGCGGAACTGACTTGGAAAAGGTCCAGATTGACTCGGCTTATCACAGCTTCGTCACCGGCGATCTGCAAAAAGTGGCCGAAGCTTATCAGCTATGGTCTGACCTGCGCCCGCAGTCGCCCAGTCCGCATGTCAACCTTGGATTCATTTATACGCAAATGGGTCAGAACGAAAAAGCCCTGACGGAAACTCTGCAAGGTTTGCGCCTGGGACAGGATGGCGAGGTCTACAGCAATACTATTTCGGCATACATTGCATTGAACCGCTTGAAGGAAGCGAAAGCGACTTTCGCGGAAGCCGAATCCGGACACTTCGGCATGCCCGTCGACCATAACAACTTGTATCTGGTCGCGTTTATTGAGCATGACCGGCAGGCAATGGCACGCGAGGCAGCGGCGGTAGCCGGCCAACCCGGAGTCGAAGATCAGAGTCTCTACTTTCAATCCTGCACCCAGGCCTATTTCGGAAAACTGAAAGAGGCACGGGAGTTGTCACGACGTGCATTTGATTCGGCCATCCGCGCCGATCAAAAAGAAACTGCCGCCGGCTACCGCGCGGACGCCGCCATGCGGGAAGCACTTTTCGGCAATTTCTCTGAGGCTGAACGAGAAGTTCGCAACACCCTGGATGCATCGAGCGGTCAGGACCTTAAAGCGGTTGTGGCCTTGGCCTATGCCTTCGCAGGGGACCGGAAGCGGGCCCAGTCGTTGGCCGATGATCTTGCCAGCAAGTTTCCAGAAAACACGCTCGTCCAAATGAATTACCTGCCGGCCATCCGTGGGCAAATTGCGGTGGACGCGGGTAACCCCGAAGGCGCAATCGAATTACTGAAACCGGCGCGTCCCTACGAAATCGGTCAACCCGCGCAAGCCACCATGATCAACCTTTATCCGGTTTTCGTGCGCGGAGAAGCTTACCTGGCGATCCACGACGGCGGGGCCGCAGCGGCGGAATTTCAAGAAGTTCTGAATCAGCCGGGAATGGTATTGAATGAACCAATCGGCGTAATGGCTCATCTGGGGCTGGCACGGGCCTACGCCTTGCAAGGGGAAAAGGAAAAAGCTCGCCTGGCATCACAAGAATTCCTCACGCTTTGGAAGGACGCCGATCCGGATGTCCCCGTTCTGAAGCAAGCCCTGGCAGAAAACGCAAAGCTGAATTGATCTCAGCACAATTGCCTGTCATACCCTGATAGATGGCAGTGACAAATTGGGCAACAGCGGCGGCATCCGCATAGTTCGGAGGATCGCCTTCTGATTTGGCTCGCTCAAAGCGCCGGCGTAAGGCATCCTGCTCCTTGACTCTGAGAGCGACAAGTTCTCTGCGGACTGGCTCACCCTCCACACCACCCACCAAGGCTGCTTGGGATTGTCATACACCCGCTGCGCGACCGCCTTCGGTGAGAAACTCGGCCGGTAGACCTCACGAAGCGCAATATCCGGATGAATGCAATCAAGTCCCGGCGTCATCCCGACACCGGGCTACAACATTTCGCTTGGGATGACACAGGAACAGGTGATCAGTTTGTCCGGAGCTCTCTAGGCAACATTCTTCTGGGCCGTGCCAGCACCGCGGATGAAATCGCGAAGGCCGTTTTATTCCTGGCCTCCGACCACGCCAGCTACCTAACCGGCATCGAATTGTTCGTCGATGGCGGCTTGGCCCAGATATCACCGGCGGCACGCGTGGAACGGAGGACGGGATGCAAAGTGCAGACAAGATTACCCTCGTTGTTCACTTTCGTATGGAACAGTCCGCGAAGGAGGAGTTCATCGCGGTCCATTGCCGGCAAAAGATCAGACAATGAAAAGGCCGAAAGTTTGGAGCTGGTCGTAGTGACTTCGGCAGAATAGCCAATCATGAGAACTTGGCGAAAGCCAGCGCTGGCGAACCAGGTACGTTTCCAGTTTTCTACGGGCTCTTCGTCGACGCGCGAGCGATCAACTCGTCCAATCGCGAAAGCAAGAGCTTGAGGATCGGAGACTGGTTCGACTTTTTGTAGCCGAGGACCAAATCGACGGTCGGGACATCCCCTTTCAAAGGGCGGCTCGTCACTGACGCGGGAAGAAAGTTCTGAGCGTAGGCAGGTAACAGCCCCACGCCGCGAGTCGACATGATTAAGGAAATTCCCATGGTGACGTGGTCCGCCTCGTGAGCTGGCGTGATATTGATTCGCGATCGCTTCAGGTAATTGTCGATGATTGCTCGCAGCACCGGAGCCGTGTGCGACACGGTCACGAATGTTTCTCCCGCCAGTTCCCGTGGACTGATCGTTTTAAGCGCAGCGAGACGGTGGTCGCCAGGCAAGACCATAACCAAAGGCTCCTTCACGAGAAGACGAAATGCCAGGTCTGGCAGCGCTCGTTCCTTTCGAAGAAAAGCAGCGTCGATTGTTCCTTTCGAAAGCCCCTCGGCAAGTTGCGGCGAATATTGACTCGAGATCATCACATCGATATTCGGCAACTCATCGCGCAATATCCGCAAGGCTTCGGGCATCCAGATCAATTCATGTCCGGTCAAAAAGCCCATCGAGAAGCAAGGCTTGGCGGGATGAACAGCCCGGCGTGCAGCTTCGGCCCCGGCGTCAACTTGCAACAGAACTCCTCGCGCGTGATCGAGAAAGGCGCGACCCGCCGGTGTCAGCGCGATGCCACGAGCTGTGCGCGTCAAGAGTTGGGCGCCAATTTCTTCCTCAAGATCTCGAAGTTGGCGGCTGAGTGAGGGCTGCGAGGTATGCAACTTGGATTTTGCCGCCAGGCTCAGACTCCCGGTTTCAGCGACCGCAACGAAATAACGCAGGTGTCGTAATTCCATTTCCAGCCCCATGCTTGTCAAGCATCGCTGCCAAGCTTAACAAAGTATGCTTCAAATCCGCTACTACTTGCCAACCGCGTAATCCAATGTAGTGATTCGGATGCCCTGGGCGAGCGACAAGATTTGGCTCATGCCTGAAGAGCATGTGCCTAATTTTAAGGAGATGCGCAATGTCAAAGAAGTTGGAAGGGAAAATTGCACTCATCACGGGCGGTTCGCGAGGCATCGGTGCTGCCATCGCTAAGCGTCTGGCGGCAGATGGAGCAAAGGTCGCCATTACCTACACGAAAGGTGCCGACGCGGCCACGGCCGTAGTAAAAGCGATTGAGGGCGCGGGCGGAAAAGCGATTGCGATTCAGGCCGATGCCGCGGACGCCGCCGCCGGCAAAGCGGCGGTCGAAAAAACGGTTGCGACATTCGGCCGGCTTGACGTCCTTGTGAATAATGCCGGTACGGCGATTCCGAAAACGTTCGAGGAGACCACGCTGGAAGAGATGAATCGAGTTCTCGACATCAATGTCCGCGGCGTATTCGTAGCGACGCACGCGGCGCTGAAGCATATGAAAGAGGGTGGTCGCATCATCATGATCGGCTCGGCAGTTGGCGAGCGTGCGGTCGCTCCTGGACTTGTGCCTTACGCGGCCACGAAAGGCGCGGTCAAGATGTTCACTCAGGCGCTTTCAAGAGAAGTGGGGGGCCGGGGCATCACGGTGAACAACGTTCAGCCGGGTCCGATCGACACAGAGTTGAATCCAGCCTCGGGCGATTGGGCGGTGCCCCAGAAGGCCGCCACGGCGCTCAATCGTTACGGACATGTGGATGAGATCGCCGCGATGGTGGCGTTTGTCGCCAGTCCGGAGGCCTCATACATCACGGGAGCGAATCTTACCGTGGATGGCGGAATGAACGCGTGAGCGAATGCTCCTCGACTCGTACGACTCCAAACTAGCGCCTATTTCCTGCAACAAAGGCTAGGCGTCGACGAGAAGTGAGAGTGACAGTCCCGCGGATTGAAACGAATCCGCGGCGGGCTGTTCTGTTTCCGAGAGGAAGAAATGTCATGTCCGCCACTTCTGAAATACGCCTCCCAGAGCGTCAGATCCTGATCGTGGGACCCTACGGCGTCCTCGGTACAGGTGTCGTCGACGCCGTCGCAGCGGACCCAAGATGGGGAATCACCACAGCCGCACGGCGACCCGCTCCTACCTATCGGAATCAGGCCGCTCCCCCTCACATCAGCGTTGACCTTATGGATCGCGAGGGCACGACAAAGGCTTTTTCGTCTCTTAATAAAGTAACGGACCTGGTCTACGCGGCTTATGTCGAAAAGCCCACGATGGCTGAGACTAGTTATGGCGGTTCCCTCCAAAATCGGTCCCGCTTCCTGCTTCAAGTGATGGAAGCACTGGTTTCGGTGTGGGGCGGTCATCGCCTGGCCGTCCGCATTGCGCCTGGCGGCCGGTGGAATGGCATGTCCGATAGTGATCCAGACGCATTGTTCGATTATGTCGCAAACGAATTGAATCAATTCGGTCTGGCTTATCTGCACATCATCGAGCCGCGGGTAAGTGGAAACGTGGTCACGGCCGAGGGTCAGTACGCGATTGCGTCGGCACGGCTTCGAAAGATATTCAACGGGAGAATCATCGCAGCCGGTGGCTTTGAACCTGACACGGCCGAGGAAGTCGTAGAAAAAGGAGATGCTGATCTGGTTGCGTTCGGGCGGCATTTCTTATCGAATCCCGACTTGCCAAAGCGCATCCAACTCGGGTTGCCTCTGAATGCGTACGATCGCAACACGTTCTACACCTTCGATGCTCACGGCTACACGGATTATCCCTTTTATGGACAGCAATCGGAGTCGGTCACAACAGCCGTCCGTTGACGAATTAGATTGTGAGGGAAAATAAAATGTCGATGCTACAAAACAAAACAGCACTTGTCACAGGCGCGTCACGCGGTATTGGGCGTGCAACGGCATTCGCGCTTGCCCAGGCCGGTGCGCGAGTCCTTGTTCACTATGGCCGTTCTAAACAGGAGGCGGAATCTCTCGTCTCCGACGATCCAGGCGCAAGGTGGACGCGCGGAGGCGATCTCGGCGGATCTAGGAACTCCGAACGGTGCCGCATTGCTCGCGCAACAAGTGCGCTCCATCGTCGGTGACCGATTGGATGTGCTTGTGCTCAATGCTGGAATCAGTAAGGCGGCGCGTATCGCGGATTACACGGTAGAGGATTTTGACAACCTCTTTGCGACAAATGTCCGAAGTCCGTTTTTCCTGGTGCAGCAACTCCTGCCAATCCTTGGTGAGGGCTCAAATATCATTCTTATCTCTTCGGCTGTGGCCCGTACCGTCGTGGGCAAGCCCGGTTTGGAAAATCCCTCAATCCTTGCCTATGCCTCTACCAAAGGAGCAATTGAGACTTTGGTCAAGCACTGGGCCGCCATTCTCGGGCCAAGCGGAATACGCGTAAATGCGGTCGCCCCCGGTGTGATCGACACGGATATGTCAAATTTTACGAAGACAGAAGCCGGCCGCGAGGTCACCCTCGGGATGCAGGCATTAAAGCGGATCGGCAAACCTGAAGACATCGCTGATGTAGTCGCTTTTGTGGCGTCCGATGGGGCACGCTGGATTACGGGCGCGAGCATCCCCGTCGATGGCGGATCGAAGTTGTGACGAGTACTCAAGGAGCGCAATGGAGACAAAAGTCAGTAAAGGCAAAGAGATCAAGATTCCTGGGCCTGACCATCCCATCACGATTTCTCCGGCTGAGGGCAAGGTGCGTGTCACGGTCGCGGGAAAGATCGTGGCTGAATCGGTGCAAGTGCTTCGGCTGGAGGAGAAGGGATATCCGCCTGTTTATTACTTGCCACGAAACGATGCTGACATGTCGCTGCTCGTTCGGACAACGCATTACACGTATTGTCCCTACAAGGGTGACTGTACGTACTACAGCATTCCTATCGGCGGATCGAAATCGGAATACGCCGTTTGGACATACGAGCATCCTTACGAGGCCGTCGCCAGCATCAAAGAGTACTTGGCGTTCTATCCCTCACGAGTTGACGCAATCGAAGTGATCTCCTAAGCACGAAAGGAATCAATATGCCAAAGACTACACCCGAACAAAACAAGGCCCTCGTTCTGAAAGCGTTCGACACACTCTTCAACAAGCGCGATTATGCAGCCGCGGAACGATTCTGGTCTCCGGACTACGTTCAGCATAGCGCTCATATCGAACCCGGTCGTGAGGGACTGTTCAATCTCATCAAGAGCATCCCACCAACATTGAAGTACGAATCCGGGACGATCCTGGCGGAAGGAGATTTCGTGATCGTGCACGGAAGATTTAGCGATTTTGGTGCTCCTGTGAATTGGATTGCCGCAGACATTGTGCGCATTCAAAACGGAATCCTGGTCGAGCATTGGGACGTCATTCAGGATGAGGCCACGGAAGAGCAGTCGAAGAGTAAGCGGCCTATGTTCGGAAGTTCGTTTCCGGCCTAGTTCCAGAATGGTCGTCGCAGCAGGTCAATTTCCGATTACGGTTCAAAATCGATATCGATATCGAGAGCATCTATAGAGTAGAGAAAATTTATGTCTGCGACCATCCAAGCCAGTCCTCTCGAGAAGTTATCACAAGAACCCCTGCCAACCGGGGATTCGTGTGTCCTGATCATTTTTGGAGCTTCGGGCGATTTGACGAAGCGGAAGCTGATTCCGGGCCTCTACAACCTGGCATGTGAGGGCTGCATGAACCCGCAGTTTGAAGTTCTCGGGATCGGCCGCACCCCCATGAGTTCTGAAGAGTTTCGCAAGAAGAGTGGGGAGGGAGCGGCCAAGTCGAAAGACGCGCGCGACTTCAGCAAATCAGGATGGGAGGACTTTGAACAGCGGCTCCACTACATGGTGGGCGACATAAACGATCCGAATTTCTATCCCCAGTTGCGTGTTCGCCTGGATGAGATGGAGAAGAATGGTTCGAGCCCAAACCGTTTGTTCTACGTGTCGACGCCCGCGTCAGTAGCGGGACCCATCATTGAAGGCTTGGGAGCCGTTGGGCTGAACCGTCGCGATAAAGGGTGGACGCGAATTGTCCTGGAAAAGCCCTTCGGGCGAGACCTGGAATCGGCGCAAGCGCTTAATGATGTTGTACACGATGTATTCGACGAGAAAAGCGTGTACCGGATTGACCACTATCTTGGCAAAGAAACGGTGCAGAACATCCTCGTTTTCCGCTTCAGTAATTCGCTGTTCGAACCAGTGTGGAACAGGAATTACATAGACTATGTGGAAATCACTGCAGCCGAAACGGTGGGAGTGGAAAGCCGCGCGGCGTTCTACGAAGAGACGGGCGCCCTACGCGATATGGTAGCGAACCATTTGCTTCAGTTGCTGGCGTTGACTGCGATGGAACCGCCTGTCGCATTCGATGCGGATTCCGTACGGGAACAGAAGGTGCAGGTATTCCGATCCATCCGGCCGATGAGTGTCGAGGACGTAGCGCGATTCACCGTGCGAGGGCAGTATGGTTCCGGCGTGATTGACGGGAAACCAGTTCTTGGCTATCGGCAAGAACCAGGCGTGAATCCCGACTCCACAACCGAAACCTACGCGGCCGTAAAGTTTCAGATCGAGAACTGGCGTTGGGCGGGAGTTCCTTTCTACATCCGGACGGGAAAACGTCTGGCACGAAATTTGACGGAGATCCGCGTGCACCTTAAACCCTCACCGCAGGCCTTGTTTGCGACCACATCGTCGGGGATTGCCCCAAATGTCATCACAATTAGCATTCAACCAGATGAGGGAATCTCGATTTCGTTCGATGCGAAACGACCAGGAACTCAAATGCAGACGGTAACGGTTCAGGCCAACTTCTCTTATCAAGCGAGCTTTGGGTCGAAAGGGCCAGTTGCGTACGAAACTCTGCTGCTCGACTCGATGCGTGGCGATGCGACGCTATTCACACGCCGAGACGAAGTAGAGGCGGAGTGGCGCATCATCACGCCGATTGAAGAAGGATGGGCACATCTGCCAGCGCCGGACTTCCCCAACTATATCGCGGGCAGCGAAGGCCCACCCTCGTGGCATGATCTGCTCGAACTCGGTGACAATACTGCCGCACGAACGATCCGTCATAGCAAGTCAAGTAATGACGCCCGTATCCCGCATTAAGGGCTTATGGAAAGTGATCGTAATTCCTCCCGGATTCAGCACCGCCTGCATCTTCTTGGCATCGGGTTTCATCCAAAATAGAATGCATTTCGCCGTCTGGCCGAAGTGAGGAGTCGATGGATGTTTGAAAGCATTCTCTGCCAGGTAACAGAATATGATCCTGACGTCCTGGCGTCCCTGATTGGGCTCGCGGTGGAAATTGCTCGCGAGGGTCGCGAGGGAAGACGCATTGGCACCCTATTTACACTAGGGGACGAGATTGCCGTGCTCGCAAGATCTAGACCATTGATTTTGGATCCGTTATCGGGGCATCCTGAGTCTTCACTGCATCTCACCAATCTCAACCTACGCGGAACGATCAAGGAATTGGCACAACTGGATGGCGGGTTTGTGGTCAGTCGCGAAGGGATTGTCCTTTCCGCGTGCCGCTATCTCGATGCCGTGGCCGCACAAGTGGACGTGCCGTTAGGGCTCGGCAGCCGTCACATCGCCGCCGCCAACATGAGCGCGGTTACCAAAGCCGTGGGAATTGTCGTTTCTGAGAGTTCGGTGGTGCGGCTTTTCTGTCATGGACATTTGGTCGGCGAGATCATTCCCGAGACTTGGATGATGGATCACGCCCACCTGCGTGGCACCGTGAACAGGGAACAAGTCGGCGAACTGACAATTCTGATACCGAATCTGCTACCAACACCGATCACGAAGTCAACATGACCGAAAAGTGATACACGGGACTGAAACTCATGACAGCGCTACTGGAATTCAGGTTTGAAGTCTGTTGGGCTGGGGGCCAAAGCAGTGCAGAACATGCTCCTCAAGCTCGCCACATTCGTACAGAATCTGTACTGATGTGAATTGGCTCTGCTACAATTCATTTCTCGGAGCAGGGACAGCTGCTCTGGGTTGGTGTTTGCCTGTAGTACACTTTCGGACGGCTATTTAGCTTGGTGTTCATGGTGTCCATTAATCTCGGAATTTGGTTCTACGAGGTTGAAACAAGCGACACAGCCGAATCGATTGAACCTAAGGAAAGCCACTAAACACGCGGGTTTCCGATAAAGGTAAGAAAACAAAGTGGGGACGTAGTTCAGTTGGTTAGAACGCTGCCCTGTCACGGCAGAGGCCGCGGGTTCGAGTCCCGTCGTCCCCGCCAATTGTTCCGAACCGCCGGAGTGATTGGCTTAATAAGATCCGAACCCTCCTCTCAAATTCCAACCGGTTGCGCGATAGCCGAGTTCCCACCGTTCAATATATGCCTTGACACGTATATGCTATATGGCGTATACAAGGTGCATGGAATCCGTTTTCGAAATTATTGCGGAGCCGAACCGCCGCGCGATACTGGGACTTCTGCTCTCTTCACAACACTCGGTGGGAGAGATCGAGCGTCGGCTTCGTATGTCGCAGCCGACCGTGTCCAAGCACCTGCGAGTCTTACGCGACGCCGGATTCGTGGAGTCTACCGTGGACGCACAACGCCGTTTCTATCGGCTGAAACCCGAACCGCTTCAGGAGCTGGATGCTTGGCTGGCTCCGTTCCGCCGCTTCTGGTCCGCTCACGTCGATGCTCTCGAACGTCATCTTGACCGCATGAGTCAGCGCCCGCATGGATCGGCAATACCAACAAACCCACAGACCTCGACAAAGACGACGCGGTCGAAACCGCAGCCGTAACAAAGGAGAAAACGAAATGAAAGTCAAAGTGACCAGCCTATATGTGGACGACCAGAACAAAGCCTTGTGCTTCTATACTGAGATACTCGGCTTCACCAAGAAGACCGATTTCAGTCAGGGCCCATATCGCTGGCTGACTGTGGCCTCGCCCGAGGATCCGCACGGCATTGAGTTGCATTTGGCCCTGAACAACAACCCGGCAGCCAAAGCGTACCAGCAGGCGATGTTTCAGCAGAACCAGCCCGCAATCATGTTCTTCACCGATGACATCAAAGGCGACTGTGAGCAGATCAAGACCCGAGGAGCCGAGTTCACCATGCCGCCGACCGACGTGACCGGCTCGACCATCGCGATGCTGAAAGACACTTGCGGCAACCTCATTCAGTTGACGCAGCTGGCGAGTTATTCGAAATAAGGACGACAAGATGATCAACCATGAGCAGTACACTCCAGGGCCAGCCAGCGGAGCCCAGGTACAAAAAGACGGAGACAGATGGACACTCATTCTCGTGCGTCAAATGCGGCACTCGCCGGAAAAGGTCTGGGAAGCAATTACCGACCCGGCGCATCTCCGCGAGTGGGCTCCCTTTGACGCCGACGGAAATCTGGGTACGGTTGGAACCACAGTGAAGCTCACCACGGTGGCAGCACCCAAGCTGACCGTTTCCGAAACAACCGTGACGCGGGCCGATGCACCCTCAATTCTTGAGTACAACTGGGGTGGCAACGACTTGCGATGGGAACTCGAAGCCGTTGATGGTGGCACCCGTCTGACGCTGTGGCACAACATCGATCGCCGCTTCATCTCGTGGGGCGCAGCGGGCTGGCACATCTGTTTGGATGTTCTGGACCACCTTCTCAGTGGAAATCCCATCAACCGCATCGTTGGTGGCGAAGCGATGAAGTTCGATTGGCAGCGTCTGAACACGGAGTATGCCGAGCAGTTCGGCATGAAAGCGCCCCTCTGGACGCCTCCACCACAAAAATCGTAAATCCAAGGAGATTGCAAATTATGCCGAAAGCTTCAAGCGGTAAAAAGGAATTGTCATCTAAACAACGTGAAGAACTGCTCAGCGTATTGAAAATCCGGTTTGAGAAAAACACGGAGCTCCATAAAGGTATGGCGTGGGCCCCGGTACGAGCAAAGTTGGAAGCCAATCCAGACAAACTGTGGTCAATCAGCGAAATGGAAAGGACAGGCGGCGAACCCGATGTCGTTGGTCAGGACAAGAAAACGGGCGGATACATTTTTTATGACTGCGCGGCCGAAAGCCCTAAAGAGCGCAGAAGCCTTTGCTACGACCGTGAAGCGCTGGATTCAAGGAAAGAAAATAAACCTAAAGGTAACGCCGCTGAGACGGCCGCGGCCATGGGCATTGAGCTCTTAACCGAAGAACAGTATCGCGAATTACAGAAGCTCGGCGAGTTCGATACAAAAACCTCCAGCTGGGTGAAAACACCTTCTAATATCAGAGAACTCGGCGGCGCTCTCTTTTGCGATCGCCGCTTCAACACCGTTTTCACGTATCATAATGGCGCCGAATCGTACTATGCCGGGAGGGCATTCCGCGGCGCGCTAAAGGTCTGAATTCGACGTACGGGAAGCACCCGATTGCACCTCATTCGTGCTTTCGGAAGATTCCCATGAGGAGGCAATCATCATGGTTCACACCGTGGCTGATGGAACGTATCGGCAAACCAATCTGACCAACGAATCTCGCGTATATCTGAAGGAGCGCGAGCAGCTTCGCCTCGCCGAAATCGAACTCATGCGCCAGCGCGAGCTGGTTGCTGACATCCGCCGTAACCTTCCTGAAGGCGCGACTGTTCAGGACTACCAACTCGAAGAGGGTCCACGTGACCGCAACGCAGGGGACGCGCCTGCGCGAACCGTCCGCCTCAGCGAGCTGTTCACTAAGCCTGATCGCTCGCTTGTCATTTATCACTTCATGTTCGGAAAAAAGCAGGCTAAGCCTTGCCCCATGTGTACTGCATGGCTCGATGGTGCGAATGGAGTCGCCCATCACCTCGCCCAGAATATTGACTTTGCTGTGGTCGCCGCGGCCGAACTCCCGGCTCTGCGCGCCTATGCTCGCGAGCGTGGATGGGACAAAATGAGACTCCTCAGCGCCGGCAGCAGCACTTTCAAATACGACTTCGGCAGCGAAGACCGCGAAGGCGCTCAGGACTCCACCATTTCGGTTTTCACCCGCGATGCCAAGGGAACCGTTCGTCATTTCTATACAGCGCATCCCAGGATGGCGCCCAACATCCAGGAGCGCGGCATCGATCTGCTCACTCCTATCTGGCACTTCCTGGACCTTACGCCCGAAGGCCGGGGCGATTGGTACGCGAGCCTCGCTTACGGGACTAAAGTCGAAGGGGCAACTAAGTAGTCTCTCCAACCAAGCTTTTACTTCTGTGCCTGCATGTCGCGACTTACTTTTTCCGCCTCGGCCATTACCCGCAGCGTATTTTCGCCGAGAATTTTACGGATGTCGTCTTCGGAGTATCCCTTTTTGAGAAGAGCATCGGTGATTTGCGGCAGGTGAGAGGCGTCTTCCATTCCATCCGGCATGTTAGCGCCATCGAAATCGGAGCCTAGTCCCACGTGGTCGGCGCCAACCAGTTTGACGGCGTGGTCGATGTGATCGATGATTTCCGTCCAGGAAACGTGCGGTAGTTTTCCGTCGGCGGTGTCCTGCTTTTCCTGCTCCGCCATCTTTTTTTCCACGCAAGCGTCGTCGTCGCCGCATTCTTTCTTTAGCCGGTCGAGCGTGCCCACGACGCCGCCTTGCTTGTCGGCTGCATCTTTGTAGGACTGGTCGAGAAAGCTCTTTTCGTAATTAATCTGGATCACGCCGCCTTTCGCCGCCAGCGCCTTAATCATGTCGTCAGTCATGTCGCGGGGATGATTGCAAAGCGCGCGGCACGAAGAATGCGAAGCAATGAGTGGCGCTTTACTGATGGCCAGCGCATCGTAAAACGTTTTGTCGGAAACATGTGAGATATCGACCAGCATTCCCTGGCGATTCATCTCGGTCACGATTTGCTTGCCGTAATCGGTGAGGCCGTTGTGTGCGGGCTTGTCGGTGGATGAGTCCGCCCATTCGTCGTTGTAGAAATGCGACAGCGTCATATAGCGCACGCCAAGAGCGCTGTAAATTCGCACCATGCGAATGTCGTTGCCCAACATGTGGCCGCCTTCGACGCCGATCAGGACGGCGATCTTTCCCTGGGCATGGGCGCGTCGGACGTCGTCGGCAGTGCGTGCGAAGGCGAGATCCTTCGAATACTTGCGCACGTTTTCATGCACTGCATCGATCTGGTCGAGAGCTTTCTGAATCGCCGGCGGCCCCATAATGCGGCCATCAATCCAGATGGAAAAGAAGATGGCGTTCATCCCGCCTTCGCGCATGCGCGGAATATCGATGCTGCCGGTGGGGTTGCGCTTGCCCAGATCAAAATCACTGGAGGAAAAGCGCTGCGTGGTGTCGTCATGCGTGTCCAGAACGATCGACGAAAAATGCAGCTTGCGCGCCTGCTCCGAGATCGAGTTGCTTTGCGCGGAAGCAAGCATCCCTGCGGCGCCAAGAAAACAGAGAGACAGAACAAGCGAGCGGATCATCGGGCCCTCCAGAATTTACGCGATTGGGTAGAGTAGCAGAAAATAAGACTTCTAAATCTCCGCGCCTCCGCGCGCAACCTTCGCACTGCTCGATTCATCTGATTTTCATTAATCTAAGAAAGAGAAGCAAGGGAGACCTCATGAGTTCGAGTCCGAAAAATACCATCTGCCTCTGGTTCAATAACGACGCACAGGATGCCGCGCGCTTCTACGCCGCGACCTTTCCAGATAGTAAAGTGACCGCCGTTCACAAAGCGCCGAGCGATTACCCGGGCGGCAAGCAGGGCGATGTGCTGACGGTGGAGTTCACGGTTCTGGGTATCCCCTGTCTCGGTCTGAATGGCGGCCCGCGTGTTCCAGCAAAGTGAAGCATTTTCTTTTCAGGTGGCGACCGACAATCAGGAAGAAACCGACCGCTACTGGAACGCGATCGTCGGCAACGGCGGCCAGGAAAGTTCGTGCGGTTGGTGCAAAGATCGCTGGGGCCTCTCCTGGCAAATCACCCCGCGGGTGCTGATGGAAGCGCTCTCGGCTGGCGGCGCGGAGGCAAAGCGTGCCTTCGACGGCGATGATGCCGATGAAGAAGATCGACGTCGCCAAGATCGAGGCAGCGCGGCGCGGCTGACGTGGTCGGGTAGGCCAGGCGATCGAGCGCATGTGTTACGGAGTACAATTCTCCCCGTGACCAGAGAACGTTGGGCTCAGATAGGAATCACGATTGAATTTCTGATCGTCGTCAGGACCCTAGGGGAATTCTTCCGCCTCCGGCACACGCTCGGCACGAACTTCTCGATCGCCGTGGCCACACCCTACGTTGGCGGCGGTTTGATAGCAGTTTGCTCCTGCTGGGCAGCCGTAACTCTTTACTTCGTTCGACGGTATACGCTGTCTGCCGTGATCGCCTTAGCAACCGTACCTGCTCTGCTGGCGTACAAAATTGCCGTGATCGGCCGGTAGCGGCCTCCATCTGGCGGGTGGCCCATTCAAGCGCGGTTTTGGCTAGAGTGGGCAGTTCCCAGACTCATTGAAATCAGATCAGGGGTGTCCATGCAACTCTCAGTCTTCTGTGGTGTGAGCGTCGATGGGTTTCTCGCCAGGACGAATCATGCGCTCGATTTCTTGGATGCAGGCGGCGCCGAGCCGCATGGCTACGAAGAGTTCTTTAGCAGTGTCGATGTGCTTGTGATCGGACGAAAAACTTTTGAAGTTGTGTTGGCTTTCGACAAATGGCCTTACGGAAAGAAGCCGGTAGTGGTGCTGAGCCGCCGTCCGCTCGATTTCTCAACGATTAAAGACGGTGTGGTTGAACAGATGGCCGGGGGGCCGTCCGAAATCGTAACTCAACTGAAGGCCCGTGGTTTTAAACACGCCTACATCGATGGCGGCATCACCATTCAGCGATTCTTGAACGCCGGACTCATCGATCGCCTGGTAGTCACCCGTGTTCCTGTATTGATTGGCGATGGAATCCCACTGTTTGGGCCGGTGCCCCGCGATATCATTCTGCATCATGTTGCCACACGCACCTATCCCGGCGGACTGGTGCAAAGCGAGTACAAGCCGGGCGCGGTGGCGATTAAGAAATCTAAAAGGACGGCGAAGACGACTGCACGAAAGAAATATGGACGGGTGGGTAGTGGTGCAGTTTAAGCAACAAAACCTCAATACTGGTCATTCCGAAGCCAGGTCTATCGGCGAGAAATCTTCTTTTTCTCAACGGCAGCTAGGCGGATTCCTCGCGCGATAGTGCCGCGCTTCTGAATGAGAAGTCCTTTAATTTCTGACTCCGCCAACATTGGCCCGTTCAAGGCCGCTTTTGGGTTGAGTGGGGATGTTTCAATCTCCCCCAGCTTGTTATCTCGACCGGAGCTTCGCAAGGATCGTTCCGCGCAGTGGAGAGACCTTGCGTTCGAAACTACTTGCAATCGATTCTGTTGTCCTGCGAAGCAACGATCTGCCACTTACCATCGCGCTTCAACCAGGTATCGGTCCAGACCTGGCACACCTTCGCGTCGGGCCGCGTTTTGTCTTTGCCGATAGCGTGCTCGCTGCCATAAATAATGGCCTCAGTTTCACCGAAAAAACGTACCTTGGCCGTGTCGAGTCCGCAGCCGTGGGCCGAGCGTGGGCCTTTTTCATCGCGTAGTTCATCTTCTTTATTGAAGCGCTCGCCGCCAGTGCTGGTGCCCTGAAGATCGTCGGCCAACAACTCACTGACAACTCCATTGTCCGCGCAAACCCCTTCGGCCCACTTGCGTTCCATGTCGATCATAAACTTCGCAGTCTTGTCGTCGGACGCCGCCCAACGGCTTTGCTGTGCATTGGCCGCGGTCATCAGGACTACGACGCATATCAGGTACGGAAATTCGGTGACGCATGGGGCCTCCGGTGGTTGAGTCACTATACAGGAGCTTGGAGCAGGGGACGGGTGGAATCGAGGTCGGTGTTCTTCGCACTCGTGTTGAACCGTCACGCGCCAAGTGGTAAGTTCCTGAAAAGGAAAAGGCCAAGATTTACATGCAGAATGTTAATCAAGTTGGAGCATCAGCGATCGGTGATGAAATCTCGCGTTTTGTGAGCGCCGTCGATAGCTTACGCATGACGATTGATAGCTCGATGGCGATTGTGCAAAAGGCACATGACGCCGCTCATAAAGATTATGACACCTACATCGCAACATACGCTGACACGATTACGAGGGACGGTCGGCAATTTGTGACGATCAGATCGCACGACCACTGCCATGGGTTTCACGTGCTCGGCCGCGAACTGGACAAACTCCATGCAGCACAACATATTCTGCCTCGAACCTTCCTCTTAGCCCTCGTGAGCCGCTACGACGCGCTTGTCGGGAGCCTAGCGCGTGCTCTCTTCAAGCAAAAGCCGGAAGCTCTCCGGGCGTCTGAAAGGACTTTCACTTTTGCCGAGCTATCGCAATTCCCGTCGATGGAGAGTGCTCGCGAGTTTATCGTTGAGAAGGAAGTGGAAACTCTCTTACGTAAGTCTCATTCGGAGCAATTTGACTGGCTAGAGAAGAGGTTCGACATAAAGTTGCGAGAAGGTCTGGCGGCTTGGCCTGGATTTGTTGAAGTCACTGAACGCCGGAACCTCTTTGCGCACGCAGACGGCATCGTCTCGACGCAGTACATGACAAAGTGTCGCGCCGAGGGCGTTGAGTTGGGGAAAATCTCACGAGGAACCGCGCTCTACGTGGACGGCCCATATTTCGGGAGAGCGAGTGACATCATTTGCGAGATAGGGGTGAAGCTTTCGCAGGTCTTGTGGCGTAAGGTCGTGCCACGTGAAACTCGGGAAGCTGATTCTAGTCTGAAAGATTCTGCTTTGGACATAATTGAGCAAGGCAGATACGAACTGGCTAAGGCGCTGCTCGACTTCGCTGATACGACCTTGTCCAGGAGACATGCGTCAGAGGAATGGCGTCTATCCTTCGTCATCAATCGGGCCCTGGCCTATTCGCTGAGCGGCGACAAGAACAAGTGCACGGAGATTCTGTCTAGGCATGACTGGAGCGCTACGAACAACAGTCTTCGATTGGCAGAGAGTGTGCTCTCCGAACGGTTCGATGCGGCGTTCGCCTTGATGAGGAAGATCGGCCCGGGAGGAGACATCCCGAAGGGGCATTATCTCCATTGGCCTCTCTTCCGTGGACTTCGGGGGAATTCGATGTTCACGAAAACAATACAGGAGATCTTCGGTGACGACACCCACGAAGAAGAACTGCCCGTTGAGGATCGGGCATAAGGACGGTCGAAGTCAGGAAACAGACGGAACTTTCACTGGTTTTTGCGATTAGGACCTAGTTTACGTCCCGTCTGTACCTGTGTCTTCCCGGCTACCAGCCCCCCACCAATCGGTACTTCATCTTTCCCATCAGTTTGTGCGAGATGAGACTGTACACGTATATCCGCACGGCCTTGTCGCCGTCGGCTTCCGCAGTGTAGGTTCCAGGTGTTAGGTTAGCGCACTTGCGGAATCCTGCCTGACACCAGAGGGTTACGTGTTCCTGGTTTAGGATTGCGTGAACCGATTCCTGCTGGATGGCGTAATGCGTAGTGTAGGCGGATGTTCCGGGCGTAGTGGTCGTCGTGCAGTTCGTTGTTGCATTGACGCTACCGCTCGTCGTGTTGCCGTATGTAGTGGCGTCGACGCTGCCATTGGTGTTGCAGTTAGTATCCGATTTTCCGGTCGTAGCCGCGTGTTGAATGGCCAAGTCTCTTTGCCAAGCATCGGTTCCAACCACTTCGATCTGTATCGTCGTCTTATCTTTGCCAAAAAGGGTCAAGGGTAAGGCAACGCACATTATCGCGACAAATTTGAGTTTCACCGTCTCCTCCTAAGGCCACGAATATAACTTCCCGCCCACCAAGACTCTTACAATTCGACATCACATCGCCGCTAACTATAGACTCACGCCTGTCAGCGTCAATCACACCTTAGTGCTAGGCTGAGGACACTGACGGGCCGCTGCAATTGGGCTAATCCAAGGATGAAACTTCTCGCGTTAGATCGAGCAAACATTTGTTAAGCCAATTTTAGTGTTTCTAGGCAGCCTCGGAGTTTGGTTATCTCTTCATCAGCGCTTTCCCGAAGCTTCTTAATCTCCTTCAGCATCTTGCCACTGTTGGTCTGAATTGTGACCGTCCATGTTTCCAATTGAATTAAAATTCCCAAATGTTTCTCGATGGCGTTGACAGAAACTTCAATCCCGTTGAGATCACCGTCAATTTTCTTTTCCGAAGCTTCGTGTTGAAACAGCAAAGCCTTTGCGACACTAACAGCGGCTCTGAGATAAACATCGGTTGTGAGATCAGAAGCGTCCCAAACCACGAAGATATCCTTGTCAATCCGAAGAAAGGGGAGTTGTCCCTTGGGTGCGCGGCTTCTTTCGAACACGAAAATACCAACATTGGCTCCTCGATTCTTGCGGGCTTCGTCAATTTCGGCGCGAGCATCCTCAAGGCTGTAACTCTTGTCGTCTTTGGCTTCGAGAACTATTCGTTGACCACTTGCCAGCGATTCGGGATTAATCTCAATGAGAACGTCTCCTTTTTTACATTTCGGAATCGCACCCACCTTGCTGCCAGTTGCGGTGAAGATGTCGCCAGCTTTTTGTGCCTCGCTTTGCAAGAAGTTACAAAATTCGGCCTCGAAATCGAGCCCGTGGGTCGTCGAGCGTTGCGCTTCCTGGCGTTTCGTAACCAGAGTGGCGAGTGTCGTACCTACCTCTTGTTGGAATTTATCGTTTTTGCTTCGAATATCGTCCATTATGTCAGTGAGTGTTTTCTGCAACCGCGATAAAGCCGATTTTTCATTGTCTAGGGTGAGATTGTTCTCAATTGCGCCTTTTGTCTCCATTAACATCGAATTTAGTTTGTTGATGGCGGAGTGTTTGTTGTCCTGAGAAAACTCCCCGGTGATTTGATTCTTTGCATCTTCGACTTTCTTAACGAGCCGACTAAGTGCTGAATCGTCGTCATCCAAAGAAAATTCCTTCACCGCTGCTTCGATCTGCTTAGATATGTCGTCCTTAAACTCTTCGTTCGTTTCTTCTAACTGAGCGACGACTCGGCTAAGAGCACCATCTGGTTCATCCAAGGAGAACTGGCGCAGAAGAGTTGCCTGTTTTTGATCCAATACCTCTTCACCCGAGGCTGAAAGCGGGCCCTTCGACAGGCTCGGGACAAGCTTTGAATGGGCCACCTGTCAAGGTAAGTATCTTTTGGGTAGTGGTGCAGTTTGAAATGAGATTCGTGTCAGGGCACGCCTTCAGCCGTGCCGAAATTAAGACCAGCAGGGAAGGGCTTTAGTCCCTGTGCGGGTGGCATATCGAAGAGCTGCGCTACGCGAGTGATCGAATCTCCGAGTTTGTCGGCACGCCTGAAGGCGACGCCCTGACACGGATCTTTCTAAAGCTGGACTACTACTTAATTTTTGATCAAAGTAGTCGCTCTGGCTGGCGTTGGCGACGTATATTGGAACGGTGAAAACGACGGACGAAAAAAGTCTGGGCTTTGGCTGGCGCGTCTACGGTTTGGGTGTGATGGCGCTGGGCTTGGCTTCACTGGCGTTTAAAGAATTCGATCCCGGTCAGCCAGTGCCCGATCACTTTCCTTACCGGACCGTTCTCGCTTATGTCGCCGGTGCGTTTATCGTGGTTGCGGCTGGAGCCATCGAGTGGCGCCGAACGACGGCTTGGGGAGCGGCGGCTCTTGCGGTTTACTACGGAGTCTTTGTCGTCATCGTGCTGGACGGCCGCCAACTGCCTGTCCATTACGCCGAGTACGGCATCTATGAAGGACTCTCCATGCAGCTCGCGCTCGCTTTGGGCGCGCTGATCGTTTATGCCACCGCGGCCAACAATCGATGCCGTGCTGTCCCAGCGCATCACTCGTGTGTGCCAACTGGCGTTCGGAATTTGCACGCTGATCTGGGGCGGAGCGCATTTTGTTTATATGAACCTGACTGCTCCGTTGGTGCCCAAATGGCTGCCGCCCAGTCAGGTGTTCTGGGGCTACGCGACCGGCGTCTGCTTCATCGCGGCCGGCCTTGCAATCCTGACCGGAATCAAGGCCCGGCTCGCCGCGATCCTGCTGACCGTCATGATCGCGTGCTTTGGCCTGCTGGTGAACGATCGGATTCTCCTGACCGGTCCTCTCTCCAGCCACTGGAATTGGAGCGAAAGCTCCATAAATCTCGCCCTGATCGGCGTCGCCTGGATAGTGGCGGAGTCCTTGCCGCAGTCAACCGCCGCCTCTCCGACTCTGGCGCGTTGACATTTTATGCACTGCGAATCGGCGCGGGGGGTACGACGATCTCAACCAGCCCGGTCGCCACGTCATAGACGAGGCCGGAGAGAAGCCATGGGCCCGGCAATACGGGAATCGTCCGCAGAAAAGCAACGTCCATGGCAACTGCCGCGCGCGGATCGGTGACTGCTTTTTTCTTGACATCCCCCTCCGGTATTTGAAAATAGTGCGCCAGCATGGCGGGATCGCCGGGAAGGCGAGTGATGCCGCAATCGGTGTGCTGAAGTACGATGAGGTGAAATTCCCCGCCGCCTCCCGGAGCCTCTCCGGCAACCTGGCCAATTCGTCCGAGCATGCCCAGCTCCTCCAACAACCCAGGAGTAATTCGACCGCCGATGTTGCGGATCACGACGGCTTCGCCTGGTTTAATTCCAAGTACGTGGGCGGGATCCACCCGCATATCGGCGCAACCGATGATGATCGCCTTTACGTTCGGCATCGACCGAGGAAGCGAGGGCATCAGTGTGCCCGCGGCAGACTGTTGAGCGGCGAAGTCTTTGTTGCGTTTTAACATGCTGTCGAGATTGCTCATGGGATTCTCCTATTAAGATGTTGCCACAAATCAGGCCAGACGGACAGGGTTGAGAAGATCTGGTAGTGGTGCGGTCAGAAATTAAAGGACTTGTCATTCCGAAGCGCGGCACTATCGCGCGAGGAATCCGCTGTGGCGGCGTTGAGAAAAAGCAGACTCTTCCCCGATAAACCTGGCTTCGGAATGACAAGTGTTGAAGTTTTTTGCTCAAACTGCACCCCTCTTCCGAAGATGGAAGCATCTCCACTCAAGACAAAAGCTGGCTTGAATGGGCCACCTGTACCGAACTATTTCGGCATAGGAATCGACAGGGCTTTGCCTGCACCACGTTCGGCGATCCAGATTGTGTCGCCGGCGGGTTCGACTCCGGTGGGGGTGTTGAGTCCATCTTTAATCAAGGTCACGCTTGCCTTGTCGCCATTCACGGTGAGGAGGGAGATTTTGCCGCTGCCATTTTCCGCGACGATGAGTTTGCCGTTCGCCGCACGCATGCCGTCCGGCCCTTTTACCGGTTGGTCCATCCAGATATCGACCGGCGACCCCGGCTTGCCGGTGGCATCAACGGGGATGCGGTAAAGCTTGTTGAAGATCACATTGTTCACATAGAGCGTGCCATCCAGGAAGGTGATGCCATCGACGCCGCGAAGCGTCGCTTGTTCCAGGTAAAGTTCCGCCGCCGAAGCTCCCGCCGGCAGCCTGAAGATTCGGCCAGGAATAGTGTCAGTAATATAGAGGGCCTTGTCCGGTCCGATCGCAAAATCGTTGCATACATTATTGTCTCCCGGCAGGTTCCAGCGGAACTTTGGCGCGCCCGTAGTGAGATCGAAGCTTCTTAACGCAGTATGCCTCTGTGCCGGAGTGGTGTTCGGGACCGGAGTTAATTGACATGTCCACAAAGTGTTGGTGGCGGCGTCCGCCAACATGCCGAAGAAGAATGTCCCCGGACCTTCCGCGCTGGCGTCGATAAACTTCTCGGCCGTCGAGGAACCCGGACGCACCTTATAGACAAATGGCGAACTGGCGCTACCGACAATCAGCACGCCGCCCGGCGCCATAGTCAAACTTTCCGGCTGCGATTTCGCATCACCGATCAGGACTTCCGCAGCCCAGGCAACTTGGGCAAAGCTAATCAGTATGACTAAGGCAACACAAGCAGCGAGACGTCTAGTGTACGAAACGTACATGGTCAAATCTCCTCGGAGGCGGCTTAGTGGCATCCATAATAATTCATAAGAGCCGGCGAGTGGCCCGCGCAAGCCGAATTTTGGCTTGAGGGAGGCAGTTGGAACGTTGGCCAAAGTCTTAGTGCCCCTGGTTGGCGGTTTCGCGCCGTCCATTCGAACGCGATCTCTTCTCCATCCTTCCTGAGACCGGCTTGCCAGAATCGCCTCCTGTTGACACTGTTCTTTATCGTTTTATAATGATTCTTATCCGATAATCATGCGTCTCCTCCATGAACAGTTTCGTGAGTTGGCCGAAAAGCACGGTTTAGCGGTCACGCACCAGCGCCAGGTGGTGTATGAGGCGGTCATCGCTTCGCATGGACACTATTCTCCGGAGGACATTTACGCGGCTGTCCGGCGTCGCATTCCATCCATTTCTCTGGCCACTGTCTATAACAACCTGCGGCTATTCATTGAATGTGGGTTGCTGCGCGAGGTCACTCCCCATTCGCCCACATTGCGCGTGGACGGCAATCTCAAACCTCATCACCACCTGGTTTGCTCTCGCTGCAAATCGGTGCAGGACATTGAAGGAGAATTCATCGATTTCAAACGGCTATCGCGGCATCTGCCGGATGGCTTCGATCTGACGCAGCCTATGGTCGAGGTTTTTGGACTCTGCCGCCGCTGCAAATCCACAAAGTAATCTTAAATTTGAAGGACGAAAATATTATGGAAAATACACTCGCGACTTCATCGGGAAGCGTTTCCCCGGAAGCTAAAGACAAAAGCACTCTAACCGAAGCCAAGTGCCCCTTCAACCACGGAGCGTCCGCTCCCACGAACCGGGACTGGTGGCCGAATCAGGTGAGCCTGAAGGCTCTGCACCAGCACTCCGGTCTGTCCGATCCGATGGGTGAGGAGTTCGATTATGCAAAGGAATTCAAGAGTCTCGATCTGAATGCTGTGATCAAAGACCTGCACGCGCTCATGACCGACTCGCAGGATTGGTGGCCGGCCGACTTCGGGCACTACGGAGGGCTCTTCATCCGCATGGCGTGGCACAGTGCCGGCACGTACCGTATCGGCGATGGCCGCGGCGGCGCCGGAGCTGGGCAGCAGCGCTTCGCGCCGCTGAATAGCTGGCCCGACAATGTGAACCTCGACAAGGCGCGTCGACTACTATGGCCGATCAAACAAAAATACGGTCGCAAAATTTCGTGGGCCGATTTGATGATTCTCGCCGGCAACGTCGCACTCGAGTCGATGGGATTCAAGACCTTCGGTTTCGCCGGCGGACGTGCGGATGTTTGGGAACCCGAAGAGGTGAATTGGGGGCCAGAAGGAACATGGCTGGCGGACGAGCGCTACAGCGGCGATCGTGATCTTCAAGGTCCTCTCGGCGCGGTTCAGATGGGCTTGATTTACGTGAACCCGGAAGGCCCCAATGGAAAGCCTGATCCCATTGCGGCGGCCAGGGACATTCGCGAAACATTCAAGCGCATGGCCATGAACGACGAAGAAACCGTCGCACTGATTGCCGGCGGACATACCTTCGGTAAAACTCACGGCGCTGCCATTCCTGCTGACTACGTGGGCGCTGAACCAGAAGGTGCCGAAATTCAGGACCAGGGCTTTGGATGGAAGAATAAATTTGGCAAAGGTTTTGGCGCCGACACCATTGGCAGCGGCCTCGAAGTCACCTGGACCACAGACGCCGACGAAGTGGAGCAACAATTTCTTCGGCAACCTGTTCAACTTCGAATGGGAACTAACGAAGAGTCCGGCGGGTGCGAATCAGTGGACGCCGAAAAATGGCGCGGGCAACGGCACGGTGCCGGATGCGCATGATCCGTCGAAGAAGCACGCGCCATCAATGTTGACTACCGATCTCGCTTTGCGCTTCGATCCTGCTTACGAAAAGATTTCGCGGCGCTTCTTCGAGCATCCGGATCAGTTCGCCGATGCATTCGCGCGTGCGTGGTACAAGCTGACGCATCGCGACATGGGTCCGATCGTGCGTTATCTCGGTCCGCTGGTTCCGAAAGAACAATTGCCGTGGCAGGATCCGATTCCCGCCGTGAATCATCCGCTTATCAGTGAGCAGGACGCTAATGCGCTGAAGGCGAAAATTTTCGCGTCTGGCCTGACCGTTTCCCAGTTGGTCTCGACCGCATGGGCGTCGGCGTCAACGTTCCGCGGCTCTGACAAGCGCGGTGGAGCGAACGGCGCGCGTGTTCGCCTCTCGCCGCAGAAGTTCTGGGAGGTAAACCAGCCGACGGAACTGGCGAAGGTATTGGACAAGCTCGAAGCGATTCAGAAGGAATTCAATTCTTCTGCGTCTGACGGGAAAAAAGTCTCGCTGGCCGACCTTGATCATTCTCGGCGGCGATGCGGCCATCGAGAAAGCTGCGAAAGACGCTGGGACCGACGTTAAGATTCCGTTCAAGCCGGGGCGCATGGACGCGTCGCAGGAACAAACTGACGTGGAATCCTTCGAGCCGCTCGAACCGAGAGCCGATGGATTCCGCAACTATTCGCGCGGCAAGCAGCGCCTATCGGCTGAGGAGCAATTGGTCGATAAGGCGCAATTGCTCAGGTTGACGGCGCCCGAACTGACAGTACTGGTCGGTGGCCTGCGCGTACTTGGCGCGAATACCGGCAACTCGAAGCACGGCGTCTTCACTCAGAAGCCCGGTACGCTGACGAACGACTTCTTCGTCAATTTGCTCGACATGAACACGCAATGGCAGCCGGCCAATCACTCCAACGGCTCTGGCGAGATTTTCGAGGGACTCGATCGCAAAACGAACGAAGTCAAGTGGACCGGCACCCGCGTCGATCTGATCTTCGGTTCGCACTCGCAACTCCGGGCGCTCGCGGAAGTCTATGCAAGCGTCGGACTCGAAGGAAAAGTTCGTGAAAGACTTCGCGGCGGCGTGGAGCAAGGTAATGAACAGCGATCGGTTTGAGGTGGCTTAGCTCGGCGGAAACTACGTCTCCATTCTAAATTTCGCAAAGAACGCGAAATTTAGAATGGGCCACCCGTCCAGATTTGTCTTCAAGCGCCCTGATATACCCATCCCAAGAACGATTGGGGACTCTGAAAGGCTTGTCCCCACTCTGCGTCGTGGGCGGCGGTGGGCTTGGCTTCGATCACTTCTTCCAAAGTCCTGCCTTGCTTCTTGAGTTTGGCGACTTTTTCGCGGGCCTCGGTGAGCACGTCACGAAACAGGGTGAGGTCGGTCTTTCCTGTCGTGACCGCGCCGTGTCCGGGAATCACGAGTGTCGTTGCGCTTACCTTCGTAAGGTTCGCTTCGGCTGCCCGGATCTGGCCGTCAATGCTGCCTCCGGTCGAGTAGTCGATAAAGGGATACTCGCGATTCCAGAACGTGTCTCCGGTGTGGAAAACATCAGCCTCGGTAAAGTGTACGGAGATGTCCGAATCGGTGTGAGCAGGGTCGTAGTGTTTCAGGGCGAGAGTCGCGCCGTTGGCATGGACTGTGTGCTCATTCTGAAAAACAGTTGTGGGAATCGCTCCAGAAGGTGCAGCCGGAAAAGTGTAGAACCATCCTTCCACGCGGGTGTCCACAGAAAGATGTTTACGGGTATTTTCGTGGGCCAAGATACTTGCGCCCGCCTGATGCAGCCAGTCGTTGCCGCCGGTATGATCGAAGTGCCAATGGGTGTTGATGAGTTGCTTGATGGGATCTTTATTTATGCTGGCGATCGCCGCTGCGACGTTCGGCCGGGTAGTGACGATGCCCGCGTCTACAATAAGCTTCCCCTCCGGCCCCGTAAGAACGGCGATGTTTCCGCCGGCACCCAGCAGGACGCTGATATTTCGTCGCAGCTTTTGCACCGTAATCTTGGCAGTAGCGGATTCCTTTAAGGCAATTGCAACCAAGCCTTCCTGAGAAAGCAGCCGGGACGGTGCAAGACACGCGGCCGCAACAGCCATCCCACTCGAGATCACAAACTGACGTCGCGAAACTTCGTTGTCCATCCGGTTCCTCGTTGATTCGCTCCTGTTCGGTTTTCCTTTGTTGCTGTGGGAGAAGTGACTCGCGTCTCCGCAAAAAAGTATAACCGAAGGGAGGAGAACTTCACGACGGGTGACCGATTCAATTTCGGATTTGGCTTGAGTGGGCAGTTCGGCCTGTAGAGAAAACCTTCTCGCGGCTCTTCCGCGTTTGTTATTTGAAAACAGCTCCGATTTCTGTTTGAATGTCACCGACGCAGGGGTGCTCATGAAAATATACAATCTCACGGGCTATCTGATTATTTTTTCGTACGTGCTGGCTAGTGTGTATTTCGCTCCCGCCCATTTGGGACCTTGGGCTGGACTATTGATAGGCGCCGTTTATTTCGTTTTTTGTTGGTTTCTGGGCGGGCTGTATCTGGCCGACGTTCTTCATTTGGGAATCGCCCATCGTTCACTCGACTATAAGGAATGGTTCATAAAACTCGTCACGGTCGTGAATAACATCTTCGGACTTTATGTAGATCCGATCGCCTGGGTGAATCGCCATCGATTGCATCATAAACATTCTGACCATGACGGAGATCCCAATAAACTTTCAGGCGATGGTTTCTGGCGCACCATTGTATCTCTGCGTGATGCCGTATCGATGCAACGAGAATCTGGCTGGCGACGAGATTTTGAAGTCCCGGACTTTTCGGCGTGGTCGCGAATCCAGTTTTTGCCATGTTGTCGCAAGCCTTGAGCTTTTATCTTTTGTGGAAGTTGGTCGGAGATCTGAGGTTCGCGCTGGTGATGTGGGTTGGGATGCGAATTTTTGCGCTGTGGGTGAACATGATCCAGAACTACTGGACCCACACGCGAACATTCGGATACCGGCGCTATCACGATGAAGAAGACAACGCGATGAACATCGGCGAGTGGCTACCGGTAACGGCGACCTTCAGCGCCTGTTTGCAAAACAATCATCACCACTATCCGGGTATTTTGCGGCTGAGCCACGACGAATCCGAATACGATTTTGGATTTGTCACCGTGAAGAGTGATGAAATAGTTGGGCTTGGTGAAGGCAACGCAGAACGGGTGCCGGATGTCCCCAAGGACGTTCCCTTGGGCGCGCTGGATTTTTAGCGCGTTCTTTTTTCTTTTTGATGAACGGTTCGAACGTTTGCCCGAAAAAGCCTGGCGCAATTTCTTCGCCGTCCAGGCCGTAACGTTCCGGCCACTCCTCGGGGAAATAGTAGGTTCCAAAGATTTTGTCGATCCACGGAAAGTGGATGGCGAAGTTCTTGTCGATGCCCTCTTTTTGCGAAGTGTGGTGCCAATGATGGTATCGGGGCATCACCAGGAATTTTTCGAGCCATTTGGCGTTGGGACCGAAATTGCAATGCGTCCAGGTCGCGTGAAGGGTGACGAAAATCAGATACGCCAGAATGATCGTTTGCGAAAATCCAAACATGAGCGGAGCAAGGATAAATCCGCGCACCAGGGTGTCGTCGACAAAGTGCGAGCGTGAGCCGGCGATCCAGTCGAGTGCCTTCGAGGAATGGTGAATGGAATGAAAGCGCCAGAGAAAAGGCACTTTATGCAAGGCCAAATGAATGAAATATTCGGCGAAGTCCGCAACCACAATCGCCAGGAAAAATTGCAAAAGCCACGGCAGTCCGAGCGATGAAGTGCCTGCAAGAGCTCGGAACACCCAGAAACCTGGTGGCTTGGGTCGCGGGCAATAAAACCAGAAACGACAAAATTTGAATCGGGAGATGCGTGGACATGAAATAGACGACGTCCAAAGTCCACTGGTTCCTGAATGTTCCTTGCTTGGGATACTGTGGCCAGAGCCTTTCCAGCGGCACGTAGATCAGCGCCATCAACAACAAATCCAGCAAGAACCAGTCCAGGCCGATGGCGGGCCCATTGTGCAAAGTATTGTTGATCTGCACGCTTGAGCCGCCCAGAGCCGTTGCGGCCGTGGCCAGCAACATTCCCGTCAACGCCAGAGTCTTTTTCTTGCGCCGGATCGAAGAAACGACTCCGAATAAAATTGCGGCCACGATGAGGCCTTGGATCAAAATCCGCATCGTGTGCATCGGATAATGCGGACGCAATTCAGGCGAGCTCAGTAGCTGAGGAAAATGCAGGCACAGGACCGCTCCGAACGACAGAAACCCAAAAAACGCCGACAACACGCCGCTCCACCAGCCGGTTCCAAAGCCGGTGGACTCGGCATCGCCAAAGAATTCATTGATCTTCTGCTCGATCACGATGCTTGCTAGTTTACGATCCTCGGCTCTCGCAAGCTATTGGAAAGATGGTGACATCTCGTCGCCGTCGCGACGATCTAGCTTGAGCGGACCATTCGTCCTGTTCCAATACTTGCCGAGCAGATCGAATTTATTCCACTTAACGGCGGCCCCAGACGCCCGGTAGTTCGAGATAGGACGGATTTAATTCCGCTACGGAAGCACAGCCAAGCAGTCGAAGAGTCCGCTCGACGTCCGATCGCAGGATATCCAAAGCGCGAACAACTCCGGGCTGACCCGCCGCTGCAAGTCCATACGCATAGGCTCGCCCTATCAGGACGGTGCGAGCACCCAGGCAGATTGCTTTGACGATATCGCTCCCACGACGAATTCCACCATCCATCAACACTTCGCACTGATTGTTCGCGGCGGCTACCACTTCGGGCAAGGCCCGCAATGAGGACGAAACCGAATCCAGTTGCCTACCGCCGTGGTTCGAAACGACGACGGCGGCTGCACCTTCATCGACAGCGCGCCTGGCGTCGTCGCCGATCAAGATACCTTTGACCACGATGGGCCCGGGCCAGACTTGGCGAATCCATTGCAGGTCTTCCCAGGCGACCACCGCTCTCGACAACGCAGATGCAACATCGATCAGCTCCATCGGGCCCTGGCCACGCAAAACGATATTCTCCAGCTTGGGCACGCCGCCATCAAGCAGAAACGAAGCTAGCCATCCAGGGTGAGCGAGTATGCCGGGAAGGTGAGGGATCTTTGCCAAGAGTGAAGTGCCCAGTAGTTCCTTCATACCGTTGCGGGGATCGCGCTCGCGCATCCCCGCCACAGGCGTGTCGACGGTGATTACAAGCGCAGAAAAGCCGGCGCGACGAGCTCTGTCGATAGCGCCTTCGGCAGCTTCCCGGCCCCCGACCAAATACAGTTGATACCAAACGGGTCCGGATGAAGCGGCCTTCACGTTTTCCAGTTTGTGCCCGGAGATGGTTGAGAGAATATAACCCGTTCCGGCCAGGCCGGCGGCACGGGCAGCCGCCACTTCCCCACCGGGATGCATCAACCGGCTGTATCCCACGGGTGCGAGCACAGCGGGAAAAGAAATACTCTCCCCCAGCACTTGAGTTTTAAGGTCGCATTCTGCGATCGCGACCGCGCCACGAGGACGAAAGATCAGATCACGAAAGGCGCGGCAGTTCTCGGCTAAAGTGAGTTCCGCTTCGGCGCCACCATCCAGGTAGTCGAATACTGACTTCGGAAGACGACGTTGCGCTATGCGGCGCAGGTCTTCGATGTTGACGATTCGTGAGGAATTTAAGGTTCGGTTGGGAGCGGTCATATGACGACTGTCGAAGTTACCAGAACTGGCGGCCTGAACGCCACTGGTGATTGTGGGCAATGACACGGCTCGCGGCGCGGTCGAACGAATCTAAAGCGGCGATCTAATTGTGGGGACGTTTTCCCACATACCAAGGTGCGCTCACGGTAAAAATACGGTCATTGTCCCGCGCCAATAGCACCCACTCCAGATCAAGAAGGTTCGTTTGAAAACGGTTCCCGCCGAGTGAACCTGACACGCAAACGGTAGCACATTACGATGGGGTACAACTACCATCGAACTCTCTCTTTGCTAGACTCACACTGATCCATCGAATCTTGGGATATGACGCATCTGACAATCTTCGGACTGTTCTCTGTCAGCGCTATGCTGGTGTGCTATGCGCTTGAGAAGCGAAGCACCTGGTTCATTTTAGGTTTTGCGGCTTCGTGCCTGTTGGGTTCGGCTTATGGGTTTCTACAAGGCGCCTGGCCGTTCGGACTGGTTGAGTTTGTGTGGGCCGGCGTCGCCTTGCGACGTTGGTGGTCAGCCCGCAAGAATCAGTTCCATATTGACGAGAATGCTAAGCATCTTTAATTTCTGCTCTTTAGTGGTGCTTGAAATATTGGACGGCGCGCTCGTGAGCTTCCGCAGCTTTTCTGGAGCCGAACGTACCAAGATTTCGTCGACGGCCGGTTTTGGGATTCTTCTTGCGAGAATAGAGACGGTATTCGCCGGACTTCAATTTACGAATCATCAGGCCACCTCGATTACCTTTGATGGCATCAACCAGCACGAGGTCAACCGAGGATTTGGGAAAAGTTCCCTGCCAGGCGTCTGGCATACTTGTAATGATGGGCGCGAAAAAACAGTCCGCCGAGCCGTCCTCAGCGCAAATGACCCGCCGCCAGGTTCTAGAAGGCATGCTTGCGACCGGGGCGGCTTTCACTTTCAGCTTTGGCGATTCAACTGCCGCAGCACCTCCCGAAGGGAAAACTATGACAATTACCTGTTTCATCCGTTACCAGATCGATCCATTTCAACGGGACGAATTCAAAAAATATGCCGAGAATTGGGGCCGCATTATTCCTCGCTGCGGTGGTCACCTTGTGGGATATTTCCTGCCTCATGAAGGCACCAATGATGTCGCTTGGGGACTGATCGCATTCGACAGTCTCGCCTCCTACGAACGCTACCGCACACGCCTGAAGTCCGATCCGGAGGCACGCGAGAATTTCAACCTAGCGCAGAGCAAGCGATTCATTCTTCGCGAAGAGAGAAACTTCGTGGAAGTAGTCGATGGGACCTTTGGCCTTCCCCCGTCGTCCAGCGGGGGAGCCTGATTCTAGGGAGCTCCGCGGCCTTTGTAGCGGCTTTGAACGGCATACAAAGAACTGCGCGCCAGTATAAACAAAGTGCGTCCGTCGCTGCCGCCGAACACCAACTGCGAAGGGCGCTCGGGGACTTCGATGATATCGATCGGATGCCCGGAGGGGTCGTACACGAAGATCTGTCCCGCCGCGATGTAGACGTTTCCTTTTTCGTCTACTGTGATGCCTTCACCGCCCCGCTCTGCAAACAGCTCCAGATCTGAAATGTTGCCATCATCCCCGACGGTGGCCGCATATGTTTTTTCCTCCGACTCATCGGAGACATAGAATCGCTGGCCTTCAGCCACGGGCGCCATACCGAATGCACGAAGCACGTCGTGAATTTTGGATCCGTAGTAGAGTTCCCCGCTCACAAAATCTTGTCCCGCCGGAATGAAGGTACTGCCGTCCGGCGATATGAATTGATAGGGCTTTTTCACCACTGCAGCTTCGGTAAAGTCATTCTCGTTTCTCCAGTAATTCACTGGAAGCATTGGAACCATTCCGGGGCGCGGCGATGACGGTTCGGCTTTTAGGAGTGTCACATCGTCGTTCGGTGAATCGGGATTGAAACTGTATACCGTGCCTTTGCCGGCATAGGAGATGACCATCAGGTCGCCGGCTTTATCGAACACCAGTTGGATTGGATCAAGCGGGTTGTCGCGAACCTTCGATAGCTGGTGCGTTGCCGTCGACCAGCGATAAATCGTCTGCCATTTAGAATCGACAAAATAAGGATTTCCGGAACGGTCGATTGCGCCTCCCGAAATGTTGAAGAAGCCGCCGGCAACCTTTTCCACCTTTGCGCCTTCAGTCAATACCGGCGAAGCCTGTTTGGCGGATTTTTGAGGCGACTTGCCGGAAAAGTCGAGCCAGGCGAATTCGCGCTCGCGCACTTCAACATTATGGGTTTGATCATAAACTGAGTTATCAAAGGAAACTTTGGCGTCGCTATAACAATGAATGTTGCGAAAATTTATATTTTTGGAGTTTGCAACTTTGATCGCGTATGGGAATGGCTGATAGCTACTCACCACTCGGTACATGTGCAGGTTCGCCACGGTAATGTTGCTTGAATCCCGGATCTCCAGTGGCAAAGCAAAGCCGCCCTCGCCACGCTCTTCTTCGGTCTGGAGCGCGTAAATCTGCCAATTCGATGCATTTTGCAGCATTACCTCATTGCGAACGTGGTGTTCGCTCGACAATTCGTAAATTCGGCCTTCGGTGGATGTATTCGAGATGAACAGGCCCGCTTGCGCGAACGTACTGGGAGTCCAGATGTCTACGAACGTCCCCCCACCGCCGTTGGTGATCCAGAGACTTGGATACTGACCGTCCCATCGCCGATTAATGTCGGAGTCGGCAGTATGGGTATTGTTATAAATCTTCTGCCAAACTTTAAAACTTTCTTCGACGGTCGTGCCAGGATCGACGGTGCCGTGTCCGCCCAGGAAGCGCACATCGTTCATCATGGAATTCTTGCCGGACATCCACTTGGCAGCAACCGCCCGAGGATTAATGCCGTTAGTGTAAAGACCGATGCCGGTCACGATATTGCTACCGCCGGGCGGAGTTTCAAGCAGTGGCTTGGGACTGCCGACGCCTTGAAAAGCCGGAGTCGAGTCGGCCAGAAGGATTCTCGTGACGCTGGGGTGCAGCCCGATCAGTACGGTGTCCGGCTTCAGCGAAATCGTATCTGTGACTAGATATTGGCCGGAGGGTAGGTAAATTGCGCGGTGGCTGCCGATCGCCTTTCTAACCGCTTCCGTATCGTCGGTGACACCGTCGCCGCGAGCGCCGAAGCTTCGAATATTGACCCATGTGTCCATCGGTGGCAGATCGGGAATATCGGATTTGATTGGCTGGGGAAATTCCCTCAGCGGTGCAGTTTGGAAAACGTCTCGAATCGCGGGATTGACTCCGACGTCGTCATAGTGCAGTCCATGGGAAAAACGGTTTACGGTGTACGTTTTTTCTTGGCTGGTAATTTGCTTCCCGCTCTCCCGGTACAGAGCGAACACGGGAACATCCCGGCAAATGACGCCTTCCATATTGATCTCGGTGTGTGCGTTGTTCTCGTTGCTGATAATTACAGCCGGGCCGGTGATGTTTTCCATGGATCCATCTTTGATCCAGAGCTCATCGGAGTATTTAGGATCGATGGAAATCGCGGTAGGAACATTCTTGAACTGAGGACGGACCAGGGTCAGTCCGGCTTCGTGCTCGCGAATCGCGGCTTCCCGTTGACCTTCGAAAGTGGCGTCGATGATGGTGAATTGCCATCCCGGCGACGGCTTTCGAGTCCAGATGCCGTATTCACCGCCGTAGAAATGGACATCCTGCGCCACGTTCCCTCCGTCGTGGATTCCCGCCAGTCCGGAGCCGATACGGAAATCCATGTGGGCCATGAAGCAGTGCTGAGCGTAGCGGGCCCGCACTCCGACAGCACCCGGATTCCCTTCTTTTATTTCGAGATCAATGTTGCTCAGCGCCGAATAGAATGTCCCCGGATTGGCGTCGGGAGGCTTTGCATCCGCGGGTGGCAGCGCCCTTCCCGATGCGCTACTTGAAGCTTTGACGGATCCAGGGCGAAATCCGGCAAAAAAGAACATGTATGCTGGGCCCTGCTGATAACCCGGCGTGTTCGCGGCAAGCTCGAAGACGGGACGCGCCGTGCCATAACCAATCAAGCGGATTCCCGGCCAAATGTAAATAGTTTTCGTCAGACGATAACGTCCGGCGGGAATAAATAGGATGCCCTGGTTGGTGGTCTCCTGGACCTTATTGATAGCCTGTTGTACAGCATCACTGTCGTCAGCGACACCGTCACCATGCACGGGAAAGTAAGTGCGCTCCAGGTAAACGGCCTTTGCGTCGTCGATCCGAGCGGGATAGTAAGAGGTCCCGAACATTGCTACGGACAGAGGCAATACTACGAGTGTCGCGAAGAGTGTTTTCAGCATTCGATATTCTCTTGAATTATTTTTGCGCTTGATCGTCCTGATCTTTAGTGGGCTCGAGACGCATCTCACGATAAATGTCGGCAAGCTTTTCCTTCATGTCTTTATACTTCTGAAATTCTTCGAGTTCATGTTTTGCGTCGTCGGACCGGCCCATTTGCCGGTACAGAGCGCTGAGGCGGAAGTGCGCTGCGGCACTGGTGGGCTCGATCTGGATGGCATGTTCGAGAAGCGCCGCCGCCTTTTCGGGCTGATTCATCGATACCAGTGTTTTTGCCAGGCCGACCATCGCCTCCGCGTCCGTGGGTTGCAGCTGGACAGCCTTCGAATAGTGATCATAGGCCGCCTGCACATCGCCGCGCCGGAGAGCGATTTCTCCCAATTTATACTCGGCTTTCTCGTCAAATGGGTTCAGCGCCAGAGCGGCTTTGTATTCGCCCTCGGCTTCTTGTTGTTCGGCCGCGTTCGACGACACGCTTAACATTTCTGCCAATTCAAAATGAAGTCCGGGAAGCTGGGGATCAAGCTTGAGAGCTTCGCGAGAGTGCTTGATCGCACCATCAATATCTCCCCGCCTCGCCATTTCGTGAGCCATGACCTGATTCATGCGTGCGGATTTTGGAGCCAGCATCGACAGGCTCAGCATCGACTCGCCGGCGATGTCCGAATAAATCCGGTATGAAGCGTAGAGGACTTCTTCGTTCGTGGGATAGGCGCCGCGAAGGGCTCCGATGGTGGCCACGGCTTTGTCTAAGTCGCCGGAACGATTGTAGATTTCGATCAGCTCCATGCCGGTTTCCACGCGGGTCTTTTCATCCGGAATCTTTGGGAAGGCTTTTTCCAGATCCGCCCGCGCTCCCTCGACGTTGCCCGTACGTTTTTCAGCCATGCCCAGAAGCGCTTGAATCTTCCATAAAGTCGGTTGCAACTTGAGGGCGGCGCGCAACTGAGGAATCGCGGTCGCGTAATCATTCTGAAAGAACAACAGCACGCCAAGATTGCCGCGAGCATCGACGTTGTTGGGATTGAGAGCAACGATGGCCCGCAACTCCGGTATCGCCAGATCGGGCCGCTGCTGCTTCAAGAACAACTGCACCTGGCGCTTATGGGATTCGATCTGCTGCTGTCGGCTGACGGCAGTTTGCGGAAGAGACTGCGATGGCCAGAGCAGACAAGTAACGACACCGAGCCAGCAGATGGCCTTTCTTGCACTCATATTCACTCATGATACGGCCAACAGGCGCTCACCGGCGGCTAAGAAAAGAAGGACGGCGGTGTTCTGCCGTCCTTGCGGTATTTAGAGTTGCAATGGTTAGAACGAGATTCGAGCATTCAGTTGGAACGCTCTGGGCCCGATCGAGGTTGATGTGATTGAAGATTCGCTAGTGGCCACGCCTGAAGCGAAAGCAACTCCGGTGTTCGGATTGGAGAAGCTCGGGTGATTGAAGATGTTGTAGGCATCAATCCGGAATTGAAGGCCAATCCCCTCTCGAATGGCAAAGTTCTTGCCCAAGGAGAAGTCAACCTCGGACAAATCAGGTCCCACCAGGCTGTTTCTGCGTTCGTCTCCGAAGCTCCCGCCGGCCGGTTGGGCGAAGGCATTCACGTTGTACCAATTCGCGATAGTTGGGTGGCTGAGGCGTGGATCGCCGATTACGTTCGGATATTGAGAAGCTTCGTTGCTGCCGCCGGGATTCTCAGATGCTGAGTTATTGTTGGAGGTCACGACGGTGAAAGGCTGGCCGCTATGCACCATGAATGTCCCCGAAGTTTGCCAGCCGCCGATCACGGCGTCTAGATACTTGTTCGAATTCAGGAATTGCTTTCCTTGCCCTATAGGCAATTGATACACCACAGTTCCCTTCAACGCATTACGCACGTCGAAGTTCGAGTTACCGTAATTGGCCGCTGGATCGAACGAGTTTTGATAGACCTGCGTACCACCACGACCACCCCATCCGGCAGAGTCCTGGTCATCCAGGAAGTGCGACCAGACATAGTTTGCGCTGAAAGTCAGACCCTTGGAGAATCGACGCTGGACCTGGAGCTGCAGCGAATTGTAGTTGGAAATAGCGTTATTCAAGGCTCCCGCAATGGTTCCGAACTGGGGGTATGGAGTGTTTGCGGTGCTGAAGATTGGCTGTAAATTCGCCTCCGGTATCTGATTGATGTCCACCGGATTATCCAGATGGTTGCCGTGGCTCGCTACGTATGCGACTTCGGCTTCCATATTACTGCCGAGCTGGCGCTCCACGCTGAGGGTCCATTGATCCATCGTAGGGACTTTCAAATTGTAGTCGTTGTACGGGACATTGGTTCCGTTGTAGCCAGCCGAATCTCTGTTCCTTACCAGATAGGTCAAAGGCAAGCCGGTCTGTAGATTGGTGCCGGGGCCGTCGAGAGTAGTGATGGGAGCGGCGCCGGTACCATCGCTCGCGCTGCCCGTACTATTGTTGCCAACACCCACGCCCTGGCCGTAGCCATCCATACTCCAGGTGAAGGCGTACAGCCCAAACCCTCCCCGAATCACCGTGCTGCCTCCTGGATTCCAGGCAAAGCCTACGCGGGGCAGGAATATGTCGTTCACGGGTTTCATTAACGTGTCTCGCGAAGTCTCTCCTGCAAACCACATGGCTCCCGGCGTGCCAGTGACAGTGTTCTGAATGGTGGGATCAAAGGAGCCCAGATTGTTCTTTACTTCGCTCCAGCCACTTTGATACTCGTAGCGCAAGCCGAGGTTCACGGTCAGGTTGGGACGAACTTTAATGTCATCCTGAACGAAGACTTGCGGACTCTTCATGCGCATGCCGGATTCCGGCTGGTTCGTCGCTTTCCAACTGTTCACGTCGCCAAGCAGGAAGTCCGCATAAGCCGATCCACCTGTGCCTATTGTGTTATTCATCTGGGTGTAGACCCCAGTGAAGCCGAATTCCCCTGATTGCGTATTGCCCCAGGGAGTGTAATTAGCTTGATAGTCAAGCAATTCGCCACCGAAGTGCAGGATGTGCTTGCCCTTAATCAACGTAACGACGTCGGAGGGTTGATACGTGTTCTCGATATAAATAGCGTTGGTGCCGGGGTTCAGCATGGCGGCACAGCAAATCGCCGTGGAACCAGTCCCGCCGCTACCGGAGGCCACCGTGGTTTGACTGATGTCAAACTCCGGGAAAACGTCTGCTTTGGAATATTGCAAACCTAGTTTGTCGGGGAAGCCGCCACCGAGCGTGTAAGGGACGAACCAGTTACCCTGTTTGGTGTAGCCGAACCGTACCTCGTTGATCAAGTGCGGAGTAATGGTGTAAACGTCGGAAATCTGCGTGTTATAGCTGTCCACGTCTCCAGAGAAGCAGTCTACCGGGCAAATCTGGAAGTTGGTGTTGGTGCCGGGATTGTCGCGCTGAGTGATGGAGAAATTTATCCGGTTTTTCTCGGACATGTTGTAGTCGATTCGTCCAAAGTATTTCTTGAACGGATTCAGATTCGGAGTCGTGTAGGCGTAATTATTGATCACGACTCCTGGGAATGCCGCATTGGGCACCGTTCCCGGAGTGTTTGGCGCAGGATAGAACGCCTGGGCGGCATTTGCCACGGTGTCGATCATGCCAGCGGGAAGTTTGTTTGCACCCGTTTCAGTTAAGAAGGATGTACGCGAGCAGGTGGCGGGTGTCGGGCACACAATGGGAGTGGTGGGGTCGTAAATGGTGGGCATGCCGGTAAAGTCACCTGCCCTCATCGCCACGGTAGGTACGGTTGCAGTTGAACTGGAACCGCCGCCGTTTTCATAAATCTTGTCCCAGTTGAAATAGAAGAACAGCTTGTTCTTGAGAATCGGACCGCCGATGGCAAAACCGTAATTGTCGTAGCGGAGGAACGGCTTGGGCTGAGGAGTGCTGGAAAAGTTGTAACTATTTGCCTTCAGTTGATCGCTGCCGAAATATTCGTAACCCGAGCCATGAAAGCGGTTGGTGCCGCTCTTGGTGATCTGGTTGAAAACCGCTCCGCCAATGCCGTACTGCGCCGAGAACGTTGATGTGCTGATCGATAATTCAGAGACAGTCTCGAAAGTCGCGATATCGACGTTGGCGCTGATCGGCAAGTTGGTGGAAGCGCCGTCCTGGAGAAAGTTGTCGTAAAAGGGGAGGTTGCCGTTGACGGCTATCGCGATCCCAGGATCGCCGGACATACCAGAAGCTGTGGGCATGCCGGGAGCGCCGGAAGCGCCCGGCAGCAGCTGTGCGAAGCCGCCCCAATTCTGACCGTTGGTGCTCACTTGCGGAAGATTCGCCATGGTCGCCGCATCGATAGTTACGGATTGCTCCGCGCTTTCAGTCTTCAATAGCGGAATATTAGCCTCGACCACGACCTGCTGACTGGTCGCACCGATCTTCAAGGGGCCGTCGACCGTGATGATTCCCACCTGTAGCGTGATGTGTTCCCGCACCAGTTTCTGGAAGCCTTCTTTCGTGAAGGTCACGGTGTAATTTCCAGGCAAAATCGAAGCGGTATCATAGAGACCGGCGTCATTGGTGATGTAGTCATGGCTGACGCCTGTATTCACGTTGGTGACTGTGACAGTCACTTCGGGCACCACCGCTCCGGTGGGATCGGTCACCGTGCCACGAATGTCGCCAGAATTGGTGCTCTGGGAGAAGCCCAGACTGGCGGCGCAAATCAAAACACAAATCACAGACGCAATGCGAATCACTTTCACCATAGAAGCCTCCGGCATCAAACTTGTTTTCAAATTACTGCTTCCCGCCTCGTCCTGAAAGGGCCTCCGGGCAGCTCGCCCGGCAACGCATCGAGCAGGACCTCAGGCAAGACAAACGATTGCCTGCTCTTCAAGGCGAACAGTATTGCGACTCTATGATGACTGTCAAGCAAAAAAATTAAATGGTTACTTTAGCTAAACAATCGATTGTCTATTCGCTTTGGTCGATGGTGTCTTCTTCGACTCGAGATAACTAAATCGTTGCGCATCCTGGCACTATGTGCTTAGAATGCCGTACGAATGTTGGTCTTTAGACCGAAAAGCAGCCCTGCCCCAGACCGTCAGCGAGGATAATTATGGTATCCAGCACCCGCAGAAAATTTTTGCAGAATACTGCCGCGACCGCAGCGGCTTTGGCAACAGTGAAGGGAGCATCGCTATGGGCCATGCCCTCAACCGGCGTACAGGCCTGGACAACATCGAAAGACCGGAGGTTCGAGAAGATTGAAGTACCGCAGTGGCGGGAGGCATCCGGCTCGTCGGCAGGGATTCGTTTGGACACCAGCCAGCGTTACCAGAAAATCCTGGGATTTGGAGCCGCTTTCACTGACGCTTCCTGCTATCTTTTGGACAAGCTCGATTCGCAAAAACAGCAAAAACTGCTCGCCGAATTACTCGGGGCGTCGGGACTTCGGTTATCGGTTGGCCGCTCCTGTATCGGAGCCAGCGACTATTCGACCGGCGTCTACAGCTTCGACGACAGCCCCGAGCCTGATCCCGAACTGAAGCGCTTCAGCATTGATCATGACCGTCAATACATTCTTCCCGTGCTGCGTGCCGCGCGCGTCGCGAATCCCGAGTTGTTCCTCTTCGCTTCTCCGTGGAGTCCTCCAGGATGGATGAAGCCCGGCGGCACCATGCTGGGCGGAAATATGGGAAAGAAATATTTTTCCGCGTACGCAGAGTACTTTGTAAAGTTTTTGCAGGGCTATGCTACGGAACGAGTAAAGGTCAATGCCGTGACCGTTCAGAATGAGGTCGACACTGACCAAAGCGGGCGAATGCCGGCGGCGTTATGGGGACAGGAATATGAAATCGAGTTCGTCAAGAGTTTCCTCGGCCCAGCACTTGAGCGCGCATCTCTCGATACCAAAATCTGGATACTTGACCACAACTATAATCTGTGGGGCCGGGTGCTGGATGAATTAAGCGACCCTGATCTCAACAAATATGTTGACGGGATTGCATGGCATGGGTATGCCGGCACTCCGGACGGCATGACCCGGGTACATCAAGCCTTCCCCTCGAAAAGCGCCTACTGGACCGAAGGCGGTCCTGATTACACCAGTCCGGATTACGCGACAGACTGGGCGAAATGGTCCCACACTTTCAGTGAGATCCTGCGAAACTGGGCGCGATGCATCGTCAGTTGGAACATTGTGCTGGATGAAAAAGGAAAGCCCAATCTCGGACCTTTTCCTTGCGGAGGATTGGTCACACTTGATTCCGTGACCCACGAAGTTTCACGCAGCGGACAGTATTGGGCGTTCGCGCACTATTCCAAGATGGTCCAGCGGGGTGCAGAGGTCATCGCTTCGGTTGGCGAGCTGACTGGTATCGATCATGTGGCTTTTCAGAACCCCGACGGCAGCCACGTTCTGGTCATCACCAATCAAGGCGGACCACAGGAGATTTCGTGTCAGGCCGGCGCCCAGGCATTGAACTTGAAGCTTGATCCGGATTCCGTGACAACGTTGCTCTGGTAATTCAATACGGTATCGAATCCATGACTCATCGATCGCACGGACGAAAGTTTCGCTTTACGCTGATGATCGGTCTTTGCTTGTCCGTCATCGCTGGCGCTCAATCCAAACCCTACGGAGGCAAGCCGTTTCGGGACAGCGTCTATCACGACGGCGCACAAAAGATTCCGGGCCGGGTGCAATGTGCTTATTATGATTTCGGAGGAGAAGGCGTTGCTTATCACGACGCCGATGCGAAGAACAATGGCAGCGGCAACCTCAATCCGGCAAACGGCTCGTACCTGGACCAGTTCCGCATGGACGAAGGCGTGGACATTTCCTATACGAAATTCCACGACCAGATTGATAACAATCCTTACAACGTCGTGCCACCACCTGCGAATCAACTCTATGTGGGCTGGACCGAGCCGGGTGAGTGGTTCAACATGACGGTCGACGTCCAGCAGGCAGGTGTTTACAGCATTGACCTTCTCTATACGTCGAATCGTGGCGGAGAAATATCATTCGAGCTGAATGGCAAGCCTCTGGGGGGACCCGTCACTATTTTGTCGACTAACAACGCAGCCGACCCGATTGCCTGGCGACAATGGCATCACTGGAATGTGCTAACAAATCTCGCCCAGGTCGAGTTGCCAAAGGGAGTCAGTGTCCTGACATTGCAGGTGTTGGCGCAAGGCAACATGAACTTCGCCTATCTCGAGTTCAAACTGAAGAAATAACTGCCTGTCCCCATCGAAGCATTCGGAAACTTATTAAATTGCCTCTGTTTGCGCTACGATGATGCGCATGAAGCAGAAGCGGCCAATCGTGAACGGACCAACCAGCCTGAAGAAATTGGCCGAGCATCTCGGCCTGAATCCCGCCACGGTTTCTGTTGTACTGAATGAAGTTCCGGGACGCTCGATTCCAGCGGCCACGCGAGACCGCATTAAAGCCGCCGCCAAGGAGCTCAATTATCGGCCGAGCCTGCTGGCGCGTTCACTTCGCAACCGTCGTACGCTTACGATCGGAATTCTGGTGCCGGAATTGGGCGACGGCTATCACACCCAGGTGATGGGCGGAATTGGCGATCATCTGATGGACGCTGGATACTTTTATTTCACGGCGCATCATCGGCATCAGAAAAATCTGGTGGAAGAATACAGCGAGATGCTCCTCGGCCGGGGGGCGGAAGCCCTGATCACAATCGATACCCTGCTTGAACATTCCTTTTCGGTACCCGTCGTTGCCGTAGCCGGACACCGGCCCATCAAGGGCGTCACCAACGTAGTGCTCGATCACCGTTTCGCAGCGGAGCTTGCGTTGACGCACCTGTATTCTCTTGGGCATCGCGAGATCGCATTCATGCGCGGACAATCCTTCAGTTCGGATTCCGATGAACGCTGGAACAGCACGGTGACGGCGGCCCGCCAAATAGGAATCACCATTGATCCGGAACTCGTCGTGCGGCTTGATCGCGATATCGTCTCCCCGGAATTGGGCTACCCGGTCATGCAGCAGCTTCTCTCGGGAGGCAAGCAGTTCACCGCCGTGGTCGCGTTCAACGACATGTCGGCGATTGGCGCAATACGGGCTCTGCAGGACTCCGGATTACGCGTGCCAGACGATGTATCGATCATCGGCTTTGACGATATCAAGGCTGCGGCGTTCAATAATCCCAGGCTCACGACCATCCGGCAGCCCATGGCAACGATGGGAAGAATCGCGGCCCAATGCATTCTGAACCGGCTTAATGAATCGGAGCGCTTCCGCGAACAAATCACGATCGAACCGGAGTTGGTGGTACGTGAATCAACCCGGGCAATCGACCGGGCGAGCAAGGTTGCGGGAACGAGAAAAGTAAGGCGGGCAAAATAGCCCGCGATCCGATCAGCCATGCAGATTGAGGTTCCACGCGCGGTACCACCAGTCCGATGGCTGCATCTGGGAATTGCTCTAACCGGCGTCGGGACCACCCTACTAGGCTGTATTCTCCCAGCACTCATCACTACCTGGCATTTGAAAGACGATCGCGCCGGCCTGCTATTGGCAGCTCAATTCACCGGATCGTCGTTCGGCGCGCTGCTGGTAAATACAGATTTTTTCGGCAGCATCTTGCGGGGCTATCTTTTGCTCATTGCCGGCGCGGTTTCTCTGGTTTTCTTGAGCGGTTCATTTCAGATCTTCCTATTTCTCGTTTTTGGGCTGGGGCTGGGCTTGGCCATGACCGCCACCAGTATGCTCGTTAGCAGTCTGTTCGGAGAAAAGCGCGGAGCTGCCCTTTCACTTCTAAATGCCTCGTGGGCCACCGGAGCCGTGCTCTGTCCGGTAATAGCCTCGCTTTGGATCAGCCACTGGAGGCCCATCTACCTGTTCCCAGTTTTTGCCGCGGCAATTGCACTGACAATTGTTTTGATTGGAAGCAACCGAGCGGCTTTTGCCGTAAACAAGAATCGAGAATCCCCAGTTGAGATTCCATTGAGATTATTAAAACTGCTTCTTGCTTCCACCGCCCTGGCTTTCTTATACGTTGGCGTGGAAGTCTCCATCAGCGGATGGATGATGACCTACGTTCATCGGATATCAGCTTCAGGCAGATTATGGGCACCCATTGCGACTTCTGGCTTCTGGATTGCATTGGTATGCGGCCGCGCCCTGGTACCGATCGCCTTACGACGGATCCCCGAGGCTCGACTTCTTACGCTGTCACTGGCGATTGCGTTTCTGAGCACTCTTCTCCTTCTTCTCAGTCACGCGCTGATCGCTATTGTCTGCAGTGTCATTCTTGCCGGCTTGGTTTTGGGGCCAATTTTTCCGCTCTGCATGGCAAACGTTCTGGCCTTAACAAATGATTCTCCAAGAACAAAATGGATTTTCGCCATTCCGGGGTTAGGCGGTGCCGCTCTTGCGTGGATGACAGGAAAAGTATCTGCTTATGATGGATCTTTGCGCGCCGGATTGCTGGTTCCATTCTGCACTCTTGGAATCATGATCATTCTCCATTGGCTTCAACCTGCCGGAAGCCTACGCATGCGAGTCATCGGGGAAAACCCCAGCAGAGGCGAGACTTGAAATGCTTCGTCGCATTTATTTTGTCTTCCGTCCGGGCTTGTTTGGCAGCGACGGTCTCTGAATGTCATGGCAAAGTCCCGGCTGCAACCATTCGGGCTCGCCATTCGATTCGATCGCAAGAATGCTAATCGGTGGGCCGACATCATTCGGGCGCGAATTTGTCGCAGCGTTCATGATCTTATCAATGCCGGTAACCACGTCATCCGACTTTTGAACTGGGTTCTTCATAAGCGCAGGAGCCAGACTCTTATCGTTCGAGTTCATTATGCATCGTCTTAATCTTTGGTCCGCGTTGTTGGAGCAGCTTCTGGCTGGTGTCGAAATCACTCGACCGTTTACGATATTGAAGTCCTTGATGTAGCCTTGCTTCGCATTTCCAAACGCGTCAATGACGAACAAAGACTCCAGAGGGCCGCTCTGAACAATGCTGTCGTATCGATTGGGCGCTTGTTTCTTCAGCAAATCCACGTGCTTTTGAAGTTGCGGCAGGAATGAAGCGCCGATGGCATTCAGAGACTCGGCGCCGTGCAGGTCCTTCCGCCGCTTGGCAAACAAATCATTGGCGTCAAAACCAATTTGGCGGTCGGAAGTCACGCCGGAGATCGCGTAAAAATAAGTGTCAGTGCCGGACTGCCGAATTTTGCACCTCCGCATACTCTGATGCTCGGGGTCATCGGTTACGAGGCTGTCAGCCGCCAGCACTACACGGTTTTTCTCTACGACCATCACTAGTTCGGTGCCCCAACTCCGGCCACAGAGGACAGCACAGAACAAAAACCAAGCAGACACCATTCTGAAATCGGTGTTCATTATTATTCCCTGCAACCGAAACGATGAGGATTTTCTAACAGGACTTTTAGGAGGCTTCTGATTTTACTAAAGCATGCCAGACTCACGCGCTTGAAGCACTTTCTCTCGCAGACAATTCAGATCGAAAAAGTTTTTGGTGGGTAGTGCAGGACTCGAACCTGCGACCTCCTGCTTGTAAGGCAGGCGCTCTAACCAACTGAGCTAACCACCCGTCGTTTTCGATGATACGTGAGCGCCGAAACGGTGGTCAATGGAGAGGGAAGCTTCTAGCTAAAGCTTCGACCTGGAGAGTGCACCTTGCTCTCACCTTCAGCTAAATCAAAAGCCTTAGCTAGAAGCTAGGAGCTATAAGCTGATAGCTGATAGCTGACAGCTGACAGCTCTTCAAGCTACACTCTCGCGTGCGGCGTCTCATCATTAACGCGGACGACTTCGGGCTGACCCATGGCGTGAATCGAGCCATTGCCGAGGCCCACCAGCACGGCGTGGTAACTTCCGCCACCTTGATGGCAAATGGTGCTGCGTTCGAGGACGCGGCGAGGATTGCTCGGTCGGCGCCTCGCTTAGGCGTCGGATGTCACGTTCTATTAGTGGACGGTTCTCCCATTCTCGAATCTGCCCAGGTTTCCAGCCTGTTAACCAGCCCGGACGGCAAGCAATTCGGGACCGGCATCGCCAAATTTTCCTTGCGCGCATTGAGCGGCCGACTTGAGTCAAGCCAGGTCGAAGCCGAAGTCACTGCACAAATTCGCAAGCTGCAATCGGCGGGGATCGGGGTTTCTCATCTTGATTCTCACAAACACACACACATGTTTCCGTCAGTTTTCCGTCCTCTTCTGCACGCGGCCAGGGAGTGCGGTGTGCGCGCCGTCCGAAATCCGTTTGACGTGATTCGGATATCGCTCGCCGCCGGACGCCCGGGCCTATGGAAACGTTACGGAGAGGTCAAACTGCTGCGTAATCTTGCAAACCAGTTCCGGAAAGCCACGCAAGAAGCGGGTGTCATTACGCCCGACGGCACGCTCGGCATCGCGGTCACCGGCGCACTCGACGACCGCTTGTTTCGCCTGATTATCGAAAAACTACCGGAAGGAACCTGGGAGTTTGTGTCTCACCCCGGCTACGACGACGCTGAATTAGATGGCGTGCAAACCCGGCTGCGGGAATCCCGCGAGCAGGAATTACTTGTGCTTAAGTCCCCGCAAACCCGTGATTTGCTTGCTCGTAGTGGGATTGAACTTATCTCATATCGTGACCTTGCCTGAGCACACCGTGGGCCGGAGGTGCCTGGATTTCGGGTGCCTTTGGTAACCATTCAATATCAAATTCGTAATACCAGTCTGGAATTCCCAAGGTATGATTGTCCTGCTTGAGATGTATCAGGCATTCATTTTCATGGAAAACAGACCGGAATCACGCGTTGAAGCCGATATTCCTGTCCGCATTTGGGGCATGGATTCGGATGGTCGTCCTTTCTTTCAAACTGCCAGCGCCGGTAACATCAGCAGCGATGGCGCTTTGCTTTCTCGCGTCAGTCATTCTCTGAAGCCTGGAGATGTGATCGGCATTCAATACGGCGACAAGAAAGCGCGCTTTCGCGTGATTTGGGTGGTCGACGCCGGACTGGTACGAAAGAATGAAGTCGGCGTCCAGATTCTTGAACATCAGCAAAGCCCCTGGGAAGATCTGGCTAAGCCCCAATCGCGCTCTGTAACGGCGCACCGGGGGCAAAATAAGAGAAAATTTCTTCGCCATAAAGTTCTGTTCCCTATCGAAATCGGTTTTCCCGACGCCCGCCGCGCGCACATGCAGACTAATGCCACCGATATCGGTGGCCGTGGATGTTATGTTGAGACCTTGCTGCCATTAACTGTGGGTACGGAAGTTGTCATTATCTTCTGGATGGATTCCGAGAAGATCCACACCACCGGCACGGTTCGGGCGAGCGATCCGGGAGTCGGCATGGGCATCGAATTTATTGCGCTCGAAAACGTCGTCCAGCAGCGTTTGCAGGAATTCATCGAAAAACTGGACACCGGACTTGGCGCCGCCAAAGGCGCTTCCAATCAGGATTCCTAGCTTCAGTTTTCTTAACCTGCGCCGTCCAATCCGCCAGAATCTGAATCGAAGTGTCCTTCAAACCATCGAATGGAAGGTTACAGGTTCGCGCCCGAAAGGATTGGCATGAAGATCGGCATCACGTGTTATCCGACCTACGGTGGAAGTGGAGTAGTAGCCACCGAGCTTGGCCTGGAGCTGGCGCAACGTGGCCACGAGATCCATTTCATCTCCTACGCCCCGCCGATCCGCCTGACTGGAACTAATGCCAATATTCATTATCACGAGGTGGAAGTTTCGCGCTATCCGCTGTTCGACTACCCGCCGTACGATTTAGCTTTGGCCACGCGCATGGCGGAAGTCGCGGAACTGCAGGAACTCGATTTGCTGCATGTGCATTACGCCATCCCACACTCGGTAAGTGCGATGCTGGCGAAACAAATGCTGGCGGCCGCGCCCAAACCCCGCAAACTTCCCTTCGTCACCACGCTGCATGGAACGGACATCACGCTGGTGGGACAGGATCCGTCTTATTTACCAATTACCCGCTTCTCCATCGAACAAAGCGACGGAGTCACTGCCATTTCGGAATATTTGCGCGAGCGCACGTTACGCGAGTTCGAGATCAAGAACCAGATTCAGGTGATCTACAACTTCGTGAATTGCGACCTGTACGTTCGCGACGCGGACGCTCCTCAACGCAGGCTCAAATATGCGCCCAAGGGCGAACGCATTCTGATGCACCTGTCGAATTTTCGACCGGTGAAACGATTGACAGATGTGATCGAGATCTTTGACCGTGTCCACAAAAAGATTCCCTCGAAACTATTGCTTATCGGAGACGGGCCGGACCGTCCCGCCGCGGAACGGCTCGCCTTTAAGAAAGGTATCCAGCACGATGTAGTTTTTATGGGTAAGCAGGACAACGTCCACACCAAGCTCGCCCTGGCCGATGTAATGCTGATGCCAAGTGAATTGGAATCCTTCGGATTGGCAGCACTCGAGGGTATGGCCTGCAAGGTCGTCCCGATTGCCACGAATGTTGGCGGAGTTCCCGAGGTGATCGAGCACGGCAAGAGCGGGTATCTTGCGGATGTGGGCGACGTCGAGAGCATGGCGAGTTATGCAGTTGATCTATTGAGAGACGACTCGGCTCTCGCGAAGATGGCACAAGCCTGCCGAGAAGTAGCGTCGGCACGTTTCTGTACTACCAAGATCATTCCGCAATACGAAGAGTTCTATCGCCGTGTGTTGGAGCGTTCTTCATAGAGAGCAATCGGAATCGCGCCTTCGGTAGGCAACACCGGGAGCCGCAATCGGACCAGGGTTCCCTTCCCGCCGTAGCTATCGATGGTCATACGAGCGGTGTCGCCGTATAAGACTTTCAGACGCTCCGCAACGTTCGCCATGCCAATTCCGCTGCCGCCAAGTCCTGTCGGCTTTTCGAGTAGCTGCGCCGAGCCCATGCCCACACCGTCGTCCTCGACTTCGATCGTCAGATGGGCCTCAGTCAGACGGCTTCGCAGATAAATGCTGCCGCCTTCAATCTTCGATGCGAGACCGTGCTTGATGGAATTTTCCACCAGCGGCTGCAGCAACATACTTGGCACCATCACATCCAGCGACTCAGGATCGAGTTCTTTCACTACTCTCAGTTTGTCGCGGCCGAAGCGGACTACTTCAATGTCCAAATAGTTGTCGATGAATTCCACTTCTTCCTGGAGCGGCACGAAGGCATCACTGCTGTGCAGCAGGCGCCTCAGGATGGTGGCCAGTTTAATAATCAACTCGCGGGCGGTGTCGGGATCGACACGCACTAGCGAAGAAACTGAATTCAAAGTGTTGAATAAGAAGTGCGGATTAATCTGATTCTGCAATGCCTGCATGCGCGATTGCAGCAGCAAGCGCTGCTGTTCTTCCAGTTTGATCTGAATGCGCACACTGTTCCAGATTTTCAGTTCCGTCCCGATGACCATAATGGAGGAAGCCCAGATAAGGCCTTCCACCCACCAGGTGGGACTTTCCAAACTAAACGTCGAGCGCGGCATGAAATGCGCTATCTCCATTTGCACAAAACGCAGCGCCACAATAGAAACGAAGAACGTCACTTGCCAATCGAACAGTCGCGGCGTGGGAAGGTTGCGCCGGATCATGCGGTAGACGCTCAGGTCGATAAACGGAGAGAACGACCAAATGTCCTCGCTATCGGGCGCGAGGATTCGAAGTTGTCCCGCGATGAAGCCGCATAAAAGATTAAACGGCAGAGTCGCCCACTGGCCGTGCAGAACCGCCGGGAGAGCCATCAGAGAACCGCCGACCATCCCGGAAAACCGTCCCGCAACCACACCTAGAAGGATCGTTGTCTCGAACGACAAATCACCGGCCACAAAACTCTTGGCACTGAATCGAATCCAGACGCCAATGGCGATGGGAATGCTGATCCACAAAATCAAATAGATTCGTTGCTTGAGCGGACGCTTTTCCCGGAACAACAACGACTTAAATTCCACTGAACGGACGAGCGCGCTGGAGACGGCTGCAGCCACGCCGAGCCGGATCAGCAAATTGATAAGAATGAGGCGTTGTTCCATTGGCCTGTAGCAAAATGTAGCACGTTCCCCTCGGCCGTCCGCCGTCCTAAATTCTTGAACCATCAAGGGCGCGAAGGTACACGAAGGATCTCCTTTGTGTAACTTCGTGTCCTTGGTGGTTGAAATGGATGTTGAATTAGAATGTTGGTCGTGACGCAGAATGTGATCACGACCCGATGCTGCATCGCAGGCGGCGGCCCCGCAGGGATGGTGCTCGGCTTTCTTCTGGCCAGGGCTGGAGTCGACACAGTTGTCCTCGAAAAGCACGCAGATTTCCTCCGCGATTTTCGCGGAGACACAATTCATCCTGCGACACTCGAAATCATGTTTGAACTTGGGTTGCTGGATGAGTTCTTAAAGCGTCCACATCAGGAACTGCGTGAAATCGGCGCCCAAATTGACGATTTTTCAGTCACGATCGGCGATTTTTCCCACCTTCCTACTCACTGCAAGTTCATCGCACTCATGCCGCAGTGGGACTTCCTGAATTTCATCGCCGAACAAGGAAAAGCTTATCCACCTTTTCACCTGCATATGCTTTCGGAAGTCACTGACCTCATTGAGGAGGACGGACGCGTGGTGGGTGTTCGCGCGAAAACACCCGACGGGCCGCTGGAAGTGCGCGCTGCCTTGACCGTTGGAGCCGACGGACGGCGGTCCATTATTCGCGATAAGGCGGGCTTCGAAGTCATCGATCGCGGCGCGCCAATCGATGTCCTATGGATGCGCGTCTCCCGGCATCCGGACGATCCTTATCAGACTCTCGGCCGCTTCCGCGGCGGGAAGTTGCTGGTCATGCTCAATCGCGATGAGTATTGGCAGTGCGCCCATGTGATTCCCAAGGGTGGGTTCGAAGAGATCAAGAAAAAGGGTCTGCCGGCATTTCGCGAGTCTCTCGCAACCGTTGCGCCATTTCTACGCGAACGACTTGACGAATTGAAGAGTTGGGACGATATCAAGTTATTGTCAGTCGCTGTCGACCACTTGCGCCGATGGTCGCGAACAGGCCTGTTGTGTATCGGAGACGCCGCTCATGCGATGTCGCCCATCGGGGGCGTTGGTATTAATCTGGCCATTCAGGATGCTGTCGCCGCAGCAAACATTCTCGCGGAACCGTTATTGCGTGGCGCAGTTACTGACGCCGTTCTACAAAAGGTCCAGCGGCGTCGCGAATTTCCTACGCGGATGATCCAACGTTTGCAGGTATTCGCGCACAAGCGATTTATTGGCCCGTCTTTGACTAACACAGCCCCGCTTCGCAGTCTTCCACTTCCATTGAGACTCTTGCAACAATTTCCGATGTTGCGACGAATCCCCGCACGCGTAGTCGGCATGGGATTCCGGCCCGAGCATGTGCATACGCCCGATGCCAGGCCCACCTTGATGAAACCTAATACGGCCCGATGATCCCGCCAATCTGTCTTGATCTCGGCGTTTTCGCACCACGGTTATTGTACGCATCAATCACTTCCAGATATTTCAGTCCGGAGCCGGTGTTGAACAAAACAACTTTATCGTCGGGCGAGAAAAATTTATCGGCGCGAAGTTTCTGATAAGCCACTAGCGCAGCCGCGCCTTCAGGCGCCGCAAAAATTCCTTCCGTTCGCGCCCATTCTCCAACCGCATTCATGATTTCGGCGTCGGTCGCGGACACCGCTGTCCCACCGCTCCTCTTCAAAATGTCGAGGATCAAATAATCCCCATAAGCCTTGGGAACTCGCAGCCCCGCAGCGGACGTCGCCGCGTTCGGCCACATTTCCGAGACATCCTTACCTTCGTCCCATGCTTTAACAATGGGCGCGCAACCTGCTGACTGCACACATACCATTTTCGGTCGTTCCGATCCAATCCAGCCCAGAGTTTCCATCTCATCGAACGCTTTCCACATCCCTAACAAACCAACTCCGCCGCCTGTGGGATAAATAATTCCCTGCGGAAGTTTCCATCCCAATTGTTCAGCTACCTCGTAGCCCATGGTCTTTTTGCCTTCCACGCGATACGGTTCTTTCAACGTGGACACATCGAACCAGCCCTCTTTTTCTTTGCGTTCGCCAACCATGCGGGCGCAGTCGCCGATCAGTCCGTTCACCAGCGTTACCTGCGCGCCATAGCTTTGGCACTCGACGCGATTGGCGAACGGCACATCCTTGGGCATGAAAATGTGCGCCTCGATTCCGGCCGCCGCGGCATAAGCCGCCAGAGCGCTCGCTGCGTTTCCTGCGGAAGGCGCTGCAAGTTTCTTGAGCCTATAGGCTTTCGCCATGGTCACTGCGGTGGACATCCCGCGAGCTTTAAAAGAAGCCGTAGGATTCAGGCCTTCATCTTTGATGAAAACGTTCGGAGTGGTTCGACTGGGCAACATGGGAGTGAGACCTTCCCCCAAGGTCACCGGATCCGCGCCGGGTAGGACTTCGGCGTAACGCCACATGGTCGGCGTGCGTCCGGCCAACGATTCTTTTTTGAAAGTATTTTTTAATTTATCGAGATCATAGCGAGCATAGAGAACGCCGCCATCCTTAGGGCAAATTGTTTGCGGGGTCCCTGCGTCGACATGATCGCCGCATTTTGTGCATTCAAGAAAAGCAATCGAAGCCATGAAAAAAGTTTAACAGCATGCTTTCCTTACGTCCTTCACGGTTAAAAGCTTTGGTGAGCTCTTGACCGCAAAGAACACATAGAGAATCTACCTGTCTGTAGGCAAACTTCTTAACAACCCGTTTGCCTTCCTAAACCATGCCCGCTCTCGACGCTTCAAATATCCCGGCATGTTGCGTTTCTTCTCCAGAATTTGTTGCGCCCAATGTCGTGCCTCGGTATTTCGTTGCTGGGCCGCCAGGAATCGCGCATAGTTGTAGTAGGTCTGGGAAGAAGTTGAGATTTTAGTTGCTTCTTTGAACAGCGGATCGGCTTTATCAGGCTGCCCGGTCTTGGCATAGGCGTGAGCCAGCAAGCCCATCGCCTGATGAAAATCGTACGTCGGATCTTCCGAGACCACGCGCTTCAGGTCGGGAACCGCAGCCGCAAAATCATCCATTTCGATCTCGGTAATTCCGCGCCGGTAAAACGGATCCAGTAAGTCCGTCCGCGAAGAAATTGCCTTGTCATAGCATTGCCGGGCGCGCGCGAACTTGCCTTCTTCCAGATAGAGGTCCGCCAACTCTTCATAGTTACCGGCGGAGGGATTGTCCAGAATGATGGCTTCCAAATCCCGGATTCTTCGTCGTCGCGGGAAAATCTTGAACGATTGCCGCAACAAACCCGCATCCGGGATCACTTCCACGGCAATATAAACCAGAGCGCCAAGCCCCCCACCGAAAAGGATGACCCAAAGCCAAAAGAAATTCGGGCGGCGGCGAATGAAGTGCACGATCGCCACTGCCACCAGAATGAACGACCAGGGATGAAACAGAAATCCGAAAGAGCCCATGCGATTTGCGCACTATACCATGCACCCCCGGCCGCCACCGAACATGCGCCGTCGATGTTAAAATCACTTGTGGTAACCCCCTCCATTCGTCTTCTGGCCATCGATATCGATGGCACCCTCCTCAATTCCGAGTTTGTGATCTCGCCGGCCGATTTGACTGCCATTCGCCGCGCTCACGATGAAGGTGTCGAGGTCGTTCTGGGCACCGGACGCCGCCACACTTTCGCTCTGCCCATCGCCCGACAATTTGGTTTCGACCTATGGCTTCTGAGTTCCAATGGCGCCATTACTCGATCGCTGGCTGGCGAGACTTTCCATCGCGACCTCCTGCCCGCCCCGACTTGCCGCAAGCTTTGTGCCGTGATGAAGGAGTTTCGCGGCAACACCGTACTGACGTTCGACACCGACGGCAAAGGCGCCATTGTGCTCGAACGTACGGACGAGCTCACCAATGTGATCCGGCGCTGGCTCGAAAAGAACTCCCAGTACATTGATTTCGTAATTCCCATCGAAGAATCATTGATCACCGATCCGGTGCAGGCTATGTTCTGCGGGCCCTTGGTGCGCATGCAGCAGGTCCTTGCCGGATTAGCTGCCAGCGGCCTCGAAAAGGACATTACGATCGTGAGGACGGAATATCCGGGTCGCGATCTTACCATCGTCGATATTCTCAACACGGGCTGCTCGAAAGGGCACGCTCTCGAGCGCTGGGCCAATTTTCGCGGAATTCCTCGCAAACAGGTCATGGCCATCGGTGACAACTATAATGATGTGGAAATGCTTGCCTTCGCCGGAAGGCCATTTATCATGGGGAATGCTTCTGTAGAGCTGCGCAGCCGGGGCTGGACGGTTACTTTGTCGAATGACCAAAGCGGCGTGGCAGCCGCCATCGAACAGGTTTTGGATGGTGCGGCGGTGGGAGTTTGATAGGTCGGGCGGTACTATCGTTTTTCTTCGCGTTCTTCGCGGCTTTTTCTTAGCGTCCTTTGCGGTTTAAAGCTCTTGACTGCGAAGAGCACCAAGAAAGGTCGCAAAGAAAGCTGATGGTTTTTGCTTTTTTCCAGCATGAAATTTAATTTCCAGTTCGTTTTATTGTTGGGACTGGCGGCAGTGTCGGCTAGTGCGTCAGATCTCGCCATCCTGCAAAACGGCAACTCGATCCGTCACGATCATCGTCGTGACATTGGCGCGGTCACCCGGCTCTATCTCGGGGCAGACAGCGAAAGCTTCATCGACGTCCCTACAAAAGAAATCGATCACTTTGAGAAGGACACGAGCCCGCCGCCGATGACGGCTGCCCCGCCGTCGCCGGCAGCAACCGTTGCCGTGCCTAACCTTCGGCCGACGGCCACTGTAAAGTCTCGAAACGCTACAACGCCACCGTTGAGTAGCCAGCAATTGAACGATGTCATCAACAACAGCAGCGATCTGCACCATCTCGATCCCGATCTCGTCAACAGCGTGATCCATGCCGAAAGCGATTTCAATCAACACGCCCGCTCACCAAAAGGCGCTCAAGGCTTGATGCAACTGATGCCTGGAACGGCCTCCGCGCTCGGAGTGGGAAATGCATACGATGCCCAGGCCAACGTTGAAGGCGGCACAAAATATTTGCGGGAACTGTTGGAGAAATATAACTTCGACCTGATAAAAGCGCTGGCTGCCTATAATGCTGGACCGCAACGGGTGGAAAAATATCACGGAGTTCCGCCTTATTACGAAACTCAAGCCTACATTGCCCGCATCATCAAGGATTTCAATCGAAAAAAATTGGCTGAACGCAAGGCCGCGGCAGCGCAAAAACTTGCTGAGACAAAAGCACAGGCGCATCGTCCGACCGCAGCGAAACAGGCATCCATCGCCCCGCCAGGGCAACAGGTTTCTCCCTAGGAACGCTTCAATACTCCTTAGCTTCAATCAGCCCGAAGTCCGGTACGTTTGACCCTGGAACTCGCCTCCTATAACTTGAACTGGGGCAGTGCCAGGGGCGCGATTCTCCAAACCAGCCAAAAATATAATGAACAAGAAGCGCTTCATCATTTACGGAGTTGTGTTGGCCGTGCTCGCGCTTCTGGTCTACCTGCAGTTTCGAACCTGGCGGAATTTCGACTGGGACAAATTTTTTGCACAGGCAAAGCAGCTCAATCTTCTGCACATCGCCGTCGCTATCGGGATCATTTATTTCACTTACTTTCTTCGGGCCTTGCGATGGAAGATTTTCTTACGTCCCGTTCGCGAGGACGCATCTGTGCTTCGAAGTGTTTCACCCACAATCATCGGGTTCGCCGGACTCGCGTTGTTAGGCCGGCCCGGAGAATTGATACGTCCGTACTTGATTGGACGGAATGAAAGCCTCAGTTTCTCCTCACAGATGGCGGCATGGGCAGTGGAACGCATCTTTGATATTGGCGGTTTCACAGTCCTTCTGGTATGCGCCATCTTTCTGCCTGGAACTGCCCTGCATAATATCGACATCTCCAAATATCACGCGGTAGAAATTTTTGGTTGCGTCTTTATCGCACTGGCTGCGGGCACTGCGTTTGGGGCCATTCTGATAGCAAAATACGGGGAAGCAATTTCACTTTGGGTCGAGCGGCGTTTTGCCCATCTTGCTTCGAATTTGGGACATAGAATTGCCCAACGCCTGCGCGAGTTTCATCGCGGCCTGGACACAATTCACGACTTGCGGGCGTTCATGGAGATTTGCATCGTGTCCCTCGGATTGTGGATTTGTGTCGCACTCTCTTATCTCGAAGTCGTGCATGCCTACGGCCCTCCTCTCCAAGTGATGACGTTTTCGAAAATCTTTCCGTTGATGGGTACGAGCATGGTGGGTTCGCTGATTCAACTACCAGGGGTTGGCGGCGGCTCGCAGCTTGCGACCATTTCCACACTGCACAAGATATTTGGCGTGTCCCAAGAATTGGCCGCAAGTTGCGGGATCCTGCTGTGGCTGGTGACGTTCATGTCGGTCATACCAGCGGGATTATTGCTGGCTCATCGTCAGAGACTCTCTCTCCGCGAACTTTCCCAGGAGAGCCAGCAAGCGGAAAGCAAGAACGAGACTGTCCCCTGAGACTCAATAGTTACAAAGGAATGTACCCCCCGCCAATCGTAGATTTCCAGCCTGTTACAATCGTTTCAGTTCCGTTCCAAGCCATGAAGTGTCCTTTCTGCGCCTTTGCAAATGACAAAGTGGTGGATTCGCGCGAGAGTAAAGAAGCCGATTCCATCCGCCGCCGCCGCGAATGCCTGAAGTGCGGCAAGCGCTTCACCACCTATGAGCGCATCGACGAAATCCCCTACATGGTGGTCAAGAAAGACGGACGCCGCGAAAAATTCGATCGCCAAAAAGTTCTGAATGGCCTGCTGCGCGCCTGTGAAAAGCGCCCTGTCCCCATCAGCAAGCTGGAACAGATTGTGAATGAAGCAGAAAGTTTCGTGATCGATTCCGCCGAACGCGAACGCAAAACCAGCGAAGTCGGTGAACTGATCATGAACCGCCTGCGCCGATACGATAAGGTTGCTTACGTGCGCTTTGCCTCGGTCTATCTGGATTTCAAAGATGTTCAGGAATTCATGGCGGAATTGAAAGACTTGTTGAAATCGAAAGAAATAGTGGTGGAAGTGAAGGGCAAACCGGTTGTCAAGAATTGATCGGTCGATCTTGTTGAGTAACGGCGGACCGGTGGTCAAGAATTGACGTCTTGATCTTTGTCATTCCGAGAAGCGCAGCGCCGAGGAATCTGCTTTTCTGCGTACGCTGAGGAAAAAGCGAACTTCTCGCCACACTCGAAATGACAATGGGTAGTGCAGTTTTTTACGCAGAGAAGATTTAACTATGGCCTACAAGATTACACTGATCCCCGGCGACGGCATCGGCCCTGAAGTCACCAAGGCCGCTGTGCGCATTCTCGAAGCGACCGGCATCAAGTTTGAATGGGAAACATTTATGGCCGGCGCTGAGGCCTTCGAGAAATATCACGAATACATTCCCAAAGAACTCACGGAATCCATAGAACGTACCCACGTCGGATTGAAGGGACCCGTCACAACGCCCATCGGCGGCGGCTTTTCAAGCATCAACGTGGCATTGCGAAAGCAATTTGAACTGTACGCAAATTTCCGGCCCATCAAAAACCTGCCGCACATTCCTACACGTTATCCCGACGTCGATCTCATCATCGTCCGCGAAAACACTGAAAGCCTGTACTCCGGCATTGAACACGAAGTGGTCCCGGGAGTGGTGGAAAGTCTCAAGATCATTACGGAGAAAGCCTCCACGCGCATCGCGAAATTTGCGTTCGCTTATGCTCGTAAGGCCAAGCGCAAGAAGATCCATGCCATCCACAAAGCCAATATCATGAAGCTTTCGGACGGCCTGTTTCTCCGCTGCTGCCGCAATATCGCCAAGGAATATCCCGAGATAACCTACGGCGAACACATCGTCGACAACACCTGCATGCAGTTGGTGATGAATCCCTACCAGTACGATTTGTTGGTCATGGAAAACCTCTACGGAGACATCATTTCTGATCTTTGCGCAGCTTTCGTCGGCGGCCTCGGGTTCGTTCCCGGCGCAAATTTCGGCGATGAATGCGCCATCTTTGAAGCTGTCCATGGCTCTGCTCCGGACATCGCCGGCAAGGACATTGCCAATCCAACCGCTGTTCTTCGCTCGGCCCTGCTGATGCTCGATCATCTCGGGGAGCATGAAGCCTCCGCAAAAATTACCGCCGGACTGGAACACGTGTATCGCACCAAAGAAAAACTCACTCGGGACGTCGGCGGTAGTTCTGGCACTTCCAAATTTGCGGATTCGGTGATTGAGGCGATGGAATCCCAAGGCTAAATCTTAAACCACTAAAAGTGCAGTTTGCCCAAAACCTCAAAACTTGCCATTCCGAAGCCAAGTTTATCGGCGGGGAATCTGCTTTTTCTCAACAGCGGCACACGAGATTCATCCTGGGATAGTGGCGCGCTTCGGAATGGCCGGTCCTTTAACCTCCAGCGGCACCACAACCGTGTTTATTAGATTCTGTCTTTTGTCCCCCGCTGCCTGATAAAATACTGAGTTTCCCGATCCACGCGATAATACGGAGCATGTTTTGAAAGCCGCCTCAACGCCGTACAATCCTGCCCATCATCGTTTCGCGGTGTTCATCGCATGCGCGACTTTTGTACTTATCATCGCAGGCGCTCTGGTCACCAGTAACGACGCCGGGCTCTCCGTCCCTGATTGGCCCACTTCCTACGGTTCGTATTACAAACTTCCGCCCTGGACGGGCGGCATTGTCTACGAACACAGTCATCGCATGATCGCCGAGGTCACTGGCATCCTGACCATCACCATAACCATCTGGACATTTCTTGCCGATCGCCGTCGCTGGATGAAAGCCCTGGCGATAGGCGCTTTGTGCACCATCATTGTCCAGGGGATTCTCGGGGGCATGACGGTCCTGCATTTCCTGCCACCGCTAATTTCTTCGGCCCATGCTGCTGTAGGGCAGACGTTTTTCTGCATTGCCTGCGCCATCGCGCTTTTTACGGGACGGAACTGGGTACAGGGAAATTCCGCTGAAGAAGCGCCGGGAACGACGGCGCATTATCCCAGTCTGCTGACGCTGGCTCTGCTCTCGCTCGGCATCCTCTACCTGCAACTTTATTTTGGCGCGATGTTCCGCCATCACGGCATGGGATGGCTGCCACACGTCGTCAATGCCCCGTTGGTTGCGCTGCTCCTCACCTGGACATCGATTCGTGCCCTCTCGCAATATCCGAAAGTCACGGCCATCCGACGTCCGGCAATCGCTATTCTCTTTCTTGTAGTAGTGCAGTTGTGCCTCGGATTTTTGGCGTTTCTTACTCGAGTCGAGTGGGGCAAAGACGCCGCCCAACCCGAAATGGCGATGGTCGCTTCCACCGTTGCTCACGTCGCGGTGGGCGCATTATTACTGGCATCGACAGCGATTTTTGCCATCCAGGTCTGGCGAAATGTTCCGGCTTCAGTGAAGCAACAAATTCCCGGCAGCGCGCGAAAGCCGGTGGCCGCATGAGCACGGTCGTCCAGCCTTTGGCCGTTCCCCGCAACCCGGCAATGGCGCTGCTGCGCGACTACATGGAGCTTACCAAGCTGCGTGTGACCTCGCTCATTGTAATTACGGCCTGGTGCGGATATTTCTTCGGCGCACGGCAATCGGGCGTCTCTTCCCTCTCCATCGGCCTGTTCCACGCCCTGTTCGGAATCTTCCTGGTTTCCTCGGGAGCCGCCGCGCTCAACGAAGTGATGGAGCGCGATGTGGACAGTCGCATGCGCCGCACCATTCAGCGTCCTTTGCCGGCGGGACGCATGAGCGTCACTCACGCCACAATCGCCGGCGCAGTCATGGTAATTGGCGGCGCTCTTTATCTCGGCCTCACCCTCAATGCCCTCACCGGATGGCTCTCGCTCGCCACTGCCGCGGTCTATCTCGGCGCGTACACGCCCCTCAAGAAAGTTCATCCTCTGTGTACACTGGTCGGAGCATTTCCGGGAGCCATGCCCGGCGTTCTAGGTTGGACGGCGGCCCGTGGAAAATTGGAACTCGGCGCAGTCGTCATGTTTGCCATCGTATTCTTCTGGCAGTTTCCCCACTTCTTTTCCATTGCCTGGCTCTATCGCGACGATTACGCAGCCGGTGGAATAAAAATGCTTCCAGTGGTTGAGCCTGACGGCAAATCGACCATCCGCCAGATTCTGCTTTATTCTTTGGGATTAATTCCGATCAGCTTGCTGCCCAGATTTCTCGGGATGGCTGGCAACGTGTATTTTTTCGGCGCGGTGGTGATGGGTTGCGGTCTCTTCTACGTGGGCCTGCGTCTCGCTACTTTCAAGTTAGCGCCGAACACAGCGCAATCCAAGAAGCGCGCACGGCAACTTTTGCAGGGAACGGTTATTTATCTGACCCTACTGTTTGCGTTAATGATGTTGAATCCAATTTCTTAGCATAGCGATCCAATCCAAACGGGTTAGCCTAGCTAGCCGGTACTAAGTAACTCGCGCTAACCCGAACGAACTAGCCGAAATCCTCCACCGGACGAGTTTTGTGAGCCGAGGCAATCTCATATGCATGAAATTCGGATGTTCACCCGTCACATCCCCACCTTTCCATTTCTGTTATATTGACCATCGAACTCAATACTCTGGCCCAAAAACTTACGGCAACGCTCCGCAATCAAGTTTCAGCAATCAGGGGCGGAAGGAGCATCACTCATGGCAGGCAGAAGTCTCAATAAAGTCACTCTCATCGGCAATCTTGGCAAAGATCCTGAAATTAAATACACCCCCAGCGGCACCGCGGTGGCTAAAATCACGCTGGCCACCAATGAGCGATTCAAGGACAAAGCTGGCGCCTGGCAGGACCGTACCGAGTGGCACAATGTCGTGCTGTGGCAGCGACTGGCGGAGATCGCCGGCGAGTACCTAAAGAAGGGTTCCAAGATCTACGTTGAGGGACGCCTGCAAACGCGCTCCTGGGACGACAAAACTTCGGGACAAAAGAAGTACATGACCGAAGTCGTGGCCTCTGACATCATCATGCTCGGTGGACGTGGCGAAGGCGCGGGCGCTGGCGATTTCGCCGGCAAATCGCAAGGCGAGTCCTCGGGGAATAATTTCGACCAGAGCAGCCACGAGCCAGAGCCAGTAGGGGCCTCGCCCATCAGCGACGAAGACATCCCGTTCTAAAGTCTCGGGCCGCACCGGCGCGCCTGGAAAGGCGAAGCCGCGGAGCGGCTCAAGAATACAGCCCACGGCGCAAGCCGTGGGTAGCCGCACCGGGCAGAAGCCGCAGAGCGCCGAAAGACCCTACTCCCAAATGTATTTCTCGTCATAGGAAATGTTGTTCTTCTGGAGGAACGCTACATACTCCTCTTGAAACGAACGCTTCTTGTGATGGGCTTCCTGCGTGGCAATATACTCTTTCACTGCTGCGACATTCTCAGCAGATTCTCTCAATTTCTTCAATTGGAAGCTGTGACGCACGTCACACTTTCTAGACACAGCCTGGACATGCTACGATTCGGACCGAGTTACAGCATGTCCGACCTCGCCACCAAATCCTGTGTACCCTGCCGCGGAAGCGTCGCCGCCCTCAAGGGCTCCGTATTGAAAGCTCTACAATCGCAAGTGCCGGAATGGACGGTGGTCGAGGAACACCACCTCACGCGCAATTTCGGATTCCCTGATTTCAAGCAAGCCCTGGATTTCGTAAATCGAGTAGGCGCCGTCGCCGAGCAGCAGGGACATCACCCCGACATTCTGCTGGCCTGGGGCAAAGCCGAAATCACCATGTGGACACACAAGATCAACGGCCTGACCGAGAGCGATTTCATCATGGCCGCAAAAATTGATCAGCTTTATTCGCAGTGAGCCTCCGAGACTTTCAACATTTGTGAAACCGTCCAGCCTGTTCCTGCGTATACTTCTCAGCGGCTCGGTTCCTGAAAGGTAGCACCATGACTTCTCTGGCTAGGATTGGTTGTATTCTGGCGTTTTTCTTATCGATTTCCGGCTCGGCTCTAGCGCAGCCTCCGGCCTCCAGCGCGGACTCCACCATGCCGTCGGTGATCACGGTCCCGCCCGCCGCGCAGCCGTCCGCAAACTTCAGTGTGGAGGCCGCTACCAACGCCTATCTTGCGCGAATTCCCGCCGCATCCAAGTCCCGATCCGACGCCTACTTCGAAGGCGGATACTGGCTGATCCTCTGGGATTTTCTCTACAGAGCCATCATCCTGCTGTTGTTCCTGAACCTTGGCTGGTCGGCTGGCCTCCGCAATTTCGCAGAACGCCTGACCCGGTTCAAGCCACTGCAGACCATGATTTACTGGACTGCATACATGGTTATTTCCACTGTCCTGAGCTTTCCTCTAACGGCCTACGAAAGCTTTTTCCGTGAGCACAAGTACGGGCTCGCCACTCAGACTTTTGCCCCGTGGATGGGTGATCAACTGAAGGTCTTTACCGTAAATTTGATACTTGGAGCAATTGTCGTTACCGTGCTTTTTGGCATCGTCAGGCGGCTGCCTCGCACCTGGCACCTTTGGGGTGCAATCGTGGTGGTCATATTCAACATAGTAGCGGCCCTGATCGCTCCAATTTTTATTTTTCCTCTGTTCAACAAAATCACGGTGCTCGATGATCCGAAAGTGACTCAGCCAATATTGAGCATGGCCCGCGCCAACGGAATTCCGGCCCATGATGTCTTTAAAATCGACGCATCCAGACAGAGCACGCGCATGAGCGCCAACGTCAGCGGTTTCGGAAGTACGATGCGTATTACTTTGAACGACAATCTACTGCGCCGCGGTTCGCCGGAAGAAATCCAATCCGTCATGGGACATGAAATGGGTCACTACCTCATGAATCATGTCTACAAGGGAATCTTGTTCGATTTGCTGGAGATAGTTGTCTTTTTTGCGTTTCTGCGTTGGGCGCTTATCTGGTCACTCGCGCGTTGGGGTGGAAAATGGCAAATCAGGGACATCGGCGACCCCGCCGTCCTACCACTGGTCTTTTTAATTGCTTCGATATTCTTTTTTCTATCTACCCCGATCGATAACACTTTTACCCGCACCCAGGAACACGAAGCGGACATGTTCGGATTGAATGCCAGTCGTCAGCCTGACGGCTTCGCGCAAGCCGCCATCCATCTGGGCGAGTATCGCAAGATGAGTCCCCGTCCTATGGAAGAATGGATTTTCTTCGACCACCCCAGCGGCCGCCGTCGGATTCATGACGCCATGCAATGGAAGGCGGAAAACTTAAAACCTATGCAGGAGCAACAGAAATAGATCCTGAGAGGATCTTAAGCTGATGGCTGAGAACTGATTGCTGATTGCGTTCTCCAGAGCCGCATGGCCAATGCCCACGAGCACATAGGAATCAACATGACGAGTCCGGTTGCTGTCGCAACCGTGCGCGGCGGAATTCCGTGATCGATGGCAAATCCCGTTACATAGGCGCCAATGGCGAGCGTCAGCATAGCAAGCCCCAACTCCGCGGAGAACACTCGGCCGCGAAACTTGTCTTCCGTGTTGAGTTGCAACAAAGTCGTGGAAAAGACCCAGACTGTCGATCCGCCGGAGTGGGCCAGCACCACACAGACACAAGCCTGCCACAGCGATGCCGCCGCCCCTAAGGTAGCATAGCCCACGCCGATTGCCATAAAACCCAACAGAACCCCCGTTCGCAAACGGCCCTGACTCGAACCTGCCCATCTGGCGGAAAATAGGGGGCCTACAATGGCGCCGAGTCCGCGCGCACCCATGAGGATGCTCATGCCGAGCACGCTGCCGCGCTCCAGACCGATCCCATGCCAGTGCAATGGGAATACGCGCTGCCCCATGACCGTAAATAAGACCCAGCTCACTCCCACTTGTGCAAGCCCGGTCTTGATGAAGACCAGCGTCAGTCGCCGCGAATTGCCACGCACATACTTAAAGCCTTCGATAAGTGAAGTGTAAGCCGTCAGATAACTGGCTTTGATTTTTGCCGCAGCCTCTGCGTGAGGCTCGCGAAAGTGCATCTGCCCGATGAAGTAGGCGGAGGCGAGGAATGAAAGTGTATTCAGGACGAACATCGCATTACGTCCCAACAGCGCAAGCGCGACTCCACCGATCGACGCGCCTACTACCAGGTTGACCGACCAAGTGGTGGAAGAGAGCGTATTGGCGACCAGCAAATCTTCATCGTCCGTCACATTGGGGATGGTTGCAGTCCGCGCCGGCTCAAAAAATGCCCACATCGAACTCTCGATTAATAGCAGCGGGTAAATGATCCACACCGTGGAACGAGACCGCACAAACAACATCGCTAGTACCACCAGGGCCCGAGCCAGATCGGTCGTGATCATGACCTGTTTGCGGCTCATGCGATCGTTTATGACACCCGCGATCGGCCCCATTACGGTTTGTGGCAAGACTTGCATGACCAGAGCTACCGCCACCGAACTCGCGCGTCCAGTAAGCTGCAGCAGCAGGTTATAAATCGCTAGAGTGTAGAACCAGTCGCCGATCTCGCTGACAATTTGTGCCATCCATAGATTGCGGAAATTGCGGTTCTCACGCACCAGTCGCCAGTACGCAGAGAGCGAGATCGAGTTGGACACGGGTTCGAGTTGAAGATCCATAAGGCCATCGTTGGTCGTTCGCCGTTAGCTAAGGTCAAGTGTCAATTGTGTTTTGCACTTGCCAACGACCAACGACGCGCGACCAACGACTATAATCCAAGCATGATCGACGAGACCGATTTCCGCAAGCATGCCGACCGCGCTCTAGATTCTCTCAAGAAAGCTCTGATCACCGCGGAGGAATCATCGGACATGGAGGTCGAAGACCAATCGGGAGCTTTGCATATTTCTTTCGAGGAAGGCAGCCGCTTCGTAATCTCGCCGAACGCGCCAGTGCAACAAATCTGGATTTCCGCCCTCTCCACCAGCTTTAAACTCGACTGGTCCGAGGCCGATCAGGATTTTGTTCTCCAGAAAACCGCCGAAAAGCTAAAGCCCCTGGTCGCTCGCCTGATCAACGAACAACTAGGCGAGGAAATAGTAACGCTCGCGTAGCAACCAGAGCGATTGAGCTTGTCGATTTTGGTGTTGCTTTTGGGTGGCGCAGCGCTTCCAGCGCCTGCGGTACTCTTACCTAGCCGGCATCGTCTTTTTCAGATGCGCTGCAATATTCTGCCCATGAAATCGCCCATTCTCGATAAATATCTCATTCGTCCGCGATCCCGCCACAATCACTCCAGCCACATAAATCCCGGGAACATTACTTTCTAAAGTCTGCGGATCGCATACCGGCCGGCATTGTTCGGCGGAAAGTTCAATGCCCATGGCACGCAGAAAATCGTAATCAGGATGATAGCCAACCAGCGCAAACACAAAATCATTCTTCAGGTGCACCCGGCCGTCGGGAGTCTTAAGCATCACATGGTCCGCCGCGATCGACTCGACCGTCGTATTCATGTGGCTGGCAATTTCCTTGTTCTTAATGCGATTCTCGATGTCCGGCAAGATCCAATACTTAATGTGATGATGCAGTTTGGCCCCGCGATGCACCAGCGTCACTCGCGCCCCATGCCGCCAGAAATCCAGGGCCGCGATCGCCGCCGAGTTCTTGCCACCAATCACCAGCACATCAGTATCAAAAAACGGATGCGGTTCCTGATAATAATGAAAGACTTTGGGCAGCTCTTCGCCCGGGATATTCAACTGGTTCGCCAGATCGTAATAACCAGTTGAAACAATGACCTTGCGCGCGTGATAGTCGTAAATTCTCCCCAGCCGGTCGCTGGTCGCGATATGAAAATTGCCGTCTTTTCCACTCACGCACTCCACCTTCTGATATTGCGCAATCGGCAAGTGGTAATGTTCGGCAACCTTGCGATAGTACTCGAGTGCTTCCTGGCGATTCGGTTTCTGATGGGCGGTGGTGAAGGGAATATCGCCAATCTCGAGTAACTCCGGAGTGGTAAAAAACGTCATCGTTGCCGGATAATGGAAGATGGAATTCACCACGCAACCCTTATCGACGACGATCACTTTGAAGCCCGCACGTTGCGCTTCAATGCCACAGGCCAGCCCAGTGGGGCCCGCGCCGATTACGAGAACATCGACGCGGGTCTCCGGGCGTGACTGCATTTGAGCGAGCGGCTCAGTTTGAGGGACTTTCCTGGCCGGCTCAGCGATCTGTTTGGTCACCAATTTTATTTCCAGACCTTCATTTACTTACTTTTGTCGTCTTTCTTGTCTTTATCTTTGGCCTCGATGGAAAGCAGTTCAACCTCGAAGATAAGAGTGGAATTGGGACCAATGGTCGCACTCGGACTGCGCAAGCCATAAGCCAGGTCACCGGGAATAAACAGTTGCCACTTGGAACCAACCGGCATTAGTTGCAATGCTTCGGTCCATCCCTTAATCACGCCACTCACCGGAAATGTCGCCGGTTGGCCGCGCTTGTAAGAGCTGTCAAATTCGGTATTGTCCAGCAGTGTGCCCTTGTAGTTGCAAACCACGGAATCACTGGCCGTCGGTTTCGGTCCAGTCCCCGCTTTTAGAATCTTGTACTGCAGACCGCTGGGCAGCGTGACCACGCCCTCTTTACTCTTGTTGGCGGCTAAGAACGCTTCGCCGGCCTTCTTGTTCGCCTCACCCTGCTGTTGCATTTTCTCTCCCTGTCTCTTATTTACATCCGCCTGGAGAGCGGTCATCGTAGCTTTGATTTCATCATCGGTCAAAAGGGCCTTTCCGCCGGCCACTCCATCTTTTAAGCCTCGCGAAAAAATCGCTGGATCGATTTCCACCGAATCTTTGTGCAGGCTTCTTCCGATATTCAATCCAATCGCATAACTGGCTTTCTCCTTTTGTGTCTTGAGGGCCAGCGGGGTCGCGGTTTTGGCGGCGCCAGGTTTAGCTGCTGGCTTCTTTGCCGGAGTTGTTGTGGTCTTCGGGGCGGGCGAAGTCGTGGTTGCCGGACTCTGCTGCGCTAGGGCGGTCCCCAGCAGCATCATGCCGGCCGTCAATATGGTGCCTACAAAAGTGGATGATTTTTGCATACGGTATTCTCGCATTGCTCACGCTACACGGCAAACCCGGCGCACGGTCGGTTAGAGTGCTTGCTATAATTTACGGTCATCTTCATTCCCTCTCGCATTTGTCAGGAAGGCGCCATGACATCTCCCAAAGAGCAGCGCACCCGCACCGAATCCGACAGCATGGGACAAATCGAAGTCCCGGCCCACGTTTATTGGGGCGCGCAGACGCAGCGTTCGCTTCATCACTTCAACATTGGCCGGGACGTGATGCCGCCAGAATTAATCCGCGCCTTCGGAACGCTGAAGAAAGCCTGCGCATTGGTGAACCAGGACCTCGGCAAACTTCCCGCCGATAAAGCCAAACTCATCTCCCAAGCCGCCGACGAAATCATTGCCGGCAAACTCAACGATCAATTTCCGCTGCGCATCTGGCAAACCGGAAGCGGCACTCAGACCAACATGAACGTCAACGAGGTCATCTCCAATCGCGCCATCGAAATCGCCGGTGGCGAGATGGGATCGAAGAAGCCGATTCATCCCAATGACGACGTCAACATGTCGCAATCTTCCAACGACACTTTTCCCACGGCGATGCATATCGCGGCCGCCGAGCAAGTAAAGAACGCATTGATTCCCGCCATCAAGAGCGTTCACGGCGCAATTGCGGCCAAAGCAAAAGAATTTAAAGACGTGGTAAAAATCGGCCGCACCCATCTGCAAGATGCCGTCCCTCTGACCTTCGGCCAGGAATTCGGCGGATGGGCAAGTTTGCTCGAACGCGACATTCATCGCCTGGAACAAACCCTCGGCGGACTCTACGATCTGGCGATTGGCGGCACTGCGGTTGGCACCGGTCTAAACGCTCATCCCGAATTCGCCGAACGCGCCGCAAAGAAAATCGCCGAACTGACCGGACTTCCCTTCCGCTCGCATCCCAACAAATTCGCCGCGCTTTCCGCCCACGACGAACTCGTCTTCGCGCAAGGTGCACTCGAAACTCTCGCTGCTTCGTTCATGAAGATTTCCAACGACATTCGCTGGCTGGCCTCAGGCCCGCGCTGTGGCCTCGGAGAAATCTCGATCCCGGAGAACGAACCGGGATCGTCCATCATGCCGGGAAAGGTAAATCCCACCCAGTGCGAAGCTATGACCATGGTCTGCGTACAGGTCCACGGCGCGACCGCGGCCATCGGCTTCGCGGGCTCCCAAGGCAACTTCGAACTCAACGTCTTCAAGCCCGTCATCATCTACAACTTCCTGCATTCGGTCACGCTAATCACCGACGCCTGCCACGGCTATGTGGAATTTATGGTCAACGGCATTGAAGTCGATCGCGCGAAGGTTGACTGGTACGTGAAGAACTCGCTGATGCTGGTGACCGCCCTGGCCCCCAAAGTCGGATACGACAAAGCCGCTAAAATCGCTCACACCGCCCACCTCGACCACAGCAGCCTCCGCGAAGCCGCACTGAAGCTGGGCCATCTCACGCCGAAGAATTTGACCTATTGATGAAGCCGGAAAAGATGACCAGGCCCTGACCTAACTCGTGTTGGATAGGCGCCTTGGCCTGTCCCCCGAGCGAAACGAGCCTTCAATCGAGCGGGTTGTGCCCGTACAGGAAACCTGTACAGTAATTGTATGACCGAAACCAGCTATACCACTCTCCGCCAGACCCTGGCTTCCGTCCTCGATCGTGTTGCCAACGATCGCGAAGTCATCATAATTTCCCGCAAAGGCGAAAAGAAAGTCGCAATGATTCCCGCCGACGAGCTTTCAAGCCTACTGGAAACGGCCCACCTGCTCCGCTCACCCAAGAATACCCAGCGCCTGCTCACAGCCCTGCATCGCGCCACGGGACGCAAAGGCAAGCCAGAATCGATCGAAAAGCTTCGCCGGGAGATGAGCCTTGGCTCTTCCCGTTGATCGGGAAGCGGTCTTCCACCTGGAGTTCCGCCAGGACTTACGCCATTGGGTGGAAACCGATCGCAAAACCGCACTACGAATATTCGAATTGATGGAGGCCGTTCTGCGAGATCCGTTCACGGGAATCGGCAAACCCGAGCCGCTAAAGTATGTATTGGCAGGCTGCGGGTCGCGACGAATTACGCAGGAGCATCGATTGGTCTATCGCGTCAGCGAAAGAAAAATCGATTTCCTTCAGGCGAGATATCACTACTAAACACTCTACTCGTACCTTAACGCCTCAATCGGATCCAACCTTGCCGCCTTAATCGCCGGCAGCATCCCACTGATAATTCCCACAAAACTCAGAATCACCGTGGACCAAATCAAAATCGCCGAATCGATTTTCAGATGAATGTCGCCCTTCGCTGGCATTCTCAATAAACGCACTCCACAGCGTCAGCGATCCCACCGACCACGAAACCAGATAAGCCAGCACCACTCCCAACAATCCGCCCACCGCCGTAATCACCAACGCTTCCGCCAGGAATTGGAACAGGATATGCCAGCGGTGCGCGCCCAAAGCCTTCTCCACGCCAATTTCGCGAGTACGCTGGGTCACCGACACCAGCATGATATTCATCAACCCCACTCCGCCAATCCCCAGCGTAAGCAACCCTATGAATCCGAGCAGAAGCTTGATCCCAGTTGTAATGATCTTCAGTTCGCCAAGATTCTCCACGCTATCGAAGACAAATGCGGCCCGGTCGTCTTTCGGATTAAAATTATGGTGAAACGCCAGCGATTCCCGCACCGCTTTCGCCACCTTCTCATGCTGACCTTCGTATTCCAGGCAAATTGCATCCAGATACTGCGTGCTCTTTAAATCGCTCATGGTGCTGAACGGGATATAAACCATGGCATTCATATCATCGTCACCATTCGAAATCATATGCTTCAGAATTCCGATGACCTGATACGAAATGCCGTCGATGCGTACACTCTCGCCGATCGCATTCTGTCCGGAAAACAATTTCTTTTTTACTTCATAGCCCAGAACCGCAACCCGGCTGTGGGCAAAATCCTCCTGCTCGCCGAAAAAGGTGCCCGTCTCTACATCCACATGCCGGACCTTCTGATAACTGGAGTAAGTGCCCCGAATGTCATAGCTGACGCTGCGGGTTCCGTAAGCCACTGCGCTCTGTTTGTTGATTTCCGGAGAGACTCTCTTGATGAACGGGACCTCGGCCCGCAGGTTATCGACGTCCTGCGCAGTAAGTTTGATCTCCGTCCCGGCTTTGCTGCCCCCCGCCTGCATCGAAGTGCGGCCAGGAAAAATCGCGACAAAATTCCCCCCAAAGGTCTGGAAGGCAACCATCAACCCGCGCTCAAATCCAGAGCCGTAAGCCAGTAGCAGCACTACCGTCGCAATGCCCCACGCCATGCCCAGCATGGTGAGCAAACTTCTGCTGCGATTGTGACGCAACGCGTTATAGGCCTGAATGGCTAATTCTTTTATCACCGTTACTCCGACCTTAGCGCTTCCACGGGGGGAAGCAGCGCAGCTTTACGCGCCGGATAAAGTCCGGCCACCACCCCCGCAATGGTCAGCGAAATAATCGCCACTGCCGCCGACGCCGGCACAATCCGCGGAGTATCGAATCCATCGGGCGCCGGCAATTGCGCTAGCAGTGTGACAAAGACCACGCATATCACCAGCCCGATCCCACCGCTGAACGCAGTCAGGAATGCACCTTCTACAAAAAACTGCGTCATGATATTGCGATGAGTCGCCCCCAAAGCTTTACGCAATCCGATCTCGCGGGTACGTTCGGTCACCGATACCAGCATGATATTAATGATGCCAATTGCGCCCAACCCCAGGGTGACGACGCCGACCACTCCCAAAAACCAATCCATGGCATCGAAAATTTTGGCCACTCTCATCGATCCATCGATCGTGTCCCAATCCATGAATGCATCGTCGACCTTCGCATCAAATCCGTGGCGCCGCCCGATGATTCCATGCACTTCCTGTTGTGCGCGAAGGTGCTCATCTCTGGTAATCGGCTGGAAATTAATGAACGAAAGCGCGTCTTCGTTATTGTTTCCCTTCAGCGGAAACAGCATGCGCATGGTTTCCACCGGTATAAAAATCCGCGCATTCGTCCCGTTGTTGCCCTCGCGCCCGACTTTCTCGACTACGCCAATCACATCAAAATTCATTCCATTCAAAAGGATGCTTGCCCCTACAGCCGGCCGCCCCGGAAAAACATTCTTCAGCAATTCCCATCCCACCACGGCCACCCGGCGGTGTTCCTTGTTGTCCTGTTCATTGAACCAGCGCCCGGGATTCACCGGCACATTGCGAATATGGTTGTATTCTGGCGCGACTCCAAACACCTGCCCGGCAGTCGATCCATAATCACTCACCGCGCGAATGTCTTCGCGATTGATGATCGGAGAAATCGTACCCACCAATTTCGCTTCATCCTTGATCGCCAGATAATCCCCATAATTAAAGGTGTAAGGACGCCCCGAAACCATGCTTCCCTCCACCGCCGGAATTCGCCCCGGAAACACGAACATAATGTCCTGCCCCAGGTTCGCCATGTTCTTTTCCTGCCCGCTACGGAACCCTTCGCCCAGCCCCACCAGCAGCAACAACGATCCCACTCCCCAGGCAATCCCGAACATGGTTAGAAACGAGCGCAGTTTGTGCGCCCACAGAGTCGCCAGCGACTGGCGAACGATATCGAGTACCACTCTCATAAGGGATCCTCGTCCCCCCGCCGCCGGGGAGACAGCAGGGGAACCAGGTTCAACTCAGGCGGGAGGTCTCATTGCCCGCCCGGCAGTCTGATGGCTAATACGCAAAGCAGCCGCACAGAGTTCCAGCATTCCGCCCGCTGATTCATCTGCTTAGGGATTGGACGTATCCGGCAATCAAAAGGATAGCCGGATTCGGCGGCAAAATAGCAACGCACTAACATTACTTACCAAATCGACATTTTCGAGGATGAATCCTACAGAACTAAAAATGGACCCGAGGGCGGCCCGTCCTTCAGCATTCCCAGAGCTGGAGGCAATCCCAGAACGGTTCCTGGGGAGAGCGGGGATTTTCGAGATTTAACCTACCAAAGCCGAAATCGCCCTTCGTTCGATAAAACGCGAACGACTCCCAGCAGGACGACCCGCTATCCCTTCTCCGGATACTCAAACACCCCGCGCCCGCTCTTCCGCCCCAACCGCCCGGCTTTCACATACTGCACCAATAATGGTGCAGGCCGATATTTCTCCCCCAGCGTCTTCTGCAGGTACTCAAGAATATGCAGCCGCGTATCCAGTCCCACCAAATCCACCAGCTCAAACGGCCCCATGGGATGGTTCAAGCCAAGCTTTAAGGCTTTATCGATATCTGATGCAGATGCAATGCCTTCCTGAAGCATATAAAAAGCTTCATTGCCGATCATCGCATTGACGCGGCTGGTAATAAACCCGGGCGACTCTTTGATCACCACCACTTCTTTACCCATGCGTTTGCCAACTTCCGCCACGGTCGCAATGGTGTCGTCATCGGTCTCAAGCGCCCGTACCACTTCCAGCAATTTCATCTTGTGAACAGGATTAAAGAAATGCATCCCTACGCATTTCTTCGCGCGGTACGTTACGCTGGCGATTTCCGTGATGCTGAACGAAGAAGTGTTCGAAGCAAGAATCGTATCCGGGCGGCAGATCTTATCGAGCAACGTAAAAATCTCGATTTTCGATTCCATCTCTTCCGGCACAGCCTCAATCACCAGATCGGCCTCGCGCGCTGCCTCTTCCACCGACCCGGCATATTCCAAACGCGTCGCCGCCGCTCCGGCATCGGCAGCGGAAACTTTTCCCAACTCCACAGCTTTCTCGAGGTTAATGCGAATTTCGCTCTCTGCTTTGCGCAGAGACGTCGGCAGCAGGTCTTCAAGAATCGTTCGATAACCGCCGAGCGCGGCCACGTGCGCAATGCCACGGCCCATGGTACCGGCGCCAATAACAGCGACGGTCTTCACCTGGCCCAAGACTAGGCTCCCTTTTCCAGTGCCGCGACCGCCGTATTCAAATTGCTACCTGCAGCTTTCAGACTATCCGCCAAACGTTTCCGCTCATCCGGTTCCAGTCCCGTCACAAACGCAGTGATGCGCCGCAAAGTCGTATTAATGTCGTCAACGTAATTGGTCAGTCGAATCAGTTCTCCAGTAGCTGCCATAAGAATTTCCTGCTCCCGTAGCCCGGCGTGGGCGAAAAACTCAACTACTCATTCTCAATGCTGCGAAGCATTTAGTAAAGGCGCGTAGAGTCAGGAAGAGTCAACTTGATACCCGAATAACTTCTTCATCGGGTTAACATCCCGACAGTTTTTGGCGTTCGTCCTGATTTCTTGTCATCCGGAGCGCAGTGTATTTTTCGCGAATGCGAAGAGTCCACGGGTCGAAGGACCCTACACCCTCGAGCGCTCTCGGCGTTCTCCACTTTCAATTGTCCCAGAAAGCTCGAAACAAACCACCCGCAACCACTAACCCATTACTTAAGTGATGCAGGCTGCCCTGAACGGTCCACCGTTAAACCCGCTCTATCTCGATGTGAACAAGAGGTTAAAACGTACCAGCAAATATACTGAAAACGCCGCCTTAATAGCCTCGATCAATGTTTTTGATTGGTCTTTTCCGCGCCGGGTGACTTTAATGGATAGATGAGTGACAAACTCTTAAAGCGCTACATCTTTGCCAGTGATTTTGATCAAACACTGACCTTCAACGATTCCGGTTACGTCCTCAGTGAGATGGTCGGAATTCCAGTCGCGGAGTTCGAACGCAAGATCAAAGGCATGCAGAAATTGAATCTGGTCCAGCAAGGGGCGGAGCTTGCCTACCTCCTTTTGCACGATCCCGAATTCCGCAGCAAGGTTCGGCGCGAGCATCTCTATGAAGTCGGAAAATGCATCCGCCTGAAAGATAATATCGACCTGCTCTATCAGATTCTCTCCAATCAGATCGATGGTTATAAATTTGATTTCTACGTTTTGTCCGCGGCCCCGATCGAAGTGATTCAGTCGGCCCTTGAAGATGTCGTCCCCGAAGACCACATTTTCGGCACCGTCTTCGATTACAACGATGCCGGCGAAATCGAAAAGATCGTTCGCGCCACCGCCGGTTACGGCAAAGTCGCCGTCCTCGACCAGTTGCAATCCCGGCGCGAAGCTGGCCCCGACCACATTGTTTATGTCGGCGACGGCAGCTCCGATGTCCACGTGATGCTGCACGTGAACGTGCGCGACGGATTCACTATCGCGGTTTCAGAAGCGAAACACATTTCGCAAATTGCCAAGCGCACTATTCTAAGCAGCAACGCGCTCGCCGTCCTCGCGCCGATTCTCGAGGATGTCGTCGGCTGGGACCGCCTCCGCATCCGCGAATTCTTCGAATCTCACGGATTGTTGATCCAGGAATGGGAACGCGTCCGTACCGATTGGCTCACCCTGCGCTCTGCCGGCAGTCCACCCGCCAGCAAAGCCGTAAGCGCGAACTGATCCGTTCTACTGCTAATGCCGCTACGTCTGACGAGACCGCCTATAGCGATGCGGTTTGCACAGAAACCTTAGACTCGTCATTCCGAAGCCAGGTTTATCGGCGGGGACTCTGTTTTTTGTCGACAGCGGCACGGCAGATTCCTCGCGCAAGGATGCTGCAACATCTTTCCTGCGATTTTGGCCCGCCCTTTCTCGCCCGAGGGTAACTAACACCCCCCTCAATCAATAAGCGATAATGTCTTCACATGCTGCGCGACAAAAACCTGGTCCTGCTTTCGCATCAACATCAACACGCTCTAGCCCTATGCGTGCGGATGGACCATGCCTTCCAGGCTGGCAACGTCGATCTTGACGCCTGGCAGTCAGAACTCGAGCAGCAATTCGCCAGCGAAGTTGATTGCCATCTCGCCGCGGAAGAAAAGAAAGTCTTTCCCGTGGCCGCCCGCTTTCCAGAGTTGCACGCCCTGGTCAAAGAACTCCTGGCCGAGCACGCCGTGCTGCGAGAGTTCTTCGCCCGCGCAGTCGCCCGGACCCTCGACGCCGCCAGCCTCGAAAATTATGCCGAGATATTAGTCGGACACATTCGCAAAGAAGAACGCCAACTTTTCGAACGCATGCAATCTTTGATGAGCCCGGAAGAACTAGCCAACATCGGCGCGGCCCTCGACGCCGCCATAAAAGACTCCTCAAAGACGTGCTCTGCCCCTCGGCCCAAGTAGGTTTTGATTTTCTTAGCGTCCTTTGCGGCCTTTCTTTGCGACCTTTGCGGTAAAGCCCTTGACCTTGAATCCCCCTAGCCGCAAATCTCATCTAGCTAACATGAACCTCGTGAATTATTCCGGGCCAGTATTGCAATCCACGCAAGGTGATAGCTCCGAACGATGCACTCTTGCTCGACGCCTATTCGCAAGCCGTAGTCGGCGCCGCAGAAAAAATCAGCCCTTCAGTAGTAAAGATCGATGTGACCCAAGCGACGAAGAATCGCGCCGGCGAGCCAGCAGAGCGCCAGGGCGGCGGCTCAGGCTTCGTCTTCACCGCCGATGGCCTGATCCTTACCAACAGTCACGTCGTGCATGATGCAAAGCGCATTCAAGTCTCGCTCGCCGACGGGCGCCGCTTCCCTGCTCACACCATCGGCGACGATCCCGCAACCGACCTCGCCGTCATCCGCATGGACGTTCCCGATCACGACGACGCCAGCTTTGTCACCGCGCCACTGGGTGACTCGCAGAAACTTCGCGTCGGACAACTCGCCATCGCGATCGGCAATCCTTATGGCTTTCAGTACACCGTCACCGCCGGCGTGGTCAGCGCCCTCGGGCGCTCGCTGCGTTCCTACTCCGGCCGCTTGATCGACGACGTCATTCAGACCGACGCCTCGCTCAACCCAGGAAATTCCGGCGGTCCGCTGGTCACTTCCGACGGACAGGTCGTGGGCGTGAACACGGCTACCATCATGGGCGCGCAAGGTTTATGTTTTGCCATCGGGATCAACACCGCCAAGTTTGTTGCCGGACGTCTTCTCCGCGAGGGACGGATCCGACGCAGCTACATCGGCGTACAGGCCCAGACCGTGCCGCTTCACAGGCGGTTGGTCCGCTTTTACGATCTGCCTCAGGAGAGTGGCGTGGTCGTAACTTCGATTGAAGAAAAAAGTCCCGCCCGCAAAACCGGCCTGCGCGATGGCGACGTCATCATCGCCTTCGACGGCAAGCCTGTCGCCGGCGTGGACGACCTGCATCGCCTGCTGACCGACGCGCGCGTCGGCGTCAGCAGTTCCCTCACCGTCCTTCGCTACACCGAAAAGCTGGAACTGAAGGTCGTCCCCGAGGAGTCGAAGGGCGAATAGGAAACTGGAGAAGTGTTCCACGGGGAACATTGTGTCTATACACAAGCGTCTATACGCAAGTGTACATACAGAAATGTCTGATGCGGCTCTTTTTGTTGGGGATGGCGGGTTCTTCCCCATGCCGGTGGGTTGAATTTAAGGGTTTCGACCACCTCGGGGCCAGCCAATGACGGCAAGTCGGAAGTTGTGGCTTCCGAACTACGCCGTTTGTCTGGCTAGTGGCGCGCTTCGGCGGTTTCAACAATCTCGCCAGATTCACGAACCACAATTTTGGAAACCTGGTTCTTGTCGTCCTTCACAAATTCGAAAGTCAGGTCGCGGTCTTTGGTGAAAAACTGGTTCTCTGATTCGGGATAAAGAAGATACTTCTTCTCCTGAATCTGAAGCACCAGAAAATCCTGCTCCCGATGGACCGTGATGGCCCCACTATGGTCGCCCGCATAAGCGCCAGCAAGCCGATCGAGGATGTCCGCCGCAACTTTGGCTTCCGTCCTTTTATTGACGTACTCGGCGGGACCGTGACTGTAGCTGACGACCCGGCTCATTTTCCAGACGCCGTCCTTCACCAGCCAAACGTCAAAAAACTTCGCCTGGCCGTCCAGTCGTTCCTTCTTTCCTTTTTCCAAAACATAAAATCGATGCTCTCCAGAAAGGACGGCGCCGTAGATTGCGTTATCATTTTGCAAAGGAAAAAACTTGACGCTTCCCTCAAGCGCTTCCCTGCGCAACCGATAGCCACTATCCGCACACAGATTCTTCTTCGTGGTCGCAATCAGATTATCCAGCCCGAGAATGATCCCGCCTTTGTCGTGATAAAACTCGACATCGCTGCTAATGAATGGACGAAACCCTTCGGTATCGCAACGGTTGTAAGCATCCCAAAAGAGCGCATCCTGATGCAGAACGATCGCCTCAACCTTTTCCTGCTCGGTTTCAGCAAACAATGAATATGCGGGCAAAAACAGCAGGAGCGCTAAAACTAAATTACGCGGCGGGCAAGGCATGATTTCGGTGTCCCTCGCGAAGAGGTACGCGCGTAGATCGGAACCAGTTCCATTTTTCTCGGAGAGTGGGCCGCTTTTGCGGTGGATAAATGAGGCTGGGTTTCATCGTTGTCGGGAAGGGCTCGGCTTCAACCTGCCAGAAATCTCTCTGATAGATTGGCGGTTCCATTATCCGCACACTGAGATTCCTCTCGGCCTGAAGGCCGTTCGGAATGACAAGATTGGAATGACGAGATCAGAATGACAAGATTCTGAACGTCGTGAAAGAACCTACTCAATTCTATGGAACCGTAAACGCCACATTGCTTTTTAGGGTTCTGGTCGGCGTGGTGACTGTTACATTTCCTGTGCTTGCGCCTGGGGGAACTTTGGCGCTGATTTCGGTATTCGACACAACTTTATATGTTGCGGTCGCGCCGTTGAAGGCGACTTCGGTCGTACCAGTCAGATTATTTCCAAGGATAATCACGGTCGCATTCGCGCGGCCGGAGGCGGGCAAAGTTTTGACGAAGGGTGGCAGGCCCGTGTCCAACTTATAGATTGGTGCGGTCGTTGAAGTTCCATGGGCGATGCTGTAGAAACTGCCGTCGGTCCCCTGGACCATAGGGATCATTGGAAATGAGCCATCCGCGCACTTCGGTTGCGCGCAGAATTTGTAAAGAGTCGTGAGCGCTCCGGCGGGTGTGGATTGGAAGATGGTCCCGCAACCCTGGTCCCCACAGCCGTTCACGTAACGATTGCCGCCGTAATTTGTGGTGCCATAAAGATTCCCGTCGGAGCCCAGCGCTAATCCGGCAAAGGGAACGGACCCGTTGGGACAATTTGCTTTATGGCAAAAATTGTAAAGCGTGGTGTACTGCCCATCTTCAGTAAGCTGGAAGATGGTCCCGCCATTCTGGCTACCCTCGGATGAGGAGACCGCGTAGAAATTCCCGTCGGCGGCCTGGATGGGCAATCCGACCGAGCCGCCGGAATCGACACAGGGGTTCGTCGAGCAAAAAGTATATAAAACGGTCAGTTTGCCGGCCTGGGTCATCTTGAAGAAAGCTTCGTGGAACGCACTCACGCCGTACACGTCTCCATCTACACCCAATAACAACCCATCGGACGGGCCATAATTGGAGCAAGGTGTGACCAGGCAAAAGTCGTAGAGTTGGGTCAAGACGCCCTTGGCCGTAACTTTGAATATCGTGCCCGCGTTGCGTTTACCGCCGTTCGTCGTAGGCCCGAAAAAGATTCCATTCGGGGCCTGCACCAGGGGGCCGGGGAATTCACCTCCAAAGTTGCAGCTTCTGCCGCAAAAACTGTAGAGCGTAGTCAACACCCCCTTGGGCGTTATCTTGAAGATGGTGCCATCGGCGCTGGGAGTTCCGTTCAGGGTGCCGCCGCCACGGGTCGATCCGTAAAAATTTCCGTCTTTGCCTAGCGTCAGGCCAACTGGCGTGCTGCCGTCCGGGCAACCGGTCTGTGCACAAAAGCTGTGCAGTACCGTCAAAACGCCGGACGGAGTCACCTTATAGATCCAGCCATTGCTGTAGGCCCCGCCCGACTGGCTTGAAGCATAAAAGTTTCCGTCAAAACCCTGCACTAGTGGGGCGGTTCCGGGGCCCGAGCCGATATTGGTCAAACTGGTGAGAACGGTGTAAGTCTGTGCGTGTCCCGAGATCGCAAAAACCGCAAAACATGCCAGCGAGATGGAGATCCATCGCGGCAGCTTAAGGAGAGCAATCGAGGAGTTTTTCATACCGAGGGTCCTTATCTTGGAGCACAAAATTAAGATACCGGACGGGCGCACCAGAAGGCGCGCGATTGACGAACCGAGTATTGCGCTGGGACGGCCTACTGTCAAGGGATTTGAACTTTGTTTGGTGGCTCAATTTGATTTCCACAGCGAACCCACCACACAGATTGCTACCAATCCAACACAGAGCCAAAAGCTGCCTTGCGCAACGAGAGGTAACCAGCTATCTGGACAGAATTCACCGTACTTTCGGGAGACCTTCCAAAAATCTCGACTCCACCAAGAGAACCGTTCGCTGTCAGGGAGCCTTTGATTCACCCGAAGTTTCATGGCGATGTAGGCGCAGTCCGTGATCGCAATCGACAAAACAAGAATTGACCAGAAGAAGATTGTCATGCTCCGCGGAATACTACTACTCTCCTAGAGCCTTGAGAACCATATTCCTTTCCGTCTGTCGGGCCGACTCCATTTGCTTTGGAAGCAGAGCGCACAATTCTTCGATAGTCCAAACGTGGCAACGCAAGCGCAAAATAGTAACCGTCGATGTGGGGAAGCTCAGTTTGATGCCTTCCTTATGAAAAGCATGATTCGCCAATCTGGATTCAGCAAAGACGAATTTTGCACTGGCGTCGTGGAAAATCCCGTGGCGCAGGCCGCGCCTATTCCAGCCACCGACGAGCCAAGCTAATCCATCCCCAACTTTACGACCTGTGGAAATCAAATTGAGCCACTACCGAACTTTGGGTACTGTTACAGTTTGAATATTTTAGTTTGAAGTTTGATACAAGAAGCATCCGATGAACCAAAGTCCCCCGAGATGATACAGTGCGACTTCCGCCCAGAACGTTCCCGGCTTTTCAGCGCGGTAGACCCAGCCATTGAAACGAACCCACACCTTGCCCATATATGTATAAATCGTAGCTACAGAAATAAAGATGACGCCGAGTATCAAAAAAATATATGGCGGCCTCAGAAGTATTCCTGTCATGCTGTCGCCCTCGCTTCCCCATGTGCCAACAACCCGACCAATTCCTCAAGTGGCCAAACATGATCCGCAAGCCCAGCTTCCATTGCTGGTGTAACACGGAGGCTCTTATGGATGCGACAAAAATTGTAGTGTACATAGTGGATAGCAACCGCGTGCCGGAGATTTTCTAGTTTCTTACTGAACCCATTCGCCAGGCGAGTGAAGCGGCGCATCCCCATTCGCATGGTCAAATTCTGGTTCAAACTGTAGCACTACCGAACTTTGGGTGGGCCGGTGGTCTTAAGGATATTCAGTTTCAAGCCCTGCCGGCGAACTCGCGGTTCTCGGTGGACACTTTTATCTTTTCGCCTTGTTTGATGAAGAGTGGTACGCGGATTTCCAGACCGGTTTCCAGTTTGGCTGGCTTGGTGACGGTGCCGGCCGATGAGTCTCCCTTGACTCCGGGTTCGGTGTAGGCGACGTTGAGCTCAACGTACATCGGAAGATCCAATCCGATGGGGTTGCCGTTGTATTTTCGCAATTGAATGATCGCACCTTCGAGCAGAAGGTCCAGGGCATCGCCGACCATCCCCTCGGTGAGGGTGAGAGTTTCGAAGTTTTCCTGGTCGAGAAAATGAGATCCGTCGTTATCGCTGTAGAGATAAGAGGCCTCAACCGATATCAAGTCCGGCTCTTTAAACTTATCGCCGGCGCGGAAGCTTTTTTCAAAGACTGCGTTAGTCAGAAGGTTGCGCATTTTCAGGCGTACCAGAGTTTGTCCGCCACGGGCGGTGGGCGTGCTGACCACCGTTTCCAAACAGTAGTACGGCGCGTTTTCAAACTCGAACAACATTTTGCGCCGAACATCAATCGCATCTATGAGCGCGGCCATGGGACCCTCGGCTGATCTGATTGCTGTTCCAGTATAAGGCGGTGCGCCGGTTATATCCCAAACCTCTCGCGATAGGCGCTGGGGGAGACTCCGGTGTGGCGTTGAAACAGCGAGCGGAAAAAGGCGACATCCTGATAGCCGACTGCGTCGCTGATTTCCTGCATGGAGCGATGATTGCCCTCGAGCATACGTTTGGCGGCGGCGATACGGAGCTTCTGTAAATAGATCAGAGGGCTGTCGCCGGTGGCCTGCTTGAAGCGGCGTACAAAATTACGCACGCTCATGCCCACGCGCCGGGCGGGATCCTCGAGCGCGAAAGTCTTACGGAAATTCTTGTGCAGCCATTCCTGGGCGCTGGAAATGTTGTCGTCGGTGTGGTCGGTCTTGAGCGGGACGATCGCGAATCCAGATTGCCAGGCGCGCGGCATTTCGATGAGCAGCGCTTTGGCGGTTTGCATGGCAATTTCGTGGCCGCAGAATTTTTCCACCAAATACAAGCTGAGATCCAGCGAGGCATTCACGCCTCCGCCGCAGTAGAAGCCATGATCTTCGGTCACCATTAATTCGGGCATCCATTTCACTCGAGGATATTTTTCGGCGAAACGTTCCGCCAGTCCCCAATGCGTGGTGGCGCGTTTGCCGTCGAGTAAGCCAGTAGCCGCGACCAGGCCTACTCCTGAACATACGCTGGCGATGGCCACGTCGCGCTGGTGCATGCGCTTCAACCAGGGAACAATCGTGGCGTTGCGCTCGACGACGTCGTCAATGCCGAGGCCAGTGGTCGGGATAAAGATGAGATCGGGGCGGCGAATATCTTTGAGCGCGACGTTCGGCTGAATTTGAATGCCGCCATCACAGTTGACGGGGCGGCCATCCGCCGATGCGGTGGTGACACGAAACGGGGGATCGGGCAACGTGCCTGTGAGTATGTTCCACAGCGAACCGGCATGACGAAAGACTTCCATGGGACCGATGGCCGTGGAAGAAAACGTTTGGTCGAGCAGCAGAACGGTTATGTCTTTCATCGGTCATTCCTCCAAAAGTACGATTTGGCCTAAATGCCTATCTAGAATGGCAAATATGCCATCTTGTTGCAAGCACTTTCTGCGGCTATCTTCGCAACATCGTAAGCAAATAATCTGGATCACAAGGGGAAGAGACCAGAATGGCGACTGCAGACAGGGGCGTAACAGTCATAAACGGGGTAGCGGTTGACGATCTTTTTACGACGATCGATGCGATCAGAGATACCCCGTCGATTGCGAACTTCAAATTTCGCATTCATAACCGATGGGGAGGCGCCAGTCAGAACAGCTCGACGGTAGATGGGTATTTCGGGGCCGGTCACGAACTCTCGCGGCGAAAGCCGTTCGTGCTGCAGGCGGACGAGCCTTCAGTTTTGCTGGGACAAGACACGGCGGCGAACCCGGTGGAGCATTTGCTGCACGCGCTGGCCTCTTGTCTGACGACATCGCTGGTCTATCACGCGGCGGCGCGCGGAATTCATATCGATGAAATTGAATCCTCGCTGGAAGGCGACATCGATCTGCATGGATTTCTGGAACTCGACCAGCGAGTTCGCAATGGATATCAGGGGATCCGGGTCAAGTTCAAGATCAAAGCCGACGTGTCAGAGGAGCAGTTCCAGCAACTGGCGCGATTGGGATCGGGACATTCGCCGGTATTCGATTCACTCACCAAAGGCGTACCAGTCTCGGTCACGGCGGAGCGACTGTAGATCGATAGTTCACGGGCCACGTACGAAGTTAAATCACCGCTACAAGGAGAGACTATGACCACTTCAAGTATTCAACAATCCAAGAAACGTATTCTGCAACTGATGTTACTGAGCAGTTTAATTGCAGCCACTCCGCTGGTCGCGCAAATGAGCGATATGAACCACGAGAAGGCCGCTCCGGCCAAGCTGGTGCAAGTCGTCAAAGAAAACACGGCGCAGTTTATCGACGTAAATAACACCGCCGCGGCGGGCTATGGGCCGGCCTTTGGTTGCGTCAGCGGACCAGACCACGGTGCCATGGGCATTCACTACATCAACGGTACGTTGGTCGGCGATGGCCTGATTAACGAGACGACCCCCGAAGCGCTGATCTACGAGCCGGTCGGAAAGAAGATGCGACTGGTCGGGGTTGAGTACATCGTGGACTCAGCCACCTGGCTGGCAGCAAACAACAATGTCCCGCCGCAACTCGAAGGCCAGGCCTTCCAATTGATCGCCAGCCCGAACCGGTTTGGGTTGAATCCATTTTTCGAATTGCATGTATGGGCGTGGAGGGACAATCCTCAAGGCGCATTCGTGGACTGGAACAATGATGTGAGTTGCGAAAAAGGTCAGTAAGATTACGAATATTGCCCACCCTTCGATTTCTGGGGGGTGGGCATTGACGAAGCGTGTTGTGATTCAGTGGACCCTCTGTGGGTTTGTTCAAGATATCGAAGACCCAGATTTTGAGGCCCGTGGTTCCCGCCCTCCCGCAAAGTGCGCGGGAAGGACGGTGCGCCCCCAGATGTGGTGGCTTTCGGTGGCAGTGCAGCTAGTTTCTGATACCCGCTACTTTGGTTCGGACTTTGTAGACGCTGGTGCTGGCTACGATATAAAGGGTCTTCGCATCTTTGTCGCCCCAAGCGATATTCGCGACGACCTCGGGCACTTTGATTGTGCCGAGATGTTTTCCTTCGGGTGAAATGATCCACACCCCGCCTGGGCCTGCGCCGTAGATGTTGCCTTTTTTGTCCACTCGTATACCGTCGGGACCGCCGGGGGCGGAATCGGTTTTTGCGTCGAGGAGTTGTTCTTTGCCGGTCACCGACCCGTCTGCCTGCACCCTGTACCGCAGCCAAACTTTCAGGCCAGAGTCGGCGATATACAGATATTTTTCATCGGGAGAAAATGCAATCCCATTCGGACGCGGCAGGTCTTTAATGATGAGCTGCACCTTGTCGTTCTCTGGCGGAGCACCGGCTTTGTGTTGGCGCGCCCCGGGAATGCGGTATACGCCATTCACCGGCTGCTCTTTCAGCGGATCGGTGTCCGCCTGGGTCGGCAATCCGTAGGGCGGATCGGTGAAATATAACGAGCCGTCTGACTTATAGACGAGGTCGTTCGGACTGCTTAGCTTCTTGCCTTGATATGCATCCGCAAGCACCGTGATTTGCGCTTTAGGGTCCACTGACTCCAGCCGCCAGACGTTGCGGCGCGCGTGGCCGGCGACTGCAACGCGACCATCGGCATCGAGTGTCATTCCATTCGACCCCGGCTCGGGCCCGGCGTACGGTGTCGCTCCGACATAACCGCTGGGGTGCATGAACACGCTCGCCGCCTCTCCTGGCTTCCAACGAATAATATTGTTAGCCGGAATTTCAGCAAAAAGCAGGCTGCCGTCGCGGGTCCAGACCGGACCTTCCGTCCATTTATTAAAGCCAGTAGCGACCCGCTCCAGCCTGGTGTCAGCTGCGATCAACTTGTCGAGTGCGGGATCGAGCTTTTGCACGTCTTGAGCATACCCTGACGTGAGTGCGGTCAATAAAAGGGACATTGAAAAAATTTGCAGGAAGGTTTTCATGCGAGGGATTGTATCGTACGCCCAAAGGCATCAGCCACCAAGGACACCAAGTATCAGGTAGTGGGCCAGTTTGAATATTTACAGGGTCGCTCTAGCATCCCGCCTGTGGCATCATGGCCATGCGAGGTGTCGCACGATAGATCATGAAAAGCTTCAAAAAGGGCGCGTGTGGGCCTACGCTGCTGGAGCACTGATTTTTGTCGTAGTAGTGGCATGGAAGTTTGTATCTCGCTAGGTTATCCCCATGACCATCGGCAAAGGCAAACGTCCACGCGATCCAAACCAGCTTGCAAAGTGGATTGTAGGTCCACCAGCAAGTATCACGAAGGAAAGCCAGCGCACGATTTCCTTGGTGTGACTTCGTGTCCTTAGTGGTGGATCCTCTTGGATGTCGGCAGAATTGCCCCCTTATTTGCCCTCGATGGCCTCAATCACATGTTTGATATTGAAGCCGATGAGAATACCTGAGTTGACCAGAAGTTTGGTATCCGAGAGGTGCCCATTGACTATCATTTTTGCGGCCTCCTCTTTATATCCTTGTACGACTCCGAGAATTCTGTAGGCGTGGGCTTTGAAATCCCAATAGACAATGGGTCCGCCGGAGAAGCCAGGGTTGTTGAAACCGTCGATGTAGATCAAGGGAGCTTGCGGGTTCGAGCCGTCAATGGCCGACATGGTGCCCCGCTTGATGAAAGGTATTTCAATACCGTTCGCTGAGTGGCTTCCCAGTCCCCAGGGATATCCGAGAAACCATACCTGTTGTCCGAGAGTTGCGCCGTCATTGCCGGTGGCCATCAATATTTCGTAGGGGATGGGAATTTTCTCGTCAGTTTCGAAAACTGCGATATCAACATCCGGAGAATGCGGGAAGAATGTTTTGATGGTATGCACTTTCTGCCAGGTTCCAGCCTTCATTACTTCGAGAACTGCGTCCTTCTCCGGCAGGCCGGCCACGACGTGGCGGGCGGTGACAAAATATAGCTTGCCCTTATATTCAACGCCGAACCCCGTGCCCTGCGTGTCCCCAACCCGGATCATGTGGGTGCGTCCGAGGATCTCGCTGGGGACGGCGTCCTGCGCGGCCGCGGTCATTGCGACTGCCAGACAAAGCAGTGTAAGTAGCGTTTTGAACTTCATGTATAACTCTCCACTCGAGATTGGATTTTAACCCGCCTGGTTTGGCTGTGGTGGGACAAACGACGATCCAGTCGCGCAGCGATGGCATCCATGAGCCAAGCTTGTCAGTGTTCGGACGACAGAAACAGAATGAACTGAGTCACGGCAGGGACGCCACGTCAGTTGTGACACAACTTAAAGCCCCGTCCAAGCGGAGCTTGAACGGGGCATCTTGAGATGCTGAAGCACGGAAAGACCCCAGGATTCGTTTTTATTGGAAACGGGCGATGAAGGTTCCCTGGTCGAAGGATCTGGTGTCGTACCACGAACCCATGATTGTGGATCCGTCAGCCGAGATGGCTAGTGCAGTTGAGAGAACTACTGTGTTCGGAATAGTCGCACCCGCAAGCTTCAGTTTTTCCCGCAGATACTGCATGTGCCCGCGAGGATGTTGGGTGTCCCAGATGAAAGCTTTGATTCCCACCCCAAAAGGATCGCCGCTCCAACCGACGACGACGCCGGTGTCGGAGATGCCGTTGGCAAAGCTTTGATCGCTGAGGTTGTGAGAGATGGTGCCCAGCGAGAGGAGACCCTTGGCGTCGCTGAAGTAGAAGGCGTGCCCGTTGATATCATCCCAGGTTTGGCCGACGATTTGAGTTCCGTCGGAGGTGACAGCGGTGGCTTCGCCGGGAGTTTGCGCGCCGGTGAAAAGATCCGGTTTGTTCTTGCCTTTCGTCCAACGCACAGCGCGGCGCCAACCTTGTCGCGGATATTCCCAGAATCCGACAATGGTCTCTCCGTTGGCAGAGATGGTAGTCGCACGACTGTTGCCGCGAGTGGGATGTCCCATGGAAATGATTCCGCGTCGCTCCGTCCAGCGGAAAGCTTCGGCCAAGGCGGGGCAGGTCCAGGCGAGTCCGACCAGTTCGGTGCCGTCTGCATTCAAGCCCCATCCGCCGCCCCAACTTCCGTCAACCGAACATCCATTGAAAGGATGGCCGAGATCCACCCATCCCGTGCTCTGCTTCCAGATCGCGGGATTCATGAGCCCGTCCGCGCCTTGTCGTGAGCCAGTGATCGTGGATCCGTCTGCGGAAATTCCAATCGTCGTCGAAAATTGATCGCCCGGTCCGAGGTCGGTGTAGCCGTCAGCTTCCGTCCAACGAAAAAGTTCGCCGCCGAAATCGGCCGCGACGGTCTTGCCGTCCGCGGAGATCGAAAAGCTTGCCCAGGTTTCTCCCTGCGGGAATGGGAGAGTTTGAAAGCTGGCAGATTGCGCTCCGGCGGGAAGGCAGGCGAACCAACAGAACACGATAATTGCGGCCAAGCAGGTCTTCATTCTGACTCTTTTCTATTTATTGTGAAATTAAAACGGCTGGAGCTGGCTCTGGACAAGGGTTCCCAGCAGAATACGAACCAGTGCAAAGAGGATGCGTAGTCTTTCATGGAGGAAAGGCGAAGTCAAGGAAGTGAAAGGTGATGGCGCAGTTTCCGCGAAAACCTCAAATCCTTGTCATTCCGAAGTCGGGTTATCGGCGAGGAATCTGTTTTTCTCAACAGCGGCACAACCGATTCCTCGCGCGATAGTGCCGCACTTCGGAATGACAAGTCCTCTAATTTCAGACTGCCCTACTACCCAGCGTAAGCGACATCCTCCGTTCACCCTTGTCATTCTCGCCAGCATTTTTTAATTCTGATCCCCGGCTCCATGCTTTTGCCGGCAAAGTTTGCAATATGTCGGAGGCAAACTGTTATCGACACGATGATGCACCGGCTTCAGCGTCCTGAGATACGCGAAAATGTCAGCCAGGTCGCGGTCTGTCATGCCCTGGAATATAGGCCACGGCATCACAGGATTCAGCGGCCGGACGCCAACCGAACCAGTTCGTATGGTTTGGATGAACAGCTTTTCATCGTAGTAGGAAATCCCTGAAGGATCTGGTGTGATATTCGCCGAGGCCACGCTGCCCCAGGGGCCGACGAATACGTTGCCGCCGGAAAACTCAAGTCCGGGAATATCCTGACCGTGCTCATCCCCAGTATTGTGGCAATCCGCGCAGGTGGCGAGCCTCACCAGATATGCGCCACGCTTCTCCGGCGTGGAGCGATCGGGTTCGGGCACCGGCACATCAATGGGCTCGGGTGCGCCGTTGATGAGACGGTTTACCGGGAAAATCAGTTTCGTGTCCGGTTGTTTGTGCGGCACCGCAGGCACCGTGCGCAGATAAACCACGACCGACGCCAAGTCTTCGTCCGACATGGCGTGAAGTCTTTGGTAGGGCATCATGGGAAATAGCGCGCGCCCATCGTGTCCAATGCCTTCGCGAATCGCCCGGGCAAGTTGATCGTCGGTCCATTTGCCCGCGCCGCTTTCGGGGTCGGGAGTAATGTTCGTCGAATAAACCTCGCCCGGCATCCCCTGCTCATCGAAGTGGATACCCGCCAGCATGGTGCCGGGGATGAGAGGAAATCCTGGCTGATTGAAGTCGTGCGCAGAGTGACACATCACGCAAGGTGTAACATGCTGCACCAAATACTCACCGCGCGCCAGCCTCGCCGGAGTGCTCTCAAACTTGCGTCCCTTGAGAGCTCGAGCACGTGGCCCAATGACCGGACGCCATCCGATGGTGCGAGTAATCACGACGGCGAGAATTGCGATAACGATAAGCAGTAGCCAACCGAGGATTTTGCCAAGTTTCTTCAGCATTGAAAAAGGGGCCCTTTGCGACGGAAGTATACCTGAAGGAGTGGATGCACCAGCCGAGGTAGAGCGGCCCGGTATTGGTGAGGTTCGCAAAAAACCTCCAGACTTGTCATTCCGAGCCAGGTTTATCGGCGGAGGAATCTGCTTTTTCTCAACGGTGGCAAGCAGATTCGCTGAATCGCCACTCTTCGCGGGACTTCGCAGGAATCGTAGCGTCTAGAGTGGGATCAATTCAAACGCAGGATAATTATCGGCGATGCTGACGAAAGCTTCTACCGGCGATCCGGCGGGAACCGGGAAGTACGTCTGAACTTCTCGCGGAAACGTATCGAGATATGCTTTTAGGACTTCGAGTTTTTCCTGGCCTCGCAGAGAGCGCAGGCGAAACTTCTGTCGACTGCTTCCCTTCTTGAACGTAATTTCATTCGCGGCTTCGGCGTTGCGGACCCACTGGGTCTGGCCGCGCGGGGCTACCAGGAAATGCTTGCCAGCAAAATCCAACTGATTGACTGGTGTGGAGAAAAGCTTGCCACTTTTGCGTCCCCGGACTTGCAGCAAATACTTGTTAGAGGGACCGATGCCGATGCCAATCAGAAATCCGAAGACGCGGTTGAAGATGCGCTCGATGTCGGTGGGGGTTCGAAAGGCGAGGGTGGGAGAATTCATGGGTGAAGGCCAGTCTAAAGCAATCTCACAAATAGGCGGTGGAATGGATTCCCTGCCCTCGCGCAAAAAACGCGGGAAGGACGGAGTACCCTGCCACACAATCAGTCAATTGCAAGCGCTGCTCTGCTGTGTTAGCGTCAACAAACAGAAGAGGTTAGCTTGCAAGCGACGATTCCCGCCGGACTCGACCGCAAGGAGATGGAAGTTTACCTGCGGCTGGATCCGGGACGGCTCCCAAAACACATCGCCATCATTATGGACGGCAACGGCCGCTGGGCGCGCAAGCGCCACCTGCCGCGCATTGCCGGACATCGTGCCGGAGTTACGTCTGTACGATTTACTGTGGAAACCGCCTCGCGCATCGGCATTCCTTCGCTCACGCTTTATGCGTTTTCCGAAGAGAATTGGAAGAAGCGTCCCAAGAGCGAAGTTAGTTTTCTGATGAGCCTGCTGTGCCGCTATCTGAAGCAGGAAGTTCCGTCGCTGCATAAGAATAATGTTCGGCTGCAATATATCGGACGGCTGCATGAATTGCCCGATGTAGTGCAGGAAAAAATGGAATGGGCGCGGCAGGAGACATCGCGCAATACCGGAATGGTGCTGACTTTGGCGCTGAACTATTCGGCGCGCACAGAATTAGTCGACGCATTTCGGTCCCTGGTCGATGCAGCTTCGCGCAACGGCGGCGTGGAGCATCTTCAGATTGATGAAGAGATGGTCTCACAGCATCTCTATACCAAACATTTGCCCGATCCTGACCTAGTGATCCGCACCAGCGGCGAGATGCGGCTCAGCAATTTTCTGTTATGGCAGTTGGCGTATGCGGAGATTTATGTGACTCCCACCCTGTGGCCCGAGTTTCGCGGCGTGCATTTGCTGGAAGGAATTGGGGAGTATCAGAAGCGCGACCGCCGCTATGGCGGATTGAATGATGGCCACGCAGGCCGGGGTTAAAGGCTTGCAACTTCTCAAGCGTGTTCTCACCGCGGTTGTTCTCATTCCAATTGTTCTGGTGCTGATTCTCAAGGCGCCAATTTCCGTGCTGGCAGTGATTGCAGCCGTCGTCGCGTTGCTTGCAATTCATGAGTTGCTCAAGCTGGCGGAGTCGTATGGGATCAAGCCACAGCGTTGGCCGGTTTTTATTTATGTCGGCTTGTTCTTTCTGTTTTTAGCGATTAATCCTGGCGCGACACCGTTGCTCGAAACCGGCAGTTTTGCCCACAGCGCTGTTTTCGCAGCAGGACTGGCTCCGTTTATTTTTCTGACAATTGCCATGGCGTGCGCGGATTTGGCAACGGCGTTTCCCGCGGCGCTGGTATCGGCGTTTGCTTTCGTATACGTCGCTTTGCCGATGGCGTTTTTAGTGCAGTTGCGGGAGCAGTGGGCTGGGGCGTTCTTAGTCATCTATCTACTGCTGGTAGTTTGGGCCGGAGATATTTTTGCTTATTTCGTGGGCAAAGCAATCGGGCGGCATCGCATGTCGCCGCGAATCAGTCCGAATAAAACCTGGGAGGGTGCGGTTGCGTCGGTCATTGCCAGCGTGGGAATTGGTTTGCTGGTTTATCACTACGCACTGCCGATCAGTTCATGGCTGTTAAACGCCCATTTCATCGAACGTCGCGACGGATATTTTGGAAACCAACCACTTCCCCTCTGGCCGATATTCTGGATTTCCGCGGTATTGAATATCGCAGCTCAGTTGGGGGACCTAGTTGAATCGTTGATCAAGCGTGGGGCAGGGGTAAAAGACTCCGGCGCGATCCTGCCGGGGCACGGCGGAATGCTGGATCGGGTGGATGCCCTCCTGTTTGCGGCTCCGGTGCTTTGGTACTATGCGGCCTGGCGGGTGATGCATTAGGCTGGCGATTTAGTGTTGCATCTAGCCGCCGAGCGAAAGAATGTAATCTCTTTTGCCGATCTCGCATCACTCCCGGGCTCGAGCTCATCCGGGTCGCGTCATATTTTTCTATGAAACACATCGCCATCCTCGGCTCGACCGGCTCAATTGGACGCAGCACGCTCAGCGTCGTTGAGTCGTATCCCGACCGCTTTGAAGTCACATCCCTGGCGGCAGGAAAGAATCTCGATGCTGCATTCGAGCAAGCAAAGAGATGGAAGCCACGCCTAATTTCCGTGGCTGAAGAAAAAGATGCTGAAATTTTAGAAGCTCGCCTGAAGGCTGCCGGGATTGATGGCATTGAAGTTACATTCGGATCGACTGGCGCTATAAGGGTGGGTACGCATCCCCATGTGGATTTTGTCGTAAGCGCCATCGTCGGCGTCGCGGGCCTCGAAGCGACTTACGAAGCGGTGCGAGCTGGCAAAACCGTCGGGCTGGCCAATAAAGAGTGCCTGGTGGCTGCCGGAGAGTTGATCACCGCCGAAGCCCGACGCCAGGGCAAACCGCTGTTGCCAATCGATAGTGAGCACAATGCCGTGCATCAGTGCCTGCGGGGGGGCACCATGCAGGAAGTGCAATCCATCTGGCTGACGGCTTCCGGCGGCCCATTTCTGAACAAACCAAAAGCCGAGTTTTCCCGAATTACTGTTGAGGAAGCGCTCAATCATCCCACGTGGAAGATGGGCAACCGGATTACGATCGATTCCGCGACGCTGATGAACAAGGGCTTTGAGGTGATAGAGGCGTGTCGTTTGTTCAACTTACCGCCCAGCCAAGTCAAAGTTATGGTGCATCCGCAGTCGACAGTTCACTCCATGGTCGAGTTTGTGGATGGCAGCGTACTTGCTCAATTCTCAGTGACCGATATGCGGTTGCCGATCTTATATGCATTGACTTATCCGGAACGCATAGCTTCAGATATGCGCTTGTCAGTCATGGACTTACGGCATCTGGATTTCATTCCCCCGGACATGGAAAAATTCCCTTGTCTGCGGCTGGCGTATGAAGCGGTGGAGGCTGGTGGTGGGAAAACTGTTGCACTGAACGCTGCCGACGAAATCGCCGTAGCTTCCTTTCTCGCCGGGCAAATCGGCTTCGAAGATATCCCCCGGATGATCGAGCGAGTGATCGCAGCAACGGATGCCGGGAGTTTGGAATCTATAAGTCAGGTTCTGGAAGTCGACAAGGAAGCGCGACGAGTGGCCCGGGAGGCCATCAGGACTTTTGGACATAGCCCGAAAGTGGGGCTGCCAGCAGTGCGGGAAAAATAGTAATCTTAGACCTTAATCTATGCACATTTTAGGATACGCAAACTACCTGGTCGTGATCCCGATCCTGGGATTCATGATTCTGATCCACGAATTCGGTCATTACGCCGTCGCCAAACTGCTTGGGGTGCGAGTGGAACAATTTGCCATCGGCTTTGGCAAGCGGCTGTTTGGTTTCCATAAAGGTGAAACCGACTACCGGGTAAACATTCTGCCGCTCGGCGGCTACGTCAAGATGAGCGGCGAAAATCCCATGGACGATCGCACCGGCGATCCCGGGGAGTTCCTGTCGCATCCGCGCTGGCATCGTTTTCTGATCGCGATTGCCGGACCGTTCATGAATATCCTGCTCGCAGTTGGCTTGTTGACCGGCGTGTACATGGTGCACTACGAGTATCCGGCATTTTGGGACAAGCCGGCCGTGATCGTCGGCATCAAGGCGGATTCACCGGCGGCGCAGAGCGGCCTGCAAGTGAACGACCGCATTTCCGCGATTGATGGAATTGAGAATCCCAAGTGGGAACAGGTGTATTACAAGGTTTGGCTGAGTCCAAATCAGCCTTTGGATATCACAATCCAGCGTGGTAGTCAGACGTTTCAAAAGATCATTACACCCAAAGCGATTACTAAATCCGAAATTGGTTTTGCAGGATGGTATGCGGATGAATCGGTAATTGTGGGCGACCTCGAAGCCGACATGCCAGCAGCCAAGGCCGGCATTCAGGAAGACGATAAGATCATTGCGATTGACGGGAAAGCCCTGCCGTCGATCGATGCCATGATTGAGGGCCTGCAGCAGACCAAGGACAAAACCGTCGACGTGACCGTACTGCGCGAAGGCCGAAAACTGGACTTCCAGGTCGCGCCGGTCCTGGCGTCAACAGAAGAAGCCAACGAAAAGCGCTATCGCATTGGATTTATTCCTTCGGCGGAAATGAAGGTCACGCGATTGCCGTTCGGCGAAGCGGTGGACCAATCGCTCACTGAGACCAAGAAGGATTCCCTACTGATCCTGGAATTGGTGCAGAAGATGATTCGCCGAAAGATTTCGACTCGCAGTATTGAAGGACCGATTGGCATTGGCCGCGCGGCCGGCGATGCGGTCAAAGAGAAAGGGTGGACGCCCATACTGGCGTTGACTTCGGCGATCAGTCTGAACCTGGGCATCTTTAATTTGCTGCCAATCCCCATCCTCGATGGAGGCGTGATTCTGTTCCTGTTCCTCGAAACCTTGATGGGCAGAGACATCAGCCTGAACATCAAGGAACGGATTTATCAGGCGGCATTTGTGTTTCTCGTATTGTTTGCCGCGATGGTGATCTATAACGATCTAAAGAAGACACTGCCGGGTATGATGCCCTAGCTCGGATGTCAGGTCTCGGGCCGAGTCCAAATCCCTGTGGGTATGCCAGATACCAAAAGAGCCGAGACCTGAGACCCAATCGCTTAAAAGTTCACCACATTCCCGGCGTCCGGGCCGTCTGCGCAACCTCCCAGTCACCCCCAAAGGCCCTCCTCTGCGTGCTAAAATAAAGGCTCCCGATGGCCACTATTCAGCGTAGAAAGTCCATAACTGCTTCGATTCAAGGGGTCCGCGTCGGCAGTGATGCACCAGTTGTGGTGCAGTCCATGACGAACACTGATACCGCGGACGTGGCTTCGACCGTGAAGCAGGTCGCGGCTTTGGCGCGAGCTGGATCGGAACTGGTTCGGGTCACAGTCAATAACGAAGAATCCGCCGCGGCTCTTGCGCCGATCGTCGAGGGACTGGACAAACTGGGCATCAACGTTCCCATCATCGGCGACTTCCATTACAACGGACATCTGCTGCTCAAGAAATATCCCGAATGCGCGCGGGCGCTGGCAAAGTATCGGATCAATCCTGGCAACGTCGGCATTGGCCGCAAAGACGATACCAACTTCCGCACCATGATTGAGGTTGCGGTGGAGAACCAGAAGCCGGTACGCATCGGAGTCAACTGGGGATCGCTGGATCAGGCATTGCTCACTCGCATGATGGACGAGAACTCGCGGCTGTCCGAGCCGCTCGAAGCGCGCGATGTGACCATGGAAGCCATGGTAGTGAGCGCCTTGAATTCCGCGGCGCTGGCGGAAAAGTATGGCCTGCGTCCCGATCAGATCATTTTGAGCGCGAAAGTCAGCGGCGTGCAGGATTTGATTGACGTCTACCGTTCGCTGGCGGCTCGCTGCAATTATCCGCTGCATCTCGGCCTCACTGAAGCTGGGATGGGCGCCAAGGGCGTCGTCGCTTCCAGCGCCGCTCTGGGGGTGCTGTTGCAGGAAGGCATTGGCGACACCATTCGCGTTTCTCTGACTCCCGCGCCGGGCGGGGATCGCAGCGAAGAAGTTCGAGTCGGACAACAGATTCTGCAATCGCTGGGAATTCGCAGCTTCACTCCTCAGGTGACCGCTTGTCCGGGATGCGGACGCACCACCAGCACTTTCTTTCAGGAAATGGCAGAACAGATTCAAACTTATCTGCGCGAGCAAATGCCAACCTGGAAAGAACATTACACCGGCGTGGAAGAAATGAAAGTCGCGGTGATGGGTTGTGTGGTGAATGGGCCGGGCGAATCCAAGCACGCCAGTCTTGGGATTTCTTTGCCGGGGACGTTCGAAGAACCCAAGGCTCCCGTCTACGTTGACGGACGGCTGTTTACTACGCTGAAGGGCGACCGCATTGTCGCCGAGTTCATTCAAATCCTCGATGAGTATGTGGACTCCCACTACGCCGCCCGCCTTGAGCTGGAAACCAAGAGCTAAAAGACATATGCGGTGAGATTCCTCTGGGCCTGAAGGCCCTTCGGAATGGCAACGGTTTCTTGGGTTCGGACGAGGTTTTGCGTTCGAGATGACGGGGAGATTCCGCCACGCACTACTGGCTGGCGGGTTGCGATCTCTGTGCCAGGAAATCATCTCTGCATTGTTTCGCATCGGAAAGTAACTGGTTGAACTCGGGCTTACCACGCAATTTTGCGAACAGGGGCTCTGTCTGCAGCCCGGTGTAGGCGCAATAGTGCCCGGCGATGGAACTCTTGAGGAGCTTCATCGCCAGATCCGGCTGTCCGCAAACGGCGACGTCGGCGGCGACGATGTATCGGACTTCTGGATCGGGATCGGCCAACTCTTTGTCCGTATATTCGTTCACCGCGCTGGCCGCGGCGGTGGACGAGGGATCATTGAGACATCCCTTCATCGTGCGAGACCAGACGTCACCAGTGCGCTTTTGCGAAGTCTCCAGGGCTTCCTTCATTTTTCCTTCACGAATGTAATGGCGGGTAAGGTTCGCCAGCCCCCATAAGGACCCGGCATCGACCTGCAGGAAATCCAACGACCGCGCGTAGTTGCCCTGTTGGTCGAAGGTGAAGGAACACGACCGTAACATGAAATCCCCCGAATCAATCGCCAGGGCAGCGTCACACTGGCGCGCCGACCCTTCGATGTCTCCTCCGTAGCGGAGAACATAGGCAAGCGCAAAGTGGGCCTGAGGATTGTCCGGATGCCGCGCCACCAACTCCTTCGCATCCTGATAGGCCTTGACCAGACGATTCTGCTCGACCCAATTGGTGATCAACCAGGCATCCGCAAAAATGTAGTTGGGATCGAGCGTTAGAGCACGTTCCAGCGCAGAGTCCGAACGTGCGTACATGGCCGGGCCACCGTTCGAATAGGCGGCATCGTAGTGATAGCGAACTCCCAGATAGCCCCATGCCGGCGCATAATTCGGGTCCAGTCCGACCGCCCGTTCTAACATCCCGATCGCATCTCTGTTGGGCTGGGGGTCGTGGGGCAGCGAAATACTGCGAAGATAAAGATCGTAAGCTTCTTCGCTTTTGGGCCGAGTCGCACCCGCTGCGGAATCAGTGCCTGCACCCAGCGCGGGAAGGAGCCCCTGACGAACTTTCGTCGTGATCTGGTCACGCATGGCAATCATATCGGGCGCGGCGATGGTCATGGTGTCGCGCCAGAGCGTGCGATTATTTTCCACGTCAATTGCTTCGAGAGTGATCTGAAGCTGGTCGCCTTCTTTCAGATAATGTCCAGTAACGATATTGGCGACGTGCATTTCGCGGCCGACTTGTTGCAGGTCCAGATTGGCGCCGTTGTACTTGCTGGTGGTAGCGAAGGGACGAATCGATAAAGCCCGCGCGTAAGTCAGCGCGGTTGCAACTTCATCAGGTAAGGCGAGTCGCAGAAAATCTAAATCCTCATTCGAACCGATGTTCTGAAAAGGAAGCACCGCGATAGCTTTTTGACCGGTGCTGATTGCAGCCGGTGCGGCGCGTTCCTTGAACTGCCAATAAACGACCGCCAGCACTAAAATCGCAACCGTTGCGACGACTTCGATGATCCTTCCACGGGCACGTTTCTGAACTGGTGTTGCGACCACGCTGACGGCGCTGTGTTGGCCGGAACTAGGTTGCGCCGCTAAACTTCTTTCGGTGCCTGTGTCTGCTGGCAAGACTATCCGGCCGGTATCGGTGTCGCGCTTTAGCCGTTGCAGATCGCCCCGCATTTCTGAAGCATGCTGATAACGCAGGTTGCAATCTTTCTCCAGAGCTTTGTTGATAAGGTCTTCCAGTTTCACCGGGACCAAGTGATTCAAACGTACTACTGGCACGGGGGCGCGATTCATGATGGCTTCACAAATCACCGCCGAACTCTCGCCATGGAAAGGCACGTCGCCGGTTGCCATTTCGTACAGCACTGCGCCAAAGGAAAACAAATCGGAGCGACCGTCGAGTTCGCGGCCGCGCACCTGCTCTGGAGACATGTAGGCCACCGTGCCCAACATCGTGCCGGGACTCGTGAGGTGGGCCTCGTCCATGGTCTGGGCTGCGTCGTCGAGCTTTTGCGAAGATTTGCCAGCAACTACTTTGGCCAGTCCAAAATCTAGAATTTTGGCGTGGCCGCGTTTGGTCACGAAAATGTTAGCCGGCTTGATGTCGCGATGAACAATGCCTTCCGCGTGCGCGGCATCGAGCGCGTCCGCAATTTCGATCGCCAGGTTTACCAGCAGATCGTTTTGCAGCGGCTGCTTTCCGATGGTGTGGGTGAGGGTGACGCCGTCCAGAAACTCCATCACCAGAAACGGCTTATCATCCTGCTGTCCAATTTCGTAAATCGTGCAGATATTGGGATGGTTGAGCGCCGAGGCCGCCTGCGCCTCGCGCTGGAAACGGGCCAGCGCTTGCGGATCGTTGGCGACGTCATCGGGCAGAAATTTGAGGGCGACGAAGCGGTGTAGAGCCAGGTCCTCCGCCTTATAGACGACGCCCATACCTCCGCCGCCGAGTTTTTCGACGATGCGATAGTGCGAGATGGTCTGGCCGATCATGAATTGCTCGAATCAGAAAAACGCATGTCTTCGGATCGCTTCATCTTACGGACGCGGCATTCGCCAGTCAACGAACGGCCTTGGCGAAGAGCTTTCACTCGCAAAGAACTCTAAGAAAAAACTTGCAAACCGTTTGTCCGGAATCCGCAGCCGCAGCTTACGGATTTTCTTAGCTTTCCTTTGCGACCCTTGCGGCACTTCTTTGCGTCCTTTGCGGTTAAAGCTTTTGACTTCCGGCTATAGATCGAACCGCTGGGATAGATTATTCTCTTGTAGATAAGTATTCGCCGAGCTAATAGCCAGCCTAGCTTAACTCGAACTCAGCAATGCCAAGGCCTCTTCAAATTCGTAAACCCAAGATCGTGCGTCAGAATGCCGGGAAAACAGCGTCCCGGATTATTGGCACGGGCGAAATGGCGAAAATCATCCGGGACTTTGACTGGAGCAAAAGTGTTCTGGGCCCCATCGAATCCTGGTCCGACACTCTGGTCACCACGGTGAACCTGGTCCTCGCCTCCCGCCATCCCATGTTTCTATGGTGGGGACCACAACTCATTCAGTTTTATAACGACGGTTACCGGCCAAGCATTCGGGACGATAAGCATCCATCCGCCATTGGGCAGCGAGGAATGGAATGTTGGCCCGAGATCTGGTCCATCATCGGCCCGCAAATCGAATCGGCGATGAAACAAGGCGCGTCCACATGGAACACCAATGCGCTGGTTCCGATCAATCGGAACGGCAAGCTTGAAGAAGTGTACTGGACTTATGGCTACAGTCCGGTAAGAGACAAGAACGGGACCATTCATGGCACGCTTGTGGTCTGTAGCGAGACCACAGAACAGGTACTGAGCGAACGCCGCCTACGAACGTTGTTGGCGATTACCGCGGATTCCGCGGGTCCAGTCCAAGCTTCGCAACCTCTGCAGCTGCTTCCCTTTGCCCAAAGTATTGTCGAACAACTTGACCAGGACCCCGCGGACATCCCTTTTGCCGCCATGTATTTGCTGAACGAAGGCAGCATCGTGCACGTGGCCAGCACGGCTTCAAACAAACTCCCCGGCGATCCTGCGCAATGGCCGTTAGAGAGGGTTGTCGAGTCTCAGACTCCGGTGACCATTGAAGATTTGCGGAGCCGGTTTGGACAGTTTGTTTGTGAGCCATGGTCGGAACCGGTGAGTCGCGCCTATATCTTGCCAATTTCACTGCGCTCGTCGTCCACTCAGGCGGCGATTATTTTCGGAATCAGTCCCCGTCTGCCGTTTGATGAAAGCTATCGGACGTTTCTCCAGTTGGTGGGAAACCGGATTGCCGGGTTGCTCGAAAGCGAAGTCCATAAGATTGAATTAGCGCAGGCTGCGAAGAGATTTTATAGTCTGACCGAAGCCGACCCTTTCGGCATGATGATCGCCGACCTTCATGGACAGCTGACTTACATCAATCCAGCTTTTCTGAAACGGTTGGGATACACCGCAGTAGAAGTTAGATCGGGAAAAGTACGCTGGGACGAGTTGACTCCGCCCGAGTTCGCGGCCGCCGATGCAAATGCGGTACTGCAACTTCGAGCCACGGGCCGCTGCGAAGTATATGAGAAGGCCCTGATTACAAAGGCGGGCGAGCGCATTCCCATCCTGGCCGGAGCTGCAACCATCGCCACGCCCGACGGTGATCCCGAAGTTGCGGCCTTCGTGACCGACCTCACTCCGCTGAAAGCTGCCGAAGAAGCTTTACGGCAGGCGAACGACGAATTGGAAAAACAGGTCAGGGAACGCACCGCCGCACTTGAAGCCGAGGTCTTAGTCCGCAACCGGGCAGAGCTGAGCCTGCGAGAACTTACCGGCCGCTTGTTGCGCATGCAGGATGAGGAACGACGGCGCATGGCTCGCGAATTGCACGATCACGCCGGACAAACCCTGGTAGCGATGTCGATCAATCTTGCCATCCTAGAAGACGGTATCAAAGATCGCGATCCCAGGTTTGTTTCGCTAGCGGCCCAGACCAAGAGTCTATCGGATGAACTATCGCGAGAAATCCGCACCTTCTCCTACCTGCTACATCCTCCGTTGCTGGACGAGGCGGGACTGGAATCGGCACTGCGCTGGTATGTGGATGGCTTCTCGAAACGAAGTGCCATCCAAGTAGATTTAGAGTTGCCGGAAAATCTGGGACGGCTTCCGGAAGAGTTGGAACTTGTTACCTTTCGAGTTGTTCAGGAGAGTTTGAACAACGTCCATCGGCATTCGGGCAGCTCTACCGCCAGGATTTGCCTGACTCGCTCGAAAGCAGAGTTGAAACTGGAAATAAGCGACCGGGGTCAAGGAGTGTCCGATGACCGGACCCGGGAGATGACTGGGGCCCGGGCGGGCGTCGGAGTGCGCGGCATGCAGGAACGAGTACGCCAATTTGGCGGAACATTAAAGTTCAAGTCAACCAGCGATGGCACCACAGTCGTGGTGAATCTGCCGCTCTAATCCTTACGCTCGGTGCGACTGCAGCTCCCAGCCTGACAAGTTTCCCGCTTGATCGATCCAAATCGATCGAATTCATCGTATGATTTGTGCGCACGCATTCGATGGAGACTGAAAGGAAGTGATGACTCACTTCTTGCAAGACATACTTCGCCAACCAGACGAATTACGCGGCACGATCGATTTTCTAAGCGGAACAGGCCGTCGCAGGCTGGACGAAGCGGCGGCGGCAATCCGCGACGCCCGACATGTTTATCTGACAGGAATTGGCAGCAGTTGGCATGCGGCTTTAACTGCCGGGCCAATATTTTCTCTGGGGTCGCGGCCGGTGTACATGCAGGATGCTGCTGAACTGCTGCAATTTGCCACTTTCCCGCCGAACGCAGTTCTCATCGTGATTTCACGGAGCGGCCGCAGCGTGGAGATTGTGAATCTACTGGCGAAAAGCCGCCAAAGCAACGCGACCGTTATTGGCATCACGAACGTGGAAGACGGCACGCTGGCACGCGAGGCGCAAATCCCATTGGTGATCCAAACCAAACTGGACCACGGGATTTCCGTCAACACCTATACCACTCTGGCTGCGGCAGTTTGCGCGCTGGCCACTGCGACGGTCGGCTCGTTTGATGCGAAATTAACGCAGTCGCTTTTGAAGACGTTTGTCGAAACCGCCGAACTGATGACGGGTTGGCAGCGGCAGATCGCAGACACTGCGTGGCTTGCGCCGAATGCGGTTTATTACTTTCTCGGCCGCGGCCCCGGTTTGGGCAGTTGTAATGAAGCCCGGCTGATGTGGGAGGAAGGGGTGAAAACGCCGGCAACCTCCACGGGGACTGGTGCATTCAGGCATGGCCCGCAGGAGATGGTCTCCATGGACATGCGCATCGGCATGTGGATCGACCCGTCGGACATGCGTGATCAAGACCTTGCCGTCGCCCGTGATCTCCGGCGGCTAGGCGTTTCAATCATGTTGATTGGCCAAAATCTTTCTGAAGATGCGGCTGACCTGGTGTTCCAGCTTCCGAATGTCCCAGCAGGCTGGCAATCCTTGATTGATATTATTCCGGCGCAACTGGCCGCGGAGAGACTCTCGCGACTCTCCAGCGTAGACTGTGATTCCTTCAAGCTCTGCCCCTATATCGTTGAGGACGACTTCGGCCTCCTGGGCGCGGCGAAGAGCTCGTCCTAAGTTCCTTGCGAATTACGCTGAGAAGCAAATAGCGGTGGAGAACCCATGATCGCAGCAGTCGATATCGGAGGAACGAAAGTGGCCGTCGGCATGGTCGACGACGGCGGGCAAGTATTGTCCGCTGCCCAGTCGCCAACCGGCGCCGATTGCGATTACTTGCGTGGCCTCGACATTATTTCAGGCATGCTCAAAGATGTGGCGATAACTTGTGGAGTCGCCATTTCTGGCATCGGAATTGGTTCGACCGGCCCGGTTGATCCGTTCACCGGAGATTTCGGCGAGGTTGATTTTCTCCCGAAGTGGCGCGGCAAGAGTCTGGTGAAAGACCTGGCGCGAATTTTCAACGTCACCGTCGCCCTGGAGAATGACGCTGACGCCGGCGCTCTCGCGGAAGCGGGATGGGGCGCAGGTAAAGACAAGGCACGCCTGATTTATGTAACCATCGGAACCGGCATCGGCGGTGGAATTATTTTGGACGGAAGGCTTTATCGCGGCGTAGGACACGCACATCCGGAACTCGGCCATCAGGTGCTGGATCCATCGGGACCGCTCTGCTCTTGCGGCTTTCGAGGATGCTGGGAGTCTCTGGCCGCCGGTCCTGCGATGGCTGCATGGCTGGAAAACAATGTGCCATCAAACTATCCGCACCGTGCCGGACTGACCGCCAAACGGATTTGCGAGCTTGCGGTTGCCGGCGACGAATTGGCTCTTTCGGCGGTAAACCGGGAGGCTAAATACTTGGGACTGGGTCTTGCCAATCTGATAAACCTGTTTACTCCCGACGCAATCGTGCTGAGCGGCAGCATTATGAAAAGCTCCAATCTTTTTCTTAAAGGCATTCGCGAGACCATCCAACAGGGTTGCCGCTTCGTTCCTTTTGAAAAAACGGAAGTGCTGCTGGCATCGCTCGGAGAAAACGCCAACTTGATCGGAGCGGCGATGGTCTGGCATCACCGCTTCAACGAAGGCATGCAAAGTCCGTCCTAGTCGCAGCAACGGAGACAGTGGGCCCTTATGGCAACAAGAAGCAAGTACATGATCGTGTTGGTCTTCCTCACGTTTTTTGTCATGTCTCTGTTGACCAACATACTGGGACCGATTCTGCCGGACATCATTAGTGATTTCCACGTCAGCCTGACCGCAGCTGGATTTCTGGCGTTCGCTTTTTTTATCGCTTATGGTGTCATGTCCATTCCGGCAGGTTTTCTGATGGAACGATTCCGCGAGAAACCTGTCATGGTCTGGTCTTTCGTGGCCAGCACACTGGGAGCCCTCGCTTTTGCCATGTTTCCAGGATATCGGGTGGCCTTTGTTTCCTGGTTCGTGATCGGGGCCGGTATGGCGGTCCTACAGGTTGTTGTCAACCCGCTTCTGCGCGTGGCCGGCGGCGAAGAGCACTATGCGTTTTATTCAACGCTGTCACAATTTGTTTTCGGCAGTGCCTCGTTTATTAGTCCTCGCATCTATTCTTATCTGGTAGTCAATCTCAACAAACCCGGAAACGGCGAAAATATCTTGCTGCGCGTTCTGCGCAGATTGACGCCAGCGAGATTACCGTGGGTATCGATCTACTGGATCTTTGCAGCTTCTTCCTTGGTGATGGTGGTGTGGCTGTTCTTGTCGAAATTTCCCAAGGTCGAGCACACGGAGGATGAACGCGCCGGATCCTGGGACATGTATCTTGGCCTGGCGCGCAGGCGGGTAGTCTGGCTCTACTTCATTGCAATGTTCGCCTACATTGGCTGCGAACAAGGCACCGCCGACTGGATTTCGAAGTTCCTTTACACCTACCACGGCTTCGATCCCCAAACCACCGGGGCCAATGCCGTCTCGTGGTTTTGGGGCCTGCTCACGGCCGGATGTGTGGTGGGGATGGCACTACTAAAATTCTTTGACGGCCGAAAAGTTTTGATTGGCGGCGCGGTCGGATCCTTGTGCTGCTTGACGGCGGCCTTGTTCGGGCCCGCCAAAGTGTCACTGATTGCCTTTCCAGCAATCGGCTTGTTCACGTCGGTGCTTTGGCCCATCATTATTGCCCTGGCGCTGAATTCCGTGGCTGAACATCACGGCTCGTTCTCCGGTATTTTGAGCACCGCGCTGATGGGAGGCGCAATTATTCCGGTGGTGATCGGCCGCATCGGCGATTACTCGGGATTGCGGAGTGGCATGACATTTCTCTACGTCACGTTCGGATTTGTCCTCAGCGTCGGCTTTTGGGCAAGGCCGCTAATCACCAATGCCACGATCGGAAGTGGCAAGAAAACTCCAGCAGCGGCAGTTGTTTAGCGAGAGTTCTGAAATCGAGAGAGGATCCAGCGGCCGTGACAAACCGTTGATGTTAGAATTTGGAGTATACCGCGAACATCTTCAAGGAGTGTTTCATATGAGCGATGAGTCAGCATCGTCCGGAACAGCTACCGTGACGTTACCGGGCACCGTGGAGAAAATCATCAAGAGTTTCGATCCGGCCCAGCCTGACAAAGCTCAAATTGCGGTCGATGGCGCTGACGATTTGTACAGAGAAATCCGCATCGAGAACACTCTACAAAATAAAGACGGAGAAGAAGTGGCGCTAAAACCCGGCGCCGAAGTCGATGTCAAGATTGCAGCCCCAATCGAGGCGACGACACCCAAATAACCGGCAGGCAGATTAGAAGTGGTGAGCGCGGATGGACTCGAACCATCGACCCATGCCTTAAAAGGGCATTGCTCTGCCAACTGAGCTACGCGCCCACTTTCATTAAATCTAACACAGGCGCGGACGCCCTCGTCCGCGTGACGGCTGGAACCACACATCTTCCAATTTCTCAATCGCCGCTCAATCGCCCCACCTCGTCTGCTCTGCGCTCTGGACTCCGGGGCTCGAGGGTCTAAATCGGAGTTGGGGATGTAGACTCTATTTTCGGTCGCCAGAGCCCCAAGCCTAAGCCCCAAGCCTGTCTTATGTCGAAGCGCACGATCTTTGGACGTCTCTCGATTGCAGCCGGTAATTTGTTCCAGCTTGCCGGGCTGATCGCGGCTGCGCTCATTCTCGAGGCGGCGCGATCGGCTCAGGCGAAAACGGCCGCCGTACTGGAGCTGCTTGGGGCGTGGATGCTGCTTTATTTTTGCTGTCATGCCATCGCACACTGGATCGTCGGACGGATGGTCGGCGTCCGCTTCGCTTTCTATACAATCGGCGGAACTGGGAATCCCGAAGGCTGGCCCCGGGGGCTCCGCTGGGTCTTCGAACATCTCCCTTTTTTGGGGGTGCAGACTGAAAAAACATCGATGCAAAACGCCAGGCCCGTGGCCAAGGCAATGATGTGGTCCGCCGGAGTAACGTCTTCCGCGGCAGTTCCAACTTTGGGAGTATTTTGGGCGTGGCGACGGGGCATTCCGTACAGCCGGCTATTTTTGATATTTGCGCTGGCCTGGTCGGTTGGAACGCTGGCCAGCAATTGGCGGAGCCGAACCGGAGACTTTGCCAAGGCCCGACGATCCCTCGGGCGCTCTTGAAAATCACCAGAATCACGTGGGACGGACACCTGCCCCACGCGAGTCGGGGCGGTGAAAATCTTGACTTCCCAACCGGAAAACTGTTTAGTTTGACAGCACAATGCGCAAGGTGGGCTGTCCTCTCCGAAATGTTTTGTGGGTTATTTTTCTAGTGCTTTGTCCGCCTTTGACTCCAGCCAAAGATAAGGCTTCTCTTCCCACGAGTACCTGGGCGCTTGACACGCCGGGTTGCAGCTTTACCCGCGGTGACGATGGCAAGTATCGCTACGATCTAAAGGCAGGCGATCTGGAAATCACTATCGCGGTCGATTCACGGGAGGTGCAGGAGATCCGGCGGCGTCCGGTACCGGTGTTGGGCGTATTTGCGACCCTCCATTATTCGGGCAAACAGTCGATCGACGTGAATCCCGCAAAACTGACTCTGGTATTTCTTTTGCATTCGAAGATTGTGGAGAATGGGCTCGAAACTGGCGGGCTTAGCGCGCGGCTGCAACGAGACATTGACGAACTCACTGATCAGACCGAGCACGAAGTCCGCAGGCATCCCGAGAAGAAGGACGAATTGGAAGCCGCGCTTCGCATTCATTTGCAGGAACTGACGCAGATGTCGGAGTTCGTGAATGGGCATTCACTGCGCCCCGGTATGCTCACCCCGGCTGAGCCGGAGAGCAGCGGATGGGTATTTTTCGATACGACAAACAAGTGGATTGGTTCTTGGAAGAAGCAGGAAGAATTCGTCTTGCGCGTGCCGTTTAAGGATCGAATCTTCGCATTTCCCTTCAAGCTGCCGCCCACGGATGGTGATCTGATTCTGCGGCGACGTCCGGAATAGGCGCTGTGCTTTAGCTGGCCTCGAGACGTCCGTCGGATTCCTTTTGTGCAAGGTATTTGAGCAGGATGTCGCGCAGGGAGACCACGCCTTTTAGCTCTTTACCGTCGGCGATCAGCAGATGGCGAAAGCCAAATTCGCGCATCAGGAACAGGCATTCTTCGATGGTCTCGTCCGGACTGACGGTTCGGGGCTTGGGAGTCATGACTTCGGAAATGCGGGTGGTTCCCGGAGTGCGGCCCGCCGCGACCACCCGGTTCATAATGTCGCGCTCGGACAAAATCCCCACCAATTCTCCTTCACGTAGCACCGGTAGGGCGCCAAAGCTGCGTTCTTTCATGAAGCGGGCTGCTTCCAACACCGTACTGTCGGCTTCAATCGAGTAGATCTTGCGGTCTTTGATGAGATCGGAAACCGGCGCCATGGATGATCCTTTCAAGATGCCGAGCGGCGAGCGGAAAACACTTTAGCACGGTTCGGGCTGGGCGAAAACCGGGTCTGTGCCATTGAACATTTTGGGCCAATTCGGATCTGGCCCATAGTCTCCCCTCCGATTCTCGAAATCAAGAAGGCAAGAGATTAGGCAACAGATGCATTCCCGAGAGCTCTTCTTCGCGTCCTTTGCGGATGTTCCTTACGCCCTTTGCGGTTAAATGGTTTTGAACCAAAGCTTTTAACCGCAAAGAACGGAAAGAAGAGCTACCAAGGCCGCTAAGAAAATCCTCGTTGCGCCGGTCCCTGCGAAAAGGGCTTGCAGCGCCACATCGCTGCTCGGGACAATTGCGTGCCTGACTGCCTTGTAAAAGCACGGCAGTCGGATATTGGACCGCCGTGCTTGAGTTAGAGCCATCCGCTAGAAGCGGAACTGCGGTCCGAAGGTGACCCGGAGATTGTTCCGTGTGCCGTTGTCGAAGTAGATATTGTCTCCGGCTTCGAGACGCAATCCGATCGGCCCCCAGAAGCCTTCCACGCCCGCGCCAGGGTAGAACGCGAACTTGGTGTCGCCGTCACTGACGCCGTTCACCGCGCCGACAAATCCCGAAGGAATGCTGCCAGTACTGGTGCTGAAGTTCACGAAACCGACCTTGGTGGTTACAAAGAAACGTACCGGGCCGCGGGTCTGGAACTTGGGTCCAAACAGGGCGGTCAAGGGACGCACTCGGGAAGTCACCAATTGGGTGGTCAGTCCGTCGGAGAAAGTAGTGGTGAAATCACGCTTGAAATCGTAGGCCATCTCAGCTTCCAGTTGAATGTGAGGGTGCACATTGACTGCAACTCGACCGCCCAAGCCCACGAAGTTGATATGGGGAGAAGTGTCGCCGAGGTTGAGATAGTCAGCAAATCCTCCGAATTCAATATGGTTATAATCCTGCGCCACCAGACCTGACGGAACAGCGAACAAGAAGGCCATCACGGCTAGTAAGGTAATTTGTTTCATGAGTTTAGCTTCTCCTATAGATTTACTTCCATCCGCCGACACGTATCCCCACTCGCATAAACAGGGGTTTAAAACCGGCGAACAGAGGCTTAGATGTAAACGCCTCGGCCCAGGTTGGGCTTGCGAGCAAACTCCTAGACATGGCCGAAAACTTGGCGAGCTGTTCCCAGCGAAACCGAGTTGACGCATTTGGTTTCGCCCATTAGGCTGCCAGCAGGTACTAAAGTTACCCAGGCAAAGCGGGCAAACAGAGCTGCAACCGCTAATTCCGGGCCGGCGTCCGAAGGGGCGTGGCCATGGCTTTCCGGGGTGCAACAGTACAACGAAAAGCGAGTTGTGCCGCATCGAACTGAGTGCGGCCGAAAAGGCGACTTGACGGACGCAAGAAAACTCAAGAGCGACAAAATTTCTGAAGCAGACGCGATCGAGCGCGCCAAACAAGGCGACGGCTCCGCTTTTGAAGCGCTCTACAATCTGCATAAACGGCGTGTGTATTCTTTATGCCTGCGCATGACGGCCAACACTGCGGCAGCCGAAGATCTCACCCAGGAAGCGTTTCTGCAGTTGTATCGGAAAATCGGGACGTTTCGCGGCGAGTCCGCGTTTTCGACCTGGCTGCATCGCATGGCAGTCAATGTCGTGTTGATGCAATTACGGAAAAAGAGTCTGCCGGTAGTGCCCATCGACGACACGCTGGAGACCGAGGAAGACGCTCCGAAGAAAGAGCTCGGGGGATTGGATTTGAATCTGGCGGGTTCGATCGACCGCTTGCAGTTACAGCGCGTGATTGAAGCCTTGCCGCCGGGGTATCGAACGATTTTTGTATTGCATGATGTCGAAGGTTACGAACACAATGAGATCGCCGATATGGTGGGATGTTCGATCGGCAATAGCAAGTCGCAGTTACACAAAGCACGCATGAAGTTGCGCGAGCTCCTCAAAACGAGCAGAGCCGAAAAGGCCACCAAGCCGTGAGGAGTTCAAACAGAGCGGTATCGGGGAGAGTGGCAGTATGAACTGCGCAGAGTTTGAACAAGTGCTGCCGGACATTACTGAGGGCGACCGCGAATTTGAACAAGAGCAACATTTGCGGTCTTGTTCCGCCTGCAGAAGTCTGGTAGCTGACCTGAACGCCATTTCGAAACAAGCTCGTACCTTGCAGGCTTGCGAGGATCCGAGTCCGCGGGTATGGAACTCGATTGAAATCGCTTTGATCCGCGAAGGCCTGATTCGGCAGCCGTCTCGCGGCGAGTTGGCGAAGGTCCATGCCTTCCCGAAGCGCTGGCGCTCTGGATGGCTCTTGCCGGTTGCGGCAGCTTTGCTGGTAGCAGCCGGGATCGTGCAGTACGAACGCCGACCCGATCAGACAACGGTACAAATCGTCACTCCCAGCGTTTCCACGCCGCAGCAGCCGCCGACGGTAGAGCTCGCCAACGCTGCCGCCGATCAACAGCTACTGGAGTCGGTGGCCCAGACAACGCCGGCGATGAAAGCGGCTTATGCGGCTAATTTGCAGAATGTAAATTCCTACATTCATGATGCGGAATTGTCGGTGAAAAACAATCCGAATGACGAGGAAGCGCAGCAGTCCTTGTCGAGTGCGTACGAGCAGAGGGCGATGGTTTACGAAATGGCCGAAGGCCGTCCTCTGCCATAATATTTGCACAGTTGGGCTTGCGAGAGAGTCATCCGCGGGTGTTTTGGGGAGAGCTAATATGTTGAGCAAACAGCGCGCCGCACAACTCGTCGTGATCACGGTCCTGGCCGGGGTGGTTCTGGCATCCGCCGAGGACCATAAGGAATACCGCTTCAAAGTTGGCCGAAAAGCCAGCATTTCGATCGTAAATCAATACGGCCCAATTTCCGTAAAAGCGGGCGCACGCAAAGAAGTGATCGTCACCGCGATCCTCCATTCCGACAAAGTGGAAGTGGACCAGGGTCAAAGCGGAAGCCGGGTCACCCTCCTTTCGCATCTTCTTCCGGGCGCCGACGCAACCTCCGGCCAAGTTGAATATCAGGTGATAGTACCGGCCGACGCCAGTGTGACGCTCCATTCCACGACCGGCCCCTTGCATGTCGAAAAGCTTCATGGCGACGTGATTCTCGAGAGCAACACCGCCAATGTGGATGTCAGAGATCTCGCCGATGGTCACGTCCACGTGAGAACACTGAATGGCCCGGTCACTTTGACCAACATTGTGGATGGACACGTGGAAATCACTTCCGTAGGCGGCGACATTGTTCTGAACTCAGTCAATGGGCCGCTGGTGGAGGTGAACTCGAATACTGGCAAAATCAATTACGACGGCGATTTCGGCGGTCAAGGTGAATATTCCCTGAGAAGCTATACTGGCGACATTGAGGCCACAGCGCCCGGCAGTGCCTCCATCGACGTGACCGCGAGTTCCGAGCAAGGAAAAGTAGTCAGCGATTTTTCACTCCAACCTAAGCACACCTCGTTTCCTCTGCGAGCTGGGAGTGCCTTCGCAGGTACGATGGGCAAAGCCGCATCTTCGGTTAAGTTGTTTTCCTTCAGTGGTAAAATTCACCTCAAGAAACGCCAAACAAATTAGCCGGTTCGGGATTGCCATCGCGGCAATTTGAGGCCATGAAAGTCAGATTTGGATCGCTTCCGAAAATTCGGCGATCCTGTTTTCCTGGCGAGGGCTTCGAGCTGCGCGATTCGAATTTGAATAAGTTCAGGAGTGGTGAAGTGAAGGTCAAACTGCTGTTGATATTCGCGGCTTGCAGTCTGGTCTTTGCCGCGGCGGCATGGGGCAAAGAGCCGAGCAAGGATGCAGGCACGACGGTTGACTCAGGTTCGTTTGGCGTTTTCATCAACGGAAAGCGCATGGCTACCGAGACATTTTCCATCCAGCAAACTTCCTCGGGTAGCGTGATCACTTCCGAATTTAAAGCGGAACAAGGCCAGGACCAGGCCGATCAATCCTCCGAACTGCAGTTGAACGCCAACGGCGAATTGCGCCGCTACGAATGGAAAGAACTCGTACCCGGCAAGACCCAGGCTGTGGTGACTCCAAAAGACGACTTCCTGATTGAGAGCGTGACTACTCATCCTGGCGACAAAGCCCAAGACCTGCCGTTCATGATTCCCGCTGCGACCAGTATTCTTGATGATTATTTCTTCGTTCAAAGAGAAGTGCTGGCCTGGAAGTTTCTGGCTCTGGGGTGCCGTCAGCAAAACGGACAGGTGCAGTGCCCGAAAGATCAGAAGACAAGCTTTGGCGCGCTCAATCCGCATGGCAGGTCTTCCCTATCGGTGAGCATGGAATTTTCTGGAAACGAAAAGCTTACAATTCGGGGAACCGAGCGCGCCGTCAGCCGGTATACCATGAAGACCGATACCGGAGATTGGACGCTCTGGTTGGACGACCACAACAAGTTAGTCCGGATTGTGGTGGCGGCCGATAATACGGAAGTGGTGCGAGAGTGAACCGGGCTGTGATATGGGTCTTTAGGTTCCCTGAATGTCATTAATCGACCCACGCACCGCGCGCGTCCTGATCACGGTGCTGCTGTTTGTGCTAGTGCTGGGATTTCTATATGTCGCACACTACACGCTGGTCGCCTTTCTGTTCGCAGTTTTTTTTGCCTACCTGGTAGATCCTGCCGTTTCCCGCATTGAAAAATGGACCAAAAGCCGTGGTTGGGCCATTGCCGTTATTTACCTGATGTTGTTGATCTTGCTGGTGACATTCTTCTTCTTCGTCGGACCGCAGATCGCCCGCCAGACTCAGCGTCTTACCGAATCGCTGCCTAAACTGTTGGACAATGTGAGTTCCGGGAACATCGCCAAGCAGATTGGAGAAGAGCGTGGCTGGGATGAAGCGACCAGCACAATGATCCAAAAATTCCTGCTGAACCATCGCAATACTTTGTTGAGTATCGCCCAAAATGTTGGCATCCGCGTGGCGCAGGTGGCGCAACAATCCTGGTTAGTCATTGTTGTGCCCGTTCTGGCAGCCTTTTTTCTTAAGGATGGCCGTGGGTTCAGCGATGTGATCCTCTCGTTCATGCATGCCAAGGCACAGCGCGAGTTTCTGCAAGGTGTTCTCGACGATCTCAACCAAATGCTGGCGCAGTTCATCCGCGCGCAACTGACGCTGGCTTTTTTCTCGTTCGTTGCCTATCTCGCTTTTCTCGGCCCCATGCAGGTACCGTATTGGCTGGTGCTAAGTTCGGCTGGCGGAGCCATGGAATTTATTCCCGTGGTCGGCCCTCTAGTGGCCGCGGCGGTCATCATGGCGGTCGCGCTTTTGACCGGCCAGCACTGGCTGATGCTGCTGATTTTTCTGGCAGTATGGCGCCTGGTTCAGGACTACATCGTTTCACCCCGCATTATGGGAAGAAGTTTGGAATTGCATCCGCTGGCGGCTATTTTTGGAGTGCTGGCGGGGGCCGAAATCGCGGGAGTGCTCGGAGTCTATCTTTCCATTCCGATTATGGCCAGCTTGCGCATCGTGTGGCGACGCTGGCGATTGTATGCGGAGAAGCGACGCTTTGGCCCGCTGAATGAATATTCGTTTGGAACGGAAATCAGCCCCCGGCAGTAACCTTCGCCCATCACAAGCCCTGTTGTAGAATTTAAATAAGACTTATGGCGACGAAAATCCCTATCGGAATTCTGGGCGCGACCGGCGTTGTCGGGCAGCGCTTTGTGCAGTTGCTGGAGGACCATCCCTGGTTCGAAGTTGCGTGGCTGGCGGCCTCTGACCGTTCGGAAGGCAAGCTGTACAGCGAGGCTACGCGGTGGCGATTGAAGACGTCCATGCCTTCGAAGATTGCGGGAATGCGCGTTTCTCCGGCCACACCCAAAGGTGCTCCGAAGGTTATTTTCGCCGCGCTTGATACGGCGATCGCTCTGGAAATGGAGCCGAGATTCGCTCAGGCGGGATGTGCAGTCGTCACCAACTCGAGCGCCTTACGGATGCAGAAAGATGTGCCGCTGGTGATTCCTGAAGTCAATCCTGATCACATCAAGCTGCTTGAGTGTCAGTCCTGGCGTAAACAATCGAATGGATTTGTGGTGACGAATCCAAATTGCTCGGCGATTGGATTAGTAATTGCGCTAAAACCCTTGCAACAACATTTTGGTATCGACACGATTAACGTTGTTACCATGCAAGCCGTTAGCGGTGCGGGATATCCCGGAGTACCGTCGCTCGACATTCTAGGCAATGTAATTCCCTACATTCCCAAAGAAGAAGAAAAAATGGAAGAGGAAACCCGCAAGCTGCTGGGAAAGCTGAATGGATCTGGAATTGTGCCCGGCGATTTCGCCATGAGCGCGCAATGCAACCGCGTCGCGGTCGAAGATGGGCATACCGAATCGGTGTTCTTGAAGTTGAAAAAGAAAGCGAATGCAGACGAAGTAATCGCTGCGTGGAATGAATTCTCCGGCCAACCGCAAGAATTGAAACTGCCGAATGCTCCGGAAAAGGCCATTCAGTACGTGACCCAGGCGGACCGTCCGCAACCGCGATTAGATTTGGATGGCGGGCACGGAATGACGACAACTGTCGGACGATTGCGTCCCTGCGGAGTGTTGGACTGGAAATTTACCGTCCTATCTCACAATACAATTCGCGGAGCAGCCGGCGCCGCTCTTCTGAATGCCGAGCTGCTCATGGTCCAGGGATATTTCGATTAACTCCAAGTCAACGTGTTTGTGACTAATCACCCATACCCGAGGAAGCTGCGCCAATGATCGTGATGAAATTCGGCGGCACCTCGGTGGGGGACACGCGAGCGATCGAGCGCGTCGCCGGCATCGTCAAGGAGCGGCTTAGGCAGAAACCGGTGGTCGTGGTCAGCGCCATGGCCAAGGTCACGGACCAACTGCTGACCATGGCTCGTGCAGCTGGAGTGGGCGATTCTGAGGCCGCCCTCGAACTTTCTCGTGACCTGCGCGAGCGTCATTACAATACCGCCGGCGAACTGCTCGGCACTGCACTTTTCACGCAATTCCACAGTGACCTGGGGTCCGACCTCGAAGCTTTGGACGAGTTGTTGCGAGGGATCGCCGCCGTTGGCGAACTGACTTTACGCACCACCGACAACGTCGCCGCTTACGGTGAAATGCTCTCCGCCAAGCTCGTCACCGCATGCCTGTCGGCCCACGGAATTCCCTCGACTTTAGTCGATTCGCGAAAGTGCATCGTCACCGATAGCTCGCACACCCGCGCGGCGCCTTTATTCGAAGAAACCAATTTGCGGCTGAGCGCCGTGGTGCAGCCGTTGCTGGATGCCGGCCGTGTCCCCGTCATGGGCGGGTTCGTTGGCGCCACCAAAGCGGGAGTAACGACCACCATCGGCAGAGGCGGATCGGATTTTTCGGCGGCGATTGTCGGTGCTGGGCTCGGCGCGGAGAAAATCGAAATCTGGACTGACGTCGATGGCATGATGACAACTGATCCGAATATTTGTCCTGATGCTCGGCGGATTAAAGTCATCAGTTTTGATGAGGCTGCAGAACTGGCTTATTTTGGGGCAAAGGTCCTGCATCCGGCGACAGTGCTGCCCGCGATCCAGAAAAATATTCCGGTGTACATTTTGAATTCCAGGAATCCAACCTGTGAAGGCACACGCATCACCGCCCGTGGAGCGCATAGCCGGAATTTCTTTAAAGCGATTGCTGCGAAGAAACGCATTACCATTGTGGATGTCGCGGCTCCGCGCATGTTGTTGGCCCACGGGTTTTTGAAGTCGATATTTGAGGCCTTCGACCGCCATCAGATTCCGGTCGACGTGGTCTCGACCTCCGAAGTCAGCGTTTCTCTGACGGTGGATTCCAATCATTCGATTCCCTCGCTGGCCGCCGATCTGGCCAAACTGGCGGACGTAAAATATGAAGGCCGGAAGGCGATTGTTTGCTTGGTGGGCGAAAATCTGCGGGAAATTCCAGGCATCGCGGCGCGTGTGTTTGGCGAGCTCACCGACGTTAAAATAAGAATGATTTCGCAGGGCGCGTCGGAAATTAATCTGACGTTTGTGATCGAGGAAGACGCGGTACCCGGCGTGATTCAGCGGTTGCATAAGGCATTCTTTTCGGACCTCGATCCGGAAGTATTCGCATAGGTTGAACTATGAACATTCTTCTATTAGGCAATGGCAAGACGGGCTCGTTGGTGGCGGAAGTCGCGCACGAGCGGGGGCACAAAGTTGAGGTGATGCGCTCGGCGGACAATCGCGGCGCGTCCGGATTGACCGAGCAAAAACTCGACGGGGTTAACGTCATCATCGATTTCACCACGCCGCATGAAGTGGTTGGGCATATTGAGGCTTGCGTTAACGGCGGTCACAGCATGGTTGTCGGCACCACCGGATGGCTCGGCAACCTGCCAAATATTCGTAAACTGGTCGAGCAGAGTGGGTCCGGATTGTTGCACGGCGCGAATTTTTCGATTGGCGTAAACCTGTTTTATGAAGTGGCGCGTGCTTCTGCTGCTGCTTTGCAACACCAATATTCCGGACAGATTTTCGAACGCCATCATGCGCAAAAGAAAGATGCGCCCTCAGGCACGGCCATGATGGTGCAAAAAGTCGTTAAAGAGGCTTCCGGCAAAGAACTCGAAATCACTTCGTTTCGCGAAGGCGAAGTCGTCGGATTACATGAGCTTATTCTCGATTCCTCCAATGACAGAATTTATCTTTGCCACGATGCAAAATCCCGCCGCGGATTCGCCGAAGGTGCAGTGCGGGGCGCGGAATGGTTGTCCGGCAAAAAGGGATGCTTTGATTTTAAAGATGTCTGGCGGGAGGTGTAAGGAAGGCTGCAAGGGCATTGCCGGTCTCCCCATTTCAGATTGGTGATTTTAGATTTTAGATTTAAAACCCTGACCCTGAATGGCAATTCAATCTGCAATCTAAAATCCTCAATCTGAAATATCTGTTTGCACAAGCCGGTTAGCGTTATCTTAGTATCATGCAACTCCGTGGATGCGGTACGGCATTAGTCACTCCCTTCCAGCAAGACGGCTCGATCGACGAGACTGCCCTTCGCAATCTGGTCTCGTGGCAAATCGAATCTGGCATTGATTTTCTGGTGCCTTGTGGCACCACCGGAGAAACCCCGACTCTTACGCACGACGAATGGCTGCGCGTGATCGATGTCACGATTGAGGTCGTCGCCGGACGGGTCCCCATCGTTGCAGGCGCAACGTCGAATTCGACGCGAGAAGCCGTCGCCAAAGCGAAAGAAGTTGCGACGCGTCCGGGAGTGAATTTCATTCTCACGGCCAGCCCTTATTACAATAAGCCTACGCAAGAGGGCCAGTACCAGCACTTTCGCGCGATCGCCGAGGCCGTCGACAAGCCGCTCATTCTTTATAACGTACCAGGACGCACCGGCGCGAATCTGGAACCAGCAACACTCCTCAGATTGACCGAGATTCCGAATATTGCTGGAGTCAAAGAAGCCAGCGGCGTGATGAATCAGATTGCCGAGATATGCAATCTGGTTCCGGAAAACTTTACAGTTCTGTCCGGTGACGATGCCGTCACGCTTCCGGTGATCGCTCTCGGCGGCGTCGGTCTGATTTCTGTAGCCTCCAACGAAATTCCGCACGAGATGTCAGCCATGATCCGGTTTGCCATGAGCAACGATTGGGACGCGGCCCGGAAAATTATGCGGAAGTTCCTGCCGCTGATGCAGGCAAATTTCATGGAATCCAGCCCCCTGCCGGTAAAGGCGGTACTGGCGATGATGGGCAAAATTGAAGAAGTCTATCGTCTGCCGTTGCTCCCCATGCGACGTGATACCCGCTCCAAACTACAAAGGATCGCAGCCGAAGCCGGGCTTATCGCCAAGCCGGCAGCCGCTGAACCAGCAAGCTTTTACGTCTATGAAAACTGGCTCGCGGGGCCGCATAAAATCGTTCTTCACCGCTCGAACTGCGGACAATGCAATCACGGCAAAGGCCGTCCTGCCGGACACGATCCTAACCATTCGCGCTGGCATGGCCCGTATGCAAACCTCAGCGAAGCTCGGGAGACGTCGCATGCGATGCAAAACGTGTTGATTCGGAGCGAGTGTAAGTGCATTTGAGAACGGGATTTTAGATTGGTGATTTCAGATTTCAGATTGGAGCGGCGGGAAGTCAGAATGCAGAAGTCAGAACGCAGAATTAAGATTCTGAACGCGATTTCCATTCTGACCTCTGACTTCTAAATTCTGACTTCTACTTCTTTAAATCTGCAATCTAAAATCCCCAATCTAAAATTCCTCTATACTTGCCACTGATGGAATCCCTCAAATCCTCGATCGAACGTCTGGCCTCGCTGGACGAAGTTGAACGTACCCATGATGCGCGCCAGATCTTCATGGACTTCCGCGACGAACTCACTCAGGGAAAGATTCGCGCCGCCGAAAAAATCGACGGCCGCTGGGTAGTCAATATCTGGGTAAAACAGGGTATCCTGCTGGGCTTTCGCCTCGGCGAACTCAGCGAGAGCGCCCAGGACGCCAGCCTGTCGTTCGTTGATAAAGACACCTTTCCGGCCCGCCGATTCACCGTCCGCGATCGCGTGCGCATTGTGCCTGGCGGATCGTCCGTTCGGCTGGGATCCTATGTCGCGCCCACGGTGATTTGCATGCCGCCCATGTTTATCAATGTGGGTGCATATGTGGACGAAGGCACCATGGTCGATTCGCACGCGCTGGTCGGTTCCTGCGCGCAGATTGGGAAACGCGTGCATCTGAGCGCGGCGGCCCAGATTGGTGGCGTGCTGGAGCCAATTAGCGCCTCGCCGGTTGTCATTGAAGATGACGTACTCGTCGGCGGCAACTGCGGCGTTTATGAAGGCACGCTGGTGCGGAAGCGCGCGGTACTGGGAGCAGGAACGATCCTGACTCGGTCGACGCCACTCTACGATTTGGTGAAGGGCGAAGTGTATCGCGCCACGGCCGACCATGTACTGGAAGTGCCGGAGAATGCCGTGGTCGTCCCCGGTTCGCGGGCGGTGAAAAAAGGTAAAGGCGAAGAGTGGAATTTGTCGCTCTACACACCGGTGATTGTGAAATATCGCAACGAAAAAACTGACCAAGGAACAGAATTGGAAGAATGGCTGAGGTAGTGAACGTCAGGCGCTGTAGCGCGTTTTCAGAGCAAGAGCTCTAACGAAGCGCTACAAGCTCTGCTCCAACCAACCCAACATTCCAGCGACAGGCTTAACTAGGAGCTAGCAGCTTCTTCGGATAACCGCGCAATCGGCACAGCCTCAATCACTCGATTCCCGGCTGCTACCAGCATCTTGCTGCGCATTTCCAAATGCCGCTGCCGGAAATGCGATCCCGCACGCTTGCCCCAGGCGCGGACGAAATAATAATTTAGCCCGGCCCCGATCACCGAACTGACCAGTGGAATCACACGTCCGGCCCACTTCTCCACCACTTCTGTGCTGGCTTTGACGGCAATTCTCTGGATGACGCGGGGCACGAATTTACTGACGACTTCTTTTTCGAGCATCTCGCGGCTGATGTCGACGCCGGCCGCAGTGGCGGCGGCAACCCAGAGTTCGGCTGTCTCGTCGTCGGTGTTAAATTCGAATCCGTAGATCAGGCTCAGTTTTTGAATCGTGCGCAGAGTGACCCCAGCTAAAATACCGAGGTCAGGCACAATGGTGATTAGACCGCCCAGTCCTAACCCAGCGCCCTCGACAGCCGCAATCTTCATGCCGCCGCGAATGACTTTTTCCGCAACTTGATCAAGCACGCGCATGTCGACGGAATAAAGCCCTTGATAACTCGTGATCGGCAATCCATAAGCGGAACGCAACTGGAGCAAGAACTTCGAGGGATCGACGCGCACGGTTTCATAGGCATGCTGGAAGCCGCGGCGCAAGCCATTCTCGATGCGTCCGCGCAGCCACGATTTGGATAGTTGTTCCGCCATCTGATTTAAAGTTACGCCTTCGAGCCGGCAAAAACCAGTTCCCTGCAGAGGTTGTCATGGCGCATGACTGCCGCGAGAATGCATGTTCCCTACTCTTCCTGTGCTAGCATCATTACTTCAATGCCAACTGGAAAATTGCATATTGTGCCCTTGGGCGGCCTGGGCGAGTTCGGGATGAACTGCATGGCCATCCGCTGGAACGATGACATTATTGTCATCGACGCCGGCCTCATGTTCCCCGAAGCCGAACTCCTCGGCGTCGACATTGTTGTCCCCGATATTTCCTACCTGACCGAGAACCGCAGCAAAGTTCGCGGCATCGTGCTCACGCACGGACACGAAGATCATATCGGCGCTTTGCCTTTCGTCCTCTCCGAATTGAACGTTCCGGTCTATGGTACCGAGTTCACACTCGCATACGTAGAAGACAAGCTCGAAGAGCACGGCCTGCTCGAAGACGCCGTTCTGCACGAGATGCGTGCCGGCGAACGCTTCAAGCTTGGGCCTTTCACAATTCATCCCATTCGCGTTACGCATAGTTTGGTGGATTGTGTGGCCATCGCGGTCCACACCCCCCTCGGTGTGCTTATTCATACCGGCGATTTCAAAGTCGATCCCACTCCGACCGACAATAAACTTTTCGATTTGCACGCTTTTGCCGAGTATGGCAAAGAAGGCGTGCTGGCGCTGTTTCAGGATTCCACCAACGTCGAGCGCAAGGGGTACACTCCCAGCGAGCGAGCCGTCCACCGCAAGTTCGATGAAGTTTTCGTTCACACCAAACGGCGGTTGTTTATTTCGTGCTTCTCTTCTTCGATTCACCGCATAAAGCTTGCTGTTGAGATGGCCTGGGAGCACGGCCGCAAGATCGCTTTCCTCGGACGCTCCATGAACAATTCGGCGGAAATCGCCGAGGACTTGGGATACATCGAAATTCCTGAAGGATTATTGATTCATCCTGGCGAGTTGAAAAATTATCCGCCGGAAAAAGTTTGCGTTCTGATTAGCGGTACGCAGGGCGAGCCCATGTCCGCGCTGTCACGGGCGGCGGTCGACAATCACAAACACGCCAAAATTGAGAAAGGCGATACCGTCGTTCTTTCTTCTCGCATCATTCCGGGCAATGAAAAAGGCATCTATCGCATGATCGATCACCTCTTCCGGCGTCAGGCGCACGTCATCTACGACGATGGGTCGTTCCCGCCCATCCATGTCAGCGGACACGCCAGCCAGGAAGAGTTGAAGCTGATTATTAATCTGGTAAAGCCAAGATATTTCATTCCCGTCCACGGCGAATACCGACAGTTGAAGTTGCATGCGGAAATGGCCGGAGCGATGAAGGGCTCCGTAGGGCAGGCAATCCTGATCGAAAGCGGCGACGTCCTCGAGTTCGACGAACTCGGCGCCCGCAAAGCCGGACGCGTCAACGTCGGCCGCGTCTGCATCGACTCCGGATCGCGTACGGATGTCGTCGAAGATTTGATCGTGAAAGACCGCCGCCACCTTAGCGAAGACGGTATCGTGCTGCCCATCATCGCCATCAACAAACTGACGGGACGCGTCGAGAGCACGCCGGAGATCGTCACCCGCGGCTTCAACACTGCCGACGAAGGCCTGATGGAAGGCGCTCGTCAAATGCTGCTGGAGACACTAGAACTATCCAGCGATGAAGAAAAAAGAGATTACGGCGTCATCAAAGAAAAAATCCGTACCGACCTCAAGCGCTACATTTCCAAACAAACCCAGAAGCGACCGCTGATCATGCCGGTGATTCTGGAAATCTAAGCGGCTTTTTAAATAATTCTCTACAGGGCACCCTCGAGACCGAAGGAGCGCGGATCGGTACGGTCAAACGAATGGATTTCAGCATTTAGGAATCGAGCCCAATTCAATTTGCTGTTCTTTCTTGCAGTGGTTGGGGCAAGCCTGGCGCAGGCGCCTCAGATGTATACCTACGGAGGAATGTCTTGAACCGGTCTGGCTTCATTCCAGCGTCGGAGATCGCTGGACTGGGTTTAGATATTGAGAGAAATCATCTGTCCTCCACCGCGGAAAGCTCGATCGACAACGTTCATCCACAGAACTCTATATCTGGATACGAGCTCGGCATGAGGGCCCGCATCTTTGGCGTTGTTGGCCGAGGCTGGGCCCTGGGCGCGGGCGCACAGTGGAACCAATTCGCCTCATCGACTTATTCAAAGCAGGCATGGCGTCCAAGTGCTGGCGCATTTAAAGATTTCAGACACCCGGATTTCTCCGCCAGGATCCAACTTATGTACGCACCGCCTGAAATCCGTCGCGCAAATTCCGTTCAGGGAACAGAGATAGGCATCTGGCTTCCATCGCCCGCGAACCGCCGCCACTTTTTCTATCGTGAAATGGCAAGCATCAGCGAATTTCAAAAAACCTCATCGCTACATATGAGACGGTTCAGGTCGTTCGTTGAGTTCACAGTAATGTACCGGCGTTAACTGTCCCGAATATCTTTTCAAACCCCGAGAGTGCTGGAATCAGGATACTTGCAAAAAACTGAGGAAATAGGCACCCTCGAACGTAGTCAGGAGAATTCCCATCGTCACTTTGAACGACATTCGCGAAGCCCAGACTCGTATCCAAGGCGTTGCTACCCGTACCAGGCTGATTGAATGGAATACTCCGACTGGACAGCTTTTCCTGAAGCCCGAGAACCAGCAACCTATCGGCGCATTCAAGCTACGCGGGGCTTACAACAAGATCGCATCTCTAAACGCCGACGAGCAAAAGCGCGGGGTCATCACTTACTCCAGCGGCAATCATGCGCAAGGAGTTGCCTACTCGGCGCGGGCGTTAGGAGTAAAAGCGGTGATTGTCATGCCAAATAATGCCCCATCCGTCAAACGCGAGGCAACCGCAGCCCTGGGTGCGGAGATCATACTGGTAGGGCCCGGCAGTCTTGAGCGCCAACTCAAAGCCGAAGAACTGGCGGCCCAGCTTGGATATATCATTGTCCCTCCGTACAACGACGAGAAGATTATTGCCGGACAGGGCACCATGGGCCTCGAGATCCTCGAAGACTTGCCCGAGGTCGAAACCATTCTGGCTCCAGTCGGCGGCGGCGGCATGATTAGCGGGATTGCGACGGCCATCAAACTCAGCAAACCTTCCGTAAAAGTAATTGGCGTGGAACCTGAGTTGGCGGGCGATGCACAGGCCAGCTTTCGGGCCGGAAAGATTGTCGACTTCCCTGCCGAGCAAGTCTCTCGCACGCTGGCCGATGGACTACGGACTCAGAGCATTGGGCCGATCAACTTCCAACATATTCAGAAATATGTCGACGACATTATCACCGTAACCGAAGACGAAATCCGCGAAGCCATGCGCCGCCTGGCCGCAAATCCTGAAACAGTAGCTGAACCAAGCGGCGCGGTTTCCATCGCTGCATTTCTGTTTCATCGCGATCAGTTGCCAAAGACCAAGCTGAATGTAGCAGTCATCAGCGGCGGAAACATCGATCCGCAATTACTGGCGCAAATCGTGCACAATGATGGTTCTAACTAATTCATGAAGCGAAACTTTCTATTTGCATTTCTCCTCCTGCTGAACATCGGGGTTCTGGTCAACAAAGCGTCCGCTGATGTGCTGCGAGCCACAGTGATCCGGGTGGCTACGCTGTATGTTTCTCCTGACACCAGCTCGGCCAAAATGCGAGAAGTCGAGCGCGGACGCGAGCTCGTGATCATGGAGAGCATCCCCAATTGGGTGCATGTCGAGGCTACGTTGGGGTTCAGAGCCTCCGCCAACGAGGATGAAGGGCCTCAGGTCGTCACGGGATGGATTCTTGACAAAGGCGTGGTGCGCGCCACGCTCCCGGACGGCGACAAAATTATTTTCGGCGAAGCCATCGACTCCGAAGACCAGGCCAGCCGCCGCAATGGGCGCCGAGGCGCCGCCGATGACGCGCTTCGTCTTTATTATCGCGCCGCGGAATATTTCCCCAAGTCGCCACTCGCCGCGGAATCGATGTATCGATCGGCGGACATTCGCTGGCAGATTGACAAAGCTGACGTGATGACCCGTCCTTCCGCAAAAGAGCAGGAAGCATTTTTGCGCCAGGGGATGAACGAGCAATACATGAGAGAAGTGATCAAGAAATTTCCCGGCACCAAGTGGGCCGACCTGGCAGCTTTTCACTTGATCGAAAACAAATTGTGCGGCGATTGGCTGGGCTCATCGAAGTGTCCCGTGAAAGAGGCCGAGACCTACGAGAACTATGTGAAAGACCGTCCACAATCGCCGGCGGTCGCTGAAGCCTTGTACGACGCAGCTTACCGCTGGGCGGCGCTGATCGAAATCTATAAGACAGAAGAACAGGCGAAGAAATCCGACGAATCGAAATCCAAAGCCGTGGCCCTGGCACAACGGGTGGTCGAACAATCCCCACAGGGCGATTGGGCGGCGCGGGCCCAACGCCTGTTGTACTTGCTCAACCAGGGCGTGCCGACGTACGGCAATACTCAGGAATAAGACCGTTCGCCTCGAACCACAGTTGCAAGTACAACGACGCCTTGATTTCTGCCATACTGCCAGCACTCCCCCACGGAGGACGCGTGCACGATTATTTGTTGTCCCTGATCTTAGGGATTATTGAAGGACTCACGGAATTTCTGCCGGTCAGTTCAACCGCGCACTTGCGAATTGCCGAGTCACTCTTCCATATCCCCGTCGCCGACGGCTATTGGAAGATGTACACGATCGTGATTCAACTGGGAGCGATTCTCTGCCTGCCCATCTACTTCCGCGCCCACATCGCCAAATTGCTATCGACTTTTCCCGGAGGAGAGCGCGGCAACAAGACCGCTCTCACTCATCCTCTGGGCCTGACCATGGTGGCCTTTGTGGTAACCGCGATTCCAGCATTTCTGTTCACCAAGATCATTGGCAAGCATCTGGAGAATTTTCAAATCATGGGTGCCTCCCTGCTCATTGGCGGAGTCGTCATGTGGCTGGTGGATGCCTGGAATGCGAAATCTGAAGCGGCGGGGCCGGGCGGTGAAGGCCGCATTCATACCTGGAAAATGGACGACGTAAGCATCACGCAAGCCATCTGGATTGGCCTGTGTCAGATTCTTTCCGCAGTGTTTCCCGGGACTTCGCGATCCATGTCGACGATTGCAGCCGGACAAATCGCTCGCATGTCGCGAGCGGCAGCGCTGGAGTTTTCCTTTTTCGTCTCGATTCCGACCATGGTGGCGGCTACCTGCTACGACTTACTGAAATCCCTGCGCGGAAAAGGCGAGAATCCGATTGGAGTGGCTCAGATTGACCAGCACGGTTGGATCGTCCTTGCGATTGGATTCGTAGTCTCATTCCTGGTGGCTTACCTTGCGGTAGCGTGGTTCATGGGATGGGTGCGCAAACGCGGATTCGTTCCTTTTGCTATTTATCGCATCATCGCAGGCGCCCTGGTATTGATATATGCCGCACAATTGGCGGGTAGTTAGCGAAAGGTAGCCAACTCGATAACTTTTCTCCGATTCCCCCATTGTTAGAAGTCCCGTCTTCTTGGCATAATTAAAAGGCTCTGGCGTAGGTCGGCACCGCTGGAAACGTGTCTCCTGCGTGCTGCGAAATACGCCCATGAAGTTTGCTTCCCGCATATTCGCTCCCACCAACAACAAGCGGCTCAATGAGCTCATTGGGTTCCTGTTGTTTGTCTCCGCGCTCCTCCTTTTTCTTGCGATTGCTTCGTATTCGCCACTCGATCCATCGCTGAACAGCGCCTCGATACTCACCGGATCGCACGCCGCACGAAATTGGATTGGCGTCGTTGGAGCATTGATCTCGGACGTCCTTCTGCAATTTTTCGGAATCGGGGCTTTCTTGCTGCCGGTATTCGCTGGCGTACTGGGAATGCGTTGGTTCCACTCGCGCAAAGTCCCATCGCCGGTCGCAAAAGCTTTAGGCGGAGTCTGGCTGGTGATGTTCGTGCCTGCCCTGTTAGCTCTTCTTCCCGGACACATGCGCTGGATGCGATTGATTCCCATCGAAGGCTTGCTGGGAAGAATTGTCGGCGATTTCCTGATCCACTATTTTAATCTGGCCGGCGCATACATTGTCTGCGCGACGGTTTTGGCGGTAGCGCTTTATCTGACGACTGCATTTTCTTTCTCTGCTGTACAGGTTTGGGCGCCCACCCGTTTTGCTTTCGTAATAGCTCTGTGGAATCGCTATCAGGACTGGCGCGAATTGCGCGCCAAGAAGTCCATGCAAAAGGAATTGGAGAAGCGCCGCGCATCGCCCAAGCCGGTGATCACGGCGAAAATGGTTCCAGCGAGACCTGCAACTGCGCCGCCGACGGTACAAGCCAGAACGCAGCCATCAGGACCAACCGGAATCGATCGGGAATTCGCGGAAGAAAGGCCCACACCGGCCGTGGACGAATCGCTGCCTACACCGGAAGTCATGCAGCGCGCCGACGCCGATCATCAGGCGAAAACTACACTTCCCCGTGCAGCCGGTGGCTACAAACTACCGCCCAGCAGCCTGCTCCATCGTGCCGACGAACAACAATCGGTTGACGCCGACGAACTCAAGTTACTGGCGCAGGTGCTTACTGACAAATACGCCGAGTTCGATGTTCACGGACAGATCACGCAGATCAATCCTGGTCCAGTCGTCACGACATTCGAGTTCAAACCTGAAGCCGGCATTAAGTACAGCCGCATTACCAATCTCACGGAAGATCTTTGTCTCGCGCTGAAAGCTGAAAGCATTCTGATTGAGCGCATGGCGGGCAAGTCGACGGTCGGGATTCAGGTTCCCAACAGCACCCGTGAAATTATCTGGCTGCGGGAAAATATTGAGTCACCGGAATTCTTCGGCACCAAATCCAAGATCACTCTGGCCCTCGGCAAAGACATCAACGGACGCATCGTCACCGCCGACCTCGCCGGCATGCCTCACCTGCTGATTGCCGGATCCACCGGCGCGGGCAAGAGCGTGGCTATTAACGCCATGATCATGTCGATTTTGTACAAAGCGACGCCCGATCAAGTGCGCCTAATCCTGGTCGATCCCAAGCGAGTTGAGCTCGGAAACTACGAAGGCGTGCCCCATCTGTTCACGCCCATCATCACAGAACCAAAACTGGCTGCGAATGCGCTGCGCAATGCCGTCCGTGAAATGGAACGCCGCCTGAAACTGCTGGCAGCAAAGGGCGTTCGCAACATCGATCAGTACAACAAATTATTTGACGATGTCATCACCCCGAGCCTTTTTGGTGACAACGCCGACGATCGTCCAATTCCCTATATCGTGATCATCGTCGACGAATTGGCCGACCTGATGATGCTCGACTCCGGCGGCGTTGAAGAATCCGTCACACGCCTGGCACAGATGGCGCGCGCGGTCGGCATTCATCTAGTGCTGGCCACGCAGCGTCCGTCCGTCGATGTCATCACTGGATTAATCAAAGCCAATTTCCCTGCACGCATTTCATTCCGCGTTGCGACCAAAGTAGATTCCCGCACCATCCTCGACGCCAACGGCGCAGAAGCTCTGCTGGGACGCGGCGACATGCTTTATCTTCCTTCGGGATCGGCTCGCGTTCACCGCTTGCATGCGCCATTTGTTACGGAAAAAGAAATCGCCGAAGTCGTCGAATTCTGGCGCGCTCAAGGCACCGCCGAATACGAAGAGAAATTCCTGCAAGCTCCAAAAGACGAACACGAGGGCGGACTCTCCGGCGGCGAAGACAGCGAAGCCGACAACGATCCTCTGTTTGAAGACGCGGTGCGACTGGTGATGGAATTCGGCAAAGCCTCCACATCCCTTATCCAGCGCCGCCTGCGCGTCGGCTACGGCCGCGCCGCCCACCTCATCGACATGATGGAACGTGACGGTCTCGTAGGCCCCGCGGACGGCCCCAAGCCGCGAGAAGTCCTCAAGCGTCCCGGCTGGATTGATGAAGTAGAAGAGTCCCTGCGTTAGATATTTACCTCCGAAATTAAACCCTTGTCGACAAAGTTGATTCGCTCTTCCATCTGGCTATGACCGCCGTTCCGTAGTAGAATCCCGCCGACGTTCCTCTGCTCTGGCCAGGACACCGAAACTTTGGACGCACTATCGATCCTCTTCGCCGGCGGCATCATTCTGACAGTACTCTTCGGCCCATGGATCCTGCTTTGGCGCAGCCATGTGAAGCGTAAGCGTGCTCGCGAGGAAGATCAGGAACGTTGGAAGACTCTGTCAGAGCGTGTTTTCTATGTGGAAACCGCTTTCCGTGAACTCAGGAAATCTGCATCGAGTTCTGAAAAAACTGCGGCAGAGACCTCGGTTCCTGAGGTCGCCCCTCGGATCGCACCACATCCGATAGAAGTTATTCCCGTTCCGCCACCACCTCCAATTGATCCCACGCCAGAAAAGGTTGCCGCAGAAAACTGGATCAGAGAACCGCAGGCGGACGAGAGCCAACCATTCGTTCCTCCGGTTTCCGCTCCACGCGCTGAGCCCGCGCCGCGCTTCGGCGAAGTGGAACACTCGCCATCTTTCTTTAGCGGTCTAAAGTCCACCCTCAATGTCGAAGAAACTTTGGGCACGAATTGGCTCAATAAACTGGGAATTATTCTCCTGGTAATTGGCGTTGCGTTTTTTCTCGCTTACCAACTCAAAACGCTCGAACCAGCGGGAAAAGTGTTGGTTGGATACGTCGTCAGCATAGTGATGCTCGGCGCCGGCATCTGGTTTCAGCGCCATGATCGCTATCGCATCCTTGCCCGCGCTGGGATCGGCGGCGGATGGGCGCTTCTGTTCTTCACCACCTACGCGATGTATCACGTGCCGGCCACGCATGTGCTCGAATCGCAAACGCTCGATCTGATACTGATGCTGGCGGTTGCGTCGGTAATGGTCTGGCACACCTTGCGATATCGCTCGCAGGTAGTCACGGGGCTTGCATTCCTGCTGGCATTTGGAACGGTTGCCATTAGCCAGGACACGGTTTACAGCTTGATTGCCGGCGCCGTGCTCGCCGCTGGGCTGGTTGTCATCGTCGGCAAAATGCAGTGGTACGAGCTGGAAATTTTTGGGCTTCTGGCCAGCTATTTAAATCATTATCTGTGGTTGCGTCCGATCATCGAGCCGATGAACGGACATCGCCATGCCTTTTCCGGAGTTTCCCGCGAGCGCTGGAATTCTGGTTCTTTACTGGGCGATCTTTCGGCTCTCTTATGTTTTCCGTCGTCCCAGCAATGATTATCAGGAGCGCATTTCCACCGCCGCCGCGCTTCTGAATACTGGTGTGCTGCTGCTTTTGTTCAAGTATCAATCCACGCATCCCGAGTGGTCCTTCTGGGCCTTGCTCGCGATCGGCGGCATTGAAACTTTGCTGGGACAATTGCCCATCACGCGCCGCCGTCGCAGCGCATTCATCGTTCTAAGCACGCTCGGCATTGTTCTGCTGATTGCGGCCTTCCCGTTCCGCTATTCCGGGACACGCTTGTCGGTGCTGTGGTTGCTTGAAGCTGAGGCGCTGCTTCTGATCGGCGTTTGGACGAAGGAAATTGTCTTCCGCCGGTTGGGATTGCTGGCAGCCGGAGTGGTTGCCGGACAAATGCTCAGCGTGGACGCTGCCAGAATCGCCGGCATGCGCATGGACGACGCCTACGTCCACAGCGACTTCCGTCTCGCGCTGGTCTTCATGGTGGCGGCCGCTGTGTTCTATGCGAATGCGCATTGGGTCTCCCGGCGCTGGGCAGAATTGTTTGCGATCAAATTCGACCAGACCGTGATGCAGCGACTGTCTTACGTCGCTGCGCTGATGGCATTGGCAGGACTTTGGATCGCGTTTCCGGAATCCTGGACCGCCGTCGCTTGGGCCGCGCTGGGCCTGGCGTTGGCATGGCTTGGGCGGCGCTTCACCATCCCCGCGCTTGGTTATCAAGCCAACTGTCTGGCTTTGGTGTCGGTCGTTCGAGCTCTGTCCATCAATCTGATGGACACCTCGCAATTCCACAACATCACCTTACGGCTGATCACTATCTCTCTGGTGTCGGTCATACTGTATGTCAGTTCTCGCTGGAGTTGGCCAACCGCTTCGGAAGACTCTCGATTTTATTTCGCTTCCACCCGTGAGTGGATCAGCGGTGCTTACACCTGGACTGCGACTTTCCTGCTCATACTGCTGGCATGGTACGAATTGCTTCCCATTGGCGTGGCCGTCGCCTGGATGGTCGGCGCCATGCTTCTGTTCGAGTTCGGATTAAATCGCAAATCGCTTTCGCTCCGGCTTCAGGCCTATCTGGCATTTGTTGCCAGCTTTTTGCGAATCTTCTACGTCAATCTGAACGCTTCGGGAAATCCCAGAGAGCTGAGTCCTCGCTTTTACACTATCGTTCCGATTGCACTGGCGTTCTTTTATGCCTACTGGCGATTGCACGAGAGCCAAAGCGATCTGCACGCCGGAGAACGCAAGAGCCGGGTAACAGAAATCTGCTGCTACCTTGGAACAATCACAATCGCCTCTCTGATGCGTTTTGAAATCGCCGCCGATTGGGTGGCCGGGGCATGGGCCGGATTGGTTTTCGTGCTTCTCGCTTTGGCGTGGCGAAGTAGCCGCCGGATTTTTCTGCATCAGGCAATATTCCTCAGCTTTGGCGTCCTGTTCCGCACCGCTTTGCACAATTTCTATCAACGAACTTATTTCCCTGCACCGTCCATCTGGGAAAGCCGCGTGCTTTGTTCGGGGATCGTGATTGCTCTGCTCTTTGCCTGTCTGCCATTCGCTTTCCGTCTTCGCAACAAGGAGCCACACGCGGAGACCGGGCTTATAAGCGTGCTGCAATTCATTGGGAAGCGTCCGGAACAAACTTTCTTCTTTATTGCGATTTCTCTGCTCACGGTGCTCGTGGCCCTGGAGATGAGGCACGGAATGGTCACGGTTTCCTGGGGAGTGGAAGGCGTGGCGATTTTCCTGTTCGCTCTCTGGGTGGGCGAACGTAGCTTCCGGCTCAGCGGTCTTGGACTGCTATTGCTGTGTGTCGGCAAAATCTTGTTCGTGGATATTTGGGGACTCAATCCGCGTGACCGCTATCTCACGTTGATCGTTCTCGGCGTCGCTCTGCTTCTGGTTTCGTTCCTTTACACGAAAAATCGCGAGGCGCTGCGCCAATACTTATGAAGCACTGGATTGCATTCGCGGGAATTTTGCTGATGGGCATCGCCGCCGTCGTCGTGACCGAACGGCGCAAGGTCGATGTACCGCCAGATCCCGCAGCCGTGCTCTATCTGGTTGCCGATACTGAACAGGAACTCACCCGCATGCCGGTCAGCTTTACTCGCATGTCGGACCAGGAAGAAATTGCGATCGGTGAGGAACTGGCGTCCCGTTATTCCTCGGGACCAAATGGAGCGAAGGATCCAGAAACCGTCAAAATCGAGCAGTATTTGACTGAGGTTGGTTCGCGGCTCACGCCGCACGCCCATCGCAAACTGCCTTACAAGTTCCATTTCCTTAGGGACAGAAACATGATCAATGCGTTTGCTCTTCCCGGCGGACACGTTTTCGTCGGCGGAGGCCTTCTCTCTCTCATGGACAGCGAAGACGAGCTGGCTGCGGTCCTGGGTCACGAGATTGAGCATATCGATCACTACCACTGCGCCGAGCGCATTCAGCAGCAGAAAGCGTTACACCAGATTCCTTTCGGCGGCTTGGTCGAAATTCCTCTCGAAGTATTCGAAGCCGGATATAGCAAGGACCAGGAACTCGAAGCTGATCGCGAAGGGACACGTCTATCAGTCGAGTCTGGATACTCGGCCAATGGTGCGATACGGATGTTCGAAACTTTCCAGCGGCTGTTCCAGGAGTATCGCGTCCAAGCAAGGACGCCGCAAGAGGAAGTAACTAACCTGACGCTGCAAACTTTGGAGGGATACTTCCGTTCCCATCCCCTTCCGTCCGAGCGAATTAAGCAAATACAACAGTTAATCGCCAGCGAGCATTGGGAGGCTCGTCCTGAGCGCGACCTCGCTGTTGGTTACATTTTTTGGACAGAAGAGGCGAAGACAGCGCTCGACGCTAAAAATTATCAACGGGCACAGCAACTCGCGACCCGCTCACTCAAGGGTCGTCCCGGAAGAGAAGACGCTCTGCGAATTCTTGCTCAGTCGGAATTTGCCCAGGCAAATTTTGCTGCCGCTGCCGATTCCTATCGCAATATTCTGGACTTGTACAAAAACGAAATCGCGGTCGACAATGCGTACCTCTATGCCCGCGCTCTGGCGGCTAGTGATCGGACGACCGCCTTGACGAAATTCCGGCAGTGGGAAGGATCGCTCAAGATCGAAAAGCCGAAAGAACTGGAGATTCCCCTGGCCGGACTCTCGCTGCTGGCCGGCGAACCGGGCCCGGCAAGGACGGCGGCCGCGGCAGCAAATAACAACATCGAAGCGAGTTGGGCCCCAGATGCTCTGGCAAACCTCGGCTGGTGGTATTACCTGGCAGGCGACTACACCACGGCCCAGACCTTGTTGAACAACGCGGTACAGCAACGTCCCGGCGACACCGGAGTCACAACGGAACTGGCCTGGATGCAGATCGAGAACCGGAAACTCGCGGACGCGATGCAAACTCTGACGCCGAACTACGATTCGAACACCCTTCCCGACAGGGCAATGGCGGCGGCTGTGGGTTTGTGGCAGGCACGTCAACCAGACCAGGCTATAGCGGAATTTGAGTCCGCCATCGCTCGCCAGCCGGAATGGATAAATGAGCATTGGGTGAGAGCTCTGTACTCGCCACGTGTCGCCCAAAGCGTTCTCGAAATTCAGGCGGAAAAGCTGCGTCGCGAGAAGGCCCGCGCAGCTGAAAAACGTTAGAAGCTGCTATCTTAAATTGCTATGAAGGTCACCACTGAATACTTAAAGTTCCACACGAAGTCTCATCGCGAATACATTCATATCACGCCGCAAGTGGAAGCCTTCGTCCGCAAGAGTGGAGTCAAAGAAGGCATGGTTTTGGTTTCAGCCATGCACATCACCGCCGGGATCTATGTGAACGACAACGAATCCGGACTGATCGAAGACATCGACGTGTGGCTGGAAAAGCTGGCGCCGTTCAACAAAAATTATCACCATCATCAGACCGGAGAAGACAATGGCGATTCCCATCTGAAAGCGCTTTTGATTCACCACGAAGTCATTGTTCCCATCACAGCGGGAAAACTCGACCTCGGAACCTGGCAGCGCATTTTCTACGCCGAGTTTGATGGACAGCGCGAGAAGCGCGTCATCGTCAAAGTGATGGGGGAGTAAAAGCGAGCTAACCACCAAGGACACGAAGGGACACCAAGGAAATCCTAAGATCGCATGTTTCCTTTGATACTTCGTGTCCTTGGTGGTTTATTGGTTCGTTAGCTTGCACGAAGACCGGCAATCCGTTACATTCGACCGTCCTAGTACAACTCCCCAGGAGGCACCATGAGTGACGAACTACAGGAATTGAAGGAACATGCCGAGGCAGCGGAGCATGATCCCAGCCTGGTGCCAATTTCGCTGACCATGGCCATCGTGGCGGTATTGGTGGCCAGTGTGTCGTTGCTTGGCCATCGCGCCCATACTGAGGAAGTGATCCTGCAAAATCAGGTTAGCGACCAGTGGGCGTTCTACCAGGCCAAGAGCATTCGCCGCCATGCGGATGAAGTATTTGCCGACCTGGCATCGCTGATGACCGCCAAGGACGCTGAGAAGGCTGCGAAGTTGGCTGAAAAACGCAGTTCCGAAGCGGAACAATATCGGGACCAGGGGAAAGAACTGGAAGCCAAAGCCCACGAGTTGGAAGCGGAACAGAAACACGCAACCAGGCAGGCCGACCGCTTCGACTTGGGTGAAGCTATCCTGGAGATCGCTCTCGTCATCACTTCAATCACGCTGCTTTCGGGACGCAGGCTCTTCTGGTATCTCGGAATTCTTTTTGCGATCGCCGGCGTTGCCTTGGGAATCACCGGTCTCTTGATCTAACTAAATGCCGAGGCGTCGGCAACGCTGACTTCGCCTCGGCAGTTGGCCTCTCTTCAATCAATTTCTACACCGGAAATCGCTCATTCCACAAGTTTGATCCGCTGTGCCCTTCGGCAGTTAACGTGCATTGGTCAAGGCTTCTCCGGAAGGAATCACTGAGGGCCACAATGCTTCATAAATGTGCGAACCCGCCGTGCGTTAGCCTTTTTCGCAGCATGCGCCAAGGCAAGCTATTCATGGTGGAGAGCGGGCCGCAGGAGCGTAAGAAAGACAGCCAGTATTCCATCCCGGCCAGCGCACAGCGCAAGCATCGAGCTCCCCGAATGGAACACTATTGGCTATGCGACAAGTGTTCTCCACTTGTCACGCTAACCTTTGCAAAGGGACTTGGCCTGATCATGGTGCCGCTGACTCCCCCGCAGGCGAACCTCGATGAGAGAAAGAAGCCGATGAATTCCGTGCAAGTGAGCGAACTGCTTCCGTCTCGACCAGTTGGTCGACAGGAGATGGCATAAGGTGAGGTGTGCAATGAATGGCGTTGGCGTGAATGTGTGTACCATTTGCGGCGGACAGCGTACAGCAAATGATCGATGGTTTCTCGTCGCCGAAGACCACTGGGACGACAAATTGAAGATCCTTCGGTGGACGGAGAGGCTCGCAAACAGGGAGGGCACTCATCGCGTTTGTAGCCCGCCTCATGTGCGAGAGTTGGTCGTCCATTGGATGACCACCGGCAGCTTGAACTATCCCTTCGCCCGGACGGCGCGACCCTGGCCTTGGCCATCCGGTCGATCGGATGGCATCATGCGAGACATCGGCGACGTGGAGACTACCCGCGCGCACATCGGCGAATTGGCGGTGCATCGCGAGAGCGTCGGACGCGCCCTCAGCGAAAATCCTCAAGCCCTCAACGTCATTCTCGATGAATTGCTAACCGTGCTGCGGCGCGAAGCGGGTGTGGTCCCGAGCGAAGGCGAAGCAGAGGATGAGCTTTTGTGCACTCCAATGCAGGAGATGTAGGTACAACAAGGCAGCTCCACTACTCGTAGCGTAAAGCAACCATCGGGTCTACTTTTGTTGCGCGAAGCGCCGGAATGTAGCAAGCCAGCAGCGCTATTCCCGCGAGGAGCACAGTCACGGTCACAAAAGTCATCGGATCGGTGGCGGTCACTCCAAACAAGAGCGATGCCAAGGTGCGCGTCAGAGCCAACGCACCAACAATCCCAATCGCCACCCCAATGAAGATCGTGCGCAATCCCTGGCCCAGGACCATGCTCAGAACGTCACTGGCGGCCGCCCCGAGAGCGATACGCACACCAATTTCCCGGGTGCGGCGGCTGACAGAATAGGCCATTACTCCAAACACTCCTGTCGTTGCCAGCAGGAGCGCGGTCATGCCAAAAAACCCGACGAGAATAACGTTGAATTTCCGCGAGCCCAAAGAATCGGAATACACTTGCGAAAACGTCCGGAACATCGCCGGAATTTCGGGGTTCAACTCCTTAAGAATTCCCCGCGCCGCCGAAGTAGTTGAAAGTATGTCCGCGTCGGTGAGCAAGGTCAGGCTCATTGCGGCGCGGGGCCGCTGGAACAAACAGGGCCAGGGTGAGAACGGCCACGGCTGTGAAACCTGGGCTTTTGCGCAACTGCCGCAGTGCGTAGCGAAGATCCTGTGGCAGCCCGGCCATGGTTTCATGTTCCCCTACTGGTATCGTAAACGCACACCGTCCCAGACATCATAGATAAAGCGCGCACATCGCCCGCTGCGGGCGGGCTTCGGTAAAGATCTTGTTAAAGCAAGATTTCGACCAATGTGCTTCAGAACGTAAGTCCCTGGTTTAAAAGGAAAGAACGAACACGATCGCGGCAACAAGGTCAATTATTCTGTCCGAGCGCGGACGGTTGATGTCCGGAAGCGAACAGACATTTCATAGCGCCTGCACTCGTAGAGTCCCTGGAAAATGGATCTTCCATCCCGATGGGGCGGAATCCTTTCACGTTTTACGCACAACGATCTATCAGGCTTGCCCTGATTCCTTCCAGTCCCGCCAGTCGCGAGTGACGGCTTTCACCATGTCTTTGGCCGCGGTATACAGCCAGTTTGGCTTCAAAGTCCCCAGGTGGCGGCGAACATCTTTGATGGCGTTCTGGCTGCCGAGATGGATGTTGGCGGTTTCCCATCCCATGGAAAATAGCATTTTGAGTTCGTCTCGATTTCTGGGGATTACATTCAACTCGATGCGGGAACAATGGGGCGAGAGTCGGCGGACGATCCAGCGTCCGCGCATTTGTACGAAAGGATCTGGACAGCGGACAGCGCGACTGATGATTGCCTGATACATAAGCTCAGCGGGCCCAATCGCGCCCTGGGCCCAATGAATCGACGACGGTACCAGGGCTTTGGCCTCTCTTGCGATCTTTCCGCCATGACATTCCGCGATTGCGACCAAGCGCACATGGCCCAGACTTCCCAGGCCGGCAACGCGGCGCACCAGCCGATAAGTGAGGTGGCGTTCAGGCATCAGGTGCTCAAGCGCTTCCTCGGCGCTGGCGGGAATTTCGCCAGTGAACTTGGGCAGGCTCTCCATCCTGGTCCAAAAATGTTCGGGATCGCGCAGAACACCGGTCGCCATGATTCGCAGCCATTTGTGTTCTTCCTCGAGTACGAAGGGATGTCCGTGTTCGTCGAGGGACTTCTTGTAGCCGTCGAGGATTGCGGTGCAGGCGCTTTTTACGTTCAGCGCTAAATGGCCTTCTTCCGCCGCAAGCATTGTGCTCGCCGCCAGCCTGACAAGATCGAGCGTGTAGGGAAAACTCGCGGCTTCGTCGAAATCGTTGACGCCCCAAACCAGGCGGCCCTCGACGTCCCGCCACGTCCCGAAATTTTCTATATGAAGATCGCCGACCGCAAGTAAGTGGGGCGCCTTGGCAATAGCAGGACAAATCTCCTGCCAAATTTGTACCCAGCGATAGAAGGTTGCGCGCAGGAATGGAAACGCGGCTTCCGCCATACGCTGATGTTTGAGCCGCAGGTCGGCTTTCACCAGAGTGGTGTGCGAAGCCATCCACTCTTCGTAATGCCTGGTTGCTTTGACAATATTCATGGATGCCCGGCCAAAGATAGAAGCGTCGGGAGCGAAAGTCAATCGCCCAGCAGATTATGCAACACCTGAAGACAGAAGATTCCTCGGCGCTTCGCTTCTCGGAATGACCAAGGGAAATGTTGGGCGCGTTTAGATTGAGCGGCCAATCCACCAGAGGATTTTAGCGACGATTCGCCAGTGGGTGGAGAGTGCGGTGGAATCGTATTCACGATTTTCGGGCACCAGCACTTCGGTATCGTCAAAGCGCTGCAACCGGGACACCACCAGACCTTGTTCTTTGTGGGCGGCCACGACAATGTGTCCATAGAGCTTGCGGCGGTTGGTCTGCGATGTGTCGACCACGATGATATAACCGTCGTGAATCAGCGGCATCATGGAACGGCCGCGAACGGTCAGGCAACTGGTGTAAGCGGGATTCGGGCACCACTTATTAGGTGCCGCGAGCACAGATTCGGGAACTGCCTGTTGAAGTGAAATGGCCGGGTCGCCTTTGCCGCCGTGCGTGGCGGCTACAATCGGGAGCACGGGGATCGCTACCAGTTGGCTCTTTTTCTTCGGAATTCTGTGGATCCCAGCTTGCACTACCTGCAAATCGGGCTGCCGGTGTCTACGGAACCGGGAACGCAGCGAGGGCAAAACCCTCATCAGGTCATCACTATGCAGGCCGGCCCGGCCCCAAAAATACCAGCACTCGGGATCGCCGGTCAGGTTTCCCAACTGAATATTGATATTGGCGGGCGGCTCCTGCACCCCACGTTCCCAGCGCGAAACGGCCATGGCCGAGGCATCCAACCGCTTCCCCAGCTCAGACTGGCTCAGGCCTAGGCGATGACGCAGGGCGTTGATCCGCCTGGCCCATTCGGGTTCTTCGGCATTGCTTGTTTTGCCCATTCGGCGCTACACTTAGTTAACGAAAACGACTAACGGATTCGTTAGCTGGCACGATCCCTGACAAATGATGCGAAAGGAAGTCATGCAACATGACAATGCTAGCACAATTCAGGGACCGGCACTCCCACCTCAGACTCTTTACCGCGGTTTATATATCAGAATCGCCCAGCGACTTAAGATAGATCCCTCTTATGTGAGCCGGGTTGCCAGGGGGGAAAGACATTCGAAATCGGTAGAGCTTGCGCTGCGCCACGAAATTGACCAGATTAATAAAAAGCTTAGCGCCAGCAACTTGGCCTTTGTAGCCAAACCTGCTCAGACGTCCGACAATGACAAGCGCTTGCGCTATTTTGTAAACCGCAATCGACGCGCGATCCGTGAAGAATGGATGCAGTACAGCAAAGCCGATCCAAATCTCAAGCGCATCAAACTGGCGCCTCAAAAACGGAGCTCGCCAGTGCTTCCACTCATTGACGAGGCGCTTAAGGCCATGAAACTCAGCCTGAAGGAAATGGCCACCCTGCCGCTGAAATCCGCGGCCCAGCACGGCCGCGAGCGGCTTGCCCAGGGTTATAGATCGAGACATCTGCTCGAGGAGTACAACTTAATCCGGCGCTGCGTTTTTGCGTTGGCGGAAGAAAATGCTAACCGGCTGGATAATCATTTCCTCATCCATGACCTCGGTCAATTTGGCGAGGTACTGGATTTGCAATCGCAGAGGGCCCTGGAAGCATTCATCGGTGAAGCTTAGTTAGGTGGAATAGTCGGCGTTGATCCGGACGTATTCCGCGGTCAGGTCCGTGGTTTGGAAGATAATCTTGCTCTGACCGCGTCCCAGTTTTACCCGGATATCGCAGTCATGCGCTGACAAATCATTGTGGGCCTGCCCTTCGTCGAAGGGCCCACTCATCCCCCCACGACAGACCTGTTGCTTTCCAATAAATATATTTATCCGCGCGGGATCTATCGGCACGCCGCAATTCCCTACCGCCGCCAACATGCGTCCCCAGTTCGGATCGGCGCCTGCCCAAGCTGTCTTCACTAATAAGAGAGTGGGCAATGGCACGCGCCACCCGCAGCGCTTCTTCGCGATTCTTCGCCTGCTCGATGGACAGATGAATGACGTGCTGCACGCCTTCGCCGTCCGCAATGATTTGATCGGCGAGGGATTGGCAGACGGCGCCCAGAGCTTTGGCAAACTTTGCTTTCGCGGACGGATCTTTGAGGCGAACACCGCTTTGTCCAGAGGCGAGAAGCAGGACGGTGTCATTGGTGGAAGTGTCGCCATCGACTGACATGCAGTTGAAACTCTGGTCGCAGGATGCTTTCAGTAGACTTCTCAATTCGGCGGCGCTCGCCGCGAGATCGGTGAAAACGTACACCAGCATGGTCGCTAGCTGAGGGTGAATCATGCCTGAACCCTTGGCGATTCCAGTTAATCTGACTTCGGATCGTCCGGCTCGAAACGAAGCAGACGCCTGCTTCTGCCGGGTATCGGTTGTCATAATGGCTTTTGCCACTTGATCCAGACCTTCTTCAGACGACTCACTTCGATCAATCAGTCCGGCCAGTTTCGCGATAATTTTTTCCGCCTGCAAGGGAACGCCGATAATTCCTGTAGAAGAAGGAAACACTTCTTCCGGACGAATTTTTAATAGCCGTGCAGTTTCCTGGCAGACTTGTTTACAGGTTTGAATGCCGGCTTTTCCGGTGGCGCAGTTGGCGTTGCCGGAATTGATGATGACAGCGCGTACTCGTCCCTTTGATTTTGTGAGAGCCGCGCGGCCAACTTCCACCGGCGCGGCGACTACACGGTTTTTGGTGAAGAGCGCAGCGGCGGTCGTTCCCGGAACAGCTTCGACGAGCGCCAGGTCGGTGCGTCCGCTGGCCTTCAATCCCGCTGCAGTCGCGGCAGAAGCTGAAACCTTTGGGAAGAAGAAGCTTATTTGAAACCGCAGGTATGGTCATACCTGGAGCTTCACCAACCAGTTCGTAGGCTCAGGCAAAATGGAAAACTTCGGAAGCTCGCCGCGCACCATGGCGTACTCGTCGCAATTGTTATAACGCGGACAGACGCAGCAATCTTTGTGGATCTTGTCGGGAAGGTCTTCGCGTTGGGCCATGGCAAACCCCATCTGCGCGAAGAAATCTGGCTTGCGAGTGAACAGGCAGATGCAACTGACGCCGTGCTTGTCGGCTTCGTCCATGAGCGCTCGAACAAGAAGCTTGCCGCCGCCGGAGCCCTGTTGCTCGGGATTTACGGTGATGGAACGAATTTCCGCGAGATGTTGACCGTAGAGATGAAGCGCGCCGCAGCCGACGATGCGTCCACGCTTTTCGAGGACAATGAAGTCGCGCACGTTTTCGCAAATCTCGGCGAAGTTGCGAGGCAGCAGAGTGCCATCACCGGAGTAGGCGCAAATCAATTCGTGAATTCTCTCAGCATCCGGCAGAATGGCTTCACGCGTGTGCATGGATGCCTCCACGAATGGAATCGAGCTTTGCTTTCGCATCAGAAATCGCCTGGCGAACACGGGACGGCGCGGTGCCGCCGGGCACGTCATGGATGGCGAGCACAGACTGCAAGGTCAGGCACGCATAGAAATCCTTGTCGAAGGCTGAATTGAGTGAATGCAAATCTTCCAAAGATAGATCGGCAAGTTCGCAATTTCTCTCCAAACAAAGCTGAACAGCTTTTCCAATCTGCTCATGCGCGAGACGAAATGGAACTCCGCGCTGGACAAGATAAGTGGCCGCAGCCCAGGCGTTCATGAATCCAGCTTGCGCCGCTTCCTGCATGCGCTCGTGATTGAATTCCACGGCTTTCATCCAGCCCTGGATCAATGGCAATAACGACAGCATGATTTCGGCCGCCTGAAAAAGCGGTTCCTGCGTTTCCTGCAAATCCTTGTTGTAGGCCAGGGGTAAGCCTTTCAGGGTAATTTGCAGCGCGGTGGCGTGGCCGATCACTCTGGCGGACTTGGCGCGAGTGAGCTCCAGCAAATCCGCATTCATTTTTTGCGGCATGGCGCTGCTGCCAGTCGAGTAAGCTTCGGGTAAATGGATGAAGCTGTATTCCGTCGTGGAAAACAAAAGCATTTCTTCCGCCCAGCGGCTTAGATGCAAGGCCAGCACAGAGAGCGTGTTTACGAATTCGAGGGCGAAGTCGCGATCGCTGGTGGCGTCGATGCTGTTGGCCGTGGGTCCGCTGAATCCGAGACTGGCGGCCATGGCTCGACGATCAAGCGGCAAGGTTGCTCCCGCGATCGCTCCTGAACCTAAAGGACAGCGGTTCAACCGCTTCTGACAATCGGCGAGACGATCGGCGTCACGCAGAAACATTTCGACATACGCCAGCAGCCAATGCGCGACCAGCACGGGTTCGGCGCGTTGCAAGTGCGTATATGCGGGCATCGCAGCATCGCCGGCTTGCTCCGCACGGGCCAATAAGATATCGACAAGGCCGGCCAAATCGGATTGCAGTTGATCGATGGCGGCGCGAACATACAGACGAAGATCGGTGGCGATTTGCTCGTTACGGCTGCGTCCACTGTGAAGCTTGTAGCCGGTGTCGCCGATCAGAGCGACCAATTGCTTTTCGACGAAGTGATGCACGTCTTCAGCTTCGTTATCGTCGAGAAATGTAGGCGACTCCAAAGCCTTCTGCGCAATTTGTTGAAGGCCTTGCAGAATCGTGATCAGTTCCGCCGAAGAGAGAATCGCCGCATCTTTCAGGGCGTGCGCATGCGCGCCGCTGGCTGCGAGTTCATGGCTCAGCAGGCGTTTGTCGAAATCGAACGAGCGTTGCCAGCGTTCGAAAGCCGGATCGAGCGGCTGCCGAAAGCGGCCCGACCACATTTTCATTTCTCCACCCCAGCTTTCGAAACTTCGGTCTTCGCACGCACCAAAGCCCGCGAGCGCGAAGGCAAGCCGAGGATACGAATAAATCCGGCAGCATCTTTCTGATCGTAACTATCGCCCATGGTGAATGAGGAAAGATCGGTGCGATACAGAGAGAAGTCCGACTGGCGGCTGACGATCGATACATTTCCTTTGTAAAGCGAGAGCGTGATGGTGCCGGTGATTTCCTTTTGCGTGTCGTCGACGAATGCGTCGAGAGCTTCACGCAGCGGAGTGAACCAGAGGCCGAAGTACACCAGTTCGGCATATTTCAAAGCGATGTGCTGCTTGAAGTGCGAGAGATCGCGCTCCAGGCAGAGAGCTTCGAGTTCGCGATGCGCTGCAATCAGCAGAGTTCCGCCGGGAGTTTCGTAGCATCCACGAGACTTCATGCCGACGAAACGGTTTTCGACGATGTCCATGCGTCCGATCGGCATTGCGGGCGCCGATTTCATTCAGCAATTCGACCAACTGACACGGGATCGAGATTCATGCCGTTGACCGAAACCGGAGTGCCTTTCGCGAAACCGATCGTCACTTGTTCTTCACGGTCGGGAGCTTCCTGCGGCGAACGCGTGATCTGCCAGGTCTGGCGAGAGGCGCGTTGCCCGCGTCTTCCAGCTCTCCGCCTTCGTGGCTGATGTGCCAGAGATTGCGATCGCGGCTGTGAATTTTTGTGCCGGCTGGCTTCGACCGCAATGCCATGGCTTCTCCGCGTAGTCGAGACAATCTTCGCGCGACTTCAGAGTCCACTCACGCCATGGCGCGATCACTTTCAACTCCGGAGCCAGCGCTTGATAGGTCAACTCGAAACGCACCTGATCGTTTCCTTTGCCTGTGCATCCGTGAGAAACCGCAGTGGCGCCTTCGCGCAGCGCGACTTCGACCTGATGCTTGGCGATGACAGGCCGGGCCATCGATGTCCCCAGCAAATATTTGTGTTCGTAGACCGCGCCCGCTCGTCAGCGAGGGAAATACATATCCCGTGAGAAATTCCTCGCGCATGTCTTCGACGACAACTTTGCTCGCGCCCGTCTTGTAAGCTTTTTCGATGACGGCTTCGATGTCGTCGCCCTGGCCCACATCGCCCACCATGGCAATCACGTCATAGGAATAATTTTCCTTGAGCCATGGAATGATGATGGAAGTATCCAGACCACCGGAATAAGCGAGCACGACTTTTTCTTTATTAGGCATGAGCGCTCCTCACTGGACAGGCGGCCTTCACCGCCGCCGAGCAATAACATCAAAATGGCTTTTTGCACATGCAAGCGGCTCTCCGCCTGATCGAAAACGACCGATGCGTACCGAATCAATGACTTCGTCGGTGACTTCCTGCCCGCGGTGCGCCGGCAGGCAATGCATGAACACGGCATGCGGCGCGGCTTCCGCCATCAAGCTTTTCGTTCACCTGATACGGCGGGAAAATTTCGCGCGCTTGGCTGCTTCCTGCTGCTCCTGTCCCATGCTGGTCCAGGCATCGGTGTAGATGGCGTCGACGCCGGCGACAGCCTGCATGCGGATCGTTGAGAATTTCGATGACCGCGCCGGTTTTGCGCGCAATTTCCTGCGCGGCGGCGACGATCTTCTGGATTCGGACCGTAGCCGGCGGGAGTGGCGATGCGGATTCTCGATCCGAGGCAGCCGCCGTGAGCAGCAGCGAATGCGCCACATTGTTTCCGTCGCCTACATAGGCGAGAGTGATCTTTTTCAGATCGCCGAATCGTTCCTGCAAGGTGAAATAGTCCGCCAGCGCCTGGCAAGGATGTTCGAGATCACTTAGCGCATTGATCACCGGAATCGCAGGCATGCTCGGCCATCCCCTCGACCGTGGCGTGCGCGAACGTGCGCAGCACAATTCCGTCCACCCAGCGCTCGAGATTGTGCGCGATGTCGCTGAGGTTCTCGCGGGCGTCGAGACGGCCGGAGGTCTGGTCGACGAAGAAATCGCCTGCCGCCCAGGCTGGCCATTCCGGCCTCAAAGGTGAGCCGGGTGCGCAGCGAAGGCTTCTCGAAGAACATCACAATGTGCTTGCCAGCGAGCGCCTGCGAAAATCCGCGGGCCGCGACTTTCATCAAGCCAGCCAAGATCGAGAACGGCTTTGACGCCAGTCGGGCCGAGATCACGCGAGGAAATCAGGTCGCGGCACCGGAAATCGGCTTGGTGTCGGACGCTTGCAGAACTGGCGAACTGAATGACTTTCTACTCAACGTGATTTGCTCCTTTTCGTGGACTTGTCTCGCGGCCGCCGCTGGCGTTGCATTGAGTAAGAGCGGCATCGAGCGCGCGAACAACCTGATCGACGTGCTTTTTTTGAATGATGTATGGCGGAAGAAAGCGCAAAACAGTTTCATGCGTGCGATTGATCAGAATTCCGCTGCTTTAGCAATTGCGCGACGACGGCTTTCGCGGTGTCGCCGAATCGATTTCCAGGCCGAGCATCAGCCCCATGCCGCGAACTTCACGTACCGAACTGTGGCGGGATTTCAAGCGCTTCGAGTTTGGTGTGAAAATATTCCCCGAGTTCGCGCACATGGCCGAGCAGCCCGTCGAGTTCGTTCAGAAATTCAATCGCTACCGCGCAGGCCAGCGGGCCGCCGCCAAACGTTGTGCCGTGCATGCCGGGATGCATTCCGCTGGCAACTCGTTCGTGGTAAGGATCGCTCCCAGCGGAAAACCTGCTGCCAGCGGCTTCGCGACGGTCACGATATCCGGCTTGATGCCGTAGTGCTGATAAGCAAAATATTTGCCGGTGCGGCCGAGGCCACATTGAATTTCATCCAGAATCAATAGCGCGCCGGTGCGTTTGGTCAGCTCTCGGGCGGTTTGCAGAAATTCTGGACTGACCGGGCGGATGCCGCCTTCGCCCTGAATCGTCTCCATGCAAACCGCACAAACGCTGCCATCGAACTGCCGTTTCAGATCTTCAACATCGTTAAACGCAACAAAGCCGACTCCCGGCATCAGGGGCGCAAACGGATGGCGATACTTTTCCTGTCCGGTAGTCGCGAGCGAGCCGAACGTCCGGCCATGAAAAGAATTTTCCAGCGCCAGCATCCGCCATTTGGCTTTGTGGCCGTTGTTGTTCTTCGACGCGCGCATAGCGCGGGCCAGTTTCAGCGCGCCTTCCCACGCCTCGGTACCGCTGTTGCAGAAAAATGCCCGGTCCAAGCCGGAAATCTTCGTCAGCCGTTTCGCAAACTCAGCCTGATATTCATGAAAAAATAAATTCGAAACGTGAATCAGCCTGCCCGCCTGCTGTTTCAGGACTTGCTGAATCGCCGGATGCCCATGTCCAAGCGCATTCACGCCCATCCCGCTCAGGAAATCCAGATAGCGATTTGCCTTCCGAATCCCACAAATACACGCCGCGCCCCTGTGTCGAAAAGGATCTTGTGGCGGTCGTAGGTAGGCAGCAGCAGCTCTATCTTCGGACGCTCGATACGGAGGCGAGGCTCATGCGCCAATCACCTCCGTTCCAAATTCCAGCTTGCTGAAATAAAACTGCGGCAGCATCTCGGCCTGCGCCGACGGCAAAATTCGCACGCGCCCCACTCCCCGCTTCAAGGCCTGACTGCAGGCTTCCAGCTTGGGAAGCATGCCGCCGCCGATGACGGAGTCCGCGATCAGAGCGGTGATTTCTTTCGTCTTCAGCCACGGAATCACAGTGCCGTGCGCGTCTTTCACTCCCGCAACGTCGGTGAGAAAAATCAAAGCATCGGCATGAGTAGCGACCGCGCAAGCGGAGGCCATTTGATCGGCATTGATGTTGTAGTACTCGCCATCCGAGCCGAGAGCCAGCGAGGACAGCACCGGAATGCCGCCTTGCCCCCAAATGGCTTCGAGCCAATTCGGCTCGACCGAAGAAATTTCTCCGACATAGCCGAGGTCATAGCCGGTGTCTGCTTTTTGCGGGCGCGAAACAACGTGCCATCGCCACCACAAAGGCCAATGCGCCGGATATCCCGCGGCAATGATTCCGGCGACCAGAGTTTTATTCACGATTCCGGCCAAGCACCATCAGCGCGACATCGCGAGTTTCGGCATCGGTGATGCGCAGGCCGTTTACGAAATCGCTCTCTTTGCCCAGCAGCTTCAGAGTGCGAGTGAGTGCGACTCCGCCGCCATGAACCACGGCAATGTGATGGCCGTCCCGCGCCAATTCCACGATCGCGTGAGCGCATTTGTGCAGCGTCGACTTTTCTTCGATCGCCGCGCCGCCGATTTTGACTACAATTTTCACGCCAGGCCTTCTTCTTCCTTCCATCCGTACATCAAATTCATGTTCTGTACCGCCTGTCCGGCCGCGCCTTTGAGCAGATTGTCCACGCAGGACACCAGGATCAGGCGCCGGCCATCTTCCGCCAGACAGAAACCCAAGATCGCAATAATTTGTATGCAGCGAAAACTGAATCTGCGGCAGATTCGGCGTCGCGAAAACCCGCACCCAGCGCTTCCCGCCATAGAATTCGCGAAAGCAGGATTCGATTTCGGCACGCTTTCATCTCGCGATTCAGCTGCACATAAATTGTCGAAAGAATTCCTCTTGGGATGGGCAGCAGGTGCGGCGTAAAGATCAACTCCCTCGCGCCCAATCCCAACTGCTCGACGATTTCTCCGACATGGCGATGACCGAAAACCGCGTAGGCCGAAAAATTATCGGCTACGGAAACAAAATGAGTTGTGGATGTCGGCTCTTTGCCCGCTCCGGAGACGCCCGATTTCGAATCAGAAATGATTCCGTGCTCCCGATCCACGATGTCCGCTTTCAACAGCGGCGCCAACGCGAGAATTACTGAAGTCGCATAGCAGCCGGGATTCGCGACCAATGCCGCGCTCGGAATCTGATCGGCGTTCAACTCGGGAAGTCCGTACACGGCTTTTTTCGTGAGATCAGCAGCGCTGGCTGCGTTCTCATCTTTGAAGCCATAGATGGCGCGGTGCTGTTCCTCCTTGAGCCGCCAGGCCCCGCTCAGATCGATGACTCTCAGGCCATTTCGCAATCGCGTCGGGCACAATCGAACGTGAAGCCTCATGCGGAGTCGCGAGAAAAAGCAACTCAATCCCTTGCTGCTTCAGAGCGGCCCACGACAGCGGTTGCAAAGGATAACGTCCGTTGCCTGAGAGCACGGGAAACATGTCCGCCAGGTTTACGGAATGCGAAATTTCTTTTTCATTTGGACGACTCAGCAAGACTGGCTTGTCCACCTGCGGATGGCGAAGCAGTAGACGCGTCAACTCCAGGCCGGAATAGCCGGTCGAGCCTAACACCGCAACTTTGAGTTTGGCCGGCATTAAGCAAGCATCTCCCGGATGCGGCCTTCGAGCTTTTTCGCATTTTTCTTGTCGCTGCACACTATCAAAATCGTGTCATCGCCGGCGACGGTGCCAATGGCTTCGGGCCAGTCTTCCCCGTCCAGCGCCGCAGCGACGGGCTGGGCGCTGCCTACACTGGTTTTCACCACTAACAAATTCTGGGCGATCTTCGTACCTGTAACAAATTCACGCACCAGCCGCGAAACCGGCGGCAGCGTTGCATCGGAGGAACTTTCGCCTGCCTGCAGAGAATAGCCTTCCGGAGTCTTCACGAGGCCCAGGTCGCGAATGTCGCGCGACAGCGTGGCCTGCCCCACATCAAATCCGCGCCGGTTGAGCACGCGCTGCAAATCCTCCTGGCTATGGACCGGGCCCCGGTCCACCAGTTCAAGGATCGCGCGTTGTCGTAAAGGCTTATTCATGACCATTTCAGATTGGAGATTTTAGATTGCAGATTGGAACCTGGTGTTCCTGAATCTGAAATCACCAATCTACGAGCCGCAATATCGTTTATGCATTTATATTCATCTAAATGAATAACTATTCATATTGTCAGAGGTTTCGGCGGAGGTGTCAAGGCTAAAATGAGGTGACTTCGCAGCCAGGGTAACCGGCAGAAAAAGCCCACCAACCAGTTTTACTCTGGCGGTGGGCTGCGTTAGGAGTTGCGAAAATTAGTTGTGGAGATCGGTCCGATTCGGATCGTTCTTCTCGGGCTTTTCAGCGGATTGAAAGAACTCGACCAAGCGGTCCATCAGGCGTCGCCGCCCGCCGATCATGTGCAGTCCGCTCTCGTGTTGATGTTCTTCGAGGATTTTGTTGAGATTTTCTTCGAGTTGCGTCATGGCAACCTCCTCTGGGGGAATTCGCCCTAGTTCCTAGCGGCGAGCCACAACAGTGCGGCTTCGCACCGTGGGCTATTTTTAGACTAACAACTTCCGGGATCCCGGGAGATTTGAAATTCGAATGAATAGTATCGTCAAATTCGATGCGAAAAAAATCGGCGGTGACAGGCTATTTTGATGCCGACGCCAACTGGCGGACGGTGCTGATGAACGTCGTAGTTGCGCGGGTAAGCGTGCGATCGCGACGATAAGCGAGACCCAACTCCCGCCATAATTCGCCGTCTTGCAGGGCGATAAGTTTCACGCGTCCGGCGAGCACTTGATCGCGGGCGAAGCTGGCGCTGATCAACGACACTCCTAGTCCGGCCGCAACGAAACTCTTGATCATCCCAATGCTGGGCAATTCCATTCTGATCTGTAACTGGGAAGCGTAGGGGCGAAAAAGTTTGTCCATGACCCGCCGGCTGTAACCAGTTTTAGGAAGCAATAGAGGTTGCTTAACGATCTCGCTGACCGGAACCACGTCATGCTTCGCCAGCGGGTTTTGCGGGCTCACCATCAGCATAAGCTGATCGCGAAAGATCGCATGCGTTTTCAGGCTGGCGGACTTTACTGGCAAAGTGACGATGCCGACATCAATCGTGCCATTTTCCAGCTTCTCGACAATTTTGTAGCTGAAGTTGCGATAGATATTGATATGCACGCCGGGATACAGGCTGCAATATTTAGCGAATACATCCGGAAGCACGTACAGGCAGGTCGCTTCATTGGCGCCAATGGTGATTTTTCCGCGAGGCGAAGTGCCCTGGTCGGCAACGGCGAGCAGGGACTCGTCTTTCATCTGTAAGAGGCGCTCGGCGTAGGCGAAAAGCACGCGACCGGCTGGCGTCAACGTGACATCTTTGCCGGAGCGGTCGAGTAGACGGTCGCCGTATTCCTGCTCAAGCTGGCGGATTTGGGCGCTTACCGCCGATTGCGAACGGAAGACTTTTTGTCCCGCACGCGAAAAGCTGCCTAGCTTGGCGACTTCCAGAAATGTGACTAGTTGATCAAAGTCCATGATTCACGCAGCAAGAGGATGTGCGTGATTATAGCAGGCGAAACTTTTATCGGCACACGTAGGACGTGCAACCCAGCGCTTCTGTGTCTTGCTTTAGCTGGGTAATCACGCCTTTTCTCCACCCGCTGCCGCCGAAATGTGAATGAGCGGCACGGGCGTGAGAGAGGTTGGCGCATGCAATCCACATTCAGTCTTCTGAAATCCGGCCCAACGGCCTGCGCGCAAATCTTCTCCAGGCTGGACGGCCCGCGTGCAGTGCGTGCAACCAATGCTGGGAAAATTGCTATCGTGCAGCGGATTGTATGGAACATCGTGCTTGTGGACATAAGCCCACACCATCTGCTTGGTCCAATCAGCGATTGGGTTAATTTTTACCAGACCGAATTTCGGGTCCCATTCGATCTTGTGAGCCGCGGCTCGCACAGAAGTCTGATCGCGGCGAATCGCAGTGATCCACGCACTCAATTCTGCCAGCTTATTTCGTAACGGCTCTACTTTCCGAATGCTGCAGCATTGATCAGGATTACGCTTCCATAATTCCGATCCATGCGTGCGTTCCTGCTCTTCGGGAGTCAAAGCCGAATAAAGGCGCTCGACCTTAATGCCATAATGCTTCTCAACCCGGTCGATCAAATCATAAGTTTCGGGAAACAGAAAATCGGTATCGCCGGTAAAGACTTTAATATCCGGATTGACGCGGGTGGCAATATCCAACAACACCATTCCTTCGACGCCAAAGCCCGTTGCCATCGCTACGTCTTCGCCGAAATTCGCGAATGCCCAGTGCAACACTTCTTCGGGCTTCCAACCTTCGGCTCCGGCTTTTAACTTCTCCAACTGTTCTTTCACTCGGATCGCTCCTGGCCATGCACGTTTTGCGGGACAGCTTCCAGAATCGCCGACAACAGCGATTCCGTTTCTTGCTGTGATGAAATCTTGGCAAGACCCACGACTTCTCCGACCACCAGTAATGTCGGGGAGGGCAGTTGTGGGGCGGAAGGCAGGTCTTGCAAGGTCGTTTGATAAATTTGCTGATCGTTCAAAGTCGCGCGGGAAATGACCGCACAAGGCGTGGTGGCTTTTACGCCAATCGCCTGTAAATGGGCCGCGGTGCCAGCGTAGTCGTAGCCCGGCATGTAGACGACCACCGTGGTACTCGTCGGAATGCTGGCGGGCCAATCGGAATGGTCGGCGCTGGCACGATGTCCAGTGAGTACGATGAACGATGATGCGAGTTCACGATGAGTCAGGGGAATCTGAGTAGATGCCGCGGCGCCAAGTGCAGCAGTCACGCCAGGAACAATTTCAAAATCGATATTCGACTTGCGCAGCGCTTCAATCTCTTCGCCGGCGCGGCCAAATACCAGCGGATCGCCACCCTTCAATCGGACTACCTGCAATCCCATCAACGCATACTGCACCAGTAACGTGTGGATCTCCGGCTGCGCGGTGCTTTTCTTGCCACTGCGCTTGCCGACGTTATGCAATTTAGCGGTAGCCGGAATGAATGCGAGAATTTCCGCTCCCACGAGTTCGTCGTGCAGTACGACATCGGCGGTTTTCAGCAGCCGCAGCGCCTTCAGGGTCAGTAATTCCGGATCGCCCGGCCCTGCACCCACGAGATAGACTTTACCTTTCATTAATTGCTCTCTTGTCCCTTCGCCAGGGAATGCAGCGCATCGAACGCGTGCTGGCTGGCGATTTCATGCAGCAAATTTCGCCGAACTTCGGGATCGATCTCGCTTGAAAAAAGTTGCTTCCTCACGCTGCCCAACTGCTCCAGCCACTCGCCATACTCCGGTCCAAACTGAATTTCCAGCTGCCGCCTGAGTCGCTGCGCCAGAGCTGGACTGTTTCCCGCGGTCGAAATCGCAATTTGGAGATCGCCCCGCTTGACCACCGCTCCGTAATAAAAATCGCATCGGTCGGGATCATCGACTGCGTTGCACAAAACTCCACGAGCTTGCGCTTCCTCGAAGATCGTCTGGTTCAGCGAAGTCACCGAGGTCGCCGCAATTACCAGGAAGATGCCATCGAGATCGTTCAGTTCGAAGCTCCGCTTTTCCAAACTGATCACGCTAGCGTCAGCCAATTCCGCAATCAGCGTGCTGACTTCCCGGGCCACAACGTGAACATGCGCGCCGGCTTCCACCAGGCTGCTGATCTTGGATTCGCCAATCTTCCCTGCCCCAACTACCAGGCATTTGCGTCCTTCGAGTTTTAGAAAAATGGGAAACAAGCTCATAGGCTTAGCCTTCAATCCCTGCCGGAACCCGTTGCTGAGGAAGGTCGCGAGCCACGCCCGCCACTAATTCCCCGGCCAGACGTTCACGCAATTCGTCATTGCTATGCCGCGCGAAATACCCGCGCAGGTTTTCTCCGGGCAAACGCTCGTCCATATATCGATTCAACAGCCGCTCAATCGCATCGGGTGCATCCGTGGCCAGGCAACGATAACCAACCGGCCGCGCAATCGACGCATGCAATCCAACCGCGCCGCCCACGCAGAAGTAATAAGCATCCTGCATGCGGCCATCGACTTTGATCTTCTTGCCTTCGAGTCCGAGGTCGGCAATCCAGTGCTGGCCGCAGCTATTGGGGCATCCGGTAACGTGAAGTTTTAAATGCTGTTCGAATCCCGGCAGACGCTCTTCGAGTTCTTCCACCAACCAGCGAGAAAAGTTCTTGGTCTCGGTGATGGCCAGCTTGCAATATTCCGAACCACTGCAAGCGACGATTCCGCGGAAAAACGACGATCCCGCAACTGGCAGATTGATCGCCGCCAACTCGTTCGCCAGTGCCTGGGTATGTTGGTTCGGCACGTTCACAATCACCAGGTTCTGCATGTTGGTGAGGCGAATGTCGCCACCGGCGTACTTGTCGGACAAATCCGCGACGGAACGAAGCTGCTCACCGCTGATCCTGCCGCGCAGGACGGCCGCACCTATGTAGCTCAGTTCAGGTTGTTTCTGTTGATGAATGCCAACGTGGTCGCGATAAACGTCATTCGGCGCTTGTTCGTCGGCCGCTGGATCCAGTTTGAATCCGATGCGCTGTTCGAGCTCATGCTGGAAGCTTTCCGCCGTCCAACCATGCTTCAGGAAGAGAAATTTCAATCGCGCCCGTTCGCGATTTTCGCGAAGGTTGTCGCTATCCTTGAAAATTTGCGCAATGCCCTTGAGCACCGGCAATGCCTGATGCTGCTTCACAAATGCATTCAACCGGACTGCAAGATGCGGATCAGTCGACAAGCCGCCCCCGACTCGTACCGAGAAGCCTGTCTCCCAATCGCCCTTAAGCTTGCGGCGAATCGCGGTCAATCCAATGTCGTTGATTTCTGGATACTCGCACCACACCGAGCAACCGCTGATGCAGATTTTAAACTTGCGTGGCAGGTTCACAAACTCGTTATTGCCAACGAACAGTCGATTCGCTTCCTGCAAAAGACCAGACGCGTCGAAAATTTCGTGAGCATCCACGCCGGCGACAGGGCAGCCAGTGATGTTGCGGGTCACGTCGCCGCAAGCGCCCATCGAACTCAGTCCGCACTTCCAAAGTGCTTCGAGCACAGACGGCAGATCTTCAATCGTGACCCAATGCAATTGAATGTTTTGGCGAACAGTGATGTCCGAAGTACCGCGCGCGTAACGATTGGTAAGATCAGCAATAGTGCGAAGCTGATGTGAATAAAGCTGGCCGCCTGGAATACGAATGCGGACCATGAAGTAAGGCAGCGCCTTGCCTTCGCCGCCTTTGCCGCCCAAAACTCCAAGTCCGTCGCCCTGGGTATAAACGCCCCACCAGCGGAGATAAGTTCCGACCCACTCTTTCGGAATGGCGTCAAATCCTTCGCGCGCAAATTTGCGGATCTGCTCAAGCCCCTCCCATGGGTTCTGCTCTTGCTTCAACCGCTCCGCTCGCTGCGCCTTCGATTCAGTTAAATTTGTCATAAAAATAAAAAGCCCACCGCCAGGTATGCTGCACTGGCGGTGGGCTTTGATCTTGCCGATTCTAGAGGATTCTTAGGTCAGCAGACCTCCCGCGCCAGTAGACGTACACATACAACAACAGGTACAACACTGGCCGCGCGTGATCTGGAAAGCTGACATGTTCGTTAAATAGTAGATAAGGCCCCTTGGCCTGTCAACATTACTTTCGCGATTGCACATCCAAAATTTGAATGTTGGATATCGAAATCGCCCATGCGGATTGGATGTGAGCGCTGCGTCGCGAGATTCTTTTTGCCGTTATCCCGCAGCCAAGCCATTGAATTAATTAATCTTAAGTGCGACATTAGCAGTCGAATCCGGCCAACCGCTCCACCCAGCCCATGCGCTCCCTACCGCAACCCATCGACCAGATAAAGATCCGAAAGCGTGCGATGGTACCCATACACGCAGGTCTTCGCGTCCGGCGTAAGCAGGATCGGCCCAATGGTTTCCACGCCGGCGGGATCACCGGGCATCAGTTGTTTCACAAACGACTTCTGTCCGCTGGTCAAATCCAGCCGGAAAATCTTAGCCGGAAGTTCTCCCGGGCGATAAATGTACAGCGACTTTCCATCCTGCGCCCAAGCCACCGGCTGCTCTCCCACTTCCAATCCATGAATCGGCCGCGGCTCGCCACCATTTACGGGATACAAATATCCCAATTGGTCGGGCCCTATACCCGCGACCGACTGGCCATCCGGAGAAACGAAGAATGCGGTGGCATGCACGCCCTCAGGACTGATCGCTTTAGGTTTTCCACCATTTATATCCTGCACGTAAAGCCGCACCCCATGATCAGGTTCGTTTCCGGAAAATAGAACTCGCTTTCCATCGGGAAACCAATGTCCCCACGCATGGTTGATGGCGTCATGAGTAAGAGGTTTGGAATCTCCCGCTTTGGTCGGCAGCAGCACCAGTTGTGCAGGCGAATCCTGAGTCTGGGCCATCACCCACTTCTGGTCCGGAGACAACGAAATCGCCGCGCCCTCGCCCAGCAGCACCGCTGGCGAACCGTCGGTCTTACGCACATAGACCGCATAGCTTAGACCGCCGGATTTTCCGTAAGCCAGACTTCCTCCGCCACCCTCTTCGTCGAAAAGCAAAGTCTGTCCATCCGTGGAAATGTCTGCCGGATAAGAATAATCAAGCCAGGTGAGATCGCGTTCCTTGCCCTCGCCGGATACCACCGTCAACTCGCGCCGCCAACTTGCCCGATTGAGCAGCGCCCGGCCATCTTTCCATATATCGAGCAGCATCAATGTTCCCGGCATGCGGGCGACCAGCCGCTCTTTTCCGGAAAGCGTCACCGCATAAAGAGCGCGGTCGATGCCTGATTTATTTCCTGTAAACCAAATCTCATGGCCATTCGGCGACCACGCCAATCCCTGATTGCTGTACCACCCGGTCGACAAAACAGTTTTCTTGCCGGCAAGGTCCACTACTGCGACCGCACCACTGTCATCGCCCTGTGTGGGATGGTCAAGAAAGGCAACGTAGTCTCCCTTGGGAGAAACCCGCATGTGGCCGATCCAGCCGCCGGTCTCATACAGAACTTTGCCCACGGGATATTCCAGGCGATTGCGGCCACCGACGTCCCGGACAATGGCTACGCTCGAACCGTCCGGTCCCCAATCTGCCCACTGCACCTGGTCGACAATTTCTCGCGGTGCGCCTCCCGCCAGCGGCGCCCGTGCCAATGTGCCTACGCTCACCCATGTGCCAATCGGATGGCTCCCCAACAACACCGCCATCTCGCCACTCTCAGAAACCGACATGAGTTGCGTCCGATTCATTCCCAGCGCCCGCGATTCCGAACTCTCCGGACGCGCAGTAAAGACTTCCACCGGATTTCCCTGCCACGATGCGCTATACAAGATGGTTTGTCCATCCGGCGCGAACCTCGCTGAACGAACGCTGCCCCGCCGAAACGTAAGCTGCCGGTAAACCGGAGGCGGCAGCGGCGGTGGCTGCAACCATGTCCGGCCCGACCATGCACCCACTATCAGCCCTACTAAGAGTCCAGCCGTCGTAAAAACCGCAGAGGTGAATTTACTTTTTCCAGAATTCGTCGATTTCGCAACCGCGGTTGAAATCGGCACCGCGCCACTGCTTCCGGTCAATGAAGAAGTCGACGATTCAGTATCGCGCTTGAGACGCTTCAAGTCCGAACGGATCTCCGCAGCGCTCTGGCTGCGCATCTCCCGATTTTTTTCCAGCGCTTTGTTGATGACGCGTTCCAGCTCCGCCGGCACTTCAGGATTCATGCGCATCGGTGGAGTCGGCGCTTTATTCAGGATGGCGTTAAAAACTGCCGCGGATGTATTGCCGGCAAACGGCTGGATCCCGGTAGCCATCTGATACAGCACCACGCCAAACGAGAAAAGGTCGGTACGCGTGTCGAGATCTTCGCCCATCGCCTGCTCCGGAGACATGTAATCGACCGTCCCCACCGCGGCGCCGGCGTTGGTCAGATTCTCCTGCGGCGCAGCCGTCTCCTGCGATGAAACGCCTACGGTGTCGGCGGCACGCTCTTGATTGGTGAGTTTCGCGAGTCCAAAGTCCAGAATTTTCGCCTGGCCACGCGGGCTGACTAAAATATTCGCCGGCTTGATGTCGCGATGCACGATGCCGGCCGCATGTGCCGCATCCAGCGCATCGGCGATCTGGATGCCAAAGTCGAGCACGTCCTTTAACTTCATCGGACGCTTCTCAATCTTGTGCTTAAGCGTCATGCCTTCGAGGAATTCCATGGCAATAAAAACCTGCCCCTGGTCCTCGGCAATCTCATAGATAGTGCAGATATTGGGATGGTTCAAAGCAGATGCGGCACGCGCTTCCCGCTGAAAACGGGTCAGCGCCTGTTTATCGCGGGCCAGATCTTCAGAAAGAAATTTCAGTGCCACAAAACGGCCCAGCGTGGTGTCTTCCGCTTTGTACACGACTCCCATTCCACCACCGCCGAGTTTTTCAACAATGCGGTAGTGCGAAAAAGTTTGGCCAATCAAAATTTAAGGTCCCCCGGAAACGCGATTTTAGAAGCTGGTAGCAGTTTTACTTTTCTTTGCGTCCTGTAGCGATCTTTGCGGAGAATTACCCGAACCCTTACCGGGTTTGTTTTCCCAATGCTCTCTGTTCGCAGTCGGCTCCCGCAATCAGCAACTGACCGAACGCGGGATTGCCCCGCAATTTCGCCAACAACGGATCACTCCGCAACCCCGCCGTGGAGCAATAATTTCTTTCAATGGCACTCTTGATCAGGCGCGCCGCCGCATCCGTCTTACCGCAATAGGACATGATGGTCGCCTGTTCATAGCTGGGCGCAGGGTCGCCTTCGGTCAGCAATCCGGCTTCGGTCTTCTGCACCACGGCATCCACGTCTGCGGCTGGACGCAGTTGCAGGCACACCTCCAGCAAATCCCGATGATAATAAGAATTCCCGGCAATCTTGCTGACTGCCTGTCGCGCCTCTTCAACCTTCCCCTCGCGCAACAGAACCGAAGGCAGCATGTAAGCCGCCCACTCCGACCCGGCGTCGAGACGAACGAAATCCATCGCTCTTTGGTTTTCTCCCAATCCCAGAAACACCCACGCGCACGAGCGAAATTCGTAATTCCCTGGATCCAGCGCGACTGCGGTATCGCATTCGCGTTTGCCTTCTTCATACATGCCCGCGTAGCGGTAGACATACGCCAGGGTAAAGTGGGCGGTCGCATTCTGCGGACGACGCGCTACCAGTTCCTTCGCCTGCTCGTAGGCCTTTGCCAGGTCTCCTCGTTCCACCCGATTAACAATCAGATTGCCCGCTGCCGCGCTCAGATTTGGGTCCAGAGCCAGTGCGCGTTCATAGGCTGTGTTCGATTTCTCCAGCATCGCCGGGCCGCCGGTGCCGTACGATCCATCGTAGTAATATCGCAGCCCCAGTGTCTCCCAGGCCGGCGCGTAACTGGGATCCATTTCCACCGCTTCCTCTAAAACCGAAACTGCCGCCTTATTTGGGTCTGGATCATGCGAAATCGCCAGACTGCGCAAATACAGATCGTAGGCATCTTGATTTTTCGGTTTTGTCTTCGCTTCAATCAAACCGGCGCTAGCGCCAAGTTGCGGAAGCAGTCCTTGCCGCACCTGGCTCGTAATCTGCCCTTGCATCCCAATCAAATCCTGCGCATCGCTGGTGATGGTGCCCTGCCACAGCAACCGGTTACTTCCCACGTCAATCGCCTCCAGCGTCACCAGAAGCTTCTTGCCTTGCAGCAAGTAGTGGCCCGTGAGTATCACTGCTACCCGTAACTGGTGTCCCACCTGTGCCGGATCCACATCAGAAGTAGAGTACTTCCGGGTAGTCGCTGCCGGCCGCACATCGAGAGAGCGAGTGTAGGAGAGCACGTTGGAAATCTCATCCGCCAGCGCAAACCGCAGATAGTCGATGTTCTGATCATTGGTAATGTTTTGTAACGGCAGCACCGCAATCGTGTTCCTGTTCCCTCCCATGCCTCCCGACCGATGCTTTAACCACCAGATTCCCAGCGTGATCAATACGGTAATGAGCACTCCTGTAGTCCCGAGCAACAAATAGTTTTGCCGGTACGACGATCGCTGAAAAGTATTCGTAACCACACGAAGCGGTGCACTATGCGAAGTCCGGGTCAGCCCCGATTCTGTTTCCTTCTTTAATTTTTGCAGGTCGGCCTTCATTTCGGCAGCCGTGAAGTACCGGTTCCTGCGGTCCTTCTCCATGGCCTTACCGATGATGGCCTCAAGTTCTAGCGGCACGCTGGGATTTAAAGCCGCCGGAGAGGCCGGTTTCTGATGCAGCACCGCATCCAGCGTAGTCACCACATTCGTCCCGGCAAACGGTTTCTTTCCCGTCGCCATCTCAAACAGAACAACTCCAAAAGAAAACAAATCGCTCCGCGGATCCAGTTCTTCGCTGCGTGCCTGTTCCGGCGACATATACACAGCCGTACCCGGAATCACGCCCATCTGGGTCAGTGAATCTTCATAATTTCCATCGCTGTTTGTAATTTGCTCGCGCGCCAGCTTGGCCAATCCAAAATCCAGGACTTTCACCTGTCCTGATTTAGTGATGAAAATATTGGCCGGCTTGATATCGCGATGAATAATCCCCTTGGCATGGGACGCTATCAATGCATCGGCCACCTGGACCGCAATATCCAGAACTTCATCCAACTCCAGGGGCGCGCCACGGATCCGCTGCTTCAGGCTTTCGCCCTCCAGCAACTCCATCACGATAAAAGGATGGCCGTTATTGTCATCAATGTCGTGGATCGTACAAATATTAGGATGGTTCAATTGCGATGCCGCCCGCGCCTCGCGCCGAAAGCGCTCCAGCACCCGCGGATCTTTGACCATTTCTTCAGGCAGGAATTTCAGGGCAACACGGCGCAGCAGCTTGGTATCTTCGGCTTCATAGACCACACCCATCCCGCCGCCACCAAGTTTTGCGGTGATGTGATAGTGAGAAACGGTTTGGTCGAGCAAGCGGAGAGGGACTCCACCCTCGCGCGGCGATCTTAGGCCCTAACCCCGCCTAAAGTCAACCACTTAACGCGCCACCAATCTCTCATCTTCTCTGTCATCCTGAGCGCAGCAGCCCACTTCGCGCATGCGAAGTGGCTGCGGAGTCGAAGGACCCCTACCATCATCGCGAACCTTCTTCTCTTGGGATTTACCTTCGAAGACACACCATGCTTAAAAACTTGTCATTCCGAGGGACGCAAGTCCCTGGGAATCTGCCCTCCCATCCACCATCTCCACCGCTCAGCCCCGCACCAGCTCTTCCTTCCTTTCCCAATACCCTCTAGAATTCAACCATCCTCCATGTTTGAAGCATCCACTTTATTAATCCTAATCGCCGGCGCAGCCCTCGGCGTGGTCGCCGCCTGGCTGACTTTGCGCACTCGCGCCGCTGTCCTCGAAGAACGCACCGCCGCCCTGGATCGCACCTTAAAAGACGCCTCAGCAAAGCTGACCACGGAAAATTCAACCAATGTGTCTTTATCAAAGCAAGTAGCCACGCTGACCTCAACTCTCCAGGAAGAACGAAAATCCAACCAGGAAAAGCTGGATCTCCTCAGCGGGGCCACTGCCGACTTAAAAAACGCCTTCCAGGCCCTGGCCGCCAAAGCCCTGCAAAGCAACAACGAATCGTTCCTCCAACTCGCCAAAGCCAGTCTGGAAAAATTCCAAACCAAGGCCGACGGAGATCTTGAGGCACGCGAAAAAGCCGTGTCCGATTTAGTGGCGCCCATCCGGGAGGCCCTCACCAAAGTGGATTCCAAAATCCAGCAAATCGAAGGTGACCGGAAAGAAGCTTATGGGACGCTAACCGAGCAAGTCCGTTCCTTGATGGGGACGCAGGAACAACTACGCGACGAAACGGGCAATCTGGTCCGCGCCCTTCGTCAACCGGCGGTTCGCGGACGTTGGGGAGAAATCCAGTTGAAACGAGTCGTAGAGATGGCCGGCATGCTTGCGTTCTGCGACTTCACCGAACAAGCGACCATTCAAGCCGAAGACGGCCGCATCCGTCCTGACCTGATTGTGAGACTCCCCGGCGGGAAGACCGTGGTGGTCGACGCCAAGACCCCTCTCGAAGCTTACTTGCGAGCGGTTGAAGCCACAGATGACACGGCGCGAATCGCTCACATGAAGATGCATGCCCAACAGGTGCGCACTCACATGTCCCGCTTAGCAGCGAAATCGTATTCCGAACAATTTGAGTCTTCGCCGGAATTCGTGGTGATGTTCCTCCCGGGAGAAATGTTTTTCAGCGCCGCGCTCGAGCAGGATCCGGAACTCATAGAAATAGGCGTAAACCAGGGAGTGATTCCGGCTTCGCCAACGACGCTGATTGCCTTACTTCGCGCCGTCGCTTTCGGCTGGAGACAGGAAAAGTTGGCGCGCAACGCGCAAGACATTAGCGCTTTGGGAAAAGAACTCCACGAACGCTTGCGAAGCCTTGCCGGGCATTTGGAAGCAGTTGGAAAGGGCTTGGATCGGGCGGTAGAGTCCTACAACAAAGCCATCGGAACCTTGGAGAGCCGGGTATTAGTTTCGGCTCGCAAGTTCAGCGAATTGGGCGTTTCAGTCGCGCAGGAAATCCCGGACGCAGAACCCATCGAAACCACCACTCGAACCCTGGCCTTCGAATGGGACGATCAACCACCCATCGAGCTGCCCGCTCCCCCGAAAAAACTTGCTGCCTCCGAAGACTAAGCTCGCTTCATCGCCACTGCTTCTACTTTGGCTTCGGCAGCATTCACACCCTCGAAATTAACGAAGAAGCACTCAATCGCAATCTCCGGAAAATTCGCCTTCACCAAGTCAGCCGCCCGCTGCAACTCTTCTTCGTGATGATCCGATTCCCGCTTGCGATCTCCCTCGAACGCCGCCAGCCCGCCGTAGGTCGCGCAATCCGAATGACTCATAAGATACATACGCGTCGTCTTGTGCAGGCGAATCGACATCCGCACCTGTTCCAAAATAAAGTCGCGCTCGAAATCGTTACGCGGCGACGCCAACGTTTTCGCCCCGCCGGCCACCACAATCATGTCCGGCTTCAAAATGCCTTGCCGCTGCAAAAACTTCTGCACCGTCAGTCGGATACGCTGATCAAAACAACACAACACCGCCGCATCCGCCACATAGGGCCCCGGCTCCGAATCGAAATGAAAGATTTTTTTCATGTCTTCCGAAATCTTAACACCCCATGTCATCCTGAGCGCAGCAACTACTTCGCGAATGCGGAGTAGTTGCGGAGTCGAAGGACCCCTACTCCCTCAACCGCTCTCACGGCCCGTCCCACTGTGCTAGCATTTCCCACCATGCGCACCCATTTATTTCTTTTCCTCGTAATAATCGCAATCCCTCTTTCCGCGCAGACTCACGCCAGGATCAACGTCTTCGCCACGCAAGAAGGCTTCGTCGACAGCCACGGCGCCCTCATCTATTACATGTCCGTCGGACACGGCGCGCCGCTCATGATCGTTCACGGAGGCCCCGGTGCCTCGCACGATTATTTCCTTCCTTACTTATTGCCCCTGATGCGCACCAACCGTCTGATTTTTATCGACGAGCGCGGCTCCGGCAAATCTTCAAAGCTGGCAGACCCTCATCAATACACCATCTCCAACATGGTCGAGGACATCGAGAACGTCCGCCAGGCCTTAGCTCTAGGCAAAATCAGCCTGCTGGGACACTCCTACGGCGGCGCTCTGGCACAGGCCTATGCACTCAAGTATCAGCAAAATCTTTCGCACTTGATTTTAGGCAGCACTTTCGCCAGCACCAAAGAACTAAACGCAGCCCTGGCGAAAATGAAATCCGAAATGTCGCCAAAAGATCGCGATCGCGTGGACGCTCTCGAAGCCGCAGGCCTCTACGATAAAGGCGAACTCTGGGAGCACGGACGCTACCCCGAGGAATATGCCAAGCTAGCCTGGGGCGTCGGCTACTTCCCCTACATCTACCAAAACAAGCCCGATCCAAACTACGATCCCGTCGCTTCAAACACCGGCACCGCCTGGGATGTCTACCGCGAAATGTGGGGTTCACACGGCGAATTCGTAGTGGACGGAAATCTGACTGAAGTCGAATACGTCGATCGCCTGCCGCAAATCAAAGTCCCCACGCTCATCATCGTAGGCGATCACGACGAAAGCGATCCGAAGATGTCCCAGGAAATGCACGCCAAAATCGCCGGGTCAAAATTGGTGATCCTCCCCAAAAGCGGTCACATGACTTTCGTAGATCAACCAGACAAATTCATCCAAACCGTCCGCGACTTCATCGCAAAATAAAAGATGGGTACTCGCCACAATCTATACTTTCCTGTCATCCTGAGCGAAGTCGAAGGACCCCTACAAGCTCCACCGTCCTGGACCGCGTGGACTGCAACCGGTTCCCCAAAACTTCCCGTTTTGGCACTTCCGCTTCTTTTCACATACATCCAGACGTTGTACATACACTTCCGCCTGTACAAAATGTTCCCCGTGGAACATATCTCCATAATGTTCCACGGGGAACATTATGCTCAAGCTCCCCGCTTGCTCTTCAACTCCACCAGCAACTGCTCGATGCGGTCCTCTTTCTCAAGCGCGGCCAGACGGTCTTCCATATTGTCGGCGGCGATTTCGGACTTGGCTTGGCTGGTGGCGTTGGCGTGCGCCACTTTGTGCTTCATCCGATCGAAGGCGTTGGAGCTCGACCCATTGCCTGATGCGATCTTCGCGTCGCTGGCTTTCGATACCGCACGTGCCCGTCGATGCTGAGCGATGAGTAAGTCCGCCTTGGCCTGGGCCTCGGTTAGCTTCTGTTCGAGTTGGCGGAGGGCTGTCTTCAAGTTTTCCACCTGCGCTTTTTGGTCGACGATCTGCTCGGCGTATCCGTGGGTAAGGTCGCGATAGCTTTCGGTCCGTTGTAGGGCGGCGCGCGCGAGGTCGTCTTGTTTCTTATCGACGGCGAGTTCCGCTTTGCGCATCCACTCGGCGACTTTGCCTTCGTTCTCTTTGCGTTTATTTTCCAGCAGATGTTGGTCGGCGATGGCGATGGCCACCTGCGTCTTCACCTGCAAGAGTTGGTTCTGCATGTCGAGGATGACTTGCTTGATCATCTTCTCCGGATGCTCGGCCCGGTCGACGAGGTCGTTGAGGTTGGCGCGGACTAAGGTTGAAACTCTTTCTAGTAATGCCATGATGGACTCCTTCAGTTAGCTATCAGCCGTCAGCTATCAGCTCTCGGCTGAACCCTGTAAAAAAAGGGACGAGCTTCCGCTCGTCCCCGAATACTTTTATGCTCCCGCTGCTGGCGGCAGGACGTCTGGGTTGACTGGCTTGTCGCCGATAGTGCGGACCTTCGAGAACAAGTCAGTGAGACTCATGCCTGACAACGTTTCGAACAGCGCGGGCACCTGCGCGGCCATCTTGGTGATGTCGCCCGTGATCTTGTTCATCCCGGCGGCTTCGCCGTTGCCGGTCGAGACGATGGTGATCTTGTCGATGTTCGCCAATGGACTGGCGAGCGCCTTCACGATCTCCGGCATGCTGGCGAACAACCTATCGATGACCGCGGCTTGGTTGTACTCCTGGAAAGCTTCGGCCTTGACGTTCATCGCCTTGGCTTCGGCTTCACCTTTTTTGAAAATGATTTCGGCTTCGGCTTCGCCCTGGGCGCGGATTGCTGAAGCATGACCATCGGCTTCCGACATGAGCCGTTGCTTTTCGGCGAGAGCTAAAGTTTCGATGCGTTGACGTTCGATCTCCGCCGGCTTGAGGACAGTGGCAATCAATTCGTTGGAACGACGATTGATTTCCGCTTCCTGAACTTTGACCTGCTGCTCTTTTTCGATCTGTTGTACCTTCACCTGCTCGGCGATGACCTGCTGTTGCATGATGTTGGTTTGGATGTCGTAAGCTTTATCGGCCTGCGCCTGCTGCCGCTTGGTGACTTCGACGTACTGCGCTCGCTTGACTTCAAGATCGCGCTGCGCTTCCGCCTGCTTGGCAAGCGAAAGTGTTTCCGCAAGAATCGTTTCCTGGTCGGCTTGCGCTTTCGCGACGGCGGATTCTCTGGCGGCCACCGCGCGTTTAATCGCGGTGTCACGATCGGCTTCGGCTGTGGCGACGTCGGCGTCGCGCTTGATGCGGGCGACATCCGGCTTGCCCATGTTGGTGATGTATTCGTTTTTGTCGCGGACTTCTTTGATGGTGAACGAGATGACTTCGAGCCCCATCTTGTTCATGTCTTCGGCGCAGGTGGAACGCATGCGGTCGGAAACCATCTCCGGCTGCTTGACGATTTCTTCCACCGTGAGTTGGCCGATGATGCCGCGCAGATGGCCTTCCATTACCAGACGGATCAAGCCTTCGCGCTCTTGCGGCGTCTTGGTGAGGAACTGCTCGGCCGCAGTCAGGATGGACTCGATATCTGACTTGACTTTGATTTGCGCGACGGCTTCGACGGTGACCGCGACACCTTGCTTTGTATAAAGGTCCTGTTGCGGAGCGACGTCGAAGGACATTAACTCGAGCGACAATCCGCGACAGACCTGCACCATGGGGAGTACGACCGTGCCGTGTCCCTTGACCACTCGTGTTCCGCCGACGCCGTAGACGATCAATGCCTCGTGCGGTCCCGCCTTGCGATACAGGCCGGCCAGCGTGCTCATGAGGAATACCAGAGCCATCACACCCAGCCCGACGAACACCCAAATGGTTAACGCTATGCCTAAAAACATAACTGCCTCCTGTTACGAACCTGCTTGACGTTCAAAACTTTTGGTGTGGCATCTTCTTGATTGCATCGAGATCGCGAATGATGCGCGCCGGATCGCTGTGACCGAGGAACACTTCTCCATCGGTGGTCTGGATGCGGACGCCTTGATTGCCCCACACATAAGCGCGGCGATTGCCGATACCGCGAATGCCATAGCCGCCCGCGATGCTCCAATTGTCTCTCGCATACTCTTTAATCTGATCGACTGGAATGCTACGCAGACGAAAACCCAGCGTGCGGATTTCCACGCCCGAACTTGTAAATAAATAATGAAAGCCGCTCCATGCCATGACACAGGCCGAAAGCGCCAGCAAAGCCACCAGGCCTAGAGGGATTCGAGCCGCCGACAAAGCCGGAGTGTTCATACCCCAAAACAGGGCGAGTAGCGGAACCAGCGCGATCAAGCCCAGAACTTTTCCGGCGTGTGATTCTTCCGCAACCAACGAACCTGGACGCACCGCTTCACCACGATGCGATCCGAGATAAACGACCAGCAAGACCAGAATTGAAATCGCTGTGATAAAGATCAGAGTCATTGGGTTCACCGGCGTGCCATCAAGGTTGAAGGTGAGGACCTGATTCAGGAGGAGATAAATCAATCCGATTTGCAGATAGAAAAATGCCAGCAGCGCCCAGGAAAAAGTTCCGACGGAAGATTTTCTGTGGGCGGCCCAGAGAACAATTGAGAAAATGGCGAGCATGAAGGCCATAAACCCCAGACTGAAAGTCAGCGAGGCTTCGCGGGACATCCATCCGTGGGCATGGCCGGACGCGTCGAAGTGAGTGGCCATGCGGGCCGGGAGACCGCCCCAGACTTGCCAGGTGCGGAGTGCAAGGAGAGGCAGAGCCAGCCACATGGTCATGATCGCGAGTTGGAATTTTCGATTCATTAACAAAGCCTCAGGGGCTAAGCCCCTACTTCAAAATCCGCCTCTATCGCAGCGCAAGATCAAACGCCTCCCCAATAAGGGCAAGCGATCATTTCCCTGGATCGGCGACCGGATCTTCTGATATTTCGCTCCATAAGCGTACGTAGGCAATTCCCTTTTCGTAACGTGTGACCATCACCTCGGTTGCTTTCGCAATAGCGGTGTCATTTTCTGAACGCGCGCCGCAGGTTCTGCGTGTGCCGGCTTGCGAATAAATGATTTCGCCTGTGCCTCCCGCGCGAATTGAGACCGACACTCGTCCGAGCACGCCGGCCATTTCGAAGTCCGCGGGATCGAGATTCTCCTCTTCGGAGGTGAGTACGCGGCTGAGGAAAAGAAAAATGATGCTCGCTCCGATCACGCCGCTTAAAACGGCAAGAGCGGCACCCAGCACGACCCAGACGGTGGAAAAGCGCGTCAACAAATATCCTGCACCGCCGAACCATGCCATAAAAGCGGCGAAGGTCATGAGATTGAATGGCGAAATGTGATGCGAATGGGCACGAGCTGCGTGTCGCCCCGGGCTGTGGACATGCGGCGTGCCATGTCCATGCGGAAAATGAGGAAAGTGCCAATGTAGATTGCCCGCGACAAACGACAGCAGGCTCAACGCGAAACCAACCACGAAGCAGATCAAATAGAAATTTGCCCAGGTCATTGTGATCGCCTCGTTTCTTTAGCACGGCTGTCTTTGTCTTTGGCACGGCCGGCGTGGGCGGGCTTGAGCGCTTCCAATAAACGCTCCGCCAGTTCGGGGGTATCGAGAATTGCGCCCAGCAAAATGAAACAGCGCCGGGTGTCTTTGTCGCGGGCAACCTTGATCATGATTTCGCTGACTTCCGGATCGCTGGCGAAACGCTCCGAACCTTGCAGCAGCCAGACATCTAATTTCCCTTCTGTGGTGCGCAAATCGGAAACCAGTTCGGTGTGATATCCCTCGGGATCGTTCACTAAGAATCCTGGGTGCACCTTGAAAAACTTCGCCAGCAAGGAACGCGTCGATTGCGTCATGTGCGGACGCGATCCGCCTTCTATTTGAGACACGTAGGACTGGCTGATGCTTTTGCCTTGCTCCTTGCGGATGGCGCGAATGAGTTCGAACTGGGTCATGGGACGGTCGAGGCCGCGCATGGAGCCTTCGACCTCGCGCAGGTAACGGATTTTCTCGCCCAGAGTCATATTGCTAATCGAGATAGTTATATTGCAATTTGTAATGATGTGTCAAGGATTGGATTTGGTGGCTTTTCAGCGGCTTGCGAGCGAGGATTGTGGGGTTTGCGTGCAGGTCGTAAAGTGGCGTTCAGATTGCGCCTTGGGCACGTGATCCGCGCATTGAGTCTTCCCAGGACTTTTCGTCCTTAGTAAGCTGGGGCGTTCCTTCTGAGCCTGGGGCTGTGGCGATTGAGTGTAGCGGGTTGCGAGCGGCCATTTCTCGCTCAGTGCCCGGGCATGGTGGCTCGGGCATTCCGCACGTGAGCTTGGCCTCTGCAAATAGCCGAGCATTGCTCGGCCAGGACGAGCGTAGGCGCCCGTCCCTCTATGCGGCATGTAGGCCCTCCGGCTTTTGCCGGAGGGCTTTTTATTTTGTCTGCGATTTGATTACTGGACGCGGGCGTTGTGTTTGTCGCGGTAGATTTGGCGCGAGGTCTTATTATCCTGGCGATTGACTTTGGCTTTTTCTGCCGGAGTCAGCTTGCCGCCATTGGCGGCGCGGTCGCGAGCGACTTCACGATTTACTTTGGCTTCGCGATGTTCCAGGTGCGCGGTTTCGCCGGGGGTGAGTTGTCCACTCTTGACGCCCTGGGCAATGCGCTGCTGCTGATTGTCGGCTCGTTTTCCGACTTCGGTGTTGGGAGTTTGGGTTGCGGTTTGAGCGACGACTGGCAAAGTAAACGCTGCCAGGGCAGCTCCGAGAAACAGTTGCTTCATTTGCTTGTTCATGGAAGTTCGCCTCTTTCGTTTGCGTTTGTCAGCCTGTTTTAAGGTCATCGGCTGCTCAGTATGTCAAAACACCTTTTGTAAACAAATGTTGCTACGGGAGTGAAATATCCGGAAAGAAAAATGTTTGGCGCGAGGTTACTTTGATAACCAATGGCTAACCTGCACAAACCATTGATTTTGAGAGGTGGCCGCGAAAGGCTTATGGGACGCGGGGTTCAGGGGAGAGTACGGGTTCTCGCGCGTGGCCGAGATGCCCCCGGCGGACAGGCGAGGCGCGCCCGTTCCCCACATTTAGCATCGCTAGAAACCGGCTTCTATTCTGGACCTCGGGTCGAGGACATCTCTTAGGGCGTCACCGATGAAGTTGAATGATAAGACTGCGAGCATGACCGCGACGGCAGGGAACAAAACCAGATGGGGGGAATCGAAAAGATGGGCGCTGCCATCGTTCAGCATGGCACCCCAACTTGCGGTCGGCGGAGGGACGCCTAGACCCAAAAAACTCATGGTGGCTTCGGCCAGAATTGCGCCGGCCATGCCAATCGCGGATTGAACGACTACCGGCTGAATAATGTTGGGCAGAATGTGGCGGGTGATCACGCGCAGATCGCCCGCACCCAGGGCGCGGGCGGCTTCGACATATTCGCGTTCCCGTGCGGCCAAAACCTGGGCACGTATGAGACGCGCGTATCCCACCCAGCCTCCCAGCGAGAGCGCCAAAACCAAATTAAAAATGCCAGGTCCGCGAAAGGCTACGAAGGCAATCGCTAAAAGAATTCCGGGGAAAGACAGGAACGCGTTCATGATGACGATATTGACGAAGCGATCGAGGCGGCCTCCGTAGTAGCCGGCGGCGGAGCCTACGATCAGGCCCAGGAATAACGACACGGCGACGACACAACTACCGACCAACATCGAGATGCGCGAGCCGTAGATGAGGCGGGAGAGGATGTCGCGTCCTAGCTCGTCGGTGCCGCACCAATGAGATGTGGACGGGCTGGCCAAGCGGTGGGGGAGATCAATGAAGGCTGGATCTTGCGGAGCGATCCACGGGGCGAAGATGGCGAAGATTATGAAGATGGCAACCAGGACTATGCCGATCGTCGCCAGGACGTTGTGGCGGGCGATGCGCTGGAACGAGATGGCGGCGGTGGACATTGTGAGTTATCGCTCGTGCCACTCGTCTCGGCTGGCGGGAATCACGCCTCCCAAGTGGAAGCCTTGGTCGAGTAACCTTTTCGCTTGCAGCATTGCTTGGACATAGGCCTCTTCTGCAATCTGCGCCTCCGTTTGCTTCGAACGGTCTGCAACTATTTTCCTAGACATTGATGCCTGCCAGTTGAGGAATCCGTCGAACACGAATCTGCCCTTCACGCAAACGAGTTTTGGCAATGTCGTAAGCGGATTGCATTCGCATGAGCGTATCCATTTTCACGCCAAATGCCTTTTCGATGCGGAGCGCCATGTCGCCGGAGAGATCTGCCTTCCCGTTTAGCAGGCTGGACAGGGCCGGGCGCGAAACTCTAAGAGCCGCCGCTGCAGCCGTGACCGATAGGCCTGCGGGCTGGATAATTTCGGTCCGAATGAAACCTCCGGGATGAGGCGGGTTCTTCATGGGCATGGTTCTTGATCTTTATCTTTCAACAAAGGCATTTCGTCTGTAGCCTGTAGCTTAACACTTGTCAATACTTCAGGACGACTCGGATGCAAGAGCGGTAGTGGTGTAGTTTGAAATGAGGCCCGTGTCAGGGCGCGGCTTCAGCCGTGCCGAAACAGAATCAGCAGGCGACGGGCTTTAGCCCTGATAGTGCGGTGTATCAAAAAGCTGCGCTACCCGCGTGATCGAATCTCCGAGTTTGCCGCACGCCTGAAGTGTTGCGGAAAAAACTCTAATTACTCTTGAAATCGCTTCTGCAGCTAGTTGGCGGGCTGATCGAAAGCATCGGCTACCAGGGAAGAGCGGCGCCTTCAGCGCCGCGTGAATCGTGTCCTGCTCGGAACGCAGGCCTGCAAGGCCCGCTCTTTCACGGCTGAAAGCGATGCCCTGACACGGATCTTTTTCAAACTGCACCACTACCGCTGGAACTCCAGAGCAATAACATTCGTGGAAACTGCAGGGGTCCTTCGACTCCAGAGATACTTTGCGTTCGCAAAGTATCTCTTACGCTCAGGATGACAGTTCCTATATTTCGGATGCGATTACCTGCGTTGTGCCGCCCTCTTACTGTCTGATCCTCGGGTTCGCCACAGAGTAGAAAAAGTCGGTCAGGAAATTTACTGCGACGTAAGTCAGGCCGATGGCGAGGATGCATCCTTGCACGAGGAAATAGTCACGATTGCCGATGGCGTCGATGGTGAGGCGGCCGATGCCGGGCCAGGAGAAAATCTTTTCGGTGACGATGGCGCCGGCGAGCAGGGCGCCGAATTGTAATCCCAGAACTGTGATGACGGGGATCATGGCATTGCGCAGGGCGTGGCGATAGACGACCGTCCGCTCCGGCAAGCCTTTGGCGCGGGCGGTGCGGATGTAGTCTTGTCCCAATTCTTCCAACATAGAGGTGCGGACCATGCGGGTCAGGATGGCAGCCAGGGCTCCGCCCATGGTGATTGCCGGAAGAACCAGATTGGCGAAAGCTCCGGAGCCGGAGACCGGGAGCCATCCCAGCTTGATGGCGAAAAACAAAATCAGGATGGGGCCGAGGGCGAAGTTTGGAAAGGACAGGCCGAACAGGCTGACTACGCTGAGCGGCGATCGTCCCAGCGATTGCGGCGTTGGGCGGAACGGACGCCGGCAGGGACGGAAAGCAGGATGGCGACCGTCAGCGCGGCCAGCGTTAACTGCAGGGTGTAGGGATAGCGTTGCAGGATCAGGCCGGTGACGCTGTGGTTAAGCGAAGCGAAGAGCCCAGATCGCCGTGAAGAACGCCTTTCCAGTAGTGGAAATATTGCTGGCCTAAACTTTCATCGAGGTCGTAGGCGTGGCGGGTGGCTTGGATATCGGCGGCGGGCGCGCCTTCGCCTAGCATTTGTAAGACAGGATCGCCGGGGACCAGGTGAATCAAGAGGAAGACGAGCGAGACCACCAGCCAGATGACCGGCAGAGTGTAGAGCACTCGGAGGGAGAGATAGCGAAGCATGTTGGGCTTTAGGCTCTCTGGCTCTGGGTTTTTTAGTCTCCTGATTTTCCTGCTGGCGCGGCTTCCAGTTTTTCGATCATGACTTTGGCGATCCGGCGGCCTTCCATTTCTTCGACGGTAAAGCGATGACCATCGTACTCGAAAGCTTCCCCCACGGCGGGAACGCGCTGCAGCCGTGCCAAAACAAAACCAGCGAGAGTTTCAAAACCGGCATCGCGAGGCAGGGCGAGTTGGTACTGGGATTCGAGATCGCGCAGTCCCGCCGAACCTTCGAGCACAACAGCAATTTTTCCTTCCAGGACCGGCTGCTCGGGTGGAGGAACGTCGAACTCGTCTTCAATTTCGCCGACCAATTGTTCAAGAATGTCTTCGACGGTGACCACACCGGCGGTTGAGCCAAATTCGTCGACCACGACTGCCAGGTGACGCTTCCGATCTTTGAATTCTTCGAGCATTTCGGTGAGGACTTTGGTTTCGGGGACAACCAGAACGTCGTGCATGATCTGGGTGATTTTCATGGTGGCGACGCGGGTGGCAACCGCCTGGCCGGAATTGATGGTCAGGCGCAACCGAGTCCAGCGCATCAGGTCTTTGGCGTAGAGCACGCCAATGATGTGCTCGGGGCCGCTCTTCGGATCGTAGATCGGGATGCGGGAGTGTTGTTCTTCGACTACGCGCCCGAGAGCATCGTCCAAAGAGAGATCGCCGGGCAGAGAAAAAATGTCGGGCCGCGGCACCATCACCTGGCGGACGGTGATGTCTTCGAGCTCCAGCGCGTGGTGGATCATTTCTTCCTGGAAGGGGGGAATTTGACCGAATTGGCGGCTGGCGGTGGCGATGAGCTTGAGTTCGTCCGGCGAGTGGATGGGGCCCTGGCGAATTTTCGGGGAACCAAATATCCGAAGAACGGTGCCGGCCGCCCGGCTCATTGTGAAAAGTAACGGCCGGAAAAGAGTCAGGAAGACGTCCATGGGGGCGGCAACCGCGAGGGCAACTTGCTCGGCACGTTGCAATGCCAGCGACTTGGGGACCAGTTCTCCAAGGATTACGTGAAGGCAAGTAATCAGGGTGAAGGCCAGAACAATGGCGATGCCGTGGGCATAAATCATGGCGTGGGGGACCTGGTTGATGAAACCCATGCTTTCGACGATCCTGGCCACGATGGGCTCGCCAATCCAGCCCAGAGTAAGGCTGACGATGGTGATTCCCAATTGCACGCCGTTGACGACTTCGTCGAGATTGCGGTGAAGTTTTTGGACGGTGCGTGCGCCGATGCGATGGGCTTCGATTAGCTGCTGAATGCGGGTGTCACGGACACTGACCAGGGCGAACTCAGCCGCCGCGAAGAACGCGTTGGCGGCCACCAGCAGCAAGACCAGGAACACCCGAAGGAGCACAAAGGCGATCATGGGATGGCTAATTCTAACATTCCAAAGGGGGTAAGAAAGCCAAAAAGCCTGCCCTTCCAGGGGAAGTCAAAAGCCCTCCGCCCTCCCGCGAAGAGCGCGGGCAGGACGGAGCCCTAAACGCAGTGTAAAATAGAGGCACCTTCTATCTGGATTTCCTGCTTCCATTTCTGGGATTGTCCTGTCTAACTAACAGAGACAACGGGCGAAAAATTCTGTCGATGGTAACAGGAACAAAACCAGGGACACCTTCGTACTAACCATTGAAGGCACGCGGGCCAAAATTATTTATCGCAATTTATTGAGATTTCGATTGTCCAGTTTTCAGTTAGCCAGGTTTCGTAATTCAGGAGGCAGATGTGAACGGCAATATAAACGCGAAAAAGAAGCGTAAGAAGCGGATCATCATAATCAGCGTCGTGGTGTTAGCGGTGTTGTTGTTCGCTGGAGTCCTGTTTGCATTCAGCCACGGCGGAACTAAGATCGATCCCACGAAACTGGCGAAAGTCGAGAAGGGTGACCTGGCAAAGAGTGTTGTGGCGACGGGCAAGGTCGAGCCCATCACCAAAGTTGAGGTCAAGTCCAAGGCCAGCGGCATCGTTAAGAAGCTTTTAGGTGGAGCCGGCGATAAGGTCAAGAAAGGACAATTGCTCGCCCAATTGGACAAACTGGAAATTCAGGCGCAGGTCGAGCAGTCCAAAGCGGCGTTGCAGGCGGCCGAAGCCAATTTGACCAGTTCGAAAGCCGACTGGGAACGCGCTAAGGTGGATGCCGAAGGGCCAGAAGTGCCGTTGACGAAGCGAGGGTACGATCGCGCTGAAGGCATGGCGAAAGATGGCGTGGTTTCGCAATCTGCATTGGATGACGCCGAAAAAGAGTACAAGATGGCGCTTAATAAGCAGAACGTTGCCAAGGCGCAGATCATCGTGCTTCAAGGCAAAATCGCGCAGTCCGAGGCACAGATCGCGGAGAGCCGCGCAAACCTCGATCAACTCGAGGAGCAGCTCAGCTATACAGACATCACTTCACCGATTGATGGAGTGATCCTTTCGCGCGATGTGGAGTTAGGGGATGCGGTCAGTTCGATCCTGGTTTTGGGATCGTCCGCCACACTGGTGATGACTTTGGGCGATACCAGTTCGGTGTATGTCAAAGGCAAAGTGGACGAGAGTGACATTGGCAGTGTTTATCTGGGACAGCCGGCGCGAATCAAGGTGGAGTCGTTTAAAGACAAAACCTTTAACGGCGTGGTGACCAAGATTTCTCCCATGGGCGTGGAGAAAGATAACGTCACTACGTTTGAGGTCCGCGCTTCCATCAATAACCCTGGCGGAGAGTTAAAGGCCGAGATGACGGCCAATGCCGAGATCATTTTGGAAGAACATAAGAACGTGTTGCAGATTCCGGAAGGTGCGATTCTCTACGACAAGGACAAAAAGGCGTCGGTTGAGATTCCCGATCCAAAGGCCAAGGACGGAAAGGACAAGATCGCCGTCAACATCGGCATTTCAAATGGCGCCAAGACGGAAGTGCTCAGCGGATTGAAGGAAAACCAAGAGGTCGTTCTGCAATAAGCGGGTGAGGATGAGAATCCAATTGCTTAGAAGCGGGGCACAGGTGGTAAGACCTGTGCCCTTTCGTCTTTCTCAGTTCGTGTCATCCTGAGCGCATTAGTCGCTTCGCGCATGCGAAGCAACTTCGGAGTCGGAGGACCCCTTTAGCACCACAACACCGGGGATTGAGTAGGGGTGCTTCCACCCCCTCGCTCGGCATGACAAGGGATTTAATGTGTGGGAAACGTGACAAAGGCTTTCATGTGCCGAGAAGAGAGGAAACAGAATATGGGATCTCAACGAATTCGCGTGACGGTATTAGCGGCTTTGAGTATGGCGACAGTGATCTGTTTTACGACGCTGGCGTTCGCTGAGGAAGGTTCGTTCGAGCGGAATCTTAAGGTATCGGGAGCGGTGAACCTGCAAGTCGAGACGGGCTCCGGCAATATCGAAATACGGACTGGTGATTCGAGCCAGGTGCTGGTGAAGGGACGAATCAAAGTGAACGATTGGTTCGGGCATGAGAGCGGGGAACGAATCAAACGGCTGGAAACCAATCCGCCGATCCTGCAAAGCGGCAACGATATTCGTATCGGACATATTGACGATCCCGACCTGCGGCACAATATCTCGATCAGCTATGAAATTGTCGTCCCAAAAGACACGCAGCTGCGCTCGCATGCCGGTTCGGGCAACTTGACCGTGAGCGGGATTCACGGGCCGGCCGAAGCCAGCTCGGGTTCCGGCAACGTGAAGATTTCCGATATCGGCGAAATGGTCCGCGCTGAGGCCGGGTCAGGAAATATTGATATTGACCATATACAGGGTAACGTTCATGCGAGAACAGGGAGTGGAACGGTGCATGCCACGGCCATCGCAGGAGGTTTCGATGGCGACACCGGCAGCGGTAACCAGACCCTGGAACAAACCGCGTCCGGCTCAGTCCATGTGAGTACAGGCTCCGGCACGCTTGATCTCAAGGGAATCAGAGGATCGTTGGAGGCCCAGGCAGGCAGCGGAAGCATTCGCGCGGAAGGCGAACCGACAGGCGCCTGGACGGTCCACAGCGGGTCGGGAGGGATCAAGCTGCGTTTCCCTGCCAACTCAGCCTTCGATTTAAGCGCCCATACCAGTTCGGGTTCGATTACCGTGAATCATCCATTGACCGTGCAGGGATCGATTGGACGCAAGGAAGTTCACGGCAAGGTGCTCGCAGGCGGAGTGCCGGTAAATGTCGAAACCGGATCGGGAGATGTGGAGATTGAATAGGGCAGCCGTTCGTCGTTGGCTAGGGCCTTCGATTTCGAGCTTTTCGGCTTGCACATAGATTTTGCTAACGACCAACGGCTAACGTCCAACGACGTTCTTCCGTATCATTGGCAGGTCAGTGTAAACCGCTTCAGTGAGCCGTTCGTCCATCCCGTGCCGTCGGTCGGCAAGTGGGTGAAGTAAACGTAGAAACTCTTTCCCAGCGTGTGCGGGTCATCCCCTAGCCCGACTGCGGTAGGATAGGCGGCAATCGTGCCGAAATCGCCGAGTGATACGGGAAGCGTCCAGGTCAAAGCATCGATGGATTCGGCGTAACCGAACGTGGTGTCGTTGGAGATAATCATTACGTAACGCTGTAACGCGCTGTCGTAGTGGATATCCAAATAGCCTGCATAGGAGGAATTTGGATTCAGATCAGTGGAAGCGCCTCCGATCGCGGGTTGCAGATGCCAACTGCCCTTATAGAATTTCTCGAACGCAACTGCATGGTGAGGACCCAATCCAAAAGCGGCGTCCAGCAAGGAAGAAACCAGCGCACGCGCAACTGAGACGTTAGTAGTTGTCGTTGTGTGGGGGGTTCCGTTGGCGATCCAGTCGGGAAAGTATAAATAGAAATATTTTCCGTCAGGCGAGAGCACCAGCGGTCCATCGCCAATTTCGAAGCCGTCAAGCCCGACCGCGTAGGATTGATTGAGGCGAATAATCTCGCCGAGGTCGATCCAGGTAAGACCGTTGTCCGAGGAAGCAGCGAGTCCCAGAGACGCGTACAACGCATCTTTGGGCAACTCAGCGTGATAAGTTGCCAGCAAGTTCCCGGCGCCCGTCATACCAATGGGAACCTGATAGACCGGCCCCCCACCCATGTAGCCGTAGCTCGGGTAGTTGGGGTTGACTGAGGGATCGGGATTTGGCGAGACGCTGACGTCCTGGGGGTCTTCCGAGCCCAGCGGATTGTCGAGAGTTCCGATGGTGGTGACGATCGATCCGGCCTTGTTGTTGCCGACCCAGTGGCCTTGCCACATCTGCCGGGCATGCGTTCCGCCGTCACTGCCGAAAAACTCGTAGCCGTTCGCGGTCTTGACGATTCCTAGTGGCGTATCGGGCCAAGCAAAAGTGTTATAGATGTCCGTGACCGGCGGCTGCGCTTTGGCGCCGGCCACGCGACGCTGCAATGGAGAGGCAACCACGATCGCCTTGGTCATTGAGGGTTGGCAGACCTGAATTGGAGCCTGATCGGCGCCGACTGCTGGCGAGGGGTGCAAAAAGCTGAACAATAATGCTGCGAAGCCGAGCGGCGTCCGGGAGAGCATGAGGCATCCTCGAATCAGGCGTTTTCAGTCTACATCTCCCATAAACACCGGAGACCGCGGAATGTCGCAAGTTACAGGGGCGTCGTTGGTTGGTCGTTGGCTGGAAGCCTTCGTTCCCTATGGGTGTGACGAGCCTTTGATTTTGCCAACGACCAACGGCCAACGACGTTTTTCCGTTACCTCGGTGCCTTGACTCGGCAAAGGCGAGGGCTTACCGTCAAGATTTACTGGGAAAACTCCGTCTTCATTAGCGAGGAAAGCACTTGGCGAACCGCCCGATCATTACGCTGACCACCGATTTTGGACTGAACGACCATTATATTGGGAGCATGAAGGGCGTCATCCTGGAGATCGTTCCGGATGCGCAAATCATCGACATTTGCCATGCGGTGCAGCCGTTCGACGTTCTTGATGGCGCTTTGACCATCGCCCAGGCCTACAATTATTTTCCCGCGGCGACAGTGCATCTTGTGGTCGTCGATCCTGGCGTAGGCACGGAACGCCGGCCGATTCTGGCTTCGAGCGATCGCCATCATTTTGTAGCGCCTGACAATGGAGTCCTCTCACTGATTTATGCGCGGGAAGAACGGATGCATGTTCGCCACATCACTTCCGACCATTATTTCCGGCAGCCGGTCAGCAAGACATTTCATGGACGCGATATTTTTGCGCCGGTGGCAGCTTATCTTTCCAAGCGAATGGAGACGGACAAGTTCGGGGATGAGATCACGGACTTCGTAAAGTTCAATGCGCCCAAGCCAAAATCCGTCGATGGTAAAACCTTGCGCGGTGTGGTATTGAAAGTGGATCGCTTCGGCAACCTGGTCACCAACATTACTCCGCTGGATGCGCCCATGCTTTTCCAGTTGGATCCGCTTCCCTTCAAGATTGTTGTCGGGAAATGCGAGATTACTGAAATCCATGCGACTTATGCTGAGGGAAGACCTGGCGAAGTGTTCGGGATTCTCGGCAGCATGGGTTATCTGGAAATCGCGACGAATCGCGGTGCGGCGGTGCAGCTAGTGGGATCCGGCAAAGGCAGCGAAGTGAATATTCTGTTGGAAGGTGCGGCGGCTGCGGGTACCGGGCAATAAAGCATTTCCTACGCAGTTTTTGAGCCGGGATGCGCGTAGCGATCCATCTCGGCTGTCCACTTCAGAAATCGCCATAGGTGGACGCGTTCCCGCCAGGTGAATTCCCAAAATTCCAGAAAGCCGATCTGCTGCATTTTTACACCGCAATAAGTTTCGATCCGCCACAGCAGATATGGACTGCGCCACGGCGTGAGGCGGTGACCGCGGGTGGCGTTCCATAAAAATCGTAGGATGTAGCGCATGGCTTTCCCAGTATAGCCCGTGAATCCTGGCGGCTGATCCGCCTCCTGAGGGGATCAAAACTGGATAACCCCCAAGGACACGAAGGGACACCAAGGAAATCCTCAAGCCTGAGGCATTCCTTGGTGATCCTTGGGCCCTTAGTGGTGAGCTTTAATGGACAGCCGGGTAATACGCATCTGTTAAAATCCAACTTCTGCTGAGGATTTCTGTTTCATGTCCGATGAAAATGCACGCCAGAAGGCCGAAGATCATTACTATGCTGCGCTAGATCTTGTATTGGAAGGCGATCAGGAAGCCGCTCTGGCCGAGTATCGGAAATCCGTGGAAGCCGATCCCACTTTTACCGAAGCCATGCATGGCATGTGCCGCGCCCTGCAAGACGTCGACCGGCTGGATGAGGCCATTACCGTGGCCAACCGGATCGCCGAACTCGATCCGGACGACATTCTCGCCCACACTAGCCTGTCCGTGATTTATCAGAAAAAAGGAATGGTGCCGGAGGCGGAAGCTGAGGGGAATAAGGCGAGAGTGCTGGGATGGAAGCAGCAGCTTAAAAAAAGTAGCTTTCAGCCGTCAGCTGAACCATCACAAGCTATTCACTTGTCGAAAATGAGTTTGGTCAGGTTTAGCTGAAGGCTGACAGCTGACAGCTTCCCTAGAGTTCATACTTCTTGGCCAAATGCCGGAACGACCGGTAGGAGATCTTTAGCAGTTCTGCCGCACGTGTCTGTACGCCGTTCGATTGAGTCAGTGCCGATTGCAGCAGGGACTTCTCTATGTCGGCAACATAATTTTCCATGTTGATTCCTTCCGGCAGAACGCCTCCCGCGACCATGGCGCTGCCAGCCATACCCACGCCGGCCGCAGCGGCCCGGGCTTTGGAACGCTCCGCCGGCAGTTCGACGTGCAGTTCTTCGCCGGTTTCGAGAGCGACTGCGCGCTCAATGGTATTTTCCAGTTGCCGGACATTGCCTGGCCATTCATAGCCCGACAATGTTTCCAGCGACTGCGGATTGACCCGGATGATATTGCGTCCCGCGGCTGAAACATATTTTTTCAGGAAATGATTTACCAATAGTGGCACATCTTCGCGGCGCTGGCGCAAGGGCGGGACCGAAACTGGAATGACGCTGAGCCGGTAGTACAAATCTTCGCGGAAAGTATTTTCGGTGACTTGCTTGTCCAGGTCGCGGTTAGTGGCGGCAATCACGCGCACGTCGATAGCAATTTCGTCGGTGCCTCCCACCGGACGAACGCAGCGTTCCTGCAAGACACGCAGCAGTTTCACCTGCATGGTCAGGCTCATTTCGCTGATTTCGTCGAGGAAGACGGTTCCCTTATCGGCAACTTCAAACAAGCCACGCTTGTTCTGATTGGCCCCGGTAAACGCACCCTTCACATAGCCAAACAGTTCGCTCTCCAGAAGTGTTTCGGGAAATGCGCCGCAGTTAATGGAAACGAACGGCTCGGCGGCGCGCGGCGAACAAACATGGACGGCACGAGCTACCAGTTCCTTACCAGTACCGCTTTCGCCATAGATCAGGACCGTACTTTGAGTGGAAGCGACGGTGCGTATGGTGTGCTTCAGCTTTTCCATCGCGGGGCTTACGCCAACAATATTGTCGAGTGAATTTCGCGTGGCCGCATCGCGGCGGAAGGCGAAATTCTGGCGGCTGAGAGACATCTTTTCGAGCGCCCGATTGATGGCCAGCTTGATTTCGTCCACCAAGCCCGGGCTTTTGCGAATGTAGTCAGTAGCGCCGCCGGCTTTCACGGCCTGGACGGCGGCTTCGTAATCGTCGACGGCGGTAATCAGAATTACGGCGGAGTCGGGCGAGATCTGGTGGGCGTGGCGCAGGACTTCGATGCCGTTAATGCCGGGCATCTTGATGTCGGTCACGATTACGTCGTAAAGCGCGCCATCGAGTTTTCGTTTGGCGGCTTCGCCGGAATTCACGGTCTCGACTTTGTGGCCATCCCGGCGTAGCGCGATGTCCAGCATTTCGCAGATAGAGCGCTCGTCGTCGCAGACAAGAATGTTACCCACGCGCTCCTCCTCCGACAGCCGCGACCGTCTTCACATTTCCGAACCCACTGGCTTGAGCTTGCCGATCAGATACGATCTGCGGCACGCCGGGTTTCTCTGCTGCAATCAAACGCCGTAGACGCAGAACGAACACGCTGCCCTGGCCTGGCTTCGAGCGGGCCCATACCTTGCCTTCGTGAGCTTGCACAATCTGGTAGACGATCGCCAATCCCAGGCCCGTTCCGCCCTCGAATTGCGATTGGAAGGGCTCGAAAATTTTGTCGATGATTTGCGGATCGATGCCCGGGCCGGTGTCGGCGAAATTTACCTGCCAGTCGTCTCCGACCGATTCCACCCAAACCCTGAGAGTTCCACCGCCACGCATGGCTCGAACTGCATTTTCGGAGAAATTCCAGAACACCTGCTTGATCTTGTCGCCGTCCGCGAGGGCCAACGCTTCCGGGACAGCGAAGTTACGTTCGATGTGGATACCGGTATTCTCCGCGATCAATCGGTGTTCCAGCAGCGTCAAGGTATCTTCGAGGAGGGGCAGCAAGTCGACTTTCGTGAATTGATATTGCTTGCCCCGCGAATACGCCAGGAAATCGGTAATGATGTTGTTCAGGCGTTCGGATTCGCGGGTGACGATTTGCAGCAGTTGCCGGTGTTCGTCACTGAGATCGGAAATGCCGGAGAGCATGCCGACCGATCCAGCAATGGATGTGAGGGGATTTCGAATCTCGTGAGCAATGGCGGCAGCGAGCCGTCCCACCGCAGCCAGTCGGTCCTGCATGCGGACTTCCCGCTCCAGGCGCCGGATTTCCGTCAGATCGTCAAAGGTGTACACGTAACCGAAATTGGCCCCGCTGGGAACAGTCAATGCCGAGACCATGACACGAAAAGTTTTCCGGTAAGTGTTGGCAGCCACGAAGCGGACTTCGCCATGTGCAGGTTCTCCGGCCACTTGCGGCAAAGGGTCCAGAAAGAACTGGTTCACGGGCTTGCCCAGCAAGTCTGACTCGGAGTGTCCCAGCAAGGTTTGCGCCGCCGTATTTGCCAGCGTGATGTGCCCATCGAGGCCGGTGGTGATGAGCCCGCCGCTAATGGACTGAATAATGTTCTCGTGTAGCGCCTGCAGATTCTCCAGGGCTCCGCTGGTGTGCTTTAGCTTGAAATCCACCTGCCGCAACTTGGCGGAAAGTACCCCGGCAAGATATGCGACTGCCAGATAAGCAAACAGGTTCACGAAAATGATGGCTTGAAATCCGCGCAGTTCCGGGTGTGACGCGGAGTAGGACGGAATGACTCCAAAATATGCCAGCTCGAGTACGGTCCCGTAAAGGATGAACGCCAGCGCGGCAGTCAGATAAGCCCACAGACGCGGCAACAAAACGCTGGCCACAATGATGACCAGCGGGTAAAGGAAGTTGAGTGAACTGTCTTCCCCGCCTGTCGCATAGACGACCAGACTCACCAGAACCAGGTCGGTGAGCACCTGCAGGACGGATTGAATGCGAAGCTCTTCCCAGAAAGAGAGCAGAAGAAGATAAAAAACGGAAATCGTGTACCACAACAGAATGGCGTTGATGAAGAACCGCAGCGGCAATGGCGATGGAGTGAGGCGGGCAATCGCCAGCTCGATCCCTAACAAGAATGTGAGGATGATTATGCGGACCTTGACCAGCCAAGCCAGCCACTGCCGCTCATCGAACATCGATTGCATGCCTGATCCAGATTCCCGTGGTCTCTCTCGAGAGCATCGTCCACGTTTTTAGCGAACGGCTGGCCGGTGCGCGAGAAGAGGTTTTCAGAGGGCGGAGCGGCCCGGGCCTGCATTTTGCCCGAACCGCTCGTCGCCCGAAAGAGTTGCGACTAGCCGGCCAGCTTGGCGATCATCGAGAACAATGGCATGTACAGCGAAATTACAATGCCGCCAACCGAGATGCCCAATATTCCGATGATGACTGGTTCCAGCATGGCCAACATGTCCTTGGTCGCCGCATCGACTTCGTCTTCGTAGAAGTCGGCGATCTTCTGGAGCATGGAATCCATCGCGCCCGTGGCTTCACCAACGCCGATCATCTGCGTCACCATGTTGGGGAACACGCCCGATTCGCGGAGCGGATCGACGATGGTGCGGCCTTCTTCAATGGCCTTGCGGACTTTCATCAACGCTTCTTCGAGCACCGCGTTGCCCGAGGTCCGGGCTGTGATGGTCAAACCTTCAAGGATCGGTACGCCGGATGTGATCAATGTACCCAACGTTCGGGTAAAGCGTGCGACCGCGATCTTGCGCAGCAGGATTCCGACGATCGGCATCTTAAGCATCGCGTAATCGAGGTAGAAACGGCCCCTGGGATCTTTGCGAATCTGTTTGACTCCGAATACCAGACCGACTCCGCCGACCACGAAGAACCACCAAAATTGGCCTACGAATGCGCTGAGTCCAATGACGATGCGGGTAGGCAACGGAAGCGCGACACCCAAGCCGACGAAGAGGTTGGCGAAAATAGGTACCACCCACTTCAGCAATGCGCCCACGATCAAGACCGCCATGCTGACGACGGCCACCGGATAAATCAATGCGGACTTCACCGCCGACTTCAGCTTGACCGCCTTTTCCACGTATGCCGCCAGGCGTTGCAGAATGATGTCGAGAATACCGCCGGTTTCGCCGGCTTCCATCATGTTGGTGGTGAGGTCGTCGAATATTTTGGGATATTGCCGCATGGCATTGGCCAGCGTGGAACCGCCTTCAACCGTGGTCCGAACCCCATTCAGCGTCTTCTGGAAAGCCAGGTTCTCCTGGTTGGCGGCGAGGATCTCCAGGCATTGCACCAAGGGGAGACCGGCGTCAATCATGACTGAGAACTGACGGAAGAAGATCGCGATGTCCTTGGTCTTGACCTTGCCCGTGCCAAAAGTCGGCATGGCAGAATTCCTTGCCCTTTTCGCGAATCGATCCCGCGGTGATCTGTTCGCGACGCAACTGCGTGGCCAGCGCTTGCTTATTGGGCGCGTTCCGTTCGCCGCTGATTTTCTGTCCGGCTGCATCCTTGCCCGAAAACGTGAAAACTGCCATGGTGACCTCTCCTGAACATCTCTGCAGATTTCTTGTTTGTTAAATTCCTTATCTGCAATTTCAAAGTGTTTACCGCTTGCCGGGCGTGGCGCCTTTCGCCATCACCGGCGTGGTCTGGCTCTTGTTTAAGAGTCCTGCGCCGCGATTGATCATTTCCTGTAATTCGTCCGTGTTGCTGGAGCGCGCCATCGCCGTTTCCAGCGTGATCTGCTTTTGGAAATACAAGGTCGCCAGCGACTGGTTGAAGGTCTGCATGCCGAATTTGTCCTGACCGGATTGCATGGAAGAGTAGATCTGGTGGATCTTGTCTTCACGAATCAGGTTGCGGACCGCGGCGTTGGGCACCAGAATTTCCATCGCCATGGCACGTCCTTTGCCGTCAGCTTTGGGCAACAAGGCTTTGGCACATGATGCCTTCGAGCACCAGCGACAGCTGCGCGCGAATCTGAGGCTGCTGGTGCGCCGGAAAGACGTCGATAATACGGTTGATGGTCGACGATGCCGAGTTGGTATGCAGCGTGCCGAAGGTTAAGTGGCCGGTTTCGGCGATTCGCAGTGCGGATTCGATGGTCTCCAAATCGCGCATTTCGCCGATGAGCACGACGTCGGGATCTTCTCGAAGAGCGGCGCGCAGAGCGTCCGTGAAACTCTTGGTGTCGGCGTGCAGTTCGCGCTGGTTGACCACGCAATTCTTGTTCATGTGGACGAATTCGATAGGATCTTCGATGGTCAGAATGTGGTCGTGACGCTCGGTGTTGATCTTGTCGATCATCGCGGCCAGAGTGGTCGATTTACCGGAACCGGTCGGGCCCGTGACCAGCACCAATCCGCGCGGCTTGTCGCACATCTTGCTCACGACGGTGGGCAGACCAAGCTGATTGAACGACTTGATCTCGAAAGGAATCAAACGGAAGACGGCCGAAGTCGCGCCGCGCTGATTGAAAACGTTGGCACGGAAGCGGGCCAATCCTTTGAGTCCGAACGAAAAGTCGAGTTCAAAGCTTTCTTCGAAGCGGTGCTTCTGCGCGTCAGTCATTACACTGTAGGCGAGCTGCTTGGTTTCCGCCGGCGTCATTTGCGGCAGGTCCAGCGGCACCAGGTGTCCATGCACGCGAATTTGCGGTGGCGAGTTGGTGGTGATGTGAAGATCGCTGCCGCTCATCTCGAGCATTCGTTTCAACAGATCGCTTAATGCCAGACCCATGACTTTTTCCCCTTCTTCCCTCTTGAACTCTAGTGAATAGTTTCGCGAGCTACTTCTTCGAGCGTCGTCATGCCGGCTGCTACTTTAATCAGCCCGCTGCGACGCAGAGTGATCATGCCCCGCTCAATCGCTTTTTTCTTCAGTTCCAACGCGGACGCGCCGACCAGCACCAATTCCTTGATCTCGTCGTCCACTTCCATGACTTCGTACAAACCGCAGCGTCCCTTGTAGCCGGTGTTGTTGCAGACTCCGCATCCTTTGCCTTTTTGGACTTTTACCGTCTTGGCTTCTTCCGGTGAAAAACCTTCTTCAATCAAAGTTTGAATTGGGACTTCCACGACTTCCGTACAGTCTTTGCAAATTCTGCGAATCAGTCGTTGGGCGCAGATCAGATGGACCGAGGTCGCCACCAGGAAGGGCTCAATACCCATGTTCATCAAGCGCGTAATAGTTTCCGGCGCACCGTTGGTGTGCAGGGTGGAAAGAACCAAGTGACCGGTGAGAGCGGCTTTGATGGCGATTTCTGCGGTTTCAAAGTCTCGGATTTCGCCGACCAGAATGATATTGGGATCCTGGCGAAGGAAAGCGCGCAGGGCGGCCGCAAAGTTCAAGCCGATCTGTTCCTTCATCTGCACCTGGTTGACGCCAGCCAGCTGAAATTCGACCGGATCTTCGGCGGTCATAATGTTTGTATCGGGCTGATTGAGACGCGCGATCGACGAATACAGGGTGTTCGTTTTACCGGAGCCGGTTGGCCCGGTCACGAGCACCATGCCGTACGGCTTCAAAATGGCCTTTTCGAACTTGACCAGCGATTCCGGCTCGAATCCAAGCTTGGTCATGTCGAGACGCAAGTTCTCTTTATCGAGCAACCGCATCACGATCTTTTCGCCCCAGAGTGTGGGCAGCGTGCTGACGCGGAAGTCGAGCTGCTTTTTCTTCCCGCCAATTTGCATCTTCAGCATGATGCGTCCGTCTTGCGGCAGGCGCTTTTCGCTGATGTCCAACTTCGACATGATCTTGACGCGGGAGATAATGGCGTCCTTCAACTTGAGCGGCGGCGACATGATGCTCTGCAAAATACCGTCAATACGGAACCGCACACGAAATTCCTTTTCATACGGCTCCATGTGGATGTCGCTGGCTCCGCGCTTTACGGAATCGGTCAGAATGAGGTTCACCAGCTTGACGATCGGAGCTTCATCAGCGGCCCGCTCGAGATCGGCCAGCCCAATTTCTTCCTGCTCCGCCTGCAGTTCGACGTCGGCCTCGTCCATGTCGGTGATGGACTGCATTACCTGTTCGAGGTCTTCTTCCTTCGTGGTGCCGTAAGCTTTGTCGATGCCTTCGAGAATGGAACTTTCAGAAGCCACCACCGGCTCAATGTTGAAGCCGGTCATGAACTTGATGTCGTCCATGGCGAAGACGTTGGTGGGATCGACCATCGCGATGGTCAGCGAAGCACCAACCCGGCTCAATGGAAGAATTTGATAGCGCTTGGCAGTTTCAAATGGGATGAGCTTTACAACCGAAGCATCGATTTCGAAATAGGAAAGATTGATGGCGGGAACGCCATACTGGCGCGAAAGGAAATTGGTGACGTCTTCGTCACTCAAGAACCCTAACTTCACCAGGGCGGAGCCCAGGCGGCAGTTAGTTTCCTTCTGCACCTTCGTCGCCTGTTGCAACTGCTCTGGAGATATGACCTTCTCTTTTACAAGAAGATCTCCCAGCCGTTGAGACATACTTTCAATCTCCTAAGTCTTCACGACACAGAAATCACTAGCTTGGTTTGGCTGACGCGAAATCGTGGCGGTTTGTCAGGGGAGACATCCCACGTGTTCCCGCGTTGACATAAATTGTCACCTTAGATGGATTACCGCACCAGTAACTTTGGTTCTATAGAGGTGGGTGTACTCCCAGTGATTCATGGGTTTATCCGTCGCCGAAACCCCGGAAACAGCCGAAAACGGGCGTTTCCTAGAAGAGCCTAAGGACAAATTGTGGCAGTCGCAAACGGACACTTTAGTAACCGGTGTATGCTTTGGGCATTACCTGCAAGTCATGCCGACGCGAATTTATGTTCGACTGAGTATCTTTTCTGTAATCACCTGCTTCGCTGTTACCCTCGCGGCTCAAAGTCTGAGACAAGAGGCGGACCGCATCGGAATGTTGGTGGGCACGGCAGTGAATCCTGTTTATCTTTCCGAAGTAGCCTACACATCCACGCTCGCGCGCGAGTTCAACATGATTGAACCCGAAGACGCGATGAAGTGGACGGCAATCCGTCCCGACGAAAAGACTTTCAATTTCGAACCTGCGGACCGCCTGGTGGATTTCGCTCAAGCCCACGGCATGAAAGTGCGCGGCCATAACCTCATGTGGGGGATCCATAATCCGAAGTGGCTTGCGGATGGTCATTACAGTTCGCAACAGTTGGCTGACCTGCTGCACGAGCACATCCGGCGCGTGGTTGGGCGATATCGAGGCAAGGTCTTCGCCTGGGATGTGGTCAACGAGGCCTTCGATGGAAATGGCGGCCTGCGCGATTCCATCTGGTATGACCAGCCAGGAATTGGCTTCGCCAGCAAGCACGCTGAGTACATCGAACAAGCGCTTCGGTGGACCCATGAGGCCGATCCGCAAGCATTGCTTTTCTATAACGAAGCCGGGGCCGAGGCAGTGAACCGCAAGTCAGACGCGGTTTACGAAATGGTCAAGGAGTTTAAAGAAAGAGGTGTACCCATCGACGGCGTTGGTCTGCAAATGCATATTTTCAATCTCAACCCTGATGTTCCGTCGATCGCTGAAAACATCGCGCGATTCACCAAACTCGGCGTCCAGGTCCAAATCACCGAGATGGATGTTGCCTTACCCGTGGATGCGGCCAAAAATCCTGCGAGACCGGAGGATCTTTTGCGGCAAGCCGAAATTTATCGTCAGATCGCCACAGTTTGTCTGAAGCACCCCGGCTGCACCGCCTTCCAGACTTGGGGATTCACTGACAAATATTCATGGATCGGGTGGTTCACGCATGGCAGCGAGGGTGCGGGACTGCTTTTCGACAAGCAATATCATGCCAAACCAGCTTACGACGCATTGCGACAATCCTTCGCTGCGAGTCCTTCTAAATAGGTGCGAGAACATTCCAGGGCACTTCTGTGAGGCCCCATTCCCGGCTTTATAATGAATCGCTTACCCTCTCGCCGCAATCGTAGTGGGTACAAGTTGTGATTCTTGTGGCTGCCCCCAATCCAACCCGTCTTTCGGAAAAAACTTCCAGCCGGAAGAAGCTGATTATTACCGTGGCCGTGGGCGCGCTTCTGCTTTTTGGCATCCTGCTTTCGCAATCGTCGTTTGACCTGCCATTTCTGAATCCGCAGAACAGTCAGCAGCCTCTGTTCTTTGTTTCGCTTTCCATCACGATTTCGCTGCTATTCGTGGCGCTGACATTCGTGCTGGTGCGGAACCTGCTGAAAGTTTTTGCGGAGCGCAGATTAGGAGTGTTGGGCTCCAAGTTCCGCACGCGACTAGTGGTGGTGAGCCTGCTGCTTTCGTTCCTTCCCGTGATCGTCATGTTCTGGTTCGCTTACGGATTAATGAACCGCTCGATTGAGCGATGGTTCTCCAGTCCGGTGGAAGAGGTGCGGCAGCAAACCGCGACAATGGCATCCTTGCTTTCGAGATATGCCTGGCAGAATGCGCACGCCGAGGCGGTTTCAATCGCCGCAACGCCGGAAACGCAATATGCCTTCGCGGGTCACAGCTTCTCTCCGGTAGTGGAAGAATTCCGGAGGCACGAGCCGACACTACAAAGCGGATTTGCAGTCGCCATCAACGATGGCGAGGCCGAGGCCAGTTTCGGCGCACCCACGCCCTGGCCACAACTTAAGACCAGGATCCCGTTCGACAAACTCGCTTCCGATACCCCGGTCCCGACTCTGACGATCAATCAAATCGAATATATTTTGGGCAGTGCAGCGGTCGGTCATCATGGATTAATCCTCGTCGCCATGCCTCTGCCGAAAAGGTTTTCGGAGACGGTCAAAGAGATTGAAGCCAGCCAGCAGCGCTATCTTGAACTCAGCCGTCAACGCAAACTGGTGCGCCGCACCTACATGGGACTGTTGTTGTTGCTGACGGTTCTGGTCCTTTTTGCCACCACCTGGCTTGCATTGTTTCTTTCGAAACTGGTCACGCGTCCGGTTGCGGCGCTTGCGGAAGCGACCCAGGAGATTTCTCGCGGAAGGCTCGACTATCGCGTGGAAGTCCACGCCGCCGACGAAATTGGCGACCTGGTGCGATCATTCAATCGGATGGCTGAAGAATTGGAGTCCAGCCGCCGCCAGATTGAAGCTTCCAGCCGCGAACTCGGTGCCGCGAACAGTGCGTTGGAACAGCGCCGCCGCCACATCGAAACCATCCTGGAAAGTATTCCTACCGGCGTGCTTTCGGTGAATGCAGAACGCCGCATTACTCATGTGAACCAGGCGCTGCTTCGTCTGTTCCACCCGGTTCGAGAAGACAATGACGCTCCGACAATATTGATTGGAGCACAGCTTCGCGACGTATTCTCGCCCGAAGTCTTGGAAGACCTGGAGCCCTTACTGCGCCGTGCCGATCGGATGGGCACAACCACCACTCAAATGGAAATGGTTGTACAGCGTGCCTCGCTGAACGTCGCCGCCACCGTGGCCACCCTGCTGCATGAAGGACAACGCGTCGGATACGTTTTAGTATTTGAAGATTTGTCTGACTTGTTGAAAGCACAAAAACAGGCGGCGTGGCGCGAGGTAGCGCGTCGTGTGGCGCATGAGATCAAGAATCCCCTGACCCCGATTGCATTATCCGCCGAACGCATTCGACGGCATTTAGATCGCGGCAGCCCTCCCGATGCGCCTTCGCTAGCCATCATCGATAGTTGCGCGGAAACCATCGCCGGTGCCGTACAAACGGTGCGAACTTTGGTTGATGAATTTTCAACCTTGGCGCGATTCCCCACCGCACAGCCTCAACCGGCGAGCATCAACCCCATCGTTGAGAACGCCCTTTCCATGTTCAACGGCCGCTTGGATGGTATTCATGTGCGTACCTCCCTGGCGGGCGATTTACCGAAGGTGATGGCGGATGCGGAAGCCATCAAACGCGCTCTGGCGAATCTGGTAGACAATGCCGCCGAGGCCATGCAGAGTTCGATGCTGCGCGAAATTGAGATCTGCACATCACTCGTTGCCAGTCGCGACGCGGTCGAGATCAGCGTCTCTGATACCGGACATGGCGTAAGCCAGGAATCAAAAGAACGTCTTTTTCTACCCTATTTTTCCACTAAGAAACGTGGCACCGGCCTCGGCCTGGCGATTGTGAGCCGGATTGTTGAAGATCATCATGGATCGATTCGGGTGGAAGAGAATCAGCCCGTCGGCACCAGGTTCGTAGTCGAACTGCCTGTCGTGCCCGAAGCCGTAGGCGCAGTCACCGTCCAGCATGCATAACATTCTCATCGTAGATGATGAACCCACGATCCGGCAGTCGCTCAAAGGCGTTCTCGAAGACGAGGGGTACAAAACGCAATCCGCCGAAAGTGGCGAAGCTTGCCTGGAACTTCTGCGCAAGCGCGTTTTTGACGCTGTGCTCCTCGACGTCTGGCTACCTGGCATGGACGGTCTCGACACGCTGCAAAAGATCCGCGAAATTGAAAACGCACCTGAAGTCATCATGATTTCAGGACACGGCACCATTGAGACCGCGGTACGGGCGACCAAACTCGGAGCTTATGACTTTCTGGAAAAGCCGCTTTCCATCGACAAAACTCTGACCTTGATTAAGCACGCGATCGACGCTAATCGATTGCGTCAGGAGAACCGCGAACTCAAGCGGCAACTCACTCCCAAGAGCGTTATCGCCGGCGACAGCATCCCCATGAAAGCGCTGCGCCAGCAAATCCAGCTTATGGCGCCGACGAATGGCCGGGTCCTTATCTATGGCGAATCGGGCACCGGAAAAGAACTGGTAGCTCACGCGATTCATTCTCAGAGCCTGCGAAAGAACGAAATGTTTGTGGAAGTGAATTGCGCGGCCATCCCCGAAGACCTCATCGAGAGCGAGCTCTTCGGGCATCGCAAGCATTCATTTCCGGCGGCAGGTGTCGACAAGGAAGGCAAGTTTCAGAAAGCAAACGGCGGGACGCTGTTTCTCGACGAAATCGGCGATATGAGTCTTAAAACTCAGTCGAAAGTCTTACGAACTCTCGATGAACAGCGCTTCATCCCCGTAGGCAGCGACGAGCCCGTTACCGTAGACGCTCGCATCATCGCTTCGACCAACAAAGATCTGGAAGAAGAAATCTCACGCGGGAATTTTCGCGAGGATTTGTTCTATCGCTTGAACGTCATTCCCTTTTCGGTTCCACCGTTGCGCGAACGTAAAGAGGATGTCCCGTTGCTCGCTCGTCATTTTCTGAAAGAATTTTCCGCAACTTACGGCCGCCGGCAACGAGAAATCAGCGACGATTCCATCGATACGTTAATGCGATACACCTGGCCGGGAAACGTACGGGAACTGCGCAACGTTATCGAACGCATCGTGATCATGAATCCCGCGACCATTCGTTTCGAGCGCAAGCATTTGCCGCCCCTGGTGTATCGGGATGGCACCCGCCGCGCGGCCGGAGCCGAGTTTTCCACTCTGCACCAGGCCCGTGACGCCTATGAACGCGATTATATTTTGAAGAAACTCGATGACAATCACGGAAACGTCAGCCGAACTGCCGAAGCTCTTGGCCTGGAACGAAGCCATCTTTATCGCAAGATGAAAACTCTGGGAATTGCTGTGAAAGAGTAGAAACCCTAAGTCTTGTCATCCTCAGCGGAGATCGCGACAACGAAGTCCTCGCTGCCGAAGGACCCCGATTCCGATCACTTCTGCCAGGAGTAGGGTACTTCGACTCCGTAAGTCGCTCGTGCCGAGCGGACTCACTACGCTCAGGACGACAGAGCTTATTGTTTTGTTAGGACTCTCATTCTGTAAACATTACCGCTTGAGCATGTGAATCTCAGCGCCATTCTTCATAAACTTCACTTCGTCCATAAGCTGGTTGATGAGATAAATCCCACGGCCGCCATTTGAGTAAAGATTCTTTCCCTGGACAGGACTGGGAATCATTTCCGGATTGAATCCCTCCCCAGGGTCGCGGACAACAATCAGCATGCCCCGGTTCTCGTCGTATGCCACATCACATTCGATGATTTTCGAAGGATCCGCCTTGGCGCCGTGCACTACTGCGTTGGCGAGCGCTTCCGTCAATGCCAGCTCGATGGCGTCTTCCTTGCCCGCAATCGGTTTCATCTGACACACGATTTTCATCACTTGTTGCACGACCGGGTCAACGGCATTCCTGTCGGCCGCCAGTTTCACGTTGAGCTTGAGAATCAGCTTCTCCGGATCGAAATCAAAGGTTGGAGCAAACGATGTTGTATCGACGTTCATTTTTCTTGCAGGCCCGGCTAATCGTTCCAATTGCCGCCTCCAGTCCAGTTCCTCGACAAACTCATGCGACTCCCGCCAGTCGGCTTTCACCTTGACGAAAAGTTCGAGATAAACCTTGGTTCCCACCATCTCTTCAATTTGCTTCCGCGCGGCAGTCCCGATCTTTTTCAACATCTGACCGCCCTTGCCGACCAGAATCCCCTTCTGGCCCTCCCGCTCGCAATAAATTGCCGCCGCAATTCGAGTAAGTTTCTTCCCTTCCTCGAATTGTTCAATAACTACAGTCGTCGCGTAGGGAACTTCTTCGCTCGTCCCCATCAGCACTTGTTCGCGGATGATCTCCGCCACCATGAATCGCGTCGGCTGATCGGTGACTTGATCGTCGGGAAAGTAGTGTGGGCCTTCGGGCAGAACTCGGATCACTTTGTCGATCAACAGATCCAGACCCTCGCCCTTGCGCGCGGAGAGCGGAATCACTTCCTTGAATTTATGCAGCTTCGAATATTCCTCTATGATCGGCAGCAATTTGCCCTTGCCGCCGCGGAGAAGATCGATTTTATTTAAGAGCAGAAGAGCTGGGGTCTTGGATCGCTTCAATATCTCGAGGACAGCCTGATCGTCGGGGCGGGATTTCTTGGATGCGTCCACAATGAGCAGAATCAGATCGCAACCATCCATCGCCTCCCGCACTTCGCCCATCATTTTCTTACCAAGAGAACTGTCCGGCGTGTGTACCCCAGGCGTATCGATCAGGACCACCTGTCCGGCGACTCTGCCTTTTTGTTTGGGAACCTGAATAATTCCAAGAATGCGATTGCGCGTAGTCTGCGGCTTGGGACTGACGATCGCCAGTTTCTCGCCCACCAGCGCGTTCAGCAGCGTGGATTTGCCAGCGTTTGGGCGACCGAGTATACATACAAATCCGGAATGAAAGGCCATGGGTAAAATGTGCGAACGGTGAACCCGACTACGCGCCTCAAAGACTATATCAGCTTCATTTGCTTCTGCTCAGTCAAGTTCGGTTCTGGTACGGAAATCCGGACACGCTGGACTTTCCGCTTGGTCGACTCGAGCACTTCAAACCGGAGCCCGTGTTCTTCGATCACTTCACCTTTTTGCGGAATTCTTCCAGCCAGTTCGCTGACTAGCCCCGCGACTGTTGCGGACTCTCGCCCTTCTGGACGCATTCCGAACAACTCATCGAGCCGGTCGACATCCATATTTCCCGGCACCACATAAGAGTACTCACTCTCGCGCGAAACCTGGGCCTTCTCATGTTCGTCGCCAATTTCCCCGACAATTTCCTCGACCAAATCTTCGATCGTGACCAGTCCGGCAACGCCACCGTACTCATCGACAACGATCGCCATGCGAATGTTGTGTTTCTGCATTTCGCGCAAAAGATCGCTACCCTGTTTGCTTTCGGGAACGAAGTAGACATCCTTGCGCATCAGTGAATCCACGGTACGGGCGTGGGCCTCGGTGTCGCTCACTTGCAGGACATCCTGCGCATGCACAATCCCGACGATGTTGTGAATCGTGCCATCAAAAACCGGCACCCGAGAAAAAGGCTTGGTACGTAGCAAGTCAATAAATTGCTCGACTGTCGTGTTGGTCGGGACAGCGACGATCTCTGGCCGCGGCTTCATGGCATCGCGCACCGTCTTTTCGCCGAACTCTACCACCGATTGGATCAAGTCACGATTGCTTTCGTCGAGGATACCTTCTTCCTGTCCAGCTTCAATGAGTGCGTCCACAGCTTCCGCCTGCGTCTCCGGCTGTTCCTCGGAATGTTCCTTGGTCAGCGCCGCGACCGATTGCAGGAAGCCCAAGGACAAGGTAATGGGCAACATTGCATAAATCAGGAAGCGCAGAAGAACAGTCCAGCGGACCAGCCATTGACCCTTGGTGCGGGAAAAGAAAACTAACGGCAGGAATCGATTAAACACAATTATCACGATGATTAAACTCAGGCTGGCTTGCAGAATTTCCTGCACCGCCCAAACCCGATCACGAAACACGGCAAAGCCCACCAACAACGCGATTGCCGCCATGGTGAGTTGAGTTAGGACGGCCATGGATAGCGCAGCGCGCTCCCTGCTGACGCCAAGTTTGGGTTCGACACTTTGTTCAAACGTGTCAATGTTGTCCTGAAATTCGCGAGATAGGAACCTACCAATCTCCGTGTAGACGCGGTCCACGTAGGAAGCCAGGGTCAACACGCCAAGCAACAATGCGAACCCGATAGCGATGGCAAGATTCATGAACGTGTTCGTACGCGCGGTTTTCTTTGCAGAGTCTTTACGGTCAAAGGTTTTTGATTTCGATTGTTTCTCTCAATCAAACCGACCGGCAAACCAAGTGACTTCCGCAGATGCAATTCCTTCCGAGCCATTTCTCCACGATCGTTCTCGTGATCGTAGCCAGCCAGGTGAAGCAAACCGTGCAAGGCAAGAATCTCTATTTCCTGAGCAGTCGAATGCCCGAGTTGTCGAGCATTCCTGGCCGCGATTTCCGCTGAAATTGCCACGTCGCCAGCTAGCCCTGCTGACAAGTTGGAGGCTGCCGGGAACGAAAGCACGTCGGTGGCCTTGTCCTTCCGTAGAAAGTTACGATTCAATCGTCGCAACTCATGGCTGCTGGTCACTAGAATATGGACCTCGCCCTTCAACCGGACAATTCGGATTGCTTTTGCTACAAATCGGGCCAATGCCACCTCGCTCAATCCCGCAATCGGCTTCCGAAAAATCACCAAATCTTGGGTATCCTCAGCGATTCAAAAGAAAACAGGAGAGGCCAAGTCCCTGGCACCCTCCTGAAAGATTCTATTCCGTCTATTCCTTGGTTTCCACTTCCGTCGATGAGTCCAAGGGATTTTCATGCTTCGCCTCGTGTTCGCGATGGCCATTAGCCCGCAACCCTGCATCCAGCAGCGGCAACTGTTGTTGCTCGTTCCGCGCCTTTCGCTCGTCATAGGCGCGGATGATCCGCTGCACCAGATGATGCCTCACCACATCGGTGTCATCGAAATAGCAGAAGGCCAAACCTTCGACACTCTTCAGGACATCAACGGCCTCGAGCAGGCCGCTACGTTTGGCGTTGGGCAGATCGATCTGCGTCACATCGCCCGTGATTACGGCCTTGGAGTTGAATCCCAGGCGGGTAACGAACATCTTCATCTGCTCGGAGGTTGTATTTTGCGCTTCGTCCAGAATCACAAACGAGTCGTTCAATGTACGCCCACGCATAAAGGCGATTGGTGCAATCTCGATGACGTTCTTTTCCAGATAGCGGTCCACTTTTTCTGGATCGAGCATGTCATAGAGCGCGTCGTAAAGAGGACGCAAATAGGGATCAATCTTCTCCTGCAAAGTGCCCGGCAGAAATCCCAGCCGCTCGCCGGCCTCGACGGCGGGGCGAGCCAGAATAATGCGATTCACGCGTTTGGACTGCAGCGCGGAAATCGCCATGGCTACTGCCAGATAAGTCTTACCGGTTCCGGCCGGCCCAATGCCAAAAACCATGTCGTGATTTTCGATGGCATCCAGATACCGGCGCTGGTTCGAACTCTTGGGCTGCACGGTGCGTCTTCCAAACGACCGCTGCTTGCCCGCCTCTGCTAATCCTCGCAAAGTGACTTTAGGATCGGCGATCAGCACCCGCAACATGCTGTTCAAGTCACCGTTGTTGAAGGCATGCCCGGAACGCTGTAGGTAGTCGTAATCGGAAAAAATTTGTTCCGCCCGCGCCAGATCCTGCGGCGTCCCTTCGAGCGAAATCGAATTCGCGCGCAGGTCAATATTGACGTTTAGCCCATCTTCCAGCAGACGCACGTTTTCGTCCCGCGTGCCGAACAGGGTCTCAATGTTGGGGCTAATTTCGATGCTTTTCTTCATTCGCCTCTATGATGCTGATAAACCAAGTGGCAGCGACACTCCCGCCTGCTTTCACGCACATAAACTTTCAACTGTCTGGAGATGGAAACCGGCCGCGATATGCGCGCTCCCGAGGAAGCAACCACCATTGGGTAAAGGTTACCCTTCTCTGGTGAAGGGAGTCAACCTATCACTGGATGTCAGTTGGATCTGGCCCTGGAGTTGTCACGGCTTCCCAACTCCCCCCTGAACCATGATAGGTTTCGACACCCAATCGAAATCTTCTACCGCAGGATACACATTCAAAAACGTGACTTATGATGTCTCCCGGCCACGGCCCGGGCCCGAGAACCTCGTTCAAAGCACAAGTTCCTCGGACGATGCGAAACGTCCCCTGTTTAACAATATCGATGAGTTGCCTGACGAGGTCTCGATACTCATACGGGGTATTGACGCGAATTCTCTCTGAGAACCCGTCGCATCGCTGGCACATTGCTCGATTATGCCCCTTCGCCCTTCGCGTCCGCCACGGACGCCGGTACTGCCCGCTTCCCTGCCCAATCCCTCAGCGCTTCGATCTCTTCGGCACGCGTCGTGGAGAGCGGCACCGTTGCCTTCAGGGCCTGGACGAGGGTTTGCGTAGTCAGCGGCTGTTTGCCGGAGAAAGCTGCGTAGAGCGCCGACTGTACGGACGCTTCAATTTCCGCGCCGGAATATCCGCGTGCGGTTAATGCCACTAGATCTAAATCGAACTCCGCAGGATTTCGTTTTCGCTTCGTCAACTGGATGCCGAATATCTGTTTGCGCTCGGCTTGATTTGGTAAGTCGACGAAAAACAGTTCATCAAAACGTCCTTTGCGGATGAGTTCCGGCGGCAGCGCACTCACGTTGTTGCAGGTTGCGGCCACGAATACCGGAGCTTCGCGATCTTGCATCCAGGAAAGAAACGCCCCTAAGAGACGCGAGGAAACGCCTGCATCGGACGACGCCGAATCGGGGCCGCTCCCCGCAAATACTTTTTCCAATTCGTCGATCCATAACACGCACGGCGCGAGGCCTTCCGCTACCTGAAAGACTTTGAGAATTCGCTTTTCCGTCTCGCCAATGTACTTGTCGAAGATCGCCGCCGTATCGAACTTGACCAGTGGAATTTCCCACTCGCCGGCGATGGCTCGAGCGCACATGCTTTTGCCGCATCCCTGAACGCCTAGGATAATCACCCCGCGGGGCGGTTCTAATCCGAACTCCTTCGCGGCGTCATTCCATGTTCCCTGCCGTTCCGACAGCCACGTCTTCAAGTTCTCCAAGCCGCCTACGCTCGACAACGTGTCCGAGACTGCCACGAAGTCGAGCATCTCCGATCGGCGCAGCAAATCTTTCTTGGCTTGCAGAACATCGGTCACAATCTCGGGAGTCAATCCGTACCGCGTCACCAGCGCCTGCGAGACTGCACGCTCGGCTTCTTCTTCGCTCAGACCGCGCAGATTATCCGCCATGGCATCGAGTCCAGCCGAATCCAGATTGCGTTTGAGCGTCCGGGTCTTGCCCACCCGCACAATCATTTCGTCAATAATCTGGCGCAGACGTTGTTTATCCGGAAGCGGCAGCTCCAAAAACTCCACCAAGCTGGCAAGTTCCGGCGGGATCACAATCGATGGCGCTGTGATGATCACCGTGCGCCGGTTCTGCGAAAATTTCTGTCCGACATCGCGAAGACGCCGCACCACCACGGGATCGTCCATGTGACGGTGAAAGTCCTTCAAGATGAAGGCCGCATCGACCGAAATGCCTTCCAGATTTCCCAGCACCTGCACCGGTTCGCGGCTGTTGTAGATCGCTTTTGCCGCGATGTCGGTTGAATCGTGGCCGGTAGCGTTGCTATAAGTATCGCTAAGCACTTGAGCCGGGCCATCGCTGCCGCAGCGGGCCAGGCCGGAAGCGATGCTCCACTCGAAGGCCGCGAGGTTCAACGACGCACAGGCGGCCCGTACCAACCGTACGGCATGCATCTCCTCGACCGTTTCGACCACGACAATGGGCGTGTTCGAATCGATCAGGATCTTCAGGCGTGAAAGGGCGTCCGGCATATGGGTTTGACCTGTGGCAGTCGCTCCCGTAAAATACTCTATTCGGCACCCACCGGAACATCTCTAATCGAGATACCCTTAGAAACGAAGGTAACTGTCGCACATGGCAAATCATTTTTCGGCGATCAAACGCGCCCGTCAGACTGAAAAGCGCACCGCCCGCAATCGCAGCAACACCTCTCAACTGCGAGGTGCATTGCGCGAACTGCGCGAGGGTCTGGAAAAGGGCGACAAGAAGAACGCCGAGCAGGTTTTCCGCGAGACCGTATCCGCACTTGACAAGGCAATTCAGAAAGGCGTGATCCACAAGAATACTGCGTCGCGCTATAAGTCACGGCTGAGCGTGCGCGTGAAGGCGTTGAAGTAACGCAGCTCCTGGCTTCTAGCTAAACAGGAACGGCAAGCTTTTGGCTTGCCGTTTTGCTTTATATCCCATTCCGAACCGTAGCGAGGAATCTCTTTGTCCTGGCGGGCGGGTAAGCAGGCGATTCCTCGCTCCGCGTCGGAATGACAAGGGTGTGGGTTCATCCGCGAAAACAGCGGCAGCCGAAAGCGCCGCTCACTCAAACTGGCAATTCTTCCTGCATCCACTCCGATTCAGGTCTCGGCTCGGCGGTCAGATCGAGGACAAGCTTTTCCAGCATCATCCTCTTGCTCGGAGGATTCGAACGGAGCGCGAGATCAGTTTTTGCCACCAGGCGAATCGCCCGCGTCAATTCACGCTTGGATTTATAGCGCCGCGCCTGCTTGATGATGTCGTCGGCGGCAAACGGAGGCACCCGAAATCCCTGCCACAGCGCAGCCCATAACATGCGTTGATCGCGGACATTGCGCTCGAGAATCACCAGCATCTGGCGGAAAGTTTTGGCCAGCATATACAGATGCCCGATGGCAGCCTCGTCACCATCGCCGACGTTAAGCATAGAGTCCAGCATTTCAAGAGCGCGTACCCGGTCTTTGGATGAGATTGCATCGGTCAGTTCATACAACGACCGCTGTTTGGCAGCCAGCACCATGGTCTCGACATCGCCGAGCGTGATGCGCTTTTTCTCTCCGACGTAGAGCATCAGCTTTTCAAGTTCATTCGAGATCATCATCATGTCGCCGCCCAAGGCGTCGACCAGTTCGCGGGCTGCGTCAGTGTCGATCTTTACGTCGCGAGTCAATCCGTATTCGCCGATCCAGCGTACCGCTTCACTTTCCTCAACTCGAGCCAACTCCACGATAGTGCAATATTGGCCCATGGTCTCGCGGATACGCTCGTAGCGCTCCTTGTCGGTCATGTCCATGCGGCGCGCGTCGGCGGGGATGCTGATATGGTCGGCAACAAAAATCAACACCGCATCGGGATTGGGATCTTTGCAGTATTGCTCGATAGAAGAAAGTTTTTCGTCGTTCGAACCGCGTCCGAAAAGATTCTTTACCCCACGCACAAAGAAAACCTGGAACGGCGCCATCAAAGATGGCGTACGGGCGCGGTCGAGGACTTCCACCAAATCGGTTTCAGAGAGATCGAAATCGAACATGCTGAAATCCCGGAGATCGGCGGGTACCAGATGTTGCAGAATGGCTTCCCGGCAACGTTTTCGGAAGAAAACCTCATCGCCGACGAACAGATAAGCAGGCTTCAGCTTATGAGCTTCGACTTCAGAAACGAAGCGATCAGCCTGTGCAAACGCCCGCATCAGAAGCCCTCCAGCACATTCGACACCAGAGTCTGAGCGAAATCGCGCGACAGCCGCTGGTAGGCCGGCGAATCTTCTTCAAAAAATGTAGCCAGATCGCTCGAAACCTCATACTGTTCGCGGAATAAATAAGAAGGATTCTGATAGAGCACCTTGCCGTGTTTGTCGGTCAGGGAAACTTTCATGGTAACGACCACCAGTGCGCTCGCAGCCCGCCCGGTAGTCGAGTCGTACGTGAGCGGTGAAGCGTAGGTAGAGAGCACGGTCCCGTGCAGAGTAGCATCCGCATCGTCATTTTCTTCGTTAATGATGCGGTAATGAGTGCGAGTCACCATTTCTCTAACTACGGCTTTAGTAAGAATCTGCTCGATCTTAAATGTCTGGGTCTGACTGGTAAACGCTGGGACCGCGATCGTACGAACATTCTCTGGAATCGAAACGGTATGGCCGGCGGTATGATAACCGCACCCCGTCAGGCAGATGAGCGCCGCCGCTGCCAGCGCCAGATGTCTCACTGAATTTTTCCCTTAGGACGAGTCGCAGCCATGGATTCAGCGCATTCCACCGCGCCGGAGGCCGCTATGCGCAAATTGTCCGAGGCCACCCATAACCAGAATCCGTTGGCATTGCTGGCATCGGGGACGATTGAGACCAGAATATTGTTCTGTCCGGCGGCATTCACATTGTTGGGCCCGTCCTCGGCCGCAAGCGTGATGACTACATGCTCGCCTGTCAATGCTTGCGAGACTCTCGCAATATCGATGGCTTGCTGCATCTCGATGTGCACCGAAAAAGCATGTCCGTGGAAAATGGGCGCCTGCACCAACAGCAGCGAGGGTATCGGCGCATCCTTGCCGGCAATTTGCTTATAGTGCCTTAGCACGCGACGCTCAATCGTCGCCAGCGCCGGCACCGACTGTTCGCCATAGCGCGCGATCATATTGAAAGCTACCTGGGTATCGTAAATAGTTTTCGGCAACGGCTGGAAAGAAAGCAGGTTGACCGTCTGCTCGTGCAGTTCGTCCATACCCTTCTGTGCGTGTTCCGACGCAGGCTCGTACACCGTAGCCGCCGACCGCTCGACAGTCCCCATTTTCTGCAATCGAACCAGCAGGAGTGCTAAGACCACCGCTGCAGGATGCGCTACGACGGCCGGACCGGGCTGCAAATCCGGCGCCCGCACTTGACCTAGTTGACGTTCCAGCCAGGGCGAGCGCACGGCGGCGTTGGGTTCGTCTTCCAGAGCGTAAGAAAGGTCCACAATCGCGCTTCCGGCGTCGCGCGCGACTTTCCAGTATTTACGGGTGGAATCAGGGTCGGAGGCAAAAAAAGTAAAATCCGTTTTGTTGAATTGTTCGGTACGTACGCTTTGAATGAAGGTAACTTCGTCCTTCACCGCTTCCAGTTTGCCGAGCGACTCATCATCGTCGAGCAGCTTTACATCCAGAGACGGAAAATTTCGATCGTTGAGTACTTCCGCAACTTCCTTTCCCTTCAGCGATCCAGCACCGACAATCGCAAGGCGATAAAAATTCCCTCCGCGCGCCGGCTCCGGATGAGAAACGGCTACAGGCTTGAAATTCGAACTCATGAAATTTGCGACGCCTCCTTGTAGGTCGGAGGCGGAGGATTCGGCTTACGCCGGAATACCCATTGCAAGCGCCAGAAAACGCCCGAGAACATGTAGGTCAATGCAATGATGAATAACACCGTCTGCGAGAACACCCAAATCCCGGCGATCAGCAATGCCAGCAACACAATCAACCTGAACGGTTGCCTCGAGTTGAAGTCAATATCTTTGAAACTATAAAAACGCCACGTGCTCACCATCAGATACGCTGCCGTGACGACGATGAGCATCCAGGTGATGGCGCTACCCCACCACACCAAGGGATCGCCGCCCGAAAAGTGTACGACTGCCGCGATGACCCCGGCCCCGGCCGGAATGGGCATACCTACAAAATATTTTTTACCAGGACGCCCCGGATTCGAAGGCTGCGGATTGGAAACGATATTGAATCGCGCTAAGCGGCTCGCTCCAGCCACCAGGAATAAGAAACTGGCAATCGCGCCGAACTGTGCGACCTTGCCCACCATTTCCTGCGAAGACAGCATCCCGGGCGGCAACTGGCGGAATCCCCACATCCAGGCAAGCAACGCCGGAGCCACGCCAAAGGTGATGACGTCGGCCAGAGAATCCAGTTCGCGGCCGAAGTCGCTGCTGGTGCCAGTCATGCGCGCGATGCGGCCATCGAGGCCGTCAAAAAGCACGGCGAACCCAATCGCCCTGGCGGCATTGTCGAAGTGAGCGTGGTCGGCAACCGTTCCGTGAGTGACCTGCAGGATGGCGTAATATCCCAGCGCAATGTTCGCCGTGGTGAACAACGAAGGCAGGATGTACATGCCTTTGCGCAAACGCCTCGGAGGCTTGTCCTCCTGGCGGCGCTTCGGGGTTTCCGCGGCTTCCGGGTCCATTACCGCGCTCCTTGCCCGGATTGCGCCGCACCCACCCCGATCAGTTGGTGGGAGACGCTTTGAGCGGAAGCCAACACACTCGCCCCGCCCTTTACATGATCGCCAATTTTTATGTGCAAGCTGACGGAAGCGTCCAGAAGAACATCGACTCGCGATCCAAACTTGATCAAGCCCACTCGCTCTCCGCGCTCAACCTGTTGCCCGACTTTTTTGTTGAATACGATGCGCCGCGCCAGCAAGCCGGCGATCTGTTTGAAGACGATGATCTGCCCTTCACCCTCCACGGTCACAATGTTCTGTTCATTCTGCTCCGCGGAGGCCTGGTTCATCGCATTCAAATATTTGCCTTTTTGGTAGCGGACATCGCGAATTACGCCTGCAATCGGAGAGCGGTTCACATGCACATTGAAAACGTTCAGGAAAATGCTGATGCGAGTCAAACGGACCCCATCGATAGTCACGGGGGACACATCAGTGACCTTGCCGTCGGCTGGCGACACCACGAATCCCGTTCCATCCGGAACGGTTCGCTGCGGATCACGGAAGAACCAGAGAAAAAACAACGCCAGCAGGATGCAGGGCACGGCCCACAGCGGGTTGGCAAGCCATCCCACTAATCCACTCGCGAACAGGAGCGGCAGCGCGTAATAGTAGCCGTCGGGAACCATGGGGAGTTACGTAAGATTATAGTGCAGGCTTGCCGAACCGATCAGCCTTTCATGTTAAACACTAATAAAAAAAGGCGCTTACGCGCGCCGTGGTGCAGAGTAGATCATGCCTTCAGCCGCCAGTGCCGGCAGTCCGTTGGACGTTGAAGCTTAGGCGACTTGATTGTGATGGAGCTCTTGCCGGTACTGTCGAGCAATGCCTTCCATCTGGTCTTTGAGTCGCAGCTTGAGTTTCTTCAGGCGAACTTCTTCTAATTTTTCGTCGTCCGTCAGAAAACGTTTTTGGGTGAGTGAATCGAGACGTAATTCATATTGCGAGTGTTCTTGTGCTAATTTGCGAAATTCTTCGTGGCTTGCCATAAGTTGATCGTTAGAAACCTGCATCAAGCAGACCTCCCGGTGCTGGGATTTGACTGCCGTATGAGCCCCTAAGCTATCACACAGGAAATCTGGCTTCAATCCCCCTTGAGAAAATAGTGTTTTGCAAAATGAGACAGCCTTTTGCCCTGAAGATGATCCGCTACGTAAGAAATATTTGATAAAGAATTGCGTCTTCAGTTGGTTCCATGTAATACCGCAGGCGGCTGCCGTTCTCGGCGAATCCACAACTTTCATAGAGACCCCGGGCGGCCACATTGGACGCACGAACCTCAAGAAAAATAGCTTTGGCGCCGTCCGCCTTAGCAGCCGCAAGAAATTCGTCGAGCAGTCGTTTTCCGATGCCCTGTCGAAGCCGCGATGCGGAAACCACGAGGTTCTCCAACTCCCATTCACCATCAAGAACGCGGCCGATGAGAAACGCATGTACTGCGGATTGATCTTCACTCACTAGAGCGAATCTGCGCGGAATTTTACTTGTGAAAATCTCCTGGTATTGCTCCACTGACCAGTGGGCTGCATGCGCAGCCCGGCTTGCCAAACCAACGATGGCGGGAATATCAGCGAGAGTGGCGGGACGGATGGGCACGTCGTTTTCTATGCTGAAGGAGCTTTGACCACGATTTCTCCGTCCATGTGACGGATGTAGTTGGCGTCCAACATTTCGGGAGAAACGATTTCCCCGGACAGAATTTTCTTCCAGCCAATGGGCGCGATGGTGTCGCTTCCGGGACGCTGGATTTCTTCCACATGCAAACCCGCGATCCGCGCGATGTCTGCCAATTTCTTGTCCGGAGTGACCATCGTCAGACCATTTGCGATCGCCAGTAATTCAGTTTGTGTCACTAGTTTTTCATTGATTCGCGCGGCTGTCGCTCCACTTTCATATTCTCCGGCATAGACTTCGTTCCGGCCGGCATCCAGCGCTGCCATCACCCGTCCACGTGCTCCACCGGCAACCGCAATCGCTTCGAGCAATGACACGGCAGCAATCGGCTTTTCCAGGACCTCAGCCAGGGCCTTTACAGCGGCAAGCCCGATGCGAAGGCCGGTAAACGATCCCGGCCCTGAAACCACTGCGAATGCGCCGATGTCCGCTTTGTTGAATCCGTGGTTGGCGAGCAAGGCCGCGATCTGCGGAACCAGTTGCGCTGAGAAAGTCCCCCCGGCGAGTTGGACAACTTCAACAATCTCGCAGGATCCCGCAGACCCGCACCGAGCCAACGCAATGCTGCCATTCTTATCCGAAGAGTCCACAGCCAAAAGGATCATGAGATTTGAAAAGCTATTTTGGTTTATCAGCGCGAATCCGTGAAGATCAGTGGCCAGCCTTGAACTAATCTGCTTCCACTAGTTCCAGCAGCACACCACCGGCACTATTCGGATGCACGAAGACATAACGATGTCCTCCCGCCCCGACTTTGATTTCATTGGAAACCAACCGCACGCCGTCTCGTTTAAGTTTTTCCACGACAGCAGTCAAATCCGGCACCCGCAAAGAAACGTGATGCAATCCTTCTCCACGTTTAGAGATAAATTTCGCCACCGGCGAATTCTCTGACGTAGGCTCCAGTAATTCCAGCCGGCTGTTCCCCAGCGGAACCATCACCAACCGCACCTGCTCGGATTCCACGACTTCCTCTTGAGAGATGCTCAATCCCAATTTTTCGTAGAAGCTTTTCGACACCGCCAAAGACTTAACCGCAATTCCGAGATGGTCAATGGTAAACATCAGTTGCCCTTTCCCAACTTGCCGACAATTTCCTCGACCAGCGTGTACGGGTCCCGCTTATGTTCGGCAATCTCGGCGGCATAGCGTGACAAATTGTCGCCGCCCACTTGTTCGCGCGCCAGATCGAGCAGCGAGTCTCGCAACATTTCGACCAATCGTTCCTGCCAGTTTTGAATATTGTGCTTCAGAACCAGATTTTCTTTCTTTAGATACGTCTCGTATCCAGAAATCGCGCCGGCGAGTTCACCGATTCCGGTTCCCTCGCTCGCCACGGTCTTCACAATCGGCGGCGTCCACTGATCGCTGCGAATGGCCAACGATTGCAGTGCCCTGATTTCGCGTTCCACTCGTTCAGCGCCTTCACGATCGCTTTTATTGATGACGAAAATGTCGGCAATCTCCATGATGCCGGCTTTGATCGTCTGTACATCGTCGCCCATGCCCGGCACCAGAATCACCACAGTGATGTCAGCCAGCCGCACAATATCGACTTCATCCTGACCCACGCCGACAGTTTCAATCAGAACCAGATCGCGTCCGGAAGCATCCAGCACGGTTGCGACATCGGCCGTCGTGCGGGCCAATCCACCCAAAGATCCGCGGGTAGCCATGCTTCGAATATAAATTCCAGGGTCGGCAAAATGTTCCTGCATACGAATGCGGTCGCCAAGAATCGCGCCGCCGGTATAAGGACTCGTAGGATCGACAGCGATAATGCCCACCGTGCGATTGTCCTTGCGATAATGCCGCGCCAACTGATCGACCAGTGTGCTCTTCCCCGCTCCCGGCGCGCCGGTTAGACCAATCACACGCGCATGACCAGTATGCGGAAATAAAGTCTTAAGCAGCTCCGACCATCCGGGATCACGGTTCTCGACAATGCTAATCGCACGAGCCAGGGCGCGAACATCGCCCGCGCGCAACTGTTCAATCCATGATTGGGGGTCGGGATTCAAACTGTCAGTGTAAAGCAGGGCCGGGACAAAAAGAACCAGAGCTTCATTGCCGCGCCATTTTCTATGGGACTAGCGCCTCACCGCGCCGCAAGCAGGACAAGACCAATGCGGTCCGCTTACCAGCGGAGTTTTGCAAAATGGACAGACGGTGTCGGCCGCGCACGGAACTGTCTTCAATAGTTGCCGCAAAGAGGGTTCTTTTGAAGTTCCCAGCACGTGCCTGATCAGCAGCATCGCCCCGGCCGGCGCGGCGATGCGAACGGCCCAAGTAATAGCGACCAACTCCGCATCTTCCTGAGTGATTGGCGCAGCCCAGAAAATCACCGCAACACAGAGCAGCACCACCAAGCCAGCCCATTTAAACGACCGTCGAGTACCGGGATTTACATGTGGGTCTCTGCCGCAGGTGGTGCACCGCCAATGTTTCCATAACCCGACGGGCAGAATGGGAATCCAGAAGACGTGTCCTACATCAAACGTCCGGAACGCGATCGATCCCCGCCGTTCCCGGCAGTAAAGGCAATAGTCATTGCGAAATGCAACTCGCCGTGGCCAAAAATGGTAAGCGCCATGAATGATGAACATGCCACCCGCCGGAAATTCGTTTCGGAAAAAAGATAACGGGCCCGGCGAGAGATTACTCCTTCAGTAGCCGCCGGACAATCATTAATCTTTGGATCTGGCTACCAGTTGCCAGCAAAAGCCTTTGACCTTCATCACCCCTCCGCCTACGATAAGGGATAGCCTATGGATATGGTCCCACTAAAGCCGGAGCGTAAGGCGGAACTGGAAGAGTACGCCAAGCGGCGCGGACAGGATCCTGCCGCCGCCCTCGATGAGGTCTTGGCTACCTATCTTGAATGGGAACGCCAGGACTTCGCGGAAGCCGCTGAGGGCATCCGTCGCGGTTACGACGACCTGAAGGCAGGGCGCACCAGACCAGCCGCCGAATTCCTCGCCGACCTGCGCCGGAAGCATGACTTTCCGCGTTGAAACGACAGCAGCGGCCGAGCAAGAAGCTGATGCAATTCTTGATTGGTTGCTGTCCCAACATGCTGGAGACGTTTGCACGCGGTGGTTCCTGGCCCTACGAGATGCGATCGCGTCACTTTCGCAATTTCTAGATCGGTGTGCGTTAGCTCCAGAAAGCGCGATCTTCCCTTTCGAAGTGCGCCAGCTGCTCTACGGCCTCGCACCACATGTTTATCGGATACTCTTCATGACGAGGGATGAAACGGTTTACATCCTGCATATCCGCCACGGTCGCCGCCAACTGATTAAGCATTAGCTGAACTAATCCTTCAGCAACTGGCGGGCAATCACCAATCTCTGGATCTCGCTGGTACCCTCGCCAATCGTGCATAGTTTCACGTCACGATAGAACTTTTCCGCCGGGTAATCTTTGATAAATCCATATCCCCCGTGGATCTGCACGCCCTTCGTTAGCACATCTGACGGCCACTTCGCTGGCATACAATTTCGCCATCGAAGATTCCAGTGTGGTCTTCATGCCGGCATCCTTCATGGCGGCGGCGCGCATGGTAAGTAGTTTCGCAGCGTCGATCTCGGTGGCCATATCAGCGAGTTTCCACTGGACGGCCTGAAAATCGCTAATCGCTTTACCAAACTGCTTTCTTTGTTTGGAATATTTAAGCGCGGCTTCGTACGCGCCCACTGCCATCCCCAACGATAACGCGGCAATCGAGATACGCCCGCCATCCAGCACGCGCATGGAATCGACAAAGCCCTGGCCTTCCGTTCCCAATAAATTTTCCGCCGGCAAGACGCAGTCTTCGAAAATCAATTCCGCGGTATCGCTGGCGCGCAGTCCCAGTTTGTTTTCTTTTTTCCCCGGACGAAATCCCTTAGTATCTTTGTCGACGAGAAACGCAGACAACCCATGCGTATGCGCCGCGCGGTCGGTCACTGCAATCACCACCAGCACGTCGGCGTAATGTCCGTTGGTGCAAAATGTTTTGGTTCCATTGAGCACCCAATTATTTCCCTTGCGGACAGCCGTCATGCGCGCGCTGCCTGCATCCGATCCTGACGACGGCTCCGTCAAACCCCATGCGCCAATGAACTCTCCGGTAGCCAACTTGCTGACGTACTTCTTTTTCTGCGTTTCGTTTCCCGCAAGAAAAATATGGTTCGAGCAAAGCGAGGTGTGCGCCGCCACGATGATGCCCACCGAGCCATCCACGCGCGACAGTTCCTCAATCGCGGTGACATACTCAACATAGCCCATGCCCGCGCCGCCATACTCTGGCGGAAAAATTACCCCGAGCAGCCCGAGCTTGCCCAATTCCTTGATTGTGGCCAGCGGGAACTCGCTGGCTTCGTCCCACTTCATCACATTGGGAAGAATTTCGCGCTCGGCGAATTCGCGCACACTTTTTTTCAGTTGAAGCTGTTCGTCGTTCAGTTGGAAATCCAAGAAGGCCTCCGCTTACTCGCTCGCCGAAGGATTCAAGGGAGAGGAATTTCCCGGCTGCGAAAGTTCATTAGACCACAGCTACTCGTCAAAATTGACATCAACGAACCGACCGGTTGGTCTGCGAATATCTCGACAGTCGTACGTCTTTAGGACGCTTAGCGGACGTTCTCGGCGGCAGCAAGGAAGCGCTCGAAGACCTCGTTCGAAAGTAGCCGTCCCCGCGAGGTGAGTCGAATCACTTCGCCCCGGCGTTCCAGCAATCCGGCCGCAATTAATTCCGCAATTGTGCCGGAGGAATCGGTTACTGCTTTTTGTCCGAACTCTGAGGCGATCTCGGAAAGGTCCAATCCCCGATTCAGCCTCAAGCCCAAAAAGAATCTCTCTTCCAGCGCCGCATCGAGTGAAACGTGAGTGCCCTTCGGCTGCTCGCCGGCAACGAATCGCTCCAACGAATCCGGCGAAGAAAATCTCACCGCTCCCAGTTCGCGCGTCGAAGACGTCAGCATGGAATGTGCATCGACTCCAAATCCAAAGTAGGGCTGCCGTGTCCAATATTTCAGATTGTGCCGCGACTCTTCTCCAGAGCGAGCAAAATTGGATATCTCGTATTGATGGATTCCGGCATCTTCGAATCGCGCACACGCTCTCTCATACAAATCCGTCATCAGATTTTCATCTGGCACACAGTGGGCATGATATTTCGTGCCGCCGGCAATCAGTTCCCGCCCCAGGCGCGAGTCTTCGTCGATTTCCAGCATGTAGACGCTGGCGTGCGGAGTTTCCAAAGCGATCAACTCGTTTAAAGATATTTCCCAGCTCTCGGCAGTCTGGTGCGGCAGCCCCGCGATCAGATCGATGTTAATGTTCGCAATCCCCGCGGAACGCAGACGAGCAATGTCGTCCAGTACGGTCGTTTTTTTATGCAGACGCCCCACCGAAGCAGCTTCCTGATCGACGAACGACTGCACACCCAGGCTCACTCGGTTCACTCCGCATCGTTGCAGCGCTTCCAAAACAGACGCAGTCAGCGTGCCCGGAGCACACTCCACCGTGATCTCAGCATTTTCCCGCATGTCAAAATTTTGTCGAATCGCAAGAAATAACCGTTCCAGTTGTGTAACATCCAGTATCGTTGGAGTACCGCCGCCCAGATAAACGGAGTCGACGGCGCGCTCGAAGCGTCCGCCGATTTGTTCAGCGGTCGCGGCGGCGCTGGCGATATCTGAACAAACGCGGTCTACGTAACGCTGAAAGACGGCGCGGGAGAAGACGTCCGAGGCGAAGTTGCAGTAGCTGCACTTGGTACGGCAGAACGGGACCGAGATGTACAATCCGAGTGGCATAGAAGATAACTTCCTGATGACCAAAGGCCCGCTGTTCAATTATCCCACTTCGCCGGAGCATCAAAGCTCCATCATCGGAACTATAGGACATCTAACTTAGATATGACTCCACGCGTCGTTATCACCGGCATGGGCGTTGTCAGCCCGAATGGCATTGGCAAAGAGGCCTTCTGTCGCTCTCTGCTGGCGGGAAAATCCGGCGTGAAACGTATTTCACGCTTCGATCCATCCGATCTGCCGGTACACATTGCCGGTGAAATTCCTGAGTTTGACGAACTTAAATGGGTTGACGCTCGCGAACGCAAACATGTCTCGCGCGTAGTTCCTCTCGCGGTCGCTGCATCATTCGAGGCCATTCAGGATGCCGGCCTCGATCCCGCCGCGATGTCGATGGAAGAAAAGCGCGAAATAGGGGTGATCCTCGGCACCGGCGGCGGCGCGCAGGAATTTTCCGAAGAACAATACCGGCTCTGGCATTCCGGACACGTAAAGCAAGTGAGCCTGTTCTGCATTCCTAGCGGCACCATGGGAACGATTCCCAGCGAAATCAGCATGCGTTTCGGCTTCCGCGGCTACAGTCACGTGGTCACCGCCGGATGCACGTCCTCCACCGATGCCATCGGATACGCGTATCAGCATATCCAGGCGGGCGTGCAGCCCATGTTTTTGGTGGGCGGCGTGGATTCCGCAATCACTCCAGGGATTATCAAAGGCTACACGCTATTACGCGCCCTCACGCAATCCTGGAATCAGGAACCCGAACGGGCCTCACGTCCGTTTTCCGCCGATCGCGACGGATTTGTGATCGCCGAAGGCTCCTGGATGTTCATTCTTGAAGAATACGAACACGCCAAGGCCCGCGGCGCTCGCATGTATGCCGAAATCACCGGATATGGTTCGACCTGCGAGGCCTTCCATCGCGTACGCATGAGTGATTCTCCGGAAGAACCGGCACGCGCTATAAATTTGGCCCTCGAAGAAGCAGGCATCGCACCTCAGGACATTCAGTACGTAAATCTGCATGGCACTTCCACCGAGATGAACGATCGCGTGGAAACTCGCGCCTTGAAACTTGCCCTCGGTGCGCACGCCGGCAAAATTCCAATGTCGGGACTGAAGTCGCAAATCGGACACGCTCAAGGCGCCTGCGGCTCTGCCAGCCTAGCCGCCACCCTCACCGCGATGGAGCACGGCAAAATTCCTCCAACGATCAATCTCGATGTTCCTGACCCCGAATGCGATCTCGACTACGTTCCCGACGTCGGGCGCAAAGCCAGCATCGAACACGCCATTTGCAATTGCGTCGGCTTCGGATCGAAAAACTCGGCGCTAGTGTTAAAGCATCTGTAGCGGATATCGTGTTGGCGGAGAACGCCTGTGACTACTTTGCGCCCTGCAATGCGCTTTCCTGGCTGCGTTGCCGGTCTCATTCTCCTCGCTTTCTGTTTGCCCTCTGCCGCACAGGACAGTGTTGCGGACCAGATCGCAAATTATCCATTCCTGTTGCGGCTCGAACACACTACAAAAGGTTCACGAGTATGTGTCCTCCTTCGCCGCAACGGCGAGTTCCACCTCGAACACACTCACGGTGACGAAACTGAGGTATCGGAGGGGCGAATTCCGGACGCCGAACTTGTGACGCTCAAAGGAGCACTGAACAACGACGAACTTCAACGTATATCCCAGCAGATGATTATTCCTCCGCTTTTGGATACGACGGTTGATCAGGTACAGGTGAATGTGGTTCGGACCGATCATTGGCAAAATCTTTATTTCGCGGATTCAACCAGCCAGATCCCCTTCGGCGCGGCGCTTAAACCGCTTTTGACCTGGATGAGCGAATTGCACGAGCAACCGCACCGGACCCTCACCGAAGATGCCGGCAAGAATAATTGTCTGACTCCGAAGAAACTACACCTCACGATTCGCACCAAGGATTCTTCCCGTCCGCGCACAGAGAAATCCGAAGCGAACACCTCATCCGTTACAAACAAGCCTCAATCCGCCCAGGCGAAGTCATTCCTCATGCGATATTCCATGGACCATTATTCCGGCGGCGTCCTGCAGCGGACATGCGTGATTGTGAGCCCAGCCGGCAATTTCCGAATGGAGAAAGGCAATCAGCAGCTCACGTACAAAATGAAAGCGTCAGTCTTTGAGGGGTCAATTCCTGGGAATGAACTACAGGAACTCAATCAATTACTCGAAACTTCTGATCTCAGGACCTTGCACCACCAGAACCGGCTGGCAAGCAAGCGGATGCGGGAGGCTGTTGTCGTCTCTGTCTCCATCCCGCGGGAAAAAGATATTCAGGAACTCCTGTTCTCCAGTTATATCGCCGATCCCACCGGCAGAAACGACTCCGGCGACGTAATCGACGACACGACCTCGATCCAGCCGCTCCAGAAATGGATCAAGACGTCGATCGACAACCAAAAACTCAAGCCAGTGAAATCTGCCACGCCTGATAGTTGCGCTCCCGGGCCCTGAGTCAACTTTTCCATCCATGCCTCATGCTGTGTCATCCATATGAGGTAATCTTGGACTGACGCATGGCTTCCCAGGACGAAGAAGTATTAGGCAAGGCTTATGACAGCCGTTTGATGAAACGGCTGCTCACCTATCTGCGTCCCTACAAATGGCAGACTGCGATCGCCCTGGGCTCGATTTTCGTCAAGGTAGGCGCCGACGTGCTGGGTCCCTATCTGACCAAAGTGGTCATGGATCGCTATCTGGCGCCCGTCCCCGGACTCTGGACACCATTCGATTCTTTTCTAAGCAATAAGCCACTGGTCGGCATCGCGCAGATCGCAGCCCTTGGTGCCGGTCTGCTACTCTTCAGTTTCCTGCTGGAATACCTGCAAACCTACTTCATGCAGTGGGTCGGACAAAAAGTAATGTTCGATCTTCGCAAGGAAATATTTCGCCATCTGCAGGGCATGCATGTTGGCTTTTATGACAAAAACCCAGTCGGACGGTTGGTCACCCGGGTCACCAGCGATGTTGACGCGCTGAATGAAATGTTTACCTCAGGCGTGGTCTCGCTCTTCGAAGACGTCTTCGTGTTGACGGCGATTCTGGGGGTCATGCTTTGCGTCAGTTGGAAGCTGGCCTTGATTACTTTCGCCGTGCTCCCCCTCATCGTCTTCGCTACCAAGATCTTTCGCGACAAGGTCCGCGACTCTTACCGCCGCATACGCACTGCCATTGCCCGCATCAATGCTCATTTGCAGGAACACGTTAGCGGCATGATGGTGCTGCAACTGTTCAATCGGGAGCAACGCGCCTACGACAAATTTTCCGAAGTTAACGCCCAGCATATGGACGCGTTCAAGGACGCGATCATGGCCCATGCCGTTTACTACCCGGTGGTCGAAGTCCTCTCCTCCGTAGCCATCGCGTCTGTGATCTGGTTTGGCGGAAACGACATTATCCGCCACACCATTACCACCGGCGTCATGGTTGGGTTCGTGCAAAAAAAGCTGGTCATCCATGTCGTCCACACCGCGACCACGATCGGCATTCTGGCCGCCTTTATTCAGTACGCGCAGCGTTTCTTCCGCCCCATTCAGGATTTCAGCGAGAAATACAACATTCTGCAAGCGGCCATGGCATCAAGTGAGCGCATCTTCAAATTGCTCGATACGCAGCCGGAGATCACCTCGGCCGCACTGACGAAAATTCCCGTGGGCCCAGGCCGTATCGAGTTCGACCACGTTTGGTTCGCCTATCGGGCGCTTCCCGGTAAAGAGCCGGTAGGGTTGTTTGCCCCCGGCCGTCTCCGGCTCGAAGAGTCGGCCACATCCACGGAACCCGACTGGGTGCTCCGCGACGTCTCTTTCGCGATCGAACCCGGCGAAACCGTCGCCATCGTTGGCCACACCGGGGCCGGCAAGACCACTATCATTTCCCTCCTCATGCGTTTCTATGACGTCCAAAAAGGCGCGATCAGGATTGACGGAGTAGACATTAAGGATATGGACCTCCACGATCTCCGACGCCGCTTTGGCATCGTGCTGCAAGATCCATTCCTTTTCACTGGAACCATCGAAGGAAACATTCGCCTCGGTTCGAAATGGATCACCGACGAACAGGTTGTCAAAGCCGCCGAAGACGTGAACCTCGCCGACTTCATTCAAACTCTTCCTAAAGGTTTCAAGGAAGAAGTCCACGAGCGTGGCAGCACTCTGTCCACCGGCCAGAAACAGTTAATTTCATTCGCCCGCGCACTGGCGCACAATCCAAAAATCCTCATTCTCGACGAAGCCACGTCCAGCGTCGACACCGAGACCGAATTCAAGGTGCGTGACGCCCTGAGTCGCATGATCGAAGGCCGTACGTCGGTAGTCATCGCCCATCGACTTTCCACCGTTCAACGCGCCGACCAGATCATCGTGATGCATAAAGGGAAAGTGCGCGAAATGGGAAGCCACCAGGAACTCCTTGCCAATCGCGGCATTTATTACAAGCTCTATCAACTTCAATACAAAGACCAGGAAGTAAGTGTGGCGCGGGCGCCCGCGCCCGTGTAATGGTGAAGAACAGAGGCAATGCAGAAGGTTCTATCCCCGATCCACCCCAAACCTGACTTTCGTAACTCTTTCCTTCACAACTCCGCAAGCTAGAATCCGAGAGTGCCGGAGAATCAGCAGGAGTTCCAAGAGGTAAGCCAGAACAGCCCCGAGGCCATCCCGACGGAGATGCGTCGGATCGAGGGCCGTGAGTGGTGGCTGTGGGGATTTGCCATTGCGGTCACGTTGGCCTTGACCCTGGGAATCGTCTCCTTCACATTTCCCTGGCTTCATTTCGACAAAGACGTCTCCTACTGGTTTGATCTCAAGGAATGGGTGCGCGGACTCGCGGCCCTGGTCCTGCTTTTTGACATGTACACCGTCTACCAGTACATGCAGCTTCACCGCATTCGCCGCCAGCTCGCCGAGCGCGACCAGCTCTTTCAGCTCATCAGCGAAAATGCCGCGGACATGATTGCCTTGGTCGACGGCAATGGCAAACGGCTGTACAACAGTCCCGCCTACCTGAAAGTGCTCGGGTATTCTGCCGAGGACCTAAAGGACACTTCATCGATTGAACAAATCCATCCGGATGATCGGCCGCGCGTGCTTCAAGCGGCGGAAAAGGCGAGGCTCAGTGGTCAAGGCGAGCGCGTCGAATACCGGATACGCCACAAAGACGGCTCCTGGCGCACGCTTGAGTCGACTGCCAGCGCGATTCGAGATCGACGGGGAAAAACCGACAAGCTGGTAATCGTGAACCGTGATATTTCCGAGCGCAAGCGCGCCGAGGAAATGCTGGTCCACAATGCATTTCATGACGGGCTCACCAACCTGCCCAATCGCGCACTGTTCCTCGACCGTCTCCAGCACGCGCTCACGCTTTCGAAAAAACATCCAAACTACAATTTCGCCGTCTTGCTCATCGATATCGACGAATTCAAAATCGTTAATGACAGTCTGGGACATTCGGCCGGCGACGAACTGCTGATTCAAATCGGGCAAAGATTAAAAGACTCGGTACGGCGGGCCGATACCGTGTCGCGTCCGCGCGTGACCGGCCTGTCCGACGGCCGCAGTAGCGACGAAACCCTGGCCCGGCTCGGTGGCGACGAATTCACCATTCTCCTGGACGACATTCGCGATCCCATTGAAGCCATTCGAGTAGCGGGACGCGTTCAGGAGGAGTTAGCGACACCTTTTTTGGTGAACGACCAGAAGATTGTGATTTCTGCGAGTATCGGGATCACCTCTAGCGCCGGTCCACACCTGAACGCCGAAGACCTGGTGCGCGACGCGGATATCGCCATGTATCGCGCCAAAAAGGCCGGCAAAGCCCGCTGCGAGGTCTTTGACACCGCGATGCACGCCAGCGCCGTAAAAAGATTGCGCCTCGAAACCGACCTGCGCAAGGCACTCGACCAAAATGAATTCCGGGTGTTCTATCAACCCATTGTGTCGCTGCAAACCGGCAAAATCACGGGCTTTGAGGCACTCACCCGATGGCAGCATCCGGAGGGCATACGCTCCCCGATCGAGTTCATTCCGGTGGCCGAGGAAACCGGGCTCATCATCCCAATGAACCGGCTATTGCTGCGCGAGGCCTGTAAGGACCTGCAAGCCTGGCAGGCCGAGTTCCCGGCGAATCCGCCGCTCACCATGAGTGTGAACATCACCCCCAGAGAGTTTTCCCAGCCTGATCTGGCTTACGAAATCGGAAAAACTCTCGAGCAACTGAACTTCGATCCCAGCTGGCTAAGACTGGAAATTGTGGAAACCATCGCCATGGGGGACGAGGACAAATCCGGCGAGGCGCTTGCGCAATTGAAAGCCATCGGCGTCCATCTGAGCATCGACGACTTCGGTACCGGCTACTCCTCTCTCAGCCGCCTGCGACGCATTCCGGTCGACACCCTAAAAATCGACCGCTCTTTCATCATGAACATGGACACCGATGCCGAAAATCGCGAGATCGTAAAAACCATCATCATGCTCGCCCACAATCTCCGCTTGAAAGTTGTGGCAGAGGGCGCCGAGATCGAAAAACATATCAATCAGCTCAGCGACTTGCATTGCGAAATGGCCCAGGGATACTTTTACTCCCGTCCGGCCGACAACCTGGCTATGCTGAAACTGCTGGCCGCCGACCACCGAGCGATGTCCGCGACCGCCGGCAGATAGAAATAGTTCCCTACATTATCATTTCGTACCGACTCCCAACGGCCGTGTCCTCCTGAGCGAAGCAGACACGCAGTCGAAGGCCCCCTACGCCCATCACCGCTCCAACCGTTGACGATACAATGCTCTCTTGCGAATTCTGATCTCAGCCGGTGAAGCCTCCGGAGAAATGTATGGTGCGCAGCTCATCGAAGCCATGCGCCGCCGCGATCCTTCCATTGAGTTCTTCGGCGTAGGCGGCGAAAAAATGCGAGCGGCCGGATGCGATACTGTCGTCGATGCCAGAGACCTCTCGGTAGTGGGCATCTCGGAAATCGTCAGCCATCTCCCGAAAATCTGGGGATTATTTCGCAGGCTGATCGCTGAAGCCGCCAAGCGCAAACCCGACCTTGCCATTGTTATCGACTCACCTGCATTCAATTGGCGCGTGGCTCGCCAGATGAAAAAGCGCGGCATCCCGGTCGCGTATTACGTTTGCCCGCAATTCTGGGCATGGCGGCAAGGACGCGTCCGCCTCCTGCGCAAATATGTTGATAAGGCGCTGGTGATTTTTCCTTTTGAAGAAAAGTTCTATCGCGACCGCGGCGTGGACGCAACATTCGTCGGCCATCCGCTTGGCGATCTCCCCCGGCCCTCGATTTCGCGCGACGATTACGCATTGCAGAACGGACTCAACGTCACTAAACCGTGGATTACTCTCATGCCCGGTAGCCGCTCGAAAGAAGTGAACATGAACCTTCCCGAGATGCTGCAGGCGGCGGACTTGCTCGGCGAGGAATACGATTTTGTGATTCCGGTGGCCCCTACCATAGCAAGAGATCTGATTCTTGCCGTGATGCAGAGAGACAGGGGCGTGGCTGCGGTACGTCTCGTCCCTGACGCTTTGCCCGCTCTCGCGCACTCCCGCGCCGGGATTATCGCCAGCGGCACGGCCACCGTAGAAGCCGCCATGATGGGGACGCCATTCGTGATGGTCTATCGCGTCACCCCCTTCACTTATTTTCTTGGAAGGAGGACGGTCAAAGTCCCCCACTTTGCCATGGTGAACTTGATTGCTGGAAAAGAGATCGTCCCGGAGCTGATCCAGGATGATTTCACGGCTGAGAACGTGGTAGCCCGACTCAAAGAAATAATCCCCGACGGTCCGGCACGAGACAAAATGCTCGCCGGCCTCAAAGAAGTGAAAGATCGCCTGAGCCGGAAAGACGGCAATCAACTCCATCCCGCGGACCGCGCCAGCGAAGCAATCTTCAAGCTGTTGGAAAACTAACCTTCAACCTCACCACTAAATCTTGGTCATCCTGAGCGAAGGGAATGCTCCGCGCAGGGCAGCATTCCCGCAGTCGAGCGACCCCTACAAGCTGTACTCCACCGATGTCGTCCCAATCCTCGCCGATCCCTCAACCCCCAGCGGTAAAAACTCTGTAGGGATCCTTCGACTCCACGCTCAGGATGACAGGGAGTGGGCCAAATCCCCTCCAAATGCCAATAAATGCGCGTAAGCCTTGTCCTACCAGCATCTTTTGCGTGACAATCTTCATCATAGAGATCAGCGGGGCATTTCCCAGGAGACGGTTCTTGATGGTCTTTCAACTTCGGCGCCAGCGTCGGGCCATCGAGGCCTGCATTGCGCTTTCACTTTTGTTGGTCTCGTTGCCCGCCTGGGCAGCAGAGAAAACTCGTCTGCACGTCGACGATTATCAGATCTCCGTCGAACTCACGCCCCATGCCCACAAGATGTCCGCCCACGCAACTGTGAAATTCACCGCTCTCGACGATCTCAATATAGCGACTTTCAATCTGCACAATGATTTACGTGTCACCAAAGTGACGGATGCAACCGGCAAAACCTTGTCTGCCGAGCGCGTCACGCAGGATTCGAGCGTGCGCGTTCCGCTGAATGAAGCCACTTACCAAAGGCAGTTCGACGACGTTAACCTTCGAATACGAAGGCATGCTCGACTCGCCCGACGAGAGCCCGGTGCAGGGGCTAAAACTCGCTTATATCGGCGATGACACCAGTTATCTGCTCTACGCCGGAGACTGGTTTCCGGTCAATAATTACGGCATCAATCGCTTCACCGCGACCATCAATGTGACGGTGCCGAGTCACATGATGGTGATTGGCAGCGGGAAGGAAACCGTAGGCCTACCCCCAGTACCAAAGAAAGGCGCTCCCGCGGCTGCTGCCGGAACCAAGACTTTCAGTTTCGTTTGGGACAAACCCAGTTTTCCCGGCACCATCGTCGCGGGAACTTTCCAGGAATTCAAGAGCGACGAAGCCGGTCTCGATCTGCATATTTTCTTCAAGCCCAATCATCAGGATCTGGGCGCGGAATACGTCGAAACCGCCGTCAAGGAATTTACTTACTTCGAAACGCTCTATGGCACGCCACCTTCCACGACACTGCGCGTAGTCGAACTTCCTGATGACACCTACCCTCCGCCTGGGCTCCGGAAATTGCGGCCATTGCCAGCCGGGCGATCACGGAAAAAGTTAATTATCGCCTGCTGGCAAATACCATCGCGCATCAATGGTGGGGAGTTTCGGTGAGTCCGGCGGCACATCGACGACTGGTGGCTGAGCGATGGCTTCGCCCGCTACTCCGAGGCGCGTTATGTGGAGAACGCCGCCGGCACGCTGGGCCTCGAAGAAATGGTGAAAGATATGTCGGTCGGTGCGCTCGCCTACGACACCGGTCCCGCTATCGAGCGCCGGCAAGCTGGATATGTTCTCGCCGGAGTTTCAGTCGCTTGTGACCGACAAGGGCGCGATGATCCTGCACATGCTGCGCTGGGTCGAAGGCGATCAGAAATACGACCAGACGATGCGCAGCTTTGCCGCGCAGTACGCGGGTAAAGTCCGCCTCGCTCGACGATTTCGAGGCCGTCGCCGAGAAGAACTATGGCGAGAAACTCACCTGGTTCTTCTCGCAGTGGCTGGATTCGACCGGCGCCCCCGAATTCAAGACGAAGTACACGGTCTATCGGCTTGGAGGCAGCCGCACTCGCAAAGGCGGCGGCAAGGACGACAAAGCGCCGGGCTTCCGAGTCGTCGGCCAGATCACGCAGGATCTGGACCTGTTCCGCATGCCGGTTGATCTGAAAATCGATACCGACGGAAAAACCGAAGAAAAGCGCATTGACGTCGTGGGCACCGATTCCGCGTTCACCATGGAAACTTTCGGCAAGCCGCGCCGGATTTCGATCGATCCCGAGAATCGCGTGTTGAGGAATTCGCCGGACATCAAACTGCGGGCCTCGATTCAGCGCGGGCAGGCATTGATCCAGCAGGGCGATCTCGCCGGAGCGCTCACGGAATTCAACAAAGCGCTCGAAGTCAACAAGAACAGTTCGCTGGCGCACTATCGCATCGCCGAGGTATTTTTCCAGCAGAAGAACTATCAGGCTTCGGCCAACGCCTATCGCGAATGCCTTAATGGCGACGGCGATCCGCGCTGGACCGAAGTTTGGAGTCACGTCCAGCTCGGCAAGATTTTCGACGTCACTGGACAGCGCGAACGCGCCACCAACGAATATCGTCAGGCCCTGCAAACTAACGACAACACCCAAGGCGCCATGGACGAAGCCCGCAAATATCTGTCAAAGGCGTTCGAGCTGCCGAAGAAAACGGACGCCGCTGGGAACGAAGAAGAGCTTAATGAGTTGTTGTCATTCCGAGAAGCGCAGCGCCGAGGAATCTCAATGCTCATCCCCTCCCTGGAAGAGCCGCGCTTCTGCGACGCTTAAATCGCCAGCCTTCATAACGCGGGCCTGGAACATGCCCACGGTGGCGAACACACTGCTAAGTCATCCCCGCCGCAACGCCTAATACGCCCACCGCAGCAACGTCGCCCCACCGTAAATCCCGCGCCCACTGATGCCAGCAGCACCAAATTTCCCTTCTTCAGCTTCCCCTCTTCAATCGCCGTATTCATGGCCAGCGGAATCGTCCCGGCAGTGGTATTGCCGAAGCGGTCGATGTTAATCACGATCTTTTCCTCCGGTAATCCCAAGCGTTCGGCGGTCGCGGTAATAATGCGTTTGTTGGCCTGATGAGGAATAAAAAGGTCAATATCGCTGACTTTGAGCCCGTTCCGTTCCAGCAATTTTTCACAAACTTCCAGTTGTTTGCGCACCGCAAACTTGAACACTGCGCCGCCATCCTGATGAACATAATGCATTTTCTTGTCCACGGTCTCGTGTGTCGAAGGATTCAGGCTGCCGCCGCCCGGCATGAACAGCGAACATCCGCCGGAGCCATCCACTTCGTGAATGAAATCGATGATGCCAACGGAATCGTCTTCCGCCGGTTCCAAAACCACGGCGCCCGCGCCATCGCCGAAAAGCACACAGGTGGCGCGGTCGGTGTAGTCAAGGATGGAAGACATCACATCCGCGCCAATCACCAGGACTTTTTTGTGTGCACCAGTCGCAATAAACTGCGTTCCGGCTTGCAGGGCGTATACAAAAGCAGAACAAGCAGCCGATAAGTCGAATCCCCAAGCTCCCTTTGCTCCCAGCTTGTCTTGCACCAGGCAGGCCGTGGAGGGGAAAAACATGTCGGGTGTCACCGTGCCCACAATAATGGCTTCGATATCCGTGGCCAGAAGGCCGCGGCGGGCCAGGGCCTTTTTCGCCGCTTCCACCGCCAGATCACTGGTCGCGACCCCTTTGTCGACGATGTGCCGTTCGCGAATGCCGGTACGGCTTACCAGCCATTCATCGGAAGTTTGGACCATCTTCTCCAGTTCTGCATTGGTGAGAACTCGGGGCGGTACATAGGTGCCAAGGGCGCTGATTTTGGCGCGGACGAGCTGAGTCAATGATTTCTCCTGGATAAAACCAGATATTGTGAATGATTGAGAGCAGAAAGTCTAACTGCGAGCGGCAGAAAATAAGTCAGACACCGGCGACCCACTGCACACGTAAGAGCCCGTTACCGTTGCTTCCTTCCGGACCTGGCGGGGTTGGCGGGAAGACGTCGCGCGGGACCGATGTCTGACCGATTTGATTTTAGCATTGCCGAGCTCTCGGCTATGAGCCGTCAGCTGTTTGCTACAAATCGGAACTGCTCAGAGTACCCGAAAGTTCCCGTACACCTCAGTACCCTTCCCTTCGCGCCTGGATCGCGAAACAATAGAGAAACGTTATGGCGAGCACCAAAACATCGGCGAGAATTCCGCTGCCGGCCGCGGTCCAGCGCTACTTCGAGGTCGCGCTTTATCTGCTTGTCTTCACCGGATTCGGGACCCTGGCCTCGACTGGAGGATTAGATACCGTCACCGTCCTACTGGTCAGCGCCGCGCTTCTGTTGCGCGGATACTTGTTGGCCACGCGTCGCGTTCTGCTCATCCCTGAACGCTGGACGACTGCCCTCACGCTCGGTTATGCCGGATTCTATCTGCTGGATTATTTTCTGATCTCCGGCGCCTTCCTGGGAACTACTGTCCACCTCGTTCTTTTTGTGATGGTGGTACGGTTGTTTTCCGCGCAACGCGACCGCGATCACTATTTTCTGTCGGTCATCGCATTTCTGATGGTGCTGGCCGCTGCAGTGCTCACGGTAAACAGCATTTTCCTGCTGGCGTTTGCTGGATTTATGTTGATGGCAGTCGCCACCTTCATTTTGATGGAGATGCAGCGCGCCTCATCGAAAGCCACCATCGCTGCGAAAGATTCTCCGGACACGCGGGCCTACCGGCGGATGGCTTTTTCTCTGTCGCTCATGGCGCCCGGAATCGTGCTGTGCATTTTGCTGGTCGCGACGGGAATTTTCTTTCTATTGCCGCGCGTCTCAGCGGGTTATCTCAATGCCTACGCACCCGGCAGCGACCTGAGCACCGGCTTCTCCGACCATGTGGAACTGGGACGCATTGGGCAGATCCAACAATCAAGCGCGGTGGTGATGCACATCCAAATTGATGGTGATCGGAGTGGCGGCTTCGACTTGAAATGGCGCGGTGTGAACCTCAATCTATTTGACGGCCATGTTTGGTCGAATCCGCATCAACGCTACCTGGCGCCCCACCTGCCGGGGAACACGTTTGCGCTCTCGGTTCAACGGGTCCCTTCGGAAGCCGTTCGGTCGCCCGGCCCGAGCCGGCTGATCCACTACAAAGTTCTGATGGAACCGATGGGCACGAATGTTTTCTTCCTGGCCGCATCTCCGAGCACTTTGACTGGAAACTATCGTCTGCTCGCAATGGACGATGGAGGCGCGGTGTTTGACGCTGATCCCGATCATCCCATTATCGCTTACGATGCTGCTTCGAACATTGCACAGCCAGATCCTGTGCAAGTGCGCGGAGCGTTTACCAGCTATTCCCCATCGGTTCAATTGAATTATCTGCAATTGCCGGCGCTTGATCCCCGTATTCCTCGCCTGGCGCAACAGATCACGGCCCAGGCAGACAACAATTACGATCGTGCCGTGGCCATGGAAAGATATCTGCAGACCCATTACGCATACACCCTCCAACTTTCGCGAACCGCTCCCGTTGACCCGTTGGCAGAGTTTCTTTTCAAGCGCAAACAGGGACACTGCGAATACTTTGCTTCTTCGATGGCCATCATGCTTCGCACGCTGCGGATTCCGTCGCGCGTGGTGAATGGATTTCGCACGGGAGAGTTTAACGACATCACGTCTCAGTATTTAATTCGCGAAAGCGATGCGCACTCCTGGGTGGAAGCTTATTTTCCCGGCTACGGCTGGATCAGTTTCGATCCCACGCCGGCCGGCCCGTCGGAGGTGTCCACCGGCTGGCAGCGTTTGCGTCTGTATACCGATGCGCTGGCCTCGTTCTGGCGAGAGTGGGTGGTCAACTACGATTTGAGTCATCAGCAGCACCTGGCGTTCAGTTCCACTCACAGCGGCCGCGAATTGCTGCAAGGTCTCCAAACCTGGGCCTGGCGAAAGTATCAGGCGCTGCTGACGTCCGCGCACCGCATCCAGGACTCGCTGGGAAATTCACCTTTGCGATGGAGTGTGAAAGGGATTCTGGCGGCGATGCTCATTCTGCTGGGAGCGAACGCTACGCGCTTGTGGCGAGCAGCGCATAAACTCCTGCTGGCGGCGCGGCCCGAAAAATCTCCACAACTCGCGGCGACCATTTGGTATGAACGAATGACGCGTTTGGTGGCACGCCAGGGCTGGCGTAAATCACCGGTGCAAACTCCCGGAGAGTTTGTGATTTCGATTGAAGACCCTGCCATCCGGCGGCAGGTCGAAGAATTCACAAGAAGATATGAAAGCGCGCGCTTTGGGGAATCCTCCGAGGATGCCGGCCAGCTGCCTGATTTGTATGAAGAAATTGCCAACAGCAGGCGCAAGAGTCCGCGCCGCTAAAACTTAATTGAAGTGCCAGATAACTCCGCTTCCGACGAATAAATTATTCTGACGGCTCTTCCCGGTATCGACATTTAACTGCGGTACGCCGCTCCAGTAGTCCCGGACTTCCGTCCGAATGGAAAATTTGTGAGTGAGGCGCACGTCAAGACCGGCGCCAAATTGAATCACTACTCCGGTGCTTCCAGTTTTTCCTGGATTGGGGCCGCCTTCAAATTCCAGATTCGAGCTGGAACTAAAATGCCCAAACCCAATACCGAAGCTACCCCAGGGAGAAAGATATGTGCGAGGCAATAAATTCGCGCGCACCGACGGTGTTAGGAAATAAGACTTGTAGCTGTCGGGAGTCAAATTATCTATGAAATATACCTTTTCGTGCGGCTGAAAAAGTACCGGGAGTTCGGCGGTAATCGAATAAAGCTCGTTTTCACGCAAGCGACGCCCGTAGCCCAACTCGAAGCTAATCCCGTTGCTGAGTAGAACATCCGAATCAAAGCTGGCAACATGCGGGTCGCGAATAAACGTGCGCCCCAGCGTTCCACTTATCTCATTCTTTGGGGGAATGAGTTCCTCGTCCTGTGCGGCGGCGATGCCCACCAAAATGACGAGCGCCACAAGGATCAACAGCCCACACCTTTGCCGCGTCATTAAACCTCCCAAAAACGCCCCGCAAACCACAGCCTAGCACGCTGAGGCTTCGGAAATGATTGGCTGCATTGGTGCGGGGAAGCAGCTGCTAGCTTCCAGCTCCTTGCTATGCTTACTCGCCTTTTCAGATTGTTGGAAGGTCTCACGCTGTAGCTCAAGCGCTGAAGCGGGATACTTGAACAAAAGCATTAACGCAGCGCGGAAGAGCTGGCGGAAAAGCTCTCAAGAGATACCCCGTACGCAAGGCAAAGCCTTAGCGCAGGGCCACAGGCCCTGCTCCACCCAAAAACGGGGTTTTCCGGCAAGTTGTGAAGCCACGGCTCCGCCCAAAACCGGAGCATTTCGGCAAACTTTGCAACTTGTGGGCTTTGCTAGAAGCTAGGAGCTAGAAGCTGGAGCTGTCCTCATCGATGCTAAAATAGAAAGATTGCATGCCCGACAAGAACCCATCTGTGGCCCTGTTGGACGCTCCGGAAACGAGCCGGACTGGTCCCCGTCCGCCTACGAAAGTAGGGTTCATCAGCCTGGGCTGTCCCAAGAATCTGGTGGATAGCGAAGTCATGATGGGCATGCTGGCTCACGCGGGCGCGGAATTGACCCGGCGTGCCGAAGATGCCGACGTGATTGTGGTCAATACTTGTTCGTTCATCGCCAGCGCCCAGCAGGAATCGGTGAACACAATCCTGGAAATGGCGCGGCACAAAACCGATGGACGTGCCCGGAAACTGATCGTCGCCGGCTGTCTGGTGGAACGTTTTCGAGACGAAATCCAAAAGAATATTCCGGAAGTCGATGCCGTTGTCGGGACGGGTGAGTTGGAAAAGATTCTGGCGGCGGCAGGAGTTTCTTCTGCTCCGGCCACGAATTCTCCATTCCACATTTTGGGATCGCGCGCCGAGGGCGATTCCCGCGAAGCTCAAGGCCGATTCTCCCGCGAAAGTTGGGATGGCGCCATCGCCGACCTGCCCAATTATCTTTACGACGAAGCGACGCCGCGAATTCTTGCCACTGCACCGCACACTGCCTACATCAAGATCGCCGAGGGTTGCGACCATCCTTGCAGCTTTTGCATCATTCCTCAATTGCGCGGAAAATTCCGCTCACGCAGATTCGAGTCGGTGGTGGCCGAAGCCGAACGCCTGGCCGAGGGTGGAGTTCGCGAGATCACGCTGATCGGGCAGGACACCACCTGTTATGGCGAAGACTTCGGCCTAAAAGACGGTCTTGCGCAGTTGCTGGAAAAGCTCGCGAACATTCAAGAACTGCGCTGGGTGCGGTTTCTGTACGCATATCCCAACAAGATCACCGGACGGCTACTTGAAACCATCGCCGGACACGAAAAGATCTGCTCCTACATCGATGTACCCCTGCAACATGCGTCGGCGACGACTTTAAAGCGCATGAAACGTGGCGGCGGCGCGGACATCTTTCTGCGTTCGATTGAAAAGATGCGGCGCACGATTCCGGGCGTCACTCTGCGCACTTCTTTCATCGTCGGCTTTCCCGGGGAAACTGAACACGAATTTGAAGAGCTCTGCGACTTTGTGCGCGAAGTTGAATTCGATTGGATGGGGGCATTTGGATATTCCGATCAGGAAGGCGCCCAGGCCTTCGCGGATGCGGACAAATTGTCCGAGCGGGAAATTGAACGACGCCGCAAGCGGGTGATGCAGATTCAAAAAGGCATCAGCAAACGTAAGAAAAAAACATTGATCGGCAAGGAAGTCGATTTGCTTCTCGAAGGGATGTCGGAAGAAACCGATCTTCTACTCGAGGGACGCACCGCAATGCACGCTCCAGAAATCGACGGGAAAGTTTTCGTCAACGACGTTCCCGAAGGACTGATTCCGCAGGTGGGCGAATTTTATCGCTGCAAAATCACCGAATCGCATGATTACGATCTGGTGGCAAAGATTCTGTAGGAGTTCTGTCCAGAAATATGGCCCGCGACGAAGACATTAAACTCCGTTGTCCGATCTGCAAGAAGGAAGTCCGCCGTAACGACGCCGAGTTTCCCTTCTGTACCGAACGATGCCGGACAATTGATCTGGGGCGATGGGCCAGCGGCGCATATGTAATTTCTTCGACGCCCCAGGATACTTCCGACACAACTCCGGATTCGATTCGAGATCCAGACAATGAAGAGTGAGCCAGAGAGGACGCCTGCGCCGCTCTGGGCCACGCTGGTCGCCACTTTTTTCGGGGCCGGAAGAATGCGACCGGGGCCGGGAACCTGGGGTTCCGCGGCTACGGTCCTCCTCTGGTGGTTGCTGACGCGCGAAATTCCGTCGCTGTGGCAACCTTGGACGGCAGCCGCATTGGCATTGTTCGCAGTCGCTATTGGAATTCCCGCAGCTACCATCGTGGCGCGAGCCGCATCCGTTAAAGACCCGCAATTCGTAGTGATCGACGAAGTTGCCGGCCAGCTCATCGCATTGATCGCGGCGCCGGCGTCGTGGAAATGTTTGTTGGCGGGCTTTATACTTTTTAGAGCGTTCGATATGGTGAAGCCGCCACCGGTCAGGCAACTGGAGCGACTGCGGGAAGGCACAGGCATTGTGATCGACGATGTGGGCGCTGGGCTTTACGCTCTGGTCGTAATGCAACTTTTGCTCCATTTCGGAGTTTTACCGCGATAGGTTTTCATCATTCAATAAGTGCCGGGAAAGCCGCAACTCCATGGGAATTTCAGACCATCTGCTGGGCAAGAAAACCGTGAACGGAGATCCGCACATCGAGGCGGTATCTCCCGGCGCTGCGCTGCCCGGCGGCGAGGTGCGCATTAGCGGAAGCAGTTTGCGCCCCCAGGAGCTACGCCGTCCGCGAGTGCAGTTTGGAGAAACCGAAGCAGCGATCGTGATCAGCGCTGACGATTTTCTCATCGCCCGCGTGCCTCAGGGCGCATCTTCCGGAGCTATCGTAGTCTCGACCAACGGGCACAGCAGCAATCCGCTGCAGATTCATGTGGCTGCGCCGATTGCCGAGGAACTGCATCCGGTGACCAATCCGGCCGTCGATGGCGAAGGGAATATCTACGTCACGTTTTCGGGCGCGCGTGGGCAAAAAGTTCCAGTGGCGATTTTCAAAATTGACACCAGCTATAAAGTCAAACCATTCCTCGCCGACATGATGAATGCCACCGCAATCGCTTTCGATCGCGAAGGGCAAATGTACGTTTCTTCCCGCTTCGAAGGCGCGGTGTACCGCGTAGCCCCCAATGGGACGATGACTTCCTATGCCGAAAGCATGGGTGTGGCCACCGGCATCGCGTTCGATCGCGCGGAGAACCTTTACATCGGCGACCGGAGCGGAACTATTTTCAAAGTCGCGCGCGACCGCCAGATTTTTGTTTTCGCGACCCTCGAACCCAGCGTTTCTGCTTACCATTTGGCGGTTGGCCCGCACGGAGATCTTTTTGTTTCTGGTCCCACCACTTCCAGCTTTGATTCTATTTATAAAATCGATCCTCACGGCAAAGTTTCTACTTTCTTCCGTGGCCTGGGGCGCCCGCAAGGATTGGCTTTTGACATTAACGGCAATCTCTATGTGGCGGCTTCGCTGGCCGGACAGCGCGGCATCGTGAAGATTACGCCGGATGGGAAAGCCTCCATGGCGGTTGCCGGGCCGAGCTTGGTGGGCCTCGCTTTCGCGCCCGGCCGTTCCGTCATTCTGGCCACCACCAGCGGTGTTCATCATCTTTCCTGGAATGTTCAAGGATTTTCTCCCTGGTCTGAATAAAATTGATTCATTTTTTACCCGGATTCTCTTAGCGTCCTTTGCGGCACTTCTTTGCGTTGTTCACGGTCAAAAGCTCTTGACGTTGCATAACGCGCCACCGATATCGTTTAAACTGCTAAGGTGAACGCCGAAATAATTGCCGTTGGCTCAGAGCTATTGACTCCCTTCCGCCAGGACACCAACTCGCTCTACCTGACGGAAAAACTCAACGAACTCGGAGTCGATGTAATTTTCAAAACCATCGTCGGCGACAGCAGCGAAAATCTCACAGCCGCGGCCCGCCTGGCGTTGGCGCGCGCCGACATCATTTTGTTCAGCGGCGGCCTCGGTCCCACCGAAGACGATCTCACTCGCGAATGCGTGGCCGCTGCCTTAGGACTCAGCATTCGCCGCGATTCCGACATCTTAGCGTCCCTCGAAAAACGCTTCGCCGAACGCGGGTATACGCTAACGAAAAATAACTTTAAGCAAGCGGATGTGATCGTCGGCGCGACCGCTCTTACCAATCCTCAGGGCACCGCGCCTGGCCAGTGGATTAGCGGCAGGTACGAAGGCCGCGAACGAATCGTGATACTCCTGCCCGGTCCCCCGCACGAGATGAGGGCGGTATTCGAGCAGCATTGTGTAGAACGTCTGCGGGCAAAATTACCCAAACGGGTGATCGTGACTCGCGTCCTCAAGATTACCGGCCTCGGCGAGTCAGCCTGTGACGGCCGCGTGGCGCCGATTTACAAACGATACAGCGATGTTGAGACCACCATTCTCGCGGGGGCGGGAGAAATCCAGCTTCATTTGAAAATACATGCGCCGTTTCTTCACTCCGCGCAAGTAACATTGGATGAGTTGGTCGGAGCGCTTGAAGAAGAGTTAGGTGATCTGGTTTTTTCGGACAACGGAGATTCGCTGGAGCAGATCGTCGGCTATTACCTGCAAATGCGAAACGCCACGCTGGCGGTCGCCGAATCCTGCACCGGAGGACTGGTCGCAGAACGCATCACATCGGTGAGCGGCAGCTCAAGATATTTTCTCGGTGGTGCGGTCGTCTATTCGAATGAGCTCAAAACTGCATTCGCCGATGTACCCCCCGCATTGATCGAAAAGCACGGTGCGGTCAGCCGCGAAGTTGCAATCGCGTTGGCAGAAGGCATTCGCAAACGATGCGGCGCAACCTTCGGACTGGGAATCACCGGCGTCGCCGGGCCTGCCGGAGGCACGACTGAGAAACCGGTTGGTTTGGTATTCCACGCTCTTGCCAGTGAACAAGATTCAGAAGTGATCGAACGCAAATTTCCCGGCGATCGCGAACGAGTGCGCCGATTTGCAAGCCAGACGGCGTTGGATATGGTCAGGAGAAAAGTGATGTAAGGCAGCTTTTAGCTCTAGCCACTAGCAAATCGGTTTCGAGAAGAAATTAGAATTCGCAGTCAGGGAATTAGCTGGAAGCTAGTGGCCAAAAGCCGGAAGCTAGCTTCCAAAAGCTAGAAGTTTTCTTATGCGCCTTTTCCTCGCGCTCGACATCGACGACGAAATTCGAGAACGCATCGCGCTCTTTCTTGACGGCGTGCGGGAATTTGCGCCGGATGTTCGCTGGGTTCGACCGGAATCTTTGCATGTCACCTTGAAGTTTATTGGCGAGAAGCCGGAAGAAGCCGTCGACGAGATGAAACAAGCTCTTTCTGAAATAAAGACCGGGCCGCTGGATCTGACCTTTCGCGGCCACGGCTTTTTCCCTGGAGCGAAGGCTGCCCGCGTCTTTTGGATCGGGATTGGGGCCGGTCCGCAGCTCGCGAGCCTCGCCAAAACGCTCGACGAGACGGTAGTCAGATTGGGTGTCCCGAAAGACGAGCACGCTTTCAGTCCACATTTGACGCTGGCGCGCGGTGGAGGTCGGTCCGGTGCGCCGCCACGACAGAAGGAAGATCGTCCGAACTTGCGCTTCGTCCGACTGCAAGAGAAATTGGCCGCCAGGTCGACGCCCGAATTTGGTACCATGACCGCCCGCGAGTTCTGTCTGTACAAAAGTCAACTTTCATCAGGCGGATCGCGGTACACGAAGATCGCACGGTTCCCTTTGCAATGAACTTCATGCCCGCCTTCCTGATCGTCGCTGGTTTCAGTTATCTACTGGGGTCCATTCCTTTTGGATACATCCTGCTCAGCATTTTTCGCGGCGAAGATGTAAGGCAGACTGGCAGCGGTAATATTGGCGCGACCAACGTCGCTCGCTCATCGCCTGGGTTGGGCATACTCACGCTGGTTCTCGACGCGCTCAAAGGACTCACTGCGGTTCTCTCGACCCGTGCCTTATTCCCTGGCCAAACGTTGCTCGCCGTAATCGCCGCTCTGTTTGCCATATTAGGACACATGTTTTCAGTCTGGCTGAAATTTCGCGGAGGCAAAGGAGTCGCTACTGGCCTGGGATCGTTTGCGGTGATCGCGCCGAAAGCTATTCTTGTGATGGTTTGTGTTTTCATCGTCCTCGTTCTGGCCTTCCGTTATGTGTCCCTGGCTTCGGTGGTTGGTGTAGCCCTGTTCCCTATACTGGCCAGCCTTCTCGATGGCTACGGCCATGCGTATCCGATACTGGGTCTGATGATTGTCTCTTCAATTCTGATTATCGCGAAGCATCATGAAAACATTCGCCGGCTCCTGGCCGGGACCGAATCGCGATTTCAATTGAGGCACGGTTAATAAATGAGCAAGATCGCGATCATCGGCGCGGGGGCCTGGGGAACGGGACTAGCAATTGTTCTGGGACGCAAGGGCACACACGAGGTGCGACTGTGGGCCCATGAAAAAGAAGTTCGTGAGTCCATCTCAAAGGGCCGGGTGAATGAACTTTTCCTGCCTGAACAGTCCGTTCCGGGCACCGTAGTTCCGACCAATGATTGGGCGGAAGCGATCCACGATGCAGAAATCGTAGTGAACGCGGTGCCGTCGCACCACTGTCGCGCCATCTTCGGAAAGATGCACGATCATCTCAAGCCACAAATGCTGCTGGTGAGCGCCACCAAAGGATTGGAGAACGAGACCCACATGCGGATGACGGAAGTCATCACGCAGGTTGTGAAAACTGCAATGGGATTCGACCCCCGCATCGGGGCGCTGAGCGGGCCATCGTTCGCGAAAGAAGTAGCTCGCGGAGATCCCACGGCAATCACGATCGCTTCTCACGATAACGAGTTGGCAGCAACCGTGCAGCGCGAGTTCAGCGATCCGCGCTTCCGCCTTTATACCAACGATGACATGATTGGTGTTGAGCTGGGCGGCGCGCTAAAAAATGTTATCGCGATCGCAGCCGGGATCTGCGCGGGCCTGGAACTTGGACACAATTCAATCGCAGCACTCATCACTCGTGGCCTATCCGAGATGACGCGCCTGGTAATCGCATGCGGCGGGCGTCAGGAAACTATGTCCGGGTTGGCCGGACTCGGCGACCTTGTCCTGACCTGCACCGGAGGCCTTTCGCGCAACCGCACCGTCGGCGTGGAATTAGGCCGCGGCCGCAAACTCCCTGAAATCATTACCGGCATGCACGGAATGGTTGCGGAAGGCGTCTTCACTACTCATGCTGCCGTCGGTCTCGCCCGCTCTCATCAGATTGAGATGCCGATCACCGAGCAGATGCATGCCATTCTGCACAACGGCAAATCACCGAGCGACGCGATCCGCGATCTTATGACGCGCAGTGTCAAAAGCGAGCGATTGGCATCATCTTTTTGAACTTCGCTTTTTGACTCAGCAGTTCTTAAGGTCAAAAGCGCACGAAGTCCGCCAATTTACGTTCACTGGCCCTCAATCGGTCGCAGTCTCGATCGATGGATTCGTACTGGACGCGACATTGCTCGCGAAAGTTTCGGTACGCTTCTTCAGACGTCCAAAAATCCAAAGTGATGTAGCGTGGCAAAGGTCCCTGAGCGCGGTTCAATTCTGTGCCCAGATAGTTTTCGTCTTGCTCAAATAAGCGTGCCCAGGAGCCGGAGGGTCCATAAACTTCTTCAAACCGGGCTTCCATTCCCGGGTTGACCTCGAATTCCCACATTACCAGGTAACCCCACGGGCCCAGTTGCCCAGTCGCCACGGAACCGCCTTTCTATCTGCAATTCTAATGGAATCAGCGGCCAGAACCGCCAGGGGTGTACCCGATTGCGTTCCCATGCCAAACCCCCAGGAATCAGCGGCTGATGAGTAACTTTCGTAACAGTTGCAGCCATGCAATCCCGCTATTTTAGCGGCGCGAACAAAGTAGAATTCTTGCAGGAATCAGCCCCTGTTCGCCACGCGGCTGCAAGGCCACTTTGTCGCTAAAATTATCCACGCCATCGCGCATTCCCATTCTGTACGTTATCCTCGGTGTGCTCATACTGGTCAGCGTGGTGCCGATGTATTTTTACTCGGCGAAGGTGGAATCCATCAACCGTGAACTCCTGATCACGAATGAGCGGCTGCTGCAAAACACCGTCACTCGTTCCCTGGCGGACGAGATTTCGCAGCACCAGGAATCGCTCCGCATGATGCTGGCGAACCTGGCTTCTGCTCTACAGGTATCAAGTGGCGGCGACCTGACCGGTGAGCATGTGCAGGCCCCGGAGTTGCGCGCTTTACTTGGAAAATTTCGTTTCGTCTTCAGGCGATCTCGCTTACGCAACGGTGTTGAACTCTGATGCGAAAGGAATTTCCGCCGGACGCATCGCTCCAGACGATTTCCTGCAAAGCGAATTGCAGCGTGCCTACACCGCGTCGCGCGAAGGTCGCGCCTACAACGGGCAAGCGCTCGTCGTCGGCAGTGGCAAGTCGGCTCGGACCGTGATGCTGGTCAGCACTCCAGTCATGTATGGCGGACGATTCCTGGGCATGATCGGCTCGGTGGTGGATTTGCAGTTCCTGATTCGCCGCCTTCAGGAAGTCAACGGCGGCGGACTCACGCCTTACGTCGTCGACAGCCAGGGACGCCTCGTTGCCGGCGCAACTTCTGACTACGCCACCGGTCAGGACATGACCAATCTGGAGATCGTGAAGAATTTTGTCGACCAGGGCGGCAAGGCGCAAATGGTGGTGGCCACCCATGAATTTTCCACCAACGGCAAACGCGGCACCATGATGCTCGGAACCTACAGTCCAGTCAACAATCTCGATTGGGCGGTGATCGTGCAAAAACCCCGTGCGGAAGCTTATCGCGGAGTTTACGAAATGCAGCTTCGCGCCCGCATTCTGGCCCTGGGGGCGGTGATTTTCAGCATTGGAATTAGCATTTTCGCCGCTCACCGGATCACCAGTCCGCTGGAAGTGCTCACGGAATCCAGTCGCGCCATTGCCCGAGGAGATTTCTCCCAACGGGTAACGTTGAAGAGCCGTACTGAAATCGGTGAACTCGCCGCTACCTTCAACATCATGTCTGACGAACTCGAGCATTTCGTGCTCGATCTCAAACGTGCCGCAAATGAGAATCGCGAATTGTTCGTGAGCTCCATCCAGATGCTGGCCGGCGCAGTCGACGAAAAAGATCCGTACACGCGTGGACACTCCGACCGCGTCACGCGTTATTCGATGATGATCGCGCGCGAACTGGGGCTGCCGGATGAGTTTATCGAGATCGTACGCATCTCGGCCCAACTCCATGACGTGGGAAAAATTGGCATTGAAGACCGCATCCTGAAAAAGCCGGGCGCGCTAACTCCCGCCGAATTCGACATCATGAAGACGCATACCACCAAGGGCGCAAATATCCTGAAGGGTGTGGCGCAATTAAAAGAAATGATTCCCGGAATCGAACTGCATCATGAGTCGCTTGATGGCCGTGGCTATCCGCATGGCTATAAAGACGAGGACATTCCTCTGCTGCCCCGCATCATTGCCGTGGCAGATACGTTTGACGCGCTCACGACGAATCGTCCCTATCAACACGCGTATGAGGTGAATGAGGCTTTGCGGATCATTCACTCGCTCTCGGGAAAACGCCTCGATCCTAAAGCGGTGTTCGCTCTGGACGCAGTCTATCAACGCGGCGAGATCCGCATTCAGCGCCAGGCGCCGCCCGCGCCAATTCCAACGCCGGTCGAGACGCCTGCTCCACTCGAAGCCGCTGCTGCCGTTCAAACTTCAGGCGCGTGAAGCTTTTAACCGCGAAGGACGCTAAGAAAAGCCGCAAAGAACGCAAAGGAAGAACGAAACCATGGCGCTCAAAGTTTGAGTTGCTTTTTGCATCGAAGGCGCGTTGAACTCCCTTGCTGCTTTTCTTAGCGTTTTTTGCGGTTAAAGCACTCGATCTCCCTGTGCTCAAAAATCCTCCCTGACCGCTATAATTGATGTTTCGCGGCTAAAGCGCCTTCATACCCCATGATTCAGACTCTTTTTGGCAGCACGGAACAGAAACCCAGCTTCTTTGACCGCATGAAAGAGGCGGTCACGCGCACGCGGGAAAACCTGAGCGAGCGGATCGAGGAAGTGGTTTCGTTCGGCAAGGAAATCGATCGCAATACCCTCGACGACCTCGAATCGACGCTGATTGGCGCCGACCTCGGCAGCACCACCACTCATGAAATTCTCCAGAAGCTGCGGGACAAAGCTGATCGAAAACAAATCAAGGACGTTGTTGAGCTGAAGCGCCTGTTGAAAGAAGAGATTCTTACGATTCTCGACGCTTCCAACAAACAGCCGGTGCAGCGCGTCGACGGAGTGCCTGAAGTCATCCTTGTGGTCGGCGTAAATGGCACGGGCAAGACCACGACAATCGGAAAGCTGGCTCAGTTCCTGCGCTCGGATGGAAAGACCGTCCTGCTCTGCGCAGCCGATACGTTCCGCGCCGCCGCCATCGATCAACTGGAAGTCTGGGGACAACGCACTGGGACGGAAGTCATCCACACTAAACCCGGAGGCGATCCCTCGGCCGTGCTTTACGATGCGCTTCAGGCCGCCACCGCACGCCACAGCGATTACGTAATCGTGGACACAGCCGGGCGCCTTCACACCAAAACCAATCTTATGGCGGAGCTGGATAAGATGCGACGCACGGCACAGCGCATTATTCCCGGCGCGCCCCATGAAACTCTACTGGTCATGGATGCCACGACGGGTCAGAATGGTTTACAACAGGCGCGCCTATTCACCGAGGCGGCGGGGGTAACTGGCATCGTGCTGACCAAGCTCGACGGAACCGCTAAGGGCGGCGTGGTGGTCGCAATTTCTCGGGAGCTCGGCTTGCCCGTACGCTACGTCGGTGTCGGCGAAAAAATTGGTGATCTTTTGCGATTCGATCCCAAGGAATTTGTGGATTCGTTGTTCACCTAAACTCGGGGTTACCACAGCGTCGTCGAACGAAGAAATCCCGTGGCCGAGAAAACCACATCCCGCGAAACCGATGAACGCTTTCTCCACCAGGCACTTGAACTGGCCCAGGAAGGCGTGGCGCTGACATCGCCGAACCCTTGCGTGGGCGCGGTCATCGTTGACGATTCGGGCACCATCCTGGGAACTGGTTCGCACAGGTATGAAGGCCTAAAACATGCGGAAATCCTCGCTCTCGAACAGGCGGGAGACCGGGCCCGCGGTGCGACTCTCTATATCAATCTGGAGCCGTGCTCGCACCAGGGTCGTACCGCCCCTTGCGCGGATGCAATCGTCGCCGCCGGTATTCGCCGCGTGGTCGCTTCCATGCAAGACCCGAATCCGCGGGTGAGTGGCCAGGGCTTCGCAAGACTTCGAGAGGCGGGCATCGCCATTGCTTCCGGCATCCTCGAAGATGAAGCGCGTCCGTTGAATGAAGGTTTTGCAAAATATGTCCGGAGTCATGTTCCGTTCGTCACTCTAAAAGCAGCCATGACGCTGGATGGCAAGATCGCGCCGCCTCCTGGCGCTTCCAGTAGTGGCAAGACTCAAAACTGGATTACCAGTGAACCGGCCCGCGCTCACGTGCAGGAACTACGCCATCAGAATGACGCGATCCTGGTGGGCGTCGGGACGGCGCTTGCCGACGACCCGCTGCTTACCGATCGCAGCGGACGGTCGCGGCGCCGTCCGCTCCTCCGGGTGGTCCTGGATTCACGGCTCCGCTTGCCGCTGCAATCGAGACTAGTCAAAACCGCCAACCACGATGTGCTGGTTTTCTGCTCGTTCGCTGAAGAAAATAGAAGGAAAGAATTTCAAGATCATGGCATCCGCGTCGAACAAATTCCGGACGTCACCGCAGATGGCCGCCCTGATTTAAAGAGCGTCATCGAGGTCCTCGGCAAAATGGAAATCACCAGCTTAATGATTGAAGGCGGCTCTGCAGTGAATTGGGCGGCGCTGGCGGCAGGAATTGTCGACAAAGTATTTCTTTTCTATGCCCCTAAAATACTGGGGGGAACAAATTCAGTTCCATTCGCCTCGGGCGAAGGATTTCGTAGCATGAATGAAGCACGCCACGTGAAGTCTTTCCGCCTGCATCGCTTCGGAGAAGACTTCGCTGTAGAGGGATATTTAAGAGATCCCTATGAGCAACCGGCAGTTCGCTCATAGGGTCAGTCTTTCGACTCCGCAGATGTTAACTTTGCGAACATCCGCTGCGCTGAGGATGACAAGATTTCGGAGAAATTTATGTTCACAGGCATTATCGAAGAAGTTGGCCGCGTCGCTCGCATCGCGAACGAAAAAGGCAGTCGCCGACTGACCATTTCGGCATCCCATTTGGCGAAGGAATTGAAACAGGGGGAGAGCATATCAGTGAGCGGCGTCTGCCTTACGGCAGTAGACATCACGCCCCAATCCTTCACTGCGGACCTGGCTGATGAGACCTGGAAACGCACATCATTCTCGAGAATTAAGAAAGACGCATTGGTGAATCTCGAGCTGCCCATGCAGGCGAATGGACGTTTCGGTGGACACATTGTCCAGGGCCATGTCGACGGCACGGGAAAGTTCCTCGCGCTCCAAAAGCTTTCTGCCGGCGGTTATGCCCTGCACATCGAAATTCCAACGGACTTGGCACGCTATGTCATTTTCAAGGGATCGCTTTGCATCGAAGGCATCAGCCTGACTGTCGCCTCGATCGAAAGAACGAAAGTGACGGTCGCAATCATCCCGCATACCGTGAAGATGACGAATCTCAAGTCGTTAAAACCTGGAGATCCGGTAAATCTGGAAGTAGACATGATCGCTAAGTATGTAGAGAAGATCTTGCGTGGAGAATCTGCAAACAGCGCAATCACGGTGGCAGAGCTGGTCCGGGAAGGTTTTTGAGCATCAAAAAAATACGCGAAGATGAGCAAGGCCATGGCCGGCTTTGCTTATCCCTTCAACGACAACTCATCCAATTTCAGAAATTCCTGCACGATCGGTTCTTCGCACTTCTCCATCTCTGGATAAGTACCGAAGAACAATACCTTCGCTTCATGCAGAAAAACGATCCGCTCGGCTAATTTCTCGGCCAGACGCATATCATGAGTCACAACCACGCTGGTCAAATGCAACTGGATTTTCAGCCTCTTGATCAGATCTCCCAACAGCTGCGCCATAAGCGGATCGACCATGGTGGTAGGCTCGTCATATAGTACGCATTCCGGTTGGGCCGCCAGAGCGCGCGCAATTGCCACTGAGCGTTTCATTCCGGTCGACAGATCGGAGGGGAGAAGATCGCGCATTTCGCCAACGCCCACCATCTCCAGTAATCCATTCACAATCTGAAGAATCTGCTCTTCGCCCAGGCCTCTTCGTTCACGCAGCGGAAACGCAACATTCTCACCGACGGTGAGCGAATCAAACAACGCGCCGTTTTGGAAGACCATGGTGACCTTTTTCCGGATTTGTTCCATCTGTTCCTCGGAGTAGTCGGTGATGTCTTCATGGGCCACAATCACCCGCCCCGAATCCGGTTTAAGAAATCCCATGATGTTTTGCAGGGTCACGGATTTTCCCACGCCGCTGCGACCCAGAATGCAGACGGTCTCCCCCGCCATCACATCGAAGCTGACGTTATCGAGCACCTTCTTGTCTCCAAAAGATTTGGAAACCTCCTTGAACTCGATGTACGGCCCACTCTGTTCGTTCTCAGCCATATCCTTAGTCTAACTTTTTTTCTCGAACTCCCGTTGAGCTTCTTGCCACTCCACCGGTGTATTCAAATTTCGAAATATCTCGACCGTGAAACCCGAGTGACTCATCTCTTGCTCTTCGATTACTCGAGTATTCACCTGGTTGAAGAGCGCGCCAATCTTATTTTTGCCTGCGAGCAATGAACGCTCCGCCACTGCCCCAAACTCTTTTCGATAGACCGCGCACAAAGGCTGAAACATTCCACCGGTGCGCGGCAGGGTTGCGGTTGCATTCGAACCTTCGGCCTGCGCGACCAAATATCGCAGAAACTCGGTACTGATAAAAGGAAGATCAACCGCCAGCATTAGATTGAAATTCGTCGTGGCGCTCGTCAGCGCGGCATGGATGCCGCCCAAGGGGCCGCGCTCAGGATAAATATCTTCAATCACCGTTCCGAAGGCCGCCAATCTTTGCCTGTCTCCCAGTAACCTGACCAGCGGCGTTACCGCACCCGCCAGTTTGAGGGCCCGAGCCAATAGCGTTTGGCCATTCAGCTCCAAAAAGACCTTGTCCGCACGCATGCGGGAGCTTTTCCCGCCCGCGAGGATGAAGGCTGTCATGTTTTCCACGCAGCGATCATACACGCACCCCTTTCGTGTCCTCGCTCCCGAAACGGGAAAGCCCTAACCCCTCCCTCTTCATCAATTTATCGGAAATACTGAGAGGTACTACACGAAAGTAACCTATCCAATTCCGGCTACCCGTTAGATGATGTCTTTTCCGGTGTTTCGGCCCTGGAAACCATCATGGCTCAGAAGTTATTGGACGCCCTCATGCTGCGCACTTGTTCTCACGAATTCTCCTGGCCACGGCGGGCAGCCGATAGCCAGTATTATCAGGTATGCCTGTTGTGCGCGGTTGAGTACAAGTATGACTGGACGACGATGCGCCGCATTGAGCGTGTGGATCGCGCCTCCGAGACGACCGCTACCCGTAAGGGACGCACCACTACCAAGAAGCCCAGCTGGGTGCCGCGAGCCCGCCGTCTGAAACTTGACGCTGCGGTGCGCTACCGGGTGAAAAACCTTGGGACTTGGTATGACGGTATCGTTGAAAACCTGAGCCAATCGGGCGTGCTTTTGCACGGCCCCCAGCAGTTTCCCGACAACACCCTGGTAGAAATGGTTTTCGAGATGCCGGAAGAAATTTCCGGACAGAAGAACAGCAGCGTTCTTTGCCAAGGACGGATCATTCGAACCCGCAAAGCCCAGGAGTCTCCGGACGGCGTAGGGTTAGCTGCCTCGATACTGGATTACAAGTTTATCCACTAGCCAGCAACTCCAACAATAAGAGCCAGTTGCGGAAGATACTTCATCCCGTCGTCCAGCCGTACAGTACCTTTGGTACCTGCGGTCTGGAGCGAGAATCGCCGTATAATCAGGCCAAAGTCACATAATTCTTTTGGCGTGAGTAAAGGTCACGGTGGATATTGGATTCGCATTGGCGATTTTCGCATTAGGGCTGGCATTCGGCAGCTTCCTGAATGTGTGTATCTATCGCCTGCCGCGGGATTTATCCGTGGTCCATCCCGGGTCCGCCTGCCCTAACTGCTCCAAGTCAATCGCTTTTTATGACAACGTACCCGTCCTCAGCTGGCTAATTCTGCGAGGACGCTGCCGCAACTGCCAGACTTCGATTACCCCGCGTTACCTGGTTGTGGAACTCCTTACCGGGGCAATCTTTCTTGCCTGCTATTGGCAGTTCGGTTTGACCTTCGCTCTGGTAAAGTATTGCGCTTTCGGATTTCTTTTACTCGGCCTGATCTTCACCGACGCCGAAACCATGCTGCTGCCAGACAAAATGACTCTACCCGGATTGGCCCTTGGGTTGGGTTTCAGCCTGTTGGTTCCGGTCAACGATCTGGTCTCGCAATTGTTACCGGGAATGATTTCTCTGCACGGCGGATCGCATATCGCCTGGCAGTGGGTTTCGCTGCTGGATGCATTGATGGGCGCTGCGATCGGATCGTCGTTCATCTACGGCGTCGGAGCTATCTACCTGCGGGCACGCGGCGTCGAAGGCATGGGTTTCGGCGACGTAAAACTCATGGCCATGATCGGCGCATTTCTGGGTGTCCGCTTGACCATCTTTACCCTTTTCGCCGCTTCGATCGCGGGATCGCTCTTCGGCTTGTGGACAGTTCTTGCCGTCTGGAACAAGCGCACTCGCCGCCGCATGAAACGTAATCGGGAATCGGCGCAGGAATCGCGACGCCGGGGCTGGGTGTCAGCCACGGTTGCTCTCCGCCACTACCAAATGCCGTTCGGCGTGTTTCTCGCGGGCATGGCGATGGTCGCGTCATTTTTCGGAAATGAGTTTCTGCGCTGGTACTGGGGGATGCTGTGAGCCTGCTGGCCAACCCCATCGTGTTCCGGGTTATCGGACTGTCGCTGTTGTGCGGCTTCGCATTCCTCTTCGGGCTCATCTTCATCAAACGCATGCGCAAAAGTTTGACCGAAGAATCGGACTGGAGTGCCGGCTCGAACTCGGTGGAGAGCCTTCCGCTGCACACGTATCACGCCGTGATTCAGCAATTGAAACAGCAGAAACATGAATTGCAGAGTTTGCAACTGGTGGAGCGAAAGCGCGCCAAGAGTTCGGAAAACATTAGCGCCGCTGTACTCTCCAATCTTTCCAGCGGGGTGATGTTCTTTGCGCCTACCGGCTTGGTTCGCCAGGCCAACACTGCCGCCAAACATATCTTAGGATTCGCATCGCTGGTGGGAATGAGCGCTCCGGAAATCTTCCGGCAAGCGACGGCTGCGACGCCGCAAGCCCCAAGCAAGACGGTGACTCAGGCAGTCCACGCCAGTCTGCACGAAAGCACTGCTTCGGGGCGAATGGAACTTGAATATGTAACCCCGTCCGGCGAGAAGCGTTTTCTGGAGGTCGCAATCACTCCGGCGAACTCTCAATCTGGAGATGTCCTCGGAGCTGCTTGCCTGATCAACGACAAGACTGAAGTCACGCTGATCCAGCGGCAGCAGGAGCTGCGCGGAGAAATGTCGGCCGAGATGGCGCTCGAACTGCGCACCTCGCTAACCACTATTTCTGGTTATGCCCAACAACTAGCAGCCAGCCGCGATCCGGAAATGGCGCGGCAGATTGCGGCCGACATCGCTTCGGAAGCGGCACAACTGAATCACACTATCGGCGGCTTTCTCGCAGGCCCCAGGCCTGCAAAAGCCGCCGCCCGAGCTTAGTTTCAAAATATGACCGCAGCCTGCGAGGTTGCAGGACGCGGCAAAAGAAGAGAAGAATGGAGCCATAATGAAACGCATTACATCTGTAAAGTTCGCAGGGATGGTCTTAACCGGCATGCTGGCCTCGCTGGTGGGCGCACAGTCGCAAACTTTGGCCTCACAACCGGCTCCGGCTGCGCCAACCCAGTCGCTCGCCGACTATGCCCGTTCAGTTCGCAAGGACAAAAAGGCAGAGGCGCCAAAAGTATTCGACAACGACAATTTGCCGACAAACGACAAATTGAGCGTCGTGGGAAATGCGACGGATGCCTCGGTCGCCCCCCAAGCCGATGCCAGCGCCGACGCTACTGACCCCAACAAACCGGCCACCATCAAGCCCGGTGATTCCAAGGAAGACCGCCAAAAAGTATTCGACGAATGGAAAGGCAAGATTGACGAACAGAAGGATTCCATCAGCCTGGTCTCTCGCGAATTAGACGTTCTCCAGCGTGAATACCGCCTGCGCGCGGCCGCATTTTATGCCGACGCCGGCAACCGCATGAGAGATTCGAAAGACTGGGACAAAGAAGACGCCCAATACAAGCAGCAAATCGCCGACAAACAAAAAGCCGTCGACGAAGCCAAACAGAAGCTCGAAGACTTGCAGGAAGATGCCCGTAAAGCCGGCGCGCCGACGTCCTCGCGGGAATAGGCGGCGCTACGGTGGTCGGCGAGCCTTGCGGCTGATTAGTCGTAATCCGGGTAAGACAGATCGGATTGTCGTAGAGGCGCCGGCCTGCTTCAAGCTCAGGTGCGTCTGGCATCACTGTCTTACTCGGCAGCGACATTTTGAAGAGAGAGCGCTACTCGGTTCTTAACGCCCGCACCGGATCTGTCGAAGCAGCCCTTCGGGCCGGGATCAGCCCGGCAATGCAAGCCGCCACCGCGAGCGTAACCACCGCCGCACCCATTACAGTCGCACCTGCCCCGGCGACCTGATAAAGCTGCGACTTTACAAACCTCACACAGAGCAGAGCCATCGGGATCCCAATCGCGAGCCCGATCGCGGCTTGCGTCATCGCCCCGCGCATGACCATGGCGACAACGCTGCCGCGCTCTGCGCCTAGCGCCATACGAATTCCAATCTCTGAAGTTCGCCGCACCACGGTGAATGCTGTCACGCCATACAGTCCTATGCTCGCCAACAGCAGTGCCAATCCTCCAAACAACAGGGTCAATCGTGCGATCATGCGGTCCTCGGAGAAGCGGTCCGCAATCTGCGCGTCGAAGGTCTGAAACTTCACTATCGTGAGGTTCGGATTGATCGCCGCCAGTGTTCTGGCTGCCAGGCTCTCCATGTCGTTTATTGGCCGCGCGGTTTCGACTACCATTGCCCCGGCATACAGCGACTCGTCCTGCTCAATAGGATCTTTCGCGCCCAGTGGCCGCTGCATCATCGGAACGAAGAACATGGGATAGCCCTTAGCAAAGACGCCTTCGTAGACAGTGTCTTCGACCACGCCGACTACCTCGTAGTCCGCATGAGGCCCGTCCCCGGCATTCCCAATACGCGCTCCGATGGGATTGCGGCCAGGAAACAACACCTTCACGAACGCCTGGTTCACGACCACAACTGGTGGAGCGCTCGAAGTATCCTGCGTCCCTATCCCGCGCCCCATCACTACGCGGGTTCCCACCGAATCGAAGTATTCGGCATTTGCTTTCACAATTGACGCACCGTAACTTAAAGGCTGCCCTTGCACCTGCATCTCATTTCCCCAGTTGTTGTCTTCCATCGCGGTATACAACGAAATCCCCACTTTGACCACGCCCGGGATTTCATGGAAACGGTCCTCCATCAGCCGGTAGAGAGCCTCCAGCTGCCGTTGCGAGTAGCCGGCGGCCTGCGGATTGATGTGTACGATATATCGATTCTTCGACTCGAGCTTCAAATCCGTGCTCTGTAGTTTGTTAAGGCTCTGCGAAAATAATCCGGCACCCACCAGCAGAACCAGAGATAACGCGGCCTGTAGCACCACCATGCCTTTTTGCAACAGAGATGCGCCTGTCGAAGTTGTCCGCGTCCCGCTGCGCAACGTCTCCGCCGGTTGCGCCTGTACCGCCATCCAAGCCGGAGCCGTCCCGAACAACACCGCCGTCACCAGAGATAGCCCGAATGCAAATCCAATCACCATCAGCGACGGGGTCGCATGAATGGGAATATTCCGCGCTCCGGGAAATGCCAGCATCATCAGCATTCGAGTTCCTTCATACGCCAGCGCCAATCCTGTGATTCCGCCCAACAATGCCAGGAGCAGGCTCTCGGTCAACAGTTGTCGCACGATTCTTCCGCGCATCGCCCCCAGCGCCGTTCGTAGACTCATTTCAGCCCGCCGGCCCATGCCTCGGACCAGCAGGAGGTTGGCGATATTAGCGCAGGCAATCAGTAGCACCACGCCGGCAATCCACATCAGTAGTCGCAAATGCGATGCGTATTGCTCCTGCATCGCCTGAATCCCCGCGCCGCCGGGCGTAAGGGTAACGTGTGCCTTCGCCAGCAACGCCTTCCCTGCCTCGCCCGTGAACAGCCGGCTCGAAGCGTACACTCCCCGCAGCAACTCGCTCAGCTTCTGCTGAAGCGGGACCATCGCAACCCCAGGCTTGACTCGCCCTATGATATAAAGCCAACTCGCGTCCGGATCGTGAACATACGCAACATTCGCCAGCACTGGCATGGTCTCAATGGGAAGGTAAAAGTCCGGCGGCGTACTTGACATCCGGTCCCCATAGAAACCTTCCGGCGCGATCCCGACGACCATCACCGCCTTGGTATTGACCCAAAACGTGCTGCCGATCACCGCAGCGTCGCCGGCATAATCACGCTGCCAGGTGCCATAGCTCATCACTGCGGTCAGCGGCGCGCCGGCAGTGTCGTCCGCATCCATCAACAACCTACCGGCTCGCGGGTGAAGCCCGAAGGTATGAAAGTAATTCCCCGAAACGAACTCGCCCATCGCCGACCGAGCCAGGTTCTGCGACCCGTCCCGGCGCGCCGTGATGGGCCGATATCCAAAGCCCGCTTGCATGGCCGCCAACTCTTCGAATTCGGCTGCGTTTTTCTTCAGCTCCTGGTAGGCATTGGTCGAAAACAACGTGTAATCGCCGTTGTCTTTCGTGCCGGAGGTCACGCAGCAATCGGTGTTGTCTCCCACTCGTACCAGCATCTTCGGATATGCGACCGGCAGGTTTTTCAGCAACACTGCATCCACCAGCGTAAAGATCGCAGCATTTGCCCCGATTCCCAGGGCCAACGTCAGCAGCACGGTCAACGTAAAAACGGGCGTCTTACGCAACTGCCTTGCGGCAAAACGAACGTCCTGCATAAAGCTCGTCATCGTGGCATTCCCCTTCGATAGCCCGGATAGTTGAGCAGCCTTGGCCGACTCTGCTTCGAAGAGCGAGCACGTCAAAGTCCAACGTCGTGAAGATCAATGCCCCTCTTATCTATTACTTGTAAGAAGGCAAGACGCTGAAAGTGTCCGGTCGTGACCAGCAACGCCCGAATCCGGACACCGCGCTCTGCGAACCCTAATTCCTTCCCCGCAACTTCAGAATCTGCTTCACGTGATGCCGTCCGTGGACCCAATGAAACTTTCGCCATTGTCAGCGGTGAAGGGTCCCAGAATCGGATGGTCCAAGAGTTTCCTCCGCTTGCCATATTGTTCCTCACACTTTGTGATCGCTCCGTCCATGGCGCCTATCTGGGCGGCAACATCAGCAACGATCGTTTCAAGCAGGACACCGCGCGGCTGCGTGTTTTTCGGGCGCTTTGCGACCTGCGGGAAACCTTCCGCAGTTCACAACGTATAAAACCATGATCCGCTGCTTCAGAGTCGAGGAAGTAGCCAAAGGCTTTCCTGCTTCCAGGCAGCGTTGAAACCCTTTGGTCGTTCCCGTGTAACTGAGATAAAGATGCTCGAGTATCTCGGCGACGCTCCACTTCCCTTCCGCATGGCGAATGAGGTCGTCTCCGCTCATGCCGTGGGTGGCAGAGGCGATCGATTCTTTTAATCGCTCGAGATACGAATCCATGGATATGCTTTCGACTCGTGCGGCAGAATCAACCGCTGCTAGAATGAAGCCCAACCAGAATGAACCTCAACATTCCGGGATGCAAGCCCTGTGCTCGCGAGAGGAAGATTGCTATGAAAAAGTTACTGATGGCGATGCTGTCGATAATTCTGATGGCAGGCTGCTCATCGCAACCGGCCAAGCCGAAGGAAAAGCCAGTACCCAAGCCGCCAGAATTTCTTACCGGACACGTCGCTCTTCAGAAGCTATTCATCGCGGCTCACGGCTGGGAGAGGGACGCGCAGCCGTTTCGCCTGGAATCGGAACCGACCACGGAGTCCAATGGGCACGGCGGCAAGTCGGCGGTGTGGCAGTGGCAGTTTCGCTTCGGCGCTGAAACACAGTGTGAAGCCCTATGCCTGGTATGGCATCGATCCCGCGGATGGCTCACGCGGTGTGTCTCCCGGGGTCGAGGACACCTACAGTCCCACCAACTCCTCCACCACGATCTTCGACATTCAATTCCTCAAGATCGATTCTGATCAGGCTGTCGAGGTGGCGCAGAAGCACGGTGGCGACAAATTACTGGAGAAGAGTCCAGATACGCCGATTTTCTACCAACTCGACTGGAACCATCCTAACAATAATCTGGTCTGGCACATTGTCTACGGCGCAAGCCGCAATGAGCCCAAGCTGATCGTCGAGGTGGATGCCACCACGGGAGTTTTTATTCGAGCCCAGAAATAGGAGGTAGTAGTTCCGGAATAACATGGCCCGCAAGAGTAACCAATTTACCTGGCAATGCTTTTCGAAAGCACTCTTGAGTTCGTCTGGCAATATCGGCTTGGGCTCGCGATGTTCGATGTCGCTGCGCTGCACCATATGTACCAACTGGCCGTCGCGTAATAGCGCTATCGAAGGTGAAGAAGGCGGGTATCCAGTGAAGTACGAACGCGCCCGCTCGGTCGCTTCGAGGTCCTGTCCGGCAAACACGGTGAACAATTTCTCCGGACGCACGGCCTGCTGCAAAGCCGCTCGCACTGCGGGACGCATCCGGCCGGCAGCGCATCCACAAATGGAATTCACCACCACCATGGTCGTGCCCGACTGATTGGTCAGTGCCTGGTCCACTTCGTTCGCGGTCCGCAACTCTTTCACGCCTACGCGGGTCAACTCTTCGCGCATAGGGATCACCATAATTTCTGGATACATTTAGGCTCCTGAATTGTGTTACCCAACCATTGTAATACGACTGCCCTCAGGCTCGTCACGCCATCCCCATCGATCTTGCCATTCCGACCTTCTCTCAATCTTGTCATTCCGAAGCGCGCAGTGCAGAGGAATGCCTCCGCCAGTAGTCAGGAAAAAGTAGATTCTCTGCCCTGCCGAACCATCCCAACCCCGTAATATATAGTTGAACTCATCCGCCATGTTGATCCGAAGCAACGCACCCCTGGGCCCATTAACCACCCTCCAAGTCGGCGGACCTGCTCAATATTTCGTCGAAGCAAAATCAATCACCGATGTGAACGAAGCAGTCGCATTCGCCCGATCGAAAAGCCTGCCTCTGTTTGTACTCGGCGGCGGCAGCAATCTGGTAATTTCCGACGCCGGGTGGCCCGGGCTCGTGCTAAAGATCGCAATCCCCGGCATGGCAGAGCGCGAAGAGAATGGGACCATGCATTTCGAAGTCGGCGCCGGCGAGGAATGGGACAATTTCGTGGCCCGTGCGGTAGCACGCAACTGTGCTGGTGTCGAATGCCTGAGCGGCATTCCGGGAAGCGTGGGTGGCACGCCAGTGCAGAACGTCGGTGCCTACGGACAGGAAGTTGCCGATACCATCGAGTCTGTCCGCGCACTCGATCTTAGCGACGGCCAGCAACGACAAATCAGCAAACCTGATTGCGGCTTCAAATATCGAACCAGCATCTTCAATACCACCGAGCGCGGGCGCTACATTATTCTGCAGGTAACATACGTTTTGAAACCAGGCGGTGCGGCGCACATTGCTTATGCCGATCTCAAAAAGCATTTCTTCGGCTGGGATGAGACTCCCACCCTGGCCGACACTCGCGAGGCCGTCCGCAGGATCCGGGCCAGCAAAGGCATGCTGATCACTCCCGGCGACCCCGATTGCCGCAGCGCCGGTTCTTTCTTCAAGAATCCCGTGCTGTCCGCGACTGAATTTGACGACTTAACAAAACGCGCGACTGACAAGAAGCTGCAAATCCCCAGCTACCCCGCACTCGACGCCCAACGGAAAGTTTCCGCCGCCTGGCTGGTCGAACACTCCGGATTCGCCCGCGGCTATAGCGCTGGACGCGTCGGCATCTCCAGCAAGCATTCCCTGGCCATCATAAACCGCGACCAGGCCACCGCAGCCGACGTCGTTGCCCTAAAAGACCACATTCAACAGAGGGTGCAGGATATCTGGGGCGTCCGGCTGGAACCAGAGCCGGTGTTTGTAGGCTTTTGAGTTATGTGGAAGCCGGTCGTTCGCGATCAATCCCTAGAGTCTTGTCATTCCGAACCGTAGCGAACGCGAAGGGAGGAATCCGCAGTCTGCCGGCTCACCGAGAAAAGCAGATTTCTCGCTCCGCTGACAAAGGGGTTGGATGTGGACTCGAAGAAACGCCAGCGAGGATCGAGCCGACAATCGAAGTCCCGAAAGGCTTGGGGTTGCGCAACCGCTTCAGCGCGCGTTACGCTTTTGTTTTCGACCTCGGGGCGCTCTAAGCTTTCCTACCAGCCAACCGCGCAGCTTCCCTAAAAATATCCATAAACATCCCCCTCGTCAGTTTCCCCGTCGCTGTGTTCTGGTTCGACGGATGATAGGACGCCAACAAAATCAGCCTATCCGCCATTTCATAGCGCGCCCCATGTCCAAAAACATATTCTTTTCGGATGGAAACCAATCCGCGTCGTTTCAGGTAATTAAGATAAGCATCAAACGCAATCTTCCCTAAGGCCACAACCACTCGCAGATTCTTCAGCCCTTCCATTTCCCGATCAAGATAAGAAGAACAATTCGCCAATTCCTGCGGAAGTGGTTTGTTATCCGGAGGAGCGCAACGAGCCGCGGCCGTAATGTAGAGATCCTTCAATTTCAATCCATCATCACGCCGCAACGCATCGGGTTGATTGGCAAACCCAGCTTCATACAAAATCGGATACATAAATTTCCCCGACGCATCGCCCGTAAACGGCCGTCCAGTGCGGTTGGAGCCATGCGCGCCGGGAGCCAGGCCCAGCACCAGGACTCGAGCCTCCGGATCACCGAATCCCGGTACCGGCTTACCCCAATAATCCCAATCGAGATAAGCCCGCCGCTTCTCGCGCGCAATCATCTCCCGATACTCCACCAGCCTCGGACAACGCGTGCAGGCGATTACTTCGCGATTCAGGACAACCAGCCATTTTGGTAGATCCTCCACGGCGGAGGAATTCTTAGAGATCATCCATCCGACGTTACCATATGCAATTCAGAGTCTCCGAGAACGGCATATAATCTGGGAGGAGAAACTGAATGCCACAAAGCAATCATAATCGCGCTGCCGAACTGCATAACCTCGCTGCCCACGCGCACAGCGCTGCTGCAACCGCCCACGGAAAGGGCGATTATCTAACCGCTCACGAACTCACCCGGCAGGCGCACGAACATTCTGTGAATGCTCAGAAGTACGTTGAGGAGCTTCGCCGCGAAGGGATAGATCCCAACAAGAAGTAGAACAGTCCTTACTATTTTGCAGGCTGCGCGTTGTCTTTCAAATAGCCGGCACTGAGCGTGCCCTTGGCCTTTGCGACCGGCAATAAGGTCGGATAAAACTGGACGAAGGTCATGTCCACGGCCGCGTGTTCAGCGTGGCAGCTATAGCAACTGGCGGATGTCGGCGTCATCTTGGCAGTTTTCTGGTCATCGAATCCGAAGAACGCCCACTTTCCCGGGAAGCGTGCTTCATCTTTTACATGCACCTCAAGGCCCATCACGTCACCGCCCTGGTAGTTTCCATTCTGGTTGATTGACCCTCTTCCCTCGGCTTTGCGCACTTCCAGCACCAGCATCGTCTTGTCGGGCCAGGTGCCGGTCTCGAGAAACGCCCGGTAGGACTCGGGTTTCACAAAAACATTGTCGAACATGTGGTGGTCCACCATCCCGGAGCCTGCGCTGTAGCTCATGTCAAATCCGGTAGTGAGGTAAACCCATTCTCGATACTGCTCAGGCAACTTAAGGCGGCCTTCGCTGGTATATTCCGGTCCCGTCGTGGGCGATGTCGCGTACGCGCTCAATCCGAGCAATGCCAATACCACGACCCCGCCGAGGACAACAGTTGTCATTTGTGATTTCATGCAACCAGTATGCAGCCGGTTTCTGAATTCGGCCAGTTCATTCACTGCGCTGCCTTTCTCAAACCTTCCGATGGACGCAGGGACATCCGGCGACTTTGCCGTCCGTTTCTGTTGAATTTGATAACATGGCCGAATTCCGGTATCCCATGAAAATTCCATCCGCTTCCGATCTCGCTTCCAGCAAGCTGACGCGCCGTCAGCTCTTAGGCGGCGCGGGCCGATTGGCAATCGGTGCCGCAGCTTCCAGTCTGATGCCGCCAAATGTGCAGCGCATGCTGGCGCAGCAGGCCCACGCCTCCGGTTCCCTGCGCGACATAAAGCATGTCGTCATGCTCATGCAGGAAAATCGTTCGTTCGACCACTACTTCGGCACCATGGCGGGCGTCCGCGGATTTGATGATCCGCAGGCCTTAAAACTCTCAAACGGACAATCTGTTTTTTATCAGCCCGACGATTTGAACCCTTCCGGACACTTCTTACCTTTTCATCTGGACACGCGCTCCACCAGTGCTCAGAAAATTCCTTCCACCAATCACGCCTGGGCGGTGCAACATGAAGCCTGGAACGGCGGAAAGATGGATCGCTGGCTACCGGTTCATCGCAAAGCCGACGGCGTTCATGGCCCTTATTGCATGGGCTACTACACGCGCGACGATATTCCATTTCAATTTGCCCTGGCGGAAGCCTTCACCCTGTGCGACGCCTATCACTGTTCCGTGATGGGTCCCACCTGGCCCAACCGAATGTATTGGATGACCGGCACGCTCGATCCTGAAGGCCGGCATGGCGGCCCAATCTTAAACAACAAAGCGCCGACGGAAGGTTACACCTGGACCACTTATGCCGAGCGCCTGGAGAAGGCTGGGATCAGTTGGAAGGTTTATCAGCAGGAAGACAATTACGGATGCAATCTTCTCGAGACCTTCAAAAGTTTCCGCGAAGCATCCCCAGGCTCGCCACTCTATACCAAAGGCATGGCGCGTAATCCGGAAGGACAATTCGAATACGACGCTGTCAATGACAAACTGCCCGCGGTCTCATGGGTCATACCAACCGCCTATCAATCGGAACACCCGGACTACACCCCCGCCGAGGGCGCCGCATTTGTGGCCAGCAAGATCGATGCGATTGCTGCGAATCCCGATGTCTGGGCGAAAACTGTCTTCATCCTTAATTATGACGAAAACGACGGCATCTTCGATCACGTAGCTCCACCCGTGCCCGCTCCCGGAACGGCTCAGGAATTTGTGCAAGGCCTGCCCATTGGCGGAGGTTTTCGCGTGCCCTGCATCATCGTGTCTCCGTGGACGGCTGGCGGATATGTGGCGAGCCGGCAGTTCGATCACACTTCGGTACTTCAGTTCCTGGAGGAATTCACCGGAATCCGCGAGCCCAACATTAGCGATTGGCGACGGAGTACGTTTGGAAGTTTGAGCGCGGTCCTTCAATTTCAGAATGCGGGTTCGCCTGCGCCTTCATTGCCTGACACCAGCGGCCCCGACTTTCTCGCACGTTATCAGTCGACGATGCTGCCCAAACCTGTGTTTCCGGAGCAGAACCAACAGCTTCCCGAACAGGAAAAGAGGACACGCAAGTCACTATCAAATCCTCGGAATTGATTCGCATCTAAACCTTCGATGGAACCGACGCTTCCAACACCGTACCCGTGGCGTCGGACTGAATTTCCAGACGTCCTCCTAACTCTTTGAGTCTTTCCCGCATGCCGGCAATCTGGACCCCAAAGCTTGCTCCGGTACGATTCATTCTTTCAAGTTTCTCGAGCAAGATGCCCTTGCCGTAATTTTTCACCGAAAGAGTCGTCATAATTTCGCCGACTTCCAATCCTCCAAGCCTTTAACTTTTTGCGACTAGCCGGACACGTTAAAACTCGCTTCGGATAAACCCCGCGCTTCACCTCCGCATCATAGGGGCCGTAGTACAACTCGGACAACGGAGAAAAACCATGGCGGAAGAAAAAAGACTCAAAGAACTTTATATCGATGAACTCAAAGACCTCTACAGTGCCGAGAATCAGTTGCTAAAGGCTTTGCCGAAGATGGCCAAGGCAGCAACCTCTCCTGACCTGCGTGCCGGCTTCGAAGAGCACCTCGAACAAAGCAAAGGCCACGTGCAGCGCCTCGAAACCATCTTCCAGCAGCTCGACGAGAGTCCCAAGGGAAAGAACTGCAAGGGAATGGAAGGCTTGATCAGCGAGGGCGCGGAGGCGATTGACGAATACGAAGGCGAACTTCGGGATGCCGCGCTCATCGGCGCTGCCCAACGCGTCGAGCACTACGAAATGGCGGGCTACGGCACCGTAAGAGCCATGGCGGAAGAACTCGGCAAATCCGAACAAGTCGACCTCCTCAACGAAACCCTCGAAGAGGAGAAAGAAACAGACGCCAAGCTTACCGAACTCTCCGCCGACATCAACGCTCAAGCAAATCAGGGCGAGGAAGCTGACGACGATGTTTCGGAAGAAGATGAAAAAACGGCAACCGGGAAGAAGTCCCGCAACGCCGCCTGAGTCAACCAGTCAACAAAAGGCTGCCAGTGAATGAAATGTGCAGGGCTTTCGGCTCTGCACATTTTTACCGCATCCTAAAACGCGAGTTAGTGGTAACTTCATTTCCCGGGTAGCGATTAGGTTGTAATGCCCGAAATATCAGTAGTAGAGTTCCGAAGAATACCTGTAGGACTGTATGTACGTACCGCCCGCACTCCACCTATCTTCCAGGGATGCCTCGAGCTGGCAGTCAGGCTGTCCCTAACCCGATCGACCAAAGGCTTCGCATTCTGATCGCGGACGACCATCCCCTGATCCGAAAACAAGTGCGCTTGATTCTGGAACAAGGCTACGGCCGTTTTGAAGTCTGCGGCGAAGCATACGACGGCGCCGACGCCATTGCAAAAGCGCATAATTTAAAACCGGATGTGGTGGTATTGAACCTGAGCATGCCAGTTCTGAACGGTCTGGAGGCGGCCCGCCAGATCAAGTCCGATGTCCCCGGGACAGCCATCATAATCTTGTCATCGAACGCGGACAAATATTTCGTCGCCGAAGCTAAAAAGGCGGGTGCCCACGGATTCGTCGCAAAATCCCGGGCGGCGCACGCACTAATGGACGCCATCGAGGCCGCTGTCATCGGCGGCGATTTTGTTTTGGTCGATGAGTGACTTCTACATCCATTGCTTTGAAAAATATGACATCCATATGACAGGGCGATGACACGTTTTCGGAAGATGCACGCTATCGTGGACTCATCATCGGCAATCTTGTAGGGAGAGTGCCATGGAAACCGGACTCGGAGAGCAATCAATTCTCGACGGGTCCGTTTTTATTCGGCTTAGCAGGCGAATAGCAGCCCTGCGACGAAAGACATCCCATCCACTTCCTCAGATCCCCAGGTGCGTCGTATCATAGAGCCTTCATGGCCTTTCCGATCAAAATCTGCGCCGTCTGTGGGGAGGAATTCGAGTTGAAGCCAGATAAACCTGGCTTCGCTAACCGCTGTCCCGAATGCAGTAGCCCGGAAACAGCCGCCTCCGCCACCAAAGGCCCCATGGACGCCGACGAGCGCAAGGCCATCCGCGAAGTCAATGAAGCCCGCAAGCAAGCCATGCGCAATCTCCTTTACCGCAAAGATAGTTAACGCAAGCCTGGGATCGGAACTGTTTAGCGCTTGGCAGTTAGCACTCAGCCCCTCAACGTTTGAGTAATGATTCAAGAGTTCACAGCGAAGTGCCAAACGCCGCAATCGCAAAGACATCGGCACACTTAGAATTTCGTTAAGATTTTCCTCTGATTATTCTGTATCAAGATAGATCTCCACTGCGCGTCTCTGAATCCATCGCGCCATACCCGCATCTAGGTAGGCATGGCAACTTCAACGAATTTCAACTTGGCCGGCACTGTTGCGATTCTCATTCGTACGCCCGCTTCCCTGGATGCGCTATTGCGCGGACTCCCCGAAATTTGGGTGCGTAACAACGAGGGGGAAAATACCTGGAGCGCGTTCGACATCATGGGCCACCTGATCGTCGGAGAGCGCACTGACTGGATGCCGCGGGCGCGGATTATCTTGGAGAACGGCGAGACCCGTCCCTTCGATCCCTTCGACCGCTTCGCCCAGTTGAAAGAAGACCCGGATAAATCGTTGGATCAACTCCTCGACGATTTCGCGCGCCTTCGACGAGAAAACGTCACAGCGCTCCAGGCCCTGAATTTAAAGCCGGAAGACTTGGCCCGGCGAGGACGGCATCCCGAGCTGGGAGTGGTCACGCTATCCGAACTTCTGGCAACCTGGGCCGTCCACGACCTCACTCATCTCCACCAGCTCTCGCGCGTGATGGCCCACCAGTATCGTGACGCAGTCGGCCCCTGGAGCGCGTATCTCGGTGTACTGAAATGCAGCAAGTAGGCGCGTGACACAGGCAGGGCCCGACGTTCAGTCGCGCCACAACCCTATCGCAGTTGGCATTATTTTTGCTTCTTGATTACGAAATGCGTCACGCTGGGAGTGGAAACTCGTTCCGTGCATTGATAGCCGAGCTTCGCCGCATCAATTCCTTCGAAAAGATTCTCCCCTGCACCGAGCAGCCGTGCCGACATCGCCAGGTGCATCTCGTCGATTAATCCAGCGCGCAGATATTGACGGATGGCCGCTACTCCTCCACCCAGGCGAACATCTTTTCCGTTCGCCGCGGCGACCGCTCGTTCCAGCGCTGCGTGAATGCCATCGGTGACAAAGTGAAACGTCGTGCCGCCGCTCATCTCGATCGATGCGCGCGGATGATGAGTAAGCACGAAAACAGGAACATGATACGGCGGATTGTCACCCCACCAGCCCTTCCAGGTATCGTCCAGCCATGGGCCACGCACCGGCCCGAACATGTTTCGTCCAAGAATCCACGCGCCAATATTTTCGAAACCGTGCGCGGCAAAACCTTCATCCGCACCTGTATCGCCGCCCTCTTTACCATGCATTTTTTGAAACGTGCGGGTTGCGAAAACCCATTCATGCAGCGCCATGCCGCCCACCCCCAGTGGATTGTTGAGGTCCTGATCGGGTCCGGCCCCATAACCATCAAGCGATATCGAAAAACTTTGTACTCGCAGTTTGGACATAAAAAAATTCTATCCCAACCGAAGCGGGCCGATCACGCATCTTTGCGGAGGATGAGACCACGGACGCTGGCATTGTGGAGATATGTTCCCCGGGGAACAATTTGTACCTGCGGAATTATACCTACGGAAATGTATGAAGTCGCTTGGCTGGACGAGTTTAGCGGGCCGTACCATTTTGGGATTAGACCCGGGCGACCGATCTTGACTCTTCGTAAAGAGTGAAAAAAACGGGGCGGCCTATTTGTGGATCCAAATAGTCGGCCGCCCCACGCAACCAGCTAGGGCATCTCACTCAGGCCCAGATAGTCGTAGTTCGATCCATCCGTGATCGCTACCACATTGCTTCCGTCAAGATCGCACTTGTAGATTCTGTTGTTCGACACAGAAGTGTCGTAGGCTGAGTAATAGATGGAGGAGTTCAGGACTTCAGACTCTTGCACACTCCCTACCAGCAAAGTCTGATTGCTGCCGTCCAGGTTCACGCTAACCACGCCGTATGTCGTGGATCCCGTGAGGCCGTAATTGATAAATACAATTTTCGTTCCATCCGGGCTGAAGGCTGGAGTATCGAGAAAGTTGGGTTGGGTAAGGACCGTCGCCAAACCGGTGCCATCAGCTTTGACCGTGAAAATTCCATAATTTGAATTACCGTAGCACGTCATTACAATCTTCGCGCTATCGGCGGAGAACGCCCCCTCCCAGCAAGTTGTTATCCCGCTGGGAAGAGTGGGGGTCAGACTGGTTTTCGCGGTTCCGTCCACGTTCATGGTCCAAAGCGAGTAATTCTGGGTGGTGGGGTCCGGATAGTTAAAAAGGATCTTCTTGCCATCTGGGGAAATCCTGAGTTCGTAGATATTACTAGTGGTGGTCAATTGGGTTTGGACGCCGGTTGCGACATTCTTTACCCAAACGTTGCCTTCGAAGTCGTAAGCCATCGTCTTGGCATCCCCACTGATCGACGGTTGATATACACAACAATTATCGATGGCAACCGGCGTCAGGTTCGAGCCATCCATTCCCATGACGAACATCGTGGTCGCGGGAACCACGGTGCGGTTCGAATTGAACACTAGCTTGGTGAAAACTGGATTAGTCGCTGGTGAGGTCGAGCTGCCAACTCCGCAGCCCACGGTGGACAACATGGCCGTTAAGGTCAATAACGCTGACAAGGTCAGACGAGTGCGCTTCATCATTTCTCCTGAATATTTTGAGTATTTTGGGTCAATCGCTTTTTGGGCGATTTGATCCCTTGGAAATTAGGGCCCGACAGCTGTATAGAGATCCGGAGGATTTTGCCGAGACCATGCTCCGTAGATTTCCCACCCGCACGGGCGAGAGTTAACGGGAGTCACTGTGAGGCATTCGCGTAATGGCAGTGGACTGAAATCTTGCCATCGCGAATCGCATCTCGGACAGAACAGATTAAGATCGTCTTAACTGAAGGTACGGTCCGAAGTGCACAGCCGCAAGTTACGCGGGTAATCAGTCGTTACGCGGGACCACCTGCGTCTCGGTTTGCCAAGAAAAAGGGTGCCCATCGTTCCCGCGTCTCTTGCGGGAGTGTGGGGACTACGGACGCCGAAACTACGTTCGGATCGAACCCCGCAACTCAAACCGGAAATGTCCGGACTTCCAATCGGACCGCCAGAGCCGGTAGAAACGCTACGCCCTCAAGTCCGAATCACCACGAAAAGGGGTGCCCCATCCGATCGCGCCCTTTGCGATAGGGTGGGAACCACCAACGTCGAAAACACGTTCTTTTGGATGGAGCCTGCAAACAGAAACCGGGTAGGGCCCGACTTCAGTCGGTCCGCCAACGCCACAAAAAAACGCCACGCGCGCCAGCGCAACGTTATGAGATAATTCCGCCCTTCCCCTTCGTGCAGTCGGGCCCCGAAAAAATCTTTTTTCAGGAGATCAATGAATGGCAACTAAGCGCCAGCGTGTATTCAAGGGCGGAACTGAATATGAGGTCACCGGCCCGGGCGGCAAAACTCGCCGCTTCGAGTCTGTCTGTAAATACATCAATAGCCAGTAATTCGCTCGAATCTGTCGATGATGCATAGGGTGAGGAAATTCGGGAGAGCTGAACGCCATCCGGTTTTAGCGAATAACATGTATGGTACGTCCCGTCGGTCCCCAAGTTGCCCGCCAAGTTTTCGAGCTGACAATCGCACCGACTACAAATAGCGGAAAATCATGCCATTAGAAGAACAAATCGTTGAATGGAGCACCTCGCGGCCAGCGTGGCAACGAGCGATTCTCAGACGAGTTGCAACAGGCGAAGTACTGTCCGCGAAGGATTATGAAAAGCTGGTGGACGATCTTTTGTCTTCTCACAAAATAGAGGAGGTTGGTTTCGGCCTTGAGCAGCTACCGCAAAGTCAAGCTGGAGACCCACCCGTTAGGCTGATCTCAGTGGAGCATCCTGAACACGTCAACGCCCTGACTTCCGACAAACCGCTCACCTTCGAGGAAAAGGGCCTAACGATTATTTACGGCGATAACGGTAGCGGGAAATCCGGCTACGCTCGTCTTCTGAAGCGCGTCGCTCGTTCTCGTTGTCAAGAAGAGATACTTACCGATGTTTTTCTTGACAATGTGCGTGCGAAGCCGACAGCGTCCCTCACGATTAGAGTTGGGGACAAAGACATCTCTCTCAAGTGGCCGGAATCAACTCAACCTGAGTTACAACGAATGCTTTTCTTCGACGGGGCGTGTGGTCATGCTTACGTTAACACCGAGTCTGATTTCCCCTATGGGCCCTCCGCAATCTTTGTCATGGATGGGCTAATCGATGCCTGTGTTGCACTGAGATCTCTGATCGACGTTAAGCTGGAAGAAAACTCTCAGCGTGCAAACACATTGCCGATCGTTGACGAGCAAATTAGGGAGACTGACATAGGAAAGCACATTACTCATCTTTCCGCGACCTCCTCATCGGAAGCTCTCAATGCCCTCATCGAGAAGGCAGAGAACCACCCGAGAACTATTGCGAATCTTAAGGAAGAAGAATCCCGGCTGCTCGTCGCGGACACCAGCAAAGAACGACAGAGGCTTATTAGGCAAGCAGGAAAAATGGATTCTCTGCGAGTACATGTGGAAGGACTTCAAAGAAAGCTGGGGGACGCAGAGATAGAAATACTAGAACGGGAACGGGACAATCTTCAATCTCTCAGCCAAGCATCGATTGTCCAGGCGAAGATGTTCGCAATAGAACCGCTCTCTGGCGTGGGGACACCCGTCTGGAAGCAACTTTGGGAATCTGCTCGTCGTTTTTCGGAGCAATACGCTTATCCCAACATCGCGTATCCGGCAACCGATCCACCATCCCGATGTGTGTTGTGTCAGCAAACTCTTGAGGCCGACGGAGACAGGCGTCTGTTGCGATTCGACCGTTTCGTCAAGGATGATATTCAAAAGCGACTTCGCGAGGCAGGTTCCATGTGGGAACTCCGAGTCGCCGACGTGAATCGGTTACAGGCGAGGCCGGATGTCATCGAAACGAACTTGAACGATCTTGAGTCTGACTATGCCGATCTCGTTCAAAAAGTCAGAACATTTCTCGATAGTTGCGAGACTGCACACACAAGTACGGTCAAAGCACTTTCGACCTCTGCGCCTCTAACTCGCTTCGGCTTGAAGGTGTCTGAGAGTGCTGGGCGTCTCGATGCAGAAGCGACCGAAGCAAGAAGCACCGCAGAAGGGCTGAAGGACGCCGTCGCGATCAAAGCGCGGCTCGCGTCGATAACCATCGAGCGCAAAGAGCTCGAAATGCTGCAAACAGTCAAGATCAAAGCGCAGGACGTAACCGAACGTCTCGGCGACCTTCGAGATGAACTCGCGAGGATCAAGAAAGAGAGCGCGACCTGGGATGAGGTGAAATATGAGGCTGAGGTTGCAACATGGGCAGGCGAGTTGTCAGAAACTTGGGAACGCATTGTGAGTCAAGAGGTCGTCGGCCAGATTCTGCCCGAAGGCGGCCTTGAGGTACGCCCGATGAAGCTGAAACTACTTGTCCCCTTTTCTGCAACTGACGAGAGAGAATATCAGGGTAGTTACGGCCGCGTCTCTCTTTGGGTCAAACGGCATGATAAAAGCACTATGGTGCAACTACGTTGCACCTGAGATCAGCGAATTAGAAGAAGAACTCAAGTGCGCAGATCAGTGGTTTAAGCGTGTAAGGAAGTACAAAGGATGACGCTGAGGACAGACGGTACATTCACCTTGAATGGCGGATCGTACGGAATATTCAGGAATACCGATTCCGTCTTAATTCTCTCGTTCGAGCCGCTGACACACCAAGCGTTTTCGCCGTATCGTGTGCGGTCGCAAAACCGCCCCCGAACTTTGATTGGTTGTGGCATTATTCAATCATACGCTTTACCCATATTCGTTAATCGGAGGAAAAATGGGGATCGTCCGGTCCGCATTATCTTTGAGGAACCCCTTTCCTGCTACCTATCCCGTGAAACTCCAAATCCGCTGTCAAGCCCCTTTTCCGCCAATTTCCCCCGAAGCCGATGATTCGATGGGAAGAATAGAAAGTCCCGCGCGACCCTTTTACCCTGCTCAGTCCGCTATCCTTAAATTAGGTAAAGCGAGGCGTTTTTATTACCTGAAAGTAATTATCTAAATAGTAATCTCGAGGCTTCATGATCAGCATTATTTTGCCTCACCTCTTCGGAATCGGTGAAGCGGCGCCGTCAACTCTGATTCCCAGAAATAAAAAACGCGCCGGAGAATTGGCGGAAGCTTTTTTTCTCTCCAAAGCCGAGAGTTTGAATTTTCATGTGTCGAAACCCTGGGGAGATAGTCGCCGCTACGACTTCATCGTCGACTGCGGTCAAACACTTTCACGCGTGCAGCTCAAATGCACCGGGGTCATCAACGACCGCGCTTACCAAATCCGCCCCATGTGCGGCCTGAACGGAAGGCATACCCAACCGTACACTCCGGAAGAAATCGACTTTATCGTGTGTTACATCGTGCCGAAAGTCATCTGGTATGTAATTCCAATTGCCGCACTGGAAGGAATAAAAGTTCTACGCTTCTATCCCGACATCCACTGCAAAAATCCACGCTGGGAAAAATACCGCGAAGCCTGGGACTTAATGCGGTCTCCACAGCTGAAAGTCGGAGCTGATGCAAACGCGATTTTGCCAACAGCCAACGGCTAACGGCCACCAGCGCATTCCCCCAACTGCGATTTTGCCAACGACCAACGACCAACGACGCCCTGCCCCCGTTTGACGCTTTTCCCCCATCCTCTTACACTCAAAGATGTGAGCCCTACAGAAACAACGAGCCCCAGCCTACGGGAAATCCAGGTGGAGATTCCGGCCGACGAAGTTTCCCGCGAAACCGAAGCGCTCATTCAGAAATATCAGAAGCTGGTGCGGATTCCTGGCTTTCGCCGCGGACACGTCCCGGCATCCATCATCCGGCAGCGCTTTTCGCAGGACATCCAGAACGATGTGGTCGATGCGCTGGTCCCCAAATACTTTCATAAAGAAGCTGAAAAGCAGGGGTTGATTCCGGTGTCGCAGCCGCGCGTGACCGACCTGCATGTGCATGACAATGCGCCGCTGACGTTTCAAGGCCAGCTTCGAAGTCATGCCGGAAGTCAAGGTTGAGGGCTACAAAGAACTGCGCGCCGACAAGCCGGTGATCGCCGTCACCGATGAAGAAGTGGAGCAATCGCTCAAAGGTCTGCAGGAGCAGCACGCCAATTTCACGGCGGTCGAGGGGCGTCCGCTGGCGGAGGGCGATTTTGCTCAGGCTTCGTCGATGGCGTTCCCAAAGATGGCGAAGGTCAAGCCCGTCCACATGGACGAAGTTCTGGTCGAAATCGGCGGCAAGAACACCATGCCGGAGTTCACCGAGAATTTGCGCGGAGCGTCGGCAGGAGAAGAGCGTAACTTCGAAGTCGTTATCCGGACGATGCCGGCGAGAAGCGTCTGGCAGGAAGAGTTTCAACTACACCGTGAAAGTGCAGTCCATCAAGCGAAGACGCTGCCGGAATTGAACGACGATTTCGCCAAGGAACTGGGCGAGTTTGCCAACCTTGAGGAAGTCCGAGCGCGCATTCGCGAAGGCATGGAAGCGGAGCGCAAACACGACGGCCGAGCACGCAGCCAAAGACAAGCTGGTGGTGGAACTGGTGAAGCGCAACGAGTTTGAAGTGCCGGAGGCGATGGTGGAGCGCCAGGTCGATCTTCGGCTGGAGCGCGGACTGCGCGCCCTGGTGGCGCAGGGCATGAAGCGGAAGATGTAAAGAAGATGGATATGACGCGTCTGCGCGCCGGACAGCGGGAGCAGGCCGTGCAGGAAGTCAAGGCTTCGCTGCTGCTGGAAAAGATTGCGGAGGAGGAGAAAATCGAGGTCGGAGACGAGGAGATCGACCGCGAAGTTGGATGCGCTGGCGACGCAGTCAAAACAGACGCCGGAAGCGATTCGCGCGCGTTTGACACGTGATGGAGCGCTGGATAGAATCCGAAATAGAATCCGCACTGAAAAGACCCTCGACTTTCTGTATCATCAGTCCGCTTAAAGCGGACATTTCGATCCCCTAAAAAAGCCCAGGTTGTGGGGGTATGGCAGGTGAATGTGAAAGAACCACAAATGATGCTGGTGCCCATGGTCATCGAACAGACCGGGCGAGGTGAACGCGCTTACGACATTTACTCCCGGCTGCTGCGGGACAACATCATTTTCATCGGCACGCCGATTGACGACAACATCGCCAATCTGGTGATCGCCCAGATGTTGTTCCTGGCGCAGGAAGATCCGGAGAAGGACATCCAGCTCTACATCAATTCGCCGGGAGGCTCCATCACCGCCGGCATGGCGATTTACGACACCATGCAATACGTGAAGAACGACGTCACCACCATTTGCATTGGCCAGGCGGCCAGCATGGCGGCATTGCTTGCTTGTCGGCGGGCGAGCCCAAAAAACGGCTGGCGTTGCCCAATTCCCGCATCCTGATCCATCAGCCTTCAATGGGCGGGTTGTCGGGCCAGGCAACGGATATTGACATCCATGCCCGCGAGATCCTGCGCATGCGGGAGATTACAAACCAGTTACTCTCCAAGCACAGCGGGCAAAAGCTGGAAAAAGTGGAAAAGGACGTGGAGCGCGATTTCATTATGAACGCCCAGCAGGCTAAGGAATACGGAATCATCGACGATATCATCTATAAGACCAGAGAGAAGGTATGATCGGCGTTCGCCGGTCCCTTCCCGATAGTCTCGGCGGAACAGATCGTTCCTCAAGGTACGAGGACGGACTGAAAAAGGAGTCAAGCCGAGTGAAAAACAGGACTGGCACTGAAGAGATTTTGCGTTGTTCGTTCTGCCATAAGTCGCAGGACGCCGTTGCCAAACTGATTTCGTCTCCCAGCGATTATCCCCGGGCCTATATTTGCGACGAGTGCGTGGCGGTCTGCAATTCCATCCTGGAAGACGACCGCACCGCAACTCCCGCAGCCACCACACCCAACCAGCTTCCCAAGCCGCAAGAGGTCAAGACGTTTCTTGGATGAGTATGTTATCGGCCAGGAACAGACCAAGAAGAAGCTGGCGGTCGCGGTTTACAACCACTACAAGCGCATTTACATGAATCGCCAGCGGACGGGCGATGGCATTGAACTGAGCAAGTCGAACATCATGCTGATCGGCCCGACCGGTACCGGCAAGACTTTGCTGGCGCAGACTCTGGCCCGCATGCTGGACGTGCCGTTCGCGATTGTGGACGCGACCACTTTGACCGAAGCCGGCTACGTTGGCGAGGACGTCGAGAACATTATTCTGAAGTTGCTGCAGGCCGCCGACGGGGACGTAGGCCGGGCTCAGACCGGCATCATCTACATCGATGAAGTGGACAAGATCGGCCGCAAGGACGAAAACCCTTCCATCACCCGCGATGTTTCGGGAGAAGGCGTCCAGCAGGCGTTGCTGAAGATTCTCGAAGGAACGGTTGCCAATGTTCCGCCGCAAGGTGGGCGCAAGCATCCTCACCAGGAATTCACGCCGGTCGATACCACCAACATCCTGTTCATTTGCGGCGGCGCATTCGTCGGCCTGGAGAAGATCATCGGACGCCGCGCCGGCAAGAAATCTCTGGGCTTCAAAGCTGGAGAAGAAGCGGAGAGCGAGGAGCTGGCAGCCGCCAAGCGAAAAGAGAATTACGAGCTGCTTAGCGACGTGCAGCCGGAAGATCTCATCAAGTTTGGGTTGATTCCTGAATTCGTGGGACGCCTGCCGGTGGTTGGCGTCCTGGAAGACCTCGACGAGTTCGCGCTGATCGAAATTCTCACGCGGCCCAAGAACGCAATCATCAAGCAGTACATGCGGCTCTTTGAGTTCGAAAATGTTCGCTTGAAGTTCAGCGATGAAGCCCTGAAAGCGATTGCCCGCCAGGCCATGGCGCGCAAGGTCGGCGCCCGCGGTTTGCGCATGATTCTGGAAGAGTTAATGCTCGATCTGATGTACCATCTGCCGAGCCAGAAGAAGGTCAAGGAATTCGAAGTGACGCAGGAAATGGTCGAAAAACGCAATGTTTCCTTGGCAATGATGGAGAAGGCGGGATAAGCTTGGAAGGGCAGCTACTAGCTCCTAGCTGCTAGCTTTTGCCGTTAAGAATGAAAGTTTCGTGGAAGTAAGAACAAGTACTAGCTAGAAGCAGAAGCTGATTTGCTAGAGCTTTTGGAGAATAGTGACCACACCCAAGGAAAAATTCGAAACCAAAAAACTGCCCATGATGCCCATTCGGGACGTGGTCATCTTTCCTTACATGATGACTCCGTTCGTGGTCGGCCGGGAATCGAGCGTCCACGCTTTGGAAGAGGCGCTGGCAGCGGACAAGAAGATTTTTCTCGCCACCCAGCATGACGCCAGCGTGGACGAGCCTAAGCCAAACGAAATTTATCAGGTCGGCACGATCGTCAACATCGTGCAGAGCCTGAAGTTGCCCGACGGAAATATCAAGGTTCTGGTCGAAGGCATCGAGCGCGGCAAGATTCTCCAGATCACCGAGACCGAAGGCTTCATGCAGGTGTCGGTTCGCGTGGCGCGATACGCCACCGAAACCAATCCGCAGATTGAAACCGGCATGCAGCGGGTCACTGCCCTGTTCGAGCAATACGTAAAGCTTTGCCAGTCCCTGAATTACGAGACCATGATCGCGGCCGTGCGCATGGAAGATCCGGCGAAGCTTACGGACACCATCGCCGCCAACCTGCAACTTTCGATCGAAGAAAAACAGGAGTTGCTGGAACTGTTCGATCCGGCCGAGCGCCTGACCCGTATCGGCGACGTTCTCGATATCGAAATCGAAAAGTTGAACATGGACCGCACCATCCAGTCACGCGTGAAGCGGCAGATGGAGCGCGCCCAGAAAGAGTATTACCTCAACGAAAAGATCAAGGCCATCCAGAAGGAATTGGGCCGCGGCGAGAAGAGCGAATTCGACGAACTGAAGAAGAAGATCGATGCCGCCGGAATGCCGAAAGAAGTTCGCGACAAGGCGCATGCAGGAACTCAAGAAACTTGAGGCCATGCCGCCGATGTCGGCTGAGTCGACGGTTTCGCGCAACTATCTGGACTGGCTGCTGGCCGTTCCATGGAAGAAGCGTTCCAAGGAAATTCGCAACCTTACCCGCGCCGAAAAAGTTCTGAACGAAGATCATTACGGACTGGAAAAGATCAAAGAACGCATCCTCGAATTTCTGGCCGTGCGGCAATTGGTCAAGAATCCCAAGGGATCGATTCTCTGTTTTGTCGGGCCTCCGGGCGTTGGAAAAACTTCGCTGGGAATGTCGATCGCCAAGGCTACCGGCCGCAAGTTTGTCCGCATGTCTTTGGGTGGAGTTCGCGACGAAGCCGAGATTCGCGGCCATCGCCGCACATACATTGGCGCGCTTCCCGGACAGATCATTCAGATGATGAAGAAAGCCGGCACCAAGAACCCGGTCTTCATGCTGGATGAAGTCGATAAGATGTCCATGGATTTCCGCGGCGATCCGTCGTCCGCGCTGCTCGAAGTTTTGGATCCCGAACAGAATTTCATGTTCCAGGACCACTACTTAGACGTGGAATACGATCTGTCGCAGGTATTCTTCATCGCCACCGCGAACGTGATGCACACCATCCCTGCTCCTCTCCAAGACCGCATGGAAGTGCTGCGACTGCACGGCTACACCGAGCAGGAAAAAGTCGAAATCGCCAAGCAATTCCTGGTGAAGAAGCAGATGGTGCAGGCGGGACTCACCGACAAGAACGTCAAGTTCTCCGACGAAGCCATCACTTCGCTGATTCGTTCTTATACGCGCGAAGCGGGTGTCCGTAATCTCGAACGCGAAATCGGAAACGTTTGCCGCAAAGTTGCCCGCAAGGTCGTGAAGGAAGGCGAGGATTACAACATCGCAGTCACCGGGGAAAATACCCCGGACTTCCTGGGCGTCACCAAATACCGCGACACGCTGGCGCACGAGAAAAGTGAAATTGGCCTGGTCACCGGCTTGGCCTGGACCGAAGTTGGCGGCTCGATTCTCAGTACTGAAGCAAGCGTCGTCGATGGCAAGGGCAAGCTCACCTTGACCGGACAATTAGGCGACGTGATGCAGGAGTCGGCGCAAGCGGCGATGTCGTACATTCGCTCACGGGCGCAAAGATTGGGCCTGGCACGCGACTTCTATCGCAGCATTGATATCCATGTGCACGTTCCTGAAGGCGCGATCCCGAAAGATGGGCCGTCTGCCGGCATCACCATCGCTACGGCAATCGCCAGCGCACTCAGCAAAATTCCAGTTCGCCGCGATCTTGCGATGACTGGCGAAATCACGCTACGCGGAAAGGTTCTGCCCATCGGTGGATTGAAAGAGAAGCTGCTGGCGGCACATCGAGCTGGGCTTTTCGAAGCCATCCTGCCGCAGGACAATCAGAAAGATGTCGCTGAAGTTCCGGAAAATTTGCGCAGTGCGATGAAGCTGCATTTCGTCGATACCGTGGACCAGGTGCTGGCAATTGCGCTGGAACGGCCGTTGCCGGAAGTGGCGCCTGTGGAAGCAGAGCGGGCGATTACGTTGCCGATTGTGGAACCGCCGGCGGCGCATCAGTAGGTTCGATGTCAGCTCTCAGGTGTTAGGTGTCAGGTTTCTGGAAGGCCCGCGCGAGCGGGCCTTTTTTCTTGCGTCTCGTTTGCTGCTATTCGGGAAATTTCCGTCGAATTTAGGGCACGGGCCGAGGCCCGGAGGGATGTCCGACGGTGGGACGGTTGCGCCTTTGGGCGCGTGGTCAGGGGCGTTGCCTACCCAGGACTTTTCGTCCTGGGCTAAGCTAGGTCGCTCCTCCGGAGCTGGTCGATTGTGCGGATTTTGAGACTTTCGATAAAATATTCCTGAGCGCGATCTCATGGCTCCCGGCACTCCAGCGACGCGGATTTATTCCAAAGGCAAAGTTAGCCTCGTGATCGCCGTCTTCGTAGTCGCGGTGGTTTTGATTTTCTTTCCAGCTTATCGCTTGTTCTTCGCCGTAAGCGTAGGGCTCGGGTTGGTCTTCGCTGCCATTATTTACCTTCGCAATAAATATTCTCCGGTTAAAGAACCTGAGATCGATAACAAGCGGCCACTTGGGTTATAGGGAGATCGGATCAACCACCAAGGACACGAAGTTGCACGAAGGAAAGCCTGGAATGTGCCGTGCCGCTGTTAAAAAAAACAGATTACCTTCGACTCCGCTCAGGGCAGGCTCTCGCAGATAAGCGTGGCTTCGGAATGACAAGGGTTGAGGGTCTTCAACGGCTCCGCTCTTCGCTGCGGCTTGCATCTTCCGCCTCAAACCTGCAAACTGATTCATGCGAGTCCTAGCCCGCTTCATGATGTCGGCCACTGACGCTGCGCTGTTCCCGCCGCCGACGCTACCCGAAGTGGCTTTCCTGGGACGGTCCAATGTCGGCAAGTCCAGCGTGATCAATTCCCTGCTGGGCGCCAAGCTCGCCAAAACCAGTTCCACTCCAGGACGCACTCGCGCCATCAATTTCTTCGAATTGCGTTGGGCCGGAAAGCCGCTGCCAGAGCTGATCTTCGCCGATCTCCCCGGCTATGGATATGCCAAGATCTCGCGCGAAGTTTCCAGCCAATGGCCCACCTTCATCGATCCCTATCTGAACGAACGTTCGACGCTGGCGCTGTGTTTGGCGTTGGTGGACATCAGCGTTCCGCCGCAGCAAAACGATAAGCAACTCATCGACTATCTGAGTGCCAGCGGACGTCCGCATCTGATTGTCGCCACAAAAAGCGATCGGCTTTCCGGCAACCAATTGCACAATGCGATGCGACTCCTGACTAAGGAAAATCCTCAGACGCGCATTCTTCCCTTTTCGGCCAGAACTGGAGCCGGCAAAGAAAAACTCTGGGACGAAATCCGTACTGCCATCGAGAATCATCCACATCAAACAGCGGTGGAACCTCTGCGGCCCTGACGCTGTTGTCACATCGAGATCCACGAATCGCACGATAGATCGGGTTCCCCGTTCTTCCGCATCTCCAGAATCTAAGACGGATCTAGACCAGCTCTTGCGGACAGGCGGGGCTTTTCGAGATTCGCGTCTCAGACAAAAGCCTGCCCTGTTTCGCCGAAAACCGCCAAGGGACGACGGGACACCTGTCATAACTTTAGTGTTTGCGCACTCTCCCGCCACATCGCTTTCTTCCGCTATGATAAATAGCTATGGCGTTATACCTCGTCACTGGCGTCGCAGGTTTTATTGGATCGTCCCTGGCCCGGGCTGTGCTTGCGCAAGGCGATCAAGTTCGCGGAATCGACAACCTTTCCACCGGAAAGCGGCAAAATCTGGCCGAGATTTTGGCTCGCATCGATTTTCGTGAGGCCGATTTGCTTGATTTGCCGTCCGTTCATGACGCTTGTCGTGGTGTTGACTATGTTTTCCATGAGGCCGCGATTCCGTCGGTTCCAAAATCCGTCCTGGATCCGCTCGGCAGCAATCGTGCCAACGTCGATGCAACCGTGAATGTGTTAGTCGCGGCCCGCGATGCCAAGGTGAAACGTCTCGTCTATGCCGCTTCGTCTTCCGCTTACGGAGACACACCAACCTTGCCCAAGCAGGAAGACATGAAGCCGAATCCGATTTCTCCCTACGCCGTGGCTAAGTTGGCAAGCGAACTCTACCTGACATCGTTCTATCGCTGTTATGGACTGGAAACAGTCAGCCTGCGCTATTTCAATATCTTTGGGCCACGCCAGGATCCCACTTCGCCGTACTCCGGAGTGCTCGCCAAGTTCATCACCCAAATGCTCGCAGGCGAGTCGCCGACAATTCTGGGAGATGGCTTGCAGAGCCGCGACTTCACCTTTATTGAAAATGTTGTGAAGGCGAACCTTCTGGCCTGCAAAGCGCCTGCCGGCGAAGTGGCGGGCAAGGTATTCAACGTGGCGACCGGCACTCGCATTGATTTGAACCAAACCTTCGCCGTGCTGAAAAAATTGATCGGATTCAATGGCGAAGTGAAATACGGGCCAGAGCGCGCCGGGGATGTGAAGCATTCCCTCGCCGACCTCACGCGATCAGAAAAGCATCTCGGCTATACGCCGCAAGTGAATTTTGAGGAAGGCCTGAAGCGAACGGTGGATTGGTATCGCAATCCAGGTTAGCACCTGGCTCTCGGCTTTGGGCCTTCGGTTTGACGAGCCGATCTTCCCGAGAACCTAAGACGAGAACCTAAAGCCCAGAACTGCTCCTTCATTACCTTCGTTATCTACGGCGCGCCAACCCGCCAGTCTAAAGTTGCTGCATGACACTTTCATCCCTGGTAGTTTCGCGCGATTGGGCAGAAGTCAGTGTGTTGCAGTGCATCCTCGGAAGCTTACATATCGGGGTGGATGTTGAAACCGAGCCGCAGCGCGCGCTCGACATATTGGCCAAATCGAAGATCGACGCTTTGATCGTGGACTCCGATCTCGCCGGCACTCCGGGCTTGTTGCGCGGTCTCGAAGATAGTTTCTTCCAGAACACGGTGCCGCTCGTCATTCTGAGTGGGCCCTCGGGACAGAGAGATTTCGACTCCAAGGATGCAACATTCGTTTTCCAGAAGCCCATCTCAGTCGAACAAGCCGTCCGCACTTTGTCCGCGGCGCGCAATATGATTTTGAACGGAAGACTTCGTTATCACCGCCAGCCCCTGGACTCTCCAATCTCCGTGACTTTCAACCGCAAAGACCAGATGCAGGCGAGCCTTTTGAATGTTAGCCAGGGCGGGGTGAGACTTCATGCACAGAAGGCGTTTCCGGAATCCGGCCCTGTTCGCATCGATTTCGCGCTCCCCGGGAGCAAACGCTCTTTGAAACTCGAAGGCGAAGTCGTGTGGCGTAACGGACACGGCGATGCGGGAATTCGCTTTCTTGCCGCGACCAATGTCAAAACAAAACGAAACTTGCAGATTTGGCTGGAACAGCAATATCTGACCAACTAGCTGGAAAAGCTGTTAGCTATCAGCGAGAGACCGTTGGCATCTGGATCTACTCGGGTTTGTTCGCGGCGTTTTCTTCGCGTTCTTTGCGGTCAAAAGCTTTTGCCGTCATTTAGCTTAGAGCTGAGAGCCGACAGCTGCGCTATCGAAACCTGGGCCGCTCCTCTTCTTCCACATGATTCTGGGCCCCGGCAAGCTGCGCCAGGTGCGCTCCCGGCGTCGTACCCATCCAGAAGGTGAACAACATCCAATAAGCGGCAGCGAAGAGCGTAGCCGCTCCCAACAGCAGAGCAAATGCAATGGGCCAAGGAGGAAAATGCTGCGTCATCGCCAATGCCACCAGAGAAAACAACATTACCGCCGCCGCCAAAATCAGTCCATCGACCGATCTGGAAAAAACCGACGCCGCAATTGGAATAGGACACCCCGGGATATGCAAGCGTTGCGGCTCTTTCGCAAATACTGCGCTCTGCAATTTGATTTCATTGGGCCTCAGAGGGATCGCGGGCCGGGGCACGGTGGAAAATAACAACGCCGGCGCGCCTTCCGTAAGGTCACGTTGAAACATTGCGCTGGATCGCTGCGCCTGATGTGCGTTGGCGAGCAACTGAGTGAACAGCCAATCCTTCAAGAGCCGCGCCGAACGGCGTGGAAGATTCAGAAACTCAATGCCGGCCCGGCCGCTGGAGTCTGCCCAAGTCACACGCCCCGGAACTTCAACTCGCAAACGCGGTCCCAATAAATCAAAGCGCACATGGACTGCCTGCTCAGTCCGCAATGCGGAAACTGCCTGCACCGCCATCCCAGACGCGGTCAGATCGCGAATCACGCCGCCATTCGCATGGTCCAGATTGACGTAGGCCAGAGTTTGAATTTGTAGCCGATATTCGCGACGACGCTGTCGCTGCGGTGATGTTGCCAGGGAGGGTCTCTCAGACGCGATGAGCTCAGCATACCGCATCATGAAATCTTAGCCTTCTGTCCGGCGGCTTCTGAGTAACCGCGCTGGTTCACCAGGACGATGGCGAGGAGGGAATATTGAACCTATGACTCTGGATATGCAAGGGGAACCTCAGGACGCCGGACGATGCTGGATAGCTTCCGTATCCGCCACAGGCCGTCCCTGGTGCTTGAGGTCCCAGGAAATCAGCCGATTCAGGTCGTAACTGTAGGGTCCGTAAGCGCGAAATAGCTTCTCATCAAACAGCCGCTTGATGCCGCAACCCACACAAGTTTGATAAGAATGGTTCTGCTGCCGAACTGGCCAGCTCATTTTGCTGTGCCAGCAGCCGCGAAACACCACCAAAGCAGCTCCCGCTACTCCCGTAGCCATAACGCCCAGCGGCCATCCCCAACGCGACTTCTTTTTCTCTTCACCCACCGGACACAACCTGTAACTGTCTGAAAAAACTCAACATACGCCGATTTTTGCGGGAGCCGGCTGAAACTCCATACCCGCCAATCTGAATCTTAACACGTAGCTTACCAAAGACCGGGCTGTGAATCCCACCTTCGTTCCCAACGAATCATTGCGATCACAGCTAATCCACTGTAACTTAAAGGAATCATTAGGTGAATCCGGAAAAATACTCGGAAGGACCTGGGTGGAAATCGCAAACACCGGAAGCTCGCCATAGCTGAATACCAGCTCGGATTGAGGCGATGCGGTGCCGCGGACTTCTATCAATCAAATTGGGCGGCGTTTTCATTCGTGAGTGCGAACCCTAAGAACCCGGGTCTGGATTTCCTGAAACAGGCAGCTGTCCTGTCTGCGGACCATGCTCCAAACTCGGCCCCATCCATCGTTCCCAGCCACGAAGCGCTGCAAGCTCTTTTGGCTTTCTCTTCCTTGCACGAACAAATTCGGCAACGCCGCGAACGCGAGAAGCATACCGGCGTCGTCCCTGCGGAAGATGTATGGGAGCTCGAGCAATTTGTGCTCGATGAAGTTCTGCAATTAGTTTCGGATCGCGCGCTCGCGATTACTGGCGCCGACGGAGTCGCCATTGCCCTCGCTGATGGCGATGCCATCGTCTGCCGCGCATCGTCCGGGAAAATCGCGCCGGATGCGGGTGCTCGCCTGGATCCGAATTCCGGGTTCTCGGGAGCTTGTCTCACCACTAACCACATCATTCGTTGCGACGATTCCGAACACGACTCACGGGTAAACGTCGATCACTGCCGCCGGCTTGGGGCGCGTTCCATGGTTGCCGTTCCGCTGTCTGCAAAGCAGAGCGTGATCGGATTGCTGGAAGCTTTTTCGAGCGAAGCCTTCGGATTCAACGATAGTGATGTGCGCAGTCTCAATCTTCTCGCGGAGTTGATCCTGGCCGCGCTCAAGCCCGAAGAAGAAGACCGTCTGGCGGAAATTTCGCAGCGTGTCGTGGCCGGCGCTACCGATCCTATTGAACCGTTACCTGTCGTCGATACGCCTCCGGTGCTATTCACGCCCGAAGACTTTCAAGGCAAGGAAGACAACGGCCCCGAAATTCTCGCCAGCATTCCTGAAGTCGGCTTCGAGAAAGTGAATACTCCGCCGGAGATCAGCCTGGCTCCGCTTGATGCGAAGCCAGTCGCTTCGGAGATTATCTCTCAACCGGTTCAGCACAGCCCGGCAGAAACTTTCGAGACGGTTGCGGCGTCTGCGAACCAGAGCGTCACGAAAGATGAAGAAGAGAGTCCGGAATTATTCGCGGAGTCTTTGCCCGCGGAAAAATCCCGAGTGGTCAGGATCATCATTCCTCTCGCGCTGGCTGCGCTGGTCGCCGTCGGCGGACTCTGGTGGAAGATTTCTCACCATTCCGCGGAAACTCCCCATCCCATGGCTTCGGTTCCGGCTACGGCAACAGCCTCGCAGCCGCAAACCGATGCGGACTACACTCCGGCTGATCCGCTGGCGGATAAATCCGCATCCCCGGAAAAAGGGTCCTCGGTCACCGGCATACGGCACTGGTCGGCTGCGGATTCAAGCACTGTCGTGATCGATTTGCAGGATCAGGTGCAGTACGAGGCCCATCGCCTCAGCAATCCGGAACGAATCTACTTTGATTTACATGACACCACCCTCGCTCCGGACCTGGCCAACAAATCGATTTCCGTTCTGGATGCCCTGTTGGTGCGGGTGCGCGTGGCGCAGCCAGTAAACGGAATTACTCGCGTGGTATTGGAAACGAAAGTGGCCACCGACTATTCCGTCAGCCTCGAACAGAATCCGTATCGCCTGGTGGTGGAAATTCGCAAGCTCGGGGCCAAGCCAGAACCCCGCGCCCGCGTCGATCTTTTCGGTCCGGCAAATCCCAGCGAGACGATTGAAGCCAAGAACAACTCGCAGCCGATCGTCGTACCGGCGAAGCCGGCAATGGGCCCGGAGGCAAAAATTTTGGAGGGCCCGCCGGCCAGTTCTCGCCTCCCGCAGTTTCGTCTGGTACTCGACGCCGGCCATGGCGGTTGGGACCTGGGAACCGTCGGGCGCAAGGGCTTAATGGAAAAAGATCTGGTTCTGGATATCGTAGATCGTCTTGGCAAACTGGTCTCCAGCAAACTAGGCGCCGAAGTCATTTACACGCGGCGGGACGACACCTACATTCCACTGGAAAAACGCGCAGAGATCGCGAACCTGGCACACGCTGACTTGTTTCTTTCCATTCACGCCAACTACAGCGATTTCCCTTCGGCGCGTGGTGTCGAAACCTACTACACCAACACTTATTCGTCGATAAAAGCGCGCACGCCAGCTGCGGATGCCACCGGCACGGCTCTGCAGAATGTCGATTGGACCAACGTCGATATTCGCGAAAAAGTTCAGGAATCGCATCGCTTCGCCTCCAGCGTGCAACGATCGCTGTACGGAAATCTTGCCGCCAAAAACCCCGGACTCCGCGATCGCGGCGTAAAGGCTGCTTCTTACGTAGTGTTGACCGGGACCGAAATGCCCGCCGTCCTCGCCGAAGTTTCCTTCGTCAGCAGTCCCACGGACGAGAGCGAATTGCAACGCTCAGCTTATCGGCAACAAATCGCGGAAGCTCTCTATCAGGGACTTTCCCGCTACGCCGAGGCCTCTCACAAGGTCAAGCTCGCCAGCGCCAAGCCGGCAACGCCCTAAATAGAATGGTACCTGGTGAAAATGAACAGAATCTGAAGCCGGTGATTCTAGTTATCCGCTTCTTCACCAAAAAGACACAGAGACACCGAGAAAACCGAAGTCCTGAATAGAAATCCCGGATCTTGATTTTCTCTGTGTCTCTGTGGTGAAAAATTACGGATTCCCGGCTCCCACCCCGCCATACTTCTGCAACCACTTCAACTCTTCCCGCACCTTGATCTTTCCGTGCCAGGGATTTTTATCCAGCGAATGCCCCTCGCCTGGAAAAATCAGCAGGTCGCTTGGGATTCCGAGATTATGCAGCGCATGATCAAGCAAATAATCTTCCGCCACAGCCACGCGAATGTCATCCGCGCCCGCAACCAGGTGGGTCGGCGTTCGGACTTTGTTAATTTGGAAAATTGCCGCTTCGTCGTGATAACGCTGCGCCTGCTCCCAGGGTGGTCCGCCCAGAAAATAAGCATCGTCGAAGGTCATATCGTCGTTACCCCAATCGGCCACATGTTCCACCGAACCCGCGCCGGTCACAGCCGCTTTCCAGCGCGTACTCTGAGTAATGAGCCAGTTAGTCATGTAGCCGCCATAGCTGTAGCCGCCGACGGCCAGATGCTCAGGATCGGCAATACCGTCTTTCACCAGCGCATCCACGCCTTCCAAAATATCTTTCCCGGGACGCGACACAATCTGCGGCACAATTCCCATAAGAAATTTGTCTCCGTAGCCGGTCGATCCGCGGTAATTCGGTTCAAACACCAGCCAGCCCTGGGTTGCCGCGAGCCGGTCCCACACGTACCAATCCGCCGAAAAACGATTCCCATCAGCATCCGCAGGCCCGCCGTGAATGAAAACAAATAACGGCAGGTTTTTGGCCTCGTACTTTCCCGGCGGATACATCAGCATGCCTTCGACTGCACTGCCGTCATCGGCACTCCAGCGGTAAGGCTTGCCCTTGGGCAGATCGCGCTCGGTAAACAATTTGTTGAACGAGGTGATGGGACGCGCATCCTGTAATTTGTCCATGCTGTCCGCGAAGTAAACTTCGGTTGGTTTCTCCAGCGCTGAATGCACCACCGCAATCTTCTGCGAATGAGTAGACGTTGCGATCCGCTCGTAAGTCCCCTCCCAACCATTCAGCTTGTGAAACGAATCTGCCGGCTTGGCCGCCGAGTACATTGCAACTTCGGTACCCGCCTGTCCGGTCAGCAATACTTCATTGGCCAGCACTTCATAATGGGCGACTGCCCCTATGAAGTCCTTGCCCCATTGCTGCACTTCCCCACTTTCGGCGTCCACCCAATACAAGTGCGGCTGAAGATCGCGATACGGTCCGCTAACGTCGCCGAGCTCCACGGTGAAGAAAATATGACGGCTGTCCGGCGACCACTTCGCATCCTGTTCGACCGCGTGGTTGTGCGTGACCTGCTGCACCGCATTCCCCGGGTCCTGGCTGGTCAGATCAATGTCATAGATTTCAAACTCTTCCACTTTTTCCTGACGCTCGGAAACCGACTCACTCACCAGCGCCAGCTTGTGCCCATCGGGCGAGGCGGCGAGTTCTTGCACATGCCACGGAATGCCGCCCACCACGCGGGCCCCGGGGGTGGCATCGGAGGCATCTTCCGATTCGTCGGATGGCTTGCTGCCCAGGACCGCATGGCGCGCAATCGCATCGGCAATGTTCAGGCTGAAGACCTGGTCTCCACGTTCCGATCCTCGATATTGGTTCACATCTTTCCAGTCTTTTTTGTATGCATCTTTTTGTGCCTTCGTCCACGGAGTACGCGTTGCGAAGTAAAGTGAGTTTGAATCCGCCGACCAGGCAATCGCATGCACATCCTCTTCGCCTCGCGTTACCGGAAAAGCCTCGCCGCCGTTAGGCGAAATCAGATAGAGCTGTGTGCTTTCGCCATCCTTGGTATCACCGCCGGAATCGTCATCCTTCGCCGCCGGCAGTTTCCGCTCGGAAAGGAACGCAATCCATCGCCCGTTCGGAGACCACTGTGCGCCGGTATCGCGACCGGATTGCGTGAGCGGTACGAGTGTTCCGCCTCCATGCCCATCGTCGCGATAAAGCCAAATCTCCTTCCGGAAAATGTTCTGGTTCCAGTCCGCTCGCTCCGATTCAATCAAAACCGTCTGCCCATCAGGAGACAGTTTCACGCCATCGAAACTCACCGAGTTGAAAAATTCGTCGATCGTAAGCTTGGGCTTGTCAGCAGCGTGAGCGCAAAAAAGACTAAGCGTCACCACCAGAAGGGCGAAAAGCAACTTTTTTATGATCATAAGGGTTGAGCAAGAGATATACCGTGCCAAGGGCAACTTTGTAAACGAAGAATCAGAGCGATGAAACCCCGGGTCACAAACTGACCGCAAAGAATAACGGGGAATGGACGCCCCACCCGTGTCACGACCACTCCACTGTGACCAGTCCTCTTGACTTATGGAAGGACACTCAGGTACGCTCCGCTCGTCTCGAAGGGGGCGCTCAGTTCTTGAGCGTCTCGAGGGTTGCCTTTTTCCAAATCAAATCAATTTTGCGACCTAGGAGGTCAGCGTCCATGAAAAGACTTACAGGGTTGATGTTGGGGCTGTCGTTTTTAGCCGGAGGAATCGCTGTGGCATCGGCACAGGAAAGCGGAAGCGTGTCCCCGCCTAAGGTGCTGGTGCTGTACCGCGAATTCCTCAAACCGGGCAAGCAGGGCATGTTGCATGAGAAAACGGAGAGCGCATTCGTGCAAGCTGCTACGAAAGCCAAGTGGCCGCAACATTATTTCGATGTGGATTCTCTCTCTGGCCGGCCGCGTTCGCTGTTTCTCTTTCCGTATGATTCGTTTGACGCCTTGGAAAAAGACCATATGGCCACCGATAAAAACGCCGTGCTGTCAGCAGCACTTGACCGGGCCGCGGTTGCCGACGGCGATTTGCTGAGCGATACGGATGCCACCATACTCTCCTATCGTCCCGAGCAAAGCCTGGACGCGGACGGCAGCATCGCCAAATTCCGCTACTTCGAAATCTCTCTTTACCAGGTCCGCTCCGGCCACCGTCACGAATGGGATGAACTGGTCAAGTTGGTCCTGGCCGCTTACAAAAAAGTTCCAGACTCCCATTGGGCGATGTATGAGGTAGCTTATGGCCAGCAGCCAAACACCACCTACGTCATCTTCCACGCGCTCAAGTCGGCGTCTGAAATTGATTCCTTTCCCGAGCAGGACAAAGCTTTCGTGGCCGCCATGGGAGAGGACGGCATGAAGAAACTAGGCGAACTGGAATCGTCCGCAGTTGAATCCCGACAGACCAACTTGTTCGCGTTCAACCCAGCCATGAGCTATCCCCCGGATGCGTGGGTGAAAGATGATCCGGATTTCTGGAAGCCCAAAGCCATGGCGCCCATGATGCCCAAGAAAGCGGCGGAAAAACCAGCAGCTCAGTAAGTCTGTGCGATAGTCTCGTGTTAACAGGCCTGGTGCCCGTCCCTCCCGCGCTTTTTGCGGGGGGCGGGTCCAGCGCCCAGAGCCTTCTACTGAATCCCTAAATATTCCCACCGCTGCAAAGCAATCGGCACGTTCCCGTTCAGCCATAAATAATCGTGAAAGGCGCGCAGATCGAAAGCGTCGCCCTTCTGCCTTTTTGCCTCGGCGAGAAACTCGAGAATCTGAAGTTTTCCGATCTCGTAGGAAATCGCCTGTCCTGGCGCCGACGCAAAGAATGCCGCCTCGTCGTGTGCAAACGCCGCATCGGCGGGCACAGTCGTCCTTAAATATTCGGCTGCCTGATCGATGGTGAACTCGCCGAGCGCAAGCTTGATGTCGACTTCCACGCGCAATGCCCGTAGACGCATGAAATTCCAAATGATCACTCGGGACCGCGGATTGTCGTCGAAAAATCCGGCATGCAGCATCATTTCCTCAGCATAGAATCCCAAGCCTTCATTCGCTCCGGAATCGTAATAGTGCCGGCGGATTAGGTCCGGGTGCGTCCAGGAAAGCGACATCTGGAAGTAGTGGCCGGGAATGCCTTCATGCACCAGAATCGCGCGCGGGTCGGTGGCCATGCTCTTCGCAAAATAACTGAGACTTTCACTGGGCGGATCAACGTAACGCGTACTGTTTTGTTTCAGGCGGCTGGGTCCGGTAAAGTCGTCGGCTTCCCCGAAGTCGTCCACCGGCCCAAGGTAGGCGGGCGTAGGAGCATACAGATAATGGGGCAACGAAGCAGGCACGGTCAGAAGATCTTTTTCTTCCAGAAATTTTCGCACCGCGAGTTCATCTTTCGCTTCGCGCGCCGACTCCTCGGCTTGATTTTTAAACAATGTCAGTGGAGCTGTGTCAGCAGCGCGATGTTCTTCATAAATTTGCGATGCCACGGAGCGGGCCCATTCCTGATGCCCCATCGCCAACATTTGCTCAGGCGTATACGGCAGCAGGGCCACATTCTTCAGGAAGAACATGTAAGCATCGCGTCCCACCGCCGTTTTCGTGGACATCCCGGGAAGTTGTTTGGTCAGCCAATCGCGATAAGACTCGAGCGCGACGATCGCTTGTTCCGCCGCAGTGTCGATTCCCTTCGCTGCATCCGGATCCAGCTTTGGCTTTAATGCCATCATCGATTTAAGTACATGCGTCCGCACATCTTTGAGTTGGTCGACCGCGAGTTGAGCGAAAGGCGCGGCAGGCATAGTCAGGTTCACTTTGGCATCTTCCAAAGTTCCTGGAATCGAAGCCAACGTCGCCACGATTCGCCGTGTACGGGCGGCATCAAACGGCGGAGGCGGCAACAGCAAAATCATATAGGCCCCCAGACTTTGTTCCAGATAGAACTCCGGATCTTTCTGCCAGGTCGGATCAACTTGCAATTCCCAACGGACCCGCGCGATCGCCGATCCCATCAATCGGTAATCGACTTGCCGCGCCACCGGCCACTTGTCCGCATCCATTTTCTTCCACTGGCTTTCGAACTCTTCGAGCTGCTTACGATAGGCGACCACCCTTTCCGGAGACCAGTGGGGCACCCAGCCATCCGGCCGCTCAATGCGAGTGATGTCGTCGCCGGCGACGGGCTGTTCGATGGCACGCCACGTCCAAAACTTCTGCGAAAGATCGTCAAGTTCGTCGGCGCGCAGGACAGGAACAACCACCAGGACCAGCAATAACGCCTTCACCAATCGCATTCGATCTCCTTGCCAATCGAAACAAAGCTTTTCACCGCAAAGAAAATCTTAGGTTGTTTTGGTTTTCTTAGCGTTCGTTGCGGATTTTCTTTGGTGTTCTTTGCGGCTAAAAGCTCTTCACCGCACCGGCTCCGCATTCTTCAAAGCATCATCCAGGCCCAACTGATTCTTTGAATTGCTGCCTTCGATCAGGCGCCAGCCGTCATCATAATGTTTGAAACCTACGCTCGAGTTGTACTTCATTCCGCCGCTGTACAATGCCGCGCCCACTTCATTGACGGCCACCCATCGCCAGGAAAAATCAACATCCGCCAGATTGCCATTTTTGCTAATGCCGGTGATCTCGATCAATTCCCGGTTGGCGATCGGCACCTCAAAATATTGCGAAGCGGCGTGACTGCTGGGGATCAAATCCCGAAAAGTCTCCACTCCCAGCGGCGTGAAGGTCACATCCTGACATGGCGGCGGCGTGACGTCCGCGGGACACGACACCAGGCTGGCTGTAATCCAGCTATGCCGCTGCAATACCAGGTACTCGGGCGAAAGATAATCTTTGTTTGGAATAATTCCGGTCCGCAACCAAAATTGCTGTGTAGTTCGAAACACATCCGAGCCGGCAATGAGATCGGCAGCCAGCCGCCGCGTCAGAAAATCCCGCGGCGAACAGGCCACGGCCATAAACAACATCGCGGCCAGCAATGGGAGCGTCAGTTTTGTCATCAGGGGTTGGCTACAGGATTGTAACCAAACCGGGGCCGCGGCGCGGCAAGAAAGGACGGTCCGCGATCTGCGCCTCGAATTTCGCCGCCCAACGTCCCGGAATCGGGGTTTTGCACGATGGGCAATGTCCTTCGGAGGTAAGGCGATAGTCTTCAATGAAATAGCTGTGACGCTTGATAACCGTTTGGCCGCAACCATGACAGCGCGTGTCTTCGTGGCCGCCAACCATTCCGGGTAGGTTTCCAGCGTAAACGTAGCGAAGCCCGGCCTTCCGTCCAATTGCTACGGCCCGCAACAGATCTTCCGGCGGGGTGTTTTCGGGATCAGCCATTTTGTAGTCTTTGTGGAATGCGGTCACATGCCAGGGAATGTCCGGCGAGATTTTGAAAAGAAAATCAGTTAACCGCTGCAGCTCGTCATCGGAATCGTTGAAACCCGGAATCAGCAGAGTTACGATCTCCAGCCACACGCCCATGTCATACAAACTGCGAATAGTTTCGAGAATGGGCTTCAGGCGTCCGCCAAGCTGGTGATAGTGCTGCTCGTCAAAGCTTTTTAGATCCACCTTGTACAGATCGATCCAGGGACGCAGATATTCCAACACCTGCGGAGTACCGTTGCCGTTGGAGACGAATCCGGTGGTGAGGCCGGCAGCTTTGGCTTCTTTGAAAACCGCAACCGCCCATTCGCTGGTAATCAACGGTTCGTTGTAGGTGCTGACCAGAACTTTCGCGCCCTGGCGCAGCGCATTCTGCACCAGACGCTGCGGGCGAGGCTCGCAGCGGCGACGACACGGCGCTGGGATCACGTAAAGCCTGCGAGGTCACCCAGTTCTGGCAGTATCCGCAATGCAGATCGCAGCCCAGCATACCGAAGCTATAAGCCAGCGCTCCGGGATAGGCGTGAAAGAAGGGTTTTTTTTCAATGGGATCGCATTGCACGCCGCCTACATATCCCCACGGCACATAAAGCGTTCCACCCTGATTGAAGCGGACTTTGCAGACGCCGGGCTGGCCATCGGCAATGGGACAGCAATGTCCGCAGGCAAAACAACGCAGCCGATTGCGATCAAGTTTTTCATAGAGAACTCCTTCGCGAACGTTTTCGTGGAGAATGTCGCGAAGGGTGGACATGAATTCATTTTACCTCCCGCCACAAGTGGCGAATGAATTCAATGAGTTATCTGCAAGTTATTGATAAATGGAAAAGCTGCTTGGGGGAAGTCACTCTAGTGGCGTTGGCGGTGCTTCGTAGGAATGCCCGTGGATGGCCTCTGCGTGACTTGTACGGGCAGGCGTGGGCCGGAGAGAGGTAAAGGTTCATTCGCGGGGACCGTGTGTCTAGAACCGAACCTGGCTCGATTATTATCTTTTAGCTATTGATCCATTTAACCCTCTACGGGGCTGGTAAGCCACCCGCCCTCACGCGACCAAATATACGAGGCTACTGGTTGGAATGAGTTGGGGACTTGGCGGAAGGCTGATGGGTCTTGATCCACTCTTCAGCGCGTTTTTGCTCCTCTAGTATCTGGGCCCGGCTCAGGCGCGAGGCCAGCAGGGCAACGCGATATTTGCTGCCTTCATCTCCACCGGCTTCGGCGAGAATTGCCCAGTAATAGGCTTTGCCCAGATCCTGAGGCACGCCCCGGCCCGCCCAGTAGTAGGCGCCTAAAGTTGCCTGCGCGGACACATTTCCCTGTTCCGCGGCTTTGGAAAACCACAGCAGCGCTTGCGAGTAATCCTGAGGAACGTCTTCCCCGGTGGCATAGCGCGCGCCTACTTCAAACTGCGCCACGGGATCGCCCTGCCCGGCCAGCCGCTCGATTCCCTGCGCGTCGTTGCCCTGGGCATTGGCGGATGGGCCAGCCTGTGGATTGATTTTCGAATTTGCGCCCGAGGCCTCGGACGGCATGTGAGTGGTGAATGCATGCACTCTACTTTTCAGCCAGGGCGCGGACACCCACAACAGCGCCACTACCAGCGTGGCGCCGGAGGCGATCAAAAGAACACGCGCCATCCACGGCGCTCTAGACCCCAGGGGAGCAATGACTGAGGATTCGACGCCTGAGGTATCGACAGAGCGCTCGGGGACCACAGAATTCAAATTGAGTCCCGCATCTGCTGTTCCTGATTTCGCGAAAACCGAATTACCGGAATCCGGGCCCGAAGGATTATTGCTTGCCGGGGTCTGAATCGGCGTGCTCCTGGCGGGCGGAATGTAAGTTGCATTTCTAATGGCTCCGGCAATCATTTCCGCCAGACGCTGCAGGACCATGTCATCATTCGCGATAAAGGCCCCGGCCTGGGGAGAAAATACTTCGATCAGTCCGAGGACCGCATCGCCATTGCGGACCGGTACCGCGATGATGGAACGAATTCCCAGCTGGCGGCAACTTTCACTATCGACGCGTGGATCGATCTCGGAGTCTTCGCAACGCACCAACTTGCCGCTGCGAATGCACTCGCCGGAGAAACCAGAGGTGATATCGAGCGGGGTGCCGAGTGGAGGGGCATCCGAGCCGGCACGGCCGCGGCACACGATTTCTTTGCTATCCGAATCGTCGCCCAACGCGATGGCAGCGCCACTGGCGCGAGTAAAGGTGCGGGCACGATTTGCGATCAGGCGCAACGCTTTCTCGAGGTCCTGGCCGGTCGAGTCCACTTCGCGCTTGACCGCTGCGAGTGCGATCAATATTGAGGTGTAGTCGGGACGGACGGGTGGTTCAATGTCGTCCACCGCGGTTACAAGCAGTGTCCTGAAAGGCTCGGCCTTGTCCAACCGGCGATCGTCGACTACGGGCAACGATGCCTCCACATGATTCACACAGGCGGCAATTGAGTTGGCGAAGAGCCATTCTTTGAGTTGTTGGCGCGCTTCGCCAGGGAGATCGGAGAATGCGATTCCCGCCCGGCCTGAGAGGTCCGACCAGACAACCGTGCCCGTCGTCGTCAGATAAGCTTTGGTTTCCGCCAGATCCAGCACGACCGGCAAAGCGAGATTGCGGGGTAGAGGCGTCGCGGCCTGGACGCACATGCCGCGTTCGCTGATGTCCAGAATCTCGCTCAGATCGAGGACCAGGCCATTGGATTTTCCGCTCAAATCGGCGTAGGCGGGAATATGGACCTTCTGCCGCACGCATTGGCGTCGTTCGGCGTGAGCGGACTGTGGGTCCCGGCTATGGGCAGCCAGGCTATTCCCGAAAGTTTGCATAGAGAAACTTTAATATTACTCCAGACGAACCATAGCAGTTTGTGAAGAAAAATTTTGTTAACTGACCCGTTTCGGTCCTGTGCAGCGAAAAGCTCCTAGCCGCAAAGCAAGCAAGGAGGTCCCTGAAGTCTTGGTAGGGGTGCAGCCGAAGTCGAAAAGTTCTTCATTCCAAAGCGCGGCAGTATTGGCGAGGAAATTGATGTGCCGCTGTTGAGAAAAACAGATTCCTCGCCGGCAAACCTGGCTTCGGAATGACAAGTTTTGAGGTTTTCGTGCGAATGCACTATACGGAAGTCTTTTGGGCAATTGACTGGAAATGCGAGGCAGCCTAAGATTGCGGCTCGAATGATCGGCAAAACAATCTCCCACTACAAGATCACCGGCAAGCTCGGCGGCGGTGGCATGGGCGTGGTGTATAAGGCCGAAGATTCGCGGCTGCATCGTACCGTCGCATTGAAATTTCTGGTCGAGGACTCCGCCAAAGACCCGGCCGCGCTGGAGCGCTTTCGCCGGGAAGCGCAAGCCGCGTCGGGACTCAACCATCCCAACATCTGCACCATCTACGACATCGGCGAAGAAGGCGGAGCTGCCTACATCGTCATGGAGTTCATTGACGGACAGACCCTTAAGCACCGCATCGAGGGCAAATCGATGCGATTGGGCGAGGTGTTGGAGCTGGTGGCACAAATCGCCGACGCGCTGAATGCGGCGCACACGCAGGGCATTATTCATCGCGACATCAAGCCGGCAAATATTTTCATCACGCTCAGTGGCCAGGCGAAAGTCCTGGATTTTGGGTTGGCGAAATATACCGCCGAGGGCATATCGAAGCCCGACGCCGGAGTGAGCGACACCCTGCCGACGGTAGCGACCGCCCATCTTCTGACCAGTCCGGGATCAGCCGTCGGGACGATCGCTTATATGTCGCCGGAGCAGGCAATGGGCGAAGAGTTGGACCGGCGCACCGATTTGTTCTCGTTGGGACTGGTGCTTTACGAAATGGCCACGGGACGTCCGGCATTTTCGGGATCGACCAGTGCCGCGGTATTCGACGGCATCCTGCACAAGACGGCGATTTCTCCGTTGCAACTGAATCCACAACTTCCGCCCAGGCTGGCGGAGATTATCGATAAGGCGCTGGAGAAAGATCCCAAGCTTCGATATCAGACCGCGTCCGATCTTCGGGTCGACTTGCAGCGTTTGGGGCGGGCGGCGGATTCGCACCCCAGCACTCAGATCGCGGTGCAAGACGCGCTCGCGTCGACGGTATCAGGAACGGACACTCGCAAGAGTGGGAGCTGGCCCGTCATCGCTTTGGTGTCGGGCGTGATCGCTCTGGCACTCATCGCCGGAGCTTATTTTTTTGGAAAGCACGAAGGGCTCGCCGCCAGCATCACGCCGCCGACTTATCACCAGCTAACTTTTCGCGGGGGCACCATCCGCATGGCGCGTTTTGCGCCTGACGGAAAAAATATCGTGTACAGCGCGGCTTGGGAAGGAAATCCGATCGAATTGCTGGTGACGCGGCCTGAAAGTCCGGAGTCGCGTCCGTTTGGGCTTTCGAAGGCTGAAGTTTCGTCGAACTCCCCCGAAGGCGAGATGGCGGTTTTGCTCAACAGCCACAACGTGGATCCTTACATTAACGAGGGCACACTGGCCCGGGTGCCGCTGGGAGGTGGCGCTCCACGCGAAGTCTTGGAAAATGTGCAGTGGGCTGACTGGTCTCCGGACGGAACCAACTTTGCCGTCGTCCGCGAGTTCGCAGGATAAAGCCGTCTGGAATATCCCATCGGAAAAGTGCTGTATCAGACTGGCGGATGGCTCAGCCATCCCGAGTCTGTCCGTCGGGAAATGAAGTGGCGTTTATTGAGCATCCGGTGAGGCGAGACGATGCGGGATCGATTGCGGTGGTGGATCTTTCCGGGAAGAAGAAAACCTTGTCGACCGGGTGGGAGACGGCCTGGGGTTGTGGATGGTCTCCGAACGGAAATGAAATTTGGTTTTCCAGCACCCGGCTGGGCTACGGACGTTATCTTTCTGCCGTGACACTTGTCCGGCAAAGAAAGGCTGCTGGCACGTGAGCCCGGAACCCTGACACTGCAGGACATCGCCAAGGACGGCCGAGTCCTGATTACGCGTGACGTGCCGCGCGTGGGGATGGTCGGCATGACGGCGGGAAGCGCCAAGGAGCGCGATCTATCCTGGCTCGATTGGTCTGCTCCCAAGGATTTGTCTCCGGACGGGAAGAAGCTCTTGTTCACCGAATCGGGGGAGGCTGGTGGAGAAAATTATTCCAGCTATTTGCGTGGCACCGATGGATCGCCGGCAATCCGTCTGGGTGATGGACTGAGTTTCGCACTCTCACCGGACGGGAAATGGGCACTTTCCGGAGTTCCAAGACCACCGGTCCAGTTCAGTTTGCTCCCTACTGGCGCCGGCGAATCAAAAGATTTGACCCATGATCAGATCAATCGGCTGTGGGCGCGTTGGTTCCCCGATGGCAAGCGATTATTGTTCTCGGCCGATGAGCCGGGGAAGGGTGTGCGGTTTTACATCCAAGATTTGAGCGGTGGCGGCGCAGCGAAACCCATCACCAATGAAGGCGTGAACGGGAGCCTGGTGGCAATTTCTCCGGACGGCAAACAGGTGGCGATGGTGGGTGCCGATCAGATCCCGGCGATACTGACGGTAGATAGCGGCGAAACGCGTCCGATTCCCGGTCTGGTGGCGGGAGATGCGCCGATAGCATGGAGCGACGACACCCGCTCTTTGTATGTTTACCGACTTGGAGAAATTCCCGCTACCGTGAACCGCCTCGATTTGGCGACGGGACGAAAACAACCGTGGAAGCAACTGGTCCCGCCAGATGTTTCCGGAGTCACCGATATCAGCTCGGTGCTGATCACTCCAGACGGCAAGAACTACGTCTACGAATATGGACGCACACTTTCCGATTTATATCTGGTGAATGATCTTAAGTAGGCGTCGGACCTAGGCGGATTGCGGCAGTTGGCCAACCGGCCGGGTGTTCGAAAGGCGTGAAATGGCCGCGACCATCATGCTGGACAAAAGCTGCATGGTGGCAACGTCGCGATGATCGAAAGCATTCGGCGAACCGGATAGAACTTCGAAGACTCCCAGCGTCCGGCGGAAGTGACGCAGAGGCGCAGCCAGAATCGAACGCACCCCGAGACGGCGGCAACTGGCAAGATCGACCTGAGGATTTCTTTCCGCATCATGGCAAAGAACCACTTCACCGGTGCGAACACATTCGGCGGAGATGCCGGAATCGGTTTGCAGGCGGACTCCGAGATCGGGAGCAGTGCGTCCGGTGCGGGCGCGGCAGACGATTTCGTCTCCGGTGCGTAGAGCGATGGCTGCGCCTGTTGCTCGAGTTAAAGCCTGGGCACGCTCAGCGATTACATGGATCGCAGGCTCGAAGTCAATTTCCCCGGAATAAATTTCGAATGGCCCGGCTTCGCCGGTCGCAACTGGTTGACCCATGCTGCGGGCGTGAGAGCGTGAAGGAGCCAGAGTCGCAAAAGATGCCGGGATGCGGTCGCCGATCACCGGCGACGATGTTGCAGGAACGGTGCGGAGCAATTCGCGGACTAAGCGGTCAAGTTCGGCGTCGGCGATGAGGTGAGCGGTCTGCTGGCCACGCAACGATCCTCCCAGTACACGCGACAAACTGAGCACGGCCCGGCTTCCGCAGGCGAAACAATATGGCGTGTTGTTTTCGCTAATGACTTCACATTCCACACAAAAAACTGAAGTTTGCAAAGACAGGAAATGAATGTTCTGCCCTGTGAGCCGATCTGTCATCTTTCTGTGAACCCCCCGTACGCTTGCGGAACGTTGACGTTAAATTGTTGGAGGAGGAGGTGAAAGTGACACAGGTGGTTCGGGGCTGTGGATAAAATTCCAGGCGGGCCCCGATGGCATTAATTTGGTTGTGGCGAAGAAACGCGATAAAGATGGGTGCCTGGTTGTTTATTTTTTGTCAGCTGACTTGGGATGACATGAATTGTGACTCTTCCAGCGTAGGCAGAAATTCCAGGTTGCTGTTGGCGGCACGATCCAGGGCATCGGCCAGGGCGATGGGGAAAATTGAAGTGAGCAAGTTGATGTCGATCTGCAAATCACGTTCGCTGTAGCCGCGATAAATCGTCAGCGAGCCGTGGCGAAGGTGGGCGGTCGTTACCAAATCCAGGGTCAACTTCCAACCGCTTACAGCTTCGTTCGAAAAATAGCTGCCGGGTTTTTTCCAGCGCAGATAGGCATCCTCGACGCGGCCGGAGACGATTTGCAAACCGCCGAGTTCAGGAACTTCGGGAGGGAGAAGTCGCTGGCGCAGTTCGAAAGCGTCGAAGTCATTGCTGCTGAATGCGGCGGTAAGAACGCGCCAGACCTGATCGTAATCGCGACTGACCCTGAGCTCTTCGACGGCTCGGCGAATGGCCAAATTGTTGATCACAATTTGGCGTTGCTCCATGGTGCGCTGCGCGACCCGGCGCAACTCGCCGAATTCCAGATAGCCGAGATGCTGCACGCCGATCCAAATACCGGTGCCGACGACTGCGAGGACCAGTCCTAAAGTTTTGCCGGTGGGCCAGAGCAGAAACAGACTGAGCAAGGCAAAAAGCGCCGAAACCGCATAGAGCGTGATCACTACCTGGCGGTGGGAAAAGCCAAGTTGCAATAATTTGTGGTGAATGTGCTCGCGGTCGGCGCTAAAAACTGGGCGGCCGCTGATCACGCGTCGAATGACCGACAGCGTGGTCTCCAGGATGGGCAGGCCAAAAGACACTACAGGTATGGCGACCGCGATAATGGTGGGGGATTTTTGGGCGCCGCGCAATGCGAGCGCGCTCAACATGAATCCGATAAAGAGGCTGCCGCTGTCGCCAAGGAAAATGGTGGCCGGATTGAAATTGAAGCGGAGGAAGCCGAGAATCGCGCCGGCCAGGACCAGAGTCATTACGGAAACTACGGTCGAATGACTGAGCAGAGCCACGACAAAAACTACCAGGGTGGAAAATAAAGCGGAGCCGGCGGCGAGTCCATCAAGTCCATCGATGAGGTTGAATGCATTGGTGATGGCCAGGACCCATAGAATGGTAAGCGGGAGCGCGACTATGGAAGGAAACTGATGAGTTCCGAATAAAACAGGCAGACCGTCAATCCGCAGACCACCGGCGAACAGCATGGCGCCCGCGATTGCCTGCACGGCAAATTTCGCATACGGGCCCGCGCCGTAAACGTCGTCATAAACGCCGAGAAAAAAAACCACGGAACCGGGAATGAGAATGCTGAGCCAGGAACGGGGCGCAAATCCTGGATCCAGACTGGAGAAATGCCGGCTGATCAGAATTGTGCAGGCGATGCTCGCCAAAAAAGAAGCGAAAATCGCAATGCCTCCGAGCCGGGGCAAAGGCGTGCTGTGCAGATGACGGGAGGACGCGGGAACAGAAACCCATCCGCGGAGAGATGCCTGGTTGCGCACCGAGCGGGTGAACACAAATGACAGCAGCCCGGACAATGCAAACATGGCCAAGTAGAAAAACGTCAACTGATTCCTCCTCTTGGCCCCAAGCTGGAAAGCGTCCTCGCTTTCGCTGGTGTTAACTCTCTCAGCACTATAAGACCTGTGAAGGCAGGCCACCATTCTCTTTCTAGGTTCCGGGGCCTTAAGGGCATGCACCATAAGGTTGCAAAGATTGGTGTTTGCTAGTTGTGTACGAAAGGCGGGTCAAGCGAGTGTTCTTTCTTACTGACATGCTAGACTTGCTGGCAAAATGTTAATGGGCCTCGAAATGCTGTCGGAGTGGCGAAGTATGTTTCGTGGGATTGTGTTTTCAGCGGCGATATTACTGGTTCTGGCGCAGGGATTGGCGGCACAAGATCAGCCGGGCTCCAAAAATTCTGCCGGCGCAGTCCAGGCTCAAGTCACCCCCGCAAGTGTGCCGAATTCTTCGAGCCCGGTGCGACTCGGCACCGGTGACCTGGTGGAAGTCAGTGTTTACAACGTCCCGGAACTTTCTACAAAAGCGCGAGTGAGCAGTGCGGGCGATATTTATTTGCCGCTGATCGACTATGTGCATGTGGGCGGGTTGAGTGCTGACCAGGCGGAAACCGTGATCCAGCAAAGGTTGTCGGATGGAGGATTCGTCAAGAGTCCTCACGTTTCTTTGCTGGTGCAGGAATATGCGTCGCAAGGCGCGAGCGTGCTGGGAGAAGTAACCCGGCCGGGAATTTATCCGGTACTGGGGCAGGAGCGACTGTTCGATGTGATCTCGGCAGCAGGCGGATTCACCGAGAAGGCTGGGCAGAGTATCACGGTGACGCATCGCGCCCAACTGGACAAGCCGGTCACTGTGCCGTTGGCGCGAAATGCTACCGATAGTCCCGAGGGCAACATTGCGGTATTTGCCGGCGACACCATCGTGGTGCGCAAGGCGGACGTGGTTTATGTGGTCGGCGAAGTGGGCCGGCCCAGCGGATTCATGATGGACAGTGGACACCTGACCGTTCTCCAGGCGATTGCGCTGGCCGGTGGCACCACGCGAATTGCGAAGCTCAGCGGGACCAGAATCCTTCGCAAAGGCCCGGCAGGGATCAGCGAGACGCCGGTCGAATTGAAAAAGATTTTGGAAGCGAAAGCGCCGGATCTCGCGATGCAGGCGGACGACATTCTGTTTATCCCCACCAGTGCGGCGAAGGCCGCCGCCGGCCGCACCATGGACGCGGTGATTCAGACGGCCAGCGCTCTCAGTATTGTGGCAGTTCACTAGAACAGCTTCCAGCTTCTAGCTAAGTCTTCTTGATGTGTCAGGCCGCTACGGCGGGGTAGGGTAGATTTCTTTCCAGCAAATTTTCAAGTACGTCGAGATAGGCCGTGGCCGTGGATCGCCTGGAGAAGCGTTGCTGAATGTAGCGGCGGCCGTTGCGTCCGAGAGACTCCCGCAATGTGGGATTGGCAGCCAGGAGGGTGATGGCTTCCACCAGTTCGTCCGCGCTCCCGGGGTCAATACCAATTCCTGCCCGAGCTTCGTCCATGATCTTTCGGGCTTGACCTTCTACTCCCAAAATTACCGGGCGGGAACACGACATGAATTCAAGCATCTTGGTGGGGATGACGGTTTTGAATACTTCGGCTTTCTTGAGCAGAACCAGGCAAGCGTCCGATGCGGCGATGTAGGCGGGAATTTTCTCGCGGGGCTGCTGCCCGACAAAACGCAGGTTCGTCAGCCCTTGCGCTCTCGCCAGAGAGAGGATGCGTTCTTTTTCCGCGCCTTCCCCAAGCAATAGAAATAAAATGTGCGGAGCTGACTGCCGCATGCGCGCGGCTGCTTCGATCACGGACTCCAATCCGTGGGCCATGCCAATGGTTCCGATGTAGGAGACCACGAATTTTTCTTCCGCGCCCAATTCCCTTCTGATATCCGCGTCGGTATTCCGTGGGCTGAAGAGATTGGTTTCGACTCCATTCTCGATGACGGAGATTTTGTCCGCGGCAATATTCCAGTGCTTGATCAGGTGATCTTTGAAGGCCGGCGTCACCACCACGATGCGATCTGCTTTGCCGATACAGAAAGCCGGCAAGCTTTGCGAGCGGCGCGATGCATCAAAGAATTTTCGCCGCCCATTCCGACTGCCGACAATGACTCCGGCCATAAATCGCGAACTTCGAAAACGAACGGAACACGCTTGCAGACAGCCAACCACCATCCTGAGAGTGCGACGAGGAGTTGCGGCGAACTTGCGATGACGACCTCAGGGCGGGAAATGAAAAAGACCGGTCAGCGCACTGGACAAACAGAACGAAGTGTAGTTCAGGATGCGTTCGTAAGCCTTGCGATTGGGCAACGGCCAAAGCCAGGTGCGAACGACGTTGACTCCTTCAATTTGTTCGCGTGGTCACCAACTGACGGAATTCGTCACAATATTCCGAAGGCACGCGGCCGGTGGGATGATTGGGAAATCCGGTGAGGACGGTGACGTCGTGTCCGTCAGCCGCCCAGTGACGCGTCAACTCCGAAGCGCGCGCGGCGGGCGCTCCCATTTCCGGCGGGAAATATTGCGAGACGTAAAGAATTTTCACGAAGTCCTAGTAGTAGCAGAGCTTGAATGCGCCCTTGTAACATAGCGCCCGCGTGCGCCGGCTGCGGCTTTGCGCGTATCCTTCCCAACGGTCGGCATAGTCGGCAAAAACTTTGTCGCCGGTGAGACGATGCATGACCCGCAACTGCACGATATGCAAGCGATGATAGAAGGAGCTGGCCAGCATGGGGAGTCGCGTTCCGGATTCCTCATAGAGAGACCAGAAGCCGAGATCGTAGCGATGAAGATTGGTGCGCAGCGTTGAGACGGCGCGAGTGAAGAGATCGTGCGCGGAGGCATCGCCGGTGGCGAGCGCGTAATCGCGCACTCCCCAATCGCCCAGATGAATCCATTCAGAATATGAGTGGGCGGAGACACGATGTATTCCTCGAACCAAAGATCGCCATTTTCGTCGGTAAAGCTGACGCCGCCTTTTCCGTCGACGTGAGGAAACTTTGGAAGGCGCGCTTGGCAGCGTCCAGATATTTGGCCGAGCCGGTTTCCGCATGGGCGCGTACCAACAAGCGAGATTCCCTGCCCTTGCGCGAGTCCGGAATACCAGGGCGATTTCAGAGTGGTGCGATATTCCCAATCGAAGTGATGGTTCCACACCCAGAGGCCGTGGCAGTTCTGCTCGAGATTGGTAACAGAGCCAATCGCTGGCAGCGAGAAACTTTTGCTTGCGTCGGGGCTTCGAGTATTGCGATAGAGGTTGTAATTTCCCAGTCCCCATTGCGCGATCGCGATCGGGTTGTATTGCAGTCCGATCTGGCCGTGATAATTCAACATCGGAATTCCGGCGGAATCGTGATGTCCGGGATAATCTGCCTTCGTTGAAAAAGGCATGTAGTATTCGCCGAGTTCGTCGAAAGACGCGCGGGGATTGACTTTCGGCGTCTCGTGCCAGAAAGTGAGCTGGCTCTGGCCGGGCATAAGATAGGCGCGAAAAATCCGGCGGTAATAATTCAAGACGCTGAGAGAACGGCATGTAAGTAAATCGGAATATAGCAGGCTGCAGGCCAGCGCATTCGTCGGGGGAATCTAGTTGGACAGCAGTGGACGATAAATAGGTTATTTATTGGTGATGCGACCAGAGTGACGTTTCGAGATCTCCCGGACTTTGACCGCGATTGTGTTAACGGCGAGCAGGCCGGTAGAATTATTGCCGTCGGGTAGAAAGGCGTTGCCGTATTGAAACAGGCCCATGGGCCAACGATCTTTCTGCCCAGGTAGAGTTGCTTTTGCCAGCTGCGTTCCATCGAGCGACCCATAAACATTGACATTGTCCTGCGAGATTGATCTGGCTTGGTTCGACCATGGTGGAGAAAAAGATTGCATTCCCCACACGGCATCCGTAGATGGAAGAACTTTCAAGATCGGCGAGCCTGGTGACATTTCCCCGGCGATCCAGGCGATAAATATGATTGCGCTCGAACGGAGTGTCGGAGGAAAAATACAGTCCATCTTCAGCGGGAACCAGCGCCACCGCGCGCGCTTGCTGATTGCCGGACAAAACGACATCGACATTCTTGAAATCGCAGGAAGCCCGCAGAATGCGGCATTCCGCGCCATTGTCGCCGGTCAGCACCCATAGGCAATTCTCCCACGGATCATAAACGATGTTGTGACGTGGCGGATCGAGCCCTTGGGAAACGTGTATGCGATAGTGCCAGGTCACGCCATGGTCAGCAGAAGCGTAAACGTGAACTTCATCGCGCTGAGGATTGTCGAAATATTCGCCCCAAAAGATGTGCCCGTCCGGGGGTGGCCGTGATATGCAGCGGACGAGTACCGCGTAGAACTTTATGGGAGACGCGAAATTCAGTTTCTCCCGGCGCGAAGGTGACAATCGCACCTGGAACCGCGCCGACGATGTGTCCGGATGGAAGAACGGCAAGAGCGTGAAAGCCGTCGCGAAAGAGGCGTGAGGTGAGACGAACAGAGGAACTCAGATTTCGCCAAATGCTGGGTGATAGCGGGCAACGTGCTGCCATGTGCGATTGGCCCGCACGCGATTTCGGCTCGAAGCAGGTCGTAGCCCCGAGATGCGTAGAGCAAATTTCCATCCCATGCGAGTGCGCGTAGTCCCGGAAATGTTCCGACTCGGGCGAGACTCCATCTGTCATCCCTATCGACGGCAATTCGGGAACGGGATTTGCTGCCATGGATGTAAATTCAGACCTCTTAATTCTCAGTTTTCAAAGCCAAATATGAACCGATCGCCAAGGCGTCCATGCGCGTGCGCTTGAAACAGTCGATCGCCTCGGAAGGCTGGCACACAATGGGTTCATTCTCGTTGAAGCTGGTGTTCAGGATCACAGGAATTCCAGTTTTGCGCTCGAACGCCCGGATCAAATCGTAGTAGAGCGGGTTTTCTTCGCGAGCCACGGTCTGCAATCTTCCGGTGTCATCCACATGATTGACGGCGCAAAGTTGTTCGCGTTTTTCTGGACGAATTTTGTAGACATGCAGCATGAATGGCGAAGGGTGATCGTGCTCGAAATATTCGTGCTGACGTTCCACCAGAATCGAGGGAGCAAAGGGGCGGAACCATTCGCGCTGCTTGATGCGGGCGTTCAGGATGTCTTTCATGTTGGGCAGACCGGGGTGGGCGACGATGGAGCGATTGCCCAGGGCCCGCGGCCCCCATTCCATGCGGCCTTGAAACCATCCGGTCACATTTCCCGCGGCAATCTGTTCGGCCACAGCATCGAGCAGAGGCTGGCGTTCCAGTTTGCGATATTGCAGGTTTGCATTCTTCAGATCGGCTTCAATCTGCATGTCGGAGAATTCTGGACCGAGATAGGAGTTCTTCATCACGTAGCGCCGCGGCTGTTTGAGAACGGAGTGATAAGTGTGCAGAGCCGCACCAATGGCTAGGCCTTCATCGCCCGCAGCAGGCTGAATCCAGGTTTGGCGGAAGGGCGTCTTGTCGAAAATCTTCCCGTTGACTACGCTGTTCAAGCGCGCAGCCGCCAGCCATGACCAGATTTTCCGCCGGCACCCGCTGATGCAGTTGGCCCAACAGATGGAAAGAAATTTCTTCGAAACAATGCTGCATGGCAAAAGCCAGGTCCATGTCGCGCTGGGTTATTTCCGTGTGTGGCTCTCGGGCCGCGCCGAACAATTCAGTCATGCGATCTGAAAAATGCCGGGCCAATCGAACTGTCCCGTCGGACAAGACTTCCATCCCTTGATTGCTGCCCAGTGGCATGAAGTAATCCAGATTGAGTTCGAAACCTTTATCTTTTGGATGAATGATTTTACGAGATCTGCTCGCAGTAAGTGTCTTTGCCGTACGGCGCGAGCCCCATGACTTTGCCTTCGTCGCCGTATTTGTTGTATCCGATGAATTCGCAAATCATGGTGTAGAAGCTGCCCAGCGAATGCGGCAGAAAAACTCGATCGAGAACTTCGATCTCATTGCCCTCACAGCGCGCCATCATGGTGGAAACGAAATCGCCGGAACCGTCGTAACTGAAGCCGGCGGCCTTGTCCCAGGGCGAACAGTAGTAGGCGCTGGCGATGTGCGCGATGTGATGTTCGAGGTGATGCTCATGGAACCGCATGGACTCGCGGAGCGACATCAAAGGCTTTGCCAAGCAGCAGTCGGATATCGCGCATGGCTTCTTTGCGCTGGCGCAGCTTGATGAAGTTCAGAATCTTGGCCGGATTGGCGAGAGCGTACTGAACTTTTTTCGTCAGATTGGCGTCGCTGTCCTGACCGACCGCGACATGATCGATGTCGCTGATCTTTGCGCCGACGGCGTTCAGGCAGGCTTGCATGGCCAACGCCGGGAAACCCGCAAAATGTTTGATGCGATTCAGACGTTCTTCGGCAATGGCAAAGACAACTTCTCCATCCTGAATGATGGCCGCTGAAGCGTCGGCGTGAAACATGTTGAGACCCAGAATCAGCATGGATATCGAAAAGATGGCCGGCGCAATCATAAGTCGGAGCGCAATGAGTTTGAGCGGATGAAAGCCGCCGAGTCCAGGGCAACGCATTCTCCGGAAGAACGGGAGTCTACGATGCGAAGGGTTGACAAAGTGGTGGACACGATGTCTTCCAAAGAGATCGGAGATTCATTTCCCGATTGGATTGCTTCGGCAAAAGCCTGCCACTCGGCGCGATGACCCTTATCCTGGCGAAATCGTGATCGGAAGATTTGTTTGCGTCCGTGACGAATGAGTTCGAGGCTGCGAAAATCGTCCAACACGGCCACCGCGCCGCCGCCAAAAACTTCGAGCCTCTCTTTGGAATAGCTGCGATCGCCATTCGCCAGATAACTGATCGTGCCTTGCGACCCGTTCGCAAATTGCAAGCGCGACAACAATGTTGTCATCTGAGTATTGGCCCGGGTTCGCAAGCAGGCGGGCCTGCACTTCAACTGGCGAGGCACCCACCAGAAAAGTCAGGAAGTCGACAAAATGGCAGACTTCACCAAGGATGCGTCCGCCGCCCTGCTCCGGGTCCTGCACCCAATGATCGCGAGAAATCATGCCCGCGTTTATCCGATAATGCAATGCCAGTGGCTCGTGAATTTCGTCCACAAAAGATTTCATCCGCGTCGCCATGGGCGCAAAACGGCGGTTGAATCCGACCATCAGCAGCTGTTTTTTTCCCACGTTCGCATAAGCATTCACTATCTCGGAGAGTTCGTCTTCCGCAAGGCAAAGCGGCTTTTCGCAGAAAACATGCTTGCCTGCCCGCAACGCCGATAACGTTTGGGCCGCGTGCAAGTGATGGCGCGTCGCGATAACAAGTGTGTTGACATTGGGATCTTCGAGAATCGTCTGCTCGTCCGTGGCGCAATACTCGAAACCGAATTTTTCTCCAGCCTGGCGGGAATGGGCTCCCCTTGCCGCGCAGACTCCGACGAGTTGCAGGCCACTGACTTGCTTCATGGCAGGTAAAAGGGTGCTCATGGCAAAGCTTCCGGCGCCCAGAAGGCCGATGCCAACAGACTGTTCACCCGTGGACGCTGCGGCGCGCGACTTCACTAATTCGAGCCGCGGATTTTCGTTCAGGGAGGCTGCGTCCTCAGGATACGTGATCAAGACGCCGAGCGACGGTTCGGCAGCGCTCCCGTTGATCAATTCATAAGCGCTTCGCGCGTTGGCGATGGGGAAACGGTGGGTGATCAAGGCTTCAACATCCAGCTTTTTTTCGGCCAGGAGTTGAAGGAAAGCCTCCATGTTGCGAGTTTCCGTCCAGCGCACGTGGCCGATGGGATAGTCGCGGCCCTTTTGTTCGTAAGCAGAATCGTAGCGGCCGGGGCCGTAGGAGCGCGAAATCCTGAAATCGAGTTCCTTCTCGTAGTAAAGCTTGCGTTGGATGTCCATCCCCACAGTGCCGACGGCGACTACGGTCCCGCGATCCCGCGCCAATTGGGCGGAGAGATTTACAGGACCGCTACTGGGAGTTTCGGCAGTGATTAACACTTCGTCAGCGCCGTGTCCGGCGGAATGGTGGAGACACAACTCGCGGAATTCAGCGGGAGTGCCGCTCACGCCATCGGCACCCAAACGCAACGCGAGTTCCGCGCGCGCAGGCACGAGATCCATGGCCAGGACACGGCACCCGGCGGCCTTCAGCATCTGGACGGTCAGTTGTCCGAGCAGGCCGAGACCGATGACCGCGACCACGTCTCCCAACTTCACTTCCGCAGTCCGGATTCCATGCAAGGCAACTGCTCCGACGGTGGTGAATGCGGCCTCATCAAAAGTTATTTCCGGGCCGACGGGAATTTTTGTTACCAGCAAACGCGGCACGCATGCGAGCTCAGCGTGAACGGCGTATCCGGCTCCGGCGCAAGCGACGCGATCGCCCACTCTCAAGTCCGTAACGCCCTCGCCAACTCCAACGATAGTTCCCGCACTGCTGTAGCCCGGCGCGCCCGGCTGATCGAGGCGGCTGCGGACCGCGGAAACGGCGGAGAAAAGCCCATCGCGCCGAACTTTATTGAGCACTTCACTGACCAGGTCAGGACGAGCTTTCGCTTTCCGGAATAAATTCTTGCCGGCAAATTCGGAAGATGCACGCTCCGTCCCGGCCGAAACCAGAGAAGCAGCGATGCGAACCACTACACATCCGGGAAGCAAGCTTGGGCGCGGGAACGTCGCTGATAGCAATCTCACCAGTGCGGGCGTGTTGCAGAACTTGCTTCATGCCGTCGCCGCCTGTTGCGGGTGAATCGTGTCGATAGCAATCTGTTTTGTTCCGCCATCGAGGAACGTTTGCATCCACAGCTCCAATGTCAGGAATTGCCAAATCTGCATGGACCAGTCTTGCTCGCCACGACGGTGCTCGCCTACAAAAGTGCGAACGGCCTCTGGACGAAAAAGCCCGCGATCTCGAATACGCGATTCCGAAAGCAAGTCGTCTACCATCTCTTTCAAATCATGCGCCAACCAGTAATCCACTGGAGCGGCGAAACCTGCCTTCGGCTGTCTTAGAACTTCCTGGGGCAGCACATCTCGCATCGCTTTGCGGAAAATGTATTTCGTCGTCGGACGGAAGAAGCCTTTGAGCTTGAGGCGGGGCGGCACATTCCAGGCAACGAACTCGGCGAGTTCGCGATCGAGAAACGGCACGCGGACTTCGACCGACGAAGCCATGCTCATTTTATCGTTGTAAGTAAGGTTCAAACTAGCCATGAAAATCTTGGTGTCGAGGTAAAGCATCTGGTTCAGAAAATCGGCATCTTGTACCTGGGCAAAACTGGCACGATGACGGACGGAAGCATCGGAGCCGCTCACTTCATCCCATAAGGCAGACGTATAGAGGCCAGCCTTTTGGCCGGCGTCGAGATAAGTACAATTCATCACAAAGCGTTCCGCCGCCGGAAATGAAGCGCTGCGGGCCATTTTCTTTGCCAGGCGCACGCAACCCTTCATCGCTGTGTTCCGAAGACCGGGCACACGTCCTAATGCCGGATCGAGCATGCGGCGCAGGACGGCGGGAACTTTCTGGTAGGCTTGCGCCCAATAGTGGGCTGCGTGCTTGCGGTATCCCGCAAAAAGTTCGTCGCCTCCCACGCCGGAAAGCAGCACGGTTGACTGCTTGCGTGCCTCGCGACAAACCAGGTAAGCGGCAAGGATGGCCGGATCGGCGGTCGGCTCATCCATGTGCCAGGTGAGTTTCGGCAACAGATCCACCACGTCAGGCTCAACCACGATCTCCTGATGCTCGCATCCCAGTTGTCGCGCCAGGCGGGCGGCAACATCAGGATCGTCAAGCGTGGTTTCGCCAACCCGATATTTTTGTGGATAAGTGATGGTGTAGGTTCGGACTCGTTGCCGTGCAGCACGTGACATCATGGCGACAATGCTCGAGGAATCCAGGCCTGCGCTAAGAAACGCGCCAATCGGTACATCACTCACCATCTGCGATTCAACCGAAGTTCGAAAGCGCTCGCGAATTTCTTCTGTCAAATCATTTTCCGAACGAGCGTAGACAGCGTGCGCAGGCGGAAAGGTCAAATCCCAATACTTTGTGATGCTGAGCTGCCCCTCGCAAAACATTGCATAATGCCCGGCGGGAAGCTTGAATATTCCGCGAAACATTGTCTTCGGGTCGGGCACCCAGAGAAAAGTCAGATACTGATGGAGCGCCTCCGGATCCAGTTCTGCTTCAATCCCGGGAACTTCCAGGAGAGCTTTGATCTCCGAGGCAAAAGCCAGCCGGCGGCCCTGCTGGGCATAGTAAAACGGCTTGACCCCAAAGTGGTCGCGCGCCAGAAATAGCTTTGGTCTGCCTGATCGAAGATCGCAAATGGCAAACGCGAACATTCCGTTCAGCCGCTGCACACACTCCGGGCCTTCTTCCTCGTAGAGATGAAGAACCACCTCGGTGTCAGTATGGGAGGCGAAGCGGTGGCCTTTGCCCTGCAATTCGCGCCGCAATTCCGCGAAGTTGTAAATCTCGCCGTTGTAGGTGATCCAAACGGAGCGGGCCTCGTTGCACATCGGCATGTGTCCGCTGGAAGACAGGTCAATGATGGCGAGGCGGTTGCTGCCCAAACCAACGTAGGAGCCGTCGGGAAATTGTTGCTCCCACAACCCTGCGTCGTCAGGCCCGCGATGGGCCTGGACGGATGTCATCCGCCCAAGTGTCTCTCTGTCTCCGCAGTTCACCAGGCCACTAATGCCGCACATATGAGATCGTCAGTCCTGACGCGTCAATTCGTAGATTTTGGCCTTGATGTGAAAAAATTGTATACCCTGTAACCCACAGTAAATCAGCCCCGGAACGCCGTCCAGAAATCCTCGGCGAAAAATGTACTTGTAGATAAAAAAAAGGATTGGAGATCCTGGAATGCCAAACAATTTCTTGCGCAGCCAGCGACGTCGCTGAGCCTGATTTCCAAATAGCGAAGGTGGCAATTCGCCGGAACTCGCTTCCCCTTGCAACCATACCCGCGCCTCCCAGTCGGAGTAATCGTCGTGCTTCCGGATATAGTGGGAGAGGGATTCAACGTTGTGATGGAGTATTGGGTTCTTCAGCTTCGCTGTCGGGCCGTCCACCACGACATGCTCATGCACCTCCATGTCGCACATAGACGCGTCCTGATCGTGGAGGCGGCACTCGAAGCGTCCCTTACCCCGGCGGAAGAGAGAGAGCTTGTCAAAACTAGCGCCGCTGTGCAGCAGCGCTCTTCCCAAAAAAAACATTTGCAGGGCAATGTGGTAGCCGTCGAAGCGGGGATCCAGGATGGCCTGCCGGATTTCTTCCGTCAGTTCAGGACTCACCGCCTCATCGGCATCCAGCAGCAAGATCCAATCGTTGGCAAGGGGCAGAGAATCCATGGCCCACTGACGTTTCTTCGGCCAACCGCCTTTGTAATGAAACTCCACTAGCTTGGCATCGTTAGCATGAGCTATGTCGGCGGTCCCGTCAGTGCTGAATGAATCGATTACATAGACCTCACCGAACGCTCGCAGCGATGCCAGGCAGCGAGGCAAGTTGCGAGCTTCGTTCCGCACGGGCACGATCACGCTCACTGGCAAAAGCGGCGCCGACTCCGATCTCCGCAACTGCGTTTCTTCCTCTAATTTCAGCATTTCGCGAATCAATGAATTGCAATCATCTTACCTTGATCTCAGTCGCATCCCCAGTACCGCGCAGAGTGCGTTGCCGAAGCTATGTTAATATCCGGCTCAAGCATGGCCAATGCCCAATCCACTCCTGATTTGAAGGACGAGGTACGCGAGTTCTGGAACTCCGATCCCTGCGGCACGCGTTATCTTGAGACCCCAGAGGACTTCGACTCGCACGCTCGTGCCCGCTACGCCCTCGAGCCACACATTCCGGGATTTGCACAGTTTGCTTTGTCCCGTGGACTGAAAGTGCTGGAGGTTGGCGTAGGCATGGGCGCGGACTACCTCGAATGGTTGAAGGCCGGGGCACAAGCGACCGGAGTGGACCTGTCGGCGGCTTCTCTGGAGCGCGCCTGCCGGAGATGCGAACTGGCCGGGTTCAAGCCGGATCTGCAAGTCGCGGACGCCGAGCGCTTGCCATTTCCTGACAATACATTTGACGTGGTCTATTCCTACGGCGTCATGCATCACAGTCCTGATACTTCCCAATGTTTTCGCGAAGCCCGGCGGGTGTTAAAACCCGGCGGTCAGGCCCGGATTATGGTTTATCACCATCCATCGCTGACGGGGGCAATGCTCTGGCTGCGTTACGGACTCTTCCGCGGCAAGTCATTGCGACAGACCGTATACGACCATCTCGAAAGTCACGGAACCAAGACTTACACGCAGGCGGAAGCGCGCGTCCTGCTTGAGGGTTTTGAGGACATTGTGATGCGGCAGGTCTTCAGTCCCGGCGATCTGCTACTGAATCGACCGTCCGTCCGATTCCAATCCCCAATCTATCGCCTGGCCTGGAAAATCTATCCCCGCGCTCTGGCAAGCAAATTCGGCAGCAAGTGGGGGCTATTCCTGCTGATCTCGGGACGGAAACGCGGTCCTGTGCTAATCACCGGGAGTTAAGCCGTTACGAAATGCAATTCGCACCAACGCTGCAATACATAGAGTGCCCAGGGACGGGACCAAGACGTTCGCCCCTGTTGAAAATCCCGCCAGATTTTTAAGACGGACGAGGGATCCAAAACCGATGCCAAGGGGCCGTCGGCGACCCTTCGCAGAGTCGTTTCCACGCCAGGGTGCAACTCATCACGCAGCCAGTGTTCGAAAGGCAGAGTGAACCCCTGCTTGCGGCGGTGGACAATTCGACCAGGTAAATCGCCGCGAAGAGCCGCGACCAGCAAAGGTTTCGGAGTATGGGGATCCAATTTCCAATTGCCGGGAAGAGCAAATAACTTTTCCGCCAGCCGGTGGTCGATCAACGGAACTCGGACTTCGAGACCATGCGCCATGCTCATCACGTCAGAGTCTCTCAACAAGGTATTGAGCATGTAACAGCGCGACTCGAGATAGGAAACGCGATTGACAGGATCAAGATCGCGAGCGCCATCGAGGTTCTCTTCCAAATAGATCAAGCTTCGTTCGATCACTTTGGAGTCGCCAATGGTCGTTAACAAATTGCTCTGCTCCGGAGTGAAGAGCATGCGGGCGAGGAAGTAAGGGTGAAGCAAACGGCCTTGGCCGCGGGCGAGAGCAATTAGTTTTCGGTTTTGATCGGTGTCACGAGTGATAAGGGCATAAGCATTTGCGAGTAATCTGTTCAGAAACTTTGGAGTGTGCCGCAAATATCCGGCAAAACGTTCCATCCGAGGAACACTGCGGAAGCTGGAATACCCGGCGAACATTTCATCGCCTCCGAGGCCGGAGAGGGCAACTTTGATTCCGGCGGCACGCGTCTGTCGCGAGACGAAGTAAGTATTTAGCCCGTCGATCGTGGGTTGGTCCATCGCCGCCATCGCCTCGGGAAGGGCTTCGAGGGCGTCGTGCTGGGAACAAATAATTTCGTGGTGGTCAGTAGCGAACTTATTGGCCACCAGCCGAGAGTAATCAGCCTCGCTGTAGTCCGCTTCCCGGAAGACGATTGAGAAGGTACTGAGTTGTAATCCACTGCGCCTTAATATTCCGACCAGGCTGCTGGAGTCGATGCCGCCCGAAAGAAACACGCCCACCGGAACATCGCTGACCATCTGCATGCGGACCGACTCGTCGAGGGTGCTATGAAGATCGTCTTCGAGCTGGCTGCGCTTTCCCACAGCGGCCGACGGTCGATGATGTTCGGTCACCAAATCCCAGTATTTGCTCTCTTGTACGACGCCGTTTTCCAAGACAAGAAAATGGCCCGGACGCAAGGCGGAGACGTCCTGTATCAGGGTGATGGGGTCGTAGAGCGAGCCGAACTCCAGAAAATTCAGCAAGCCCGCGGGATCAAGAACGCGCGGAACCAGGCCGGTTCCCAGCAACGTTCTAATTTCGGAAGCAAAGAGAAAGTGATGACCGAAGGAACCATAGTAGAGAGGCTTGATGCCCATGGGGTCGCGGGCAAGGAAGAGACGGTGCCGTTGCGCGTCCCAGATGGCGAAGGCAAACATGCCTCGCAACTCTTGCAGGCATCTGTTACCCCAGTGCCCATAGGCCTTTAGCAAAACTTCCGTGTCCGAATCGCCTTGAAAAGTTGCTCCAAGGTCTTGCAGTTTCTTGCGGACTTCTCGGAAGTTATAGATCTCCCCGTTGTAGACGATCCAGTTTCCGGTCTCAGGATCGTGCATGGGCTGGTGTCCGAGCGGGGAGAGATCAAGAATAGCGAGCCGGCGATTGCCCAGGCCAATCTCGAGAGGCCCGGAACTGCGGTCACGAATAATGATGGTGCCAGAATCGTCGGGCCCGCGATGGGCGAGCGACTTTGTCGCCCGCTCCAAAATCTCGGGAACGACCGCTGCATTACGGGCGAGAATGCCGACGATACCGCACATGAGTGGTTTCTACCGATTCCAGACCGTTGCCGGCTGGCCCGGCTTTCTGCAGAGAATTTGATATTGGGCCCCCAATGGCACGCCATGCGCGTATGGTTCGAGAAATCGTAGCGCGTTGAGAAACCTTGGGAATAAGAACAAGTAGTTTATTGTCAGGACTTCGAATCCGCGACTTTGCAGCAACCTGGTCGCTCCTGAAGCTGTAATCGTCAACGCATTGCGGTCGAACGCAGTCCGGGACATCACGTAGCGCGTCCCGGGATTCCAGGGATTGTTTTCCCACCACGCGAACAATCCGCCGGGACGAAGACAGCGAAGGACGTAGTCCACAGCAGCAGCCCTCGCATCTATTGGGATGTGGTGGAAAACTCCGTTGCAATACACCAGGTCAACATCAGCTTTTGGAATATATTCTTCAAAAGCCAAGAACGCGCACCCCTCGCTGGCATGATTGAGTCGAGCCAATTCAAGAGAGCGCGCCGACACGTCGAGACCCACCGAGGACTTCAGTTGAAGTAGATTGCGCAGCAGAACCGTCGTGTCTCCAATTCCGCAGCCGTAATCAATAGCGGAACTGGGCTGCTCGCGCAACTTGCCCAGGCACTGCCGCAACCAATGTACCCGCCGAGTGGCGAAATATTCCTTAGTCTCTCCGCTCACCGACAATCCCTGATTCAACTCGGCATCATAAGAATCAGCATGGCTATCGAATTCCGAGGCGCTGTTCATTGGGATCGTTCCTCAGGCGCGAAGAGGAAGAAACTGAAACGTAAGGTCAGTATGCCCATGGCTCAAGTGTTCATATCATGCAGGAGCAGGATTACCAATACTTTCCGCGGAGTCCGCGCCTTGGATGACAGTAGTTTAGTTGAAATACCCGTGCTATATTTTGCGGCCGTATTGAAAGTAACGGAGGAAAGCCAGCAAACCATTTTTTTCGCTGACTTACGTGGCTGACAGCTTATATGTAACGTCAACCGCGAGAGCGGACCACCGTCCCATCAGATACTGCACGCCGCGAGATCAAATCGGAAGCCAGTTCGATCATTTGCTGAACATGCCGACGCCACGAAAACGCTTGCGATTGCAGAATACCCTTTGCCGACAAGCCCCGCGCCAATTCCTCCGATGTTGCAACCCGCAAGATTTCGTCGGCAAATTCAGGGGGCGAGAAGGGTGAAAAATATAGAGCTCCGGCACCGCATATCTCGCGATGAACCGGTAAGTTAGACGCCACCACGGGCAGTCCGCTAGCCATGGCCTCCACCAGAGGATGCGCGAACGACTCGGCGTACGCGGGCGTAACGTAAATGTCACAAGCTCTGTATACGTGATGCAGTTGCGGGTACGGCACCGCACCGAGTTCGACCACGTTTTCAGCGATGCCGAGTTTCTGGATCAGGGCCGCAGCACGCTCGGGGTGATAGGCACCTGGGGTCGCATCCGAACGCAGCGTGCAGGTGAGAAAGACTTTAATTTTTCGATTGCCCAGCCCTTCTCGCATCAGCGGCAGAGCGTGAAACAGAGTCTCGAAATTGCGATAGTAGTTGTAATGACTCACGAACAACAGTCGTAGCGCTCCAGGGTGAGCTTCAAGTTTTTGCTCAAGGTCTTGGGGCAAAGGCCTCTGCTCGCTGAAGAACGCTCCACGATCGAATCCATGATAAATTGCGGCCACGTCTTTACCGCTCCACTGCGCGAGGTCATTCGCAAATGCCCGGCTTGGCGCTACCGTGCAATCCGCCCATTGAATGGAGCGTTTGGCAAGAACGGCCTTAAGGTGCGTGTCCAACCAAAGCCGAAAGTCTCGCCGGGTTCTTACATCCCGGAAAAAATCCCGTGAGGTATACAGCGAATTACGTGACAGGAGAATCTGCGGTACTGGGGATTTCCGCAGCGCGAAGTTGCCAGCAGAAATCAAGGCATCGGCACCGCACTCACGAATCAGGCGCGGAAGAATCGTTTGCTCACGCCAGAATCGCCGCAGTGAATCAACCGGCATCGGCATTTCCAAAACAGAGGTGTTTGGCAGGTTCCGCAATTCGTTGCGTAATTGCGGGCCCAATGCGATGGTGGTACGCACGTCTCCTCGCACCGACAGCTCCGGCACCACGTTTCGCAGGTAGGTCAGCCCGCCGCCCGCACTGGCGGCCAGGCCGTTGAGAAAAAGATGCATCATCGAGCGGAGGAAACCGCGTCCAGGGCTTCCATGCGCGGGAGAGAATCGAGCGATGCACTCGGATATGACGGGCGGGTCTGTTTTACCGGAATAAGATCCGCCAGAACGAAAGCAAGGCTCCAAAAGAAAACACAGAGATAGTTGCCCACGGCAAAAAGCCAATCCTCAAAGCCCGCATGGACGAGGCCGGCCACCACAATCGCGGCAATTGGGAACGCGAGAGTGCGAGGGTCACTGGTAGTTCGCGTCCACAGCAGGGCCCTGAGTGCGTTGATTGCGACCAGCAACACCAAAGTTAAGAACGGCACTACGCCCAGCAATCCCACCCCTTCAACGATTGCCAGATAACTGTTGCCGTGTTCACGGGTAATACTATCGCTCGAAGCAAACTTACCCGAGATCTCGCCGTTGTCGAAGCCCGTACCAATCGTCCCAAAACCCGTCCCCAGCAAGGGATGGTCTCGAATCGTGGAGATGGTGCGCTCCCACACTGAGGTGCGGGAGTCTAGAAGGCCCGCGCCTTCGTGGCCTTTGTAAAGGAAAGCTGCGCTGACGGAACTCGGGGCTTCCGCGAGTGGCGGAGCGATGGCGACGACCATAGCGGCGGCCAAGCCGGCTGCGAAGCAAATCTTGACCAGCAACTTGTAGCGGCGGACGAGCACACACAGCAAAATGCTGGAAATGGCCGCTGCCGCAATGCTGGCACGCGAGTAACTGCTTAGGAGCAAAAGCATCGCCAGTAGAAACGCAAATGTTCTTCGACGGCGAACAGGAATTCGATCGCTCACCAGAATTCCCCACAATAGTACGGGCATCAAAACAACGCCGGTGACCAGTCCCAGCGAGTTCGGATTTCCCAGAAAATCTTCACGAAAAATGAAATAGAGGACAGCCAGCAGATAAGCCAGGCCTTCACATCCCAATAGCAACCCTGAGGCGAAGCGATCGGTGCGTCCTGCCACCGCCAATCTGGCTCCAAACGAAGCGTAGATGAACAACAGCAGCAAGCTGAGGGATTTGAGGATGGCCTGGCTCGGATACTCCGGTGCGGTCGCCGAAAGCAAAGCCGCCAACACAGAGAAGAACGCCATCAAATGAATGAGCCCCATGGAGCGAGCACGATCTTTCAAACAGAGCAAACAGCCGACAACCGCCCCGACACCCAGGATCAACCAACGGCCGGAGACCAGCGCATTTTGAAATGGTACTTCGGTGGCGGCGCCCAGAAAAATCGCAATCAGGAAAGGGAAAAAACGCTGCTCGAACTTCCAGAGCACGGCCGCAAGCAACTGGAGAAAAATTAGAATTTCAATGTTTTCGGTGCTGAGGAGATCGCCAGGCCGAAAAACAACCAGGTAGGCCGCAAACAAAAAGCCCATCCCAATTGAGATTGGCAGCGACATTCTGGACAATCGGCTATTCATGGAAGATCGATCCAGGAGTAAGAACCGCATAAGCAATACCGGCAGCGCAGGCTTCCGGTGAAAAGTGGGCTATGCGCTCGCGACTGCGTTCGCCCATTCGAGAACGCATTTCGGGATTGTTGGCCAGTTCTTCCATCGCGTCCGTCAGTTGTTGGCGGTCCTGTGCCGTTACCAGCCGGCCGTTCCACCGGTCGTCGACCAGATCGGCCACACAGCCGGCTACGCTTGAGGAAATCACGGGCAGACCGCATGCCATGGCTTCATTTACCACCAATCCCCAAGGATCGGTGTGGGTGGGGAAAACAAATGTTTCCGCCACCGCGTAATAACTTGCGAGCTGTTCTCGCTGAGCGAATCCTGGAAACACAACCGTTCCCGGTGCAATCGCTTTCGCTTGCCGCTCGAGCTGCGGGCGCGCTTCACCGTCTCCCAGGAACACTAAACCAATCTCGGCCCTCAATTCCGGCGCAAGCAAGCGATAGGCTTCAAGAAGATCGAATACCCCTTTATCGCGCACCAAACGGCCCACGAACAAGAAAAAGCGGGAGGGTAAAGGCAGCATGCGGCGATGGGCCGCAGCATCTTTGCGCACCACTTCCGAGCGCTCTGCGAAGAATTCCGTGTCGACGGCGTTTGGTGCTGTAAAAATGCTCTCCTCCGGCGCTCCATGGCCCATTACGTAATCGAATGAGGCTTTTCCCGGAACAACGAATGCGGCGCATTGATGCATAAATTTGGCTTTCAGGAATTTTACCAAGCCAAAACCTGAGCGTAAGTCCCTAGTCGTACTCTCCACCCATAACAAGAACGGTACATTGTGGCGTCGCGCCCAAAAAAGCGATTGCCATGAAGCGACGTAGTTGTAACCACCGCAGAGAATCGCATCAGGAGATGCTTTTCGGAGTGCGGACGTCAGACCGCGATTGAGGAGAATGTTATGTTTCCCGATCCGCCGCCTCCAGGAAGGGAGCACTTGATAGCGAAAACGGATGTCGTCTTTGTAAACATGCCATTGACGGAGTGTTGCATCGGTCTCCGCCAGGAAAATTACATGAAGATCGATATGCCCGTGCCGGGCCAGCGCGTTGAAAACCGGAATGCGATAGGGAGCAATAATCTCGCTCAGGATGACGAGCTTGCGCTTCATCCGGCGCACTCCTGGTAAAGCCGAGCCAATTGTTCCGCTTGATGCTCAAGGGTGAACGACTGCAAGATGGTTTGCCGCGCTGTCTCCCCGATCTGCCGTTGAAGGAATGTGTCGCTGAGCAAGGCCGAGAGCGCGTCGGTCAATTCCTGCAAATTGTCTGGACCGACGAGCCAGCCACTGCTGGGGTGCTGAATAATCTCCTCAATGCCTTGTCCGCGGCAGGCGATTACGGGTTTCTGCGCCGACATCGCCTCCAGATAAACGCAACCTAAACCCTCATACGTGCTGGGCAGCGCAAAAAGCGTACAGCGGCGCATCGCGTCAGCGACCTGGCTTCGAGCCCGGCGGCCGAGGAAGTGGATTTTTTCGCTAATTCGCAGATCTCTTGTCAGAGCGCGCAAACGCGAAAGTTCGGGGCCATCTCCGATTAGTTCGCAGACGGACGTCGGGAATTGCTCGTGGACGGCCGCAAACGCCCGCAGCAACAACTGGTGGCCCTTGGTGGGGATCAAATTGCCCACGCTGAGAATTATCCCGGGAACTGCGTCGTCATTTCTCGCTGGAGCAAACACTTGTGGATCCACGCCGTTATGAATCACGGTGGTGTTGACTGGCGCGGCAACCCCTTCCAGAACCTGATCGCGAACTTTTTCGCTGACACAAATTACGGTCTTCGCCGAACGGTAGACGAGGCGCGAAATACGTTTACACCAATCACCTGCATATCCGCCAACCTGATTGGTGGAAAGTGTATCGAGGCCATGCACGGTGACAACAAAAGGAATGCCTAATTCGCGGCCGAGCAAGACAGCCGCATGTCCACAGGGCAAGGCAGAGTGAGCATGAATTACCTGCACCGGATTATCGCGATGAATTCGGCGCACCTGCTTCAGGATACGAGCGAACAGAAAAGCTCCAGAACTGGGAAGACCAAATCCACCGGGAAGCGCCAGGAAAGGCATCCAATGCGCGGGGTGAACGGACGAACTGACATCCGAACGACCCCGATAGAACGGCCGCACAGCTAGTACCGTGTTGGTTATCTCGAGTTGATCGAGAGCCGGTAACGGCTCGGCGACAAAACAGCCCTGCGCATCATCTAGCTGAGTGGGATAAAACGGAGTCAACGTGAGCACGTGAAGTGAAGAGGTTGGACGGGAATTTTCCATGACCGGCTTGGGAAGGCTTGCAATCATGCTACCCGACTGCTGACCTGGCGCGAGGATAAGCGGAGAAAGATTTCTTCCCAGCGGCCCGTGATGACGTCCCAGTCAAATTGTTCACTGTGTTTGCGGCCTGCCTGGCCGAGCGTGCGACGAAGATTAGAATGCTGAAGCAGTTGTTGGAGGCGAGCAAAGAGGTCCTCGTCTGCGCCGACTAAAAAGCCCGTTTTCCCATCGGTCACGGTTTCCGGCTCGTAGCTATTTCGGGCGATGACCGGCAGGCCACAAGCCGCTGCTTCGAGAATTACTTTGGGCGAGCCCTCCCAGGCCGAAGGGAACAGAAAGATATCAGCTTTCTGATATTGCTGGCGTAAGGCCGATTCTTCCATCGACCCCAAGAGAAAAACATTGTCTAACTTTTCATGCCGCACACGCTGGAGCAATTCTCCCGCCATGAAACCGTCTCCAACGATGACGAAATCCGCCAGCGGGAATCTGGTGGCTGCGAGTAAGAGTAGTTGTGGCTGCTTGAAAGGGCGCAGCGAGCCGACGAACAGTACGCGCGGACGGGCATTCGGCGGACGTTCCCACACCGGAGTAAAGAACTTTGTATCGACGCCGGTTGGTACCACTTCGCTCGGCAACTGGTATTCCCTGGCGAGACTGCGTTGCACCGCGGGCGAGTTGCTGAACAAAAAATCGGAACGCAGTATGGTTTCCTCCCAGAGTTTGATCGCATCGGGGTTAACGGTGGGCTCATCGCGCAAGTTGGATTGAGACTCGACCGTGCCGACCACGATCCGGCGATCTTTCCATTTTCGGCGCAACTGTAAGTACAGCTTGCCGGCGGGCGCGGACTTCAAATAAAAGAGGATTTCATGGCGCCCGAAAAGAAATTCCTGAAGAATCCGCACGGTCTGCCGCCTACGCGGCAGCTGGATCAGCCGGGTGTTGGGACGCTCGGCGATCGCGGAGTCGGGTTGATTGAAGTGGAAAACACTGACGTGAAACTGTGATGCATCCAAACGCCGAATGATTTCGCGCGCGTTGCCCATCTGCGCGTTGGTCAACCCAGCGTCGGCGAAACTATCCACGAGGATGCGAACGGGTTTCAAATGGGCCTCGCAATTGGATCGGCCCGCAGCGAACAAAGCGTAATCATCCTAGGCGGAAATCTTTTGGTTTGAATGGGCCCATTCTAGCTGAAGGTCACGCAGGCGCGCATCGAGACGGTAGCCCTCATCCCGTGACTGAACAGATTCCACCACGTGCTGACGAGCCCGTTTCAGAAGCCGCTTCCGAATTTCCTTTTGTTCGTTCGGAGCAAGAGAATGCAGTTCGGCGGGATCGGACTCGAGATCGAACATCGATTCGGTTGAGGAATGGAAATTCATCACCAGCTTGTAGCGCGCTTCGCGAATCGCCAGGACCCTGGGACCCAAACGATTCCCAGCACGAAACGGATTGGTGCAATCATGCACGCATTCGACGATCGCCGGATCGTCCCAACTTTGCCCATTCTGTAATTTCTTCCAATGACTGATGCCTCGGAAACTTGCCGGCGCCGAAATGTTTATAGCGTCAAGGAGTGTAGGCGCGAGATGAACCAGGCTAAAGGGATTCTGCGACTGCATGGTTTTGGCCACGCCCGGAACTCGCAGCAACAAAGGCACGCGAATCAACTCTTCATTGAGCCGCGAAGGTGGGTGATACAACCCGTCATGGTCCAGGAATTCCTCTCCGTGGTCGGCTGTGACGACCAATGCAGTGTTCTCCCACGACCGCAACTGTCGAAGCGTATTCACCAGGCCTTCAATCTGCGAATCGACCCATCGAATGCCGGCATCATAGAGTGCGATTATTTTTTCTCGATGACGTTTAAGACGACTCGGTCCAACATCGCCACGGTTCCAATACGAGTTTAGATATCTTGCTCGCGATGGAGTCAAAGCCGCATCGCCCATCCAGGCGAGGGCTTCCGGTTTCGGATAGTACGGGGAATGCGGATCCATGAAATGCAGCCAGAGGCAAAAAGGCCGGCTGCTATTCTGCGCGATCCAGGCGCTGACCTCTTTCACCAGGACGTCGGCACTGGGAAAACGGCGCAAGCTTTCGAACGATTCTGCGGGAGGGATCGCCAGCCGCTGGCAGTATTGGAAATAAATCTCATCGTAAAGCGAACCGAGTGGACCCAGTTTGTGAGAGGCTGCCGCCAACATTTGATTCATACGGCCGAGCGGATTTGCAGGTTGAGTGTCGTTGGATCCGGAATCGTTGCCGGCATCGAGGAAATCCCGGAAGACTTCGAAACCTGCGTCATAACCAAAGCGGCGAGACAGATAAGGATTCGCGGCCAGAAATGCGCCAGTTGCGTACCCTGCCTCGTTCAAAACAGAAGCCAGGGTCGGTTCTCCGGGCGCCAAACCAACAATGTCGCGTCCCAGCGCCAGCGGATAGCGAGAGGCCATCATCGCAGGAAATGAATAGTAAGTCGGGGCGCCGGCGACGATCGCATTAGGTATCACAATGCTTTCCGCAGCCAGCGAATCCAGAAAAGGCGTGGTAGGCCGATCGTATCCAAGAAAGCCCACGTGATCGGCTCGGAGACAATCGACCGTAATCAACACCACTGATTGTGGCGGCATTTTCTAGGTGTTCCTCTTTTTAACGTTGACCGGGAGCTGCCCGTAACTGGTGCGTAACTTCCCTCGGGTCACGATGTCATAGACATCCGCATCGTGGACAAAGAGCAAATTGGGATGCTTGGCTTGCAGCGCTGAAAGGAACTGGTCCAGTGTTTGCAAAGTCGGTGTACGAAAATCTTTCAACGTGGAGTGAAAATTAATGGCGTGAATAGAGACAATGGCCGGAATCCCGCGAGTAAAGCAATTTTCGGCAAGCTGCACATATTTCTCGACAGGCAAATCGCGTTGCGTAGGTTCGATATCGATAGTGCGATGAAGGTTCAATATTTCGCAATCGTCCATCTCGGGAGGCAGGGGGGATCCGCTCCCATTCTGAGCGACACGCACGCCGCACTGAGACCAGGCAAGGTGGGTGTCATGATTGGCTCGATAACCCGGTGCGCAGGCTGAGACAGGCTTCTTCGAAAACATTTTTTCAAAAGTATTGGCTGCCTGTGAGATCAAACGCAGCTGACTTTCCGCCGACAGGAAGCCGGCTTGGGGCTTCTCCGGATTCGAATACTCGTAGCCGATCCATGGCATGCGCCAGTGGATATACGGTGTCTCGGCCTGCCAGAGAGCGCGCAACAAGTCTCCCCGGTCCCCGGCTTTGGCAACTGCATTTTCGGCGGCGAGGGAGCAAAAGTGGGTCAATCCATGCAATGCCGGGTAGAAAACTTCGTCTGCGATTCCTTGCCGATAAGCCTCAAAGAGTCCGGGCCTTGCCCAACTTCCAGGTAATCCCTCCGTCAATGCCAGGAGTTCGATCTGCTTGAAATTTCCCTTGGACAGCTTCGGGAAATTCAGATTCGCCATAAGAAAATTCATTACCATACACGCGCTTCGTCCGGTGTAGTCGCGATGCCGCTTCAATACATCTCGGATTGCGAGAACATCGTCGGCGGTTTCCAGGGTATAGAAGTCATAAGGATTTTCGCCAAGCCGGATGCCCTTGGCTCGAAGCAATTCATATCCTTCTTTATCGCGCACTCCTACCCGGCCCCAGTCATCGCTTTGCAAGACGACCAAAGGAGCATCGAAAAAGAAAGAATGACCTTGCGGCTTCGGCTTTCGACTCCATAGCTTTCGAACGAAATCAATCAAATGGGCCACCTACAAAGCCGGCCCCATTTCTGAGTGCGGGCCGGGTTGTCCTCTCCCTGGTCACTTTCTGGCAAGGGCACTATAGTTTCCTGCCATTTGATCGTTGGTGGTCAGAGCCAGCCGCTCAAGACAAAGACCGAGAAGATTGACGACTGGAAATACCGTCCATCCAAAGATCCACCGCACGGCTTCGTATCTGGCAAAGATGTTGAAACTGGCATTTACGATTCGACAGAAGCTACCCAGGCTGAACACTTCTGGCACAATTTCCACACGAGAGAACATTGAAAGAGTTGAACGCAATCCTGCCGGCAGATAGCGCCAGTGTTCATCGTCGACAAAACGCGGACTGACGGCGCCGACGCTCAAAAGCAATATTCCGCCAGGCTTTAGAACGCAGTACATCTGCTCGGCTGCCTTCCGCGGTTCGGGAAAATACTCGAACACTGCAGTGGCGATGATCAAATCGAAGGTGTTTGAGGCAAAGGGAAGCTGCTCGCCACGTCCTACGACATCCACAAGCTGAGTTGGCAACACATCAAGAGCAACGTATCGGCTGGTCCTGGATTGCACAAGCGGGCGATAAGGCTGGTAACGGCCACCAATGTCAAGAACCTGCAGGGTTGTTTCCGGAAGCTGATTAATCCATCCGCGCATGAGCTGAGCCCGTCTGCGAAGCACTAAGTAATGGGGATCGGTGATGGAAGGAAAGAGCCGGCGATTTGCCAACAGATTCAACTCTTCGCGTGTTTGGTGGTTTTCCATGCGGGCTAGATGTAGCCGAGATTTTTCAATCGCTCTTCGATAATGCGTTGCTCGGCTTGATCCATTTGGGCCGCGTCGTCTCTGACCAGAGTCTGCATCACGAATTCGAGGAATTTCTCCAGACTTCCGAATTGCGCAGCATAGCGTTGCTCCGCCGCTTGGCAGAGCTCCGACGAGAGTCGCACTTCTCGAACGCCCTCGACCATCAGGCAATCATCTCCGCGCTCTAAATGTTCCACGCATGCGTGCCCAAACTGCCCTTGCGATGAGTTTGTCATCCGCGTCCAGGCCATAAGAAAAGGCGATGCCCATGAAGGCAAGATATCCCAACACCAAGGCCGCTCCAATCACAACCCATTCCTGGCGAACCGCGCCGAATACCGCCCGCAGCGTAAACACTACTGTCAACATTCCAGCGATGGGCAGAGCCAGATGCAAGTAGCTGCGATTGTGTGGGGACAATCCAAGTCGTCTTCGAACTTCGCCGAGGTACCAGACGTTTCCGACGACGTTTGTGATAGCCGCGCCAATTGCCGCGCCGGTAATTCCCCATCGCGGAATCAGAAGCAGATTCAGCAGCACCATGACTGCGGCCATAACAGCTTCAATCCTGATCAAGCGCCGCTGATTTCCTGACATCAGCAGCAAATAACCTACCGATCCAACTCCGCAGTTTACCAGCTGCCCCAATGTACCGATGATGAGAATCGGCCAGCCCGCTTGGAAGTCGCGACCGAATATCCGCATCAAGGGAGACGCAAACAGAATCATTACTGCGGCCAGTGGAAGAGTCAGTCCAAAAATCCACTTGGTCAGAGTCTGAAAAATGCGGCCCAGCAATTCCTGCTGGCCGCGCGCGTAAAGATCGGCGATGCTGGGCGAAAATATCTGATTGACCGACTGAAGAAGAATGGGCACGAAGGTGACGAGGGCGGTGGCTACGGCGTAAATGCCGACTTCGCGCGCTCCCAGGTAGAAGCCGATGAGGATTTTGTCCGCCTGGGCCATTAGAAATTCCAACAAGCCTGTGCCCAGAATCACAGCGGAAAACGACATCACTTCTTTCTCGAGCGGCGGAAATCCGGAGGAGAGTGATCGGGCGGCGGGCGGCGTGAGTCGCCACACCATGGCCGCGAGAAGTATCAAAACGACGACTGCGCTGGCAGCCTGCGCAATGATGTAACCGCGCAAGCCAAGCCCCAGGCCGGCTAAGCCTAGAGTCAAAATCATCATCACTGGGCTGCCGATAAAATTGGTAACGATGGTGCGTCGCGCAACATCTTTGTATCCCGCCAGCACCTGGCCGAGGAAGGTATTCAATGACCCCAAAACCATGATGAAGGCGAACCATCCCAAATACGTTTGCAGGGCCTGAGTATGATAGAAGCGCAACGCGATCCATGGACCGAACAGCAGCACCGCTCCGCCCAGCACAACGTTGGAAATCAGGAGCAGGACGACGCCGCGTCCCAGGAAACCGCGGAGCAGCGCCATTTTCCCGGTAGCGGCGTAAGCTGCGACAAACCGTACAGCAGATTGGGGCAATCCCAGAGCATTGAATATTCCGAGAAACCCGACGATGGTCATGCCCAAGGCGTAGATTCCCAGGGCTTCTGCTCCCAGTATTCTCGCAAGATAAATCTTGAATAGATATCCCACCCCTGTGGTGAAGATGGTGCCGGCGAAGAAGACTGTTGATTGTCGCGAGATGTGTCCCATTTGCCGCCGAAAATCGTGCGAATCGTCCGCGACCGGCACGACTTCCAGAGCAGGAGCCGCGGACGGGATTTTTTTCGCGGTGGAGAAGTTTGGCATGGACGCTTTTAGCCTCGGACCGCAACCGGGAGTTGGGAAGTCCCGCGAAGCATCTCGCGCAGCATTTCAGGTTGGATGGATTGCCGCAATTTGTTTTTTGCGGACAGTGCGGCGGGTGGCGCCTCCAGCAGCCGTGGGATATCCGTGATTTGTTCCGCTGAATTCAAAATCTGGCCGATTCCAAAGCGCGCATACTGCCGAACGTAGCCAGTAAATGGGTCGCGCAGCCAAGCGCACAAGAATACTGGAATGCCCCGAAGAGTGCAGTCTATGGCAATGGTCGATTGGCCGGTTAGAGCGAAACGAGTGTTGCGCCAGAGCTCCGGGGACGGTGCGCCTGCAATCACGCGAATCTGCGCAGCTTCAGATCTTGACATGTGCCGCCTCAACATCCGCCGGTGTGCTTCGACGCTTTCGAAAGGATGAAGTTTGAAGACCAGCTCAAGCCCGCAGGCATTCGCCAGCTCTGACAACCTCGGCAACAATTCGCGATATACTTCGTCGGCCCGCCATGCCGCAGTGTGATAGGCCTCAGTAAAGAACACCAGCCAGGGCCGGTCTAATGCACTGTCCGTCGTCGCGATGGAAGAAGGACTTGAAGTTGCCGGAGCATTCGAAATGATTTGTTGAGGCGCAACCCGGCAGGTACGCACCAGATAGTCTCGTTCCATCTCACTCTTGGCCAGATAGAAATCAGCGTGCTGCGTCTTGACGGACATCCATGCGTCTATCGCTCCGTGATGACAAGCCAACGCAGGGACCTCATTCTTTCGAGATAAGATCAAAGGAATTCTGCTGTAGGGATTGCTGTCGTCGGCGCAGAGGCATCCGGCAATATTTTCCGATTCGAAAACACGACTCCAGGCAGTGCGTAGCGCCATGCCCCAACGAATTAATGCCGGCATTCGCCCCAGCACGCCCACCGTATCGGCCGATTCAAATTCGGCCGCCGTGCGAATGAGCTGGTTTCGCAGAATAATCCAGGAGGGCAACAACTCGGCGATCTCGGATTCATCCACAGAAGCGAAGTAAGAATCCAGAGATACAATCCGAACATTTGGCGGTAGTGATCGCAACTCGCCATTCCTGCGAGCGCAGACGAGAAGAAACTGAATGTCAGGTAATAAAGCTGCATACGATACTGCGGTGCGTGAAACGCTAATGTATGCAGAGGGCAACAAAATGACCGGACTTCCCGCACTCTGTTCGCGGGGAGCGAAGCGACGCCGCAGTTCATGTTTAGGATCGAATTTGTCCTGTAGAACCTGGATCACCTGAGGCACACTAAGTTTCGAAAACGCCTCCGAATAATGGCGGAAATGTCGAAGGACGGGATTCACACCGCTTTCCAGACTAATCAGCGGGCCACCACAAATCCTCTGCAATGCAGTTGCCTGGGAAAAAGGTCGCGTTGCGTAAAGCTCGCAATTCGAGGGAAGATCTTTCCCCAGCCGATGGACCAGCATCAACTGCTGCAACTGGGCTGCAATTTCCAGGGAGAGAACATCCCACCAGTCAATTCCTAATCGATCGATCAGCCGGCCCATTCCAACTTTTAGAAGATCTTTGGTTTGATAAAGGTCGTCGACCTCGCGAGCCAAGTCATAAATACTGATCACCCGGCAACCCGCTTGACGTGTCCATTCTTCATACGTCGAAACTGGAGCGCGCCCAAAATCGACCATTAGATCCCATTTAGCGGGCGGATCGCGCCGTGGAAGTTGGTCTTCGGGGTGAAGCAGCAAGACCTTCATGGCGGTGCGTTTCTCCAAGAATCCTTTACGCGGCCGAAAAGACTTCGACGTCTGGGCGGGTGCTCGTCGGCAATTCTGATTCGATCACACGACGAGAGAGCATGAAACGCTTATCTAGCAGGGAGAACCTTTTTACGAAACCGGCGGCCTCGGCCCCACGCAAAGCTGCTGCGTTGGTGGCGGACAAAAAAATCAAGGCTGATTCTTCAAGCTGCGAGGCGACACCAGCAATGGCGTTCTTATAGTGGCCTTGCCCGCGAATTGAAAGCGGGGTCCAGCAATCAAAAATTACCGCGCAGGCCTGTGAAGGCGGCTTCAGCGCGTACTTCGATTCGGTTGCTGAAAACTTCTCGAAATCCGTCAACCAGCAAAAATGTACCGGCAAGCCTTCGCTGGTGACAAGCGCAAACCCCTTATTTTCGCTCGACCGGAGCCGCTCCGCCGCACGCAATAAATAGGCGGCTGTCTCCGGGTCATCCACATAGTGCATTGCAGCAATTGCGAGCAGATCCAGGTCGACGGGCAGAATTGCAAACGAACCTGCGGCAGAACGTTTCCCTTGCAGCCGCTCCAGCAAGAAGAACTCAGACCGATCATGCAGGAGTCTTTGACCACGACGGACAAGACTTCTGAGAAGTCCGGTCGGCCCTTCGGCCTGAAGGTGCATTTTCAGCGAAGAAATGTAGCGGATTCCGGAGCGTATCCAATCTTCCAGATGCGGAACCGAGCGGATGGCATCAGCCGAATGGTATCGTATGCGTTCCTTCCAGCAACCAAGGACGGAGGTCATAACCGTCACGTGAAGCGTCTCACGGCTCGCCGTCGCCAATCGTTCCTTGTAACCCTCCGCCCCCAGGCCAAGATCAATACGATCAACTTGTGGATCGTCGCAGGATTCTTCCACAATTTTCGAGAGCAGCCACAAGCCGGGCGAGTATTGTTGAAAACCGGTGGCGAAGGTCGGCTGATACCAAAACCAACTACCTGAAAATTGGAAGCCGTAGTTCCAGGCAACCGTCTGCTCGCCAACCTGCAATCGTGAGAGAGTTACCCAGTTTGAAGACGATCGAATCAGTTCTTCGAGAAATTCTCTTCGCGCGGAAGTGGCCAGATTACTGATGCGTCCAGTGGCCAGAAAACGGGCTACGTGCGCTTTTACAAATCCAGGCAGTTCGGCATGAAGATCATCCGGTGACTTCAAATGGTTAAAGGTCACCGAAATATTTTTTTCCATAGTCTTCGCATACCGGCGCATTCTGCGTTGGGCGGATTCCTTGACTGCCCGCCGTTTCTCAGGAGAATCGATTGCCACTTGGGCACAGGAATAGGCCGTCCGTGCAAACACCGAATATCCATACTTGTGAGCGGTTCGCTTAAGTTCACGGGATGTCACAGAATCAGCCGGCAGATTTGCCAGACTTAAGAATCCTGCATCCATTTTTTTCAGTTCGGCGAAGACTGCATCCAAAAGTTCTGCACGGCGCTGGGGATGACTTATGAATTCGCAGTAATCGGCAGTTGTGTTTGAAAGGAAAACTATTTCCTGAGAAGCGTTCGTGGCCAGCGCAGCCAAACCTATGAAAGTGTCGTTTTCGTAGGCCAACAACAACAGCGGGACCAACTGGAGCCCATAGGCCCGATAGACAGCCATCGCCCACTCGTACGTATAAAAAATCTCAGGGCGTTCCATCCGCTGCACCAGCTCGTTCCACTGGCGTCGCAGTACGTCATCATCGGGTACCGTTCTATGCAGGACTATGCGCAAGTTTCTCCGCGAACTGACTGGCGGGTGTGTGATACCAGTCTGTCACAAATGTATGGCTTGTCATTGGGTAATCATCGCCGAGCGGGCTGAATTTGGAAATCAAAATCCGCCAGCTCAGTAAGGCCCGCGCCGGCGTGGAGTAAATGAGTTATCAATGCGCCATGGGCGGAATCAAACAGGTAACCTTCTCCACGCCATAAAGTGGTCCAGCACTCTTCCCACCTCAAGCGTGTAGCAATGTATCGACATCGCTGGAAAAAAGTTGCCGCAGCGACTGATGAAACCCCGATACTTGCGCTTCAAATTCAGCGATACTCATATTGGCTGTCACGTGAACCCGCGGCAACCCGAACTGCGGCTTCGCTGTCCCTAAACCGCCGCCAAAATTGAGAAAAGCACACTTAAATCCGGCCCGTTCGGCCATTTCCTGTTCACGTTGAGTGACAGAAGCAGCGTCTCCGAAGGGATATGCCAGCGCCCAAATCATGCGGCCCAGAGCTGTTTCCAGATTACTCCGGCTTTCGAAAATCTCGCTCCATGCCAACTCCTCCGGCGCTTGCGCCAACACCGGATGAGAAAGCGTATGCGCTCCTATGCACATACCCGCATCTGCCAACTGCCGCAACTCCAGCACGTTCAACATAAGAAACCGCCGAGCAAGAATGGGTTCGTCAATGTATTTCGAAATCCAGTCCGGAGAAATTCCAAGCTGCTCCCGGATGCGCCCAAGAATTTCCGTCCGATTCATCTGATCAAACTGAGAAAGTTTTTTCACCAGTTCCCACCACTGGCTCCGTCTCTGCTGAGGAGTAACGACGGAAATCCGGATGCCTGCGTCTTCTAACTCCAAGCTGAAAGAAGTTCCGGCCGCCAGCATCAGCAAGTACAGTTCCTCGTACCAGAGTATTGAAGCTTGTTCACTGAGCGAAGCGCCAGTGACAAAGAAGAGACAGGATAGCCCTTGCTCTTGAAGAACGGGCAGCATGTCAGTCAGGATATTCCGCAAGCCGTCATCGCAGGTGAGCAGTACGGAGCGCGGCGGCAATGGCCGTTTCGACTCGCACCAGCCCAGGAACTGCTCGGGCGAAATAATGTTGTAGTGGGTTTGAAGCAGGTGCAACTGCTGTCGAAACGACTCCGCTCTCACCAGGGTGCCGTCGAGTGCGGAATCGATTCCTTTGTATCCAGTTGGCGATATACCGTGGTATGTAACGATGGCGGGCGCGGCACCGGCGCGGCGCCGCAAATATCCGGTCTTGGCCAGGCAAGGATAGAGGACGTGCTTCAGGAATGGACTGACCATCCTCATCAGTTTTCGATTAGATCCCAGGTCACTGGAGTGCCGCGTTCGATATTCCGAGCGGCGCGCTTGCCGATTACTTCTGGTAAATGCCGTGTATGCAGGCCGTGTCCAGGCCGGATCGAGCGTACATTTTCAGGGGTAAGCGGTTCACCCTGTTTTACATCTTCGACAATGAACAGCGAACGCCGGAACACGCGGGTGCTTTTTTCATGGGCACTGGGTCCGAATTGCACTTGGCCTAGAGCTTTTTCCGCGATTCGCACGGCCTCGACCATGGACTTGAATTCTTCGGGCTCGAGAGAAAATGCGCTGTCCGGACCTTGCAGTGAGCGCGAGAGCGTGATGTGCTTTTCGATGATGCAGGCGCCAAGGGCTACGGCCGCGGTTGGAACGGCGATGCCCATGGTATGGTCCGACAAACCTATCGGCACTTGAAATTTTCTTGCCATCTCCGGGATGGTCCGCAAGTTCATTTCTGCGGGTGAAGCCGGATAAGCCGCCGTGCACTTAAGCAATGCCACCTGTGTGCAACCCGCGTCGGTTGCGGCCTTCAGGGCTTCTTCGATTTCCTCAACCGTCGCCATGCCCGTGGAGATGAGCAGCGGTTTCCCGGTGCGCGCCATTTTCTGAATCAGTCCGATATCCACCAGTTCACAGGAGGCAAGCTTGTAAGCTGGCACATGCATAGCTTCGAGGAAATCGACCGCGGAGGAATCGAACGGAGAAGAAAATAAATCTAACTCCAGTCCGTCGGCGACCTCTTTTAGTTTAGGCTGCCAATCCCATGGCGTGTGGGCTTCGCCATAGAGATCGTAAAGAGTTTGGCCGTCCCACAGCGTGCCGCCGCCGATGCGGAAATATTCATGATCGCTGCGTATGGTGATTGTGTCCGGAGTATAGGTCTGTAACTTGACCGCATCCGCACCCACCGCCTTGGCGGCGTGCAGGATTCGTACCGCCTGCTCGAATTCCTGATGATGATTTGCGGAAAGCTCGGCGATAATATAGACCGGCTGACCGGGACCAATCAGCCGCTCGCCGATTTTGAAATCGGAGCTCACGACGCCCGCGGTTTGGCCTGGATCTGCTCTATGACCTGGCGTTCGGTAAATGGAGCCCGTCTTCCGCTGCGCAGGATTTCGAGCGAGCGTTCACCTTCATTGAAAACCAAATCGAGGATGGAGGCGTAGGGTTGAAATGGCGGGAACAACTGCCAGTACTTGGGATGTTCGTAGTGCTGGAAGACGACCTCAACGCCTTTATCGACCAGCACATTTCCCTCTTCGAGCAAGTATACCGCTGATCCCAGGGGCGAGATGTACTGGTCCGCGCCCAATGACGCACAAATGTTCGCCAACAACTCCGTCCGCCTTCCCGGTTGCTGCAGTTGGGACGAAAGCACTAATCGAGTATGGATTCCCATCACGCTCATGAACCATTCCAGCAGGCGGCAGTTCAAATCCGTAAGCAACGTCCCTGGCGTATATTTTAAACGCGAACTCAGTTCCTCGAAGTACTGATGAAAAAAACGAGACCGGCGATAGTTCAATTCGATGGCACGAAGATGAGTACGCCAGAATTCTGCATCTCGAATTTCGACGTCCTTGATCAGCTGGCCGAAGCGGCCACGAAACATCACGGGCACGGTCAACCACTGTAATCCGATAGGAGTCTTAATACGGTTTCGTTGCTGCCAGGACTGTTTCTCGAATTGCACATTGTCCAGCAGAACGAACACGTCGACCTGATCGATAAGGTCAAAGTAACCTAACCAAGGCAGATAAGTGGGCTGGGAGATGGCGATCTTCACTAGATTTTCAACCCACTCGCCGAGATGAGAAACATCCAACTCTGACGAGTTCGGAAAGCTTCATTGTTCTTTTCGGCAGCTGCTCGAGTTGAATCCAGGGTGGCACGCATCGGGTTTGACCGGGATGATACGCCTAAGCTTCAAGCCAGAAGCACCTTACGTCCGTTCTGTTCCAAAATCAGAACAACCGCGAAATCCGCCGAAAGCAATATGGTTTACGTTTCTTTACATTCTCGGAGTAGCTAGCAAGGTTCATAGGTGCAATTGCCATTTCAAATTACTTACGATCTGCTCTAACCCTCATCCCGCCGCGACGGCGCCAGTGCCGGGCGTCGCTGCGGCCACTACATCCTTTTTCTCAAGAACGAAATGAATCGCGTCCTTTCCACCTACCATTTCATTCGTCAATTGCGTGTAGCCTGCGCGGGTAAAAAGCTGGAGTGAAATTGTGTTCACCGGCTTTACGTAGGCGTCGATGATGGTGGCGGCCGTGGTTCGAAATAATTCCTCGCTCGCCAGCGCCAAAATTTTCCGCCCGAAACCCTTGCCCCGCCATGGTTTTGCAAGACTAATCGATACTGCGGCTCGGACTCCATCGAGCTGATATCGCACGTGGCCAATAGGCGTGCCGTGTGGATCGACCGCCAGATACAACACTGCATTCGGATCGGCAAGTTTGGAATTAAACCATTGGAGATGGCGTTCCCAGGGAATGGGTTCGGTCGAAAAGGAAACGGTGCGAACATCGGGATCGTTTGCCCACTCCCACAGGAGCTGGCAATCGCTTTTTTCCGCGCGGCGCAGACCAATGCTCGCGCCTTGCATTGCCGAGACGACTCGCTGTGCGCCTTCGCCGTCTACAAGTTCTCGCGCCCGCTGCGACATTTTCGTCCGAAGCTCCACGGAAGAAATGAATGCCAGCAGTTTAGCAGCGATTTTGTCAAGATTGATGTCTTTCGTCGAACTAAGGTGAATCGCGGAACCCAATCGGTCGAGTTCCCCGGCCACCGGACGTTGATTCTCGGCCAAATCGATCAGCAGGGCAGGTAGTCCAAGCAGGCACATTTCCCAGCAAGTCGACCCCGCTGCGGCAATGGCAACGTCGGCCCACGCCATCAACTCAGGCACGTTGCGAGCGTCCTTGATCAAGCAGATTGTCTTCGGGGAACGCTCGGCAGCACGCTCAAGAGCCGCGGAGTGAGGATTGGAGTTTCCAATTAGAACTCTTGCTTCAAGGCCATTCACGTCCAGTCGTTGCAGCGATTCGATCACTCGCTCGGTAACATTGTCAGGGTCGCTTCCCCCCATAGTCACCAGGACCCTGCGTCTAGCTGGATCAAATTCTCGAACCCAGTTTCGCCATGGCAGGAACTCACGCCGTAGCATGGCAAAGCGCGTGCCGAGCAGAAGGCGAGTATGGTTTTCGCGATTGCGATAGGATTTTTCGCTGGCGTGCAGGTTCTGGTTCAACACCAGATCCGCAAAATAATGGCTGCACTGCCCCATGTCGTCGATGAGCAGGATTTTCGATCCATTTTGTTTCAGGCTTTCTTGATACCTGGTATCGAAGTGATAACCATCCAGCACAACCCAATCGGCCCGGTGTGCGCGCGCCAACTCAGCAGTGAGGGTCGCGTCCCGAATACCCGCAGTTGATGGAAAGCTTACAAGCTCGATGCGCTCGGCGCGAAGCCGCGCATCCATGGCCGGAGTCGACTGCGCCATGGCAAAAACAGCGATGCCGCCCGAGTCCTGCCACGCCTGGGCAAGAGCCAAACAGCGCATCGCATGGCCTGTACCCATGGCGACGCTGGCGTCGGCGCGAATAATGAGAGTACGAGGCGCCATCAAACTCCGTATAAGGATTTTTGTAATATGTGTGAGTTCAATGCTCCGAGTTCCGGCTCGCGTTCCATCAGGGTGACGACTTCCTCCCATCCGAAACTGTCTTGATTGCTGAACCTCGAATAAATCCTGCGAATCAACTGAAGGTCTTCTGGAGTATCGAGCGTCCAGCGGAAATGACTGTAATCGATGGGTGCATGAGTTGAAGCGATCCGGAAAAGTTCGGGATGTTGATAGAGATATGGCGTTACGTGTTCTCTTTCATATGGTCTGTGGGCTCCGGACCAGGCCCGACCGAGGGCGTTGCGAGAAAAAACCTCAGTGTCCAACCCTCTGGGATAGGTGGGTACGATTGTGTTGCTTGCGTAGTCGGCTCGCTCGTCAATGAAAACGGTGATGGTTGAGTCGACTAGAATAGGATCGATCAGTGGACAATCTGAAGTGATGCGTACGATGACCTCGGGCTCGCGGACTTTCGCGGCCTGATAGTAACGATCCAGCACATCCCCTTCGGAGCCGCGAAAAGTGCTAACAGAGAGACGATCGCATTCGCGGACGATGGCATCGTCGGCGGCGGCCTGTGTTGTGGCGATCACAATGTCATCTAACAATTTAGCCCGGCGCAGGCGATTGATGACTCGGGCTAATACCGTTTCGCCGCCGAGGTCGAGAAGCACTTTGCCGGGCAACCGACTGCTGCCCATGCGGGCTTGAACGATGGCGGCAACTTTCATATGTGTTCGCGAATCCGGGAGTCAAATCGTCTTGCGCAGAAGAAACATCGAGTCCACATTCGAATTTTCGAGATACGGTAGCTCTTCTCGCCGCACCAAACTCAAATCCGCAAAACGATCAAGATAGATCTGCGCATAGTCCATTTTCCAGAGCAATCCTTGATTTCCCCGATACTGCACCTCGACTGCCTGGGGAGAGTAATACTCAAATCCCCAAACATATTGTTTCGCGCAACGGTGAATTTCGTCCACCGCTCCGGGAAGATCTTTAGGCGCAATATGAATTAACACGCCGGAAGTAAAAACCACATCGAAGTAGTTATCAGGATAAGGGATTTCAAAAGCGGACGCCTTTGTGAAATGGACATCCGGAAGCTTTCGCCGCGCTTGTTCCAATGCATATTCTTGAATTTCGATACCGTATAGCTCCTGGTATCCCATTTCGCGCAAGACCGTGAGCTGGTTTCCAACGTTGCAGCCGACTTCAAGAATGCGGCAGTCCGCCGGGATGCCGGACAGGAACGGCTGGTTCAGCTTCCTTCGATTGATGCCGTAGTTCTTTTCGTAAAGCGCGTCGAGCTCAGATTGGCTCAGCACGTTGCGATCAGTGTATTCGCGGCCAAATTGATTGACCCATTCAACGATCTGCGGTGTATTCATCAGTTTAGTCCTTCCAGCCGTGCGAAGAAAGATCGCTCAAATCGAGAAACACGAAAGCACTTTTTCCACAGCGTGAATTACATCTTCGATGTCGTCATCCGTCATCCCATGGAACATGGGCAGGCTGATCAGGCGCTGATACGCATTTTCCGCCATCGGATACTCGCCGCCGCGATATCCAAAGCGATCGCGATAGTAACCATGAAGGTGAACCGGAATGTAGTGTACATTCACCCCGATATTTTCCGAGCGCAGGGCGCGAACAACCTGGTCGCGGTTGACCGAAAGTTTTTCCAATTCGACCTGAATCGGATACAGATGCCAGGCGGGCTTCATCTCCTCGCACGCCGACGGCGGAAGTATCCCAGGCAGGTTACGAAATGCAGTCTGATAGCGCAAGGCAATCTGGCGGCGGCGCGCTAAGTTTTGCTCCAGCTTGGTAAGTTGCCGCAAACCCAATGCGGAAGCGATGTCGGTCAAACGGTAATTGAAGCCCAACAGCACCATTTCGTAGTGTGACTGGCCGTCGCGTTGGCGTTCTCTCGCACCGCTGGTGATCCCATGATTGCGAAATCGGCGAAGGGTCTCGGCAAATACCGGGTTGTCCGTCGTGACCATTCCGCCTTCTCCTGTAGTCAGATGCTTCACAGGATGAAAACTGAATACGGTCATGTGCGCGATGCTACCAACCCGCCGGCCGCGATATTCCGCGCCTAGGGCGTGGCAAGCGTCTTCAATCACAACCAAGCCGTGACGTTCCGCCAACTCGAGAAATGATCCCAGATCCGCGGGATGCCCGGCATAGTCAACTGGTAGAAGCACTTTGGTTCGCGAGGTCACGCGCGAAGCCGCCTGGGCGGGATCAATATTGAGCGTTCCGGGAAGAATGTCCGCGAAGACGGGAGCTGCGCCTTGATACAAAACGCAATTGGCTGTCGCGGCAAAAGTGAGAGGTGAAGTGATGGCCTCGTCGCCGGGTTTCAATCCGGCCGCAAAAGCTGCGCCGTGCAAGGCGGCTGTCCCCGAACTGAAGCTGACCGCGTGCTTCGCTCCCACCCATGCAGCAATCGCTTCCTCGAATTCGGCAACCTTGGGGCCGGTAGTCAACCAGTCGGATCGCAACGTCTCGACTACCGCCTGAATATCGGCTTCATCGATGGATTGGCGACCGTAGGGCAGCAGCGTCTTGCGGACTGGCGTTCCGCCTTCGATCGCCAGCACTTCCCTGCCTGCCGGAGTGACCGTCATGAAATCCCTTCAGGCGCGCGCACGGATCTTTTCTTCCCGAGGCAACAGCGTCAGATTCGGGGCGCACCCTTCGACCAGCGCGTACAAATCCTCGGCAGTCATCCAGTGAGGGTTGGTGTCGCTGGAGTAGCGGAAGCCTTCGGGCAGGGCTGCGCCCTGGTCCCAGTTTTCCTTGCGCCACCAGGAATGCGCCGGTTGCACCACGAACATGTCCTCCGTCTCGATGGCGTTGCGCGCTTCGTCCTCCGCCAGCAGCACTTCGTGGAGTTTCTCCCCTGGCCGAATTCCAATGCATTCAACTTCACAGCCCGGAGCCACAGCTTCCGCCATATCCACAAGCTTCATGCTGGGAATCTTGGGAACAAAGATTTCTCCGCCGTGCATCTGCTCGATACAGCGCACTACGAATCGCACACCCTGCTCCAGCGTGATCCAGAAACGAGTCATCCGTGGATCGGTGACCGTCACTTTGCCGCGCTTGCGTTGTTCCATGAACATCGGGATGACGCTGCCTCGGCTGCCCACAACGTTTCCGTACCGCGCGCAACTGAAACGCGTGTCTCTCGCCCCGGCATAGGCATTGGCCTGAACAAACATTTTTTCGGCGCAGAGCTTGGTGGCGCCATAAATATTGATGGGATTGACTGCCTTGTCGGTGCTGAGCGCGAGAATGCGGCGAACTCCCTGATCGATGGCGGCATCGATCACATTGCGGCCGCCCATGATATTCGTCTGTATGGCTTCGAATGGATTGTATTCACAGGCCGGCACCTGCTTGAGTGCAGCGGCGTGTACCACGACCGTAACCCCGGAAAACGCGCGCATCAAGACGCTGCGGGATCACGCACATCGCCAAGAAAATACCGCAAGCTTGGATGATCGAGGCCACCCGCCCGCATATCATGCTGTTTCAGTTCGTCTCGGCTGAAAACGATGAGCTTCTGAGGATGGTGTTCGCGCAGCATGATCTCCACAAATTTCTTGCCAAAAGAGCCAGTGCCACCCGTCACCAGCACAACTTGTTCTGACCAATTCACTTATGCTGCCTCTTCTCAGAACGACTTTGTGCTGCATCACGGCTTAAGTGTTGCGATTGTTTTCTTTGCAAGAGAAATGTGTTCGGTTGCGGCAAGTATAGCGGATATTGCTTTCACATCCGTCCGATTGCCGGACCCTGTAAGCCCATGGAACCAGCGAGATTAAGGTGGGTTTACTGTTTCGATGCTGCGCAATAATTTGCGCCACTCCCTGAGCAATAAGTGGTGAGATACATGTTTGCGGAATGGCTGCGGCACAAGAGCGGGCGTAGTCTCGTAATCCTTTTTGACCGGCAGATTGATTTCGTGAGGAGCATCATGGATTCGGGCCCCCTGATTCAGACTAACGGACAGATTCTCCGCGAGGTCCCGTCCGCTATTTCCGGCCGAGTTCGACGCGGCAGCCGGGGCTCGCCAGTTATCCTTCTCTACAGCCACAGGAATCCGCCCTGCGCGAATATCTTCGCAGTTCTTATCAAGCACAAGTGGGCGATTCTCAGTTGTGTAGCTCTAATCTTTGGCGCGGTCCTCCTTGCGACTCTGCGGAGTACGCCGATCTACGAAGCAGTCGGCAGCATTGCCATCAACAAGCCCGATCCTGTCTTGAATTTCAGAGATTCCAACAATGCGGGTATGGATTATTACGATCCAACCGATTTAGACACGGAAGTCCGAATTCTGCGCAGTGATCTGCTGGCCCTGCAAGTCATCAGACAACTGAACCTCGATCAGCAACCGCAGTTCGGCGGCAACGGAAAAGCCCCTGCGCCAGGAACTCTCGGGCTGACAACGGACGTTCTCCAAGCTGACTCCCCGCAGACCACCGACGCCCTGGACGCATTTAAAGGAGCGCTTGCGGGTTACGCTCGAGACCAATACCCGTATCATCGATATTCACTTCCGCAGCCCGGACAAAAACCTGACCGCGCGCGTCGTGAATACGCTCGTGAACACCTACGTTGAACAGAATTTTAAGACTCGTTTTGAGTCGACGATGCAAACCTCCGACTGGCTTTCCAAACAGTTGGTGGATTTGCAAATGAAGGTCGAAACTTCTCAGGAAAAACTAGTTCAGTATCAAAAGGCGCACGAGATCCTGGGGATTGACGAAAAGCAGAACATCACCACCGAAAAACTGGACGAACTGAACAAAGAGCTGACAGCCGCTGAATCGGCGCGGATGGAAAAAGAGTCGGTCTATCACCTGGTGCAATCCGGGGACCCGGACTCGGTTGCGTCGGCGTCCAGCGTGGAGAACGAAGCGAAGGGATCCAATAATGCTTCTTCTCTACTCGAGAAGTTGCGTGAGCAAGATGCCGACTTGAAAATTCAGGTGGCGCAATTGAGCACACAGTTCGGGCCTTCGTATCCGAAATTGGCCCAGCTCAACAGCCAGCTCAAGGAAATCGATTCTCAGATCCAAATCGAAATACGGAAGATCGCCGGCCGTTTGCGCGGTGACTATCTGGCCGCAGTGCAGCATGAAACCATGCTGCATGCGGCCCTCGAAAAACAGAAGCAGGAAGCCAATCAACTTAATGAAAGCGCCATCGAATACAGTTTGCTTAAGCGGGATGTCGAGAGTAATCGTGCATTGTACGAGGGCCTGCTGGAAAAGCTGAAAGAAGCCGGCGTCACCGCGGGACTGCGCTCCAATAATGTGCGGCCGGTCGATATCGCGCGAGTGCCAACTTCGCCATCGGAGCCGAACCTTCCACGCAATCTTTCTTTTGCACTGGCGTTGGGCCTCACTTCCGGTATCGGCCTGGCCTTCCTGCTGGAGAGTATTGACAACACCGTCAGGACGCCTGAACAGGCGCAAATACTATCCGGCCTGCCCTCACTCGGGATGATCCCACTGGGCTCGTCGATTCGCACCGAAGCCGGTGCGCGGCAACGGCTCACGGTCGCCGCCTCCAAGGAAGCCGTCGAGTTAATCACACAGTCGCGGCCTCAATCGCAAATGGCTGAGTCCTACCGGGCATTGCGCACTTCCCTGCTGCTTACGTCACTGGGAACGCCGCCGAAAGTCATTCTCATCACCAGCGCACTTCCCGAAGAGGGCAAAACGACCACCAGCATCAATTGCGCGATTGTACTGGCGCAAAAGGGCACACGGGTCTTGCTCATCGACGCTGACCTCCGCCGTCCGAGTATTCATAAGACGCTCGGCATGGGACCCCAAATCGGACTTAGCAACGTGTTGACCGGGGCCATCACCCTTCAAGAAGCGATCATCCGTTCGAACGTTCTGCCGAATTTGTTTGTGCTACCGGCTGGAACGCCGCCGCCGAATCCGGCGGAATTGCTCGCGTCGCCTGAGATGAAAGATGTGCTGGCGAAGCTGCGCGAGCAATACGATCATATCGTTGTGGATACGCCGCCGACGCTGTCCGTCACCGATGCTGTCATCATGTCCACTCGCGCGGATGCGGTGGTGCTGGTCATTCGCTCTGGCCAGACCACCAAGCAGGCGCTGCGGCGGGCACGCGATATTCTGATGCAGGTGAACGCGCGGGTGTGCGGGGTGCTGATGAACGCCGTCAACCTCAATTCACCTGACTATCACTACTACTACGAATATCAGGGAAAATACGGCGAGCGCTATTATCAGGAGGAGGAGTTGACTCCCGAAGATGAACCGAGGGTAAGCTCCAGTGGCGATTAGTGTAAGCAGCAATTGACCAGGCCCGGTTTTAGGACTCCATGCGCATACCGCTTCAGAGCCCATCCAGAAAAATCATTTTGTTTGGGCCTGCATTGCTTTTGGCCCTAAGCTACATTGGATTCGCCGGCGCCGATTATCTGGCAACCTATTTCTCCGAAAAGCCTGATCTCATAGATCTGCAACGAGCCGCGAAACTTGCACCCGGCAATGCGGAGTATGCCTACCGCACCGGACGTTATTTTTCGTTAGTTGCGATGTCGCCAGCGGACGCGGCCCGGCATTACCAATCGGCAGTTTCTCTGGACCCTTACAAGTCCCGATATTGGCTAGGTCTGGCGACTGCATATCAAGTTCTCGGCGAGACCGCGAATCAAACCAACGCCCTGGAACGCGCTATCGAGTCAGACCCGAAGACTCCCGATGTAGCCTGGCAAGCCGCCAATCTTTACCTGGTGCAGGGCGAGACTGCCAAGGCTATGCACGAATTCCGGGTCGTGCTTGAAAGTGACCCTTACCTCACTGGCGCCGTGCTGCAACTTTGTTGGCGAGCCAATCCGGACACGGATGCCCTCCTGCGAGATGTTGTGCCGCCACAGCCGAGTGTTTATTCTGCCTTCCTTGAATTCCTGGTTCTCCGCAAGCAATCGGACGCGGCTGCCAAAGTCTGGTCCCAGATGGTGCAACTCCACCAGCCTGTAGAGGTACAGAGTGTATTCGAATATGTCCGGTATCTCATCGAGGAGCGCGACGTACCGCAGGCCCGCGCAGTTTGGCGGCAAGCGGCGGCGATCTCCGATCTTGCAAGCTATCAACCTTCAATGACAAACCTGGTAATTAACGGCGACTTCGGTCTTCCAATCCTTAATGGTGGTTTTGATTGGCAGTTTGAAAAGCAGGCCGGAGTTTCCTTTGCGCTCGATCCTACGGAGAGTCATTTGGGCACCCGTTCTTTACTGATCTCTTTTGCCGGAAGGCCGATCGACGATGTCGGGTTTCGACAATTCGTCCCCGTCGAGCCTAATACCCATTATGATTTCTCCGCCGAATTTAAAGCGCCCCATATGGAAGGTGCCGGTGGCGCGAGATTTGCGGTTCAGGATTTTTATACTGGCGCGACGTTGTTTCTCAGTGATGATCTCAAGAATGCCGAGGTCTGGAAGCAAGTGGCCGGAAGTCTCGCGACGGGCCCAGATACAAAATTGCTCGCCATCCGCCTGCAGCGCATTCCCGCAGGCAGCCCCATTCGTGGCAATCTCTGGATAGACGGAGTCCGATTGGTTGCCTCCCAACAGGGGACCAAGCGGTGACTCCTCCCTCGCCGCAGCCGCAAAATCGAACCGATCCTCAAGCGAAGTTCTTCCCGCTCGCTTCCGGACGCGGTCCTCTTCTATGGCGTGTTTAGCTTATTACTGCTTGGCCCAATGGCATTCGGCGCGGTCGAACCCTGGGCGGTTTTCATTCTGGAAACCGGCACGGTATTGCTTTTCATTCTCTGGGCGGCGCGCCAGGCTTTCTCTTCCGAACTGCAAATTGCCCCGAGTCCGCTGTTTCCACCAATGCTCGCCTTCGCACTTCTAGTGGTGTTGCAAATCGCGTTGCGCCTCACGCGCCTATCGCTATGCGACTTTCTTTCACGCCCGGCTGTATTGCGCATATGCATTGCTTTGTTTTCTGGTGGTGCAATGCCTTGCGCCGAAGTTGGCAAGTCAGGACATTGGCCTGGGGATTTTCCATCTATGGCTTCGCCGTCGCGCTATTTGCTCTCGTCCAGGGTTTAAGCTCCAATGGAAAACTGTATTGGCTGCGTACTCCTCGCCTTGGCGGTTGGATCTACGGGCCGTACGTAAATCACAATCACTATGCCGGGCTCATGGAAATGCTGCTGCCGATCCCGCTGGTGTTTGTTTTCACTCGTTACGGATCGAATTCGCGCAAGGCGCTTGCCGCATTTGCAGCGCTGCTGATGGCTGGCACAATTTTTCTCTCCGGGATCTCGCGGCGGAATGCTGGCATTCGCGGCACAAATAACGCTCTTCGTGGCCATCCTGCTCCTTCAGAAAAAGGCTGGCCGAATGGTCCTGAGCCTGGGCGTTTTTCTGGTTCTGGCAATCGGAGCTACTGGCCTGGCTGGGTGGCGGGGAGTTGTCAGAACGCATCGCCAGCGTCCGCGTCGAGACCCGCATGGAGCTTTCCGGGGCCATGCGTGTGAACATCGACCGCGATGCGCTTAAAATGTTCAAGCACAAACCCATCCTGGGATGGGGCTTGGGCACATTCGTCGAAGTCTATCCTCAGTTCCGAACCTTCTACACCAACTTCTTCATCGATAAGGCACACAACGACTATTTGCAATTGCTGGTTGAAACAGGCGCAGTGGGATTCGCTATCATGCTTTGGTTTCTGATCACAGCCTATTTAGGCGCCCTCAAAAAACTGAAGAACTGGACAGTCGACACCAACGGCGCGATGGGCCTAGCCGCAATTCTCGGCGTTACCGGAATTCTCGTCCACAGTTTTCTGGATTTCAATCTTCAGATTCCAGCGAATGCGGCACTTTTTTATGTTTTGTGTACTCTCGCCGCAATGGAACCGCGCTTCGGTTTGACCCGCCGCATCAGTCACGGCCGGGTAGATTTGATCGAAAGATGACTGTAGGATTTAGAAAAGAGACGCGCCGCCAGCGGGAATTAATTGAAGCAGGCAGCCTGAATCTAACGCTGCCTGCGAGTTAGCAGTGGACGACTTTCGGGCTTTTGATGCCTTTGGTGGCGTTGCGAGTGTCGACCACCAGTTGCGATTCCTTGACGATCTTGGCGTAGTCGTAGTCGGAATGATCGGTCACGATCAGCGCGCAATCGTATTGGCCAAGATTTTCCAGCGGCGCGCACTTCATCTGCAAATCGTATTTACGTCCTTTGCCGACGGTCGGAAAGTAGGGATCGTTGTAGCTGACCTGGGCGCCCTCTTTTTGCAGCAATTCGATGATGGTCAGGGCTGGAGATTCCCGCAAATCGTCGATGTCCCTTTTGTAGGCCACGCCCAGAACTAACACCTTCGCGCCGTTCAGCGCTTTCTTGTGCTGGTTCAGCGCTTTCACTACAGATTCCAGAACGTGGTACGGCATATTGCTGTTGATCTCGCCCGCCAGTTCGATAAAGCGAGTGTGGAAGTCCCACTCTTTCGCCTTCCAGGAAAGATAAAAAGGATCTACCGGAATGCAGTGTCCGCCCAACCCCGGCCCCGGATAAAACGGATGAAATCCGAAAGGTTTGGTCGAGGCCGCCGCAATGACTTCCCATATATCGATTCCCATGCGCAGCGACAACAACTTCAATTCATTCACCAGCGCAATATTCACGCAGCGATAAATGTTTTCCAGCAGCTTGGTCATCTCCGCCGCCGCCGGAGATGACACCGGCACTACGCGGTTGAAAATCGTGCCATACAGCGCCGCCGACAGTTCCGAAGCCTGGGTATCGAGGCCGCCCACCACCTTGGGAATATCGCGCCGGGCTACGCTGGTATTGCCGGGATCTTCGCGCTCCGGCGAAAACGCAACATAAAATCCCTGCTGATCGTCTTTCCCGCGGACCGCTTTTAACCCGTACTTATTGCCTTTTTCGAGAATTGGCACCAGCACTTCTTCCGTCGTCCCGGGGTAGGTCGTGCTCTCGAGAATGACCAGATGCCCCGCCCGCAGATACGGCGCAATGGACTTCGCAGTGTCCGTGATGTAACTGAGATCGGGCTCATGATATTCGTTCAGCGGCGTAGGAACGCAGATGATGACGGCATCCATTTCCGTAAGGCGCGAATAATCAGATGTCGCTTCGAATCCATGTTTCTTGGCTTGCGCAATTTCCTCAGCCGGAATGCGGACAATGTAGGTCCCACCCGTCGCCAGCGTCTTGATCTTGCGCTCGTCGATGTCAAAGCCGGTCACCCGGACCTTTTCCTCCGAGTACAACAACGCCAGCGGCAGACCAACATAGCCAAGCCCGATAATCGCCACTCGTGCCTGGCGCTTTTCGATCTTGCTCTTTAATTCAGAAAATAAGGATGTGGGAACCGATGCAGTGCTCATGATTTGGAAGTCTCAATGCCTTTATAAGATCGTGGTGTAAATTCTAACATCCAGTGGTCGATTGCCAGCTGGAGGCAATGATTAGCCTCGCACAGAATCTTGTCCGCATCTCTAAGATTTCCCCTATCTTTGGTTACCTCGGTTATCTGATTGGTTCGCGAAAATGAGCAAGCTCAGGAAGGCAAAGAAGAATGATGACTAAGACTCGAATTATCTTATGGTTGGCCGCCGGTCTCGTAGGGATCGCTCTGGTTGCGGGGTCAGGACGGTTCCTCATCATGGACCGTCCCCAACGTTCGGATGTCATCCTGGCACTGGCCGGGGACACGAACCTTCGCCCCGCACGCGCCTTGGAATTGCTGCGTCAAGGGTATGCGCCACGGATCATCCTTAATGTGCCCGCCGATGCCATGGTCTTCCAGTGGAGCGAACCGGAACTTGCCCGGAAATACATTGCGGGACTGCCGGAGGCGGAGTCGATCTCAATTTGTCCGATTCACGGTCTCTCCACCAAGGCGGAAGCCAAAGATTCGTCTTTCTGTCTGCAACAGGCGGGCGCACGAAGTGTTCTGCTGGTAACATCCGACTTTCACACCCGGCGCGCGCTGAGCATTTTCCAGAAGGAAGTCCCAGGAAATGTTTACAGTATCGCAGCAACTTTCAATGCGGACGAATTCGGCGAGCAATGGTGGAAGCATCGCCAATGGGCAAAAGTAAATGTCGACGAATGGATGCGTCTGGCCTGGTGGGAGTTGATCGATAGGTGGAGATAGGGGATGAGCGAACTTTGATTCGTATCAGGGCACGCCTCCCGGCCGTCCAAACAATTTTGGAGGAGCAACGCATCCGGCCCTGCGTTAAATCGCCGGGCCGGGGGCCCTGCTCCACTCTCCTTCGCCCTTGTGATTACTTTTGGGATAGGCCATGACCATGCTAGTCAATTGACGCCCCTTCCACCCGAGTCTAGGATCAGCCAAGCGGCCATGAAGTAAGGTCCGGATACGTGCGTCTATGTTACGAAACCTACTTTGCTGGATGATGATTGCACTCATTCCGGCGTCGCTGCTGGGAGCCGATACCGGCGCTGCCATGCTGTATGGCAAAGGTGTGGTATTGCTGAATGGCGCTACGCTGCCGAATTCTTCCGCGATTTATCCCGACGACGTGATCGAGACCAAGGCTGACTCCGTCGCGAATATCAATGTGACCGGCTCGACCGTGATGATCGGTCCGGAATCCATGGTGAAGTTCGAGAACAATTCCATCGAGCTTGAGCATGGAAGCGTGAGCGTTTCGACTGCCAGCGGGATGCGCGTCCACTGCAAGTGCGTGACCGTAATCCCCGCGTCGAATGTGCAGACGCAATTCGATGTGACCAACACCAGCGGCAAAGTTCACACGGTGGCGCGCAAGAGCGACGTAAACATCGAGAGTGGCGGCAAGGTCAAGAATGCCTCGAAGACGAATAATTCTTCGCAGAGAGCCACCGTACAGGAAGGTCATGAAGCAACGCGAGACGAAAATAGCTGCGCGGCTGCTCTGGATCGAGGAGCTTATCCGACCGCGAGCGGCGGCCTTCTAAGCTCTCCTTACGCCTTGTATACCGGAGCGGCGGTCGTTGGCGGGGTCCTGATCTGGGTGTTGCTGCAGGACAACAATCCTCCAAGTCCGTCCGGTCCCTAACAATTAGGAAACTGTCCACACGCAGCAATCTCTACCTAGTAGGTGCAAATTTTTACCTATCTGCGTCCGCAGTTTGGTAACATTTCCTACACTCCATGTAAGTGGCTGCCAAACCAACCTCTTACTACTTTTTTTGCACACCACAAGTGGCCTTGCTCGTGCTGCCACCTGGGGTAGGTATTGATCGCAACTTCTGGCTGTCCCCTGGGTTTCCCTGAAGACGGCTGGAAATCGGCCCCTCGTGACTCTATTTTTACGGCGGCAAAGACCCTAGAAGTTGGACTGTAAACGGTATTTATGTCCCAGGTTCCCGACCAAAGCTTATTTTCCATGCTTCCGCAGAAGCGGACGCCGTGGTGGGAGTTCGCCCTAAGCACAGGTACCCAGGGACTGGTCGTCGTGATCATCGTTTGGATCGCAGTCTTACGCCCGCAGGTCCTCAGTCCCACTCATGACTACCATTATTTTGAGTTGGTCAAAACCCCGCCTGTAGTGAATCTCAAGCCCGCGCCGGTTCGCACCATTAAGGCGCCGCCAGTTGCGCAATTGAAGCTGCCGGAACCTTTACGAGTGATAGCGCCAACCTTCAAACCAAAAGTGCAGCCGGAAATTGCACCCACGCCACCCAAAATCGAGATGGCGAATAAACCTGTAACTTTGCAGCCGGTGGCCCCCGTAATTCCCAAACAACTGGTAAAAACCAATGTTTTTTCCACCGGCAGTTCGGAAACCCCGACGATTGCTAAAGCGCCGCAGCAGGTACAGACCGGGGGCTTTGGCGATCCCAAAGGCGTGCCGACGCGCTCGAACAATCAGGAACCAGTGAACATTGCGCGATTGGGATCTTTCGATGCTCCAGTAGGGCCTGGCTCAGGAAACGGAACCGGCGGCGCCAAGGGAGCGCGCGGGGTAGTGGCGAGCGCGGGCTTCGGCAACGGGGTAGCTATCGGCGACAACAGCGCCAATACGAATGCTTCTCGCGGAACGATCCGGCAATCAGGCTTCGGAGACGCGGAACCCGCCACCAACCCTACCCACTCTAAACCGGTTGAAAGTGTTGCCAAAATGACGCCGGCGGAAATTCTTGCCAAACCCACTCCGGTCTATACCGACGAAGCCAAAAAGCTTCATATCGAAGGGGAAGTCCTGCTGGATGTGGTTTTTGAAAGCTCAGGCAAACTTCGTGTTTTGAGGGTCGTCCGGGGATTAGGTCATGGTCTGGATGAAGCTGCGATTCGCGCAGCCGAACAAATCCGTTTCAAGCCGGCAGTGAAAGATGGTCAAGCTGCCGATTCGAGCGGAGTATTGCACGTAGTATTTCAATTGGCCTGAAGCAACATGCTTCATGAAGGAAAATATGTCCAGTTTTAAATCCGTATTTTTGTCGTTTCTATTCGTCACCTCTTCGTGCTTGCTGGGCCTCGCCCAGGACCCGAACATCGCGACTCCGTTACCGAATTCCACCCCGATTCCCGCTCCAGTTTCTGCCCCAGCGGCGGCGACCACCGCTCCGGCCGCTCTCTCGTCGAATGACATCATTGACAAGATCATCGAGCGCGAGCATTTCTTTATGGCCCAAATGCGCCATCTGCACCCGCTGGTTGAAACTTACATCCAGAATCTCAAGCCGCAGGATGGCAGAGTCATTCCGACTAGCGACCAGTACTTTCTGGGCCGGATCGATATGTCGAATGGGGCGGAGGATCGCGTATTTAAAAGCCAGTCGGGATTCGGACGCCGCTTTGTTTCCAAACTCACCAGCATTTATGGCATGAAGTTTCTGCCGCTGGGCTTCGCACAAATGGTAGTGCTGGATGAGAATTTCCAGCGTCAGGATTACGACTTTGCATTCGTGCGGCGTGAATTCCTGGGAGAAGTCCGCTGCATCGTGATTGATGTTCAGCCCAAGGGAAAGAACGGACGCGTGCGTTTTGTGGGCAGGATCTGGGTCGACGACCAGGACTACAACATCGTGCGCTTTAATGGAACCTACGGCCCCGACCTGCGCAACAGCAATTATCTACATTTCGATTCGTGGAGATTGAATCTGCGTCCGGGAATCTGGCTACCGGCTTACATCTATAGCGAAGAGTCCGATAAGATTTCCCGCGCCGGCCAGAGATTCCACTTTAAAGCGCAGACCCGGCTTTGGGGTTACGACCTGCAAGCCCTGGCCCACAATTCCGAATTCACCGAAATTGCCATTGATTCTCCGGACTCAGTACACGATCAAAGCGATGCTGCGCAAGACGCCTCTCCAGTCGAAAGCGAGCGCCGGTGGCAGCGTGAAGCAGAAGACAACGCCATCGAGCGATTACAGAAAATCGGATTGATCGCTCCTGAAGGGGACGTCGACAAAGTTCTGCTCACCGTAATTAACAATCTGATTGTGACCAACAATCTGAACATTGATCCGCCGGTACGGGCCCGCGTATTGCTCACTTCGCCGCTCGAGTCATTCACGATCGGCCACACCATCATCATCAGCCGCGGCCTGCTCGACGTGCTGCCGGATGAGGCCTCGCTGGCAATGGTGCTGGCACACGAACTGGGTCACGTGGTTTTGGGGCATCGACTGGACACTAAATTCGCTTTTAACGACCGCATGTTTTTCCCCGATGAAGATACCTTCGAGCGTTTAGATTTCGCGCGCGATCCCGCCGACGAGGAAGCAGCCGACAAGAAAGCGGTAGAGTTGCTTACCAACTCGCCCTACAAAGATAAGTTGGCGACTGCTGGATTGTTCCTGAAAGCCCTCCAGCAGGAAGCACCGGAGCTCAAGAGTTTGATTCGTCCTCACATGGGGAACGGATTGGCCAGCGGAAATTCACTGCGGATGTCAGCTCTGCTCGCATCGGCTCCTACGCTGGATGGCAAGCAAACCACGCAGATTGCGGCGTTGCCTTTAGGTGGGCGAGTCAAGATGGACCCATGGAGCAATCGAGTGGAATTGCTAAAGACCAAGCCGGTTGCGCTTAATTCGGCGGATGAGAAGATGCCCTTTGAAGTGACACCATTCTTCCCATTTCTGACGCGGTTTGCCAATCCTGGCGCGGAGAAGGTGGCAGTCACTGCTCCGGCCAACTAGGCTTATTTCGAGACGAAGGAATTCACTGGCAGGGACGAAGCAGGAAAAATAAGGGGAGTGGTGCAGGCGTGCGCGAATTGTGAATTAATCGTAAACCGGGCCGCGACGCCTGTGCTAGTTGGAGATCGAGCTCGATACTTGCGAGAACACGTTGTTCGCATTGCTACCAATCAAACGGACGGTCCCCACAACGATCACCAAAATTACCGCCAGCATGACCGCATATTCCGCGATGTCCTGGCCACTCTCATTCGACCAAAGTTGCTTTAGAAAACTTGCCACGAACGTTCCTCCTTGAGAGGTTCTACCTCTCCACTCTATGAGAACAAACCTACTCCTCAGCTGCAAATTACCGAAGTCTCTTGCTGAGTTATTAACTTTGAGTGTACATCGTAATTGTTATGCGGCAAGAGGATCAATAGCTCTCTTGTGTCTCGATATAGCACTAAAGTGCTATATCGATCAGACAATCGCCTTGAGCGGTAAAGACTGATTTACCGCAAAAAGCGCCAATTCCAGGCGGGTAGACACCCCAAGCTTGTCGAAAATGTTGCTTAGATGGTGTTTAACCGTATCCTCGCTGATCTTGAAATACTCGGCAATCTCCTTGTTGGAGTAGCCCGCGACCACGGCCGCGACGATTTCCAACTCTCTGGGAGTGAGTCCAAACTTCCTCTGCCGGGCCTCTTCTCCGGAAGACTGCACCAGGTTTCGCAGGTATTGCACCAGGTTGGAGACGCTTTCGCGCCCCACCCAGTATTCTCCCGCCATTACGGCGTGGATGGCCTTCAACAAAAGCTGGGTGGCGGAATCCTTCAGGACCACACCGCGGGCGCCAAGCTGCAAAGCTTCGACAATCTGGTTCTTCTCGGCGGCGGCGGTCAGAAGGATAACCCGCACTGAAGTCTGGCCGGCGCCAGAACTCATTTCACGCAATGCTTCCAAGCCCGGGTGCTTAGGCATGGCTAAATCAAGCAGCAGAATTTCCGGCTTCAACTGACCTGCAAGTTTGACCGCCTCGGCGCCATCGCTAGCTTCGCCAATTACTTTGAGGTCGGGCTCGGATTCCAACAGGCGTCGCAGTCCGTCTCGAAATATAGGATGATCGTCTGCGATAACGATCCGCACGGGTTGTGATCTCTTACTGTCCATAAACCATTTCCGGTTCTTGCGGCACACTAATCTCTAAACGCGAACCTTGACCGGGCATTGATTCTATCGTGAGTTCGCCATCAATCAAACGGACGCGTTCTCCGATCACGATTGGCCCCTTGCCGAGTATATCCAGTTCGGGGTGGGAAAGACGTCCCGAAAACGGAAAGCCGGAACCGTCATCCTCAATAGTCAGTTGCCAGCGGCCATTGTTTGCATTCAAACGGACCAGCACTTGTTTAGCATGGCTATGCTTCCGGACATTGACCAACGCTTCCTGGATAATACGCGCCAGTTCGCGACACACGGGCCGCGGCATATTCAGTTCAGCCAGCCCGGAAAAAAAGCGCGCCGAGATACCGGTTTCGCGCTGAAATCTTTCCACCGTGTCGCTGATGAAGCTCAGGAGCTTTCGCGAGTCGACATCGAGAGATTTCATCTGCTGCATCAGCTCACGCAACTTTAAGACTTCTTCACGAAGCAGTCCTTGAATGCGGCCCAGTTCGTTGGTCACCGATCCGGAATCCTTTTTTTCCGATTGCCGGCGGAGCACGTCTACCTGCATTTCCACCGCGATCAGTGATTGCACTGCGCCGTCGTGCAACTCACGGGCAAAGCGGGCGCGCTCCATGGCTTCTGCCCGCCTTCGTAGGCGGCTGAGCAAATACACGTTGTAGACCGCGGGGCCGACCTGGCGCACCAGTTCCTGGAAAAAGCGCAGCTCCTCTTCGCGGTCGCCGGCCAATGACGGATCCAGAAGAAATATTCTGCCAGACCACTCGCGTCCGAAAAGAAACGATACGGCCATCACCTTTTGGAATTCGTAACGCTGCGAAATCTTCTCCAGGAACATCGGATCTACGCTTCGAATCCGGACGCCATCTTCATCCAGTCCAAGAACTGAAAACTGTTTCACTCCATTCGAGTCAGTACGCCAGGCATAACAAGTCGTGGCCGGGCAGTCGTACATGAAAGTGTCGTGATCGGATGCGGAGGAATCCAACCAGCGGAAGACGGCTGGGTCTCCCGCAAAATCACGGGCTTCGCCGACAAACACATGCTGGCTATTCACCTCCTGCGATGCGATTAACGCCAGCTTGGCGCCATAAGTCGACAACAACTCGCTGGCAATTTCCTGAAGCGTGCCGGCCAGCCCGGCTTCCACCCGCGCTTTGCTTACGATTCGTGCCACAACGGCTTTCTCAGCCCGCAATTGCTTCTGTTGCTCGGCCAGATATCCCAACAGAAATCCCATGACCAGCAGATAAATGGAACGCATGAAAAGATGTTTGGGCTCGAAATCGGTTACATTCTTGTTCAGCAGTTGCAAATGCAGCTTTTGGAAGAGGCCGTCCATCCAGACCAGCGCTCCCAGGCGGACGGCGATGCTTTCGATCCAGAGCAGCACCACCGAAGCAGCAGCGGTCCCGACCGTCTCCCACAATCCCCAGCGATACGCGGCAGCCGCCAATACAAAAACAAAGAAAAGGAAAAATGCATTGCCTTGTCCTGTAATGAAGATCAGGATCAGGGTCGGCCAAATGATGTCTGTACTATGGACCAGCAGTCGGAAAGATGCCGTCGATTCCTGACGCCACCGCAGGAAGAAAATGATCACCATGCCCTGGGCGATGTAAAAAGCCATGAGCGCAAACGCCCAGAGCGAATAGCGGATCTCGCCCGGATCCATCAAGATTGCGACCAAAGCAGAAATGGCGAGGAACACGCGGGCCGTGGCCAGCCAACGCTCAATCCGGCGAATTTCGCCAGGCCCCAGAGGGGCCCGAAGTCTCCAAAGAAAACGTAGTCGAAGGGCTCGGAAGTTCAATCGGATATAACCACAAAACTGGTTATCTCACAGATAGTATTGGCCGCAAGAAATAAGAGCAAGGGAAAGTTCCCTGCCTGCCATGTTGCCCAGCCACGAACACCCTGCAGTTTCTGCTGGTTCGCCAAGGGTTATGCAGGTATTACTGAAGTAATGTTTCTGTGAGATGTCTAATGTCTAGAATGGGTCACGCCACTTTTTTATGTTCGAGCGCTCAAAGTTATGGATCTGGGCAGCTGTTGGTCTGGTATTAGCCCAGGCAACGGCCTCCATATTCCTGCGCCAAGGCTTCGCCCTCGTTGTGATCAGCGACGTCGCTCAGTGCCTTTTGCTTCTCGCCGGGACCCTTTCATTTTTGCCCAACGCGATCGCAACCAAGGGCAGGACTCGCCTGTTCTGGTCCCTCATGACGCTCGGCCTCACAATGTGGTTTTCTTACCAGGTATTGTGGACCTACATTGAAGTCTTCCTGCGACAGGATGTGCCCGAACCGTTTGTTGGGGACATCGTCGTCATTCTTCATATTGTTCCCATGATGGCGGCCCTGGCGCTACAGCCTCACATCGAACAGGATGACCGGACTGTCCGTCTGGGATCGTTAGATTTCGCTTTGCTCATCGTCTGGTGGGTATATCTATATCTCTTTGCAGGAATTCCGTGGCAATACGTGCACATCGACGTATTGGCCTACGGACAGAATGTAAACGTAGTCTATCTTGCCGAGAAGACCGCGTTCCTGGGTGGGCTGGCGCTGGTGTGGCGGCGAAGTGCGGGCGCGTGGCGGGTGGTTTATGCCAACTTTTTCGGCGCCAGTTTGACCTATGCGTTGAGTTCCTACTTCGCAAACTGGGCCATTGGCATGAAAGTCTACTATTCAGGCAGTTTGTACGACCTTCCCCTGGCGGCATCCATGGCCTGGTTCGTGATAGTGGGTGTTCTGGCTTACCGTCTTTCTCCGAAACAACTACCAGCGAGAAGCTCCGTCAGTCGCGGCGTTTGGGTCACCCGGCTCGGCATGACCGCGATCTTTTCCCTGCCATTGTTTGCCGCGTGGTGTGTTTTCGATATTACGAGCCCGTCCAATGTGCGTACTTTTCGCCTGACTGTGACGTTGGCCTGCATGCTGGTCATGGGGGTCATGGTTTTCCGCAAGCAACATTTACTGGACCGCGAATTGATTGGGCTGCTGCGGGCTTCTGAAGAATCGTTTGAAAATTTGCGGCGGGTGCAGGCCCAGCTGGTGCAATCCGAGAAATTGGCTTCCCTGGGACAACTCGTCGGAGGAGCAGCTCACGAACTCAACAATCCTTTGACCGCGATGCTTGGTTATTCGGAACTCCTTACCGATACCCCACTCAATGTGGAACAGAGAGCGCTGGCGGAAAAAATTGCCCAGCAAGTACGGCGCACGAAAGCACTGGTTTCAAGCCTGCTTAGTTTTGCCAAGCAGGTTCCCGTCGAGAAAACTCTCCTTGATCTGAATGCTCTCACCAATACCGCCGTCAAACTGACCCAACCGCAACTCCATGCTGTCAATGTAACGGTACGGACGGATCTAGCTCTGAACCTGCCCAGAATCCTGGGTGACTCCAATCAGCTGCTTCAAGTGTGTCTGCATATCACTAATAACGCTTTGTATGCGATGTCAGCGAAGGGTGGAGTGCTGGCCGTCAGTACGCGCGAACAGGCGGACCACGTTTTTCTGGAATTCTCCGACGATGGCCCCGGAATGGCAGAACCCGAGAGAGTTTTTGATCCCTTCTATACCACCAAACCTGTGGGGCACGGCACTGGCCTTGGTTTGAGCGCTTGTTATGGGATCATTAACGAACACGGCGGCAAACTCATGTGCGAAAATCGGCCCGGCGGCGGAGCCACATTTCGCATCGATCTGCCGGTTTCCGCCACTCGTCCTCTGCAACAACTGCTGGTGGCGAATCCACACACGCTCATTTCCACTACGGGGAACTAAGCACCGATTCCACGGTACGCTTGAGTTGTCCGCACGCGGCGTAGATGTCTCTTCCCCGCGGACGCCGAATGAACGCCGGGACTCCAGCCTTAATCAAAATGCTTTGAAACTGCGCCACTCGTTCTTCGCCAGGAGTCCGAAAATCAATTCCCGGCCCGGGATTGAGCGCGATCAAGTTGACCTTCGCGCTGAGACCGCGAATCAGTTCCACCACTTCCCTTGCGTTCTGGGCGGAGTCATTCACTTCATCGAGCACCACATATTCAAACGTAATCTTCTCTCGATTGCGTAAAGGAAATTCGCGAGCCGCGGCGATCAATTTTTCCAGATTCCATTTGCGATTGATGGGCATGAGTTGGGTCCGCTGTTCATCGTTGCTGGCATTCAGCGAAATTGCTAACTTTGGACGGACGGCTTCCGCGCCGAGATCATAAATTCGTGGCACGATGCCCGCAGTCGAAACCGTCATACGTGATTGAGGAATGCCGACGCCTTCGACCAGCAGGCGAACCGCCTTGATGAAATTGTCATAGTTGAGAAACGGCTCGCCCATTCCCATGAACACCAGGTTGACGCGTTCCTGCCGATACATCACTTTCTGGTCTTTCAAGACGGCGCAAACTTGTCCTACAATTTCGCCGGCGCTGAGATTTCGCTTGAGGCCAAGTTTGGCAGTTAGGCAAAACTGACAATCCACGGCGCAGCCGACCTGGCTGGAGACGCAGATCGTGCCGCGCCGCCAACCCCGCTCCAGAGGAGCTTCGTTGGATCACCGGCATCGCTGCCGTCGCCCTTTTCCCCGCCGTCGCCTTCGGGCATCCAGACGGTTTCCACGCTCTGGCTGTCGGCGAATCCCATCAGATAGCGAACCGTCCCGTCTTTCGACAGGAATTTCCGCTCGATCTTCGCTGATCCAACCGAAAAGCCTTCTTGGATCAGGCGCTCACGCAAATTCTGAGGAAGAGTTGAAATCTGGTCGATGGAATCAATCCGCTGGATGTAGAGCGCTTCGAAACACTGTTTCGCTCTGTAAGCCGGCTGCTCCAGCTCGAGCATGACCTCGGTAAGCTCTTGAAGAGTAAGGCCTAACAACGTTTTTGGCGGAGCAACGGTCATTTTCAGGCGGGTTAGGAATCTCAGTTACTTCATTGTAGAGAAGAAATTGGATTTCGGAAGGCCAAAGGAGCATAGCCAACCGAAAATTCATACTAACACGCTTGTTTTAAGCAACTTAGATCGAGTTCGCGCTCGTCGTCGCAGTGTGTAACAATACTTACAGGCCGAATTCCCACGCCCCTGATTGGTTCATCTACATGGTTGAAGAAGTCCGCAATATTCGTCGCGAAGTGTTGCCCAATGGGCTCACCATCATCACCGAGCAGATGGAGCACATTCGTTCGGTTTCGATTGGCATCTGGATCAAGACTGGATCGCGCGACGAAGATCAGACACATAACGGCATCTCCCATTTTGTGGAGCACATGGTCTTCAAGGGGACGAAGAACCGGTCGGCGGAAGAAATTGCGCGGCAGGTGGATTCGATCGGCGGCGGGTTGGACGCTTTTACAGCGAAAGAATGCATTTGTTTCAATGTGAAAGTGCTGGATGAACATTTGCCGATCGCGCTGGATGTTCTCAGCGATCTGGTCTTGCATCCGACTTTTGCGGCTGAGGACATTGTCCGGGAACGCGGCGTGATTCTCGAAGAGATCAAGATGGACGAGGACAGCCCGGATTATCTTGTCCACGAAATCTTCACCCAGAATTTCTGGAAAGATCATCCGCTGGGCCGGCCGATTCTTGGGACGAAAGATACGGTGAAGAAGTTTGAACGCGATCCGGTGTTGGATTTTTATAAGCAGCGCTTCGCTCCCGGGAATCTGATCATTTCCGCTGCGGGACATCTCAAGCACGAACAGTTTGTGGAGCTTGTCACCAAACATTTCGATCACATGAAGCCGGTGAAAAACGGGTTTCATAGTGCTCAACCGACGATTAAGCCGCGCATCATCATGCGGAACAAGAAGTCGCTTGAGCAGGTGCAAATTTGTATTGGCGTGCCTTCGCATCCCATTACTCATGAACGGCGGCATGCTTCCTACATCCTGAATACGCTGCTGGGCGGCGGGATGAGTTCGCGGCTGTTTCAGAACATTCGTGAGCGTCAGGGGCTGGCGTATGCGATTTATAGCGACCTGAATCCTTATCGCGATACTGGTTGCTTATCTGTATATGCCGGTACTTCGCGCGCGTCGGCTGCCAAGGTGGTTCAATCAGTGGTGTCTGAGTTTACGAAATTAAAAGCTGAAGAAGTGCCTGCCGAAGAATTGCGGCGTTCGAAGGATCAATTGAAGGGCAGCTTGATGCTATCTCTGGAATCGTCGACTTCCAGGATGTCGAACCTGGCGCGCCAGGAAATGTATTTTGACCGCTTTTACAGTTTGGACGAACTGATCAATAAGATTGAAAGCGTTACCGCGCAGGAGCTTACTGAACTCGCCAATGAGTTCTTTCGAACGGAGTCCGTCGCTGTTACTGTGCTGGGGAACTTGAACGGGTTGAAGCTCAGCCGCGATCAGCTTGCCTGCTGATGTCCGGGGCCCGATCAATCAATCGGGATTGTTGGTGTAATTGCGATGTTTCGACAGCTACCCCGCCCCGACTCGGAGCAGTCGTTTATTCATTCCTTGCTGGGTATTATTTCCTGCTATTTCGACACGCGGCACCAGCAACTTTCTCCACCATTCGTTGACTCGCAGATGTTGCGTCCGTAAGATGAAGCGTCCCGCACGCGGGCACCCGAATGATCGGTCAAACCATTTCGCACTACCGGATTGTCGAGAAACTTGGCGGCGGCGGGATGGGCGTTGTTTATAAGGCTGAAGACACCGAGCTGGGCCGCTTTGTCGCCCTTAAATTCCTGCCGGATGACCTGTCGCAAGACCCGCAAGCGCTGGAACGCTTTCGCCGGGAAGCGCGGGCGGCTTCGGCGCTCAATCATCCCAATATTTGCACCATCTACGAAATTGGAAAACATGGCGAGCAGTCTTTTATTGCCATGGAGTTTCTGGATGGGGTAACGCTGAAACATCTCATCGCCGGCAAGCCGCTGGAGAACGAAACTGTGCTCACGTTGGCGATTGAGATTGCCGATGGGCTGGACGCGGCGCACTCCCAGGGCATTATTCATCGCGACATCAAGCCTGCAAATATTTTTGTCACCAAGCGTGGTCATGCCAAGGTGCTCGATTTCGGCCTGGCGAAAATTGCTCCGACGGCCAGTTCTTCGAGCAAAGTTGCATCGGAAAATACGCTGACCGCGGCGATCAGTGACCAGCATCTGACCAGCCCAGGCTCGACGCTGGGAACGATCGCCTATATGTCTCCCGAACAAGCGCGTGGAAAGGAGCTGGACGCACGCAGCGACCTGTTCTCCTTCGGCGCTGTGCTTTATGAGATGACCACGGGCACCATGCCCTTTCGCGGAGAGAGTTCGGCAGTCATTTTCAAAAGCATTCTGGACGCATCGCCGACTTCTCCTGTACGTCTCAATCCGGAACTTCCAGCAGAACTCGAACGCACTATCAACAAGCTGCTGGAAAAAGATTTCGACCTGCGCTACCAGTCCGCGGCCGAACTGCGGGCCGATCTGAAGCGGCTCATGCGCGATAGCGAGTCGGGAAAATCGGTCGCGGTAGCGCCCTCGCCGCAGAAAACGTCCATCCGCAAGTCCTGGATTGTGGCGGTGTTTGTAGTATTCGCGGCACTGGCAGGAATTGGAATCTGGTATTGGCACGGGAAGTCGAGCAACGCGCAGATCGATTCCATTGCCGTGATTCCCTTCGCGAATGTAGGCGGAAACGCCGACGTCGATCTGCTCACCGACGGCCTCACGGAATCAATTATCGGCAGCCTTGCTCATGTGCCGCAGTTGAAGGTGAAGTCTCGCAATTCCGTCTTCCGGTATAAAGGCAAAGATGTGGATGTCCAGAAAGTCGGGAAAGACTTGACCGTCGATGCACTACTCACCGGCCGGGTGGTGCAACATGGCGACACGCTCCAGGTAAGCGCTGAACTAACCAACGTGCAGGACAACACGGAAATCTGGGGCGGGCAATACGACCGCAAAGTCACAGACATCATCTCGTTGCAGCAGCAAATCGCGGGCGACATAGCGGACAAGCTGCGCTCTAAATTGAGTGGAGATGAGAAGCAGCAAGTCACCAAGCAAGGTACGCAGAACGCCGAGGCGTATCAACTTTACGTCAAGGGCCGTTACTACTGGACAAAGCGCACCAGCGCCGACATCAAGACTGCGATTACTTATTTCAATCAGGCCATCGACAAAGATCCTAACTATGCGCAGGCCTATTCCGGCCTGGCCGATGCTTACCTGGTTTTAGCCAATTACGGCAGCGATCCCAACGACGTGACGCCGAAAGCAAATGCTGCCGCCGAGAAAGCGCTGGAACTCGATCCCACACTTGCCCATCCCCATGCGGTTTTGGGCGGCAACAAGATGCAATTCAGTTGGGACTTTGCAGGTGGGGAGGCTGAGTTCAAAAAGGCAATCGAACTCGATCCCAGCGATGCTACTGCCTATCAATGGCTGTCCGAGAGCCTTTCCGAAATTGGTGGCAGGGCCCAGGAGGCAATCGACGACGGCAATCGGGCGGTCCAGCTTGATCCGTTATCGCCGATCATCGGCGCGCAACAGGCGCAGGCTTACTCCGTGGCTCGTCAATTCGATAAGGCCATTTCGCTTTATCAGAAACTCATCGCCGACAATCCAGCTTTTGGCAGAGCGCATACCGAACTGGCGATTGTTTACTGGGCCCAGCATAAATATCCAGAAACCATTCGGGAATTGAAAAGGGGTTCTCAGTTAGAAGGAGATAAGAACTACTCTGAGTTCGCCGGTGCCATGGATAAAGGTTTTCAGGCTGGCGGCTGGCCGGGCGCTCTGCGCAGCGGCCTCGGCATTTCGCTGGCGCAACGCAAAACCGGCTACGCTTCTCCTTACCAAATCGCGCAACTTTATAACGATTTGGGCGACAAAAACCATGCCATCGAGTGGCTCAATACCGCGTATCAGGAACACGACGCCAATCTGGTTGAACTACCGACTGATTTCTTCTTCGATTCGCTGCGCTCTGATCCCCGGTATATCGCGCTGATACACAAGGTCGGTTTCCCGGCATCGTAGCCCCTCAGGCTGAGGTTCCCAACCTAAGATGTTTCTTGATGAATTCCACAGCCGTGTTGGTCAAGTACTTTGCCAGACAATGAATGCACGGCACGTATCCCTCATGTTCCGCTTGTTCCGCGGTCAGAGAACGAATTTTGCCGTCGTTCGTATGAAGAAACTTGCAGCCCGCGACGTGGAAGATTTTAGAATGCTCTGAAACCAAAACTGCTAAGTTTGCAGGAATATTATTTCCCGATTTTGCGAGCGGCGATTGTTGTAGCGGCTGGGATGACGGCTTGGTGAGAGCAATGGCACCTGCGATTAGAGCCACAGCGGCCGCAGCGACTACCCATCCGAAAATTGTTCCTCGTTTGGCTGGCATTTCTTTGGCGAGCCGCTTTTGCATTCTGCCGCTGTACCCCAACGGGACTTGAAGCATGCGTTCATCGCCGTAGAGTTGGACGATGTTGCGGGTCCCGGCAAGAACGGACGCACAGCGCGAACAGGTGTGAAAATGTTCGTCCATGGCCGTGCGCAAGGATGGGTCGAGGTCGTTCTCAATGTAGTTTGAGATTTCCAGCCAGACCTGTTCGCAAGTGACTACCATGGCTTGTTTCCTTTCTGAAAAGATTCGCGGCTGAAGAAGCCGCCGGAAAGCTTTGGGGCCAGCAAGTCTCGCAGCATCAAGCGCGCACGCAGCAGACGGGTCTTGACTGAAGCGCGTGAGATTCCCAACGTTTCCGCGACTTCTTCAATGCTCAAGTGATTTACATCCCGCAGAACGAATATTTCGCGGTATTTCTCGCCTAGCGAAGCCAGAGCTTCCGTTAAAAGCTCGCGAACTTCGGCGCGTTCCAACGACTCGGAAGGGATTTCCCGCCAATCGGGGAATTCGCGTGGGGTGTAGACTCCTTCTTCGTCCTGATGTTCTCCGAGCGGCTGCATAATTTCCGGGTGGTCCTTCCTGCGGCGCATGCGGGCTTCGTTGATGGCGATCTGAGTCAGCCAGGTGCTGAAGCGTGCCTCCGAACGAAACTGATGCATGTGCGCGAAGGCTTTGAGGATTGCCTCCTGCGCGGCGTCTTCAGCATCGGCCGGATTGCGCAGGATCGCGAATGTGGCCGCGTACACCCTGCGTTCATAAGGCCGGACAAGTTCATAGAAAAGATCCCGCTCGCCACCCTGGATGCGACGAATCAAATCGTGTTCGCGCGTCTCTTCATTGTTAGGAGAGACTTTGACCGAAATGGATGTGTCCACGATTAGCATTTTTCCGGCATGTTAACGCGGACCGTACTCAGGATTTTTTTTCCATCCGGTCAGCATGGAAACAAAATTATTCCAGCCATGCAGGACGACCATGATGAGGTGTCCGAAAACAAAAGCGATGATGGCCCACATCACCAGGAAGTGCCAGATTCTTGCGTAGTGAAAGCCTCCCATCAGCCAGGCCAACCAGGAAAACTGTATCGGCTTCCAGATCGCCAGGCCTGTAAGCACGGAAAGAACACCTAGACCAATGGCAGCCGTGTACGCCTGTTTTTGCAGTGAATTGTAGGCTTCGGTGACTGGTGGCTTGCGTCCGAAGAAAAAGTAATAGCGGACCATTGGCCACAGGCCGCGAATGTCCTTGGGGACGAAGAGTACCTGGCGATAGTGGCCGCTGAATAATTGATATCCAACGTAAACCAGACCGGTTCCCAGATAGATCCACATGAAGGTCAGGTGCCATTGCAGCGCGCCGCCCAGCCAGCCGCCGATGGCGTAGGCTTTGGGCCAATTGATGAGAACATGTTGCGGAACTTTTGGTCCAAAGCTGGGGAAAGCGCGGAAAATCTGCAGACCGCTTCCGGCCAACACGAACAACGAGATCGCGTTCAACCAGTGACATAGGCGCACGATCAGTGGATGTTCGTACACCGCTGTGGTGACTGCGTCACCTTTGTCCGACATGATTTCGAGGACTGCTTCTTGCACTGTTTCTCCGTTTACTTCCGAGTGAAATGCATGGGTCCTTCGTTCGCTAAGAACGCTCTCTCAGGATGACAGGGTTTATTTATAGGCCATAGAATTCTGAGTAGCCTTGATCTTCCCAATAGCCCACTCTGTCCAAAACGTTTGTGACTTTAAGATCGGTTAAATATTTGGCCTGCTTGTAGCCAACTTTGGTGGGAATCTGCAAGCGCAAAGGCGCGCCGTGGGCCCGGCTGAGCGGTTCGTCGTACATTTCATAACAGAGTAATGTTTGGGGATGGAGTGCGGTCTCCATGTCGAGGCTTTCGTAGTAATCGTCGGCACATTCCACGCTCACAAACTTCGCACTTAGATCGGCGCCAATCATCGTTAAATAATCAGAAAGCCTTGCGCCGCCGAATCTGCCGATGACATCCCAACCTTCCACGCAAACGTGGCGGGTATTCTGGCGAAATTTGGGGAGAGCCTGGATTTGCGCCAAAGTGTAATCACCGGGCTTTTGAACAGAACCTCCCACGGTCAATTTCCATTTATCAAGGTCGACTTGGGGGTCATCCACATCGTAGCCATTGATGGGAAACTTGGTGAAAGGGGTGAGTTGCGAATCGCTGAAAGTTGTCGCCAGGTGCCCGGTTCGAAACATTTTGGCCGAGACCCAGTCACTAAAGGCCAGGCCCTTCTTCAGAAGCGTCCCCTGAAACCTCGGGATGGCGAAAGCACCCAGGGCCAGGACTGGAGCCAGGTTCAACAACTCCCGTCGATTCATACGTTTAAACCTAGCTTGGTAAGACCGCATGACCATGGCTACTCCTCAGGGAGAATTTTACTCCCGGGCTGCAAATGGGATGTGCCATAAAGGGAAAGGTTACTAAGTTATGCTGGATTCCGAGGCGGTTTCAGGGCATAATAATGCTTCAAAGCCCGCCCCCCACGGGCGGGAGACTTCCGAAATGCCCATCGTGGAACAGAGTACTCAGTTGCAGGTAAGTAGTGTGCCTCCGCAATTTTCCGAACATAAACAACGCCGCCGCATGCTGATTGCCCTGGTTTTATTGGTCTGTGCGCTGGCGCTGGTTCTATATCGAGACCGCGATATCCTATTCCCTTCGACGCCAGACGAAGATTCGGATGTGCAAACCTCAACCGTCCCGCAGACACCAGCAACGGCTTCAGAGCCAGCCACTACGACAATCGTGCGGCAGCCGGTTTCCTCACATGGAAAAGCGAAGCAGCAAGCTGCTGCGCCGCCGGTCGCCGACAGCGCGAGCAATGCGCCTGTGGTCACCAGCCGCGCGGTGCTGCCCCCGCTTGAAATAGAAGTTGTTGCCGGAGATTCGCACCAAACTGTGCAGGCCACCAATCCGTCGATCAAAGTGGATCTGCAGCCGCGTAGTTCCGCTCCGGCCCGTGCGGTTGCGCCGCCAGTTGAATCAGAGGCCGCTGAAGATGCGAGCCACGGAGCGGTCAATGCTTCCGCGAGAGTACGCCTGTCGCCGGGCACCGCGCTGGTCGTGTCCCACCCGGTACAGCCTGATTATCCGCTGCTGGCACGGCAGATGAAGGTGCAAGGATCGGTCATACTGCAGGCGGTAATTGGCAAAGAAGGAACAATTCAGGAGTTGCAAGTGCTGAGCGGACCGGCAATTCTTTCGGTGGCGGCTCGCGAGGCGGTGAAGCAATGGCACTTCAAGCCGTATCTACAGTCCGGTCTGCCGGTGGAAACCGAAGCGAAAATTACGGTAAATTTTACGATTTCGACCAATTAGAATCTGTTCGGTATCAAATTTTAAAGCTCCGCGAACATCGCAGAGCTTTTTTGTGTTTCGCACAAACTCGCGAAAGATTTTAACCCCAAAGAGCGTTAAGAAAATCGCTGCTCGGCGTTCTTTGCCCCTAAGAGCTTTTCTGGCTACGATTTTCCGGATGGCGGCGGGAAATAAGGTGGGTAAAAATTAACGGGCGTCCTAACTCTTTCGAGTCTGGACGCCCGGGCAGCCCTCCCCCAGAACTGCTCGTCTATCAAACTATAGATTTATCGCGTATTTGTGAATGGCACTTCCGTGCCACTTCAGCAGGTGCCTGTTGCCTTGAAACCCTTATTCAGCGCCCGGTTTGGTCCGCTCCTACGGCAACCGCAACGCTCTCGACCCGGTTTCGACCCATGGCCTTAGCTGCGTAGAGAGCTGTGTCCGCGGCACGGAGGAGTGCCTCGCGATCCGGCAGATCCTGGCTGAGCACTTCAGGCGATGCCAGACCAAGACTGAGGGTCACCGAAAGATTGCCCGTCGACGTAAGGATAGGCTGATCGGCGATGGAATGGCAAAGGCGCTCGGCGATTGCCGCCAGATCCGCGGCGTTGCATCCGGGCAGAACCACCAGAAACTCTTCTCCGCCGTAACGGCCGACAGAGTCATAGCCTCTCACTCCGGCAGCCAAGCGATGGGCGACTTCCTGCAATACCGCGTCTCCGATAAGGTGGCCGTGCGCGTCGTTGATGCTTTTGAAGTGGTCCAAATCAGCCATGATGACGCCCAGCGGATCCTTGCTTCGATTGCGGCGATGCACTTCTTTTTGCAGAAGGTCCGTGATGGCGCCCCGGTTCCAAAGATTGGTCAGCCGATCGTGCGCCGCTTCGAACTGCAAAGCATCGCGGGCAAACAGCAAAGCTTGCTGAAGTTCCAGAATTCTTTTTCCGGCGCGAACGCGGGCCCGCAATTCGTCCACATCGAAGGGCTTGGTTAAATAATCATCTGCACCAGCTTCGAGACCGGCGACTATGTCGTGTTTGTCATCCTTGGCCGTGAGCAATAAGACATACTTATAAGGACTTTGTTTCAGGTTGCGGATTCTGCGGCATACTTCAATACCATCGAGGCCCGGCATCATCCAATCGAGAATGGCAATTTGCGGGGCATCCGGCGATTGAAGCGCAGCCCAGGCATCCGTTCCGTTGTCGGCTTCAACCACGCGGTAGTGCCATCGCCGCAAACAACTTTGTAACAAATGGCGAAAAATGGGATCGTCCTCGGCAATCAGGACGGAATCGAGAATGGAAGCAGGTTCGACGGAAATTAATTTCGTATCGTCGATTTGAATTTTCATTGGTTCGTCCTGGAGATGTTTTTCAACGCTGATTGCAATCCGAATACTTCCCGTTCCAGAATTGCGAATACGGCGGCAGCTTTTGACAAGTCATTTTCATTTCCCATTTTTTCGAGATCGCGCGCCGCTTGCGAAGCCTTTTCCGCGCCGAGATAACTGACCTCGCCTTTAATGCTATGGGCCACGAATCTGATGGTTTCGGCATCACCGTCGGCCACGGCCCGACGCAACTTTTCCAGAAGTTTGGGCGATTCTTCCAGATAGATTTTGCAGAGCTCCTGCAATAATTCCTCATCGCCTCCAAGTCGATCGAGGGCGTTCGCTTTGCTCCAGGCGGAAGGATTGGGGAGATTCTGTTTCACTACAACTGGAGGGTGATCCAGGTTGGCCAATACGTCTTCGATATCACTAAAGCGGAGGGGCTTGGAAATGTAACCGTCCATGCCGGCTTGCAGACATCGTTCACGATCGCCTTTCATGGCATGCGCGGTCATGGCGATAATTGGTAAATGGGTCATGGTGATTTTTTCAGCCTCACGGATGGCGGCGGTCGCGGCCAGCCCATCCATTTCAGGCATCTGGACGTCCATAAAAGCCACTTCGAATTTCTCGTTGGTTGCCAGTGCCAGCGCTTCTTTTCCGTTGCGAGCCAGGACAGCGGAGTGTCCCATCTTTTGCAGTACGCGCATGATGACTGCCTGATTCACCGCGTTGTCCTCTGCCACCAGAATTCGTAGTTGGCGGGACTCGCGTGGGGTTTGGCGGGGCACGATTGCTAGAGCGGCTGCCGGACGAGCGGTCTGCGATAGTCCCAAACAAAACAAGCGGTGAAATGAAAAGTACTGCCCTGGCCTACTTCACTCTCCAGCCACATCTTTCCATTCATCAGACGAACCAATTGGGTTGAAATGGCCAGACCTAATCCAGTGCCGCCGTACTTGCGGGTGGTGCTGTTGTCCGCCTGCGAGAATGGACGAAACAAAAGTTCATGCTTGTCGAGGGGAATGCCGATACCTGTGTCTTGCACGCTGAAATGCAGCTCTGCTTGTCCGTCGGGCAGCAAAACACTACTGATTTCGACCTGCACTTTTCCCTGTTCAGTAAACTTGATGGCGTTCCCCGTCAGATTTAGAAGGATTTGACGGAGTCTCCCTGAATCGCCGATGAGGTGGTTTGGCACTTCCGCATCGATGTCATAAGCGAGATTCAATCCTTTTTGAAGCGCGCGCCAGGTAAGGGACTTCATGGTTTCTTCAATACAGTCGGAGAGTTCGAACTCGATCTCTTCCAGATCAAGTTTGCCGGAATCGACTTTGGAAAAATCCAGGATGTCGTTGATGACGCTCAACAGCGACTCACTGGAGGATTTCACCATCAGAAGATAATCGCGTTGTTCCTGATCGAGATAGGTAGCGAGCGCCAGTTCGGTCATGCCCATGATGCCGTTGATAGGCGTCCGAATTTCGTGGCTCATATTGGCGAGGAATTGGCCCTTGGCGCGGTTGGCGCTTTCGGCTGCATCTTTGGCGGCGGCAAAATGCACGTTCAGGCTTTGCAGTTCCGCGGTGCGTTTAGCGACTTCTTCCTCCAAATTTTCTCGATGACGTTGTAACTCCTCATCCCGCTGTTCGATCTGGCCGAGCATCTGGTTGAAACCTGTGACCAACATGCCAATCTCATCGCGACTGGTCACGGGAAGGCGGAGAGTATAGTTTTGTTCGCTGGAAACAACTTTCGCCGCATCGAGTAGCTCAAGGATCGGGCCGGAGACCAGGGTTTGCATTCGTTTGGCCAGTACAAAAGCCATGAGAGAAGAAACCAGCAACGCCAAAGTGATGGCGATGGGAAATGTGCGCAGCCGGGCATTCATTTCCGAGAAGTCCGATTCCAGATAAACCGTGCCTATGACATCTTTGGACAAGCGAATGGGTCGAAACTGAAGCAGCCGTCCATTTTCGAAGAAACTGCCATTCGGACGAGCCGGAGGAGGAGTGAACTTCGCATCTTTTCCTTCACGAACATAGGTTGCAAAAAGCTTGCCTTCCTGTGTATACAGACACGCTGCGGTGATGTGAGGTTGAGTACGTAAAGATTTCAGAACGTCGCGTCCCGCCTGTTCATCGTGGAAGGTGAGAGCGGCGGTTGAGTTGTCCGCGACCATGTCGGCGAGCGTCGATGCGTCGGTGACCATTGCCCGGCGATAGACGATGACGTCGTAGATCACCATGACCAGGCAGGCGACCAGCAACGTCATCGCAGTGATCGACATGATGATGACGGTCAATTTCCGGCCGATCGACATGTCGCGCAAGAAAGGCATCTAGTTTTCTCCGGCCGGCAACACAAGCTTGGCGACAGTCAGTAGCCGCGAACTGATCTTCAAATGTGCGTTTGCAGCGGCCTTCAGATTGATTTCGAATCGGACTCGGTTGTCATCAAGGACGAAGTTGATGACTCCCCCCATCTGCGCGAAGCCGGGCGTATCGCCGACTGTAAGCACGTTTGCCCCTTTGAGGCCGTCGAGTATCTGCTGGATTTGCGGCCTGCCGGTGGAGGAAATGAATAAGATCTCGCAAGCCCGAGCCTGCGCGATGCTTTCCGGGTGATCCACTTCGATGCGATGGCCGCTTACCGTCTTTTCCGCGATTAATTGTTCCAGATCGCGGCCGAAAGGATCCTGGCCCAGAATGCAGATTTGCAGAGGATCATCGGATTTAAAGAGAGCATCGGCAGGCCACTCGGCGAACTTTGCGAAATTAAATAGGAACGCTGCTTTCACCTGATATTCGGTGGCAGATTGCGCATGGGCAGGCGCTGTCGCGAGACCGAGTGCTGCCAGCAAGAGCAAACAGGCTCTCATGACCTGCTGAAAGACAGGAGGCGAACCATCTTCGAGAATTTCCGAAACAATGTGGATCGCACGGATCAAGGTTTTGAACCAACCTTCTCAGGGTTTGACTGCCATGCGAGTTTGAATGCGATTGACCGCGGAACGTAGGTGGCTTCATTTCCAAATGCTGTGTCCCTGGTTTCCACATGTTTTGGAGACTGTAGATTTCTTCCCCATACCGAAAATGTCCATTGCGGAGCCAGATGCCAGGATCCGCCGGTGTCTATCGGGAAGAAAGATGGCACACTTTGGAAGGGCGAGTTGGAATTGGTCACACTCCGACCCAATCGGCACGGAGCTGTCGTGATAAATCGCCGCGTCGAAGTCGATGTTATGAGGCAGATCGACTTGCGACTGGAGGTTCGCCAGATGTTGCGGCGTGGCATGGATGGCGGTGGCGCTCCCACGAGTTTCGGTGACCGCCGCGGAAATTGTCCACTGCGATATGGGCCTGTATTTACTGCTGAACTCAGCGCCATGAGTTTGCGCTCCGGGACCATTGACGAAATGACTCTCGCTCAAAATATAGGTCGGAAACACGGTGACTACGTTGGGTGTAAAAATGATCAGGTCCGCGTAGGCGTTGTAGTAGATTGCCGCGTCGAACGACAAAGTCGAAAATGGTTGGACGCGATAGCCGGTCTCATAGGCGACGATTTTTTCGGAGGCCAGATTGAGATTTCCAGTGACGCTGTGGAAGATGGGTTCGCCGTCGGATTCTCCCCCCTTGAAGTACAAATCAAGATCGCTGTTGTTACGGCTGGGAGTTCGAATTGAGCGCGAAATGCTGCTCCAGATGCTTTGCACCTTGTCGGGGGTCCACACGGCGCGGATTTGCGGTTGATATTCGAAACCGGTGTAATCGTTGTGTTCGATTTTTGTGCCGCCCAGAATGCGTAAGTGATCGGGTATGACGGCAATTTCGTACTGGGCAAAGCCACTGACGACCGAGGTCCGGCTGCGTTCCGGCAAATAGAACGCCTGGTCGGGTGAAAGATCGTCGCCGGTGGTGAAAAAAGAACCGCCCCAAATCAGCGACTGTCGTTGCGTCAACTGGTCGCTGCGCTGGAATTCCACGTCGCAACTATTGCGCTTTTCGCCCGGAGCGCCATAGCGTACGTACCAGGCACAATAGGCCATGCTGTCGACGCTGGAGTGATCGGACAGCACATGTTTCCAATGAACTTGCAGATTGGCCCCATCTATCAAATAAGTGGCGGGCCGTGTGGACTCGAACTCAGTAGCGCCCGACTTTCCGTCGTATTCGCTAGTCTCAAAGCTCAACGTATCTTGAGCCGATTTCTGCCAATCCACGCGGGCCCCGCCTTGCGTGAAGCCAAATTGGTCTGACGGCGTGGCTTCTGAAGGAGACTGGAATGGTTCCCAATACGCCGACCTTCCGTACAAGCTATAGGTCAGCTTGCTATTGATCTGCCCGCCGTAGCGGACACCGGCGGAATAGCCCTTTTGTTCACTCGCTGAACTTGAGGCCGTGATTCCCTGCTCCTGTTGCGCAGTCTTGGTAACGATATTGATCACGCCGTTCACTGCGTTGTCTCCCCATAGCGTTCCGCCTGGTCCACGAATAATTTCAACGCGATCGATGTTTTCCAGGGGCACGTCCAGGGCATCCCAATAGACGGTGCCGAGTTCCGGCGAGTAGGCGCTGCGTCCATCGATCAGTACCAGCATTTTGTTATTGTCCAGATCGCTGAAGCCGCGAGCGCTGACTTGCCAGATGTGGGCGTCGGTCTGAGCCACGTATAAGCCAGGAACCATGCGTAAGGCCTCAGGCAAGCTGGTGTGGCCATGTCTGCGAATTTCGTCTCCAGTCAAAACGAAAATGGCTGCCGGCGCGCCGGAAAGACTTTCCGTCTTCTTCGAAACCGAGGTGACCTGCACATTGGCGAGATCTTCGATGCTGAGCTGGGTGAGATCGTCCGCCGATTCGCCAAGGCAAGCTGCACCAAGCGCAGCCAGCACGAGGCCGAGCCAGAGCGACTTCCCCAAAACGATTTTTGATCGGGCTTTCACTCAGTTCCTTAGAACATCCACAGAATTCGGAGCGCGCACGCGTTCTTTCTGTAATCCATGCATCAAGAGAATGGACACAACTCCACACAGACTTCATCGGCAAGATTTACCGGGACTGGAGGAAAACGCTTTTGCGATGATTTCCGAAGGCGCCGCGAAGGGTTAGTTTCGGCGTCCGCTAGAAATGCCAGGTCAGTTTCGCGTAGGCGCTGCGCTTGGCAAAAGTCGAAACTAAGGTTTGGTCGTTATCAAAGAACTCCAGATGACGATCTTTCACCAGGTTCTGCCCAACCAGATTTAAAGAGAGGCCCTCTCGCAATCGCCAACTCAGTCCCGTATCCAATCGGGTGTAGGACGGGATGGATCCGCTGCGAAGTCGGTCTACAAAAGATGCGGAAGCGTCCCATGCGATTCCATGGATGAGATCAAGGTGGGACCGGAGTTGCGCGCTATGGGTCGGGCTGGTGCCTTCGTCAGCCAAGACTGAGGTAGTGTCGAGGCTGGTCGGCGCCAGGTGCATATGAATTTGCTCGAAGGAGTATCCCGGACTGAGAGTCCAGCGGTCGGTTGCCTTCCAGTTCACCGCCGCTTCAAGGCCGTGGGTTTCGCCGTGCATCAGGTTCCCGTAGATCACTGGATAGACCAGATGGATAGGCGCAGGTGAAGATTCCATAAAAGGTGTGCCCGGTTCGACAGTTTTCTGGTGGGTGTAGTCGCCATAGAAGGTGGCCAGGTCCAGGGACAGATGGCTTGTGAAAGCAACTCGATATCCGGATTCGTAAGCAATTAAATCTTCATCTTTGAAGTGCGGATTACCGATGAAAGCCACGAGAATCGGAATCCCGCCGGGGCCGGGAAAGCCGGCAACATTGGCCCGAACCGAGACATCAGCTCTCCGCAGGGGTCCGTGTCGGCGCGGGAGACTGCGGCCCAAAACATGTGCCGTTTGCTCGGCGTCCAGGATACGCGCACACTCGGCATCCAATTGAATCCGGTATAGATGTTGTGCTCTAATTTTGTGCCAACGGTTGCGTACAGTTTGTCCGGAAGCAATGCGATTTCATCCTGCGCGAACAAGACTAAAAAGCTGCATACTCTGAATGCCGGGAGTTAACGAGCCGGAAAGGGTTCCTTCAGAGTCCGACACGGTATACCGATAACCCGCTCCCCAGACAATGTCCTGCCGACTACCCCAGGCGACGTGGTGCTGGAAATCGATTGAAAGAGTATCTCGCGCCTCGGTGAGGACATCATCGCGCTTGTAACGATCAAAGGAAACGTGAAGATCAGAATCCGATCGATCCGAGTAAATGTGGTTCCAGTCCGCCTCGAGCGAACCGCCTGAAAGATTTTCGATCACAGCGACATTCTCGCGGCTTGGCGAAGTAATGGACGGAAGAATTTTGCCGAGTGCGCCTTCTGCCCCGGTGTAGACTTCGCCTTCAGTGGTCAGCGTATCTTTCGATGAAAGATTGCTATCAGATCGAAATCCGCCCCGAAGCAAATGCCATCCGTCCGCGCCTTCAGCTCCGGCAAGCCCCGGCAGGTGGTCCTGATTGAAGTAATTAGCGGAGATGCGATAGTCGGTATTTTTTCCCAAGATCGGCGCCGTACTGAGTTGTCCCAAATCCCTGATCGATATTTCCCCCCCTGCAACGACCATCGCGCCCCGGGTGTCCGCAGCTTTTTTGGTGATGATGTTGATGACGCCGTTGACGGCGTTGGCTCCCCAAATGGTCCCACCTGGCCCGCGGATGACTTCGATGCGCTCGATGTCTTCGAGCGGAATGTCGATCCCGTCCCACAAGACGCCGCCGAAAGTCGGGGTGTAGAGATTTCTGTCCGTCCATCATTACCAGAAGTTCGTTGCTGAATCGTCCGTTGAGACCGCGGGCGCTGATGGCCCAGGTATTGGCGTCAATTTGTGCCACATCCACTCCCGGCACCATGCGAAGAAGGTCGGGAACGTTGGTTGCGCCGGAGCGGGCGATGTCTTCAGATGTTATGACAAAAATCGCCGCAGCCGTGCGCGACAGTTTCTGCTCCTTTTTGGAAACTGACGTCACCTGAATGTTCATCAGGTCTTCGAGACTCTTATCGGCGAGGTCGAGTTGTTGCGAGAAGCACTTGAACGTCGACAGCAAGACGAGCAGCGCGACTGCCGGTTTCTTTGGGAATAACAATAGAATCCTCTTAGAATTCAGGCCTGCGATTTCTTCAAGTCACAGAAAAAGATCAGACGCAGGGCTACCCATACTTCTTCGGCAATATTGAGATCTTCTTCAGCGGCTGCTTCGTCCCTTCGCACGAAAGCCCAAGGCCGGTCCAGCGGTGAGTCAGCGTCGTTCGGGTCGGTTTTCCACTGAGAAGCTCCTAATGGCGCGGAGCCCTGGGCCGATTTGTATCTCTAGAATGCAAAAGCCGTGCCATGTCGTCCGTTGTGCCCACCCGGCCACTCCCTCCCCCAGAGAGGGTTATGTCGCATGATCGACCGTTCCGACCCTCGGCTGGTTAAACGGCTAAGTGTCTTTGCTTCGGCCGCCGCAATTTTCTCTGTGGCGGTCGGACTGTCGGGACTCTTCGGATCGGTATTCCATGTGGCGGGCCTCACAACCTGGGGGGCTGCGCCAGTCACCATGAAGGTGAACACCTCTCTGGGTTTCGTACTGCTTGGAATTTCGTTGTGGTTGCTGAGCGGAATTCTTCGTCTTCGAACAGGGCCGAGAGCCTGACCGCTAAGATCTCGGCCGGCGTCGTCGGCATCGTGGGTTTTCTCGAACTTGCCGAACATTTGTTCCGGCGGGACTTTGGGATCGATCAACTCTTGTTGATGGCCCCCGCAGGGCCGGCAACGGGCAGCGTACGAGCAGGCTTGATGTCTCCAATCACGGCAGCATCTTTCCTGGTGCTTGGTCTGGCGTTGACCGGACTCGACTGGCGGACAAGCGGCGGCCGGTGGCCGGCGCAGTTTCTCTCTCTATCGGCCGGGCTCGCGGCAATCTTCGGAGTTCTCAGCTTTGCCTTCGATCCGCGTATCTATGTTGCACACCTTTCCCTGGCCCTGCCCACGGCCGTAACCTTCGCGGTTTTTTCGTTGGGTCTGATTTGCTCACGCCCCGATTGGGGACTGGGAGCGCTGCTTTGCAGCCAGAGTTTGGGCGGAAGCCTGGCGCGCCGGCTACTTCCTGCCGCTTTTATTCCTGCAATTGTGGGATGGCTGCGTTGGCAGGTGACCGCCGTTGCCATTTTTTCTGACTGGAGCATTGTGGTCTTCGCAACCATGACGTCGATGTCTCTGCTGGCCGGCATCATTGCCTGGGCGGCTGTGGCCGTGGATCGCAACGATGTGGAGCGAAGAAAAGTCGAGGAAGCTCTGGAGGCCCAGACCGCCGAATGGATGCAATCGCAACAAGCCCTGGGAGCGCAGAGTGCGCTGCTGCAATCGGTGTTGGACAGCATGGGTGAAGGCCTGGCTGCGGCCAACGAGCGTGGAGAGTTCATTCTGTGGAATCCCGCGGCAGAAAAAATCCTTGGTTTAACGGCGGCAAAAATACCCGCCGCCGAGTGGAGCCAGCACTACGGAATGTTCTTCCCGGATGAAGTGACGCCATATCCGCCTGAACAACTACCCTTAGCGCGCGCGATTCGAGGCGAGAGTTGCACGGTAGAACTGTTTGTCCGGAATGAAGCGCGCCCTGATGGAGGTTGGATTGAAGTCAACGCCCATCCCTTGAAAGATGCGGAAGGTCTGCATCATGGCGGGGTCGCGGCCATTCGCGACATTACGGAAAATAAAAGAGCCGCGCAGGAAATCCAGAAATTGAATGAAGTTCTGGAAAACCGCGTCATCGAGCGCACTGCCCAATTGGCAGAAGTCAATAAAGAGTTGGAATCGTTCACCTACAGCGTCGCCCATGACCTGCGCGCTCCGTTGCGCCACATCGCCGGCTTTCGGGAATCTTGATGGAAGAGTTTTATTCCTCGCTGGATGAGCAAGCCCAGGGCTATTTGCGGCGGATCCAGGACGGTACGCGCAAGATGGGCCAACTGGTGGACGAGTTACTGAGCCTCGCCAGAGTGGGCCGCCAGGAGCCGCATTTCCAGCAGGTCGACTTGAATTCTATTGTTCAGGAAGTGATTGAAATCCTTCAGCCGGAAGTGGAGGGACGGCAGGTGGAATGGAAAATTGCGGCGCTTCCGTTTATCGAGTGCGATCCAATACTGCTTAAGCAAGTTTTCCAAAACTTGATTTCGAATGCGCTCAAGTATTCGCGGCCAAGGCCGTTGGCCGTGATTGAAATTGGGCAAACCGAAATTGATCCGGACGGGGGCAATGGCCAGTCGGCATTCTTTGTTCGCGACAACGGCGTGGGCTTCAGCATGAAGTACGCCGACAAATTGTTTGGCGTGTTTCAACGACTGCATCGCTCGGAAGAATTTGAAGGCACCGGTGTGGGACTGGCGACGGTACAGCGGATCATCAAGAAACATCAGGGTCGCGCCTGGGCACAGGCCGAATTAGACAAGGGCGCGACTTTCTATTTCACCATCGGCGGCATACCAGCCGCCCAAACCGAAGCACAAGCAATAGGGATGGGAGCATGATTATGAATTCCATTAGCACCGATATCCTGCTGGTCGAAGACACGCAGGAAGATGCCGATCTCGCAATCCATGCGCTGCGCCGGGAAAATCTCGCTAACAACATTTTTATCGCGCGCGATGGTGAAGAGGCACTGGATTTTCTCTTCTGCCGCGGCGCCTTTACGGAGCGCTCTTTAGATCATCCTCCCAAACTCGTCCTGCTCGATTTGAAACTGCCCAAGGTCGATGGCATCCAGGTCCTGAAGCAGTTAAAAGAAAACTCCCGAACCAGGGCCATTCCCGTGGTCATCCTGACTTCTTCGAAAGAAGAACGAGACCTGGTCCAGGGATATGACCTCGGGGTCAACAGCTACATTCAAAAACCTGTGGACTTCGAACAGTTCCGGCAAACGGTAAAGACAGTTGGACTCTATTGGATGGTCATCAATCAGCACCCCGCCGCAAGCGATGCAACGAAATCCGCAGTCGAGGGAAAGCAATGAGCTCCGCCGCCACAAGCATGATTCGAGAAAGTGGAAAGCGGGTTTCGGTCAAGCCACTTCTTCGCGTTTTGCTGGTGGAAGACGATCCCGTCGACCGCGAACTCGTGCTCCGTGAACTGGCAAAGGGCGAATTTGAGATCAGCAGCGCGGTTGCGCAGACGCCCGAAGAGTTCCGTCAACGAATCAAAACAGATTGCCCCGATCTGGTCCTTGCGGACTACAACCTGGGAAACTGGCGAGGCACCGACGCGCTCGAAATCTTGCGAGCGGAGGGTCTGGACGTTCCGTTGATTCTGGTGTCTGGCACAGTAGGAGACATGATTGCCGTCGAATGTATCAAGCAGGGCGTGACCGATTACGTACTGAAAGATTCTCTAGCGCGTTTGCCCGCGGCAATGCGCGGCGCATTGCAAGACAAGGAAATGCGCGAACAACGCAAACAGACACTCGAAGCGCTAGCCCACAAAGTGGAGGAACTAGCGCGATCCAATCGCGACCTGGAACAGTTTGCCTACGTGGCCTCGCATGATTTACAGGAGCCTTTGCGAATGGTCGCCGCGTATACCCAGTTACTAGGCGAGCGGTATCGCGGAAAACTCGATGAGCAAGCCGACAAGTACATCAACTATGCGGTCGATGGCGCTCAGCGTATGCAGAGTTTGATTCATGATCTGCTTGCCTTTTCCCGCGTAGGGCGGCAGGAGACTGAACTCAGGAACGTTAACTGCCACGACCTGGTCGGACAGGCGATGAAAGACCTGCAAGCCGCGATTACGGAAAACGGCGCAGTCGTCAACCGCGAAAATCTTCCTTCTCTGAAGGCCAACGGGTCCCAATTGAAGCAAGTATTCCAAAACCTGATCGGCAACGCGATCAAATTTCACGGGAGCGAAGCTCCCATCATAGACATCTCGGCGCAACGACACGAAAGCGATTGGATATTTTCGGTGGTCGACAATGGTATCGGCATTGCGCCCGAACACGCCGAGAGTGTTTTTACAATTTTCAACCGTCTGCATACCCGTGTCGAGTATCCCGGCAACGGCATCGGGCTCGCGATTTGCAAGCGGATCATCGAACGGCACGGCGGATACATCGAAGTTGTGCCCCGCGAAGGCAGTGGCACCGTCTTCAAGTTCACGTTGCCTGCAAACATCTCCGACGAAGTACAGGAGCATGCATGATCCCGACAACGGCTGAAATTCTATTGGTGGACGACAATCCTGCCGACTTGGATTTGACGATCGATGCCTTAAAGCAAAGTAAATGGCCGAGCAATGTGAGCACGGTCTGCGACGGAGCACAGGCGATCGCCTTTCTTCATCGCAAGGGTAAATACGATTCCGCCTTGCGTCCTAACCTGATCCTGCTGGATCTCAACCTCCCTAAAAAAGATGGGCGCGCGGTTTTGGCCGACATTAAATCGGACCCAATACTTCGCAGAATACCAATCGTTATGTTCAGTACATCCCAGGCCCCGCCTGACATTGAAGGTTGCTACGGCCTGGGCGCGAATAGTTATGTGAGCAAACCGGCTACCCTCGAAGCCTGGAATGCAGCCATCCAATCGGTCAACGAATTTTGGATCGGCTGTGCGTGGTTACCACGCGAGGAGAACGAATGACGAACGGATCGAAGCACATTCTATTAATCGAAGATAATCAGGGCGACGCCGATCTGGTGCGATTACGACTGGTCGAATCCGAATCGGACATCGACGTATCGTGTTTCGATCGCCTTTCCGCCGGATTGGATTCGATGGCCAATAATCCACCGTCGGTGGTTTTGCTCGACTTGAACTTGCCCGACAGTCGCGGTGCGGAAACCTTTCGCAGCGTGCTGCGGCGGGCGCCGGGGGTCCCCGTACTCGTCCTTTCCGGCCAGGATGACGAGGAGTTGGCAATCAAGGCCGTCCATCAAGGCGTTCAGGACTACCTTGTAAAAGGCAGCTTCGACAGCAAGCAACTGGGACGAGCCATTCATTATGCGATGGAGCGCCAGGCGCTTCTGACTTCTCTCGACATGAGCCGCAAACAGCAGCTGCAATTCAAGAATGAGTTTCTTTCGCACGTATCGCATGAGCTACGCACACCGCTAACCTGCATCCATCAATTCGTCACCATTTTGCTGGATGGGCTTGCAGGGGCCGTCGTTCCTGAGCAACAAGAACACCTGGGAACAATCTTACGCAGTGCAAACCAGTTGCAAAGCATGATCGGTGATCTGCTCGAAGCCACTCGTGCTGAATCCGGAAAACTACGGAACGAACCTCGTTGCATTGCAATTGGCGATGTCATCCATCAGGCCGTCGCCATGTTGCGGGCCACCGCGCACGAAAAGGGTATTGTTCTTGAAATAAACGTGGAGGATGAAACTCCGCTGGCGCTTGCGGACCCTGAACGAATCATTCAGGTGCTGACAAACCTCATCGACAACGCAATCAAATTCACTCCGGCCGGCGGCTCGGTAATGGTAAAGGCTTGCCTGGTCGATCACGATCCGGATTTTCTTTACGTTTCGGTGACCGACACCGGACGCGGCATCAGCCCAGAATCAAAAGCGCTCGTTTTCGAACGTTTATACCAGGACCCGAATGCCGTCGATGGCAGCCGTAAGGGGCTCGGTCTCGGCCTATATATTGTGCAGGAACTTATCAAGCTCAACGGCGGCAGAATTTGGGTGGAAAGCCAGCTGGCACATGGGAGCATTTTTTCTTTTACCTTGCCATTGTTTCACCTGGAAAGACTTCTATCGCCCACTATCACGGTGGATGGGCATCTGCGGGATGCCGTCGTCCTGGTCACCGTGGAGCGAATGCCGCTTCTACACTCTGGCATGGGTAATTGGACGGAAACACGACACCGTTGTTTAGAGATTCTTCGCGGTTGCGTTTTCATCGATAAGGACGCCGTCCTGCCGGCCTTGGGAAACTCAGGGGCCAACGAAACTTTCGTGATTGTGGCATCCACTGACGAAAAGCGCGCGGACATTTTACGAAATCGCATTCAGGGACAACTCAACAGTTGCCCGGAACTAAAGAACAATAGCGTATTCAAGATCGCGATACTCCCAGTCGACCTTCCGACACCGGCGACAGATCAATCGCTGCTGAGTTCAGTGCAGAAAGTTGCCGATAATATTACTGAAACGGTCATGACGATCTTTCGGCGTCACAATTCCGAAGGGCAACCCATCACGAACAAGATCATGAAGAAAATAAAGCGAGGGCCCCATGGCAAATCAAAAAATCCTGATTGTTGACGACGACTCGGATCTAAGACGCGGTTTAAACCTGCGCTTGCGGGCAAATCACTATGACACCGCATACGCGTGCGACGGCTTCTCGGCGGTCGCAATGGCAATGAAAGAGAAACCCGACATGATCATTCTCGATATCGGTTTGCCGGCGGGAGATGGCTTCGTTGTGCTGGAACGCTTGCGGCAGAGCGCCTCCCTCTCCAACATTCCAGTTATTGTACTGACCGCGCGAGATCCTCAAAGTAATCGGGAGCGGGTTTTAAAGTTGGGAGCCACCGCTTTTCTCCAGAAACCGGCGGACAATGCCGAATTGCTGGGGACAATCCGTGCTGTCCTGGATCCGGCGTGGCCAGGAACTACGGTGCCCGCGGAGCCTCCCTCGTAAAATGGGGAATCCGATCGCATCCCCGAAGCTCGGGCCTCGGCGCCCGATCATGCGGCTCTATTTTGAAGTAATCTGGAATTCGCCTGACAAGCCTTCCTTGGCGTTCGGCGCAATCCAGAGATCGTAGCTGCCCGCCGGCACAATCCAATGCATGCTGGGATCATAAGAACCCAGTTCGTTTGCGTTCACCGAGAACGCGACAGTCTTGTGTTCCCCAGGCGCCAACGTGACTCGCGAAAATCCCTTCAACTCGCGGACCGGGCGGGAGGTCGGGGCAACCCGATCGTGCACATAAAATTGGACGACCTCGGTGCCGCCCCGCGTTCCAATATTTTGCAGATCGGCCGTCACATGGAGTGTTCCCGTGGACGCAACCGTCGCAGATTCTACCTTTAGGTTGGTATATCGAAATTCGGTATAGGTCAGGCCGTACCCGAACGGAAACAGCGGCTCTTTGCTTTCATCTAAATATCCGGTGTGCCAACGATCGGCGGACATCGGACGCCCGGTGTTTTTGTGGTTGTAATAAACCGGAATCTGGCCCACAGTGCGCGGCCAACTGATGGGCATCCTGGCGCTGGGCGATGCATCTCCAAACAACAGATCGGCGATGGCATTACCGGACTGCACGCCGGGATACCACGCTTGCAAAATTGAGGGTACATGCTCGTTCGCCCAGCGAATATCAAGGGGACGCCCGCTCTCAAGGACCAGCACTACTGGCTTGCCCGTGGCAACAATCGCTTCCAGCAATTGTTGCTGCTTGCCGGGAAGATCCAGACTGGCACGTGAACTGGCCTCTCCGGTCATGCCCGCAAGTTCTCCCAAAAACATGACGACTACGTCCGCTTTCTGCGCCGCCCTCACCGCATCTTCGATACCGGAGGGACCAGCGGGTGCGCTCACATCCGCCACACCGGTCGCGGTGGAGGGCGCGGGTGCCGCGACCGGAGCGCCAATGTCAGGAGATTTTCCGAAATAATCTATGTCCACGCCCTTTGCATACAGTACTTCTGTATTCTTCGCCTGCGCCTTGATTCCTTCGAGTGGAGCAATTGCATCTGCTCCTCTACCCTGCGCCACCCACGAACCAAGTTGATCGGCTTTGTCATTCGCCAGGGGCCCAATCACCGCAATCGTTTTGGTATTTTTATCGAGTGGCAACAGATTGTTTTCGTTTTTCAACAGCACGATCGACTCTTGCGCCAACTTGCGCGCGAGCTGAACACCCTCGGCTGTCAGAATGTCCCTGCCTTCCCGTTGCGGGTCGGTATAAGGATTCTCGAAGAGTCCTGCCTCGAACTTGATCCGCAAAACCCGGCGCACTGCTTCGTCGAGCACATTCATCGGCACTTTTCCTGACTTAATCAGTGGTCCGAGTTGCTTTCCATAGGCTCCATCCGCCATATCCATTTCGACGCCGGCGGACAATGCTTGCCGGACCGCGTCGGCCTGGTCTCGCGCCACGCCATGCGGCAGGAGTTCGTCGACTGCCCCGTAATCACTAACCACAAACCCCTGGAACCCCCACTCACCGCGAAGAATGTCGGTCAAAGTATGACGGTTCACCGTTGCCGGCACACCATTCAGATCTTCGAAAGCGGACATGATCGTGGCAGAGCCGGCCTTCACAGCGGCGTGAAATGGCGGAAGATAAACTTCCCTGAGCAGCGCCTCGGAAATATCGACGGTGTTGTAGTCGCGACCTCCTTCGACCGCGCCATAGGCCACATAGTGCTTGGTACAAGCCACCACCCTTTGAGGATCGGCAATGTCTTTACCTTGAAATCCGCGGACTCGGGCGGCCCCAACCACCGAGCCCAGGTACGGATCTTCGCCAGCCCCTTCCACCATGCGGCCCCATCGCGGATCGCGCGAGATGTCCACCATGGGCGCGAATGTCCATTTGATTCCGGCCGCTGTTGCTTCTTTGGCAGCGATCCTCTCCGCTTGCTCAATCAACTCGGGATCAAAGCTGCCGGCACTTGCAATCGGCACGGGAAAAACCGTGCGATAACCGTGGATCACGTCCAGTCCAAAGATGAGCGGGATCTTCAGCCGTGACTGCTCAACTGCGACTTTTTGCGCGGCGTTCACGTCGGCTGCTCCCAGAACATTAAACAGCGAGCCAACCTTGCCTTGCCGCACCAGTTCAAGGTTTTCCGGAGTATTGCTGGTGTACTGGGCCAACTGGCCGATCTTTTTCTTCCACGGTCATCCGCTGCAAGAGGCTATCGATGCGGTGCTCGATAGCATTGGAGGCCGCCTGTTGCGACCTCCCGTTCGCGCTCGCACCCAATATTACGATGACGTAGAAAATCGATTGCCTAAGACGAAACATGAACCCCTCCCAGTTTGAACTAATAGGCAGGATATCACTGGGAACCAAGCCGGCCTCAATTCGGATATCGGACGTAGGACGCGCGATTAAATTGTTGTATAGTTGCGAATTGTTATCTTTTGTTTCGTTGGCATTCGTTCGATAGAGGACCTCGAGGGACAAAATGAAACGCCACCACCGGAAAACGGCCACCATAAACTTCTTCCATTTCGCCATCGCGACAATCCTACTGGTTGGGATCATTTCGATGAGCGTCGGTTGCAATAAGGGGGCAGCGCCCGCCGCAGAATCCGCCCCTCGGGTGTCGAGCATCAGAGTCGACGTCCAGCATGGTGGCCCGGTTGTGCTAACTACTGGCACCGCCGAGTTTCAGGTTTTACCCTCCGGTTACGTGCAAGGTGCCTTGCTCAAGAATGGCGCCAAGTTAAGCCTGGATGAACCGCGTTTGGGGGCACCCGCCGAAAGCGATTAATTGGTGCAGGACAAGAAAGAAATTCACTTCGTCCTGGACTTCGATCAAGCCAAGACGACTGAAGCAACGGGGAAATTGGGCCGTGGAAAACATGTCGAAATTCCCGCCCATCCCCTCGGGCCTCCGGAGCCGGCATCAACGCACTTTGCAAATCGAAGCCTACGACGATTTCCCCAATGTACTGTTAACCAGCGTCGATTATAAGAATACCGGGGCGGCCGGATTTCCAGATCGACAGGTAGTCGAGCAACAACATCGTTTTAATTCTCACGAGGTCGAAGACAAACGGTATGACATGTGGTCGTACCAGGGCTCGAGCTATGACTGGGGAGAAAACGATATCCTGAAGTTGACAGCAAGTTCTCGCGGCCAAATCTTATGGGTGCAGAGGTGAAAGGCGGCTACGGTGGCGGCATTCCCGTGGTCGCATTTTGGAATGCATCCGTAGGCGAAGCCATTGGTCACGTCGAAACTCTGCCGCTAACGCTGGGCATTCCCTCAAAAGTCGACGCGGACGGAACGGTGTCCGCAGCAATCGATATTCCTGCAAATGTAGCGCTCAAGCCAGGAGAAAGTTATTCGACGCCTCGCAGCTTCGTGTCAGTCTATACCGGCGATTTTTACGAGCCACTGAGAACGTGGTCAAGCATCCTGCAAAAAGAAGGGTGGGAAATTACCAAGCCTTCAAGCGAGGCTTACAACGTAAGTTGGTGCGGATGGGGATATGAGTTCAACGTGACCCCGGCGCAGATGCTGGGGACCGTTCCAAAACTAAAAGAGTTGGGAATCAAGTGGGCGACCCTCGATGATCGCTGGTTCGATACCTACGGCGATTGGAATCCACGAAAAGAAACTTTTCCTGGCGATTCCATAAAAAAGATGACTGAAGATTTTCACAAGCAAGGCATGCTGGCGCAACTCTGGTGGCTGCCATTGGGCGTGGAAGATGGAGAGCGCAGAGCGGAGTCGCACAAATACATAGTTTCGAAAGTTGTGCAGGAACATCCCGAGTGGTTGATTCTGGACAAAAACGGAAAGCACGGACGCATCACGCGTGATTTGGCCGTACTCTGCCCTGCCCTGCCCGAAGTGCAGGCTTACTATAAGCGGCTGACCGAAAAATTTATCCGCGACTGGGGATTTGACGGATCCAAGCTCGACAATATTTACAGCGTGCCTGCCTGCTACAACCCCGCGCATCATCACAAGTCTCCACAAGATTCCGTAAACGCGGTTGCCGATGTCTATAAAACAATTTTCCAGACCACTCGCGCAATCAAACCGCAAAGCGTGACCCAGAGCTGCCCATGCGGCACGCCCCCCTCGCTTGCGTGGCTGCCTTACATGGACCAGGCAGTCACTGCAGACCCGGTCGGTGCACTCCAGGTGCGACGCCGCATCAAGGTGTACAAAGCGCTTTTAGGGCCTGAATCCGCAGTCTACGGCGATCATGTGGAACTTTCCGCAATGACCCGAGTGGGTAATGATTGGAAGGAACATGGCGACGATTTTGCCTCGACTATCGGAGCGGGCGGCGTAGTGGGAACCAAGTTCGTTTGGCCTGACCCTGGGCCGAAATACAAAGCGGTCATGTTAACGCAGGAAAAAGAAGAACACTGGAAGAAGTGGATTGGCATTTACAACGAAAAAATGCTTTCCAAGGGCACATTCCTCGATCTTTACACGACAGGGATCGATGTGCCGGAGGCTTACGCCATTTCCAAAGACGACAAGATGTACTACGCGTTTTTTGCGCCTACCGACGATATTCCGTGGAAGGGCGAAGTTGAGTTACGCGGCCTTAAATCGGGGTCCTACCACGTGATCGACTACGCGGACGGCAAAGATCTGGGCTCGGTGGAAGCGGCTGCCGACGGCGTTGCCAAACTAAAAACAGAGTTCAAACAGCATTTGTTGCTGGAGGTTGGCCGGTAGGTCTCGGGTCTTCGTTCCTCAGCGGTGAGTCCAGACCTGAGACCAAGAACCCAAAACCTGAAATCAAGTCCCAACCTATTTTCTTCCAGCATTCTCTCCAAGAAACTGTTTCCGATGTTTAGAATCGCGAAAGGCTTCTGTCCCTCCGGGTTTGGTGGTGGAGAGCGCTCCAGTCAAATTACCGTACGCAAGACACGTGGAAATATCCGCGCCGCGTATGTATTGATGCAGAAATCCAGCATCGAAACTATCTCCCGCTCCCACCGGATCGACAAAATCCACTTTTGCCGGCGGACTGACAAACCTTCTTGAGCCCTGTCTTGCCATCGCGCCCTCGGCTCCCATCTTGACCACGACAAGCGGGACTGTCTCCGCCAATTGGTCGACTGCAGATTCCAGATTATCGGTTTTCGCAATGCGAAGGGCCTCACGCGCGTTGGGCATTAAGATATCCACGTAATTCAGGACATCCCGGAGACCACCCTCCCAAAGATCTTCAGGGTCGTCGTTGGTGTCCAGTGAAATCGTCAGGCCGGCAGCTTTCAGTTTCTTGAATAGTTCGGTTACATGTGGACGCAAGCGTGTCTGCAAATAAAAAGATGAGAAGTGAAAATGCCGGGAGTCGGTTAGATAATCGAAATCAAGATCGTCCAATGCAAGCTCTGAGATCGTGCCTGCGTAGGTAAGAATGTTTCGCCAGGCGTCGTGCTGGAGAATCACCGTCAGTCCGCTCTTGATTGGGCCGGAGATTTGCTTTACCCGGGAAACTTCCACCCCGATGTCGGCCATCAACTTCACTGCAGTCTGACCTAATTGATCGTCTCCAATGACTGACTGGAAACCTACTCGGCTTCCGAGCGCTGCCAGGTTATGAGCCACAATGGAGGAAGAACCGCCCAGAGTCAGCATCATCCGGTCGGCAAGCAATTCGCGGTCCGGCGGAAGTTCCGTCGGCAGTCCGTACAAAATGAGATCGAGGTTTAACTCGCCGGCTACGGTCACGTCAAAACGCGGAGTGCTCCCGGGGTCCCGGGGCGAACTAGACAAGCGTGACCTCGATCCCGGCTTTCCTCAGCGCTCGCAGATCGGACTTATGAATGCCGCGATCCGTAATTACTTCATGCATGGATGCAGTGGGCACGATCATGGACAAACTACGGCGCCCGAACTTGCTCGAATCACATACCGCCACGATGCGTTTGGAAATCTCGACCATGACCCGGTTCACCTTCGATTCCAGCAGATTCGGCGTGCTCAGGCCATACTGCACGTCAAAACCGTCCACTCCGAGAAATAGGAGATCGGCACTCAGACGGCGCAACGTTTCTTCCGCAATCGGGCCCACCAGGGAAAACGAATTCTTGCGCAATGTGCCGCCGGTCAAAATGACGTCGAGGGTAGTACCCGCCAGTTCACCGGCGATATTTAGTGCATTCGTAATAATCGTGAGATTCCGAAAATTGCGCAACGCTCGCGCGATGGCTGTGGTCGTCGTGCCTGAATCAAGAATGATTACTTGCCCTTCCTTCACCATTCGCGCGGCCGCAGTCGCGACGTGCAACTTGTCCTTGCGATGCAACTGTTCTTTTTCGCGTAAGGTGGGGTCCTCAAGCGCGCCCTCGCGCGCCGGCAACGCTCCGCCGTGAGTGCGGTGCAATTGACGCTGTTCATGCAGGACCTCCAGATCTTTACGAATTGTGACCTGAGAGGTTTCGAATTGCCGTGCGAGATCCTTGACCAATACCCTGCCCTGATTGTTCAGGACTTCGAGAATGGCGCGGCGGCGTTCCTCATTCAGCATAGTAGTGGACTCAGTTGACCTGTGGGAATGAAGTCCCGAAGATTCCGGGCCTTTTGTTCCCGCTTACTTTTTATATCGGTTTCTTTCGCTTGTCCACAGCAAAAGAGATGGCTGATTTGCGAATCTCTTCCCGTTCGTAGCTACGCACCAAAGTCATTTGATTTGGGTTCAGCGTCGTGCGAGACTGATGAGTGCAACCAAATATTTCCGGCGCGGAATCTAAGGTTCAATGGAACTGCTCCTCAATTTGCTCTGGCTAATGCTGGCGCTGCCTGCCGTTTTGATCTGGCGGCACGATCTGACGTCTTCCCGGGCTTTGGGACGTTTTTCTCGCTCTCGTTCCTTCGTGCTCTTGAGCTGTCTGCTGGCTTTACTGTTCCCGATCGTTTCCGCGACCGACGATCTGCACCCAGTACGCGCCGAAATTGAAGAATCGAGTCCCTCCAAGCGGGTAGTGAAGCAAGCAGCCGGACCGAATTCTCCTACCTGGAGTAATGCCAGCCGGCCGCCCGAGCAACTTCTGGATGCGGTCTGTTTCAAAGCCAAGGATGAGACGACCGGATTAATTTCCATCGAGCAACCAATATTGCCCGATCAAGCCCTTGCCGGCACCGCCGGTTCCCGAGCCCCTCCCGCTCTCTGAGCATTCTGACTAAGCCGTGTCTGTTCGTTTCCCGCAGCGCGGATTTTCGAAAATCCCAAATCTTGGTCGACTCGCAGGACTTTAGCGGGCGGCTCCGGGTCTGTGCATCCGGTTCGGGTTCAACGCACTCGGCATTCGTGAGAAGTCTTTATGGCTTTGTTACACAGCCCTTGCACATATTTTTGTCTCAGCCTATCCAATAGCGGAGCCACTCGATGACAAGCGATTACCGGCATTATTGGATCGTATTTATCCTGTTCATGGGTTGCGTCGCCACGGCGGCACAGGAACCCTGGACTTGGGAGAAAGTACGTGCGCGATTCGAGCAGAGCAATCCAACTCTGCAAGCGGGCAGAGTAAATATAGATGAGTCAAAAGCGGGAGAAATCACGGCAAACCTTCGACCAAATCCAAACCTAACGCTCGCCGCCGATCAAATCGCTCCATTCGGGGGAGGCCCCGAACATGGCCCGTTCGCGTTTCTACTTCCGGAGGCTTCGGTCAACTATTTGTTTGAAAGAAATCGTAAGCGGAGCTTGCGATTGGAGAGCGCCCAGAAAATGACCGCGATGACTGTGTCGAACCAGTCGGACCTCGAAAGAAACTTGTTATTCAATCTGCGCAGCGCGTTCGTGGAGACGCTGCAAGCCAAAGCGGTCCTTGAAGTGGCCAAGGAAAACCTGTCGTACTATGATCACCTGCTCGACGTCAGCCGGGAACGCCTGAAAGCGGGCGATATCGCGCAAATCGATCTGGATCGACTGGAGTTGCAGAGGGTGCAATATGAATCCGATCTACAGACTGCGGAGGTCAACCTGCGCACCTCGAAAATCCAGATGCTGATGCTGATCAATGACCGAACGCCGGTCGACCAGTTTGGGGTGACAGGATCATTCGACTTCAGCGAACAGATCTTGCCGTTGGATGAGTTTCGCAAAATTGCCGAAGACACGCGTCCCGACCTGAAGTTAGCTTCGCAGACGGTGGAAAAAGCGAAAACCGATCACAGCCTGGCTGTCGCCAACGGATCGACCGACCCAACTTTCGGGTTTGATGTCGGCCGCAATCCTCCGATTGATGCCTACATTGGCATGAGCATGAATATTCCCTTGCGTTTTTTTGACCGCAACCAAGGCGAGAAGCTCAGGACGCAACTCGACATCGACCGCAGTCAGCGCCTCTTGGACGCCGCCCAGGCACAGATATTTAGCGATGTGGATTCTGCCTATGCCGTTCTGAATAGCAGTGTGGCCCTGTTGCGGCCGTACAAGGACAAGTATCTGCAACAAGCCACCCGGGTGCGTGACACGGTGGCATTTGCGTATCAGCACGGAGGCGCGTCGCTACTTGATTTTCTGAACGCGCAGAGTGAATATCGCAGCGTTCAACTCAGCTATATCAATTTGATCGGCACTTATCTTGGGTGCGGCCAATCAACTCAATCTTGCTGTCGGCCGCGAGGTGGTGCAATGAGAAAACAAATACTGATGCGCGCAATGCGCCATGAGTAGTGCGTTATTTTTCGCTGGACTCGGCGTTTCCTGCTCCGGCGATTCGAAAGCTGCTCCGACCAAGTCCGAAGTCACGCTCGATCCTAATCTTTACACTGTCGAACATCCTGAACTGTTCAAGCTGGCGAAAGTGGAGACGCGAGATCTGCCAACCACCTTGAACGCCAATGGCAGCGTCACTCCCGACGTGAATAGCACCATCCACGTGACCTCGCAGGGTTCGGGACGCGTCGTCGAATTAAAAGTGCGGTTGGGCGATTACGTGAAAAAGGGCGAGTGATGCTATCGATTCACAGCGTCGATTTGTCGGGAGCGTTTTCCGATTATCAGAAGGCCGTTGCAGATGAGCATCTATCGCAGAAGGGTCTTGATCGCGCGCAATTGCTGTATTCGCATGGCGCCCTGGCGGAAAAAGATCTACAACAAGCTGATGACACCGAAGAAAAAGCTAAAGTGGATGTGCAGAGCGCGGAACAGCATGTCCGGTTGCTGGGAGGCGATCCGGCTCATCCCGGATCGTTGATCGTACTTCGCGCTCCGGTCTCGGGAACGATCGTCGAGCAAAACATCTCCGGCTTCGAGGGCATCAAGAGTCTCGACAACAGTCCCAACCTCTTCACGGTCGCGGACCTCAGCCAGGTGTGGGTGTTTGCGACTTCTACGAGAATGATCTCGGCGATGTGCATGTGGGCGACACTGCCGAGATCCGGCTCAACGCCTATCCGGACAAAACTTTCGCGGCAAGGTCGCTGATATTTCCCGCGTCCTCGATCCTGCAACCCGCTCGGCCAAAGTGCGCATCGTGTTGCCGAATCACGACGGCTCGTTGCGTCCCGGCATGTTTGCCGTGGCCACTTTCCGTTCGCGCAAATCGCAATCGCGGATCGTGGTTCCATCCACCGCGGTCATGCGCCTGCAAGACAAAGATTGGGTATTCCGCAAGAGAGGGCGCACAACAGTTCCGCCGCGTCGAAGTGCAACGCCCGGCGGAACGTTGACGGATTGCAGCAGATACAGGCTGGATTGACTCAGGCCGGAGATGAAATCGTAGCGAACGCCTTGGAGTTTTCCTCGGCCGTGGCGGAGCAAGGCAAATGATTCGTTATCTGATCGACTTTGCCCTGCGCAATCGCATCCTGGTGCTGAGCGTCGCCGTCGTGCTGTTCGTCTGGGGCATCATTTCATTTCACAATCTGCCCATCGAAGCGTACCCCGACGTTGCCGATACCTACGCGCAGGTCATCACCCAATGGCCCGGCCACGCGGCTGAAGAAGTAGAGCAGCAAATCACTGTTCCACTCGAAGTTACCTTGAACGGCGTCGCTCATATGACCCACCTGCGTTCCACTTCGCTGGCGGGCCTTTCGATGATCACGATCATATACGACGACGAGACGACAACATTCAACGCTCGCCAGGAAGTGCTCGACCGTTTGCAGCTCGCGACACTGCCTGCCGGCGTGAATCCAGGACTCGGGCCGGATTACAGTCCGACCGGCCAGATCATGTTCTACACGTTACAGAGCACGAATCCGAAGTACGACGTGATGGAACTGAAAACACTGAACGACTGGTACGTCGTCAACCAGTTGAAGTCGGTGCCCAATGTGGTGGATGTAAATCCGTTTGGCGGGCCGACTCGCGAATACCAGGTGCGGATTGATCCCGGCAAACTCGTTTCCTACGGACTGTCGCTTAGCCAGGTGGAGCAGGCTCTCGCCGCGAACAACACCAACGCCGGCGGAGGATTTCATCGAGCGCGGCGAGCAGGCGCTAAATGTACGTGCGGTCGGCCTGATGCAAACCACAGACGACATTGCCGCAACAGTCGTAAAGGTCCAGAATGGTACGCCGGTTCGCGTGCGCGATCTCGCCGTTGTAGTGCAAGCGCCCAAGGTTCGACTGGGTCAACTGGGCAAAACAATTCGCACAAGAAGATGGAAGCGTCATCAATGATGACGATGTAGTCGAGGGCATCGTGCTTTTGCGCAAAGGGGCGGAAGCGGACGCGACACTCGACGCGCTCCACGAAAAGATCGCGCAACTGAATGCTCATCAACTGCCCGCCGGCGTGAAGATTGTTCCGCATCTCGACCGCAGCGATCTGGTGCATTACACAACTCATACCGTCCTGCGCAATTTGACCGACGGCGTTCTGCTGGTCACACTGATTTTGTTTTTGTTCCTGGGCAATGTTCGCAGCGCGCTGATTGTCACTATTACAATTCCTTTCGCCCTGCTGTTTGCCGCGATCCTGCTGGATCTGAGTCACATTCCCGCGAACCTGCTCTCGCTGGGTGCGCTGGACTTCGGCATGGTCGTGGATGGCTCGGTGGTAATGATCGAGAACATTCTGCGCCACGCCGAGTATGGCCGCGGCAAGAAAACATTTATCGAGATGATCGGCACCGCCGCGCATGAAGTGCAAAGGCCGGTCTTCTTCGCGCGCATCATCATCATCGTTTCCTATCTCCCGATCTTCACTCTGCAGCGCGTGGAAGGCCGCTTGTTCCGGCCCATGGCGTGGACGGTGGCGTTCGCCCTTGCTGGGCGCACTGATTTTTGCGCTGCTGATTGCCCCGGTGCTGTGCACGCTGCTGTTCAAGGACGAAATCAAGGAATGGCGGAATCCCGTATTTCACTGGCTGCAGGAACACTACGCCCGCGCTGCTCGACTGGTGCTTTGACCACTGAAATTCACTTTGGGGATGGGCGTGGCTGCGCTTGGCGTCATGTTGTTTCTGGGTTTCGGGGGCGTGATCGGTTCCGAGTTCCTGCCTCATCTGGATGAAGGCGCGATTTGGGTGCGTGGAACGCTTGCGCCCAGCACCGGGCCGTCCGCCGGAATGGCGCTCGCCAAGCAAGCGCGTCAGGCGCTCGCCAATTTCCCGAGGTCAAGCAGGTCGTGAGCCAGGTCGGCCGTCCCGATGATGGCAGCGATGCCAGCGGCTTCTACAACACCGAATTCTTTGTGGATCTGCTGCCGCGCTCGAAGTGGCGATCGGAATATCAAGACAAAAGACGAACTCATCGCCGCCATGGACACGGAGTTGAACAAATTTCCCGGCGTCGATTGGAATTTTTCGCAGCCGATTTCCGACAACGTGGAAGAGGCCGTCAGCGGCGTAAAGGGCGAACTGGCAGTCAAACTTTTCGGCACCGACTTGAAAGTCCTCGAAGCCAAAGCCAACGAAATTCAAGCCGTGATGAGCAAGATTCCCGGCGTCGCCGATCTGGGCACATTTCAGGTGCGGGGCCAGCCGAATGTGAATCTGGTCGTCGATCGTGCCGCCGCCGATCGATTTGGAATCAACGTCAGCGACGTGCAGGACGCGGTGGAAACCGCTGTCGGCGGAAAAGCCGTCAGCCAAATTCTGATCGGTGAACAGCGTTACGACTTGACCGTCCGCTACCAGGCGCCATTCCGCAAAACGGTCGAGGACATCGCAAATATTCGCATCCTGGCGCCCTCAGGCGAGCGCGTCTCGTTGGGCCAGGTTTGCCAGATGAAACTAGAAGACGGCGCATCGAACATTTATCGCGAAGGAAATTCGCGCTACATCGCCATCAAAGTACAGCGTGCGCGGCCGCGACCTGGGCAGCACGGTACGCCAGGCCATTGAGGAGGTCGGACAGAAAGTGCACCTCGACGAGGGCTATCACCTCGACTGGACGGGCGAATATGAGAGCCAGCAGCGCGCCAACCGTCGCCTCGCCATGATCGTGCCCATCACACTGCTGCTCATGTCGTTCATTCTTTATTCGGCTTTCGATTCGTGGAAATGGGTCGGACTGATTTTCGCCGTCGTCGGGCTTTCGCCGCTCGGTGGCTTTCTCAGCCTGCTGCTCACTGGTACGCATTTCTCAGTGTCGTCCGGCTTGGGATTCCTGGCACTCATCGGAGTGTCGGTCGAAATCGGCGTCATCATGGTGGAGTACATCAATCAGCTTCGCACGCGCGGCATGAATCCGCGCGAGGCCGCCAAGAAGGTGCTCGCTTGCGCCTGCGGCCCATCATGATGACCATGCTGGTGGCGACTTTGGGCTTCTTCCGGCTGCGATGTCACATGACATCGGGTCCGACTCGCAACGACCATTTGCCATCGTGATTGTCGGCGGCCTGATCGTCGAACTATTCATCAGCATCGATTATGTTGCCCACGCTTTACGTTTTCTGGGCGCGGCAGAGCGACAAACTGCCTCCGCCCGAACTCGGCTTTGTCGAAGAGGGAGAACACGTCGATTAGAATTCTGGGCGAGCACTTAAAGCTTAAACCGCGCTCTTCGTGTTGCGAAAGGTTTGTATGGACGCGACCAGCTCTTTCGCTACATGGGTGATCTTTTCAAAATTCCCTTCCCGAGGCGCCATGGCATCGACAAGTTCCGAGCCAACGCCCAACGCAAACGCGCCGGCGGCCAGAAACTCGGCGGCATCAGGAAGAATTCACGCCACCAGTCGGAATTAAAGAAAGATTTGGAAACGGGCCCCTCAACGATTTGAGATATTCCTTCCACCCATATTTCCGCAGGGAAAAATCTTGATCAATTTCGCCCCATGAGCAGTAGCTGCCATGATTTCCGTCGGGGTAAGCGCGCCCGGAATGGCAAGCTTGGCCAGGTGTTTGCGGTTTAGAGAACCGCAATCGAGAGTCCGGGACTCACCAGAAGTTCAGAAAGCGCATCGAGACAAGCGGTGGCCTGCTCCGCATTCAACACCGTACCAGCACAATGAGAACGTGTCCCCCATGGCTTTTCGCGAGCTGCCGGATCAGTGATGGCGCATCGGGAACGGTCATTGTCATATCGACGATCGGAATCCCTCCAGCGTGGACAGCTTCGACCGCTTGCATTGCCTCCGTAGTGTTGGCAGCACGGGTAGCAGGCACGATCCGATTCGCGGATTCTTTCAATAGCTTGTTCGACAGCGTATCTGTGTTGTGGTTCTCCCGATCCTAAAAACGCTATAAATAAGGATTCGCGCTGTTTTTCGATGAGCTGGCGCTTTCAGAACTTCACTCAAGGTTGCCATGGTGGTGTCGCCCGGCGTGGTCATGGCCAACGCTCCGTGCGCCGCGCCACACTCGACTGCCCACTGCGCGTCCTTTCCAATCAAAAAGCCGTAGATTAAGCCGGACGCGAACGAATCTCCTCCACCGACGCGATCGTAAATCTCAAGATTTTCGCGCACCGTCGCCTGGAAGAATTTGTCGCCGGAAGGCGAATCGCCCCCAATCGTTCACGCTCGCGGTTTAAAAATCCCGGAGGGTCGTCGCAACCACGGACA